>NZ_VJND01000009.1 GCF_007556605.1 Tepidimonas sediminis | reverse complement strand
CCCGGCGCGAGCTGCAGGAGCGGCTGCGCCAGCGCCGCGGCGGCAGCGCCCAGGCCGCACCGGCCTCGACCCCGCCGACGGCGGGCCCGGCGCCGGCCGACGGCGACTCCGTGGACGACGGCGCGCAGGCCACCCAGGAGGCGGCTCCGGCGCCGCAGCAGGACACGCCGCCGCAGCGCGTGCGCATCGACCAGGAAGGCCGGCGCAGCCGCAACCGGCGTCGGCGCGGCAAGGGCAAGGGCGCCGGCCCCGCCCAGGGCGGCCCGGGCCAGGCCACTGCGCCGACGCGACCGAACCCGCCGCAGGGCGGCCGCAAGCCCGCCGCCCCGCCGCCGGCGCGCCAGCCCGACCCGCTGCGCACCGGCATCGACGCGCTCAGCGGCCGGCGCGACAAGAACAAGAACCGCCCCAAGGGCGGCGGCGGCATCGACCCGCTGCGCACCAGCTTCGGCCGCATCCGCTAAAGTGACGCCATGCGTATCCTGCACACCATGCTGCGGGTGGGTGACCTGCAGCGCTCGATCGACTTCTACACCCGCGTGCTCGGCATGCAGCTGCTGCGCACGTCCGAGAACCCCGAGTACAAGTACACGCTGGCCTTCCTCGGCTACGACGGCGGCAACCCGGGTCAGGCCGAGATCGAGCTGACCTACAACTGGGGCGTGGACAAGTACGAGATGGGCACCGCCTACGGCCACATCGCCATCGGCGTGCCCGACGTCTACGCAGCCTGCGAGCGCATCCGCGCCGCCGGCGGCACGATCACGCGCGAACCCGGCCCGGTCAAGGGCGGCACGACCGTGATCGCCTTCGTCACCGACCCCGACGGCTACAAGATCGAGCTGATCCAGCGCGACTTCGACGCCGCCGGGGCGGGGTTGCGCTGACGGCGGTTGCCAATGCGGGGAAACGGCCAGGCCGAACGGTCAGGCCGCTTCCAGCCAACCTCAGCCGACGAGCGCAAACGCCAACTCGCGCGGGTTGTCGGTGCGCGTGCTGACATCCAGCATTTCGATGCCCAGCACGCGCCCCTCGGCGTCGAGATCGAAAATGACGCCGGGGCGAACTTCGTCGCTGTCAGCCACTTCGCCCTCGCGCAGGCGGATGTACAAGGCGTCGGCCTGCGGATCGAACTCCACCTTCATGTTGGGGCTCCGTACTTGGCAATCTTGCTGGTGGCCAGCACCGTGACCACGGTGAGCACCGTTCTATCATCGTCGGCGATCACGCGCAACAGGAGCCGGCGATCCCCCCTGGACACCCATCCCTGGAACTCGAGGCGCCCGTCGGCCAGAACCAACGTCCGTGCAGGCCGCGCGATCGTGTCAAGAACCGCATGCTCGGCGATGGCCCGCTCCCGCATCCGCGCCCGGGCGTGGTCGGTGAAGCGAACGTCCCGCACTGCCGACATCGCCACACGCGGATCCGGCCGGTGCGTTCAAAGCCGCTCGGCGCCGCCGAGGTACGGCCGCAGCGCCTGCGGCACCGTGATGGTGCCGTCGGCGTTCTGGTAGTTCTCCAGCACCGCCACCAGAGCGCGCCCCACCGCCAGGCCCGAGCCGTTGAGCGTGTGCACCAGCTCCGGCTTGCCCTGCGCGTTGCGGAAACGCGCCTGCAGGCGACGGGCCTGGAAGTCGCCGCAGTTGCTCACCGAGCTGATCTCGCGGTAGGTGCCCTGCGCCGGCAGCCACACCTCCAGGTCGTGCGTGCGCGCCGCGCCAAACCCCATGTCGCCGGTGCACAGCAGCACCACGCGGTACGGCAACCCCAGCTTCTGCAGGATGGCTTCGGCGTGGCCGGTCATCTCCTCCAGCGCCGCGTGGCTGTGCTGCGGGTGCACGATCTGCACCATCTCGACCTTGTCGAACTGGTGCTGGCGGATCAGGCCGCGCGTGTCGCGCCCGGCCGCCCCGGCCTCGGAGCGGAAGCACGGCGTGTGCGCGGTCAGCTTGATCGGCAGATCGGCCTCGGCCAGGATGGTGTCGCGCACGAAGTTGGTCAGCGTCACCTCGCTGGTCGGGATCAGGTACAGCGCGGTCTCCTCGTCGCCGTGCGCGCCGCCCTTGCGCGCGGCGAACAGGTCGGCCTCGAACTTGGGCAGCTGGCCGGTGCCGCGCAGCGTCTCGGCGGTGACGATGTAGGGGGTGTAGCACTCGGTGTAGCCGTGCTCGCCGGTCTGCACGTCGAGCATGAATTGGGCCAGCGCCCGGTGCAGCCGCGCGATCGGACCGCGCAGCACCGCAAAGCGCGCGCCGCTGAGCTTGGCCGCGGTCTCGAAGTCCAGCCCCAGCCGCTCGCCCAGCGCCACGTGATCGCGCGGCGCAAACGGCAGCGGCGCCGGATCGGCGCCGTAGCCACCCTGCGGCGCCCAGCGGCGCAGTTCGACGTTGGCGCTCTCGTCCGGGCCGACCGGCACCTCAGGCTGCGGCAGGTTGGGCACCGCCAGCAGCAGCGCGTGCAGCTCGGCCTGGATCTGCTCCAGGCGCGCGGCGGCGGCCTCCAGCTCGCCCTTGAGGGCGGCGACTTCGGCCATCACGGCCTCGGCCTCGGCGTGCTGGCCCGCGCCCTTGAGCTGGCCGATGCGCTTGGACAGGCTGTTGCGGCGCGCCTGCAGCTCCTCGGTGCGCACCTGCAGATCCTTGCGTTCGCCCTCCAGCCGCTGGAAGGCGGCGACGTCGAGAAACGGTTGCGGGGATTGACGGGTTTGCAGCCGCGCGACCACGGCATCGAGGTCGCGACGCAGGAGGTGGATGTCGAGCATGGCCCGATTGTAGGGGCCGCCACCGACGCGCCGGCCTTCAGCCGCCGGCGTAGACGACCTCGGCGCGCCCTTCGTGCGCCAGCGCGCGCCACGCGGCCAGCGCCTCGTCGCTCGGATAGAAGCGCGCGCGCTCGTCCAGCTCCAGCTCCGCGCGCGCGGTGGGCAGCCAGCGCCAGATGCGCACCGCGAGTCCCCGGGTGAACTCGCCCTCCTCGGCCACCACGCGCTGCGGCGGGTGGGCCTGCACGATGGCGGCGATGTCGGGCACGTCCTCGCCCGCGTGCACCACGCGCAGGTGCTGGCCGAAGCGGCAGCGCGCCGCCGGCAGATCCCACAGCTGCTGCACGCGCAGGCGCAGGCCGCCGGAGAAGCGGTCGGGCTGCGCCGTGACCTGCGCGATGACGAGCTCGTCGTCCTTCAGCAGGGCGCGGTGCGCCTGGATCAGCGCCTCGTCGGCGCTGGCCTCCAGCACCGCGGTCTTGTCGTCGAGCGTGAAGATGGCGACCTTGCCGCGCTGGCCGTTGACGATGCGCAGCTCGCCGACGATGCCGGCGACGACGAAGGGATCGCGGCTGTCCTGCACGTCCGCCAGCCGCACCTTGGCGAAGCGACGCACCTCGGTCTCGACGGCGTCGAACAGGTGGCCGGAAAGGTAGAAGCCCAGCGCCGTCTTCTCGTGTGCCAGCCGCTCCTTGACGCTCCACGGCTCGGCGGGCGCCAGCGCCGGCTCCGCACCGCTGGCGTGCGGGCTGGCTTCGCCGAGCAGGTCGAACAGGCCGGCCTGCGCCGCATGCGCCTCCTGCGTGGCGGCCCACTCGAACGCCTGGTCGAGCGAGGCCAGCAGCGCGGCGCGGTTCGGCTCGACGGTGTCGAACGCGCCGGCCTTGATGAGCGCCTCGACGGTGCGCTTGTTGACCTTGCCGCGGTCGACGCGGACACAGAAGTCGTAGAGGCTGTCGAACGGTCCGGCCTTGGTGGCGCGCACGCCGGCGCCACGCCCGGCGCGGGCGGCGACGATGGCCTCGATGGCCTGCTGGCCGGTGCCCTTGACCGCGCCCAGGCCGTAGCGGATGCGGCGGTCGTCGATCGGCTCGAAACGGTAGGTGCCGGTGTTGACGTCCGGCGGTTCGAAGGTGAGGCCGAACGTGCGCGCATCGTCGACGAGCACCTTGAGCTTGTCGGTGTCGTCGATCTCGATGGTCATGTTGGCGCAGAAGAACTCGGCCGTGTAGTGGACCTTCAGCCACGCCGTGTGGTAGGCCAGCAGCGAGTAGGCCGCGGCGTGCGACTTGTTGAAGCCATAGCCGGCGAACTTCTCCATCAGGTCGAAGATCTCGTCGGCCTTGGCCTGGTCGATGCCGTTCCTGGCCGCGCCCTCGCGGAAGATGGCGCGGTGCTTGGCCATCTCCTCGGGCTTTTTCTTGCCCATGGCGCGGCGCAGCAGGTCGGCGCCGCCGAGCGTGTAGCCGCCCAGCACCTGCGCCACCTGCATCACCTGCTCCTGGTAGACCATGATGCCGTAGGTCTCGGCCAGCACCGGTTCCACCAGCGGGTGCGGGTACTCCACCGGCTCGCGGCCGTGCTTGCGCGCGATGAAGCTCGGGATCAGGTCCATCGGCCCGGGGCGGTACAGCGCGTTGAGCGCGATCAGGTCCTCCAGCCGCGTGGGCCTGGCGTCGCGCAGCATCGCCTGCATGCCGCGCGATTCGAACTGGAACACCGCCTCGGTGCGCCCCTGCTGGAACAACTCGAAGGTGGCGGCGTCGTCGAGCGGGATGCGCTCGAACGCGAAGTCGCGCTGGTCCGGGTGGCGCGCGACGATGAACTCCTTGGCCAGCTCCAGGATCGTCAGCGTCGCCAGGCCCAGGAAGTCGAACTTGACCAGACCGACCGCCTCGACGTCGTCCTTGTCGTATTGACTCACGGCGGCGTCGCTGCCGGGCTGCTGGTAGAGCGGACAGAAGTCGGTCAGCTTGCCGGGCGCGATCAGCACGCCGCCGGCGTGCATGCCGACGTTGCGCGTCAGGCCCTCGAGCTTCTGCGCCAGCTCGATGAGCTGGCGCACCTCCTCCTCCTTCTGCACGCGCTCCGCGAGCAGCGGCTCCAGCTCCAGCGCGTAATGGTTCTTGTCACCCTCCGGCTTGGGGTTCGGCGGATACTGCAGCGTGACGCTCAGGCCCGGCTTGTTCGGCACGAGCTTGGAGATGCCGTCGCAAAAACCGTAGGCGAAGTCCAGCACGCGGCCGACGTCGCGGATCGCCGCGCGCGCCGCCATCGTGCCGAAGGTGGCGATCTGGCTGACCGCCTCGCGCCCATATTTGCCCTTGACGTACTCGATGACGCGGTCGCGGTTTTCCTGGCAGAAGTCGATGTCGAAGTCCGGCATCGACACCCGCTCGGGGTTGAGGAAGCGCTCGAACAGCAGGTTGTAGCGCAGCGGGTCGAGGTCGGTGATCTTGAGCGCATACGCCACCAGCGACCCGGCCCCGGAGCCGCGCCCCGGCCCGACCGGGCAGCCGTGCGTCTTGGCCCACTGGATGAAGTCCGACACGATCAGGAAGTAGCCCGGGAACCCCATCTTGACGATGGTGTCGAGCTCGAAGTCCAGCCGCTGCAGGTAGCGCGGGCGCTGGCGGTCGCGCTCGGCCTCGTCCGGGTAGAGCTGCGCCAGGCGCTCCTCCAGCCCCTGGCGCGCGACGTGGCGGAAGTAGGCCTCGGTGTCGAGCTGGCGCCCGTCCACCGGCGGAATCGGAAAGTCCGGCAGGCGCGGCTTGCCCAGCGTCAGCGTCAGGCTGCAGCGCTGCGCGATGGCCACTGCGTTGGCCAACGCGGCGGGCACATCGGCAAACAGCGCCTGCATCTCGGCGGCGGATTTGAAATACTGCTCGCGCGTGAAGCGGCGCACCCGGCGCGGGTTGGCCAGGATCTCGCCTTCGGCGATGCAGACGCGCGCCTCGTGGGCGTCGAAGTCCTCCGGCGCCAGGAACTGGATCGGGTGCGTGGCCACCACCGGCAGCCCCAGGCGCGCCGCCAGCGGCACGGCCGCCTGCACGTGGCGCTCGTCGTCCGCCCGGCCGGCGCGCTGCAGCTCGAGATAGAAGCGGCGCGGGAAGGCCTGCGCCAGCAGCCGCGCCAGCGCCTCGGCGCGCGCCTCGTCGCCGGCCAGCAGCGCCTGTCCCACCGGCCCGGCGGCCGCGCCGCACAGCAGGATCAGGCCCTCGTGCAGCTCCTGCAGCCACGCCCACTGCAGCAGCGCCTGCTCGCGCACCACGCCGCGCGTCCACGCGCGCGCCAACAGCTCGCACAGGTTGAGGTAGCCACGGTGGTTCTGCACCAGCAGCAGCACGCGCGGCACCGGCGCGGGCGCACCGCCGGGCGCCGTCGTCGGCACGCCCGGCAGGCCGGCCAGCCACACCTCGGCGCCGAGGATCGGCTTGACGCCGGCGGCGCGCGCGGCCTTGTAGAACTTGATGGCGCCGAACAGGTTGGCCAGGTCGGTGATGGCCAGCGCCGGCTGACCGTCGGCCGCCGCGCGGGCCACCGCGTCGTCGACCCGCGTGGTGCCGTCGACGATCGAGAACTCGGTGTGCAGGCGCAGGTGGACGAACATGCGCCCGCATTGTAGGGGCCGCCCCCAGCCGGGGGCGGGGGCGGCGCCGGTGTCAGCGCGCCCAGCGCGCCGCCACCTCGGCGATGCGCTGCCCGAAGCGGCGCGCCGTCTCCAGGTCGCCGGGCAGCATTTCGGCCGGGCTGGCATCCGACGGCGTGCTGGCCATCGCGCCGGCAGAGGAGCCGACGTAGTTCACGTCGTTGCGCTGCGCGGCCTTGGTGTTGGACGGCATCATGCCGGTGCCGACCCACACGCCGCCGTGCTGCATCGCCAGCGTGAACAGGTAGTGCAGCGTCGAGAGCTTGTCGCCGTTCATCGTGGCGCTGTTGGTGAAGCCCGCGAACAGCTTGTCCTTCCAGGCCTGCGCGAACCAGCGCTTGCTGGAGGCGTCGGCAAACTTCTTGAACTGCCAGCTGACGCTGCCCATGTAGGTCGGGCTGCCCATGACGATGGCGTCGGCCGCATCCAGCAGCTCCCAGCCGCCGTCGGGCAGGTTGCCGTCGGCGTCGATGGCCAGCAGCTGCGCGCCGGCGCCTTCGGCCACCGCCTGCGCCATGCGCTGGGTGTGACCGTAACCCGAGTGGTAAACGACGACGATGTTGGGCATGGTGGAACTCCTCGTTTCGGTTGGGAGGGAACGGCGCCGCATCAGGGCGCCAGGTCGAACAACAGCACTTCGGCCTGCTGCCCGCCGGTGAGCTCGACGGCGGCCTCGTCGCGCAGCAAGACGGCATCGCCGGCCTCCAGCGGCGTGCCGTTGACGCGCAGCCGCCCGCGCGCGACGTGGAGGTAGCCCAGCCGCGCCGGCGCCAGTGCGTGCACGAGCCGCTGCGCGCCGTCCAGGCGGCCGACCCGCAGCGTCGCATCCGCCTGCCAGCGCAGCGGCGACCATCCCGCCACGGCGGCGGGCGTGCCCCCCTCGGCGGGCGCGACCACCGGCAGCAGACGGCCATCCAGCAGGGCGGCATCGACCGCGCGCTGCTCGTAGGCCGGCTCGAGGTCGTGCTGGCGCGGCAGCACCCAGATCTGCAGCAGGTGCACCGGCTCGGCACCCTCGTTGACCTCGCTGTGCCGCACCCCGCGGCCGGCGCTCATGCGCTGCACCTCGCCGGGGCGGATCGTGGCGGCATGGCCCAGGCTGTCGCGGTGCGTCAGCGCGCCCCGCAGCACCCAGGTGACGATCTCCATGTCGCGGTGCCCGTGCATGCCGAAGCCGGTGCCCGGCGCGACGATGTCCTCGTTGAGGACGCGCAGGTTGCCCCAGCCCATGTGGCGCGGGTCGAAGTAGTCGGCAAACGAAAAGGCGTGCCACGTGCGCAGCCAGCCGTGGTCGGCATGGCCGCGTGCGCGGGCGGGACGCAGGGTCATCATCGGCTCGCTCCGGTATCGGATCGGATGATCCGCACTGTAGACGCCCGGATGCGATTCGTGGTGCAATGCTGGACAGCCCCGCATTCAAATCAATTGAACGGCAATGCCCCCATCCCCTCGCCCAACGGGCGCCGCGGCGCTCGGTCCGTCCGAACTGGAGGTGCTGGCCACGATCGCCCGTTGCGGCAGTCTGGCCGCGGCCGCGCGCGCGCTCGGCCTGGTGCCCAGCGCCCTGACCTACCGCCTGCGCCGCATCGAGGAGGCACTGGACGTGCTGCTGTTCGACCGCCGCGGCGGGCGCGCGCGGCCCACGCCCGCCTGCGGCGAGCTGCTGCGCGGTGGGCAGGAGCTGCTGCGGGAATGGGAGGCGTTGGCGCAGCGCGTGCGCCGCATCGCCACCGGCTGGGAGGCCGAGCTCACCGTCGCCGCCGATGCCGTGATCTGCCCGCGCACGCTGCTGGAGCTGTGCGAGGCTTTCTACGCCACCGCGGCGCCGACACGGCTGCGGCTGCGCGGCGAGACGCTGTCGGGCACGCTGGAGGCGCTGCAGGCCGGCCACGCCGACCTGGCGCTGGGCGTGCTGCTGGAGCAGACCGGCGGCGGCGACGTCGTGATGGAAGCCATGGGCGAGGTGGCCTTCCTGTTCGTCGTCGCCCCCCACCACCCGCTGGCGCGTGCGCCGCAGCCGCTGACGCCGGCGCAGATCCGCGCGCACCGCATCGTCGCGGTGGCCGACAGCGGGCGGCGCGGCGGCTTGAGCGTCGGCATCCAGCCGGGGCAGGACGTGCTGACGGTGCCGACACTGGCGCTGAAGTTGGCCGCGCAACTGCGCGGGCTGGGCTGCGGCTGGCTGCCGCAGCCGCTGGTGCAGCCGTATCTGGACGCCGGGCACCTGGTGGCGTGCCGCACGACGCTGCCGCCGCGCGTCAGCCGCGTCGGCTACGCCTGGCGGCAAGCCGGCGGCCGCGGCGCGGCCCCGCCGGGGCAGGCGCTGGCCTGGTGGCTGCAGCGGCTGCAGGACCCGCAGACGCGCGCGGCGCTGCTGATGCACCGGCCGGCCATCGGCGCGCCTCTGGTAGATTGACGCCCATGCCGCGCCCGAGCTCGCCGCCTCCGCACCTGCCGCGCCCGCAGCGGCGCCAGCCGCGCCTGGCCGAGGCGCCCCGGCCCCCCGCGGCGTTCGCACGCGTGGCGGTGATCGGCGCCGGCATGGCGGGCCTGACGGCCGCGCGCACGCTGGCGCAGGCGGGGTTGGAGGTGACGTTGCTGGACAAGAGCCGCGGCCCCGGCGGGCGCATGGCCACACGCCGCACCGAGGCCGGCAGCTTCGACCACGGCGCGCAGTTCTTCACCGTGCGCGACGCGCGCTTCGAGCGCGCGCTGCAGGCCACCCAGGCGCCGGTGGCGCCATGGCGCGCCACCTTCGTGCGCGTGCTCAGCGACGACGGCCGCCAGATCGGCGCGCTGCCGCCGGATGGCGAGACGCGCTGGCTGCCGGTGCCGGGCATGAACGCGCTGCCCAAGGCCTGGGCGGCGCAGTGGCTGGCCGACCACCCCGGCGCCCGGGCGTGGTGGAACGCGCCGGTGCAAGCGCTGCGGCGTGAACGGGACGGCTGGCACCTGCTGTTCGCCGACGGTGCAGACACCCCGACCGGCCCGCTCGGCCCGTTCGACGCCGTGCTGCTGGCGTTGCCGCACCCGCAGGCGCTGGCGCTGCTGGCCACCAGCGCCCTGGCGGCCGACTGGCAGGCGCGTCTGCGCGAGGAGGTGTCGGTGGCGCCGTGCTGGACGCTGATGGCGGCCTGGCCGGCCGGCGCGACGCGGCTGGGGCCGACATGGGATGCCGCGCGCTGCCTGCACCCGCGCCTGGCGTGGGTGGCGCGCGAACCCTCCAAGCCGAAGCGCGGCGGCCCCGAGCGCTGGGTGGCGCAGGCCAGCCCGGCGTGGTCCGCCGAGCACCTGGAGGACGACGGCGACCGCATCGCCGGCAAGCTGCGGCGCGCGCTGGCCGACGTCACCGGCATCCGCGCCGAGCCGGCGCTGGCGGTGGCGCACCGCTGGCGCTACGCCCAGACGCAGCGGCCGCTGGGCGAGCCATTCCTGTGGGACGCTGCGGCGGGCCTGGGCCTGTGCGGCGACTGGTGCCTGGGTCACCGCGTCGAGCACGCCTTCGTCTCCGGGCTGGAGCTGGCGCTGGCGGTGGTCGCCGCACGCTGACCGCTCCGCGATGGTCCGCCCCGACGACCCGCCCGCCCCGGCCGGCCCGTGCTACCGCGGCCGCTTCGCGCCGTCGCCGACCGGCCTGCTGCACGCCGGCTCGCTGGTGGCGGCGCTGGCCAGCTGGCTGGATGCGCGCGCGCACGGCGGCCGCTGGCTGGTGCGCCTCGAGGACGTCGATGCGCCGCGCTGCGTGCCGGGCGCGGGCGAGGCGATCCTGGCGCAGCTGGCGGCCTGCGGGCTGCAGCCGGACGAGCCGGTCGAGTGGCAGTCGCGCCGCGGCGCGGCCTACGAGGCGGCGCTGCAGCGGCTGGTGGCGCGCGGCTGGGCGTACCCGTGCGCCTGCACGCGCCAGGCCATCGAGGCCGCCTGGGCCGCGCGCGGCGTGCCGCGCCAGCGCCATGCCGCGCTGCCCTACCCCGGCACCTGCCGGCCGGAACGCGGCGGCCTGCGTGGACAGGCCCCGCGCGCCTGGCGGCTGCATGTCGGGCGCGTCATCGCCGATCTCGGCCTGCCGGTGCCGCTGGCGTGGCACGATCGGCGCCTCGGCGCGCAGGCGCAGGACGTCGAGGCCGCGGTGGGCGACTTCGTGCTCAAGCGCGCCGACGGGCTGTGGGCCTATCAGCTCGCCGTGGTGGTCGATGACGCGGCACAGGGCATCAGCGACGTCGTGCGCGGCGAGGACCTCGCCGACAACACGCCGCGCCAGATCGTGCTGCAACGGGCGCTGGGCGTGCCGACGCCGCGCTACCTGCACACGCCGCTGGTGCGCGGCGCCAACGGAGAGAAGCTCTCCAAGCAGAACGGCGCGCAGCCGCTGGACCTGCGCGATCCGCTGGCGGCGCTGGCCGCGGCCGCCGCGGTGCTGGGGCTGCCGCCGCCGGCCGGCGCGCTGCACGCGGCGCTGGCGGGGTGGACCGCGGCCTGGCGCACGCGCTGGGCGCCCGGCGCCGCGGCGGGGGATGGCGGCCGGTCCCTACAATCCGGGCCGTGACCGATACCCAACCCGTCTCCGACACGCCGGCCGCGCCGCCCGGCGTCGCCCATCCGAAGACCGTGCGCAGCTTCGTGCGCCGCGCCGGCCGCACCACCCGCGGCCAGGCGCGCGCGCTGGCCGAGCTCGGGCCGCGCTTCGTGCTGCCGTACGCCGCGCAGCCGCTCGATCCGGCCGCCGTGTTCGGCCGGCGCGCGCCGCTGATCCTGGAGATCGGCTTCGGCATGGGCGAGGCCACCGCCCAGATCGCCCGCAGCCGCCCCGAGGAGGACTTCCTCGGCTGCGAGGTGCACGAGCCCGGCGTCGGCGCGCTGCTCAAGCGCATCGAGGAGCTCGCGCTGACCAACGTGCGCATCGTGCAGCACGACGCGGTGGAAGTGTTGCAGCACATGATCGCGCCCGACCAGCTCGACGGGGTGCACATCTTCTTCCCCGACCCGTGGCACAAAAAGCGCCACCACAAGCGCCGCCTGATCCAGCCGCCGTTCGTCGCGCTGCTGACGAGCCGCCTCAAGCCCGGCGGCTACGTGCACTGCGCCACCGACTGGCAACCGTACGCCGAGCAGATGCTGGAGGTGCTGTCGGCCGAGCCGCGGCTGGCCAACGCCAGCTCCGACCCGGCGCTGGGCGGCTACGCGCCGCGGCCCGACTACCGCCCGCCGACCAAGTTCGAGCAGCGCGGCCTGCGGCTCGGCCACGGCGTGTGGGATCTGATCTTCCGCCGCCGCGATGGATGAGGCCGCGCTGTGGGCCGAGCTGCACGCGCTGGCGCAGCGCGCCGTCGGCCTGTCCGAGCCCAACCCGCGCGTGGCCTGCCGCCTGGTCCTGCCCGACGGACGCGCCTTTGACGGGCACACGCAGCAAGCCGGCGGGCCGCACGCCGAGGTCATGGCCCTGCGCGCCGCGCAGGCCGCCGGCGCCGACCCGCGCGGCGCCACCGCCTGGGTGACGCTGGAGCCGTGCAGCCACCACGGCCGCACGCCGCCGTGCTGCGACGCGCTGCTGGCCGCGGGCGTGGCGCGCGTGGTGGTGGCCGCCGTCGACCCCAACCCGCGCGTGGCCGGCCGCGGCGTCGAGCGGCTGCGCGCCGCCGGCGTGCGGGTGGACGTGCTCGGCCCCGACCACCCGGCGGCGCTGGCCACGCGCGAGCTCAACATCGGCTTCTGGAGCCGCATGGTGCGCGGCCGCCCGTGGGTGCGCATGAAGGTGGCGGCGTCGCTGGACGGCACCACGGCGCTGGCCAACGGCACGAGCCAGTGGATCACCGGCGCAGCCGCACGCGCCGACGGCCACGCCTGGCGGCGCCGCGCCGGCGCGCTGCTGACCGGCATCGGCACCGTGCGCGCCGACGATCCGCGGCTGGACGTGCGCCTGGTGCCCACCGCGCGCCAGCCGCTGCGCGTGGTGCTGGATTCGGCGCTGGAGATCGACCCGGCGGCGCGCATCCTGCAGCCGCCCGGGGCGGTGCTGCTCTACACCGCGCAGGACGAGGCCGCGCGCGAGGCGGCGCAGGCCCGGCGCCGGGCGCTGCAGGCGCTGGGCGTCACCCTCGTCGACTTGCCCGGCCCCCCGAAGGTGGCCGGCGGTCCCCCGAAGGTCGATCTGGCCGCGGTGCTGGCCGATCTGGCCGCGCGCGAGGTCAACGAGCTGCACGTCGAGGCCGGCGCCAAGCTCAACGCCTCGTGGTGGCGCGCCGGCCTGGTCGACGAGCTGCTGCTGTACCTGGCACCACGGCTGCTGGGCCCCGGCGAGCCGCTGGCGGCGCTGCCGCCGCTGGCGCGGCTGGAGGATGGCGTGGCGCTGCGCTTCGTCGACGCCACCCCGGTCGGCGACGACCTGCGGCTGCGCGCGCGCGTGCCGGGGCGCGAACCCTGGGCGACCTGATGGCCCGCCCGCCCCGTCCCCCTGCCATCCCGTTGCGCGATGGCGTCAGTCCCAGCTGCCTGGCGCTGCCGCGGCTGCGCCACTGCCCTTGGCCGACGCTGCTGGACTGCCTGGCCGAGCGCATGCCGCACGTGCCGCGCGAGGTCTGGCGCGCGCGCCTGCGCCGCGGCGAAGTGCTGGACCAAGAGGGGCAGCCGCTGGACGAGCACAGCCCCTACCTGCACGGCCAGCGCATCCACTACTGGCGGGACGTGCCCGATGAGGCGCCGGTTCCGTTCGAAGCCCCGATCGTCTTCCGCGACGACCACCTGCTGGTGATCGACAAGCCGCACTTCGTGCCCGTCACGCCGGGCGGGCGCTACGTGCGCCAGTCGCTGCTGGTGCGGCTGAAGGCGGCGCTGGGCCTGCCCGAACTCAGCCCGCTGCATCGCATCGACCGCGACACCGCCGGGCTGGTGCTGTTCAGCGTGCGCGCCAGCGAACGGGACGCCTACCAGCGACTGTTCCGCGAGCGTCGCATCGACAAGGAATACGAGGCGATCGCGCCGTGGCGCGGCGACCTGCCGTGGCCGCAGCGGCGCCTCAGCCACCTGCGCGAGGACGAGGCCGCCTTCTTCCGCATGCGCGAGGCCACCGCCGAGGAGGGACTGCCGCCCAACAGCGAGACCTGGATCGAGCCGATCGAGCGGCTCGGCCCGGACGGCCGCTGGGCGCGCTGGCGGCTGCGGCCACTCACCGGCAAGCGCCACCAGCTGCGCGTGCACATGGCGGCGCTGGGCCTGCCCATCCTGGGCGACCCGTTCTATCCCACGGTGCGCCGCGGACCCGACGACCCGGACGACCACGCCGAACCGCTGCGCCTGCTGGCGCGCGCCATCGCGTTCGACGACCCGCTGACCGGCCAGCGGCGCCGCTTCGAGAGCCGACGCGCGCTGGCCCCGCCGCCTCACTGCCCCTGACCAAGCGCGTAGCCGCGCTCGCCGTCGAAGGTGCAGAGGTTTTCGGTCTTGATGACGTCGATGCCGCGCGCCACCAGCGCCTGCAGCAGCGCCAGGATGTCGGCGTGCGTGATCGGGCTGCCGTCCGGGCCGACGAAGCGGCAGCGCCAGTGGTCGGTGCAGAAGGTCTCCGGAAAGCCGCCGGGCCAGACCTTGACGCCGCGGTTGGTGATCATCTGAAGGTGGAGCGGCGGCACCGTCAGCGCGACCAGCTGGCCAGCCAGAAAATCGGCACTGACGCCGGCGGCGTGCACGAACACGTCCACCCCCACCAACGCCTTGGCCGCGCGCGGCCGCGCCTGCGGCGCGCGCGGCAGCGGAGCGCGCGGCGCGGCGGCCGGCGCGTCGCCGTAGCTCACCGGGGCGAGCTTCTCGGGCCGCTGGCCGAGCCGCTCGATCACCGCGTCGGCGAAGTCCATGCTGCCGAACGGCCGGCCGATCGACAACGTGCCGTGCAGCTCGGCGGTGTGCACGCCGTCCTCGATCGTGCGCAGCCAGGCGTTGTGGATCGTCTCGGCCACCGCCGGCTGGCCGATGTGCACCAGCATCAGCACCGCGGCCAGCAGCAGGCCGGACGGATTGGCGATGCCCTTGCCGGCGATGTCCGGGGCGCTGCCGTGGATGGCTTCGAACATCGCCACGTGGTCGCCGATGTTGGCGCTGGGCGCCAGCCCCACCGAGCCGGTCAGCTCCGCGGCAATGTCGGACAGGATGTCACCGTAGAGGTTGGGGGTGACGATGACGTCGAAGCGCTCCGGCCGCGTGGCCAGCCGCGCCGCGCCGATGTCGATGATCAGGTGCTCGGTCTCGATCTCGGGGTAGTCGGACGCGATCTCGTCGAAGACGCGATGGAACAGCCCATCGGTCATCTTCATGATGTTGTCCTTGGTCATGCAGGTCACCTTGCGGCGGCCGTGGCGGCGCGCGTACTCGAAGGCGTAGCGCACGATCTTCTCGCAGCCCGGGCGGGTGATGAGCTTGAGGCATTGGAACACCTCGTCGGTCTGGCGGTGCTCGATGCCGGCGTAGAGGTCTTCTTCGTTCTCGCGCACGATGACCAGGTTCATCTTCGGGTGCAGCGTGCGCACGAACGGCGCGTAGCTCACGCACGGGCGCACGTTGGCGTACAGGCCCAGCGTCTTGCGGATGGTGACGTTGAGGCTCTTGTAGCCGCCGCCCTGCGGCGTGGTGATCGGGCCTTTGAGGAAGACGCGGGTGCGGCGCAGGCTGTCCCAGGCCTGCGGCGCGATGCCAGAGCTGTGGCCGGCCAGGTACTGCTGCTCGCCAATCTCGATGAATTCGGGCGCGATGCGCGCGCCGGCGGCCTGCAGCACGCGCAGCGTGGCGTCCATGATCTCGGGGCCGATGCCGTCGCCGCGCGCGACGGTGATGGGGACGAGTTCGCTCATCGTCGAAACCTTTTCCATGGCGTTGACAACCTCCTCAGTGTGCCCCATCATTGCATTGAATTCAAATCATGCATTTCTATTTTTTACATAGGATTTCATCAATGAAAACCATCCGCCCCCCGCGCGCCACCTTTCACCAGCTGCGCACGCTGGAGGCGGTGGTGCGGCTCGGCTCGATCACGCGCGCGGCGCAGGAGCTGCACCTGACGCAGCCGACCGTCTCGGCCCAGATCCACGAGCTGCAGCAGGCGCTGGACGCGGTGCTGGTGGAGCCGGCCGGCCGCGGCATCCGCCCGACCGAGGCGGCGCAGCTGCTGCGCGCGGCGGCGCTGGACATGTTCGCGCGCTGGCAGCGCTTCGAGGACGAGCTGCAGGCGCTGCACGGGCTGGAGCGCGGCGTGCTGCGCATCGCCGGCGTCACCACCACCGAGTACTTCATCGCCCAGTGGCTGCACCGCTACACCACCGAGCACCCGGGCATCGAGATCGAGCTGGCGGTGGACAACCGCGACGCCGTGGTGCGCCGCCTGCGCGAGGAGGCCATCGAGCTGGCGGTGATGATGATGCCGCCGGAGCAGCCGCCGCTGGAAGGCGTGCCGCTGATGGACAACCCGCTGGTGCTGATCGCGCCGGTCGATCACCCGTGGACGCGGCTGGCGCGCGTGCCGCGGCGGCTGCTGGACGGCGCGCCACTGCTGCTGCGCGAACCGGGCTCCGGCACGCGGCTGGCCACCGAGGAGTGGCTGCGCGCGCAGGGGCGCCAGCCGCAGATCCGCGCCACGCTCGGCAGCAACGAGGCCATCAAGCACGCGGTGGCCGCCGGGCTCGGGGTGGCATTCCTGTCGCGCCACGCGCTGGCCGACGACCCGGCGCGCGACGGCGTGGCCATCGTGCCGATGGCCGGCACGCCGATCCAGCGGCGCTGGATGCTGGTGTGGCGGCGCGACCGCCGCCTGTCGCTGGCGGCGCGACGCTTCGTCGAGCACATGCGCGCGCAGCCGCCGCAGTCGCCCGCGACGACGCCGGCTTCACCCGCCCCGGCGCCGCCCGGGGACACCGGTCAGGCCGTCTGAGCGAGGCCGAGGCGCGCCTGCACCCAGCCTGCCACGCCATCCAGCGCCGCCGGCAGCGCGGCGGCGTCGCTGCCGCCGGCCATCGCCAGATCGGGCTTGCCGCCGCCCTTGCCGCCGACCCGCGCCGCCAGCGCCCCGACCAGCTCGCCGGCCTTGAGGCCCCGCGCCACCAGATCCGGCGTCACGCCGGCGCACAGCTGCACCTTGCCGCCCTCGACGCTGGCCAGCACCACCACCCCGCGGCCCAGCTTGGTTTTCAAGCGATCGACCGCCTCGCGCAGCACTTTGGCGTCGGCCCCATCCAGCCGCGCCGCCAGCACGCGCACATCCCCCACCGCCACCGCCTGCGCGGCCAGCTCGTCGGCCTGCGCGCCGGCCAGCTTGCCCTTCAGCGCCTCGACGGTCTTCTCCAGCTCGCGCACGCGCTGCTGCGTCTGCTCGATGCGCGCCACCAGCTCCGGCACCGGCGCCTTCAGCGCCGCCGCGGCGGCGGCCACCTGCGCCTCCAGCTGCTGCAGGTAGGCCAGCGCCCGCTCGCCGGCCACGGCCTCGACGCGGCGGATGCCGGCGGCCACGCCGCTTTCGGCGACGATCTTGAACAGCCCGATGTCGCCGGTGCGCGCCACGTGCGTGCCGCCGCACAGCTCGCGGCTGGAGCCGATGTCCAGCACCCGCACCGTCTCGCCGTACTTCTCGCCGAACAGCATCATCGCGCCCAGCGCCTTGGCCTGCTCCAGCGGCATCACGCGCGCCTGCGTGGCGGCGTTGGCCAGGATCTCGGCGTTGACGCGCGCCTCGATGGCGGCGATCTCCTGCGGCGTCAGCGGCGCGTGGTGCGAGAAGTCGAAGCGCGTGCGCTCATGGTCGACCAGCGAGCCTTTCTGCTGCACGTGCTCGCCCAGCACCTCGCGCAGCGCCTTGTGCAGCAGGTGGGTGGCGGAGTGGTGGCGCATCGTGGCGGCGCGGCGCTGCCCGTCGACCTGCGCGGTGACGTGGTCGCCCACGGCGATGACGCCCTGCGCCACCACGCCGTGATGGCCGTGCACGCCGGCCTTGATTTTCTGCGTGTCGTGCACCTCGAAGCGCATCGAGCCGCTTTCCAGCACGCCGCGGTCGCCCACCTGGCCGCCGCTTTCGGCATAGAAAGGCGTTTCGTCCAGCACCACGATGCCGCGCTGGCCGGCCTTGAGCTCAGCGACCGGCGTGCCCTCGTGGTAGAGCGCCACCACCTTGCCTTGCGCACGCAGGTGCTCGTAGCCGACGAAGCGGTTGTCCGGGCCGGCGTAGTCGAGCACCCGCTCCATGCGGAACTTGCCCGCCGCGCGCGCCTGCTCCTTCTGGCACTGCATCGCGGCTTCGAAGCCCTCGAGATCGACCGCCACGCCGCGCTCGCGGCAGACGTCCTGCGTCAGGTCGAGCGGAAAGCCGTAGGTGTCGTGCAGCTTGAAGGCGACCTCGCCCTCGAGCACCCCCTGGCCGCCGGCCAGCGCCGCGTCCAGGATCGCCATGCCGTTCTCCAGCGTCTCGTAAAAGCGCTCCTCCTCGGCGCGCAGCACCTCCATGATGCGCGGCTGCTGCGCCGCCAGGTTGGGGTACGCCTCGCCCATCTGCGCCACCAGGTCCGGCACCAGCCGGTGGAAGAACGGCGCCTTGCACCCGAGCTTGTAGCCGTGGCGGATGGCGCGGCGGATGATGCGTCGCTGCACGTAGCCGCGCCCCTCGTTGCCGGGGATGACGCCATCGGCCACCAGGAAGGCGGTGGCGCGGATGTGGTCGGCGATGACGCGCAGGCTGGGGCTCGTGAGGTCGGTGGCGCCGGTCTCGCGCGCCGCGGCGGCGATCAACGCGCGGAAGAGATCGATCTCGTAGTTGCTGTGCACGCCCTGCAGGATCGCGGCGATGCGCTCCAGCCCCATGCCGGTGTCCACGCACGGCGCCGGCAGCGGCCGCACCGAGCCGTCCGGCTGCATGTCGAACTGCATGAACACGTTGTTCCAGATCTCGATGTAGCGGTCGCCGTCGGCCTCCGCGCTGCCGGGCGGGCCGCCGGCCACCTCGGGGCCGTGGTCGTAGAAGATCTCCGAGCACGGGCCGCACGGGCCGGTGTCGGCCATCATCCAGAAGTTGTCGCTCTGGTACTTGCCGCCCTTGTTGTCGCCGATGCGCACGACGCGCTCGGGCGGCAGGCCGATCTCCTTGGTCCAGATGTCGTAGGACTCGTCGTCCTCGTGGTAGACGGTGGCCCAGAGACGCTCGGGCGGCAGCCGGAACACCTCGGTCAGCAGCTCCCACGACCACTTCAGGCTTTCGCGCTTGAAGTAGTCGCCGAACGACCAGTTGCCCAGCATCTCGAAGAAGGTGTGGTGGCGCGCGGTGTAGCCGACGTTTTCCAGGTCGTTGTGCTTGCCGCCGGCGCGCAGGCAGGCCTGCACCGAGGCCGCCCGCACGTAGGGGCGCTTGTCGGTGCCGAGGAACACGTCCTTGAACTGCACCATCCCGGAGTTGGTGAACATCAGCGTCGGGTCGTTGCCCGGAATCAGCGGGCTGGACGGCACCACCGTGTGCCCGCGCCGGGCAAAGAAGTCCAGGAACGTGCGCCGGATGTCGGCGACGGAAAGGAACGGTCGGTCGGCGGCTTGGCTCATGTCGGTCGGGAAGCGTGGAGCAAACCATTCATTCTACGAGGCCCAGCCCGCGGCGAGGGCCCGGGTCAGATCCGCCGCGGGCTGCGGGCGGCACAGCGGCGCCGCCTGCCCCGCCCACAGCGGCGTCCAGTCGTCGCGCCCGGCCGCCTCGGCCTGTGCGCGCAGCGGTGCCAGCCCATGAGCGGCGAGCGGGAAGGCCGGCGCATCGGCGCACCAGCCCACCGCGCCGTCGGCGAGCGCGCGCATCGCGCGGTTGACGATGCCGCGCGCCGGCCGGCCGGTGAAGACGTTGGTCAGCGCCGTCTGCGCCGCGCCCGGCCCCTGCAGCGCGGCGCGGTGCAGGGGATGGGGCGAGGCCTCCGGGCACAGCAGGTAGGCGGTGCCGACCTGCACCGCGGCCGCGCCCAGCGCCCGCGCCGCCGCCACCCCGGCAGCGTCTGCGATCCCGCCCGCGGCGATGACCGGCACCCGCACGGCCCGCACCACCTGTGGCAGCAGCGCCAGCGTCCCCAGCTGCGTTGACAGGTCGTCGGTCAGGAACATGCCGCGGTGGCCACCCGCCTCCAGCCCCTGGGCGATGATGGCGTCGGCACCGTGCGTCTCCAGCCAGCGGGCCTCCTCCACCGTGGTGGCCGACGACAGCACCACCGCGCCCCACGACTTGACCCGGGCCAACAGATCCGGCGCCGGCAGGCCGAAGTGAAAGCTCACCACCGGCGGCCGGTAAGGGGCCACCAGCTCCGCCACCGCGGCGTCGAACGGCGCCCGCGCGGCCACCGCCGGGCCTGTGGGCGGGGTCAGCCCCGCGGCACGGTAGTGCGGTGCCAGCCGCGCCATCCACGCGGCCTCGCGCGCCGCATCGTGCCCGGGCGGCGCGTGGCAAAAGAAGTTCACCGCCCACGGCCCGCGCGCCCCGTCGCGCAGCCGCCGCAGTTCCGCGCGCAGTGCATCGGGCGACAGCGTCGCCGCCGGCAAGGAGCCCAAGCCCCCCGCCGCCGTGACCGCCAGCGCCAGGTCGCTGCCCTGCGAACCCGCCATCGGCGCCTGGATGATGGGCAGGCGCAGGCCCAGCCGGTCGAGCCAATCGTTCATGGCCCCATTGTGGGGCACGCGAAGGCGCCCAAGCGCGCACGGTCACCGGCCGCCGGGCCGCCCCGGCTGCGGTATGCTGCCCGGATGCACACACCGCGCAACGCCTTCAAGCAGGCCCTGGCCGCTGGACAGCCGCAGATCGGGCTGTGGCTGGGCCTGGCCGACCCCTACAGCGCCGAACTGCTGGCGGGCGTCGGGTACGACTGGCTGCTGATCGACGGCGAGCATGCCCCCAACGATCTGCGCCGTACGCTGGCGCAGCTTCAGGCCATCGCCAGCGGCAGCGCGGCCCTGCCCCCGGGGCGTGCCGCGCCCCACCCCGTGGTGCGCGTGCCGATCGGCACGGGTGACGTCGGCACCACCCTGATCAAACAGTATCTGGACATCGGCGCGCAGACGCTGCTGGTGCCCATGGTCGATACCCCGGAGCAAGCCGCCCAGGTCGTGCGGGCGGCCCTGTACCCGCCGCGGGGCGTGCGCGGCACGGGCAGCGCGCTGGCGCGGGCTTCGCGCTGGCAGGCCTACCCCGCCTATGTGCACGAGGCCAACGAGCAGATCTGCGTGCTGGTGCAGGCCGAGACGGCGCAGGCCCTGCACCACCTGGACGCGATCGCCGCCACCCCCGGCGTGGATGGCGTCTTCATCGGCCCGGCGGATCTGAGTGCGAGCATGGGTCACCCCGGCCAGCCGGACCATCCCGAGGTGCAGGCGGCCATCGCCCAAGGCATCGCCCGCATCCGTGCAGCGGGCAAGGCCGCCGGCATCATCGCCCCCCAGCCCGAAGCGGCACGGCGCTGGCTGCAGGCCGGCGCCTGCTTCGTTGCCGTGGGCGTGGACGCCCTGCTGCTCAAGGCGGCGGCCGTCGCGGCGCTGGCGCCATTTCGAACCTGAACGCGCACGCCGCCCACCATGCGACTGAACCTGATCCTCGCCCGCGCCGCCAACGGCGTCATCGGCTGCACCCGCGACGGCCACCCCGCCCTGCCGTGGCACCTGCCGGAGGATCTGGCGCACTTCCGCCGCCTCACGCAGGGCTGCCCGGTCATCATGGGGCGCACGACGTGGGCGTCGCTGCCGCCGCGCTTTCGCCCGCTGCCCGGGCGCGTCAACCTGGTGCTGACGCGCGACGCGGCGCGCGCGGCGGAGCTGGCCGCCGCCGGCGCGGTGCCGGTGGAAAGCCTCGAGGCGGCGCTGGCGCACTGCCGCGCGCTGCGCGGGCCGGACGGGCAGCCGCCTGCGGAGGTGTGGGTGATCGGCGGCGCGCAGGTCTATGCCCAAGCCGAGCCGCTGGCGCGCCGCGCCATCGTCACCGAGATCGCGCGCGCCTTCGACGGCGACGCCTTCGCCCCGGTGCTGGGGCCCGGCTGGCGCGAGACGGCGCGCGAGCCGCACGTCAGCGCCGACGGGCTGCCGTTTGCCTTCGTGACCTACGAGCGGGATTGAACGCCGGCCTGCGCCAGCCGCTGCAGCCAGCGCCGCAGCAAGACGCGATAGCCGGGCAGCGCGGAGAAGATGGCCTCGGCCAGCGCCTCGTCGTAGGTGTGCGCCGTCAGGTTGCGATGATCCACCATGGCCAGCGCCTGCCGCGCCTCCTCCTCGGTCAGCAGGCCGTTTTCGAAACAGGCCCGCACCACCGGCTTCGGCGAAGCCAGCTCGACACCGAAATGCTGCTGCAGCACGGCCTGCGCCGCCTTCCAGACCGCCTCGAAGGTGTATTCGAAACGCTGGATGGAGGCGTCCCGCAGGAGCGGCGAGAACGGCTCGGCGGCCAGCTCCTCCAGCGTCGCCAGGGCCCGGTCGGCGACCTCCAGCCGCCGCGTCAGCCGGTCCATGGGACGCCCTCGCGCTCGATCGCCTGCCGCAGCGCCGGGCCGGCACGCGCATGGTCCACCAAATCGATGCGGAACGGAACGCTGGAAGCTTCCAGCGCCTCGCGCAGGGCGGCCAGCTCATCCGCCGGCAACGGATTCCCCGCGCACAGGGCGAGGTCGATATCCGACTGCGGGCGCGCGTCCCCGCGCGCCCGCGAGCCGAACAGGCGCACTTGCGCCCCGTGGCGGCGCGCCACCGGCATCAGCAATCCGAGGATGACAGCCCGATCGCGCGGATCGAGACCGTCCCAGCCAACCTTGGCATTCATGCGGGCCATTGTAGGGGCCGGACGTCGCCCGCGCACGCGCAGCCGCGTCACGCCTTGGGCGGCGGGCGCAGGTAGCGCTCGTCGGACCAGGTGGCCAGCCACTGCGGGGCAAACGCCACGAACACCGCCGCGAACAGCCCGGTCAGGAAGGCGTCGCCCCAGGCCATCAGCCAGCGCGCCACCAGCGCCTCGTGCACGGTGACGCCTTCCATCAGGTGGTGGATGCCCTCGTACAGCGCGCCGGAGGCGAACAGCGCCACCGCGGTGCCGAGGAAGCCGCGCCCCAGCGTGTAGATGAACACGTTGGGCGGCAGCCAGCGCCGCAGCGCCCAGCCGATCAGCAGCGCCAGCGTCGCCGGCACCAGCCCGACCCAGACCCACTGCGACAGCACCGCCTCCCAGCCCGCCTGCCCCAGCAGCCAGACCAGCAGCGCCACCAGCGCCAGCACCGGCACCGCCAGCGGCCAGCCCAGCATCAGCACCAGCAGGCTGGCCCCCGAGAACTGCACCGCCATGCCGCTGGGCAGCTTCTGCGGCAGCAGCCAGAACCACGGCAACAGCACCACCGCCGCCAGCGTCGGCGACAGCAGCGGTCCGCGCAACAGCCGCCACGGCCGCACGGCCAAGGCCGCAGCCAGCGCCAGCGCCGTCAGGGCAAGCTCCAGCACCATCACGCCCGCCATCGTACGCCGCCTGCGCCGCGGCCCGCTTGCGTTGCGTCAAGGCAGCGGGGCGTGCGCCGGTCAGCGCCCCGGCAGTCCGGGCAGGCCTGGCAGCCCCTTCAGCCCGCCCAGGCGCTTCATCATCTTCATCAGGCCGCCGCCCTTCATCTTTTTCATCATCGCCTGCATCTGCTCGAACTCCTTGAGCAGGCGGTTGACCTCCTGCACGTGCACGCCGGCGCCGGCGGCGATGCGGCGCTTGCGGCTGGCCTTGATGATCTCGGGGTGGCGCCGCTCCTCGGGCGTCATCGCGCAGATGATGCCCTCCTTGCGGCGGATGTCGCGCTCGGCGCGGTCGAGATCGGCCTCGCCCGCCTTGGCCGCCAGTTGCGTCGGCAGCTTGTCCAGGAGGCTCGAGAGCCCCCCCATCTTCCTCATCTGGCGGATCTGCTCGAGGAAGTCCTCCAGATCGAAGCCGCCGCTCTTGACCTTGGCGGCGAGCTTCTGCGCCTGCTGCAGGTCGACGCCGGCGGTGACCTGCTCCACCAGCGCGACGATGTCGCCCATGCCGAGGATGCGCCCGGCGTGGCGCTCGGCATCGAACAGCTCCAACCCGTCGAGCTTTTCGCTGACGCCGGCGAACTTGATCGGCGCGCCGGTGACGGCGCGCACCGACAGCGCCGCCCCGCCGCGCGAGTCGCCGTCGAGCTTGGTCAGCACGATGCCGGTCAGCGGCAGCGCCTCCTTGAACGCGCGCGCCGTGTTGACCGCGTCCTGCCCCTGCATCGCGTCGACGACGAACAGCGTCTCGACCGGCTTGAGCTCGGCATGCAGGGCACGGATCTCCTGCATCATCGCCTCGTCGATCGCCAGGCGCCCCGCCGTGTCGACGATCAGCACGTCGAAGTAGTGCTTGCGCGCATGGTCCAGCGCCGCGCGCGCGATGTCCAGCGGCTTCTGCTCCGGCGAGCTGGGAAACCACTCCGCCCCGGCCTGCTTCGTCACCGTGCGCAACTGCTCGATCGCCGCCGGACGGTAGACGTCGCCGCTGACGGTGAGCACCTTCTTCTTGCGCCGCTCGATCAGCCACTTGGCCAGCTTGGCGGTGGTGGTCGTCTTGCCCGCGCCCTGCAGGCCGGCCATCAGGATCACCGCCGGCGGCTGGGTGGCCAGATTGACGTCGGCCACGCCCTCGCCCATCGTGGCGGCCAGCTCCCGGTGGATGATGCCGACCAGCGCCTGACCCGGCGTGAGCGAGCCCACCACCTCCTGCCCCAGCGCCTTGTCCTTGACGCGGGCGATGAAGTCGCGCACCACCGGCAGCGCCACGTCGGCCTCCAGCAGCGCCAGGCGCACCTCGCGCAGCATGTCCTGCACGTTGGCCTCGGTGATGCGGGCCTGGCCGCGGATCTGCTTGACCAGGCGCGACAGTTTCTCGGTGAGCGCGGATGCCATGGCGGGCCTTCGTTACACTAGGCGGATGATTGTATCGGCGAGCCCCTGGTGGACGGTGGTGCCGGCGTTGGGCGCGGCGGCCGGCTACGCGGCGCTGGCGCTGGGCGCGGCGCGGCTGGGCCGCGCGGCCGTCACGGGGCTGGTGTGGGCGACGCTGGCGCTGCACGCGCTGGCGCTGGCGGCCACCTTCGGCTCGGTGCCGGTGCGCTTCGGCTTCGCGCCGACGCTTTCGGTGACGGCGTGGCTGGTGCTGGCCGTCTACGCGGTGGAAACGCAGCTCTACCCCCAGCTGGGCACGCGCTGGACGCTGGCCGGCCTGGGCGCGGCGGCGGTGCTGCTGGCGCTGCTGTTTCCCGGCACGGCCTACCCGTCGCTGGCCTCCCCGTGGCTGCCGCTGCACTGGGCGCTGGGCTTTGCCTCGTACGGGCTGCTCGGCGCGGCGGTGGCGCACGGCTGGATGATGCAGCGCACCGAAGCGGCCATCCGCGCCGGCGGCATGCAGCCCACCGCGCTGCCGCTGCTGGCACTGGAGCGGCTCACGTTCCGCTTCGTGGCGGCGGCGTTCGCGCTGCTGACGCTGACGCTGATCGCCGGCTGGACGTTCGCGACCCTGCTGGCACCGACGGCGCGCTGGATCACGCACAAGACCGTCTTCACCGCGTTGTCGTGGGCGGTGCTGGCGGTGCTGCTGTGGGGCCGCTGGCGCTGGGGCTGGCGCGGCCGCCTGGCGGTACGCATGCTCTACGCGGCCGGCGCCCTGCTGCTGCTGGGCTACGTGGGGTCGCACTTCGTGCTCGAGGTCATCCTGCGCCGCGCCATGTGAGGAGCACCCCCGATGCAACCGCTGCTGAAATGGCTGCTCGTGCTGGCGGTGGTGGTGCTGGGCTGGCTGTGGTGGCGCCAGCAGCGCGTGCCGCGGCAACGGCCGCCCACCGCCCCCCCGACCGGCCCTGCGGCCCCGCAGCCGATGGTGCGCTGCCGCCACTGCGGGCTGCACCTGCCGGCCGGCGACGCCGTGCGCGGTCGCTTGGGGCCGTATTGCAGCGATGAACACCGGCGACTGGCGGAAGGCTGAGACGGCGGCGCGCTACCGTCCCTCGTGGCCGATCGGCACCCCCGCCGCCACGGCGGAAGCCGAGACCGCCACGGCGCGGCGCCTGTGGCGTCCGCTGATGACGGCGCGCCTGGCGGTGGCGCTGGCGCTGCTGGGGCTGGAGGGGCTGGGCTGGCTGGCCGGCCAGACCCCGTCGTGGGTCGTCGCGCTGTGCGTCGGCTTTGCCGCGCTGGCCGGCCTGGGGCTGTCGCTGCCACCGCCGGCGGCCGGCGCCGCGGCCGGCTCGGCCCGCTGGCTGGTCACGGTCTGGGCCGACCTGCTGGTCTTCGGGTTGCTGGAGGCGTTCGCGCCCGGCGGGCTCAACTTCACGCCGCTGTTCGTCTGGCCGGTGCTGCTGGCGGCGGTGCTGGGCCCGCGCCTGCTGGCGCTGGGCACGGCCTCGGCCGCCACCCTGATGCTGCTGGCGCGCGCCTGGCAGCTGGAGCCGGCCGCCGGCAACGCGGCCTGGCTGCAGGCCGCCGTCACCGGCACCGGGCTGCTGGTGGTGGCGCTGCTGGCCAGCCACCTGACCGCCCGCCTGGCCGGCGAGGCCGCCGCTGCGCGCCGCAGCCGCGCGCAGGCGCAGCTGCAGGCCGAGGTCAACCGCCTGATCGCCAACGCCCTGGGCGAAGGCATCGTCGTGGCCGGCGCGGATGCGCGCCCGCGCTACGTCAACCCGGCCGCCGCCCGCATGCTCGGCGTGGACGACACCAGCGGCAGCCCCGACGAACTGGCCGAGCGGGTGGCCCACAGCGTGGCGTGGCGGCCGCTGGCGCAATGGCTGCGGCCGGCTGGCGCGCCCGCGGCACCCGCCGTGCGCGACCTGGCGCTGCCGCGTCCGGACGGCTGCGCGCAGCGCGTGCGCGCCCAGCTGCAGACGGCCCGCGGCCCGGACGACACCCGCACCCACATCCTGCTGCTGCAGGACCTGCACGCGCTGGAGCAGCGCGTGCACACCGAAAAGCTGGCCGCGATGGGACGCGTCTCCGCCGCCGTCGCCCACGAGATCCGCAACCCGCTGGCCGCCATCGCGCAGGCCAGCGCGCTGCTGCAGGAGGACGACCCCTCGCCCGCGCAGCGGCGGCTGCTGACCCTGATCGAGCAGAACGTGCGCCGCCTCAACCGCACCATCGACGACGTGCTGGAGGCGGCGCGCAACCCGCTGCCGGACGGCGGGCGCGAGGGCGGCCACGCCACGCTGGCGCTGGACGCCACCGTCGACGCCCTGCTGGAGGAATGGCTGCAGCAGCGCCCCCAGGGAGCGCGCCTGCAGCGCCAGCGCGGCGCGGCCGACACGCGCGTGACCTTCGATGCCGAACACCTGCGCCGCGTGCTGACCAACCTGCTGGACAACGCCGACCGGCATGCCAGCGGCGCGCCCGGGGCGATCCGCGTCGAGACCGCGCGCCAGGGCGAGCGCGCCACGCTGGTGGTCTGGAGCGACAGCGCGCCGATCGAGCCGCCGCTGCGCGAGCACCTGTTCGAGCCGTTCGCCAGCTCGCACAGCCGCTCCAGCGGCCTCGGGCTCTACCTCTCGCGCGAGCTGTGCCGGCGCTATGATGCCGACCTGACCCACGAGGCCGCGCACCGGCACGGACGAGCCGGCAACGCCTTCGTGGTCAGCCTGCCGGCAAGTTGACCGGCCCTCCCTGCCGCCCCCGAACCCCATGTCCGGCCCGAGCCTGCTGATCGTCGAGGACGAACCCGACCTGCGCCAGCTCTACGCGCTGGCGCTGGCCAAGGTGGGCCAGGAGGTCGACGAGGCGGGCGACCTGGCCGGCGCGCGCCAGCGGCTGGCCGAGCGCCGCTACGGCGTCGTCGTCACCGACATGCGCCTGCCCGACGGCAGCGGCCTGGATCTGCTGCGCGAGCTGGCGCAGGGCGGCCGCCCGGAGCGCGCCATCGTCATCACCGCCTACGGCTCGGCCGACAACGCGGTACAGGCGCTCAAGGCCGGCGCCTTCGACTACCTCACCAAGCCGGTCTCGCCGGCGCGCCTGCGCCAGGCCATCCAGGCCGCGCTGCAGGCGCACGCCCCGCCTGCGGCGGGCCCCGCTCCGTCCTCGCCGCCGCCGGCCGCTGCCGCGCCGGCCCTGCAGCGGCTGATCGGCGACAGCGCGGCGATGCGCGCCGTGCGCGCCACCCTGCAGCGCGTGGCGCGCACCATGGCCCCGGTGCTCATCAGCGGCGAATCCGGCACCGGCAAGGAACTGATCGCGCGCGCCCTGCACGCCTGCAGCCACCGCGCCGAGGGCCCGTTCGTCGCCGTCAACTGCGGCGCCATCCCGCCCGAGCTGCTCGAAAGCGAGCTGTTCGGACACAAGCGCGGCGCCTTCACCGGCGCCAGCGGCGACCGCCCCGGCCTGTTCCAGGCCGCCCACGGCGGCACCCTCTTCCTCGACGAAGTGGCCGACCTGCCGCTGCCGATGCAGGTCAAGCTGCTGCGCGTGCTGCAGGAGCGCGCCGTGCGCCCGGTCGGCGCCGTCGCCGAGGAACCGGTGGACGTGCGCATCGTCAGCGCCACGCACAAGGATCTGGCGCGGCTCGTGCAGGACGGCCGCTTCCGCCATGACCTGTACTACCGGCTCAACGTGATCCCGATCCACGCGCCGGCGCTGCGCGAACATCCCGAGGACCTGCCCGCCATCGCCGACGCCATCCTGGCGCGGCTGGCGCAGCGCGACGGCCTGCCGGCCGCGCCACGCCTGACCGACGCCGCACTGCAGCGCCTGCGCCAGCATCCGTTTCCGGGCAACGTGCGCGAGCTGGAGAACCTGCTGGAGCGCGCGCTGGCGCTGCACCCCGGCCCGGTGCTGGACGCCGACGCCATCGAGCTGCCGGCATCTCCGCTGGCGCTGCCGCAAGGCACCGCGGCGGACGTCACGACGGCCGACGACGAGGCGCCGCTGCCCCGCGCGCAGCTGCAGGCCCTGCTGGAGCGCAACCGCTGGAACCAGTCGCGCACCGCGCGCGAGCTGGGCTGGACCCTGGCCAAGCTGCGCTACTGGATGCAGCGGCTGGGCCTGGCGTGAGCGCCCCGAGGGCAGCCCCGCGGGCCTGATCCAGCCAGGCGTGGGGTTCAGCCGCTCGAAGCGAGAGATCGTGGGGAGGCAGCTCGAACGGTCTGCCGGTATAACATGGCCATGAACACCACTGCCCGCCGCAAGCTGCCCATCGGCATCCAGACCTTCGCCAAGATCCGGCGCGAGGGGCATTACTACGTCGACAAGACGCCGCTCATCGCACGTCTGGCCGAGCAGGGCGGCGCCTACTTCCTCTCGCGCCCGCGCCGCTTCGGCAAGAGCCTGCTGCTGGACACGATCGCCTGTGCCTTCGAAGGCAAGCGGCAGCTGTTCGACGCCCACGACGGCGCCGATGGCACGGCGCCGCGCGAGCGGCTGTTCCTGGCCGACCACTGGGACTGGGCCAAGCCCCATCCGGTCATCCGCATCAGCTTTGCCGAGGGTCGGCTGGCCGAAGCCGCCAAGCTCGAAGCCCACATCCACCATCAGCTCGACACCAACGCCGCCCGGCTCGGCGTGAGCCTGCCGCCCGTCGGCGAAGACCCGCACATCCGCTTCACCGAGCTCATCACCCGCGCCGCCCAAGCCCACGGACAGCAGGCCGTGGTGCTGGTCGACGAATACGACAAGCCCATCCTGGACAACCTCGAAGCGCCTGAGATCGCCCGCGCCATGCGCGAGGGCCTGCGCAACCTCTACAGCGTCATCAAGGGCAGAGACGCCGACCTGCGCTTCGTGCTGCTGACCGGCGTGTCCAAGTTCAGCAAGGTCTCGATCTTCTCCGGTCTGAACAATCTTTACGACCTGACGCTCGACCCCGAGTACGGGACGGTGTGTGGCTACACCGACGAAGACATCGACACGGTGTTTGCGCCGGAGCTCGAGGCCGCCGCAGCCGAGGGCCAGCCGCTGGACCGCGAGGAGATCCGGCGCTGGTACAACGGCTATCGCTGGGGCCCAGTGAGCGTCTACAACCCGTTCGACGTCCTGCTGCTGCTGCGCAGCCGCCAGTTCCGCGCGCACTGGTTCGAGACCGGCACGCCGACGTTTCTGGTGCACTGGCTGCGCGGCAAGGGGTTCTTCACCCCGCAGCTGGAGCGGCTCTACGCCAGCGAGCAGCTGCTCTCAGCCTTTGACGTGGAGCGCATCGAGCCCGAGGCGCTGCTGTGGCAGACCGGGTATCTGACCATCGACGGCCAGCAGCGCAAGGGCGCAGCCACCGTCTACACGCTGCGCGTGCCCAACCTCGAGGTGCGCAGCGCCCTCAACGAGGCGCTGCTGCTGGGGGGGTGGCTGCCGGGCGGCACGCCGCTGTCCCAGCTGACGATGCGGCTGTACGACCTGCTCACCGAAGGCGATGCCGAGGGTCTGCGCGCGCACTTCGAGCGCCTCTACGCCAGCATCCCGCACGACTGGGTGCGCGCCAACCCCATCGCCCGGTACGAGGGCTACTACGCCAGCGTGTTCTACAGCCATCTGGCCAGCCTCGGCCTGGACATCGTGCCGGAGGAGGTCTCCAACCCGGGCCAGTGCGACCTCGTCATCCGCCACGCCGGCCGCGCCTGGGTGATCGAGTTCAAGGTCATCGATGGTGATACCCCTGCCGGCGAGGCCATGCGGCAGCTCAAGGCTCGCGACTACGCGGCCAAATATCGCGGCGCGCCGGGCATCACGGAAGTGATCGAGCTTGGCGTCGAGTTCAGCCGCGCCAAGCGGCAAATCGTGGGGTGGGAGGTGGCATGCGGCTGAGCGAGACGGAGCGCGCCGTCATCCGCGACACCGTGCGCGAGCTCTTCGGCCCGCAGGCGCGGGTGCGGCTGTTCGGCTCGCGCACCGACGATGCGGCGCGCGGCGGCGACATCGACCTGCTGATCGAATGCCCCGAAGCGCTGCCGGACCGCGCCGCGCGCACCCACCGGCTGGTCGCCCGCCTGCAGATGCGCCTGGGCGACCAACGCATCGACACCCTCGTGGTTGACCCTGCCACCCCCGTCACCCCCATCGTGAGGGTGGCCCAGCATACCGGCATCGCCGTATGAGGTCCGCGCCTGGCCCCATCCCCCCCGCGCGGAGCGGCTGGGCGTGCTGGACTCGGCGGAGGCATGGATCGCGGCGCGCAACCTGCGCAACCGGCTCGTTCATGAGTACCAGACCGACGCCGAGACCTTTGCGCAGGATCTGCGGCTGGCCCAGGAGGCCGCCCGGTTGCTTCTGCACACCTACGCCCGCCTTCGCGAGGACGCGCACCGGCGCCTGGGCGTGCCGGCGGACCGGCTGCCGCCGGCGCTGGACGTCAAGATTTGACGTCAAACTTTGACGCGATTTCGCCTGATCGGCCCCCAGACGTCGCACCCGCACCACGCCGGTCAGAGAGAACATGGCCACGACACATCCGCTGGCACGGAGGGTGCTACCATCCGCTTGACCCCATCGACGACGGGGCCAATCGTTCCATCACTGGAGGTAAACCATGAAACGTATCCAACAGGGCTTCACGCTCATCGAACTGATGATCGTCGTGGCAATCATCGGCATTCTGGCGGCGGTGGCATTGCCAGCGTACCAAGACTACACCAATCGAGCAAAAGCTTCCGAAGTGGTTCTGGCGGCGAGCGCTGCGAGGACTTGTGTATCGGAACGCGCTCAGGCAGCGCAGAGCCCTGCCGCTTGCGGAAATACTACTAACACTGCATCAACCAAATACGCCAACGCCCCAGTAGTATCTGATGCTGGCGTCATTACTGTTGACGGAACCGGTGATATGCAAGGCCTCACCGTCACGCTAACGCCATATATCTCAGACAGCAATGCAGCGACGGCAAGTGATTTCACAAGCGGGTTTACCATTTTTAAATGGACGTGCACCGGCTCCGCGTCGGCGCCTGCCAAGGCTTCTTGGCTGCCTGGAAGCTGCGCTCCCGATGCAGCCGCCAGTGGCAGCTAATCCTTAAATCACCAAAAATCACTTAAGCCCTTCCTGTGGAAGGGCTTTTTCATAATTAACGGATTAGCTCATTCATAAGAATTAATGGCACCATCCTGCAATGCGCGAGGTGGCCCGGACCATTCAAATCAATTACACGCCCACCCCAGCGGAAGCACATACAGGTTAGCAGATATTCACCAATCAGCATCCCATGAACACTGCGGCACTCTGGGCTGCGTTGCTTTTGAGCCCAAACCTTGCATACATTGCCGTTACCGATGAACGTGCTGACGCTCTGATCCGAACCTTACCAGCCTCGCTTCTATTGCTTGTCGCGCTATTCGCATGGACTCGCCGCCCGGCATGGATTTTAATATTATTGAGCCCACTCTATCTTCTACTACCTTTCGAAATTTTCTATATCCTTCAATTCGGACATCCATCATCACCACACATTTTTGCGGTAGTAAGCGAATCCAGCCCCACTGAAGCCGCCGAATTTCTGGGGCTAACCACGTTATTCATCTGCTCATCTATCGGCTTAACCTTATTTTTTATAACTCTGAAACTGGCACTACAATCATCACCTATCCCGCCCTATCGCTATTTACAATGGATAGCAATTATAAGTCTGGCACCCACTCTCCAATACACCTGGATGGAATGGCAATGGCGTCAACTACAGCAGCCACTCGACCCACAGCTCACAAACACCCAATCCGAATCATTAGAGACCAAAAGGCCAGAGTCATATCTAAGTGCAACCTTGAGTGACAGCTATCCGCTGGGGGTCATTTTCCGCGTTAGCGATTATTTTTCAGAACTTACTCTTTTGCGGGAAGCCGCCACGCATATCAAGCAATGGGATTTCCAACCAAGGCGAACGGTTGAGATAGATGCACAAGAAATTTACGTCCTTGTAATAGGGGAGTCCTCCAACCCACGACACTGGGGCATCAATGGCTATTACCGCGACACAACCCCAAAGCTTGGGGCGACCCCAAATCTAATAAGTTTCCGTGACGTGATCTCGCCTTTTTCAGCTACTCGCCTCGCCGTCCCCGTTATTCTGACCGGCAAACAGAACCCCAACGCTCAACGCGCCCACGCAGGGCAGGCATCTATCGTGACACTTTTCAAACAGGCGGGATTTAAAACATACTGGATCTCAAACCAAGCGCCGCTCGGCTTGCATGACTCCATCATCGCCGTTCATGCCTATGAAGCCAATACCACAATCTACACTAACGGCACCGATTACAAAAAACAGGGCAGCTATGACGATGCCATCATACCACCCTTAGATCGCTTTCTCCAGGAGCCTGATCAACGCAAATTTTTTGTAATCCATCTGCTCGGAAGTCATAAAGCCTACGCCAATCGCTATCCAGAATCATTTGACCAGTTCCTGCCTTCTCAAAAGCAAAGCCCTTTCGATGAGCGGCCGGACACCGTCACCAACACTTACGACAACACGATTTTATATACCGACCACATCCTCTCTGAACTTATAAACAAACTCACAGATCGTCCGGATACTCATAGCGCTCTCATATACATCTCGGATCACGGAGAGAACATACCACGGGGTACATGCACCATCACAGGTCACGGCTATACCCATGAAGACGACTTTCGCGTCAGTGCAGTTGCATGGTTTTCCGATGCATACAAAGACGCCTATCCAGAAATCATAGGACATATGAAAAGTCGATCAGACACTCCCTTGATTTCGGCCGGTGTTTTTCACACCTTGGCGGACATTGCACACATCTTACACCCAGCGCATGATAGTACGTCGAGCTGGGCCTCTGCGGGTTTCACTCAACGCCCACGCTGGACCTCGGCGACACCCGATTTTGATCGAGCCACAAGAATCGAGCCATGCAAAAAACTCAAGACACCTTAATATCAGTAATTAGCTTCTGTTTTCTGATCTCTGGTACTTGTGCGCTGATTTACCAGATCGCTTGGCAGCGTATTTTGTTCGCATCATTCGGCGCAGATTTGGAATCGATGACGGTCATCATCGCCGCATTTATGCTCGGTCTCGGAGGCGGCGCACTTGCTGGGGGATGGCTTGCCGACCGTTACCCATCTCACACTCTGGCATTCTTCGCGCTCACAGAGGGGGGCGTGGGGGCGTTCGGATGCATCAGTCCAGATCTTCTGCGCTGGGCCGGGGATATGACGATCCACGCCCCGCTATCCATCATCGCCTCCGTTAACTTTGCTCTTGTTTTATTCCCGACACTTCTGATGGGGGCCACACTGCCGATCTTGGTTGCCGATCTCGCTCGACGCTGGACAAACATAGGCAAGGCAACCGGCACACTTTATGCGAGCAATACCCTCGGCGCCACTTTCGGAGCATTACTCCTCGGCTACATCCTTTTCGAATGGGTTACACTGGACGCCGCCATTTACCTCGCTGCCATAGGCAATCTTTCTGTGGCCGCCGGCGTATTTGCCCTTCTTTTTAAATACACAAAACGTGACGCCATAGAGTCATGAAGACGGCTACACCAGCTTGGGTTGTATCGGCGTTGGTTGGCTTTGCCAGCCTCGGCCAAGAAATACTTTGGATTCGAATCGTTGGATTCGCTAATGGAAACTCACCACAGACTTTCTCGCTTGTTTTGAGTCTTTTTCTTTTCGGCATCGCACTGGGATCGCTTGCTGGGAAGCGTGCCTGCGACAACCAACCACCAGACGCCATTCAAACTTTCGGGGCACGCAGCCTTTTCCTCTCCGGCGTCGTTGACCTATCAGCGGCGTGGCTTATTATCCTTGCTGCGGGCAATTTTTTGCTGATACCCATCATGGCCTGCATCATTATCGCCACTGCAGCCAGCAAAGCCGCTCTTTTCCCTGTTGTTCACCACTTAGGCGGAACTTTAGGCGCTGCTGATACCGGCCGCTCCATTGCTTGGATTTATTTCGCAAACATCATTGGCGCAACCGCGGCACCATTGTTCATCGGATTTTGGTGGCTTGATCGAATGACAAGCCAGTCGATTATGCTGGCCCTTGGGGCTATTACGGCTGCCACGGGCGGCCTCCTCGCGCCCAAACTGTCGAGGCGCGTCGCACTGAGCGCAACTGGCATAGGCGGGGTGATTGCCGTGATACTGACGGCGCCCCATACGGCACTATACACTGCCCTTACCAATCCCACAGCCGAACAATCGGTTGGATTTCTGCTTGAAAATCGACACGGCGTTATCCACACGCTGACTCAACCCGCCGCCGATGAAACGGTCTATGGCGGCAATGTTTACGACGGAAAAATCAATATCGATCTCATCAATAACAGCAACAGGATTGATCGAGTATATCTTTTGGCAGCCTTGCACCCGGAGCCGCGCAGGATATTGGTTATTGGTTTATCCGGGGGCTCTTGGACGCGCGTACTTTCATCGCTTCCAAGCGTCGAGCGTATTGATGCCATAGAACTCAATCCTGGTTATATCTATCTAATCAGCCAACGCCCGACGGTTGAACCCATTTTGCGCGATGATCGAGTGCGCATTCATATCGACGACGGACGTAGGTGGTTGCGCCGGAATCCGACCGAGCGCTACGATCTTATTGTCATGAACACCACGTTCCACTGGCGCGCTCTAGCAACCAATTTATTATCGCGAGAATTTCTTGATTTGGCCCGCACTCATCTAGAGACTAACGGTATTCTTGCTTTCAATGCCACGGGGTCGCCTGATGCACTAAAAACTGCTGCAACCGTTTTCCCATTCGCTTTCCGCTGGAAAGATAGCACGTTTATCTACGCTGCAAATTACGATTTCACGAGCATAGATCACCTAGCGGCACGGCAACGGATCAAAAAAGTAGTCAAGAATCTATACATGAGCGACAAATATGATGAAAAAAGACTATCAGAGACCATCGACGGCTTGCTATCCAAACCTTGGATTAGCGTTGAAGAAGAGGAAAAGCTCGTAGGAAGAGCGCTCGAAACGATCACAGATCAGAACATGATTACCGAATATCGATATGGACGGTCAGCACGGCGTTAGGCGACCAACCCCTCACGTCCCCTGACTAATCTTAATCGTCGGAAACTTGCTCGAATAATCCTTGGCCTTGGCAGCCACGGTAATGGCCACCTGCCGCGCCACGGCCTTGTACAGCGCGGCGATATCGCCATCCGGGTCGGCCACCACCGTCGGACGGCCAGTGTCGGCCTGTTCGCGGATGCTGCGGTTCAGCGGCAGCGCGCCCAGGTAGGCCACCTCCAGCTCGGCCGCCATGCGCTTGCCGCCGTCGGCGCCAAAGATGTGTTCCGCATGGCCGCAGTTCGGGCAGACGTGCACGGCCATGTTCTCCACGATGCCCAGGATCGGCACGCCGACCTTCTGGAACATCGTCACGCCCTTCCTCGCATCGAGCAGCGCGATGTCCTGCGGCGTGGTCACGATCACCGCACCGGTGATCGGCACGCGCTGCGCCAGCGTCAGCTGGATGTCGCCGGTGCCGGGCGGCATGTCCACCACCAGGTAGTCCAGGTCCTTCCAGTTCGTCTGGCGCAGCAGCTGCTCCAGCGCCTGCGTGGCCATCGGGCCGCGCCAGATCATGGCCTCGTGCTTGTCGACGAGGAAGCCGATCGACATCACCTGCACGCCGTAGTTGACGAGCGGCTCCATGGTCTGACCGTCCAGGCTCTCCGGGCGGCCCTCGATGCCCATCATCATCGGCTGGCTGGGGCCGTAGATGTCGGCGTCCAGCAGGCCGACGCGCGCCCCCTCGGCCGCCAGCGCCAGCGCCAGGTTGACGGCGGTGGTGCTCTTGCCGACGCCGCCCTTGCCGGAGGCCACGGCGACGATGTTGCGCACCTGCGGCAGCAGCGCCACGCCGCGCTGCACGGCGTGGGCGATGATGCGCGTGACGATCTGCACCGACACGTTGCCCACGCCCGGCACGCGCCGCGCCGCGGCCACCAGCGCCTGGCGCAGCGCGGCGTGCTGGCTGCGCGCCGGGTAGCCGAGCTCGACCTCGAAGCTGACGTCGCCGCCGTCGATCTGCAGGTTCTTGATCGCCTTGGTGGTGACGAAGTCCTTGCCGGTGTTGGGGTCGGCCACGGTCTGCAGCGCCTGCAGCAGGGCCTGGGTGTCGATGCTCATCGTCGCCTCGCTCCTCGCGTGTCGTGGGGGGGTTCGCGCAGGCGCACAGTCTAGCGCCAGGCGCCGCCCGCGCCGCTGGCGCCCGCGGCAGAGCCCTCAGTACAATCCCGGGCTTGCCCCTCGTGCGCCAAGTCGCCCAGCCATGTCCAAGCGCCGTCTGTTCGTCACCACCGCCCTGCCCTACGCCAACGGCCACTTCCACATCGGCCACATCATGGAGTACATCCAGGCCGACGTGTGGGTGCGCACGCAGCGGCTGCTGGGGCACGAGGTGCACTTCGTCGGCGCCGACGACGCGCACGGCGCGCCGATCATGATCGCGGCGGAGAAGGCCGGCAAGACGCCGCAGCAGTTCGTCGCCGACATCGCCGCCGGCCGCGCCGCCTACCTGGACGGCTTTCACATCCGCTTCGACAACTGGCACAGCACCGACGCGCCGGAAAACCACGAGCTGGCGCAGGCCATCTACCGGGCGCTCAAGGCCGCCGGGCTGATCGAGGTGCGCACGATCGAGCAGTTCTACGACCCGGTCAAGGGCATGTTCCTGCCCGACCGCTACATCAAGGGCCAGTGCCCGCGCTGCGGCGCGCCGGACCAGTACGGCGACTCGTGCGAGGCCTGCGGCGCCGTCTACACCCCCACGGAGCTGAGGAACCCGTACTCGGCGCTGTCCGGCGCCACGCCCGAGCTGCGCCAGTCGGAGCACTTCTTCTTCCGGCTTTCCGACCCGCGCTGCGTGCAGTTCCTGGAGGAGTGGACCTCCGCCCCCGGCCGCCTGCAGCCGGAGGTGGTCAACAAGATCCGCGAGTGGTTCGCCAAGGACGAGGACGGCCGCGGGGGCCTGGGCGACTGGGACATCAGCCGCGACGCGCCGTACTTCGGCATCGAGATCCCGGACGCGCCGGGCAAGTACTTCTACGTCTGGCTGGACGCGCCGATCGGGTATCTGGCCAGCCTCAAGAACCACTTCGACAAGGGCCAGGCGGCCCATCACTGGCACGCGCCTTCGCGCACGACGCAGACGTTCGAGGAATTCGTCGCCGACCCGGCGGTCGAGCAGATCCACTTCATCGGCAAGGACATCACCTACTTCCACACGCTGTTCTGGCCGGCGATGCTGCATTTTTCCGGTCGCAAGACGCCGACGCACGTGTTCGTGCACGGCTTCATCACCGTCAGCGGCGAGAAGATGAGCAAGAGCCGCGGCACCGGCATCGACCCGCTGCGCTACCTGCGCCTGGGGCTCAACCCGGAGTGGCTGCGCTACTACCTGGCGGCCAAGCTCAACCCGCGCGTGGAGGACGTGGACTTCAACCCCGAGGACTTCGTCGCCCGCGTCAACAGCGACCTGATCGGCAAGTACGTCAACATCGCCTCGCGCGCGGCGGGCTTCATCACCAGGCGCTTCGAGGGGCGGCTGGGCGCCGTCTCGCCCGACGGCGAGGCGCTGCTGGACGCGCTGCAGACCGCGCTGCCGGCGGTGGCCGAGCTGTGGGCCGAGCGCGAATACGGCAAGGCGGTGCGCGAGGTGATGGCGCTCGCGGACCGCGTCAACGCCTACGTGGACCAGAACAAGCCGTGGGAGCTGGCCAAGCAGCCGGAACTCGCCGCCCGGCTGCACGACGTCTGCACCACCTGCGTGGAGGCGTTCCGCATCCTCACCGCGATGCTCAAACCCGTGCTGCCCGCCACCGCCGAGCGGGTGGAGGCCTTCCTGCGCTGCGCGCCGCTGGACTTCGCCAACGCCGCGCAGCCGCTGGGGGCCGGGCACGCGATCGCACCGTACGAGCACCTGATGCAGCGCGTCGACCCGAAGCTGCTGGAGGCACTCTTCGAGCCGCCCGCGCCGGCCGCGGCCACCCCGGCCGCCGAAGGCGCGCCGCAGCCGGGCGGCGAGGCCATCGCGCCGACGATCACGATCGACGACTTTGCCAAGGTGGACCTGCGCATCGCGCGCATCGTGGCCTGCGAGCGGGTGGAGGGCTCCACCAAGCTGCTGCGGCTGACGCTGGACGTCGGCGAGGGCCGCACGCGCAACGTCTTCTCCGGCATCGCCTCGGCCTATGCGCCGGAGCGGCTCATCGGCAAGCTGACGGTGCTGGTGGCCAACCTCGCCCCGCGCAAGATGAAGTTCGGCGTCAGCGAAGGCATGGTGCTGGCCGCCAGCCACGCCGACGGCCAGGCGCACCCGGGGGTGTTCATCCTGGAGCCGCACGCCGGCGCCGAGCCGGGCATGCGGGTGCGGTGATGCGAGCCGCCGGCCTGAGTGCGCGCAGGCGCTTCATCACGCGCCAGCGCCACTGCGGGCCGCCGTCCGTGCCTACCTCCGCTCGTCCCGCGTTCCCGCATCGTTTCCGTGGAGGTTCGGCATGGCCCGTCTGGCATTGCATCCCTTTCGTCCCCGTCTGCTCGATGACCTGCGCGCCTACGACCGGGCGCGCCTGATGCGCGACCTCGGCGCCGGCGTCACCGTCGGCGTCGTGGCGCTGCCGCTGGCGATGGCGTTCGCGATCGCCAGCGGCCTGCAACCCACCGCCGGCCTGTGGACCGCCATCGTCGCCGGCTTCCTGATCGCGGTACTGGGCGGCACGTCGGTGCAGATCGGCGGGCCGGCCGGCGCCTTCATCGTCATCGTCTACGGCATCGTCGAGCGCCACGGCGTCGGCGGGTTGCTGGTGTCGACCTTCTGCGCCGGGCTGCTGCTGTTCGCGATGGGCTGGCTGCGGCTGGGCACGCTGGTGCGCTTCGTGCCGGTCAGCGTGGTCATCGGCTTCACCAACGGGATTGCGGTGCTGATCGCGCTGTCGCAGCTGCGCGACGCGCTGGGGCTGCAGGTGACCAAGATGCCGGCGGACTTCTTCGGCATCCTGCACACGGTGGGCGGGGCGCTCACCACCGTCAACCCGTACGCGGTGGCGCTGGCGGGGCTGTGCGTGGTTGGACTCTTGGTGTGGCCGCGCCTGTGGGCGGTGGATTCGGCGTTCCGCCAGCGGCTGGCCGGGCTGCAGGGCGTCAGCGCGCTGCAGGCCACCTCGCGCCTGCCGGCGCCGGTGGTGGCGCTGGTGACGCTGTCGCTGCTGGCCTGGGCGCTGGAGTGGCCGGTGGAGACCATCGGCACCCGCTTCGGCGGCATCCCGCAGGGGCTGCCGGCGCTGGTGTGGCCGGACGTGTCGTGGCAGACGGTGCGCCAGCTGGTGATCCCGACGCTGACCCTCGCGGCACTGGGCGCCATCGAGTCGCTGCTGTGCGCGCGCGTGGCCGACCAGCTGCACGGCGGGCGCAAGCACGACCCCAACCAGGAGCTGATGGCGCAGGGCATCGCCAACGCGGTGGTGCCGTTCATCGGCGGCATGCCGGCCACCGGCACCATCGCCCGCACGGTCACCAACATCCGCAGCGGCGCCACCAGCGGCGTCGCGGGTGCGGTGCACGCGCTGGCGCTGGCGGCCATCGTGCTGCTGGCCGCGCCGCTGGCGCGCCACGTGCCGCTGGCGGTGCTGGCCGGCATCCTGCTGTTCGTCGCATGGAACATGGGCGAGTGGCGCGAGTTCGCGCGCCTGCGCCAGTTCAGCATGCACTACCGCCTGATGCTGCTGAGCACGTTTGCGGTGACGGTGATCTTCGACCTGACGGTGGCGGTGGAGCTGGGGCTGGTGCTGGCGGTGGTGCTGTTCGTGCGGCGCCAGAGCAGCCTGTTTCGCGTCACGCTGGACCGCGTGGAGCCCGCACGCATCGAGGCGCACCTGTACGGCTCGCTGTTCTTCGGCGCGGTGACCAAGCTCGATGCGCTCAACGACGCGGTGGACCGCGCCGAGCCGGGCGTGGCGGTGCGGCTCGACGCCGGCGACCTGCAGCTGCTGGACACCACCGGGCTGGACGCGCTGGAGAGCCTGCTGGAGGCGATCGAGCGCCGCGGCGGCACGCTCGCCATCGACGGGCTGCACGAGCAGCCGCGCTCGCTGATGGAGCGCGCGGGCTTCCTGCCGCGGCTGGCCGGCTGGACGGCGTGGGAGCGCGGCAGCAGCGCGGCGCCGGCCGATGGCGGCCTACAATGAGGGCCGCGCCATTGGTCAACCGGATACCGCGATCCGCCATGAACTTCCTCGGCCTGCCCGACTACGTCTCCGACACGACGCAGTTTCTCGAACAGCTCAAGCGCGCCAAGCCGCAGCTGGAGGCCGAGCAGCGCGCCGGCCGCGCGCTGCTGTGGGACCGCCCGCAGGACCGTGACTTCCTGCGCCAGGCCCAGGCCGCGCGCGTGCCGCAGAAGCCCTACGTCTACCAGACCGAGCCGACGCTGACGTGAGCGCGGCTGGCGCCGCCCCCGAGCTGCCGCCGGCCGCGCACGCCGAGGCGAGCACCCCGGCCACCGTCGATCAGGTGGCGATCGCGCGCCTGTACGGCGAGCCGCTGTTTGCGCTGCCGCAGGATCTCTACATCCCGCCGGACGCGCTGGAGGTGTTCCTCGAGGCGTTCGAGGGGCCGCTGGATCTGCTGCTGTACCTGATCCGGCGCCAGAATTTCAACATCCTGGACATCCCGCTGGCGGAGGTGACGCGCCAGTACCTGGGTTACGTGGAGCAGATCCGCGCGCGCAACCTGGAGCTGGCCGCCGAATACCTGCTGATGGCGGCGATGCTGATCGAGATCAAGTCGCGCCTGCTGCTGCCGCCGGCGCCGCGCGCCGAAGGCGAACCGGAGCCGGAGGATCCGCGCGCCGAGCTGGTGCGCCGGCTGCTGGAGTACGAACGCATCAAGCTGGCGGCGCAGGCGCTGGATGCGCTGCCGCAGCACGGGCGCGACTTCTGGCGCGCGCACGTGCGCATCGAGCAGTCGCTTGCGCCCCGCTGGCCCGACGTGGATCCCGAGGAGCTGCGCGCCGCCTGGCGCGACATCCTGCGCCGTGCCCGTCTGGTGCAGCGGCACACCATCCAGCGCGAGGCGCTGTCGGTGCGCGAGACGATGAGCCAGCTGCTGCGCACGCTGCAGGGGCGGCGCTTCGCGGAGTTCGCCGAGCTGTTCGAGCCGGCGCGCGGCGTGGCGCACGCGGTGGTGACCTTCATCGCGCTGCTGGAGCTGGGCAAGGAGGGGCTGGTGGAAGTGACGCAGGCCGAGCCGTACGCCCCGCTGTACGTGCGGTTGACCTACCAGCCGGTCTGAAACGGGCCGCCGCGCTGCTAGGATGCGTTCTACGTCCCCGTCCGACCCATGAGCAACGCCTCCCCTCCTCCGCCGCGCGTCTACGACGCGCTCATCATCGGCAGCGGGCTGGCCGGCCTGGCCACCGCGCTGCTGCTGCCGTCGCACTGGCGCGTGGCCGTCGTCACCAAGCGCGGCATCGCCGACGGCTCCAGCGCCTGGGCGCAGGGCGGCATCGCCGCCGTGCTGGGCGAGGACGACAGCTTCGATGCCCACGTGCAGGACACGCTGATCGCCGGCGCCGGCCTGTGCGACCCGCAGGCCACGCGCTTCGTCGTCGAGCACGCACCGCAGGCGATCGCCTGGCTGCGCGCGCTGGGCACCCCCTTCACGCAGGAAGGCGCGGCGCTGCACCTGACGCGTGAAGGCGGCCACAGCCACCGCCGCATCGTGCACGCGGCCGACGCCACCGGCGCGGCGGTGCAGGCCACGCTGATCGAGCGCGTGCGCGCGGCCGACAACATCGACGTCTTCGAGACGCACGTGCTGGTGGACCTGCTGCTGAGCGACCGCCACGCCACCGCACCGCAGACGCCGCGGCGGGTGCTGGGGGCCTACGTGCTCGACGAGGCGCGCGACGAGGTGGAGGTGTTCGTCGCGCCGCACACGGTGCTGGCCACCGGCGGCGCGGGCAAGGTCTACCTCTACACCTCCAACCCCGACACCGCCACCGGCGACGGCATCGCCGCGGCCTGGCGCGCCGGCTGCCGGGTGGCCAACATGGAATTCATCCAGTTCCACCCGACCTGCCTGTACCACCCCAAGGCCAAGAGCTTCCTGATCAGCGAGGCGGTGCGCGGCGAAGGCGGCATCCTGAAGCTGCCGCCGCACCTGGGCAGCCGCCGCTTCATGCCCGATCACGACCCGCGCGCGGAACTGGCCCCGCGCGACATCGTCGCGCGCGCGATCGACTTCGAGATGAAGAAGCACGGCATCCCGTGCGTGTACCTGGACATCTCGCACCAGCCGCCGGCCTTCCTGCACGAGCACTTCCCCAACATCCTGAAGCGCTGCGCGGAGCTCGGCATCGACATCACGCGCGAGCCGATCCCCGTGGTGCCGGCGGCGCACTACACCTGCGGCGGCGTGGTCACCGACCTGCGCGCGCGCACCGACCTGCCCGGCCTGTACTGCGTCGGCGAGGCCAGCTACACCGGCCTGCACGGCGCCAACCGGCTGGCCAGCAACTCGCTGCTGGAGTGCCTGGTGTTCGCGCGCGCCGCCGCCGAGGACATGGCGGCGCACCCGGCGCCGCCGCCGGTCACCGTGCGCCCTTGGGACGACAGCCGCGTCAGCGACGCCGACGAGCAGGTCGTCATCAGCCACAACTGGGACGAGCTGCGCCGCTTCATGTGGGACTACGTCGGCATCGTGCGCACCGACAAGCGGCTGGAGCGCGCAGCCAACCGCATCGAGCTGCTGCGCCACGAGATCCACGAGTTCTACGCCAGCTTCCACGTCACGCGCGACCTGCTGGAGCTGCGCAACCTGGTGCAGGTGGCCGACCTGATCGTGCGCAGCGCGCGCAGCCGGCAGGAAAGCCGCGGCCTGCACTACAGCCGCGACCATCCGCACACGCTGCCGCTGGCGCGCCCCACCGTGCTGACGCCGCCGCGCCGATGAGCCCTGCGCGCACGCCGTGGGCCGCCTACGCCGCGCTGGCCGCCAGCATGACCATGGTCGGCGCCTACGTGGCGCTGTCCAAGCCGCTGGCGGCGGCGATGCCGGTGTTCCTGCTGGCCTGGCTGCGCTACCTGATCGGGGCGGCGGCCATGCCGCACTGGCTGCGCCGGGCGCCGCACGAGCCGCCGCTGGACCGCGCGACGCTGGCGCTGCTGTTCTGGCAGGCGCTGCTGGGCAACTTCCTGTTCACGATCTGCATGCTGACCGGCCTGCGGCTGACCACCGCCAGCGCGGCCGGTGTCATCATGGCCGCCATCCCGGCGATGGTGGCGCTGCAGTCGTGGCTGTTCCTGCGCGAGCGGCTCGACGGCCGCGCGCTGGCGGCCATCGCGCTGGCGGCCGCGGGTATCGCGCTGTTTTCGCTGGACAAGGCCGCACCGGCGCCGGCCGCGGCCAGCGGTGCCTGGCTCGGCGTGCCGCTGGCGCTGTGGGGCAACCTGCTGGTGCTGGCGGCGGTGGCGTGCGAGGCGGCCTACGTCGTCATCGGCAAGCGCCTGACCGGGCGGCTGGGCCCGCGGCGCATCGCGGCGCTGATCAACCTGTGGGGCCTGGCGCTGATGACGCCGCTGGGCCTGTGGGCGGCGCGCGGCTACGACTGGAGCCGCCTCGACGCGCCGCTGTGGGCGCTGCTCGTCTTCTACGGCCTGGCGGCCAGCGTCTGGACGGTGTGGCTGTGGATGAGCGGGCTGCGCCACGTGCCGGCCGCGCGCGCCGGCGTCTTCACGGTGATGCTGCCGGTCAGCGCCGCGGCGGTGGGCGTGCTGTTCATGGGCGAGCGGCTGACCTCCGCGCAGTGGGCGGCGTTCGCGCTGGCGCTGGCGGGACTGGTGGTGGCCACGTGGCCGGCCACGCTCACGCGCACCACAGACCGCTCGGCTGCGTGATGCCCATCCACAGCGCCCAGCCGGAGGTGGCCACCAGCGCCAGCCCCGCCAGCCGGATCCCCCAGCCACCGCTGCGCGCCTGCGCCAGCTTGAGCAGCAGCCACGGCCCGGTGGCCAGCGTCACCGTCGTGCCCAGCGCGAAGGCCGCCATGATCAGCGCGCCGTGCCACCACGACGCCGACAGCGACGCCACCAGCAGCGCCGAATAGAGCAGCCCGCACGGCATCAGTGCCCAGCCCAGCCCGAGCACCACCGGCGCGCGCGGCCCCAGGCGCGCCAGGACCGGCCGCGCGCGGCGCCACACCGCCTGCGCCCAGCCGTCCAGGAAGGCCGGCTGGCGCGCCTGCACCACCAGCAGCGCCCCGAGCAGCAGCGCCGCCACGTGCAGCATCGTCCACAGCGGCCGCAGCGCCGCCGTCTGCTGGCCGAGCCAGCCCATGCCCTGCACCGTGCCGCCGGCCAGCGCGCCCAGCAGCGCGTAGCCGGCCACGCGGCTGGCCTGCCACGTCCACAGGGCGCGCTGCTGGCGCGGCGCGGCGGCGCGCGCGATGCCGGCGCAGGCCGCACCGCACATGGCCACGCAGTGCGGGCCGCCCACCAGGCCCATCACCAGCGCCGACAGGGTCATCGAGGCAAGCATGCCGCCATCCTAGCGCCGCCCGAGCGCCCCTGCGGCGCGCTCAGATGATCTTGGAGAACCGCGCGCGGTCCTGGTCGACCTGCAGGTAGCGGTCGAACACCATCGCGATGGCGCGCACGAGGTACCAGCCGGTCGGCGTGACCTCGAGGTGCGTGTCGTGCAGCCGCACCAGCCCGTGCTGCTGCAGCTCGCGCAGCTGCTCCAGCTCGCGCGCGAAGTACTGCCGGAAGTCCACCAGGTGCGCCAGCCCGATCGACTCGTAGTCCACCAGCCCCTGGCACATGATGGCCATGATGACGCTGCGGCGCAGCAGGTCGTCGCGCGTCAGCGCCAGCCCGCGCACGATCGGCAGCCGGCCCTGATCGAGCGCATCGACGTACTCCTCCAGCGTCTTGGCGTTCTGGCTGTAGGTGGCGCCGACGCGCCCGATGGCCGACACCCCCAGCGCGATCAGGTCGCAGTCCGGCTGCGTGCTGTAGCCCTGGAAGTTGCGGTGCAGCCGCCCCTGGCGCTTGGCCACCGCCAGCGCGTCGTCCGGCAGCGCGAAGTGGTCCATGCCGATGTAGTCGTAGCCGGCGGCGCTGAGCATGTCCAGCGCCAGCGCCAGCATCGCCAGCTTGTCGGCGGGGCTGGGCAGCTCGGCGGCGTGGATGCGCCGCTGCGGCTTGAAGCGCGCCGGCAGGTGCGCATAGGCGTACAGCGCGATGCGGTCCGGCCGCAGCTGCGCCACCTGCGCCAGCGTGCGCTGCAGCGACTCCGGCGTCTGTTGCGGCAGGCCGTAGATCAGGTCGACGTTGAGCGACTCGAAGCCCAGCTCGCGCGCCGCCTGCACCAGCGCGAACACCTGCTCGGCCGGCTGGATGCGGTGCACCGCGCGCTGCACGGTGGGGTCGAAGTCCTGCACGCCGAAGCTCAGGCGGTTGAAGCCCAGCCGCTGCAGGTGCGCCAGCCGCTCGGGCGTGACGGTGCGCGGGTCGATCTCGATCGAATACTCCCCGCCGGGCACGAGCTCGAAGTGGCGCTTCAGCAGCGCCATCAGGTCGGTCAGCTCGTCGTCCGACAGGAAGGTGGGCGTGCCGCCGCCCAGGTGCAGCTGGCTGACGCGGTGCCCGCGGCCCAGGTGACGCGTCTGCAGCTCCAGCTCGTGGCCGAGGTAGCGCAGGTATTCGGCGGCACGCTCGTGGTGGCGCGTGATGATCTTGTTGCACGCGCAGTAGTAGCACAGCGAGGCGCAGAACGGGATGTGCACGTACACCGACAGCGGCAGCGCCAGCGAGCCGGCGCGGCGCTGCTCGAGCGCCTGCACGTAGTCGCGCTCGCCGAAGGCTTCGACGAAGCGGTCCGCCGTCGGGTACGACGTGTAGCGCGGCCCGGGAATGTCGAACCGGCGCAGCAGGGCCTCATCGATGACATGCTTCACGGTGGCGCAGCTCCTTGGGGCTCGTACTGTGCCGCAGGGCCGTCGGCCCTCCCTTGACGTGAGTCAAACAAGCCCGGCCCGGCAGGCCACGCCGCGCGTGGGGGCAAACGCCGCCCGCGCCGACGGGCCGTTGCTATCATCCCGGCCACGGAAGGGAAGCGCCCACCCATGGACATGCACGCCATCAAAGTCGCCTGCTCGAGCTGCAACCTGCGCGAGCTGTGCATCCCCGTCGGCCTCAACGCCCAGGAGATGGCGCAGCTGGACGACCTGATCAGCACGCGGCGGCGCGTGCGCCGCGGCGGCACGCTGTTCGCGGCGGGCGATCCGTTCACGTCGCTGTACGCGGTGCGCTCGGGCTTCTTCAAGACGGTGGTCAACACCGCCGACGGGCGCGACCAGGTGACGGGCTTCCAGATGGCCGGCGAGATCCTGGGGCTGGACGGCATCGTGCAGGACCGGCACTCCTGCTCGGCGGTGGCGCTGGAGGACGCCGAGGTGTGCGTGCTGCCGTTCGACAAGCTGGAGGCGCTGTCGCGCGAGTTCAGCACGCTGCAGCACCACGTGCACCGCATCATGAGCCGTGAGATCGTGCGCGATCAGGGCGTGATGCTGCTGCTGGGCAGCATGCGCGCCGAGGAGCGGCTGGCGGCGTTCCTGCTCAACCTCGTGCAGCGGCTGCACGCGCGCGGCTTCTCGCGCTCGGAGATGATCCTGCGCATGACGCGCGAGGAGATCGGCAGCTACCTCGGCATGAAGCTGGAGACGGTCAGCCGCACCTTCTCGCGCTTCCAGGAGGAAGGCATCATCGAAGTCAGGCAGCGCTACGTGCGCATCCTCAAGCCCGAGGCCCTGCAGGCCATCGTCAACCAGGGCGAGCCGCTCTGAACGGCAGCGTCAGCCGCAACCCTGGCAGCCGCTGACGGGGGTGTTGCGCACGCAGTCGGCCGGGCGCTGGTCCGGCGGCACCGGGCAGCGGTTGATCTCCCACGGCGACTTCGACAGCAGCGTCGTCAGCGCGCTGGAGGCCATCGTCAACCCCCAGAAGACGAAGAACGCCAGCGTGTAGACGGCCTGCCGCGACCAGCCCAGCGTCTCGCCACCCCAGTGCAGCTCGTGCGGGTCGACGAAGGCGAACACCACCATCTCGAGGACGGCGGCCATCAGGAACGCCGGCCAGGCGATCCACAGGATGCGTTGCGTGCGGGTCATCGTGCGTCTCCTCTCGTGATCGTGCCGCGCCCCGACCCGCCGCTGCCGCCGTCATTCGCCCTTGGGCAGCGTGGGCGAGACGACGTGGTTGCGCGCCTGGGCTGCGGGCAGCAGCGCCTTTTCGGCCTGCAGCCGTTCCTCGGGCCCCAGACGGTCCGGCGGTTCGGCCACGCGCGCCGGCGCAGCCTCGCGCGGCAGCACCGTGTCGGCGTGGCGCACCGCGATCCAGACCGTGATCAGCGAGGCCACCACCACCACCAGCGGGCCGCCCACGACCAGCCACATGATGGGCTCGCGGAACCAGGGTCGGCGGGGCGCGGCGGGATTCATCGTTTGCATAGTGTATGCCCTCGCGGGTATCGGCGCCGTCCGGGACAACCCGAACCGCGCCACGGTGACGGCGCCGCCCTCAGCGCGGCACCAGGAAGGTCGTCTTCTCGCGCACGTCGATGGCGCCGTCGGCGGTGCGGAAGCGGAACGTGATCGGGTGCGTGCCGCTGGGCTGTCCCGGCGGCACCTGCACCCGCACCGCCACCGAGCGCACCTCGGTGGGCAGCAGGTGCACGCTCGGCTCGGAGGCCACCTCGATGCCGGGCAGCCCCTCCACCGTGATGGCCAGCTCGCGCTCGTGCTCCGAGGCGTTCATGAACTGGATGCGGTAGACATTCTCGATGCGCCCCATCTCCACCAGCCGCGCCAGCGCGCCGCGGTCGCGGATCACGTCCACCTTCAGCGGCACGCGCAGCCACAGGCTCACGCCCAGCGCCGCGACGATGGTCAGCAGGATGGCGCTGTAGACCAGCACGCGCGGGCGAAACGCCCGGCGGATCATCTGCGCGCGCGTCCAGCCATGGGCCATGCCGTTCTGCGTGGAGTACTTGACCAGCCCCTTCGGGTAGCCCATCTTCTCCATCACCTCGTCGCAGACGTCGGCGCAGGCGCCGCAGCCGATGCACTCGTACTGCAGGCCGTTGCGGATGTCGATGCCGGTGGGGCAGACCTGCACGCACAGCGTGCAGTCGATGCAGTCGCCCAGCCCCAGCGCCTTGGGGTCGGCCGACTTCTTGCGCGCGCCGCGCGGCTCGCCGCGCCTGGCGTCGTAGGTCACGATCATCGTGTCCTTGTCGAACATCGCGCTCTGGAAGCGCGCGTACGGACACATGTACTTGCAGACCTGCTCGCGCATGTAGCCGGCGTTGCCGTAGGTGGCAAAGCCGTAGAAGAAGATCCAGAACGTCTGCCACGGCCCCAGGTCCCACGTGAGCACGGCGTGGCCGAGCTCACGGATGGGCGTGAAGTAGCCGGCGAACGTGAAGCCGGTCCACAGCCCCACCGCGATCCAGGCCAGCTGCTTGCCGGTCTTGCGCAGGATCTTGTTGGCGTTCCACGGCCCCTGGTCCAGCCGCATGCGCGCCGAGCGGTCGCCTTCGAAGAGCTTTTCCAGCCACAGGTAGATCTCGGTGTAGACGGTCTGCGGGCAGGCGTAGCCGCACCACAGCCGCCCGGCGATGGCGGTGAACAGGAACAGCGACAGCGCCGACACCACCAGGATGCCGGTCAGGTAGATGAAGTCCTGCGGGTAGAGGACGAGACCGAAGATGTAGAAGCGCCGCGCTTCCAGGTCGAACAGCACCGCCTGCCGCTGGCCCCAGGTGAGCCACGGCAGGCCGTAGAAGACCAGCTGGGTCAGCCAGACGAAGAACCAGCGCCACTTGGCGAACAGCCCGGTGACGGCGCGGGGGTAGATCTTCTTGCGCGCGGCGTAGAGGGAGATCTCGATCTCTTCGTCGCTGGCGACCTTGGGGTTGGCGCTGGTGCTCATCGCAGTCTCGCCTCCGGAAAAGGAAAAACCGACTCGGGCAATCGTACCCGAGCCGGTATGCTCACGCCTTGACGTTGCGCAAGCGCGCGGTCACTGGGCGTTGGACAGCTTCCAGACGTAGCCGGTCAGCACGTGGATCTGGTCTTCGGTCAGCAGCGCGTTCTGCGCCGGCATGACGTTGTTGAAGCCCTGGTTGATCGCACGCACGATGGCCTCCTCGCCCCAACCGTGCAGCCAGATCTGGTCGGTCAGGTTGGGCGCGCCGGTGGCGTGCATGCCCTTGCCGTCCGGGCCGTGGCAGGCGGCGCACGCGCCCCACTTGGCCTGGCCCAGGGCGGCACGCACCGCATCGTGCGGGCTGCCCGACAGGCTCAGCACGTAGTGCGCGAGGTTGCGCACGTCCTCCGGCCCGCCGACCGCCTCGGCCATCGGCGGCATCACGCCGACGCGGCCCTGCGTGATGACGGTCTTGATGTAGTCGGGGCTGCCGTCACCGCCCAGCCAGTCGTTGTCGGTCAGGTTGGGGAAGGACTTGCTGCCGCGCGCGTCGGAGCCGTGGCATTGCGCGCAGTAGTTCATGTAGAGACGCTCGCCCACCGCCATCGCGTTGGCGTCCTTGGCCAGCTCCTTCGGATCGGTGCCGCGGAACTTCGCGTACAGCGGCTCCACCGCCGCCAGCGCCCGCTCGCGCTCGCGCGCCCACTGGTCGTGCGAGGTCCAGTTCAGCGCCCCGCCCATCTTGCCGAACATCGGGTACAGCGCGCCGTAGGCCAGCGCGAAGACGACGGTGATGATGAACAGGTAGACCCACCAGCGCGGCAGCGGGTTGTTCATCTCGCGCAGGTCGCCGTCCCAGACGTGGCCGGTCGTGTTGTCGGCCGCGGGCATGACGCGCGTCTTGCCGCTGGCCCAGAGGAAGAACGCGCACGCCAGGATGCTCAGCAGCGTGATGCCGCCGACGTACAGGTGCCAGAAGTCGCTCGTGAAGTCGCTCATGATGGTTCTCCGGTCGGGGGCCTCAGTCGCTCTGGAACGGCAGCTTGGCCGCCTCGTCGAAGCGCTGCTTGTTCTTGCGCGACCACGCCCAAGCCCAGATGCCGACGAACGTGATCAGGCTCAGCACGGTGACGATGATGCGCAGGTCGTTGACGTCCATGGCGATGGTCCCCCTCGATGCCTCGGCTTATTGGGCGGCGCTGGGGGCCGGCTGGGTGGCGTCGGACTGCGCGGTCTTGGCCGGCGGCTGCGCCAGCTTGTCCCACGAACGGGCGGTGCCCAGCCCCTGCAGGTAGGCGATCAGCGCCTCCATCTCGGTCTTGCCGCGCACCTCGTCGGCCGCCTTGGCGATTTCCTCGTCGGTGTACGGCACGCCGACCTTGCGCAGCGCGCGCATCTTGGCCGGCAGGGCGTCGGCGTCCACCTGGCGGCGCTCCAGCCACGGGTAGGCCGGCATGTTGGACTCCGGCACCAGGTCGCGCGGGTTGATCAGGTGGATGCGGTGCCACTCGTCCGAGTAGCGGCCACCGACGCGCGCCAGATCCGGGCCGGTGCGCTTGGAGCCCCACTGGAACGGATGGTCGTAGACGAACTCGCCGGCCACCGAGTACGGGCCGTAGCGCAGCGTCTCGGCATGGAACGGCCGCACCATCTGCGAGTGGCAGACGTAGCAGCCCTCGCGGATGTAGATGTCGCGGCCGGCCAGCTGCAGCGCCGGGTAGGGCTTGACGCCCTCGATCGGCTTGGTCGTGGAGTGCTGGAAGAACAGCGGCACGATCTCCACCAGACCGCCCACCGCCACCACCAGGGTGATGAGGACGATCATCAGGAAGTTGTTGGTCTCGATGCGCTCGTGACCGCTGGGCTTGTGGTCGTGTTGTGCCATGTCAGGGTCTCCCTTGCGGTGTCAGTGCGCGGGCGCGGGGATGGCCACCGGCTGGGCCTTGCCCTGCTGGGCGGTCTTCCAGACGTTCCAGGCCATCACGAACATGCCGGCCAGGTACAGCACGCCCCCGAGCAGACGGATCACGTAGAACGGGAAGGTGGCCTTGACCGACTCGACGAAGGTGTAGGTGAGCGAGCCGTCCGGGTTGACCGCACGCCACATCAGGCCCTGCATCACGCCGGCGATCCACATGGCGGCGATGTAGAGCACGATGCCGATGGTCGAGATCCAGAAGTGCAGCTCGATGGCCTTGACGCTGTACATCTGCTTCTGGCCGAACAGGCGCGGGATCAGGTAGTACATCGAGCCCATCGTCACCAGGCCGACCCAGCCCAGCGCGCCGGAGTGCACGTGGCCGATGGTCCAGTCGGTGTAGTGGCTCAGCGCGTTGACGGTCTTGATCGACATCATCGGCCCTTCGAAGGTCGACATGCCGTAGAACGACAGCGACACGATCAGGAAGCGCAGGATCGGGTCGTCACGCAGCTTGTGCCAGGCGCCCGACAGCGTCATGATGCCGTTGATCATGCCGCCCCAGCTCGGCGCCAGCAGGATCAGCGAGAACACCATGCCGAGCGACTGCGCCCAGTCCGGCAGCGCGGTGTAGTGCAGGTGGTGCGGACCCGCCCACATGTAGGTGAAGATCAGCGCCCAGAAGTGCACGATCGACAGCCGGTAGGAGTACACCGGGCGCTCGGCCTGCTTCGGGATGAAGTAGTACATCATGCCGAGGAAGCCCGCGGTCAGGAAGAAGCCCACCGCGTTGTGGCCGTACCACCACTGCACCATGGCGTCCTGCACGCCGGCGTAGGCCGAGTACGACTTCCAGAAGCTGACGGGGATGGCCGCGCTGTTGACGATGTGCAGCAGCGCCACGGCGATGATGAAGGCGCCGTAGAACCAGTTGGCCACGTAGATGTGCTTGACCTTGCGGGTGCCCACCGTACCGAAGAAGACGATCGCGAAGGCCACCCACACCACGGCGATGAGCAGGTCGATCGGCCACTCGAGCTCGGCGTACTCCTTGCCGCTGGTGATGCCCAGCGGCAGCGTGACGGCCGCCAGCACGATGATGGCCTGCCAGCCCCAGAACGTGAACGAGGCCAGCGCCGGGGCGAACAGGGTGGTCTGGCAGGTGCGCTGCACCACGTAGTAGGCGGTGGCGAACAGCGCCGAGCCGCCGAAGGCGAAGATCACCGCGTTGGTGTGCAGCGGACGCAGCCGGCTGTAGGTCAGGTACTCGATGCCGAAGTTGAGCTCCGGCCACGCCAGTTGTGCGGCAATGACGACGCCGACCAGAAAGCCGACGATGCCCCACACCACGGTCATGATGGCGAACTGCCTCACGACCTTGTCGTTGTAGACCCCCGTAGCGGGGGCCGCCGTGGTTGCAGACATAGAGACACTCCTGTTGTGAACTCACCCAGCTGCGCAGTATGGCGAATGCCCCCTGCGCCACCCTTGATGTATGTCAACCCCGTCCCCGGGGAAACCCGCAGGCAGGCCGGCGCGGTCAGTCCTGCCGCAGGATGCGCTCGCCCTCGCGCTCGATGTTGTCGAACTGGCCCGAGTGCAGCGCCCACCAGAACAGGCCGATGATCAGCAGCACCAGCACCACCGACAACGGAATCAGCAGGTAGAGGATCTCCATCGCTCGTCTCTCCAGGGGCAGGGGCGACCGTCTCAGGCCGGGGCGGGGGCGGAGGCGGCGGCCGACGCCGGGAGGGTGGCGACCGTGCCGGCGCGGCCAAGCCGCAGCGCGTTGCCGATGACCAGCAGCGAGCTGGCCGCCATGCCCAGCCCCGCCGCCCACGGCGGCATGAAGCCGGCCACCGCCAGCGGCACCGCCAGCGCGTTGTAGCCGGCCGCCCAGGCCAGGTTCTGGCGCACGACGCGCAGCGTGGCGCGCGCCAGCTCCACCGTGCGCACGATGTCGGTCAGGCGCCCGCTCTGGACCACGAGGTCGGCGCGCGTCTGCGTCAGGGGCGCGCCGTGGCCGAGCGCAAACGACACGTCCGCCGCGGCCAGCACCGGCCCGTCGTTGAGGCCGTCGCCGACCATCGCCACGCGCCGCCCCTCGGCCTGCCAGCGGTGCAGCGTGGCAAGCTTGTCCTCGGGGCTGGCGCCGGCCACCACGTGCTCGATGCCGAGCGGACGGGCGACGCGCTGCGCGGCGCCGAGCCGGTCGCCCGACAGCAGCCGCACTTCCAGCCCGAGCGCGCGCAGCCGCTCGATGGCCTCGCGCGCCTCGGGGCGCACGCCCTCGTCGAGCACGAAGGTGGCCAGCCACCCCTGTTCGTCGCAAAGATATGCGCACGGCACGTCGGCCGGCGCGCGGCCGGCGGCGATGAGCGCCGCCTCGTCCAGCCCGCAGTGCGCCGCCGAGCCCAGCCGCCAGGTCCGGCCGTCGGGCCCCTGCGCGGTCAGGCCCCGGCCGGGGGTCTCGCGCACCTCCCATGCCGGGGCGTCGGCCTCCGCGCCGGCGGCGGCCACCAGCGCGCGCGACACCGGGTGCAGCGAGGCGCGCGCCAGCGGCCACGCCGCCGCCAGCGCCTGCGCGCGCGTCACGCCGGGGCGGGTCAGCACGTCGCGCACCACCACGCGGTCCTGCGTCAGCGTGCCGGTCTTGTCGAAGACGACGGTGTCCACCGCCGCCAGCGCCTCGAACGCCTGCAGCCGCCGCGTCAGGATGCCGCGCCGGGCCAGACCGCCGGCCGCGGCCAGCATCGCCGCCGGCGTGGCCAGTGACAGCGCGCACGGGCAGGTGACGATCAGCACCGCCACCGCCACCGCCAGCGCGCGGCTGGGGTCGAACTGCCACCAGTACAGCCCGGCCAGCCCTGCCGCCAGCAGCACCGCCACCAGGAACGGCGCGGCGATGCGGTCGGCCAGCCGCGCCAGGCGCGGCTTGTCGGTGCTGGCCTGCTCCATCAGCGCCACGATCTGCGCGAAGCGCGTCTCGCGCCCCACGCGCTGCAGCCGCACGCGCACCGTGCCGCCGAGGTTGTGGCTGCCGGCCACCACCGCCTCGCCGCGGCGGCGCGTCACCGGGTGCGACTCGCCGGTCAGCAGCGCCTCGTCCACCGTGGCGGCCTCGGACAGCACCTCGCCGTCGCCCGGAAACGCCTGCCCCGCCTGCACGTGCACCACGTCGCCGGCCTGCAGGCGCTTGAGCGAGACCGCCTCCAACGTGCCATCGGGGCGCTCGCGCTGCACCACCTCCGGCAGGCGGTTCATCAGCGCGTCCAGCGCGCCGGCGGTGCGGTCGCGCAGCTTGTGCTCCAGGTAGCGCCCGCCGAGCAGGAAGAACACGAACATCGTCAGCGAGTCGTACCAGATGTCGTGCCCCCACGGCCCGGTGGGGTCGAAGGTGGCCAGCGTGCTGACGACGAAGGTGATCAGGATGCCCAGCGACACCGGCACGTCCATGCCGATGCGGCCCTGGCGCAGGTCGCGCCAGGCGCTGCCGAAGAACGGCCCGCTGGCAAAGAGCAGCACCGGCAGGCTCAGTACCCACGACGCCCAGCGCAGCAGCTGCAGCAGGTCAGGCGGGACCTGGCCCGGCTCGGTGACGTACTCGGGCCACGTGTACATCATCACCTGCATCATGCAGAAGCCCGCGACGAACAGCCGCCACAGCGCACGGCGCGTCTCGCGCGTGCGCTCGCTGACCGCAAAGGCCTGCTGCATCGGCAGCAGCCGGTAGCCGACCCGGCCGACCGCCTCCGCCAGCTCCGACAGGCGCGTGCGCGCCGGATCCCAGCGCAGCGTCAGGCGCCGCGTGGCGGCGTGCACCTGCGCCTCCAGCACGCCACCGTGGCCGGCCAGCGCCGCCTCCACCGTGTCGGCGCAGGCCGCGCAGTACATGCCCTGCACGACCAGCGTGGATTCGCAAACGGTGCGGCCGCCCTCCTCGCGCACCTCGGTGAAGTCGCGCTGCTCCAGCGGGTCGTCGAGCACGCGGAAGTCGTCGTGCACCTCCAGCAGCCCGCGGTGGCCCGCCCCCGGCGTGCCGGCACCGGGCGGCAGCGTGGACGTGGAGGACGGGACGGACTCGGCCATCGGGCAAGATTATCCGCCCCGGCCCGGCGCCGGCTTGATGCAGGTCAAGGCCGCCATCGCCCGCGGCGCTACCTTCGCGGCAGGCCGGCTGCGCGGGTGCACCGGCCGCCGCAGGAGACGACCCATGTACCGACGCATCCTCGTGGCCACCGATGGCTCGAAACTGTCCGACCGTGCGGTGGAGCACGCGCTGGCGCTGGCGGACCTGACCGGCGCGGAGGTGGTGGCGCTGCGCGTCGTACCGCGCTACCCCGTGACCTACTACGAGGGCGGCATCGCGCTCAGCGCCGAGGAGGTGCGCGCCGTCGAGAAGCAGTGGGAGGCCGAGGCGCGCGCGACGGTCAACGCCGTCAAGGCGGCCGGCCAGCGCCGCCAGGTCAAGGTCAAGCCGATCACCGTCAAGTCCGACCTCGTGGCCGAGGCGATCATCGCCGCGGCCAAGCGCCATCACTGCGACCTGATCGTGATGGCCTCGCACGGGCGGCGGGGACTGAAGCGCCTGCTGCTTGGCAGCGAGACGCAGCAGGTGCTGACGCACGCCCACACGCCGGTGCTGGTGCTGCGCTGAGGCGGCAGCGGCGGGGTGGCGCGGGCCTTCAGGCGGCGCGGAAGGTGTCGCGCCAGCGCTCGCGCAGTACGTTCTTCTGCACCTTGCCCATCGCGTTGCGCGGCAGCTCCTCGACCAGGGCGCAGTGCTTGGGTATCTTGTAGGCCGCCAGGCGGCCGCGCAGCGCCGCCAGGATCGCCTGCGGGTCGAGGTTCGCGCCCGGCTGCGGCACCACCAGCGCCACGCCCACCTCGCCGAAGTCCGGGTGCGGCACGCCGACGACGGCGCTTTCGGCCACGCCGGGCAGTTCGTTGATCGCGCCCTCCACCTCCGCCGGATAGACGTTGTAGCCGCCGCTGATGATCAGGTCCTTGCTGCGGCCCACCAGCGTGAGATAGCCGCGCTCGTCGAAGAAGCCGACGTCGCCGGTGCGGAACCACCCATCGGCGGTGAACTCGGCGCGCGTCTTGTCGGGCATGCGCCAGTAGCCGGCAAAGACGCTGGGGCCGCGCACCTGCACGCCCCCCACCTGCCCCACGGGCAGCGGCCGGTCGGCCTCGTCGGCGATGCGGACCTCCACGCCCGGCAGCGGAAAACCGACCGTGCCGCCGCGGCGTTCGGCCTGGCCGCCGAAGCGCGCATCGGGCCGATAGGGGTTGGAGGTCAGCATGATGGTCTCGCTCATGCCGTAGCGCTCCAGGATGGTGTGGCCGGTGCGTTGCTGCCAGGCGCGGAAGGTCTCGATCAGCAGCGGCGCCGAGCCGGAGATGAACAGCCGCATGCCGGCGCACGCCTCGGGCTGCAGGCCCGGCTGGGCCAGCAGCCGGGTGTAGAGGGTGGGCACCCCCATGAAGACGGTGGCGCGCGGCAGCCAGGCCAGCACGGTGGCGGGGTCGAACTTGGCCGCCCACAGCATCGGGCTGCCGCTCAGCAGCGCGCCGTGCACGGCGACGAAGAGGCCGTGCACGTGGAAGATCGGCAGCACGTGGATCAGCACGTCGCCCGGCCGCCAGCCCCAGTAGTCGTGCAGCACGCGCGCGTTGGCCAGCAGGTTGCCGTGCGTCAGCATCGCGCCCTTGCTGCGGCCGGTGGTGCCGCTGGTGTAGATGATGCTGGCCAGCGCCTGCAGCCCGACGGCGGCCGGCTCGTGGACGTCGCTGCGGTGGGCGGCGCGGTCCAGCAGCGTGCCGTCGCGGTCGGCCCCGAGCGTGTAGACGACGCGCGCACCGGCGGCGAACGCCAGCTGGCTGAGCCGGCCGAAGCGCGCCGGCGCCACCACCACCGCCGCCGGCTCGGCGTCGCGCAGGAAGTATTCGACCTCGGCGTCGGGGTAGGCGGTGTTGAGCGGCACGTACACCAGTCCGGCGCGCAGCGCGGCCAGGTACAGCATCAGCGCCTCCACCGACTTGTCCACCTGCGCGACCAGGCGGTCGCCGGGCTGCAGCCCGCGCCCGCGCAGCTCGTTGGCCAGCATCGCGCTGCCGCGCTCCAGGTCGCGCCACGTGTAGCGCAGGCCGGTGTCGGTCTCGATCGCGGTGGCGTCGAGGTCGGCGGGAAAGCCCGCGCGCAGCGCGGCGTAGAGGTTGGTGACGGTTTCGGTGGTCATGATCGGGTCAGGAAGCGGCAGCGATCAGGCCGTGGCGGGCCGGCGGCGTGCCCACGCCCACAGCGCGGCACCGGCCAGCACCATCGGCAGGCTCAGCCACTGGCCCATGCTCAGGCCCAGCGACAGCAGGCCGAGGTGGGCATCGGGCTGGCGAAAGTATTCGGCGGCGAAGCGCATCACGCCGTAGCCGACCAGGAAGGCGGCCGAGACTTCGCCGGTGCGGCGCGGGTGGCGCGCGAACCCCCACAGCAGCACGAACAGCAGCAGCCCCTCCAGCGCGAGCTGGTACAGCTGCGACGGGTGGCGCGGCTCGGGACCGGCGGCCGGAAACACCATCGCCCACGGCAGCTCCGGCGGCGCCGGCCGCCCCCACAATTCACCGTTGATGAAGTTGCCCAGACGCCCGAGCGCCAGCCCCGCCGGCACGCACGGCGCGACGAAGTCCATCACCTGCAGCCACGGCCGGCGCTGGCGCCGCGCCCACCACGCCATGGCCAGCAGCACGCCCAGCAGCCCGCCGTGGAAGCTCATGCCACCCTCCCACACGGCGACGATGCGCCACGGCTCGGCCAGGTAGGTGAGCGGCTGGTAGAACAGCACGTAGCCGAGCCGGCCACCCAGGATGACGCCGAGCACGCCCCAGAACAGCATGTCCTCGACGTCGCGCGGCCGCCAGCCGAGCGTGCGGTACGGCTCGTGGCGCAGGCGGCGGCGCGCCAGCAGCATGAAGGCGGCGAAGCCGGCCAGGTACATCAGGCCGTACCAGTGCACGGCCAGCGGACCGACACGCAGCGCCACGGGATCGAAGCCGGGGTGGATCAGCATGCCACGATGCTAAACGATCGGATCGGCGCGGCCGGCGTCGCCCCCAGCGGCTATGATGGCGCGATGACCGATCCGTGACGGGTCGGCGCCCGACCACGACCGAGGAGGAGCCGGATGGACATCCGCATCGAGGAGCGGCGCCAGCACCACCGCGTGCGCGCCGTGTTCGACCAGGCCTTCGAGCTGTGCCGGCCGCTGCTCGATCCGCGCCAGGGCATCGGCGGGCACTCGTTCGCGCATCAGGTGCCGCTGCGGGTGCGCGAGCACTTTCCCGATCTGACGCAGGAGGAGGTCATGGTGCTGACGGTGGCACTGCGCGCGGCGTGGACGCGGCGCCACGGCCGGGGCTGAGCCCCGACCGCCGCCGGCCTCACCCCTGCAGGCGCGCCAGGTCGCGCACCGCGCCGCGGTCGGCCGAAGTGGCCAGCAGCGCGTAGGCCTTGAGCGCCGCGGAAACCTTGCGCGCCCGCGGGCGCGCGGGCTTCCAGCCCAGGCGATCCTGCTCGGCGCGGCGGCGCGCCAGCTCGGCCTCGTCCACCAGCACGTCGATGCGGCGGTTGGGGATGTCGATGCGGATGCGGTCGCCGTCGCGCACCAGGCCGATCGGTCCGCCGGCGGCCGCCTCCGGCGACACATGCCCGATCGACAGCCCCGAGGTGCCGCCGGAGAAGCGCCCGTCGGTCAGCAGTGCGCAGACCTTGCCCAGCCCCTTGGACTTCAGGTAGGAGGTCGGGTAGAGCATCTCCTGCATGCCGGGGCCGCCGCGCGGGCCCTCGTAGCGCACCACCACCACCTCGCCGGGCCGCACGCGGTCGCCGAGGATGTGCTCGACCGCCTCCTCCTGCGATTCCACCACGTGCGCCGCGCCCTCGAAGACGAGGATGCTCTCGTCGACCCCGGCGGTCTTGACGACGCAGCCATCCGGGGCGAGGTTGCCCTTGAGCACCGCCAGCCCGCCGTCGCGCGAGTAGGCGTGCTCGACCGAGCGGATGCAGCCATCGCGGCGGTCCAGATCGAGCGTGGGCCAGCGCGTGGCCTGGCTGAACGGCTGCTGCGTCGGGATGCCGGCCGGTCCGGCGCGGTAGAAGGTGCGCACCTCCTCGGAGGCGGTGACCATGACGTCCCAGTGCGCCAGCGCCTCGGCCAGGGTGGCGCTGTGCACGGTGCGCACGCCGGTGTGCAGCAGGTCGCCGCGCGCCAGCTCGCCCAGGATGGCCATGATGCCGCCGGCGCGGTGCACGTCCTCGATGTGGTACTTGCCGGTGTTGGGCGCCACCTTGCACAGCGTCGGCACGCGGCGCGAGAGGCGGTCGATGTCGGCCATCGTGAACGGCACGCCGGCCTCCTGCGCCACGGCCAGCAGGTGCAGGATGGTGTTGGTCGAGCCGCCCATCGCGATGTCGAGCGACATGGCGTTCTCGAACGCCTCGAAGGTGGCGATGGCGCGCGGCAGCACGCCGTCGTCGCCCTGCTCGTAGTGGCGGCGCGCCAGCTCGACGATCAGCCGTCCGGCGCGGCGGAACAGCTGCTCGCGGTCGGCGTGCGTGGCCAGCACCGTGCCGTTGCCGGGCAGCGCCAGGCCCAGCGCCTCGGTCAGGCAGTTCATCGAGTTGGCGGTGAACATGCCGGAGCACGAGCCGCAGGTCGGGCAGGCCGAGCGCTCCACCTCCGCCACGGTGGCCTCGTCGACCGAGGCGTCGGCGGCCATGACCATCGCGTCGACCAGGTCGAGCTTCTTGATCTGCACCGCCTGCTCGCCCGGCACCGCCAGGCGCACCTTGCCGGCCTCCATCGGCCCGCCGGAGACGAACACGGTCGGGATGTTGAGGCGCATGGCCGCCATCAGCATGCCCGGGGTGATCTTGTCGCAGTTGGAGATGCACACCAGCGCGTCGGCGCAGTGCGCGTTGACCATGTACTCGACGCTGTCGGCGATCAGCTCGCGGCTGGGCAGCGAGTACAGCATGCCGTCGTGGCCCATCGCGATGCCGTCGTCCACGGCGATGGTGTTGAACTCCTTGGCCACGCCGCCGGCGGCCTCGATCTCGCGCGCCACGAGTTGCCCCAGGTCCTTCAGGTGCACGTGGCCGGGCACGAACTGCGTGAACGAGTTGGCGATGGCGATGATGGGCTTGTCGAAGTCGCCGTCCTTCATGCCGGTGGCGCGCCACAGGGCGCGCGCACCCGCCATGTTGCGGCCGTGCGTGGTGGTGCGGGAACGGTAGGTGGGCATGGTGGGGGCCAAGGCGGTCAGAGGTCAACGGAATCGGGGGCGCATCCCCCGGGCACCATGGCCGGCCAGCGGGAAATGCGCGCGCCCGATTGTGCCAGCATGCCCGCGCTCAGGGACGCTCGCCGGGGCGCAGGTTGGCACGCGCCCGCGCCAGCCGCGCCGCCTTGCGCGCCTCTTCCTTTTCCATCGCCTTGCGCCTGGTGTAGCCGGACCAGTCGGCCCACCACCACCACAGCGCGGCCAGCCCGAACGGCGCCAGCACCCAGTGCCAGCCGAGCCCGGCCACCCACGACACGCCCGCCAGCTTCAGGCCCAGCAGAATGACGCCGATCACGAGTGCCACCATCGCCGTTTTCCTTCGCGCCGCGGACGGCCCGCCGTCCTGTATCGGTTGCAACAAGGTGTAAGACCCGATTGTGCCGCAGTGGCGGCTGGCTAGAATGGGACACGTGCTTCGATCCCAACCCTGTATCCCGGAGGTCTCCGACATGAAACGCGCGCTGCTGATCCTGGCCGCCACCGCCGCCGTGGCCGGCCCTGCCCTGGCCGACGAGGCGCTGGCCAAGGCCAAGAACTGCATGGCCTGCCACGCCGTCGACAAGAAGCTGGTCGGCCCGTCCTACAAGGACGTGGCCAAGAAGTACGCCGGCGACGCCAAGGCCGCCGACATGCTGGCCACCAAGATCCAGAAGGGTGGCGCGGGCGTGTGGGGGGCGGTGCCGATGCCGGCCAATCCGCAGGTCAGCGACGCCGAGGCCAAGAAGCTGGCCGCCTGGGTGCTGAGCCTGAAGTGACGCCCGGCCCCCCGGGGACAGGCGTCCGCCGGGGTCGAGTGGCTCGCCCCAAAGCAAACCCCCACCGCGTGCGGTGGGGGTTTTTTCGTGCGCGGCGCTGCCGCGGCGCGCCCGCCATGCGGGAGCGGGCGCCGTGCCGGGCTCAGTTGGTCTTGGCCAGCTGCTCCAGGATGTGCGGGTTCTCCAGCGTGGAGATGTCCTGCGTGATCGCCTCGCCCTTGGCGATGGCGCGCAGCAGGCGGCGCATGATCTTGCCGGAGCGCGTCTTGGGCAGGTTCTCGCCGAAGCGGATGTCCTTGGGCTTGGCGATCGGGCCGATCTCCTTGGCCACCCAGGCGCGCAGCTCGTCGGCGATCTTCTTGGCCTCCTCGCCCTGCGGCAGCGGGCGCTTGAGCACGACGAAGGCGACGATGGCCTCGCCGGTCAGCTCGTCCGGGCGGCCGACCACCGCGGCCTCGGCGACGAGGTCGGTCTTGGCCACCAGCGCGGATTCGATCTCCATCGTGCCCATGCGGTGGCCGCTGACGTTGAGCACGTCGTCGATGCGGCCGGTGATGCGGAAGTAGCCGCGATCCTCCGAGCGCACCGCGCCGTCGCCGGCCAAGTAGTAGCCCTTGAGCTCCTCGGGGAAGTAGCTCTTCTTGAAGCGCTCCGGATCGCCCCAGATGGTGCGGATCATCGACGGCCAGGGCTTCTTGATGACCAGGATGCCGCCCTGTCCGTGGGGCATCTCGTTGCCCTGCTCGTCGACGATGGCGGCGAAGATGCCGGGCAGCGGCAGCGTGCACGAGCCCGGCACCAGCGGCGTGGCGCCCGGCAGCGGCGTGATCATGTGGCCGCCGGTCTCGGTCTGCCAGAAGGTGTCGACGATCGGGCAGCGCTCGCCGCCGACGTGCTTGTAGTACCACATCCACGCCTCGGGGTTGATCGGCTCGCCGACCGACCCGAGGATGCGCAGCGTCGACAGGTCCCAGTTGCGCGGGTGCACCTTCTCGTCGGTGTCGCTGGCCTTGATGAGCGAGCGGATCGCGGTGGGCGCGGTGTAGAAGATCGTGGCCTTGTGGCGCTCGATCATCTGCCAGAAGCGGCCGGCGTTGGGATAGGTCGGCACGCCCTCGAAGACGATCTGCGTGGCGCCGGCGGCCAGCGGCCCGTAGGCGACGTAGGTGTGGCCGGTGATCCAGCCGATGTCGGCCGTGCACCAGAAGACGTCGCTGTCCTTCAGGTCGAAGGTCCACAGCATGGTCTGCTTGGCCCACAGCAGGTAGCCGCCGGTGGAGTGCTGCACGCCCTTGGGCTTGCCGGTGGAGCCGGAGGTGTAGAGGATGAACAGCGGGTGCTCGGCGCCGACGATCTCGGGCGGGCAGTCATCGCTCTGGCCGGCCAGCACGTCGTGCAGCCACAGGTCGCGGCCGGCCACCATGTTGCAGGCGGTGGCGGTGCGCTGCCAGACGATGACGTGGCGCACGCTGTCGCAGCCGCCCAGCGCCAGCGCCTCGTCGACGATGCCCTTCAGCGGCAGCTCCTTGCCGCCGCGCATCTGGAAGTTGGCGGTGATGACCGCCACCGCGCCGGCGTCCTGGATGCGCTCCTGCAGCGCCTTGGCCGAGAAACCGCCGAACACCACGCTGTGCGTGGCGCCGATGCGCGCGCAGGCCTGCATCGCCACCACGCCCTCGATGGTCATGGGCATGTAGATGATGACGCGGTCGCCCTTCCTGACACCCAGGCTCTTGAGCGCGTTGGCCATGCGCGCCACGCGCTGCAGCAGCTCGCGGTAGGTCACGCGCGTGACCTGGCCGTCGTCGGACTCGAAGATGATGGCGGTCTTGTGCTCCACCGGCGTGCCCATGTGCCGGTCGAGGCAGTTGTACGAGGCGTTGAGCTCGCCGTCGGCGAACCACTTGTAGAACGGCTTGTTCGATTCGTCGAGCACCTGCGTGAACGGCTTGTGCCAGTGCAGCAGCTCGCGCGCGCGCCGGGCCCAGAAGCCCTCGAAGTCAGCCTCGGCCTCGGCGCACAGGGCGCGGTAGGCGTCCATGCCGCTGATGCGGGCCTGTGCGACCAGCTGCGGGTTGGGCTCGAAGACGCGGTTTTCCACCAGCATCGACGCGATGGCGGCGCTCGATTCAGCCATGTCGGGTTCTCCTCGGGACGTTGGTCAGGAACAACGGGCGACGACTGTGCCGCCGGCCGCTGACGAGGCCCTTACGGTCGTCCGCGGGCCGCGCGCCGCCGGCAGCCAGCCACTACAATCCACGCGCCCGACGTTGTACCGCAGCGCCAGCCCCCGATGCAACCTCCCCAGCACCTCAAGCCGATCGCGCCGCTGCCGCGGCTGATCTTCGCCAGCCGCTGGCTGCAGCTGCCGCTGTACATCGGCCTGATCGTCGCCCAGACCGTCTACGTGTACCACTTCTGGGTCGAGCTGGTGCACCTGATCGAGGCCGCCTTCGGCAACCAGCAGGCGCTGGACAAGCTGGTCAACAGCATCGGCTACGTCCCCAGCGAGCCGCTGGACGGCCTCAACGAAACCATCATCATGCTGGTGGTGCTGGCCTTGATCGACGTGGTCATGATCAGCAACCTGCTGATCATGGTCATCGTCGGCGGCTTCGAGACCTTCGTCAGCCGCCTGCGGCTGGAGGACCATCCGGATCAGCCGGAATGGCTCAACCACGTCAACGCCGGGGTGCTGAAGGTCAAGCTGGCCACCGCCATCATCGGCATCAGCTCGATCCACCTGCTTAAGACCTTCATCAACGCCGCCAACTACAGCGACAAGGTGCTGCTGTGGCAGACCGTGATCCACGCGGTGTTCCTGCTGAGCGCCCTGGCGATCGCGCTGACCGAAAAGCTCATCCACCATCCGGGCGACGACGAGGAGCATTGACGCCCTCGGCCCGCCGGCGCGCGGCCGGCCGGGCGCAGCGCCGTCCGCCACGCCGCCATCGCGTTACGAAAGGGGAACGTACCATGACCGCCATCCGCCAGGACGATCTGATCCAGTCGGTCGCCGACGCCTTCCAGTTCATCAGCTACTACCACCCGGTCGACTACATCCAGGCGCTCGGACGGGCCTGGGAGCGCGAGCAGTCGCCGGCGGCCAAGGACGCCATCGCGCAGATCCTGACCAACTCGCGCCTGAGCGCCGAGGGGCACCGGCCGATCTGCCAGGACACCGGCATCGCGGTGGTGTTCCTCAAGGTCGGCATGAACGTGACGTGGCCTGACGCCACGATGAGCCTGCAGCAGATGGTGGACGAGGGCGTGCGGCGCGCCTACACCCACCCGGACAACCCCCTGCGCGCCTCGGTGCTGGCCGACCCGGCCGGCGCGCGCCGCAACACGCGCGACAACACCCCGGCGGTGGTCCACGTGGAGATCGTGCCCGGCGACAAGGTCGAGGTGATCTGCGCGGCCAAGGGCGGCGGCTCGGAGAACAAGACCAAGTTCGTCGCGCTCAACCCCTCCGACTCGATCGTCGACTGGGTGCTCAAGACCGTGCCGACGATGGGCGCGGGCTGGTGCCCGCCGGGCATCCTCGGCATCGGCATCGGCGGCACGCCCGAGAAGGCCATGCTGCTGGCCAAGGAGGCCCTGATGGCGCCGGTGGACATCCACGAGCTGATCGAGCGCCACCGCCGCGGCGAGCGCCTGACGCGCGTGGAGGAGCTGCGGCTGGAACTGTACGAGAAGGTCAACGCGCTGGGCATCGGTGCGCAGGGGCTGGGGGGCCTGACCACCGTGGTGGACGTCAAGATCCTTGATTACCCCACCCACGCGGCCAGCCTGCCGGTGGCGATGATCCCGAACTGCGCCGCCACGCGCCATGTGCACTTCGAGCTGGACGGCAGCGGCCCGGCCCGGCTGGAGCCGCCGCGGCTGGAGGATTGGCCGGCGGTGACCTGGACGCCGGATACGCAAAGCGCGCGCCGCGTCGATCTCGACACGCTCACGCGCGAGGAGGTGGCCCGCTGGAAGGTCGGCGACAAGCTGCTGCTCAACGGCCGGATGCTCACGGGCCGCGACGCCGCGCACAAGCGCATCGCCGACCTGCTGGCCAAGGGCGAGAAGCTGCCGGTGGACTTCACCAACCGCGTCATCTACTACGTCGGCCCGGTCGATCCGGTGCGCGACGAGGTGGTGGGCCCGGCCGGCCCCACCACCGCCACGCGCATGGACAAGTTCACGCGCATGATGCTGGAGAAGACCGGCCTGATCGCGATGGTCGGCAAGGCCGAGCGCGGGCCGGCCGCCATCGAGGCCATCCGCGACAACCGCAGCGCCTACCTGATGGCGGTGGGTGGGGCGGCGTACCTGGTGGCCAAGGCGATCAAGGCCGCGCGCGTGGTGGCCTTCGAGGACCTCGGCATGGAGGCGATCTACGAATTCGAGGTGCGCGACATGCCGGTGACGGTGGCGGTGGACTCGAGCGGCACCAGCGTGCACGAAAGCGGCCCGGCCGAGTGGCGCCAGCGCATCGCCAGCGGCGAATTCAAGGGCATCGCGGTCACCGCGGGTTGAAGGGGCGGGCCGGGGCATCCCGCCCCGGCGCGGCCGCCGGCCGCCCTGCCCGAGGCCGCGCCGTCACCGGGGCGGGACCCGGGCACCGACGGCCGCGCGTCAATGCAGGTGGCGCGGCTTGCGCGGGCCGCCGTGGCCGCCGCCGCGCGGCGGCTTGCCCAGCTGCAGCGAGTTGACCATCGCGTCGAAGCGGTTGGCGAACAGCTGGTCGATGGCCTGGATGACGCCGCCGAGCTCGGAGGCGTCGAAATGGCGCTCCATCAGCTCCACGACGTCGCGCACCAGCATGTCGCGCTGCACCTGCATGATGGCCGCCGGCGTCGGGCCGACGAAGCACATGACGAAGTCGTCGCGCGCCTGCGCGTCCGGCTCGGCCTCGTCCTCGTCGAACTCGAGGTCGTAGAACGACACCTCGATGGCCGCGCCCATCGCGGAGATCTCGTTGAGGCCCATGCAGGCCTCCTCGATGGCCAGGCGGAAATCCTCGTCGCCCTCGATCGTCCAGCACATCTGCAGCAGATGGGCCTTGGGGTCGAAGCGGATGCCCGGCTCCTCCTCGTAGTTGCTCGGGGCGGCGTCGACCAGCGAGCGGGCCCCGACATACTGCCACAGCGGGCGCAGCGCCTCCTGGATCTGCGGAAAGTCCACGTCGTCGCGCAGCGGCACGTCACCGTGCACGTGGATCTCAAAAGGCGGGTTGTCCTGGCTCATGCTCGCCACCGTTTGCGGTCAAAGCCTCCATTGTACGGCCGGGGGTCCGGCGGACGGGTCGGGCGGGCCGCCTCGCCGGGTTTCTTCCGTGCGTTGACCGTCTCACGTCAAACCCGAACCATGATCCGGTCGTTCCGCTGCCGCGACACCGAGGCGCTGTTCGGCGGAGGGGCGGTGCCGCGTTTTGCCAACATCCGCGCGGTGGCGGAGCGCAAACTGGCGATGCTGCACCGCTCCACCCGTCCGGACGACCTGCGCATCCCGCCCGACAACCGGCTCGAGGCCCTGCGCGGCGACCGCGGCGGGCAGCACAGCATCCGCATCAACGACCAGTGGCGGGTCTGTTTCCGCTTCCTCGACGGCGACGCGTACGACGTCGAGATCGTGGACTACCACTGACGCAAGGAGATCGAGACCATGGACAGCGTGACGCCGGGCATGCGGCCCATCCACCCGGGCGAGGTGCTGCGCGAGGAATTCCTCGTTCCGCTGGGGTTGACGCCCCACGCGCTGGCACTGGCGCTGGGGGTGCCTGCCACCCGCATCCACGACATCGTGCGGGAGCGCCGCGCGATCACGGCGGACACGGCGCTGCGGCTGGCGGCATTCTCTGGCAACAGCGCCGAGTTCTGGATGGGCCTGCAGGCCGACGATGACATGACGCTGGCGCGCGTCGCGCTGGTCGATGCGCTGGCCCGCATCCGGCGCTTCGAGCACGCCCCGGCGTCATGAGCCCGCAGCCGCAGGCGGCACCGATAGAATCCCGGCCACCGGAAGCGGGTGTGATGGAACCGGTAGACATACAGGACTTAAAATCCTGAGGCTGCAAGGCCGTGCGGGTTCGAGTCCCGCCACCCGCACCAGGGCCGCACGTGCGGGCGCGGCCTCAGTCACGGCGCTGCCACGCGGCGGCGAAGAAGCCGTCGCAGCCGTGGCGGTGCGGCCACAGGCGCAGGTAAGGGCCGTCGACCAGCGCCGCCGCATCGGCGACGCGCGCCTCCTCCAGCAGCGTCTGCGCCGGCAGCGGCTCGAACGCCCCGCCGTGGGCGGCGTCGAACGCCGTGGCGACGTCCTCGTTTTCCTCGTCCAGCAGGCTGCAGGTGGCGTAGACCAGGCGCCCGCCGGGCCGCACGAGGCGCGCCGCCGCGGCCAGGATGCGCCCCTGCAGCGCCGCGTGCCGGGCGACGCTGGCCGGATCGTGGCGCCAGGCCAGCTCCGGGTGGCGCCGCAGCGTGCCGGTGCCGGTGCACGGCGCGTCGACCAGCACGCGGTCGGCCTTGCCATGCAGGCGCTGCAGCCGCTCGTCGTCCTCGCCGCTGATCTGCAGGGTCACGACACTGTTCAGCCCCGCACGCGCCAGCCGCGGCGCCAGCGCCAGCAGCCGCCGCGGCACGGTGTCGAAGGCATACAGCCGGCCGCTGTCGCGCATCGCCGCCCCCAGCGCCAGCGTCTTGCCCCCGGCGCCGGCGCAGAAGTCCACCACGGTCTCGCCGCGGCGCGCCCCCACCATGGCCACGATCAGCTGCGAGCCCTCGTCCTGCACCTCGATCCAGCCCTCCTCGTACGGCTGCAGGCCGGCCAGGCGGGTGCGCTGCGGCAGGCGCAGGCCGTGCGGCGCATGGGGGGTGGGGGTGACCGCCAGACCATGCGCCTGCAGCGCCGCCTGGGCCTGCGCGCGGCGGGCCTTGAGCACGTTGACGCGCAGATCCACCTGGGCGGGCTGGTGCAGTGCCTGCGCCAGCGACGGCAGTTCGGCCGGCCCCAGCCGCGCCTGCAACCGCTGCAGCAGCCACTCCGGCAGCCCCAGACGGGCCGCCTTGGGCGCCGCCGCCAGGTCCAGCGCCGCCGCGCGCGCCTGCAGCACCTGCGCCTCCTCGGCCGCGGCGGGGTCGCTCTCGCGCAGCGCCGGCAGCGCCTCGGCCGGCCAGGCCAGCGCCATCACGGCCCGGCACAGCGGGGCGTCGGCGCGCAGCGCGGCCACGTCGAGCAGCCCCACGCCCTCCTCGCCACGCAGGCGCCGCGCCAGCCAGTGCCAGCGCGGCAGCGCGCGCAAGGCCGCGTAGAGCGTGTCCCCGAGCGCCTGGCGCAGGCGCTGGCCGACCCGCCGCGGCCCCTGGCCGAGCGCGTGCGCCAGCACCGCGTCAGGGGGCTGGCGGAAGGCCAGGGTCTGCTGCAGCAGGTCGGCGGCCAGCGCCAGCGCCTCCGCAGGCCGGGCACGGGCGGTTGGCGACCGTCGGGAAGGACGAGGGTGACCCATGGCGCGATTGTCCCGCAGCCCGGCGGCCGCTCGTCACGGGCAACCTGTCCGGTCACGGCAGGTCGGCCCGTGCCGCCCGGGCTGGACGTCCCCGAACCCCGGCAGCGGGTACCGGATGCGGCCGGGGCGCTGCCGGATAATCGCGCCCCATGCCAGACCTCGCCTCCGAGGTGCGCCGCCGGCGCACCTTCGCCATCATCTCGCACCCCGACGCGGGCAAGACCACGCTGACCGAAAAGCTGCTGCTGTTTTCGGGCGCCATCCACATCGCCGGCAGCGTCAAGGCGCGCAAGGCCGCGCGCCACGCCACCAGCGACTGGATGGAGATCGAGAAGCAGCGCGGCATCTCGGTGGCCAGCTCGGTGATGCAGATGGAGTACCGCGACTGCGTCATCAACCTGCTGGACACGCCGGGGCACCAGGACTTCAGCGAGGACACCTACCGCGTGCTGACCGCCGTGGACGCGGCGCTGATGGTGATCGACGCCGCCAACGGCGTGGAGCCGCAGACGCGGCGGCTGCTGCAGGTCTGCCGCGCGCGCAACACGCCGATCCTGACCTTCATCAACAAGATGGACCGCGAGGTCAAGGCGCCGCTGGACCTGCTGGACGAGATCGAGCGCGAGCTGGGCATGACGGTGGTGCCGTTCACCTGGCCGGTCGGCATGGGCAAGCTGTTCCACGGCGTGTGGGACCGCCGCGCCGAGCAGATGCGCGTCTTCGCCCCCGGCGAGGACCGCCGCGGCGGCGACGAGGAGATCCTCGCGGGCCGCGACAACCCTGCGATCGCCCAGCGCTTCGGCGCCGAGTGGCGGCAGGCGCAGGAGGAGCTGGAGCTGGTGGAGGCCGCCACGCCACCGTTCGAGCACGCGGCGTTCCTGGCCGGCACGCAAACGCCGATGTTCTTCGGCTCGGCGATCAACAACTTCGGTGTCAAGGAGGTGCTGGACGCGCTGGTCGATCTGGCCCCGCCGCCGGGGCCGAAACCCGCGCTGCAGCGCACCGTGGCGCCGACCGAGCCCAAGTTCAGCGGCGTGGTGTTCAAGATCCAGGCCAACATGGACCCGGCGCACCGCGACCGCGTGGCCTTCGTGCGCGTGGCCAGCGGCCGCTTCGAGCGCGGCATGAAGCTGCGCATCACCCGCACCGGCAAGGAGTTCAAGCCCAACACGGTGGTGTCGTTCCTGTCGCAGCGGCGCGAGCTGCTGGAGGAGGCCTACGCCGGCGACATCATCGGCATCCCGAACCACGGGCTGCTGCAACTGGGCGACACGCTCACCGAAGGCGAGGCGCTGCAGTTCACCGGGCTGCCGTTCTTCGCGCCGGAGATCATCCGCAGCGTCGAGGTGGCCGACCCGCTGCGCACCAAGCAGCTGCGCGCCGGCCTGCAGCAGCTCGGCGAGGAAGGCGCGATCCAGGTCTTCCGGCCGATGGCGGGCTCGGTGCTGCTCCTGGGGGCGGTGGGGCAGCTGCAGTTCGAGGTGGTGCAGCAGCGGCTGGAGACCGAATACGGCGTCAAGGCGCGCATCGCCCCGAGCCCCTACCACGTGGTGCGCTGGGTGACCTGCCCGCCGGAAAACGGCGGCGAGGCGGAACTCAAGCGCTTCATCGACGCCAACCTGCACCGCATGGCGTGGGATGCGGTGGATGCGCCGGCCATCCTGCTCGACCACGCCGCCACGCTGCGCGCGGTGGAGGGCAACTGGCCCAGGATCCGCTTCCACGCGATGCGCGAGCACGCCGGGCTGGTGTTCCATTCGGCCGCGGCCTGAGGATCGCCGCGATGAGGCTGTTCGCCCCGCTCTACGACCGCGCGCTCACGTGGGCGCGCCATCCGCGCGCGCCGCGCTACCTGGCGGCGCTGAGCTTTGCCGAGTCGTCGTTCTTTCCGGTGCCGCCGGACGTGATGCTGGTGCCGATGGCGCTGGCCCAGCCGCAGCGCGCCTGGCGGCTGGCGTGGCTGACCACCTGGGCCTCGGTGCTGGGGGGGCTGGCGGGGTATCTCATCGGCTGGCTGGCGTTCGCGGCCATCGAGCCGTGGCTGCGCGGCAGCAGCTACTGGCCGGCCTATCAGCAGGCGGTGGCGTGGTTCGACGCCTGGGGCGCCTGGGCGGTGTTCGTCGCCGGCTTTTCGCCGATTCCGTACAAGGTGTTCACCATCGCCGCCGGGGCGCTGGCCATGCCGCTGCTGCCGTTCGCGCTGGCCTCCCTCGTCGGACGGGGGGCGCGCTTCTTTCTGGTGGCCGCGCTGATGCGCTGGGGCGGCGCGCGCATGGAGCCGCTGCTGCGCCGCCACATCGACCGCATCGGCTGGGCGGTGGTGGGGCTGGTGGTGGTTGGCGGGGCGATCTGGTACGGTCTGCACTGACGATCGGCCGGCCACTAGACCGACCCCGCCCGCTCCACGACCAAGATGCGCGCCGGCCCCTGCGGATGGGCCACGTGCTCGCAGCCGGCCTCGGCAAAGAAGACGTCGCCCGGCTCCAGCAGGCGGCGGTGCTCCTCGCCGGCCTCGCGCCAGCGCATCTCGACGCAGCCGTCGAGCACGGTGAACACCTCCGCGCCATCGTTGACGTGCCAGCGGTAGGGCGCGTCGGTCCAGTGCAGACGCACGGTGATGCCGTCGAGCCGGGCGATGTCGAGCGCGCCCCAGGCGCGCTCGGCGGTGAAATCACGGGGGCGGATGATGGTGGGCATGGGGTGCTTCCAAGGTGGCAGGGGCGGGCGTTGCACGAGGTCAGTACGGCCGGCCGTCCTTGTGGGTGAAGACCCAGCGGCCATCGACGCGCACGGCCCGCAGGTCATCGTCGGGGTAGTGCACCGTGTCGCCGGGGGTTCGGTCGCCGATCTCCAAGTAGACCACCGTTTCGGCGGTCGGGTTGACGAGCTGGTGCGCATCGCCCGAGCCGGCGGCAAAGCCGGCGCACATGCCGGGGGCGAGCGGCGTGTCGCCGGCATCGGTGCGCAGCACGGGGTGGCCTTGCAGGATATAGACGAATTCGTCCTGGTGGCTGTGCCCGTGGCGCAGCGACGAGACTGCACCCGGCGCCAGTTCGGTGAGGTTGACGCCGAAGCGGCTGAGCCCGAACACGTCGCCCAACGCCCGCTTGATGCGGCCGGTCACGCGGGCGGCGAACGGTGGCGGGTAGAGCGAAGGCTGGGTGCGGGGCGGCACGTCGCGGGCGGCGACCGCCACTTCAGACACGGGAGCGGGTCCGGCCGGCATGTGGGCATCTCCTCGAAGGGGTAGGATGGCGACGACGATTCGTCGCACACCCTGGGTATCCTGCGCCATGCCTGCTGACGGCACAACGGTTTCCAACGCGATCTCGGTCTCGGCCCGCATCGGCGCCATGATCGTGGGCGCGGCCGCGGCGCGGGGGGTGGCGGCCGATGGGTTGATGGCCGCAGCGGGGTTCGATGTGGCGTGGCTGGACGACCCGGACGCGCGCATGCCCCTGGCAGTGGAAACCCGCCTGTGGGACGAGGCGGCGCGGCGCAGCGGCGACGTGGCCTTCGGGCTGCATGCGGCGGCGGCGATTCGCCCCGGCATGTTCCAGGTGCTGGACTATGCGGTGCGCACGGCGCCGAATCTGGGCACGGCCCTGCAGCGGCTGGCGCGCTACAACCGGCTGCTGCACGACGTGGCCACATTCGACATCCAGGCCCAGGGCGCGGTGGTGCGCATCGTGCACCGCTTCGCCGACCCCCGTGCGCGGCCCAGCCGGCACGCGGTGGAGTTCACGCTGGCCTCGCTGGTGGTGGTGGCGTCGCAGATCGGCGCCGCCCCGGTGCGGGCCGTGGCGGTCGATTTCGCGCACGAGGCCGTCGGCGGCGTCGAGGATCACCGTGCGGTGTTTGGCGTCACGCCGCGCTTCGGGGCTCCGCAGTCGTGCCTGGCGCTGGACGCGGCGGTGCTGCGGCGCCCATTGCCCGCGGCCGATGCGGAGCTGTCGCGCATCGTGACCGCCCATGCGGACAGCCTGCTGGAGCGACTCGGCCCCGCGACCGCGTCGTGGTCCGACCGGGTGCGGCGCGCCTTGCTGCAGGGGCTGGACGGCGAGCGCGCGACTTTGCCCGCCGTGGCCCGCCAGCTGGGCCTGAGCGAGCGCAGCCTGCAACGGCGGCTGCGCGACGAGGGCACCGGGTTTGCCCCGCTGCTCGACGCGGTGCGGCACGAGCTGGCCCTGCGCTGGGTGAGCGAGGGTCGGCTGGCGCTGGGCGAAGTGGCCTACCTGCTGGGTTTTTCGGAGCCCAGCGCGTTTCACCGCGCCTTTCGCCGCTGGACGGGCACCACCCCGCAGGCGATGCGCCGGAGATCTGCCCAACCCGCGACGGACGCCGACCGCCCGGCCTCGACGGCTGCTCGCTGACATCATCGCAGCGGGGCCGTGCGGGCCAGAAACGCCAGTAGCGCCGGCGCGACCTGCTGCGGCACTTCCAGATGCGGGTAGTGGCCCGCGCCGTCCACCAGGACGGGCGCGGAGCCCAGCTGCTCGCCCAGCCAGCGGGCCTCGGCCACCGGATCGGGAAAGTCGGGGTCGCGCGTGCCCATCACCACCAGCGCGGGCACGCGGCTGCGCGCCACGATCGCCTCGGTGTCGGCCTTGGAAAGGCCCACCATCGTGCGCAGCGCCGCCATGCGCCCCGGCTCGCGCAGGTTGGCCGCCAACGCGGCGCGCGCCTGGGCGTGATCGTCCGGCTTGCGCAGGGGGAACAGGCTGTCCCAGAACGCCATCCAGAACGCCGTGCGCCACGGACCGGCGAAGCCAACCGCCACCGCCGCCCGCGCCCACCACGGCGGCTCGCCGTCGCGCACGACCGGGCCCAACAGCACCACGCCGCGCACCTGCGCCGGCATCTCGTGCGCGGCCCACAGCGCCGAGCCGGCGGCAAACGAGTTGCCCAGGATCACTGCCGGCCCGGCCTGCAGGTGCCGGATCAGCTCGAGCGCATCCAGCCCGACGGCGCGGGCCGAATAGTCGTCCCACGCCACCGACGAATCGCCATGGCCGCGGATGTCCATCGTCACCACGCGGTAGCCGGCGCGCCACAGCAAGGGCCGCAGCGCCCGGTATTCGCGGCGCAGATCGCCCATGCCCGGAATGGCCAGCACCAGCGGACCCGGACCGCCAGTGTCGTCGTAGGCGATGCGGCCATGGGGCAGCGTCAAATAACGGGTGACGGCCGGAGGGATGGGGGTCGCCAGCGCCCCAGCGGCCAGGGGCAGGGTCAGGGCGGCGGCAACACAGGCGCGGGTGAAGATTCGGCCAACGGCGGACATGGCAACGGCTCCAGCAACACGGGGGAAGGCAAGGCCCCACTGTGCCGGATGCAGGGCGCTGCGGCGATGACCGGCGGCGCCAGACGATGGACGTCAGGCGCCAGCGTCGCGCAGCCAGCGCTCGATGGCGCGCGGGTAGATCAGGTGCTCCTGCGTCAGCACGCGCGCGGCCAGCGCCTCGGGCGTGTCGCCGGGCAGGATCGGCACCACCGCCTGCTCCAGGATCGGGCCGTGGTCCAGTTCCGCCGTCACCAGGTGCACGGTGGCGCCGGCGAAGCGGCAGCCCGCCTCGAGGGCGCGCCGATGCGTGTGCAGCCCCGGAAAGGCCGGCAGCAGCGACGGGTGGATGTTGATGAGCCGCCCGGCGAAGCGTTCGACGAAGCCGGGCGTGAGGATGCGCATGAAGCCGGCCAGCACCACCAGCGCCCGCCCGTCGGGGTCGAAGCGCGCGATCGCCTCGGCCAGCGCCGCGTCGAACGCCTCCCGGCTGGGGTAGGCCTTGTGGTCCACCACCGCGGTCGGCAGGCCCTCCCCTTGCGCCCAGGCCAGCCCCTTGGCGTCGGGCCGATTGCTGATGACGGCGGCGACGAACGCGCCCAAGCGCTCGCGCCAGCGCTGCGCCTGCGCCGCGCGCACGATGGCCTGCATGTTGCTGCCGGTGCCGGAGATCAGGATCACCAGCGGGCGGGGGGTCGGTCGGGGGGCGTCGCTCATGGCCCGGCAGTGTAGCGGCTGGCGCTGTCGCCTCGCCGACAGCGCAAAAGCGAACGACCGTGCATAAACAGGCCTTTCCAAGACGAGGAGACGGCGATGGATCTGGCCTTCACGCCCGAGGAGCTGGCGTTCCGTGACGAGGTACGCGCCTGGATCGAGGCGCACCTAGATCCGGCCGTGGCGGCCAAGGTGCACGCCGGGCTGCGCCTGACCAAGGAGGAGATCCAGGGCTGGGCGCGCACGCTGGGGCGGCAGGGCTGGCTGGCCTACCGCTGGCCGCGCGAGTTCGGCGGACCGGGCTGGAACGTGGTGCAGCAGCACCTGTTCGACGAGGCCCTGGCCGAGGCCGGCGCGCCGCCGATCCTGCCGTTCGGCCCGGTGATGGTGGCCCCGGTCATCATGGCGTTCGGTACCGCCGAGCAGCAGCGGCGCTTTCTGCCCGGCATCGCCAGCGGCGAGGTCTGGTGGTGCCAGGGCTACAGCGAGCCCGGCGCGGGCTCGGACCTGGCCAGCCTGCGCACGCGCGCGGTGCGCGACGGCGATCACTACGTGGTCAACGGCCAGAAGACCTGGACCACGCTGGCGCAGCACGCCGACTGGATCTTCTGTCTGGTGCGCACCAGCACCGAGGGCAAACCGCAGGCCGGCATCAGCTTCCTGCTGATCGACATGAAGTCGCCCGGCATCACGGTGCGGCCGATCCGGCTGCTCGATGGTGAGTACGAGGTCAACGAGGTCTGGTTCGACGACGTGCGCGTGCCGGTCGACAACCGGATCGGCGAGGAGAACAAGGGCTGGACCTACGCCAAGTACCTGCTGTCGCACGAGCGCGCCAACATCGCCGACGTCAACCGCGCCAAGCGCGAGCTCAAGCGCCTCAAGCGCCTGGCGCAGGCCGAGGGCGTGTGGGACGATGCGCGCCTGCGCGACGCCATCGCGCTGCTGGAGGTGGACATCGTCGCGCTGGAGATGCTGGTGCTGCGCGTGCTCGCGGCCGAGCGCGGCGGGCGGCCGGCGCTGGAGCTGGCCGCGCTGCTCAAGATCCGCGGCAGCGAAATCCAGCAGCGGCTGGCCGAGCTGATGATGCTGGTGGCCGGACCGATGGCGCTGCCGTACCTGGAGACGGTGCTGGAAGGCCACGCCGGCGTGCCCGCCCCCGGCAGTGCGGCGGCGCTGGCACCGCTGGCGCCACGTTATCTGAACCTGCGCAAGACCACCATCTACGGCGGCAGCAACGAGATCCAGCGCAACATCGTGGCGCAAACGCTGCTGGGCTGACCCCGGGCCACCGACGAGGAGACGGCGATGGACTTCGATTTCACCGACGAGCAGCGGCAACTGCGCGACGCCGTGCAGCGCTGGGCCGAGCGCAGCCATCCGTTCGAGCGCCGGCGCGCGACGCTGGCCGCAGGCGGCTTCGATGCGGCGACATGGGCAGAGCTGACGGCGTTGGGCCTGCCGGGCCTGACGGTGCCGGAGGCGCATGGCGGCATGGCGCTCGGGATGGTGGCGGCGATGGTGGTGCACGAGGTGCTGGGTGCGGCGCTGCTGCCCGAGCCGCTGGCGCAGGTGCACATCGCCAGCGCCGTGCTGCAGCGCCACGCGGCGCCGGCACTGCAGGCCGCCTGGCTGCCGCGCCTGGCCACCGGCGAGCTGGTGGCGCTGGCGCACGTGGAGCGCCACGCGCGCCACCGGCCCGAGGCCGCCACCACCACGGCGCGCGCGACGGCCGAGGGCTGGCGGCTGCAGGGCACGAAGCATGCGGTGCCGGCCGGGGATCGGGCCGCGGCGTGGCTGGTGCCGGCGCGGACGCCGGCCGGCCTGGCCCTGTTCCTGGTCGAGCGCGGCGCCCCCGGCGTGAGCCTGACCCCCCATACGACGCTGGACGGCAGCCGCGCCGCCGAGCTGGCGCTGCAGGACACCCCCGCCACGCTGGTGGCCGACGACGGCGCCGCGGCGCTGGCGTGGGCGGTGGACATCGGCATCGCGCTGGCCTGCGCCGAAGGCGTCGGGGTCATGGAGCGGGCGCTGGCGCTGACGGTGCAGTATCTCAACACACGCCGGCAGTTCGGTGTGCCGATCGCGAGCTTTCAGGCGCTGCGCCACCGCGCCGCCGACATGAAGCTGCAGCTGGAGCTGGCGCGCGGCATGAGCTGGTACGCCACGCTGCGGCTGGAGGCGCCGCCAGCGCCACGCCGCCAGGCGCTGGCGCGCGCCAAGGTTCAGCTCGGCCAGGCGATGCGCTTCGTCGGCCAGCAGGCGGTGCAGCTGCACGGCGGCATCGGCGTCACCGACGAGGCCGAGATCAGCCACTGCCTGCGGCGCCTGACCCAGCTGGAGCTGACCTTCGGCGACACCCTGCACCACCTCGGCGAGGTGGCCGCCCGCATGACGGACGATGCGGGCGTGGCGATGGAGGGCGGCCAGCCGTCGCCGGCGTGACCCCCTGCTGGCGAGACCGGGCGATGAGCGCGCCAGCCTACGACACCGACTTCGTCGTCATCGGTTCGGGCTTCGGTGGCAGCGTCAGCGCGCTGCGCCTGGCCGAGAAGGGCTACCGCGTCACGGTGCTGGAGCAGGGGCGCGCCTGGACGCCGACGGAGCTGCCGGCGACGAACTGGGACTGGCGGCGCTGGCTGTGGCGGCCGGAACTGGGTGCGCGCGGCTTCTTCGCCCTGCGGCTGTTCCGCCACGTGGTCGTGCTGCACGGCAACGCCGTCGGCGGCGGCTCCATCACCTACGCCAACACGCTGCTGGTGCCACCGCCGCAGGTCTGGGAACACGGCAGCTGGGCCGGACTGGAGGACTGGGTGCGCGTGATGCCGGCGCACTACGCCACGGCGCAGCGCATGCTGGGCGTGACGGTCAACCGCAGGCTGGCCGCGGCCGACGGGCGCCTGCGCGAGATGGCGCGCCACGCCGGCGTGGAGGCGAGCTGGCACCCCACGCCGGTGGCGGTGTTCTTCGGCGACGCGGACGACCAGGAGGGCGGACGCCTGTACCCCGACCCCTACTTCGACGGCGCGGGGCCGGCGCGGCGCTCGTGCACCGGATGCGGCGGCTGCATGGTCGGCTGCCGCGTCGGCGCCAAGAACACCCTGGACCTCAACTACCTGCACCTGGCGCAGCGCGCCGGCGCACAGCTGCTGGCCGAGACGCGGGTCACGCGCGTGGTGCCGCTGCCGGGGCCGGACGGCGGCGCCTGCCCCGACGGGCGCCACGGTTACGCCGTGCACAGCCGCCGGCGCGAGGGCGGACGCACGCGGACGCTGGTGCTGCGCGCGCGCGGCGTCGTCTGCGCCGCCGGCGCGCTGGGCACGCAGGCGCTGCTGCAGGAGGCGCGCCGCCGCGGCGACCTGAGCGGCCTGTCGCCGGCGCTCGGGCGCGACGTGCGCACCAACGCCGAGTCGCTGATCGGCGTGCGCTGGCCCGGCAGCGCCGAGGATCTCTCGCGCGGCGTGGCGATCGGCTCGGCGATCCGGCTCGATCCGTACACGACGGTGGAGGCAACGCGTTACCCGGCCGGCTCGGACGCGATGGCGCTGCTGTCGACGGTGATGGGCGCCGGCGATGGCCGGCTGGCCTGGGCGATGGCGCTGCTGCGCGGCCTGCTGACGGCGCCGCGCGCCACCTGGCGGCTGCTGCGCCCGCGCGACTGGGCGCGCGAGTCGATGATCCTGCTGTGCATGCAGACGCTGGATGGCACGCTGACGCTGCGCTGGCAGCGGCCGTGGTGGTGGCCGTGGCGGCCGCGGCTGCGCAGTGCCGGTGCGCCGCTGCCGCACCACATCGAGGTGGCCAGTCGCTTTGCGCGGGCGGCCGCGGCCGCCACCGGCGGCGTGCCGATGGCCTCGCTGCCGGAGGTGCTGTTCCACATCCCGATGACGGCGCACTGCCTGGGCGGGGCGGTGATGGCAGCCGACCCCGCGCACGGCGTCTGCGACGCCTGGCAGCGCACCTTCGGCCAGCGCAACCTGTGGATCGTCGACGGCTCGGTGATCGGCGCCAACCTCGGCGTCAACCCCAGTCTGACCATCGCCGCGCTGGCCGAGCGCGCCATGGCCGCCGTCCCGCCGCCGGCGGCGATGACGTGGGATGGCATCGGCACGCCCGTTGCGGCACACTGAGCAGGTATCCGAGGAAGCGCTCCCGATGAACGCCTGGCGCCCCGACCTGACCGCCCTGCCACCCGACGACGTCGCCGCGGCACTGCGCGCGCAGCTGGAGACGATGCGCGCCGCCGCCCGTGGCGCGCCGGCGCCGGACGCGCAGGGGCGCCGCGCGCACCTGCGCCGCCTGCTGGAGGTGGTGCTGGACCACGAGCGCGCCTGGGTGGAGGCGGTGGCGGCCGACTTCGGCCGCCGCAGCGCCACCGAGACCCGCCTGCTGGAGCTGGGCCCGCTGGCCGACCAGATCCGTCACGCGATACGGCACGTCGCGCGCTGGATGCGGCCGCGGCGCGTCCCCGTCAATCCCCTGTTCTGGCCGGCGCGGGCGCGCATCGTGCCGCAGCCGCTCGGCGTGGTGGGCATCATCGGCGCCTGGAACTACCCGGTGCAGCTGACGCTGTCGCCACTGGCCGACGCGCTGGCGGCCGGCAACCGGGTGCTGCTCAAGCCCTCGGAGCTGGCGCCGCACACGGCGGCCTTGCTGCAGCGCACGCTGGGCGAGGCTTTCCCGCCCGATCAGGTGTGCGTCGTCACGGGCGGGCCGGCAGTGGCCGCGGCGCTGGCGGCGCTGCCGCTGGACCATCTGCTCTTCACCGGCTCGACGCGGGTCGGACGGCTGGTGGCGCAGGCGGCCGCGCCGCAGCTGACGCCGCTGACGCTGGAGCTGGGTGGCAAGTCGCCGGCCATCGTCGGCCCCGGCGCCGACCTGCAGCAGGCGGCCGACCGCATCGTCAGCGCCAAGGGCTGGAACGCCGGCCAGACCTGCATCGCGCCGGACTACTGCCTGGTGCCGCGGGCGCGGCGCGACGCCTTCGTGCAGGCGTTGCAGACCCACGCCCGGCGCCGCTGGCCGGGGGGCGTGGACGACCCGGACTACACCGCGCTGGCCAGCGCGGCGGCGTGGCAGCGCATGCTGCGCCTGGCTGCCGAGGCCGCCGCCGGCGGCGCCACGCTGGTGCCGCTGCTGCAGCCGGCGGTGCCACCGCCCGAGGCGCCCGCCCCCGCGCCTGCGGTGCTCGGGCCGGTGGCGGTGCTCGATCCCCCCGCCGACACCGCCCTGATGCGGGAGGAGATCTTCGGCCCGCTGCTGCCGGTGCTGACGTACGACGAGCTGGACGAGGCGCTGGCGCGCATCGAAGCCGGCCCGCGGCCGCTGGCGCTGTACCTGTTCGAGCGCGACCGCGCCGTCATCGAGCGGGTGCTGGCGCGCACCACGAGCGGCGGCGTCACCGTCAACGACTGCATGCTGCACCAACCGCAGCATGCGCTGCCGTTCGGCGGCGTGGGGGCAAGCGGCCAGGGCGCCTACCACGGGCGCCACGGCTTCGAGCGCTTCTCGCACCTGAAGGGCGTGTACGAGCAGCACCCGCTGGTGGGTGCAGTCTTCGACCGCTGGGTGCGCCCGCCCTACGGCGCGCTGACGCAGCGGCTGCTGCGCTTCATGCTGCGTCGCTGAGCCGGCGCTGCGCCCCGGGCGGCAGCTGCGCCGTCAGCGTCAGCCGGCGGCCGAAGGGGATGCCGATGCGGGCACGCGCATTGACCGCCCAGCCGTTGGCGTCCAGCAGCGGGCCGAGGTTGCGCCGGCGCAGCTTCAGCGCCGCCAGCAGCATCGAGGGCCCCGAGATCAGCAGCATGATCCCGAGGATGACCAGCGGCACCTGCCACCAGGCCAGCTGCAGCAAGCCCGTCACCACCGCCGCCAGCGCCGTGCCGAGCGCCCCCAGCGCCAAGCCGATGGCGGCGAAGATGCCGGCGAACTTGGCGATGTCGAACGCCGGCGAGGCCGGCGCGCGCCTGCACGGCCTGGTCGCGCGCGGCGGCGAACTTGCGCAGCTGCTCGCCGACCAGGCGGCCGAGGCGCCGGTACGGCAGCCAGAACGCCTCGCGCACGCTGATCGGGTTGTCGACCACGCGCTGCAGCGTGAACAGCCAGTCGCGTCCGGTGTGGTCGACGAAGAGGCCGTGGCGGCCCGGCACCATGAAGTCGGAGGCATCACCGGCGGTCAGCGCCGCCACGAGGCCACGCGGTGCCTCGCCGGCACGCTCGCACACGCCGTAGAGCAGGTACATGCCACTGTGTGCCGCCAGCTGGGCGTGCGCGGCGGCATCGGCCACCGGCAGGCACAGTCGGCACTCGCGCTGGTCGATGTAGAGCGTGCCGATCTGGAACGCCGCCTGCGCGCGGCCGTAGAAGTCGGCGAAGTTGACCATGTTGCGCAGCAGCGTGACGAGGTCGCGGCGCAGCAGCAGCAGGGCGCGCAGCGCCTCGATGCGCTCGGCCTGTGCCGCGGCGCCGAGGTCGTACGCCACGGCCGCGTGCAGCCGCTCCGCCACGGCCTCCTCCTCCCACGCCTGCAGCCAGGCGGGCGGCCAGTCGGCCGCCGGGACGGCCGGGCGCGCGGCCAGCCACTCGCCCCACGGCCGCAGGCGGGCGTTGAGCAGGCGCCAATCCGCCTCGGTCAGCGCCTCGCGCTCGCCCAGCAGCGGCTGCACGGCCTGCACGCGCAGCGCCTCCACCGCCGCCGCCCAGGCCGGGTTGAGCGCCTCGGCGCGCAGCGGCAGCAGCGGCTCGGGCGTGACGTGCGCCAGCGGCAGCGCGGCCAGCGCTTCGCCGGCGGCCGCCAGCGCCGGCTCGCCCAGCGTCGCCAGCGCCTGCGGCGACCAATCCAGCGCCGGCTGCAGCCGCGCATCGAACGCCGCCAAGCGGCAGCGGGTGTAATGATCCTCGACCTTGGCCGCCAGCGCCTGCACGGCCTGCCACGCGGCGGCCAGCGTCGCCGCATCGCCCTCGGGTTGCGCCGCCCGCCAGGCGCGCACGGCCGCCACGTCGGCCTGCGCCGCGGCGATCTGCGCCTCGCCGATGCCGGGCTGGCCGCTGCGGTCGGCAGCACTCCCGTAGACGGCCAGCAAGCGCCCGACCCAAGCCTCCAGCTCCGCATCGCTGGCCACCAGCGCCGCCGGCACCAGGCCGTCACCGTTGGGCAGATCGGGCGGGAAGACGCGCGCCGGCTCGGCCAAGTCGTCCGCGGTCAGCGGGTCGTCCTCCGGGCGACCGAGCCGCCGCAGCACCAGTCGCGCCGCCTCGCGCAGCGCCCGCCCCTCCTCGTCGTCGGCCAGGTCGTGCGGCGCCAGGCTGGCGCCGCCGTCGAACAGCATCCCGGGATCGCGCAGCCGGTCGCACACCCACGCGACGGCGGCCAGCACCTCCGGCCGGCGGATGCGTCCGTCGCCGTCGCGGTCCAGCAGCGCCATGGTGGCAGGGTCGATCGTCAGGCCGCTGGTCGGGCAGGCCAGCGCCACCCACAGCTTCGGGTCGAGTCCGGGCAGGGCGCGCAGGTCGTCGGCCCCGTCGATCAGCGGCTGGTCGACGCCGCCGGCGCGGAAGAAGCGCCAGCGATGTGCGGTGGCGGCAGAGGTCATGGCCTGGACTCCACAGGGATGGAGCATCCATCCTAACCGCACGATCCCATCGGCGGCATGGCCGGCAAGGCCGAGGCCGCCCACCGTGGCGCGGCGGCCACGCCGCGCGCGCCCCTCAGCCGTGCAGCCGCGAGTGGCGCGGCAGGTGCGCCATCAGGAATTCCATCTGGTCGGCCAGGATGCGCCGGTTGCGCAGGATGAAGTCCTCCCAGAGATTGGGGACATAGGGCGCGTACAGCAGCGGCATGCGCGCCTGCTCGGGGGTGCGGTTGCCCTTGCGATGGTTGCAGGCGCGGCAGGCGGTGACCACGTTCATCCACTGGTCGCGCCCGCCCTGCGCCAGCGGCACGATGTGCTCGCGCGTCAGCTCGCGCTCCTCGAACCGCTGACCGCAGTAGGCGCACATCTGCCGGTCACGTGCGAACAGCTTGGCGTTGGTCAGGCTCGGCACGACGTCGAACGGGTTGATCTGGCTGTGCCCGCGCGTGCCGATGATGGCGTGCACGTCCACGCGCGTCTGCAGGCCGGTGCGCGCGTTGATGCCGCCGCGGAAGGTGGCGATGCAGCCGCCGGCGACCCAGCGCACGTCGCCGGCGGCGTAGTGCAGCACGGCCTGCTGCAGCGTCAGCCATGCCTGCGGCAGCCCGTGCGCGGTCAGCTTCAGCACCCTCATCGCTGTGTCATAGTAGCGCCCTTTGGCGGCCGTGTCGTGACGGCCGCCCGACACCCCGCCGCCGCGCATGAACATCGTCTACGGTCTGCACAACCTGCTGCGCCAGCCGCCACGGCCGCGCGCGCTGACGATCGGCAACTTCGACGGCGTGCACCGCGGCCACCAGGCGATGCTGGCCTTGCTGATCAACGAGGCGCGCCACCGCGGGCTGCCGGCCTGCGTGGTGACGTTCGAGCCGCACCCGCGCGACTTCTTCGCCGCCCAGCGGCGCCAGCCGCAGCTCGCCCCGGCGCGCATCGCCACGCTGCGCGACAAGCTGGCCGAGCTGCGCCGCTGCGGTGTGGACGAGTGCGTGATCCTGCCTTTCGACGCGCGGCTGGCGGCGCTGTCGGCCGAGGCGTTCGTCGACGACGTGCTGGTGCGTGCGCTGCAGGCGCGCTACGTGCTGGTGGGTGACGATTTCCGCTTCGGCGCCCAGCGCCGCGGCGACTACGCGCTGCTGGATGCGCTGGGCACGGCGCGCGGCTTCGACGTGGCGCGCATGCTCAGTTACGAGGTGCACGGCGTGCGCGTCTCCAGCTCCGAGGTGCGCGCGGCACTGGCCAGCGGCGACATGACCGGCGCCGCGGCGCTGCTGGGCCGGCCGTACGCGATCAGCGGCCACGTGGTGCACGGTCGCAAGCTCGGCCGCGCGCTGGGCGAGACGGCCGCAGGGCGTGGCGACGGCTTTCGCACGCTGAACCTGCGCTTCCAGCACTGGAAGCCGGCGGCCAGCGGCATCTTCGTGGTGCAGGTGCACGGGCTGGATCCGGCGCCCGGCGCAGCCCCGCTGCCCGGCGTGGCCAACCTGGGGGTGCGGCCGTCGCTCGATCCGCGCGACGTCAACGGCGGGCGCGTGCTGCTGGAGACGCACTGCCTGGAGTGGCCCGAGCGCGTGCGCCGGGCCCTGGCCGACGCGCCGGTCCCCGGCGAGGCCTACGGTAGAATCATCCGCGTCGAGCTGCTGCACAAGCTGCACGACGAACGCCGCTACCCGAGTCTGGACGCCCTGGCAGCCGGCATCGCCCAGGACTGCGCCGACGCCCGCGCCTGGTGGGCCGCCCATGGGCCCCGAGCCGCCCACCATGAAGCCTGACCGCACCCCCGCCGACGCGCGCGACGCGTCCTTGCCCGACTACAGCGCGACGCTGAACCTGCCCGAGACCCCGTTTCCGATGCGCGGCAACCTGCCGCAGCGCGAGCCGGGCTGGGTGCGCCAGTGGGAGGAGCAGGGCCTCTACCGGCGCCTGCGCGAGGCGCGCCGCGGCGCGCCGAAGTTCATTCTGCACGATGGCCCGCCGTACGCCAACGGCCGCATCCACATCGGACACGCGGTCAACAAGGTGCTCAAGGACATGATCGTCAAGGCGCGGCAGCTCGCGGGCTTCGACGCGCAGTACGTGCCGGGCTGGGACTGCCACGGCCTGCCGATCGAGAACGCGATCGAAAAGCTGCACGGGCGGGGGCTGAGCCGTGACGAGATGCAGGCCAAGGCGCGGGCGTTCGCCAGCGAGCAGATCGCGCTGCAGATGGCCGACTTCAAGCGGCTGGGGGTGCTGGGCGACTGGGAGCGCCCCTACCGCACGATGGACTTCCGCAACGAGGCCGAGGAGCTGCGCGCCTTCAAGCGCGTCATGGAGCGCGGCTTCGTGTACCGGGGCCTCAAGCCCGTGCACTGGTGCTTCGACTGCGGCTCGTCGCTGGCGGAGTTCGAGATCGAGTACGCCGACAAGCAGAGCCCCTCGCTGGACGTGGCCTTCCCGTGTGCCGAGCCGCAGCGGCTGCTGCAGGCGTTCGCCGCCGCCAGCCCGCTGCCGCACGCGGACCTTCAGGCGCTGGCCGAGCGGCCGATCCTGGCGGTGATCTGGACCACCACCGCGTGGACCATTCCGGCCAACCAGGCGCTCAACGTCAACCCCGAGCTGCCGTATGCGCTGGTGGAAACGCCGCGCGGCCTGCTGATCCTGGCCGAGGCGCTGGTGGAGCACTGCCTGCAGCGCTACGGCCTGCCGGGGCAGGTGCTGGCGGTGGCACCCGGGCGGGTGCTGGACCGCATCGCCTTCCGCCATCCGCTGGCGCACGTGCACCCGGGCTACGACCGGCTCTCACCCGTCTATCTGGCCGACTACGCCACCGCCGAGGACGGCACCGGCCTCGTGCACTCGGCGCCGGCCTACGGCGTGGAGGACTTCAACTCCTGCACCGCGCACGGGCTGGCGCTGGGCGACATCCTCAACCCGGTGCAGGGCAACGGCGTCTTCGCCGCCGAGCTGCCGCTGTTCGGCGGCCTGTCCATCTGGGAGGCGGTGCCGCGCGTCATCGAGACGCTGCGCGCGGCCGACCGGCTGCTGGCCACGCAGACCATCACGCACAGCTACCCGCACTGCTGGCGCCACAAGACACCGGTGATTTTCCGCGCCGCGGCGCAGTGGTTCATCCGCATGGACGCGCCGACCGAGGCCACGCGCGGCATCTTCGCCACCGACCCGGCGCCGCGCACGCTGCGCGAGATGGCGCTGGAGGCCATCGAGCACACCCGCTTCTATCCGGAAAGCGGCCGCGCGCGCCTGCGCGACATGATCGCGCACCGGCCCGACTGGTGCATCAGCCGCCAGCGCTCCTGGGGCGTGCCGCTGCCGTTCCTGCTGCACCGCGACAGCGGCGAGCCGCACCCGCGCACGCCGGAGATCATCGACCTGGCCGCCGACGTCATCGAGCAGGGCGGCATCGAGGCGTGGAGCAAGCTGTCGGTGGCCGACATCCTGGCGCGGCTGGGCGACGCCACCGACCCGGCGCTCTACGTCAAGAGCAGCGACATCCTCGAGGTGTGGTTCGACTCCGGCACCACGCACCACACGGTGCTCAAGGGCAGCCACGCCGGCGCCGGTCACGACGAGGGCCCGGAGGCCGACCTCTACCTCGAGGGGCATGACCAGCACCGCGGCTGGTTCCACTCCTCGCTGCTGACGGCCTGCGCGATGCACGGGCGCGCGCCGTACAAAGCGCTGCTCACGCACGGCTTCACCGTGGACGGCCAGGGCCGCAAGATGAGCAAGTCGCTCGGCAACGTCGTGGCCCCGCAGGAGGTCAGCGACAAGCTCGGCGCCGAGATCATCCGGCTGTGGGTCGCCGCCACCGACTACTCCGGCGACCTGGCCATCGACGACAAGATCCTGGCGCGCGTGGTGGACGCCTACCGCCGCATCCGCAACACGCTGCGTTTCCTGCTGGCCAACACGAGCGACTTCGATCCCGGCACCGACGCCGTGCCCGATGCGCAGCTGCTGGAGATCGACCGCTGGGCGCTGGCGCGCACCGCGCAGCTGCAGGCCGAGATCCTGGCGCACTACCACGACTACGAGTTCCACCCGGTGGTGGCGAAGCTCCAGGTGTTCTGCTCCGAGGACCTGGGCGCGTTCTACCTCGACGTGCTGAAGGACCGGCTCTACACCACGGCGCCGAAGTCGCTGGCGCGCCGCAGCGCGCAGACCGCCCTGCACCGCATCCTGCACGCCATGCTGCGCTGGATGGCGCCGTTCCTGTCCTTCACCGCCGAGGAGGCCTGGGCGCTCATCGGCCACACCCCGTCGATCTTCACCGAGACGTATCTGGCGCTGCCGACGCCGGAGGAGGCGCTGCTGGCCAAGTGGGCGCGCATCCTGCAGGTGCGCGACGCCGTCAACAAGGCCATCGAGGACGAGCGCGCCGCCGGGCGCATCGGGCCGTCGCTGCAGGCCGAGGTGACGCTGACGCTGCCGCCGGAGGATCACGCGCTGCTGGCCACGCTCGGCGAGGACGCGCGCTTCGTCTTCCTCGTCTCGGCGCTGACGCTGCAGCGCGGCGAGACGCTCGGGGTGAGGGTCACGCCCTCGCCCCACGCCAAGTGCGCGCGCTGCTGGCACTGGCGCGCCGACGTCGGCCACGACCCGGCGCACCCGCACCTGTGCGGCCGCTGCACGAGCAACCTGTACGGCGCCGGTGAACCGCGCCACGCCCCCTGACGCGCCGGGACCTGTCCGTCATGGCCAAGGCGTCGTCGCGCGGCATGCTGGTCTGGCTCGGGCTGGCCGCCGCCATCGTGCTGCTGGACCAGGCCACCAAGGCGCTGATCGTGGCGCTGTTTCGCCACGGCGAGGTGCTGCCGGTGACCAGCTTCTTCAACCTCGTGCGCGTGCACAACCCCGGCGCGGCGTTTTCCTTCCTGGCCGGCGCCGGCGGCTGGCAGCGCTGGCTGTTCCTCGGCGTCGGCCTGGCGGCGATCGCCTTCATCCTGTGGCTGCTGCGCGCGCACCATCAGCAGCGGCTGTTCGCGTTCTCGCTGGCGTGCCTGCTGGGCGGGGCACTGGGCAACGTGATCGACCGCGCGCTGCACGGCTACGTGGTGGACATGTTCGACTTTCACCACCGCTGGCTGGCGCCGCTGTTCGCCGGCGGGCACTATCCCGCCTTCAACGTCGCCGACGTGGCCATCACCACCGGCGCCATCGGCCTGATCGTCGACGAGCTGCGGCGGGTGCGCCGCAGCCGCTGAACGCGGCGGCCGGTGGTGCGGGCGCCACAGCGGCGCAGACGCGCACGCGGCGCGGCCGCGCCCTTGCGTAGAATGCCACCATGCCCAGTTCGTCCCTTCGCCGCCGCGCCGCCCGCTGTCTGCGAGGCGGCTCGCTGCTGGCCGCCCTGCTGGTCCAGGCGGCGGTGGCGCAGACGGTGCATTGCCATGTCGGCTGGGCCGGCGCCACGCGCGTCTTGGCGGTGCCGCCCAGCGCTGCCGACGAGGTGCCGGCGCCGCTGCTGGAGGGAGCCAGCCTCATCGTCGAGGTGGTCAACCGCCTGCCGCCGGCGCCGGGTGCGGGCGTCACGGTGCGCACGCTGGGGCGCTGGCAGGGTCAGCCGTACCTGCTGCACGAGGCGCACTACCTGCCCTCCGCCCCCGCGGTCGGGCCGCACGGCTTCACCGGCCTGCAGACGGTGCGCGAACCGACGCGCGGCCATCTGCTGACCTACTGGTGCGAGCACGCCCCGGCGGTGGCGGCGCGCTGAGCGCCGCGCGGGCGGGGCCGCCCGTCACGGCAGCAGCACGGTGGAACCGGTGGTCTGGCGCGCCTCCAGCGCCGCGTGCGCGGCGCGCACGTCCGCCAGCGCGAAGCGCTGCGCGATGTGGATGCGCACCTGACCGGACAGCACCGCGGCGAACAAGTCGTCGGCCATCGCCTGCGTGCGCTCGCGCGTGCGGATGTGCGTGAACAGCGTCTGCCGCGTCACGTACAGCGACCCCTTCGGCCCCAGCACCCCGGGCGAGAACGGCGGCACCGGGCCGCTGGCGTTGCCGAACGAGACCATCAGCCCGAACTCGCGCAGACAGTCGAGCGATCCCTCCCACGTGTCCTTGCCGACCGAGTCGTAGACCACCTTGACCCCCTGTCCGCGGGTGAGCTCGCGCACGCGGGCGACGAAGTCCTCGCGCCGGTAGTTGATGCAGACCTCGGCGCCGTGCCGCAGCGCCAGCGCGCACTTGTCGTCGCTGCCGGCGGTGCCGATCACGCGCAGACCCAGCGCCCGCGCCCACTGGCAGGCGATCAGCCCGACGCCGCCGGCGGCGGCGTGCAGCAGCACCCAGTCGCCCGGCTGCAGCCCCTCCACCGGGCGGCAGTGCCTGAGCAGGTACTGCGCGGTCAGCCCCTTGAGCATCATCGCGGCGCCCTGCTCGAACGACAGCCCCTCGGGCAGGCGCACGACGTTGGTGGCCGGCATCACGCGCACGTCGCAGTACGCCCCCGGCGGCTGCGCCGCGTAGGCCACGCGGGCACCGACGGCCAGGTGGTCCACGCCGGGGCCGACCGCCTCCACCACGCCGGCGCCCTCCATGCCCAGCCGCGCCGGCAGCGGCAGCGGGTACAGCCCGGTGCGGTGGTAGACGTCGATGAAGTTCAGGCCGATGGCGTGGTGGCGGATGCGCACCTCGCCCGGGCCGGGTTCGCCGACGGCCACCTCGGCCAGGCGCAACACCTCGGGGCCCCCGGTTCGGTCGATCAGCACGGCTCGGCTGCTGGGCATGGCGCAGGACTCCTCGTCGAAGATGGTGGTGAATCGGGGCGCATGGTGCCACAACCGGGCGGCACGCGCCGGCGCGGGGACGTCGCGCGGGCGTCCGGCGCGCGTCGGCCGGCTCGGCTACAGTGCGGGGGATGCCGCCGACGCGCTCCCCCGCCCTCACCCCCTCCACCATCGCGCTGCTGACCCTGGCCCCGCTGCTGTGGGCCGGCAACGCCATCGTCGGCCGCGTGGCCGCCCCGTGGATTCCGCCGATCACGTTCAACTTCCTGCGCTGGGTGCTGGCGGCGCTGCTGCTGCTGCCGCTGGCGGCGTGGGTGCTGCGCCCCGGCAGCGGGCTGTGGCGGCAGTGGCGGCGCTTTCTGCTGCTGGGCAGCCTGGCGGTGGCCGGCTACAACATGCTGCAGTACCTGGCGCTGCACACCTCCACGCCGCTCAACGTCACGCTGGTGGCCTCCAGCATGCCGCTGTGGATGATGCTGGTGGGACGGCTGTTCTTCGGGGCGCCGGTGCTGCGCCAACAGATGCTGGGCGCGCTGCTGTCGCTGGCCGGGGTGCTGACCGTGCTGGCGCAGGGGCGGCTGGACAACCTGCTGGCGCTGCGCTTCGTGCCCGGCGACGCGTGGATGCTGGCCGCGGCGCTGACCTGGGCCGGCTACAGCTGGCTGCTGACGCGCCGCGACGAGGACCCGGCGATCCGCGCCGACTGGGCAGCGTTTCTGCTGGCGCAGGCGGTGTTCGGGCTGCTGACGGCCGGCGTGCTGACCGCCGGCGAGTGGACGTGGCTCGCGCTGGCCGCGCCGGCCGACATGCCGACCGCGATCCGCTGGAGCTGGCCGCTGGCCGGCGTGCTGCTGTTCGTGGCGGTGGGGCCGTCGATCTTGGCCTACCGCGCCTGGGGCGCCGGCGTGCAGCGCGCCGGCCCGACGCTGGCCGGCTTCTTCACCAACCTGACGCCGCTGTTCACCGCGGTGATGTCCACGCTGCTGCTCGGCGAGCCGCCGCGCGGCTACCACGCCGCGGCATTCGTGCTGATCGTGGCTGGCATCGTGGTGTCGTCGCGGCGGTGATCGGCGGCACCCACCCGCGCCGTTCAGAACGTGCCCGGGAAGGCACCGCCGTCGAGCAGGATGTTCTGGCCGGTGAGATAGCCGGCGTGCACGCTGCACAGGAAGGCGCAGACGGCGCCGAACTCCTGCGGCGTGCCGAAGCGCCGCGTCGGGATCTGCGCCAGCTGCGCCGCGCGCACCTGTTCCAAGGTGCGGTGGCTTGCCTGCGCCGCCGCCTGCAGCGTGGCGCGCAGGCGGTCGGTGTCGAACTTGCCGGGCAGCAGGTTGTTGATCGTCACGCCGCGTGCGGCCAGTTCGCCGCGGGCCAGTCCGGCGACGAAGCCGGTCAGGCCGCTGCGCGCGCCGTTGCTCAGGCCCAGGATGTCGATCGGAGCCTTGACGGCGCTGGAGGTGATGTTGACGATGCGGCCAAAGCCGCGCGCGGCCATGCCGTCCACCGTGGCCTTGATCAGCTCGATCGGCGCCAGCATGTTGGCCTGCAGTGCCGCCAGCCACTGCTCGCGCCCCCACTGGCGAAAGTCCCCCGGTGGCGGCCCGCCGGCGTTGGTGACGAGGATGTCGACGTCGCGCCCCGGCGCGTCCGGCGCGCTCCACAGCGCGGCGCGCCCCTCCTCGGTGGTGACGTCGGCCGCCACCGCGACGATGCGGTTGGCGGCGCCGGGCGGCAGCTCGGCGCGCAGCCGCGCGGCGGCCTGCTGCAGCGCCTCGGCGCCGCGCGCGGCCATCACGACGTTGACCCCCTCCAGCGCCAGCGCCCGCGCGCATCCCCAGCCCAGCCCGCGGCTGGCGCCGCACACCAGTGCCCAACGTCCCGCAATGCCCAGGTCCATCGTCGCTCCTTCCTTCGACCCCGTCAGCGCGGCGCCGCATCGGCCCGGCTGACCCACAGCACCCCGGCCAGCACCAGCGCCGTGCCGGCCACGATCCACGCGTTGAACGGCTCGCCGAGCACCGCCACCCCCAGCGCCACGGTGGACAGCGGCCCGAGCAGCCCGGTCTGGGCGGTGAGGCCGGCGCCGATGCGCTCGATGGCCAGCATCACCATCACCACCGGCGCCGCGGTGCACAGCACGGCGTTGAGCAGCGACAGCCCCAGCACCGGCGCCGGCACCCACGCCGCCGCCAGCGGCCGCAGCAGCAGGAACTGCGCCAGGCACAGCGCGCAGGCCACGAGCGTGGCCAGACTCACCAGCCGCAGCGCCCCCAGGCGTCCGACCATCTGGCCGCTGTGCACCAGGTAGAGCGCGTAGCTGACCGCACTGGCCAGCACCAGCAGGCTGCCGACCACGGTGGCGCGGCCCTCGAACGAGACTTCGTGCCCGAACACCAGCAGCACACCGGCGTACGACAGCGCCATCGCGGCGGCCTGCCGCACCGTCACGCGCCGCCCGTGCAGCAGCCAGCCCAGCAGCAGCACCAGCGTCGGGTTCAGGTAGAGGATCAGGCGCTCCAGGCTCGCGCTGATGTACTGCAGCCCCCAGAAGTCGAGGAAGCTGGCGGCGTAGTAGCCGGTGAAGCCGAGCCACGCGATGCCGGCCCAGTCGCGGCGCGTCAGCGGCCGCGTGCCGGGCCGCCGCGCCGCCCACCACGCCATCGCCGCAAACAGCGGCAGCGCAAACAGCATGCGGTACATCAGCAGCGTGACCGCATCGACCCCGTGACGGTAGGCGAGCTTGACGATGATGGCCTTGCCGCTGAAGGCAATCGCGCCCCCTGCGGCCAGCAGCAGGCCGCTGCGGCGGCGCCGTGCCGCTGCCGCATGGGCCATGGGCTGGGGGGCTGCGGCAACGCTCATGGCTGCACCGGCCGCAGGCTGCGCAGCCACTGCGGCGCCGGCAGGCGCCAACGGGCGCGGATCACCTCGGCGCGTGCGGCCAGCCGATCGCGCGGCGGCCGCTGCGGCGTGCGCTGCGCCAGCACCACCGTGTTGCCTTCGCGCGTCGGACGGAACACCCACAGCGCCTCGGCCCCGAACGCCGCCGCCAGCGAGGCGAGCGACCGCCCGAAACTCGCACAGCGGCCAAACAGATTCACCGTCATGCAGCCCTGCGGCGTCAGCAGCGCGCGCACGTCGGCGTAGAAGGCCGCATCGTCCAGCACCGGCGCGGCGGCCTCGTGGTCGTAGAGGTCGACCTGCACGGCGTCGAAGCGGCCCTGCCACGGCGCGTGGCGCACCCACTCGGCGGCGTCGCCAACGATGACGCGCAGCCGCGGCCCGTCGTCCGGAAGGCGAAACCACGCCCGGCACGCCGTCACCACCTGGGGATTGAGCTCCACCGCGGTGGTGTCCATGCCGAGCCGCTGGTGACAAAAGCGCGTCAGCGCCCCGGCCCCCAGCCCCAGCTGCAGCGCGCGGCGCCGGCCGACGGTGTCGGGCTCGACGAACAGCAGCCAGGCCATCATGCGCTGCACGTACTCCAGCACGATCTGCGTCGGCTCGCGGATGCGCATGCTGCCCTGCACCCACGGCGTGCCGAGGTGCAGGTGGCGCACGCCGCCCTGCTCCGACAGCGTGACCTCGGGCAGACCGCCGGCGGCCCGGCTCATGTCGGATCCTCCCGGCTGGCCACCGCCACGGGTTCCTCGCCGTGGCGTGCCGGAACGTGGGCACCGGATCCGGCGGCAGGGACGACGCCCGGCCCGGTGTCGAGGGCGACGCCATCCTCCGAATCCGGCGACCAGCCCGCCAGCGGTACCCCGTGCGTGGCCAGCGCCTGCGCCCACGCCGCCAGCTTGCGCTGCAGCGTCCAGGAGGCGTTGGCCGGGCTGGTGGAGGGCACACGCTGCACCGCCACGCCGAGCGCGCGCGTGCGGCGCGCGTGGCGCCAGCTCTCGCCGCCGTTGTGCAGCACGGCGCGCAGCTGCGGACAGCGCCGGCGCAGCTGCGCGAGGTCGTTCGGCTCGGCCCGCTCGATCGCGCTGTCCAGGCTGCCGGCACGCACGCAGCGCGCGTAGACGTCCCACAGCCCGATGCCGTGCGCCAGCAGCACCGCCAGCCGCTGCTCATACGGCAGCGCGGGCAGCGGCAGGCCAAGCAGCCGCCCCAGGATCGGCCAAAACTGGTTGCGCGGATGCGCGTAATACTGCCGCGCCTGCAGCGAGGCCACGCCGGGAAAGCTGCCGAGCACCACCACCCGCGTGCGCGCATCCAGCACCGGCGGCAGGCCGTGCAGCCAGTCGGCCGCGCCGCTCATCGCCCGCCCTCCGCCGCGATCAGCGCGCCCAGCCGTGGCAGCGCCTGCGCCGCGTTGGCGGCGGTGGCGCGCGCCAGCTCGGCCGGCTGCAGCCCGCGCAGCGCCGCCAGCGTCGCGCCGATGCGTGGCAGCTCTGTCGGCGTGTTGCGCGGCATCGGGCGGCCCGCGGCCCGCTCGGCCGCCGGCACGTAGAGCCACTGCGGCGGGATGTCGGGCGCATCGGTCTCCAGCACCAGCGCCTGCAGCGGCAGCCCGGTCACCAGCCGGCGCAGCCGCTGCGCGGTGTCGAACGTGGCCGCGCCGCCGAAGCCGAGCCGGCAACCCAGCGCGAGCAGCGCCTGCGCCTGCTGCAGGCTGCCGTTGAAGGCGTGCGCGATGCCGCCCCCCACGGTGCGCCCGGCACGCGCCAGCGCCCGCAGCGCCGCCGTCACCGCATCGACGCTGCGGCGCACGTGCAGGATCACCGGCAGGCCGTGGCGCTGTGCCAGCTCCAGCTGCGCGCGCAGGAAGGCGAGCTGCTTGCCGCGCAGCGGCTCGGCGGCCAGTTCCGGCTCGAGGAAGTCGAGCCCGATCTCCCCCACCGCCACCAGCCGCGGGTCACCAGCCCAGCGCTCCAGTGCCTCCTGCAGCGCGGCGAGGTCGGCCTCGTCCGCCTCGGCCACGCACAGCGGGTGGATGCCGAGCGCGTACACGTCGCCCAGCTCGTGCGCCAGCGCGCGCACGCGCGCGAAGTCGGCCGCGCGCACCGCCGGCAGCACGCACCACGCCACCCCGGCGGCGCGGGCGCGCTCGCGCTCGGCCGCCGCCTCCGCGCCGAATTCCGGCGCATCGAGGTGGCAATGGGTGTCGATCCACATCGGGCACGCATTATCCGGCAGGCCCGCCATCGGCGCCGTTCGCACCGGTGACGCCGCCCGGCCGCTGGCCATCCGCACGGCGCTGCCGCTAAGATTGGCGCACGCCGCGGCCACCCCGGCGCGGCTTGTCCCGGCCCAACCCGATCCCGCCATGAACCGCATGCCCCACGCCAACCGCCGCCAGTTCGTCTCCCGCGCCGCCGCCGCCACCGCCCTGCTGGCGGCGCCGTGGCTTGCCCGCGCCGACAGCCGCACCATCAGGATCCTGGTCGGCTTTCCGCCGGGCGGCGGCACCGACGCCATCGCCCGTCTGCTGGCCGAGCCGCTGCGCGAGGCGCTGGGCGTGCCGGTGGTGGTGGAAAACCGCGCCGGCGCCGGCGGGCAACTGGCGGCGCAGGCGCTCAAGGCCGCCGCGCCGGATGGCACGACGCTGTTCCTGACGCACGACCACAGCGTCACCATCCTGCCACTGGTGATGCGCAACCCCGGCTTCGATCCGGTGCGCGACTTCGTCGCCGTCGGCGGCTTTGCCACCTTCGTCAATGCGCTGGCCGTCTCCGGCGGCACGCCGGCACGCTCGCTGTCGGAGTTCGCCCAGTGGGTGCGCGCCCAGGGCGGCAAGGCCGCGGTGGGCATTCCGGCGCCGGCCTCCGTGCCGCAGTTCCTCGTGCAGGTGCTGGCGCGCCAGCAGCGGCTCGACCTGGTGCCGGTGCCGTACCGCGGCAGCGCGCCGATGATGGCCGACATGCTCGGCAACCAGATTCCGGCCGGCGTCGGCTCGGTCCCGGACTTCATCGAGAACCACCGCGCCGGCAAGCTGCACGTGGTGGCGGTGATGGGGCGCCAGCGCCAGCCGGCGCTGCCGGACGTGCCCACGTTTGCCGAGCTGGGCATCGCCGGCTTCGAGGAGGTGCCGTTCTACGGCCTGTTCGCCCCCGCCGGCACGCCGGCGGCGACGCTGGCCCAGCTGGACGCCGCGCTGGCCAAGGTGGTGGCGCAGCCGGCGGTGCGCGAGCGCCTGACCGCCATGGGCCTCAACGTCGGCCACATGAGCGGCGAGCAGCTGGCCGCGCGCGAGCGCGCCTACCGCGAGGTGTGGGCGCGCATCATCCGCGACAGCGGCTTTCAGCCGCAGTGAGGGCCCGCCGCCGCGCGGGACGGCGGCCGAGGTCGCCCCGGCGAGGCGGGCCGGCCCGACCCGCGTGAACGGCCGTCGGACGCGAGGGCCGGCCGGGTCGGCCGCCGTCACGCCCCGTCGTCGCCGAGGAAGCCGCCGCCGCGCACGGTCAGCACCAGCGTGTCGCGCCAGCCCGGCTCGCCCTCGCGCAGCGGTTGGATCGGCGTGGTCTCGTGGATCACGCGCGCGTCGTCCAGCAGCAGCAGCGACCATGGCTCGGTCAGCGTGAAGCGCTGGCCGCGCGGGCCGTCGGCCTCGAAGACGCGGCTTTCGCCACCCTTGATGGCGTGGCGCGCCACGAGGAAGACGGCCACCACGTCGACGCCATCGCGGTGCGCGCCTTCCGGGGTCGGCCGGCCGATGCCGCCGGTGGTGTCGATGCGGAACGGATGCGCCTCCAGGAACCATGGCTGCGGCCCGCGCAGCGCGCCGGCCACCGCCGCCACGGCGGCGAGCAGGCGCGGCCAGGCGGGCTGGCCGGTCAGCGCGGGCGTGAGCGGCGCGAACCAGCGCCGCATGCCGCCGTGCAGCGCGTTGTATTCCACCGGCTGGTAGTGCGCGCGATGCGGCACCGGCAGCACCGCTTCGCCCTCGACGCGGTAGCAGCCGTGGCGACGCCGGCGGTAGCGTCCGCCGTCCCTCAGGTACTCGTCCGGCGGCAGGTCGTCCCACGCCGGCTCCAGCGCCCGCAGCGCCTCGGCCGTCAGGCCCAGCCAGGCGCGCACCCCGGCGGCATCCAGCACCGCGAAGCCCTGCGCGCGCAACGTGGGCAGGAGGTCGTCGGGTGCGGTGTACGGAGGCGCGAAGGTGGCGGTCATCGTGGCCGCGAGTGTAGCGGCCGCGCCCACCCCCGGGTCGACGCGGATGGACAGCGCGCCTGCGTTGCGCTAGCGTCCCTCTTGACATAAATCAAGACTGGAGGGTCGACGATGGCCACGATCCCGCACGAATCCGGCAACTCCGGCGCCACGCCGGCGCGCGAGTCGGTCTTCGATCTCGAGCTTGCTGACCTGCGCCCCGGCGATCCGCTGCGCTGGCTGGCGCGCGGCTGGGCGGACTTTCGCCGCTGTCCGCGCATCGGGCTGTTCTATGGCGCCTGCTTCGCGCTGATGGGGCAGGCCCTGTGGCAGGCGTTCCTGCACGCGCCGGCCTACGTGCTGGCGCTCAGCGCGGGTTTCCTGTTGATGGGGCCGTTCCTGGCGCTGGGGCTTTACCACGCCAGCCGCGCGCTGGAGCGCGGCGAGACCCCGTCGCTGCGCGCCTCGCTGGTGGCGTGGCGGCCGACGCTGTCCACCATGGCCATCTTCGGCGGCGTGCTGCTGATCCTGGAGATGCTGTGGGGCCGCGCGGCGATGGTGGTGTTCGCGGTGACGATGAACACCATGCCCTCCAGCAGCAACATGCTGGCCGCGCTGCTGAGCTGGGACAACCTCGAGTTCATCGTCAGTTACCTGGCGGTGGGAGCGATCTTCGCCGGGCTGATCTTCGTCAGCAGCGCGATCTCGATCCCGATGATCCTGGACCGCCAGACCGACGCGGTCTCCGCGGCGCTGACCAGCCTGCGCGCCTGCCTGGCCAACCCCGGCGTGATGCTGCTGTGGGGTGCGCTGATCACGCTGCTGTGCGTGGTGGCGATGGTACCGGCCTTCCTCGGCCTGCTGGTGGTGGGGCCGGTGCTGGGTCATGCCACCTGGCACGCCTACCGGCACATCGTGCCGGCCCCCAACCGGCCCGACCTCACGCGTTGACGTCCACCACCAGCCGGCCGCGCACGCGGCCGGCCAGCACGTCCGGCGCCGCCGCGATCGCCTCGGCCAGCGCGATGGTGCGCGCCAGCCCCTCGAGCGTGGCGTGGTCGACGTCCCGCGCCAGCCGCTGCCAGGCCGCCTCGCGCCGGGCGCGCGGCGCCATCACGCTGTCGATGCCGTAGAGCGTGACGCCGCGCAGGATGAACGGCGCCACCGTGGCCGGAAAGTCCAGCCCCTGCGCCAGCCCGCAGGCCGCCACCGCACCGCCGTAGCGGGTGCTCGCGCAGGCGTTGGCCAGCGTGTGGCTGCCCACCGCATCGACCACGCCGATCCAGCGCTCCTTCTGCAGCGGCTTGCCGGGGGCGGCGAGCGTGGCGCGGTCGATCACCTCCGCGGCGCCCAGCGCGCGCAGCCACGCCTCCTCCTGCGGCCGGCCGGTGCTGGCCACCACCCGGTGCCCGGCACGCGCCAGCAGCCGCACCGCCAGGCTGCCGACGCCGCCTGCGGCCCCGGTCACCAGCACGTCACCGCTGCCGGGCGCCACGCCCTGCGCGGCCCAGTGCGCCTCCAGCGCCTGCACGCACAGCGCGGCGGTGTAGCCGGCCGTCCCGATGGCCATCGCGTCCCACGGCGTCAGCCCTGCCGGCAGCGGCAGCAGCCAGTCGGCCTTGAGGCGCGCGCGCTGCGCCAGCCCGCCCCAGTGCACTTCGCCCACCCCCCAGCCGTTGAGCACCACCGCCTCACCGGGCCGGAAGCGCGGGTCTTCGCTCGCCTCCACGGTGCCGGCCAGGTCGATGCCCGGCACCATCGGGAACTGCCGCACCACCGGCGAGCGGCCGGTGATGGCCAGCGCGTCCTTGTAGTTCAGCGTCGAGTACGCCACGCGCACCGTCACCTCGCCAGCGGGCAGGCGGTCGTCCGTCAGCTCCGCCAGCGTGCAGCCGTAGCCGGCGTCGGTCTTGTCGATCAGCAGGGCCTTGAACACGGGAGCATCTCCATGCGGGAAGGTGGTCGGCATTCTGGCACGTCAGACCGGGGCGGGCGCGGCGGCGCGCGCGGCCTCCTGCAGCAGCCGCCACATCACCTTGCCGCTGCCGCTCTTGGGCAGGGCGTCGACGAACTCGACGAGGCGCGGCACCTTGTACGCGGCCATGTGCTCGTGGCACCAGGCGATCAGGTCGGCCTCGGTGACGGTGCCGCGCGCCTCCTGCCGCAGCACCACCACCGCCTTGACGGTCTCGCCGCGGTAGGGATCGGGCACGCCGATCACGCACGCCTCGGCGATGGCCGGGTGGCGAAACATCAGCGCCTCGACCTCCGCCGGCCAGACCTTGTAGCCACTGGCGTTGATCATGCGCTTGAGGCGGTCGGTGATGAAGAAGTAGCCCTCCTCGTCGACGCGCCCGAGGTCGCCGGTGCGAAACCACCGCCGGCCGTCGCGCTCGAAGAAGGCCTCGGCGGTGGCCTCGGGCCGCTGCCAGTAGCCGTCGAACACCATCGGGCCACTGACGACGATCTCGCCGGCCTCGCCCACCGGCAGCTCCTCGAGCGTCTGCGGATCGACGATGCGCGCCGCGCAGCCGATGAACGGCACCCCCAGACACTGCGGCTTGGGCCGGTCGGGCGGGTTGTGGTGCGTCGGCGCGGCCGTCTCGGTCAGGCCGTAACCCTCGACGTAACGCAGGCCGAACTGGTCGAGCAGGCGTTGCGCCACCGCCGCCGGCATGGCCGCGCCGCCACCGCCGATGAAGACCAGGCTGGACAGGTCGTAGCGGTCGAAGTGCGGACTGGCCAGCAGGTCGATCACCATGGTCGGGATGTTGATCCAGTGCGTCACCCGCCAGCGCGAGATCAGCCGACCCGCCAGGTCGCGGTCCCAGCGCGGCATGATCACCGCGGTCGCCCCCAGGTAGACGCTGGTGTGCATGCCCACCACCATGCCGGTGATGTGGAACATCGGCACCACCAGCAGCCCGACGTTCTCGGCCGTGCCGTTGGACCACACCGCGGCGGCCACCGCGTTGTGCATCAGCGTGCGGTGCGGGTGCATGCAGCCCTTGGGCAGCCCGGTGGTGCCGCTGGTGTAGGGCAGCACGGCCAGATCGTCCGGGCCCACCTCGTGCGGCGGCAGGGGATCGGCGCAGGCCATCGCCTCGGCCCAGTCGGCCACGCGGCCCTGCGTCAGCGCGGGCGGCGGATGGCGCGTGGCCAGCCACTCGCGCCAGGCGGCGGGCAGCGCCTCGCCGTCGAACGCCTCGTCCGGCATGGCGTCACGGTAGTGCACCACCAGCAGGTAGCGCAGGCGCTGCTCGGGCGGCAGGGCGGCGTCGGCCGCGCACAACGCCGGGGCCAGGTCGGCCGCGGCGATGGCCACCCGCGCCTGGGGATCGGCGATGTAGTGGCCCAGCTCGTCGGCCTTGTTCATCGGGTTGACCGGCACCACCACCGCGTTGGCGCGCAGGATGCCGTAGTAGGCGGCGATGAGCTGCGGGCAGTTCTGCAGGAACAGGATCACGCGGTCGCCGCGCCGTACGCCGCGTGCCGCCAGCCAGGCCGCCACGCGCTCGGCCTGGTGCAGCAGTTCCGGGTAGGTCGTCACCCGGTCGAAGAACACGGTGGCGGGCTTGTCCGGGTAGCGGCGCGCACTCACCTCCAAGTTGAACCACAGCGAGGTGCGCGGCGGCCGCAGGGTGTGCGGCACACGCGGCGGCCAGGCGCGCGCGTGCGCACGATCGTCCCCGGCGCGCGCCGGGACGGCGGCGGAAGCGGCGGCGGTCATCGGACGGTCTCCTCGGTCAGGGTGGCGCAGCGGTGCACTCGGGCGGCGCACCTGGCTGACAGGATAGAAGGCGCGAGGACACCACGCCAAGTGGGTGCTTGTCCCGTGCGGGACGCCGAAGCGGCAGGGCGGCCCCGCTGGCGTCGGGGCCGTCCGCGCGCTGCTATGATGGTTCACATGCGCCGCTGTCTGCTCTGGTTGCTGCTCGCCCTTCTGCCGTGGCGGCTGTGGGCGGTGGACGCCATGGCGCTGCGGCCCTGCCACGAGGCGGCAGCCCCGGCCGGCGGCGCCGTCCACCCCGGGCCTGGGGCGGCCACACACGCGGCGCATGATGCCGCCGCCGAAGAGGCCGAGGCGCCGGCACACGCCGCGCACCCGCCGGCGGCCCATGCCACAGCCCCGGCGTCCGACGGCACCGGTCACGCAGCCTGCACGCTGTGCGACCTTTGCCACAACGGCGCGCTGGCCGCGGCGGTCGCGACCGCCACCGGTACCGTCGTGCCGCAGGGTTGGGGGCTGACCCAGTGGCCCCTGCCGCCCTCGACCGCTGCGCCTCCCCTGCTGAAACCGCCGATCGCCTGAAACGCGCCTTCGATGCCGCCGCGCCGGGAACCTTCCCCGGCCGCCCATGGCCGTTTCAGGAGATCGATCGCCCATGACCCGCCCCCGTCCCCGGTGGCGCTGGCTCGGCTGGCTGGCGGCGCCGGCGCTCGCCGTCGCCCAGGCCCAGACCGGCCACGTCCATCCCGCCGCACCGACCGCCCCGTCGCCTTTCGCCGCGCCGCCTGGCGCCGCAGCGCCGGCCGCCGACGCTCCGCCCGACCCGGCCGCCGCCTGGCGCGCCGCCAACGACGCCGTCGGCGCCTTCCCGCGCGGCCACGCCGACATCCTGCGCTGGGAGCGGACGCAGGCGCCGCCCGCGGCCGCCGACCCTGCACCGGAGGGGCCCGGCTGGACGCCGCAGGAAGTCGTGCGCCGCGCGCTGCAGCACCACCCGGAGCTGCTCGTCACTCCGGATCTGGCGGCGCCCGAGCGGCTGCGGCGCCTGCAGGCCGCGGCGGCCGTGGCGCGGGACGCCCAGGCCGCCTGGATCGAGGCGATCGCGGCGCGCCAGCTGCGCCGGCTGGCCGAGGAGGCCCACTTCGCCGCCGATGCCGGCGCCGAGCTGGCCAGCCGCGCGCGGCAGGTCGGCAACCTCAGCGCCGAGCGCGCGCTGCGCGAGAACCTGCCGGCGTGGGAGGCCCAGGAGCGGCTGGCACAGGCGCGCGCGGCCGAGCAGCGCGCCCTCGTGCACCTGTGGCAGCGCCTCGGCGGCGTGACGCCCGAGGCCTTGGCGGCGCACCTGCCGCCAGCGCTGCCGGCGCGACCGCCGCTGCCCGCCGCCGACGAGGAACCGGCACTGGCCGCCCGGCAACGCGCGCGGCATCCGGACTGGGCGCGCCTGCAGGCCGAGGCCGAGCGCTGGCGCACCGCCCTGCCCGCGCACGCCCGGGCGGCGCTGCAGGCGACGTGGGAACAGGCCGTCGCCCGCGGCCTGCCCGAGGCGCCCCGGCTGGAGGGCCCCGCGCCGCGCTGGCCACACGCCTGGGGTGAGGCGCTGGCCGCGCAGGCGGCGCTGGCGCGGCTGCAGCGCCAGCTCGACGGCGATCTGCGGCTCGCGCTGGCGGCAGCGCGCCGTGCCGACGAGCGTGCCCGCCACCAGCGCGAGCGGATCCTGCCCGCCCGCCGGCAGCTGGAGGAGGAGACCCTGCTGCGCTACAACGGCATGCTGGCCAGCACCTGGGAGCTGCTGGCCGCTGCGCGCGAGCGCCTGGCCGCCCGGCAGGCGCTGGTGGCGGCCGAGCGCGACGCCTGGCTGGCCTGGCTGGACCTGCAGGCCGTCCTGAGCGGCCTGCCCCTGACCGACCGCGCCCCAGCCACCGACGTCGACGCCACCCCAACCCCCGCGAAAGGCCACTGACCATGGAACGCCGCCGCTTCTTCGCACAGGCCCTGGCCGGCACCGCCGCCGTGGCCAGTGCCGCCGTGGCCCGCCACGCCCTGGCCGGCCTGCCCGAGCCCGTCGTCCGCACCAGCCCCGAGACTGCCGGACCATGGACGCCGCCCGGGGTCACCGGTGCCGGCCGCCCCTACCGCCCGGTCGTCACGCTCAACGGCTGGACGCTGCCGTTTCGCATGCGCGACGGCGTCAAGGAGTTCCACCTGGTGGCCGAGCCGGTGGTGCGCGAGCTCGCGCCCGGCTTTTCGGTCAACCTGTGGGGCTACAACGGCACCAGCCCCGGCCCCACCATTGAGGTGGTGGAAGGCGACCGGGTGCGCATCTACGTCACCAACCGGCTGCCCGAGCACACCACCATCCACTGGCACGGCCAGCGTCTGCCCAACGGCATGGACGGCGTCGGTGGTCTGAACCAGCCGCAGATCCCGCCCGGCAAGACCTTCGTCTACGAGTTCGTCGCCCGCCGCCCCGGCACGTTCATGTACCACCCGCATGCCGACGAGATGGTGCAGATGGCCATGGGCATGATGGGCCTGTGGGTCACGCACCCCAAGGGCCGACACCCCTGGATCGCCGACGTGGACCGCGACTACGGCTTCCTGCTCAACGCCTTCGACGTCACGCCGGGCGCGCGCACCCCCAACGTCAACACCATGCTCGACTTCAACATCTGGGCCTGGAACAGCCGCGTCTTTCCCGGCATCGATCCGCTGGTGGCGCGGCTGGGCGAGCGCGTGCGCGTGCGCATCGGCAACCTGACCATGACCAACCACCCGATCCACATCCACGGCATCGAGTTCGAGGTCACCGGCACCGACGGCGGCCCGGTGCGGCCCGAGGCACGCTGGCCCGAGGTGACGGTGGACATCGCGGTCGGCCAGATGCGCCAGATCGAGTTCATCGCCGACGAGGAGGGCGACTGGGCCATGCACTGCCACAAGAGCCACCACACCATGGGCGCCATGGGCCACGGGGTGCCCACGATGATCGGCGTGGACCACCGCGGCCTGGTGCAGCGCATCCAGCGCGTCGTGCCCGACTACATGGTCATGGGCGAGCGCGGCATGGCCGACATGGGCGCGATGGAGATGCCCCTGCCCGACAACACCTTCCCGATGATGACCGGCACCGGCCCTTACGGCCCGATCGAGATGGGCGGCATGTTCACGACCCTGAAGGTGCGCCGCGACCTGCCCCCGGGCGACTACCGCGACCCGGGCTGGTACCGGCAACCGCCGGGCACCCGGGCGCGCCCGGTGGAGACGGCCGCGGCACCGGCCGCGCACGGGCCCGGACACGATGCCCCGCACGGCGCCGGCCACGGCCACCACGGCGGTCCGGCTCCAGTCCGGCCCGCCCCGTTCGACGCCCGCAAACCCCAAGGAGGACACCATGACCCTTCGCACTGACCCCCTGCGCCGCGCGCTGCTGGCCGGGCTGGCGGCGCTGCCGCTCGTCCGGCCCGCCGCCCGGGCCGCCGAACCGCCCGGCCCGCTGGTGGAGGTCTGGAAGGATCCGAACTGCGGCTGCTGCAACGACTGGATCGCGCACCTGCAGGCGCACGGCCTGCGCGTGCGCGCCCACGACACCGGCAACGCCGCGATGCGCCAGCGCCTGGGCCTGCCGGCGCGCTACGCCTCCTGCCACACCGCGCGCGCCGGCGGCTACGTGATCGAAGGGCACGTGCCGGCGCCCGACATCCTGCGCCTGCTGCGCGAGCGCCCCCAAGCGCTCGGACTGGCGGTGCCGGGCATGCCGGTCGGCAGCCCCGGCATGGACGGCCCCGAGTACGGCGGCCGGCGCGACCCGTACGACGTGCTGCTGGTGCAGCGCGACGGCTCAAGCCGCGTCTGGGCGCGCTACCCCGGCGGCGGCCTGCGCCCGGTGCAGGCGCACGGGCACGAGCTTCACGGGGGCGGTGCGACGGCGACGAGCGGCTGGGTCGACGGCGAAGTGCGCCGCATCGATGCGGCCGCGCGCAAGGTCACGCTGCGCCATGGCGAGATCGCGGCGTTGGCGATGCCGCCGATGACGATGGTGTTCCAGGTGCACGACGCCGCGCTGCTGCAGGGCCTGCAGCCAGGACAGCGCGTGCGCTTCCGCGCCGCCCGGATGAACGGCGCCTACGTCGTGACCGAGATCAAGCCCGGGCCATGAGCAACGCGCTAGCATCCGCCGCCATGAACCGCCTCGTCGATGCCACGCTGATCGCCGCCGACAACGCCCTGCGCACGCTGCTGGCGCCGCACCGCGCCGCGCGGCCGACCCCGCAACCGCCGGCGGAGCTCGCCGCCCAGCCCGCGGCGCTGTCGGACGACGAGCGGCACTTGAGTGGCGCGCTGATGCGCGTCAACCATGTCGGCGAGATCTGCGCCCAGGCGCTCTACACCGGACAGGCCTGCGCGGCCCGGCTGGCCCGGGGCGAGCCGGCCGAGCGCGAGCGCACCGCGCGCCACCTGGAGGCCGCGGCGCAGGACGAGACCGACCACCTGGCCTGGTGCCAGCAGCGGCTGGACGAACTGGGGGCGCGCCGCTCGCTGCTGTGCCCGCTGTGGTATGCGGGGGCGTTCGCGATCGGGCTGGCCGCCGGGCTCGCGGGCCGCGGCGTCAGCCTCGGCTTCGTCGTCGAGACCGAACGCCAGGTCGAGGCGCACCTGGACGGCCACCTCGACCGCCTGCCGCCGCAGGACCACGCCTCGCGCGCCATCGTGCAGCAGATGAAGGAGGACGAAATCCGCCACGCGCGCGACGCGCTGCATGCCGGCGGCGTGGAGCTGCCGGCGCCGGTGCGGTGGGCCATGCGCGCCGCCGCCAAGGTCATGACGACGGTGGCGCACCGCATCTGATCGCCGCCGGTCGGCGCTCAGCCCTCGACGATCTCGAAGCTGGTCGTGATCTCGGCCGTCTTGCCCAGCATGATGCTGGCCGAGCAGTACTTCTCGTGGCTGAGCTCGATCGCGCGCGCCACCGCCGCCTCCGGAATGCCGTGCCCCTGCACGACGAAGTGCATGTGGATGCGCGTGAACACCTTCGGGTCGGTCTCGGCGCGCTCGGCCTTCAGCTGCACCTGGCAGCCGCGCACGTCGTGGCGGCCGCGGCGCAGGATCAGCACCACGTCGTAGGCGGTGCAGCCGCCGGTGCCGGCCAGCAGCAGCTCCATCGGCCGTGGCGCCACGTTCGCCCCGCCCAGCTCCGGACGCTGCGCATCGGGCGCGCCGTCCATCGCCACCACGTGGCCGCTGCCCGTGCGCGCCACGAAACCCATGCCCGTCCCCAGCCCGAGCTGGCCCGTCCAGGCCACCGTGCATTCCATCGTCGACTGTCTCCCGAACGACACGGCGCGCGCGTTGTTGCGCTGCAATATAAGCCGTGTATAATACTCCCCGTTGTCTCCTCTGCCCTCTATGGGTGGTTCAGGGCCCGAGCGGCATCCCCGCTCGGGCTTTTTTTTGCCCCGAGGCGGCCCCGTATGATACGGGCCGCACCGCCGGCTGCCGCGTACGCCCATGACCGCCTCCACCCCGCTGACCCCGCAGGACTACCTGAAGAAGATCCTCACCGCGCGCGTGTACGACGTGGCGCGCGAGACGCCGCTGGAGCCGGCGCGCAACCTCAGCCGCCGCCTGCACAACAAGGTGCTGCTCAAGCGCGAGGACCAGCAGCCGGTGTTCAGCTTCAAGCTGCGCGGCGCCTACAACAAGCTGGCGCACCTGTCGGCCGAGCAGCTGCAGCGCGGCGTCATCTGCGCCTCGGCCGGCAACCACGCGCAGGGCGTGGCGCTGGGCGCGCACAAGCTCGGCGCGCGCGCCGTCATCGTCATGCCCACCACCACGCCGCAGGTCAAGATCGACGCCGTGCGGGCGCTCGGCGGCGAGGTGGTGCTGCACGGTGACAGCTATTCGGATGCCGCGCAGCACGCCGCGGAGCTGGCGCGCCGCGAGGGCCTAACCTTCGTGCACCCGTTCGACGACCCCGACGTCATCGCCGGCCAGGGCACCATCGCGATGGAGATGCTGCGCCAGCTGCAGGGGCTGGGCTCCAACCGGCTCGACGCGGTGTTCGTCGCCATCGGCGGCGGCGGCCTGATCGCCGGCGTGGCCAACTACCTCAAGGCCGTGCGACCCGACATCCGCGTCATCGGCGTGCAGATGAGCGACTCGGACGCCATGCTGCGCTCGGTGCGCGCGGGCCAGCGCGTGCAGCTGGCCGACGTCGGGCTGTTCTCCGACGGCACCGCGGTCAAGCTGGTCGGCGAGGAGACCTTCCGCATCGCGCGCGAGCTGGTCGACGGCTACGTCACGGTGGACACCGACGAGGTCTGCGCCGCGATCAAGGACGTCTTCGTCGACACGCGCAGCATCGTCGAGCCGGCCGGCGCGATGGCGGTGGCGGCGATCAAGAAGCACGTCGCCGAGCACAAGACGCGCGGCGAGACCTACGCCGCCATCCTGTGCGGCGCCAACATGAACTTCGACCGCCTGCGCTTCGTCGCCGAGCGCGCCGAGGTCGGCGAGGAACGCGAGGCGCTGTTCGCCGTCACCATCCCCGAGGAGCGCGGCAGCTTCCTGCGCTTCCTGCAGGCCATCGGCTCGCTGCCCGGCGGCCCGCGCAACGTCACCGAGTTCAACTACCGCATCCACGACGCCAGGGTGGCGCACGTGTTCGTGGGCCTGACCACCCACGGCAAGGGCGAGAGCGCCAAGATCGCCGCGGCCTTCGAGCGGCAGGGCTTCGCCACCCTGGACCTGACGCACGACGACCTGGCGCAGGAGCACATCCGCCACATGGTCGGCGGCCACTCGCCGCTGGCGCAGGACGAGCGGCTGCTGCGCTTCATCTTCCCGGAGCGGCCCGGCGCGCTGCTGAAGTTCCTGACGCTGATGCGCCCGAGCTGGAACATCAGCCTGTTCCACTACCGCAACCAGGGCGCCGACTACGGCCGCATCCTGGTCGGCCTGCAGGTGCCGCCGAAGGACGCCAAGGCCTTCGAGCGCTTCCTGCGCGAACTCGGCTACCCCTACGTCGAAGAGACCGACAACCCCGTGTACCGGCTGTTCCTGCGGGGGTGAAGGATCAATGGACGGCTGGCTGCCCGGCGCGCGTCGCGTGCCGTCACCGAACCACGGCCCGCGCCCGGTGGGCGTGCAGCCGTGGCTCGTCGTGCTGCACAGCATCAGCCTGCCGCCGGGCGAGTACGGCGGGCCGTGGATCGAGCGGCTGTTCACCAACACGCTGGACTGGGACGCGCACCCCTACTTCCAGAGCATCCGCGGGCTGGAGGTCTCGGCCCACTTCCTGATCCGGCGCGACGGCGAGTGGGTGCAGTTCGTCGCGCTGGACCGCCGCGCCTGGCACGCCGGCCGCTCGTCGTGGCAGGGGCACGAGAACTGCAACGACTTCTCGGTCGGCATCGAGCTGGAGGGGCTGGAGGGCGACCCTTTCGCCGACGCGCAGTACGCGGCGCTGGCCGCGCTGCTGGCGTCGCTGCGCGCACGCCTGCCGGCGCTGTGCGCGGTGGCCGGGCACGAGCACGTCGCCCCCGGGCGCAAGCGCGACCCCGGGGCCGGCTTCGACTGGGCGCGGCTGATCCGCCTGACCGGCTGGCCGGCGGCGTGGTTCGCCAGCGACGCGCCGGCCCGCCCGAACGCCTGCGGCCAGCCCCCCGTGCCCGGCGCCTGAGCGGGCGTGCGCCTGCGGGTTCTCCCGCAGATATCGGCCGCGCAGGCCACGGTTGAAATTTTCGATGAACCCTGCCGCGCGCGTCCCCGCGCGCAGCCGCTACACTACCGCTAGTGTTTCGGCGGTGTCTCAGACACTAGATCTAGTGTCTGACGGCATCATCCCGACGTCCCACGACGACTCGTGCGAGGAACCATGCAGACCACCCTCTCCCCTGCCGCCACCGTTTTCAGCACCGGCGCCGAGCCGCCGCGCGCCGCCAGCAGCGCCACGCTGCCCAACTACCAGATCATCCGCCGCAACGGCGCCGTGGTGCCGTTCGAGCCGGCCAAGATCGCCATCGCGATGACCAAGGCGTTTCTGGCCGTGCACGGCCCGCAGGGTGCGGCCAGCGCCAGCGTGCGCGAGACGGTGGAGCGCCTGACGCAGGCGGTGGTGCGCGCGCTGACGCGCTCGCGCCCGGCCGGCGGCACCTTCCACATCGAGGACGTGCAGGACCAGGTCGAGCTGGCGCTGATGCGTGACGGCCACCACGAGGTCGCGCGCGCCTACGTGCTGTACCGCGAGCGCCGCGCGCAGGAGCGCGCCGCGCGCGGCGAGGCGCCGGCGGCGCCGGCCCAGCCGGTCATCCACGTGGTCGACGGCGGCGAGCGCCGCCCGCTCGACCTCGACAGGCTCAAGGCGCTGATCCACTCCGCGGTCGAGGGCCTGGAGGGTGACGTGCAGGCCGAGCCGATCGTGGCCGAGACGCTGCGCAACCTCTACGACGGCGTGCCGATGGAGGAGGTGCACAAGGCCGCCATTCTGGCGGCGCGCACCAAGATCGAGACCGATCCCGACTACACCTACGTCACCGCGCGGCTGCTGCTGCACACCATCTACAAGGAGGTGCTGGGCGAGGAGACCACGCACGCGCAGATGCGCGAGCGCTACGCCGAGTACTTCCCGGCCTTCATCAAGAAGGGCGTGGAGGCCGAGCTGCTCAACCCCGAGCTGCTGACCTTCGACCTGGCGCGGCTGGGCGCGGCGCTCAAGCCCGAGCGTGACCTGAAGTTCGACTACCTCGGCCTGCAGACGCTGTACGACCGCTACTTCCTGCACGTGCGCAAGCGCCGCATCGAGCTGCCGCAGGCCTTCTTCATGCGCGTGGCCATGGGCCTGGCGCTCAACGAGATCGACCGCGAGGCGCGCGCCATCGAGTTCTACGAGGTGCTCTCCAGCTTCGACTTCATGAGCTCGACGCCGACGCTGTTCAACTCGGGCACGCTGCGCTCGCAGCTGTCGAGCTGCTACCTCACCACCGTGCCGGACGACCTGGAGGGCATCTACGACGCCATCAAGGAAAACGCGCTGCTGTCCAAGTTCGCCGGGGGGCTGGGCAACGACTGGACGCGCGTGCGCGCGCTGGGCAGCCACATCAAGGGCACCAACGGCGAAAGCCAGGGCGTGGTGCCGTTCCTGAAGGTCGTCAACGACACGGCGGTCGCCGTCAACCAGGGCGGCAAGCGCAAGGGCGCGGTGTGCTGCTACCTCGAGACCTGGCACCTCGACATCGAGGAGTTCCTCGAGCTGCGCAAGAACACCGGTGACGACCGCCGCCGCACGCACGACATGAACACCGCCAACTGGATCCCGGACCTGTTCATGAAGCGCGTGATGGAAAACGGCGACTGGACGCTGTTCTCGCCGTCCAGCGTACCGGACCTGCACGACAAGGTCGGCAAGGCGTTCGAGGAGGCCTACGTCGCCTATGAGGAGAAGGCCGCGCGCGGCGAGATCCAGCCGTGCAAGAAGGTGCGCGCGGTCGATCTGTGGCGCAAGATGCTGACGATGCTGTTCGAGACCGGGCACCCCTGGATCACCTTCAAGGACCCGTGCAACATCCGCAGCCCGCAGCAGCACGTCGGCGTCGTGCACTCCTCCAACCTGTGCACCGAGATCACGCTCAACACCAGCGACACCGAGACCGCGGTGTGCAACCTCGGCTCGGTCAACCTGGTGCAGCACCTCAAGGACGGCCCCAACGGCAAGGAACTCGACCACGACAAGCTCAAGCGCACCATCGCCACCGCGATGCGCATGCTCGACAACGTGATCGACATCAACTATTACGCGGTCAGCAAGGCGCGCAACTCCAACCTGCGCCACCGGCCGGTGGGGCTGGGCATCATGGGCTTCCAGGACGCGCTCTACGAGCTGCGCATTCCGTACGCCTCGCCCGAGGCGGTGGAGTTCGCCGACCGCTCGATGGAGGCGGTGTGCTACTACGCCTACTGGGCCAGCAGCGACCTGGCGGTGGAGCGCGGCCGCTACTCCACCTTCAAGGGCTCGCTGTGGGACCGCGGCATCCTGCCGCCGGACACGCTGGACCTGCTGGCGCAGGAGCGCGGCGGCTACCTCGAGGTGGACCGCTCCAGCACGCTGGACTGGGACGCGCTGCGCGCCAAGATCCAGCGCGACGGCATGCGCAACTCCAACTGCATCGCCATCGCCCCCACCGCCACCATCTCCAACATCGTCGGCGTCGATGCGTCGATCGAGCCGTGCTTCGGCAACCTGTCGGTCAAATCCAACCTGTCGGGCGAGTTCACCGTCATCAACCACTACCTGGTGCGCGATCTCAAGCGCCTGGGCCTGTGGGACGAGGTCATGATCATGGACCTCAAGCACTTCGACGGCTCGCTGTGGCCGATCGACCGCGTGCCGCGCGAGCTCAAGGAGCTCTACCGCACCGCGTTCGAGATCGAGCCGGTGTGGCTGGTGGAGGCCGCCGCGCGGCGCCAGAAGTGGATCGACCAGGCGCAGAGCCTCAACATCTACATGGCCGGCGCCTCCGGCAAGAAGCTGGACGAAACCTACAAGCTGGCTTGGATCCGTGGCCTGAAGACCACCTACTACCTGCGCACCACCGGCGCCACGCACGCCGAGAAGGCCACCGTGCGCAGCGGCGCGCTCAACGCCGTGCCGGCGGCCGGGGTCGGCACGCCGTCGGTGGCGCAGGCCGAGCCGGCCACCGACATCAAGTTCTGCGCCCTCGACGACCCGGGCTGCGAAGCCTGTCAGTGACACGGGTCCGCGGCGGCCGATGCCTGCGCGCAACGGTCGCCGCGCCGCGCCTGGCGCGCCTTGTCAACGGATCGACATCTTCGAATAATCTGCAACGATCGGATCGCATCATGCTCACCTGGGACGATTCCACCCCGACCGTCATCCCCGCGCCGGCGCGTCCCGCCGCCGGCGGCGTCCCCCCCACCCCATCCGTCCAGCCGGCGCCCCAACCCGCGCTGCAGCCGGTCATGCCCGCCCGCGCGCCGGTCGGTGGCGCCGCCCCGACGGCCGCCACCGGCCCCACGCAGGCCACGCGCGCGCAGGCGGCGAGCTTTCGCCGCGTCAACGTCGCCGACAAGCGCATCATCAACGGGCAGACCGACGTCAACCAGCTGGTGCCGTTCAAGTACAAGTGGGCCTGGGAAAAGTACCTGGCCTCCTGCGCCAACCACTGGATGCCGCAGGAGATCAACATGTCGCGCGACATCGCGCTGTGGAAGGACCCCAACGGCCTGACCGAGGACGAACGCCGCATCGTCAAGCGCAACCTCGGCTTCTTCGTCACCGCCGACTCGCTGGCCGCCAACAACATCACCCTGGGCACCTACCGCCACATCACCGCGCCGGAGTGCCGCCAGTTCCTGCTGCGCCAGGCGTTCGAGGAGGCCATCCACACCCACGCCTACCAGTACATCGTCGAGTCGCTGGGACTGGACGAAGGCGAGATCTTCAACGCCTACCACGAGATCCCGTCGATCCGCGACAAGGACGAGTTCCTGATCCCGTTCATCGACGCGATCATGGACCCGGCCTTCAAGACCGGCACGCCGGAGAACGACCAGAAGCTGCTGAAGTCGCTGATCGTCTTCGCCTGCCTGATGGAGGGGCTGTTCTTCTACGTCGGCTTCACGCAGATCCTGGCGCTGGGCCGGCAGAACAAGATGACCGGCGCGGCCGAGCAGTACCAGTACATCCTGCGCGACGAGTCGATGCACTGCAACTTCGGCATCGACATGATCAACCAGCTCAAGCTGGAGAACCCGCACCTGTGGACGCCGGAGTTCAAGCAGGAGATCAAGGAGCTGTTCCTGACCGCGGTGGATCTGGAATACCGCTACGCCGAGGACACCATGCCGCGCGGTGTGCTGGGCTTGAACGCCAGCATGTTCAAGGGCTACCTGCGCTACATCGCCAACCGGCGCGCCACCCAGATCGGGCTGGAGCCGCTGTTCCCCAACGAGGACAACCCGTTCCCGTGGATGAGCGAGATGATCGACCTGAAGAAGGAGCGCAACTTCTTCGAGACGCGCGTCATCGAGTACCAGTCCGGCGGGGCGCTGTCCTGGGATTGACGAGCGCCCGTCTCGGGAGCCGCCGCTGCCGCGCGAACCGTTTTCCACCCGCCATCAACCTGACCGACAGGAGAACCCCCATGGCAACCGCGAAGAAGGCCGCCGCCGCGGCCACCGAGCCCGCGAAGAAGAAGACGGCCGCCAAGGCAGCAGCGCAGCAGGAGACCCCCTCCGCCACCCCGAAGAAGCGCGCCGCCGGCGCCACCGCGACGCCAGCCGCGGCGGCGCCCGCCCCCGCGGCCAAGCCGGCCACGCGCGCCGAGGCAGCCGCCAAGGCCGCCAGCGCTGCGCCCGCCGAGGCCGCCACCCCGGCCAAGGCCGCGCCGCGCAACCGCAAGGCCGCCGCCGCGGCCGCCCCCGCACCGACCACGGCCGCAGCCAAGCCTGCGGCACGTGCCAAGACGGCCAAGGCTGCCGCCGGCGCCAGCGGGCAAGCCACCACACCCGCCCGCAAGACCAAGGCCGCCCCGGCGGCCGAAGCCGTGACGCCTCCGGCCACGCCGGCCAAGCGCGCCACGCGCACCAAGGCCGTGGCGGCGCCGGCTGCGGCGGCTGCGCCCGCCAAGGCCGACAAGACGGTCAAGGCCAAGGAGGAAGCCGGCGCGAAGAAGGCGGCCAAGAAGGCCGACAAGCAGGACAAGGCCGAGAAGGAGAAGGATAAGGCCGCCGCCAAGGCCTCCAAGAAGACCGCGAAGGCAGACAAGGCCGGCAAGGGGGACAAGGCCGAAGCCAAGGCCGCCAGGAAGGCGGGCAAGAAGAAGGACAAGGACGCCGCCCCGGCCCCGGCGGCGCAGACCAAGCTGTCGCAAAAGGCCGCCTGGCCGTTCCCGACCGGCACGCGCCCCTGAGGGCGCCCCGGAGCGGTACGGGCGGGGCGCGGCCGCGCCCCGCGCGGTCAGGCCTGCGGCACCGCCTCGCGCAGGCACCAGTTCTGGCCGCCGCGCGTGCCGATCTTGATCGCGCCGATGCGGTTGCCCAGCCGCGCCGAGCGCACCACGTCCCAGCCCTGCGCCAGCCCGTGCAGCAGCGCCGCGC
>NZ_VJND01000008.1 GCF_007556605.1 Tepidimonas sediminis | reverse complement strand
CGCGCACCACGCAGGTCAGCGGCTGCTCGGCCACGAACACCGGCAGGCCGGTCTCCTCGGTGAGCAGGCGGTCGAGGTCGCGCAGCAGCGCACCGCCGCCGGTCAGCATCATGCCGCGGTCGGCGATGTCGGCGCCCAGCTCCGGCGGGGTGTTTTCCAGCGCGATCTTGACCGCGCTGACGATCTGGTTGATCGGCTCGGTCAGCGCCTCCAGCACCTCGTTGGAGCTGATCGTGAAGCTGCGCGGCACCCCTTCGGAGAGGTTGCGGCCCTTGACCTCCATCTCCTTGACCTCGGAGCCGGGGAAGGCGCTGCCGATGGTCTTCTTGATGTGCTCGGCAGTGGGCTCGCCGATCAGCATGCCGTAGTTGCGGCGGATGTAGTTGATGATGGCCTCGTCGAACTTGTCACCGCCGACGCGCACGCTGCCCTTGTAGACCATGCCGCCCAGGCTGATGACGCCGACCTCGGTGGTGCCGCCGCCGATGTCCACCACCATCGAGCCGGCCGCATCCGCCACCGGCAGGCCGGCGCCGATCGCCGCGGCCATCGGCTCCTCGATCAGGTAGACCTCCGAGGCGCCGGCGCCCAGCGCCGACTCGCGGATGGCGCGCCGCTCCACTTGCGTGGAGCCGCACGGCACGCAGATGATGATGCGCGGGCTGGGGCGCAGCATCGAGCGCGGATGCACCATCCGGATGAACTGCTTGAGCATCTGCTCGGTGACGGTGAAGTCGGCGATGACGCCATCCTTCATCGGGCGGATGGCCTCGATGTTGCCGGGCACCTTGCCCAGCATCGCCTTGGCCGCCTTGCCCACCGCCTGGATGGTCTTCTTGCCGTTGGGGCCGCCTTCGTGGCGGATGGCCACCACCGAGGGCTCGTCCAGCACGATGCCCTTGCCGCGCACGTAGATGAGGGTGTTGGCCGTGCCGAGGTCGATGGCAAGGTCGGTCGAGAAGTGCCGACGCAGGGATTCGAACATGATCGATGACGTCCGGTGCGGCCCGCCGGCCGGTCCTGGCGAAGCGCCGCCGCGGTGGCGCCGGCCGGTGCGGCAGGCCGGTTCGTGAAACCCGGGATAATACCGCAAGGCAATCCGGCCCGGCTTGGGCCTGTTCGTCGAAAGAGCGGTACCTCCATGACCCTGACCCTGCAGGATGTGGAGCGCCTGGCGCGGCTGGCGCGGCTGGCGCTCGATCCCCCCGCGGCCGAGCGCATGCTCGGCCAGCTCAACGCCGTCTTCGCCCTGGTGGAGCGCATGCAGGCGGTGGACACCACCGGCGTGGCGCCGCTGGCGCATCCGGCCGAGCTGTTCACCGACGTGGCGCTGCGGCTGCGCGATGACGAGGTGCGCGAGCCCGAGCAGCGCGACGCGATGCTGGCCAATGCGCCGGCCAGCGAGGCCGGCCTGTTCCTCGTGCCGAAGGTGATCGAATGAGCCGCGACGACCTGCACCGCATGGGGGTGGCCGAACTGGCCGAGGGCCTGCGCGCACGCCGCTTCAGCAGCGTGGAGCTGACGCAGGCGCTGCTGCAGCGCATCCGCGCGCACGCGGACCTGGGTGCCTTCGTCGCCGTCGACGAGGAGCTCAGCCTCGAGCAGGCGCGCGCGGCCGACGAGCGGCTGGCGCGCGGCGACGGGGCGCCGCTGCTGGGCGTGCCGATCGCGCACAAGGACGTGCTGGTCACGCGCGGCTGGCCCACCACCGCCGGCAGCCGCATGCTGGCCGGCTACCGCAGCCCGTTCGACGCCACGGTGGTGGCGCGGCTGGGGCAGGGTGGCGATGGTCACCCCGGCGCCGGCGCCGTGACGCTGGGCAAGCTCAACTGCGACGAGTTCGCGATGGGCTCGGGCAACGAACACTCGGCCTGGGGGCCGGCGCGCAACCCGTGGGACCGGGCGCGCGTGCCCGGGGGGTCCTCCGGTGGCTCGGCCGCGGCGGTGGCGGCGTGCCTGACGCCGGCGGCCACCGGCACCGACACCGGCGGCTCGATCCGTCAGCCCGCCGCGCTGTGCGGCGTCACCGGCATCAAGCCCACCTACGGCCGCTGTTCGCGCCATGGCCTGATCGCCTACGCCTCCAGCCTGGACCAGGCCGGGCCGCTGGCGCGCTCGGCGCTGGACTGCGCGCTGCTGCTGTCGGCCATGGCCGGCCCGGATCCAGACCGCGACGCCACCAGCCTGGACCTGCCGCCGCAGGACTATGCGCGCGGGCTGGACGAGCCGCTGCCGGGGGCGAGTGCCGCGCGCCCGCTGCAGGGGCTGCGCATCGGCCTGCCGCGTGAATTCTTCGGCCCCGGCTGCGCGCCGGACGTGCAGGCCGCGCTGCGCGCGGCGCTGGCGGAGCTGGAGCGGCTGGGCGCGCGGCTGGTGGAGGTCAGCCTGCCGCGCACCGAGCTGGCCATCCCGGCCTACTATGTCATCGCGCCGGCCGAGGCGAGCTCCAACCTCAGCCGCTACGACGGCGTGCGCTACGGCCATCGCGCGGCGCAGTACGACGATCTGCTCGACATGTACCGCCGCTCGCGCAGCGAGGGCTTCGGGCCGGAGGTGCAGCGCCGCATCCTGGTGGGCACCTACGTGCTGTCGCACGGCTACTACGACGCCTACTACCTGCAGGCGCAAAAGATCCGGCGCCTGATCGCGCAGGACTTCGTGGCCGCCTTCGGCGCCTGCGACGTGATCGCCGGGCCGGTGGCGCCCAGCGTCGCCTGGCCGATCGGCGCCAAGGGCGACGACCCGGTGGCGGAGTACCTGGCCGACGTCTACACGCTGCCGGCCTCGCTGGCCGGGCTGCCGGGCATGAGCGTGCCGGCGGGCTTCGGCGAAGGCGGCCTGCCGGTGGGGCTGCAGCTGATCGGGCCGTACCTGGCCGAGGCGCGCCTGCTGCACGTGGCGCACCAGCTGCAGCGCGTCACCGACTGGCACACGCGCGTGCCGCCGGGGGCCTGACGGATGGAGGCGGCAATGAAAGACGGAGTTGCGATGGATGCTGCCCTGATCGACGGCTACGAGGTCGTCATCGGCTTCGAGACGCACGTGCAGCTGCGCACGCGCAGCAAGATCTTCAGCCGCGCCGCCACGGCGTTCGGCGCCGAGCCCAACACGCAGGCCTGCGCGCTGGACGTGGCGTTGCCGGGCACGCTGCCGGTGATGAACCGCGCCGCGGTGGCGTGCGCGATCCGCTTCGGGCTGGCGGTGGGCGCGCGGATCGCGCCGCGCAGCGTGTTCGCGCGCAAGAACTACTTCTACCCCGACCTGCCCAAGGGCTACCAGATCAGCCAGTACGAGATCCCGGTGGTGCAGGGCGGCGAGATCGGCTTCTGGGTCGAGACCGGCAAGGGCGCGCAGGCGCGGCGCGTCTGGCGCACGGTGCGGCTGGTGCGCGCGCACCTGGAGGAGGACGCCGGCAAGAGCCTGCACGAGGACTTCCACGGCATGAGCGGCATCGACCTCAACCGCGCCGGCACGCCGCTGCTGGAGATCGTCACCGAGCCCGACATCCGCTCCAGCGCCGAGGCGGTGGCCTACGCGCGCGAGCTGCACAAGCTGGTGACGTGGATCGGCATCTGCGACGGCAACATGCAGGAGGGGTCGTTCCGCTGCGACGCCAACGTCAGCGTGCGCAAGCCGGGGCAGCCGCTGGGCACGCGGCGCGAGATCAAGAACCTGAACTCGTTCCGCTTCCTGCAGCAGGCCATCGACTACGAGGTGCGCTGGCAGATCGAGCAGCTTCAGGACGGCCGCGCCATCGAGCAGGCCACCGTGCTGTTCGACCCCGACAGCGGCGAGACCCGCCCGATGCGCAGCAAGGAGGATGCGGCCGACTACCGTTACTTCCCCGACCCGGATCTGCCGCCGCTGGTGATCGCGCCGGGCTGGGTGGAGGAGGAGCGCGCCGCGCTGCCGGAGCTGCCGCGCGCGATGGCGCAGCGTTTCGTGGCCGACTACGGGCTGCCGGAGTACGACGCGGCGACGCTGACGCAGTCGCGCGCGATGGCGGCCTACTTCGAGGAGGTGGTGCGCGCCGGCGCCGCGCCCAAGGCGGCCAGCAACTGGGTGATGGTGGAGCTGGCGCGCCGGCTCAACGCGGCCGAGATCGGCATCGAGGCCTGCCCGCTGCCGCCGCAGGCGCTGGCGGCGGTGATCGCGCGCGTGGCCGACGGCACGATCAGTCAGGCCGCCGCCAGGCAGGTGCTGGATGCCCTGTGGGCCGAGCCGGTGGCGGCCGACGCGGCCGCTTCGGCGGTGGATGCGCTGATCGAGGCGCGCGGGCTCAAGCAGCTCAACGACACCGCCGCGCTGGAGGCGCTGGTGCGCCAGGTGGTGGAGGCCAACCCGAAGAACGTCGCCGAGGTGCGCGCCGGCAAGGACAAGGCGCTCAACGCGCTGGTCGGCCAGGTGATGAAGGCCACCCAAGGCAAGGCCAACCCGCAGCAGGTGGCCGAGCTGATGCGCCGCGCCATCGGCGGCTGACGGCGGGGGCGGCCGGCGGCGCGCGGCTCAGCGCGGTGCCGGCTCGCGGCCGCGCTCGGGGGCGGCTGCCCACAGCCGGCGCAGGGTGGCCAGTTCGGCGTCGAAGCGCGCGTCGATGCGCGTGCGCTCGCGCTCCAGGTCGGCCAGATACTGCATCTGCTGCTGGCGCTGCTCGGCGTTGTCGGCCAGGCGGCGCTTGAGCGCGGCGGGGGCGCGTGCCGGATCCTTGCGGTAGAACTCCATTTCCTCCTGCAGCCGGCGCGCCTCCTCGTCCAGGTGCTGCAGCCGCTGCTGGCCGGCTTCGACGCTGGCCTGCAGCTGCGCCAGCGCCGCCTCGCGCGCGCGCTGGTGCGCGGCTTCGTTGGGGTAGCGCATCAGCAGCAGCTGCTCGCGGCGCTGTTCGTCGGCGGCGCGCGCGGCGGCCTCGGCCTGGGCGCGCTGCGCCGCTTCCAGACGGGCGCGCTCCTGCGGCGTCGGCGGCGGCTCGATCACGCGGCGCACCGTGCCGCCAGGCCCGAGCTCGCGCTGCACGCGGTCGCGGCATTCGGGGATCGGCCGGTCGGACGACAGCAGCCGGCCTTGGGCGTCGATGCAGGTGTAGATCGGCGTGCGCACGGCGGCGGGCTGCGCCCACAGCGGTGCCGCGGCGGCGCCGAGCAGCGCAGCCAGCAGCAGGCGCGGCGCGGCGGAGGTGGGGGTCGGTCGCATGGCGGGGTTGCTCGGGTCCCCGAAGCGCGGCCAGCCTCCCTCAGCTCACACCGTAGCGGGCGCGGTAAGCCAGCACGCGCTGCCGATGGGCCGCCATCTCGGGATCCTGTTGTCGCTCCAGATAGTGCAGCAAATCGTCCAGCCGCGCAATGGCGCACACGGTCAGGCCCAGCTCGCGCTGCACGTACTGCACCGCGCTGTGGGGCACGTCGCGCACGCTGCCGTCGGGGGCCACCTCGGTGGCCATCTCCTGCCGATCCAGCGCGATGGCCAGCGCGTGCGGTGTGGCGCCGGCGCCACGGATCAGCGCGATCGACTCGCGCGCGGCGGTGCCGGCGCTCATGACGTCGTCGACGATCAGTACCCGGCCGCGCAGCGGCGCGCCCACCAGCGTGCCGCCCTCGCCGTGGTCCTTGGCCTCCTTGCGGTTGAAGGCGAACGGCTTGTTGTGCCCGCGCCGCGCCAGCTCCACCGCCAGCGCCGCCGCCAGCGGAATGCCTTTGTAGGCCGGCCCGAAGATCATGTCGAAGTCGAGGCCGCAGCCGAGGATGCGCTCGGCGTAGCACTCGGCCAGCCGGCCCAGCTTGGCGCCGTCGTCGAACAGGCCGGCGTTGAAGAAGTAGGGGCTCAGGCGCCCGGCCTTGGTCTTGAACTCGCCGAAGCGCAGCACGCCGGCCTGCAGCGCGAACTGCACGAAGCGCTGGGCCAGCGGGTCGGGGGCGGAAGGTGTGCTCATCGCGGAACGGGTTGCGGCAGACGGAGAAGGGGGCGCCGGCTGCGACGACGGCAGGGCGCGGCAGCCGGTTGGCGAGTCCGGGGCGCGCGCCGATTGTAGGCTGCCGGGGCCGGCGGCGGCCCGCCGCCTCAGCCCCCGCGCAGCCAGCCGTAGGTGGCCAGGCCCAGCGCCGTCAGCAGCAGCGAGCCCCCCACGTGCAGGCCGATGCCGGCCAGCGCCCACAGCAGCCGACCCTGCTGCAGCAGCGTCGTCATCTCGATCGAGAAGCTGGAAAAGGTGGTGAGCCCACCCAGCAGCCCGGTGATGGCGAACAGTCGCCACGCGGGGGCGATGTCGGGATGGTGCAGGAAGAAGGCCGCCACCAGCCCGATGGCGTAGCCGCCGATCCAGTTGGCCGCCAGCGTGCCCAGCGGCAGGTGCGGCAGCACGGCGTTGAGCACGAGCCCCAGCCACCAGCGCAGCAGCGCGCCGAGGCTGGCGCCGGCGGCGATGGCAGCCACCGAGGTCAGCATCGGCCCCCCCTGCGGCAGGGTGTGTCTTGCGGGGCGGCAGCGCGGTCGGCCTGCTTCGCGGTCACTGCGGGCACTCCCGGCCGGCGGCGGGGCCATCGGCCACGCGTCGCATCAGGAAGGCGACGACAAAGCCATCCGCGCCGTCGCGTACGAGTTCGTGGATGCGTTCGAGGTCCAGGTTCATGTAGTCGTGCACGATCCGGTTGCGCAGATCCACCAGCGCGTTCCAGCCACGGCAGGCCGGGCGCCCAGGCAAGCGCGATGTCCCAGTCGCTGTCCGCCCGGGCGCGGCCGTCGGCGCGGCTGCCGACCAGCACCGCAAAGTCCAGCTGCGGCGTGTGCCTCAGCGTCGCGGCCAGCCGCCGCACCGGGTCGGCCGGCTCGGCAAGCGGCGCGGCGGCGTCGGCCGCCACGGGGGGCACGGCGTCGGCCTGCATCATCACCGTTCACCCCCCGCCACCCCGGCGGCGACGTGGCCTGCCGGCACGTGCTCGGCGGCGCTGGTCACGTGGCGCGTCTGGTCGTCGAAGAAGAAGTCCGGCTCGAACTCGCGCAGGAACGGGCCCTTGTCGAGCCCGCCGAGGAACATCGCCTCATCGACCTCGATGCGCCAGTCCATCAGCGTGCGGATGGCGCGCTCGTGCGCCGGGGCGCTGCGTGCGGTCACCAGCGCGGTGCGGATGCGCATCGCGGGCGTGCCGGCCTGCTGCAGCCGGTGCAGCGCCTGCAGCAGCGGCTTGAACGGCCCGCCCGGCAGCGGCACGGTGGCGTGGCGCTGCTCGTGCGCCTGGAAGGCGTCGAGTCCCTGTTCCTGGTAGACGCGCTCGGCCTCGTCGGAAAACAGCACCGCATCGCCGTCGAAGGCGATGCGCACCTCGTGCGGGTGGGCTTCGCTGGCACGCGGCGCGTGCGGGTAGACCTGCGCCGCCGGAAAACCCGCCGCCAGCGCGGCACGCACGTCGTCCAGGTTGGCCGACAGGAACAGGTGCGCCCCGAGCGGCCGCAGGTAGCGCCACGGTGGCGCCCCGCGCGTGAAGACGCCGCGCTGGATCGGCAGCCGATCCGCCGCCGCGGAGCGAAAGACCCGCAGACCGGAGACCGGGTCGTTGCGCGACAGGATCACCACTTCCACGCGCGTGGTGCCGTCGGCGTTGAACGCGAGCAGCTTGCGCACCAGCGAAAACGCCACGCCCGGCCGCGCCGGCTGCTCCAGGCGCTCGAGCTGCAGCGCCATGTAGGCGCGGTCGTCGCCCTGCTCGAAGACGCGGTTCTCCTCCTCGAAGTCGAACAGCGCGCGCGAGGAGATCGCGACCACCAGGCCTTGCTCGGGCAGCGTGCTCATGCGCGCATTCTGGCATGCGGCGGCGGCGCCCTCAAAGCGCCAGCGCGAACACGCACGGCAGCTCGAGCGGCAGCGCGGGTGCGCCGCGGCGCCAGTCGGCCACGCGCGCGCCGTGCACCGCCTGCGCCGGCAGCGTCAGCCCGCAGGCCAGCGCCAGCCACGTGTCCGGCTGCAGCGCCTGCAGCGCCGTCTGCAGCAGCGCGGCGTTGCGGTACGGCGTCTCGATGAACAGCTGCGCCTGGCGCTGCCGGCGCGCCTGCGCCTCCAGCGCGCGCAGCGCCTGCGCGCGCGCGCCGGCCTGCACCGGCAGGTAGCCGTGGAACGCGAACGACTGCCCCGGGCAGCCGCTGGCGGCCAGCGCCAGCATCAGCGACACCGGCCCCACCAGCGGCTCCACGCGCAGGCCGAGCGTGTGCGCGGCGCGCACCACCGCGCCGCCCGGGTCGGCGATCGCCGGCATGCCGGCTTCGCTGAGCAGCCCGATGTCGTGCCCCGCCAGCGCCGGGGTCAACAGCGCGCGCGCCTGCTGCGCCGCCTGGGCGCCGGCGTCGCCGTGCTTGTGCCAGGCGCGTGGCAGCTCGACGAGGGTCTGCTGCGGCAGCGGCATGGCCAGCGGATGCACCGCGCCGACGCGCTTCAGAAACGCGCGCGCACTGCGGGCGTTTTCGGCGATCCAGTGCGTCAGCGTGGCGGCGCGCTCGATCGTGGCGGCCGGCAGCACGTCGCGCAGATCCCGCTGCACCGCGCAGCCGTGGTCCAGCGGGGTGGGCACCAGCACCAGCGCCCCGGGCGGCGGCGCGCTCACGGCAGCTCCAGCCCGGCGGCGCGCAGCAGTCGCGCGGTGCGGATCAGCGGCAGGCCCACCAGCGCCGTCGGGTCGTCGCTGACGATGGCCTCCAGCAGCGCGATGCCCAGTCCCTCGCTCTTGGCGCTGCCGGCGCAGTCGTAGGGCTGCTCGGCGCGCAGGTAGCGCTCGATCTCGGCATCGGTCAGCGCGCGGAAACGCACCTCCACCGTGGCCAGCTCCTGCGCCGCAAAGCCGCTGGCCGCGCACACCACCGCCAGCGCGGTGTGAAAGCGCACCGTGCGTCCGCTCATCGTGCGCAGCTGCGCCACCGCACGCGCGTGCGTGCCCGGCTTGCCCAGCGCCACGCCGTCCAGGTCGGCCACCTGGTCGCTGCCGATCACGATCGCCTGCGGCCGCTGGCGTGCCACGGCCTCGGCCTTGGCCAGCGCCAGCCGCTGCGCCAGCGCCACCGGGGCCTCACCCGGCTGGGGCGTTTCGTCGACGTGCGGCGCCACGGTCTCGAACGGGATGCGCAGCCGCGCCAGCAGCTCGCGCCGGTACGGCGAGGTCGAGCCCAGCACCAGCGGGCGCCTGGCGGGGAGATTGCAGGGATGCATGCGCGTATTGTCGCCGCGCGCTATGCTTGGCGCGCGCCCGGCGAAAGGAGCAGGCAGCGTGCCGCGACCTGGCCGGGTTCACCCTTGTTCGACCGCCGCGATGGACACCGCCGCCGTCCGCCCCGAGGCCGACGATGGGGCAGCCTGGCATCCGCTGTGCCGCAGCGCCGACCTGCGCGACGGCGGCGAGGGCGTGCCGTTCGACGTGCGCTGGCGCGGCCACGTCTGCCGGGCGTTCGCGATCCGTTTCCGCGGGCGCGTGCATGCCTATCTGAACCGCTGCAGCCACGTCGCGCTGGAGCTGGACTGGCAACCCAACCGCTTCTTCGACGTCACCGGCCAGCTGCTGGTGTGCGCGGCGCACGGCGCGCTGTTCGATCCGGCCAGCGGCCGCTGCGTCGGCGGGCCGGGGCGCGGGCCGTTGGTGGCCATCGCGGTGCGTGAAGCCGACGGCTGGATTCATTGGCGGTCACAATACGACCTGCAGCCCGTGGTGTTCTGACGGCCGCGCCGCGCGTGCCGGTGGCGGCACGGGCTCCCCCGACGGTCGCGACCATGTCCTTCCACGAACAACCGAACGCTTCCCACGCCTCTGATCCCTCTGCCTCCGCGCCCGCGGCGTCGGCCCCCGCGGGCTGGGAGCGCGCGCTGATCGAAAAGCTGGTGCTGGCCGCCTTGGCCGAGCAGCGCGCCGCACGGCGCTGGCGCAACGTCTGGCGGGCCGTGGCGCTGCTGCTCGCCCTGGCGGCCGGCTGGCTGGCCTGGGGCGAGGCGCTGCTGCCCACCAAGTCCAAGAGCACGCCGCACACCGCCCTGGTGGAGATCCGCGGCCCGATCGGCGCCAAGCAGGAGGCCAGCGCCAGTGCCATCGTGGCGGCGTTGCGCGCCGCCTTCGAGGATCCAGGCGCGCAGGCGGTGGTCCTGCTGATCGACTCGCCCGGCGGCAGCCCGGTGCAGGCCGGCATCGTCAACGATGAGATCTGGCGCCTGAAGGACAAGCACGGCAAGCCGGTCTACGCCGTCGTGGAGGAGACCTGCGCCTCCGCGGCCTACTACATCGCCGCGGCCGCCGACCGCATCTACGTCGACAAGGCCAGCCTCGTGGGCAGCATCGGCGTGCTGCTGGACGGCTTCGGCTTCACCGGGCTGATGGAGAAGGTCGGCGTGGAGCGGCGGCTGCTGACCGCCGGCGAGAACAAGGGCTTTCTCGACCCCTTCAGCCCGCAGACGCCGGCGCACCGCGCGCATGCGCAGCGCATGCTGGACGACATCCACCGTCAGTTCGTCGAGGTGGTGCGCAAGGGGCGCGGCGAGCGCCTCAAGGAGACACCGGAGACCTTCACCGGGCTGGTGTGGACCGGCCAGCGGGCGGTCGAAATGGGCCTGGCCGACGGCTTCGGCAGCCTCGACTCGGTGGCGCGCGACGTCGTCGGCGCGGAGGACATCGTCGACTACACCCAGCGCGAGAGCGTGGCCGAACGGCTGGCGCGGCGCTTCGGTGCCGGCGCGGCCGACAGCATGATGCACCTGGCGCGCGGCGCCTGGCCGGCATGGCGCTGACCATGGGGCGGGCGGGGGCAGCGGGCCTGCTGGTGGTGGGCGGCGGCATGGCCGGGCTGGGCGCGGCGCTGGCGTTGCAGCGCGCGCGCCCCGACGTGGCCGTGACGCTGCTGGAGCAGGCGCCGGCCTTCTCGGAGGTGGGCGCCGGCATTCAGCTCGGCCCCAACGCCGTGCGCGTGCTGCAGGACTGGGGCCTGGGCGAGGCGCTGCAGCGCGTGGCGGCCTTCCCGCAGCGCCTGCTGGTGCGCCGCGCCCCTGACGGCGCCACGGTGGGCGAACTGGCGCTGGGCGCGGCGGCGCAGCGCCGCTACGGGGCGCCGTACGCCACCATTCACCGTGCCGACCTGCACGGGCTGTTGCTGGGCGCGCTGCAGGACGGCGCGGGCGTGGCGCTCTACACCGGCCAGCAGGTGCAGCGGCTGCAGGAGCGCGACGGCGAGGTGCTGGCGGTCGGCGGCGACGAGCAGGTCTGGCGCGCCGGAGCGGCGTTGGTGGCCGACGGCGTCTGGAGCGCGCTGCGCCGCCAGCTGCTGGGCGACGGGGCGCCCGTGTTCAGCGGCCACGTCGCCTACCGCGGCTTGCTGCCGATGGCCGCGGCGCCGGCCGCCGTGGCGCGTGACGCCGTGGTGGCGTGGCTGGGGCCGCGGCTGCACGGTGTGCATTACCCCGTGCGCGCCGGGACGTGGCTCAACGTCGTAGTGGTGGTGGAGGAGCCGCTGCCCCAGGACGAGGCGCCCGGCTGGGACCATGTGGCGCAGCGCGTGCGGCTGCTGCAGGCGGTCGGCCGCGTCGACGGGGCGTTGCGCGACCTGCTGGAGGCAGTGCCCGCCTGGCGGCGCTGGCCGCTGTTCGGCCGCGCCCCGATGCGCGGGCCGCACGAGCACGCGCGCGGCCGCATCGGCCTGCTGGGCGACGCCGCGCACCCGATGCGGCCGTACCTGGCGCAAGGGGCGGCGATGGCGCTGGAGGATGCCTGGACGCTTGCGCGGCTGCTGCCGCCGGCGCCGCAGCCGATCGACTGGCCGGCGCTGTTGCGCCGCTGGGCCGCGCTGCGCTGGCGGCGCAACGCGCGCGTGCAGGCGCGCGCGCAGCGCAACGGGGTGATCTTCCACGCCGCCGGCGCGCTGCGCTGGGGGCGTGACGTGGCGCTGGCTTGGCTGGGGGCGCGGCTGCTCGATCAGCCGTGGCTCTATGCCGGTCCACCCGATCCGCTGGCGGGGGATACCGCGTGAGCGCGGCGAGCTTCCTTGCCGACCGGCGGCGCTGGGTTGGGCGGCTGGCCGTCGCCGCGCTGGCCACCCCGGCGCTCGTGCGCGCCGCCGTCCCGCGGGCCTGGCCGCAGCGGCCGTTGCGCCTGGTGGTGGGCTTTCCGGGCGGCTCCTCGGCCGATGACATCGCGCGCACGCTGGCCGAGCCGTTGACGGCGGCACTGGGGCAGCCGGTGCTGGTGGACAACCGTCCCGGCCAGGGCGGGTTGCTGGCGGCACGCCTGGTGGCGCAGGCCGACGACGACCACGTCGCGGGGCTGCTGCTCAACCTGCACCTGACGGTGGCGCCGTGGCTGTACGCCGAGGCCGGCTACGACCCGGCGCAGGCGCTGCAGCCGGTCGGCGTGGCCGCCGGCACGCCGCTGCTGCTGTGCGCCAGCCCGGAGCTGCCCGAGCGCGGCGCGGCCCTGCTGCGCGGCGTGGCGCAGGCCGGCGCGGCGTGGCACTACGGCAGCCCGGGGGTGGGCACTCCGTTTCACCTGGCCATGGAGCTGCTGAAGGCGCATGCCGGCTGGACCACCGGCCACGTCGCCTACCCTGGCAACCCGCAGGTCGTCAACGCCCTGCTGGCCGGCGAGGTGCAGCTGGCGCTGCTGCCGCCGACGCTGGTGCTGCCGCTGTGGCGGCAGGGCAAGCTGCCGGTGCTGGGCGGCACCGCCGCTGGCGTGGAAGCGCTGCTGCCGGGGGTGGCCGAGCTGGGGCGGCTCGGCCTGGCGGGCTTCGCCTACGAGCACTGGTACGCGCTGGCGGTGCCGCGCGCCTGGTCGGCGGAGGCGGCGGCGCGCCTCGGCCGCGCGCTGCGGCTGGCGCTGCGCCAGCCGGCGCTGCAGGCGGCGCTGCGGCGCCAGGGCTGGCTGCCGGGGCGGGGCGACGCCGCGGCGCTGCGGCGGCGCATCGAGGCGCAGGTGCGCCAGCTGCGCCCCTTGCTCGAGCGCCATCCCTCATGGAGAATGCCCTGACATGAGCGAAGCCAACGCCGCCGCCCCTGGGCTGAAGCTCTCACCCTGCCCGCCGGTGGAGCACGGCGCCGACGGCCGCGTGCCGCTGAAGCTGCGCCGCGTGGCCATCGACACCTGGCGCGAGAACGTCGCCTACCTGCACCGCGACTGCGACCTCTACCGCGCCGAGGGCTTCCAGGCGCTCAACAAGGTGGAGGTGCGCGCCAACGGCCGCAAGGTGCTGGCCACGCTGAACGTGACGCTGGATCCGCGCATCGTCAAGTGCGACGAGATCGGCCTGTCGATGGAGGCGTTCGCGCAGCTGGGCGTCGAGCCGGGCCACCCGGCCACCATCGAGCAGGCCGAGCCGCCGGTCTCGATCGCGGCGCTGCACCGCAAGATCGCCGGCGAGCGCCTGACGCGCGAGGAATTCCACGCCATCGCGCGCGACATCGCCGAGCACCGCTACTCCAAGATCGAGCTGTCGGCCTTCGTCGTCGCCACCCACGCCAGCGAGCTGGACCGCGAGGAGGTCTACTTCCTCACCGAGGGCATGATCGCCGCCGGCCAGCGGCTGGACTGGCGCGAGCGCCTGGTGGTGGACAAGCACTGCATCGGCGGCATCCCCGGCAACCGCACCTCGATGCTGGTGGTGCCGATCGTCGCCGCGCACGGGCTGGTGTGCCCCAAGACCTCCTCGCGCGCGATCACCTCGCCCGCGGGCACCGCCGACACCATGGAGGTGCTGGCCGAGGTGGAACTGCCGATCGAGCGGCTGCAGGAGATCGTGCGCGCGCACCGCGCCTGCCTGGCCTGGGGCGGCACGGCGCAGCTGTCGCCGGCCGACGACGTGCTGATCGCGGTGGAGCGGCCGCTGTCGCTGGATTCGCCGGCGCAGATGGTGGCCTCGATCCTGAGCAAGAAGGTGGCCGCCGGCTCCAACCACCTGGTGCTGGACATTCCGGTCGGGCCCACCGCCAAGGTGCGCTCGATGCCCGAGGCGCAGCGGCTGCGCCGGCTGTTCGAGTACGTGGCGCGGCGGCTGGGCATCTCGATCGACGTCGTCATCACCGACGGGCGCCAGCCGATCGGCCAGGGCATCGGCCCCGTGCTGGAGGCGCGCGACGTCATGCGCGTGCTGCAGAACCACCCGCTGGCGCCGATCGACCTGCGCCAGAAGGCGCTGCGGCTGGCCGGGCGGCTGCTGGAGTGCGACCCCGACATCCGCGGCGGCGACGGCTACGGCATCGCGCGCGACATCCTCGACTCCGGCCGCGCGCTGGAGAAGATGATGGCGCTGATCGAGGCGCAGGGCGCGCGCGGCTTCGACCCCGAGCGAGCGCCGCTGGCGCGCCACCGCTTCGAGGTCACCGCGCCGCGCGACGGCGTCGTCACCGGCATCGACAACCTGCAGATCGCGCGCATCGCGCGGCTGGCCGGCGCGCCCAAGGTGGCCGGCGCCGGGGTGGACCTGATGCGCAAGCTCGGCGAGCCGGTGCGCGCCGGCGACGTGCTCTACCACGTCTACGCCGAATACCCGGCCGACGTCGAGTTCGCGCGCGAGGCCAGCGCGCGCGCCAGCGGCTACACCATCGGCGCGCCGCACGAGGTGCCGCAGGTCTACGTGGAGTTCTGACCGCGATGCCGCTGCTGCTCGCCTTCGACGACGAGGCCGCGCCGGCGCAGCGGCTGCTCGCGGCCCTGAACGCCGCCGCCGCGCCGCCGTGGACGCTGGCCTTCGTGCAGCGCCACCGCTTTCCGGACGGCGAGTGGCGGCTGCGCCTGCCGCCCGAACCGCCGGCCGAGGTGGCGCTGTACCGCAGCCTGCACCAGCCCAATGAGAAGCTCGTCGAGCTGCTGCTGGCCGCGCCGGCCGCGCGCGAGCTGGGTGCGCGGCGGCTGTGGCTGGTGGCGCCGTACCTGGCCTACATGCGGCAGGATGCCGCCTTCACCCCCGGCGAGGTGGTCAGCCAGCGTCACGTCGGGCGGTGGCTGGCGGCGGCGTTCGACGGGCTGATCACGGTGGATCCGCACCTGCACCGGGTGGCCACACTGGCCGAGGCGGTGCCGGTGGCCCAGGCGCACGCGCTCAGCGCCGCGCCGCTGCTGGGCGCGCTGGCGGCGCAGCGCCGTCCGGGCGCGCTGCTGCTCGGGCCGGACGAGGAATCGGCCCAGTGGGTGCAGCAGGCCGGGCGTGCCGCCGGGCTGGAGACGGCGGTGGCGCGCAAGGTGCGCCGCGGCGACCGTGAGGTCGAGGTCGAGCTGCCGGCGCGGGAGGTGCGCGGCCGCGCGGTCGTCATCCTGGACGACATGGCCAGCACCGGCCGCACCGTGGCGCGCGCCGCGGCCGCCCTGCGCGCGGCCGGCGCCGCCTCGGTGGACGTGGCGGTCACGCACGCGCTGTTCGTCGGCGACGCGCTGGCCGCGATGCAGGCCGCCGGTGTCGGCGAGGTCTGGAGCACCGACAGCGTGCCGCACGCCAGCAACGCGGTGGCGCTGGCGCCGCTGCTGGCCGGCGCGCTGGCGCGCGGCGCGGCGGCCTGAAGCGGGGGCGCGGCGTGGGTCAGCCGCCTGGCGTCTCGGGCGGCGCCAGGTCGTCGATGCGGATGCCCACGCGCTCGATGACGCCGTCGCGCAGGCGGCGTACGCTCAGCTCCGCCGGGCCCCAGCGCAGCTGGTCCCCCTCCACCGGGCGCTGCGGGCAGTGGCGCGCAAACCACTGGGCCACGCTCAGGCGCTCGTCGTCCACCGGCGGCCAGCCGTAGAACGCGCACAGCGCCGCCATCGGCGTCTCGCCCGGCACCTCGAAGTCGCCGTAGACGCGCCGCGCCGCGGCGGCGTCGTCGCGGTCCGGCAGCGCCACCCCGGCGCGCCGCGCCGCCCAGGGCAGCGAGGCGCCCTGCAGCAGCAGGGAGGCCAGCACGACGACGAAGGCGACGTTGAAGAACACGCGCGCGCCTTCCACGCCGGCCATCATCGGAAACACCGCCAGCACGATCGGCACCGCGCCGCGCAGGCCGACCCAGGCGATGAAGGCCACCTCGCGCGGCGGAAAGCGAAACGGCGCCAGGCACAGCGCCACCGCCAGCGGCCGCGCCACCAGCATCAGCGCCGCGGCCACCCCCAGCGCCGGCGCCAGCGTGTCCAGCAGCGCGCTGGGCGTGACCAGCAGCCCCAGCAACAGGAACATGCCGGCCTGCGCCATCCAGGCGTAGCCGTCCATCGCCTGCAGCGCCGGCGCCACGCCGCCGCGCGCACGGTGGCCGATCACCAGACCCGCCACGTACACCGCCAGGAAGCCCGAGCCGCCCAGCCACGTCGTCAGCGCGAACACCGTCAGCCCCGCCGACAGCAGCAGCAGCGCGCGCACGCCGGCGCCGGGGCGCGTCAGCCCCGCCAGCAGCCGCAGCCCGGCGGCCAGCGCCCAACCCAGACCCACGCCCAGCACCAGGCCGACTCCGAACTGTTGCGCGAGCGCCCAGGCGCCTTGGCCGAGCAGGCTCCACGACGGCGCGGCGCTCGCGGTGGCCACGCCGATCAGCGCCAGCGTCAGGAACACCGCCATCGGGTCGTTGAGCCCCGATTCGATCTCCAGCGTCGAAGCCACGCGCTCGTTGAGCCGCACGCCGGAGGTCTGCAGCAGCGCGAACACCGCCGCCGCGTCGGTGGAGCCGACGATGGCGCCCAGCAGCAGCGCGCGCGGCCAGTCCAGATCCAGCAGCCAGCGCGCCGCCACGCCGGTGACGGCGGCGCTGACCGCCACGCCCAGCGTCGCCAGCCCGACCGCCGGCGCCAGCCCCGTGCGGAAGGTGGCCAGGCGCGTGCGCAGACCGCCGTCGAGCAGGATCACCGCCAGCGCCACGTTGCCGACCCAGAACGCCAGCCGGTGATCCTCGAACGGCACGCCGCCGGGGCCGTCCTCGCCGAGCAGCATGCCGGCCACCAGGAACACCAGCAGGAACGAGAACCCCAGCCGCGCCGAGAACAGCCCCGCCACCAGCGCGGCCAGCAGCAGGCTGGCGGCGGTCAGCAGCGGCACGGCCAGAAAATCCAGCGACATCGTCATGGCCCCGGCACCGTAGCACAATCCGCGCCATGGACATCGACGAGATCGTGCTGGCCGGCGGCTGCTTCTGGTGCACCCAGGCGGTGTTCGACCGCGTGCGCGGCGTGCGCCGCACCGAATGCGGTTACGCCAACGGCTGCGTCGAGCGGCCGACCTACGACCTCGTCTGCACCGGCGCCACCGGCTGCGCCGAGGCCGTGCGCCTGGCCTTCGATCCGGTCGAGATCGGGCTCGAGACGCTGCTGGCGATCTTCTTCGCCACGCACGACCCGACCACGCCGGACCGCCAGGGTGCCGACGTCGGCCCGCAGTACCGCAGCGGCATCTACTGGACGCGGCCGGCGCAGGCGGCGGCGGCGCTGCGCGTGATGGCCGATCTGGCCGCGCAGCGCGTCTTCGACGCCCCGATCGTCACCGAGCTGCAGCCGCTGCGCCGCTTCACACCCGCCGAGCCCGAGCACCAGGGCTACTTCGACCGCCATCCCTGGGCCGGCTACTGCCAGGCGGTGATCGCGCCCAAGCTCGCCAGGCTGCGCGCGGATTTCGCCGAGCGGTTGCGGGCCGGGGCCTGAACGGCCCGGGCGGGGCTGGCCGTTTAGACAAAAGTTACGGATTCATGATAAGAATCCTAAACTTGCCATAGAATGGCAGGCGATGGATCCTGTCCGCAACCCTTTCGCGCCCGGAGCCGGGGCGCAGCCGCCCGAGCTGGCCGGTCGGGACGAGCTGCGCCGCGACGTCGAGATCGCGCTGGAGCGAATCCGCCGCGGCAGGCCGGCCAAAAGCGTCATGCTCGTGGGCTTGCGCGGCGTGGGCAAGACCGTGCTGCTGGATCGCCTGCGCGACGACGCCGAGGCCGATGGCATTTACACCCTCAGGGTCGAGGCGCCCGAGGACCGGTCGCTGCCGGCGCTGCTGGCACCGCCGCTGAGGCTGGCGCTGTTGCGGCTGAGCCGCACCGAAAGGGCGCGCGAGGCGGCGGTGCGTGGCTTGCGCGCCTTGGCGGGATTCGTCGGCAAGCTCAAGGTGACGTTCCACGACATCGAGGTCGGTCTCGATTTCGAACCCGAACCCGGTCTGGCCGACAACGGTGACCTGGAGCTGGACCTGCTGGCATTGATCGAGCAGGCGGGGCTTGCCGCGCGGGCCGCGGGCACCGCGTTGGGCCTGTTCATCGACGAGCTGCAGTATGTGCCGGAGCCGCAGTTGGCGGCGCTCGTGACGGCGCTGCACCGGGCCAGCCAGCGTCAGCTGCCGGTGATGCTGGTGGCGGCCGGGTTGCCGCAGCTGCGCGCCCAGCTGGGGCAGGCCAAGTCGTACGCCGAGCGCATGTTCGACTTCGCCACCATCGGTCCGCTGCCGCCCGAGGCCGCCCGACAGGCGATCGTGCGCCCGATCGAGGGCGAGGGCGAGCGCATCGACGACGATGCCGTCGAGCGCATCGTCGAACTCACCGAGGGCTACGCCTACTTCCTGCAGACCTGGGGCAGCCATGCCTGGGATGCGGCGCAGTGCTCCCCGATCACCCTGGCCGACGTCGACAAGGCCACCGTGACCGCCCGGGCGGAGCTGGACGACGGTTTTTTCCGCGTGCGCTTCGACCGCTGCACCCCGAAGGAGCGGCGCTACCTGCGCGCGATGGCCGAGCTGGGCGCAGGGCCGCACCGCTCGGGCGACATCGCCGACTGCCTCGGCGAGAAGGTCACCAGCCTGGCGCCAGTGCGCAGCGCGCTGATCCGCAAGGGCATGGTCTGGAGCCCGGCGCACGGCGACACGGCCTTCACGGTGCCGATGTTCGACCAGTTCATGCGGCGCATCATGCCCGGGCAGGATTGGCGCTGACGTGACCCGCCTCCCGGCCCCCGCCGGGTCCCATGGAGGCCGAAACAGCTCGGCCCGGCGGTGCTGCCCATCCCCGCCGCCGCGACAGCCCGCCGCAGCCTGCGCCGCTACACTGCCGGGCGTGACCGATCATCCCGTGTTTCAGGCGCTGGTGCCGGTGTTCCTGCTGATCGCCGCCGGGCTGGTGGCGGGCCGGCGCGGCTGGGTGGGGGCCGCGGCGGTCAAGGACCTGTCCAACCTCGTCTTCGTGCTGCTGATCCCGGCGCTGCTGTTCCGCACCATGAGCCAGGTGCGGCTGGAGCAGCTGGACTGGCGGCCGATCGCGGCCTACTTCAGCGCCGCGCTGCCGTGGCTGGCGCTGCAGATCGCGGGGTGGGGCTGGCAGCCGCGCGGCATCGTGCTGGCGCTGGGCGGGACGTTCTCCAATCTGGTGATGATCGGCATCGCGCTGATCGGTCTGGCCTACGGGCAGGCGGGGCTGGTGACCCTGCTGACGCTGATCGCCGTGCACGCGCTGATCCTGCTGACGCTGGCCAGCGTGGCGCTGGAGCTGGCCGAGGCGCGCGCCGCCAGTGGTGCCGGCGCCGGCCCGGGCCGTGCGCGCGTGCTGCGCGCCGCCTGGTCGGCGCTGCGCGGCGCGGTGATCCACCCGATCCCGCTGCCGATCGCCTGCGGGCTGGCGTGGGGGGCGCTGGGCTGGCCGCTGCCGCAGGTGGTCGATCGCCCGTTGCACCTGCTGGGGCAGGCGTTCGGACCGCTGGCGCTGGTGCTGGTGGGCATCAGCCTGGCGCACACGCCGCTGGCGGGGCGCTGGAGCACGGCGCTGCGCGTGGCGCTGGCCAAGAACGTGGCGCTGCCGGTGCTGGTGGCGCTGTCGGCGTGGGTCTGGGGACTGCGCGGCCTGCCGTGGACGGTGCTGGTGGTGGCCGCCGGCGTGCCGGTGGGGGCCAACGTGTTCCTGTTCGCGCAGCGCTACCGCGTCGCGCAGGAGGACGTCACCGCCGCCACGGCGGTCTCCACCGCGCTGGCGGTGCTGACGCTGTCGGGCTGGATACTGGTGACCGAGGCGCTGACGCAGTAGCCGCGGCCCAGGCGGGCCACACGGTGCGCGTCACTGGCTGATCAGCAGCCCCTGTTCCACCTGGTACTCGAAATAGCGCTGGAAGCTGAACGCCAGCCCCGCCATGAAGGCGGTGGCGCCCACCATCAGCGCCAGCACGATGGCCAGCACCGTCAGCCAGTTCGTCTGGCCGGCCGGCGCCTCGGGCGGCAGCTGCGGATTGTGGCGCGCGTTCCAGCGCTCGGGGGGCTGCAGCGCGTAGAGGATGGCGCTCAGGCACGCCACCACCAGCGACAGACCGAGGAAGGGCAACAGCACCCACGACAGCTTGTCGTCCTGGCCGTAGGTCAGCACGCGGTCCACGCCCCACAGGCCGAGCGCCGTGGGCACCGCGTGCGCCCAGCCCCAGGCGTCGCCCAGGCCGTGCAGGTAGAAGCGGTGCCAGCCGAAGGCACCGCCGACGAAGGCCAGCCACGCCGCCACCGTTTTGTGGCGCGGACGTCGGCGGGAGGTGTCGAGGGAAGCGGCGTTCATCGGAAGTCGAGACAACCAGGGCATCGGACCGGGGGGAGGGGAGGACGCGAGGGGGTGGCCACCCCCGGCGCCGGCGCTACGGGGCTGCCGCGGCGCCGTCGCCTGCGGGCGCCTCCTCGTCCGGCGGCGTGCGATCCCCCCAGCCCAGGCTGCGCTGCATCAGCACGATGTCGAGCCAGCGACCGAACTTCCAGCCGCACGCCGGGATGACGCCGGCACGCTCGAAGCCCAGCGCCGTGTGCAGGCCGATCGAGGCGGCGTTGGCCGAGTCGCCGATGACGGCCATCACCCGCCGGATGCCGCGCGCCTCCAGCTGGGCCAGCAGCTCGGCCAGCAGTGCGCGCCCGAGGCCGCGTCCCAGCGCCTGCGGCGCCACGTAGATCGAGTCCTCCACCGAGTAGCGGTAGGCCGGGCGCGGCTTGAACCAGTTGCCATAGGCAAAGCCCGCCACCGCGCCGTCGACTTCCGCCACCAGCCACGGCAGGCCCTTGGCCAGCACGTCGGCGCGGCGCGCGGCCATCTCCGCCACCGTCGGCGGCTCGGTTTCGAAGGTGCCGGTGCCGTGGCGCACGTGGTGGCCGTACAGCGCGGCGATGGCGGGCAGGTCGTCGTCGCGGCTTGGGCGAATCAGGATGGTCTTCACGAGGGTCCGGCTATAATGGCAGGTTCGCAACGTTTCGCTTGGCCGGTCCGCTTCGGGCCGCGCCGGCCGCCGTGTCTGAAGGCGTTGCCTTTGTCCACCGTCATCGACAAGATTTCCAAGGATAACCCATGGTCGTCATCCGACTCGCCCGTGGCGGCTCGAAGGCCCGCCCGTTCTACCACATCGTCGTTGCCGACAAGCGCTGCCGTCGCGACGGCCGCTTCATCGAGCGCATCGGCTTCTACAACCCGATCGCGCGCGGCCAGGACGTGCCCCTCAACATCGCGCAGGACCGCCTGGCCTACTGGCTCAGCGTCGGCGCGCAGCCGTCCGACACGGTGGCGCGCCTGATCAAGCAGGCGCCCAAGGTGGCCCCGGCCGCCGCCGAGACGGCCGCGGCCTGATCCCCGCCCCGATGCAGTCGGCCACCGGCGCGATGGCGTGGGAGGCGGCGCCGCTGCCGCCCGACGCCGTCGAGCTCGGCCGCGTGCACGACGCCTGGGGCGTGCGCGGCTGGGTGCGCGTGCACGGCGTGCCGCAGGGCGGAGCCGCGCTGGCGCACGCGCGGCGCTGGTTCCTCACGCCGCCGGTCGACGGTCCGCTGGCGCGCACGTTCGACGCCTTCGCGCAGCCGGTGCGGGTGCGCGTGCGCCACGTGCGCCGCCACGGCGATGCCTGGGTCGCCAGCTTCGAGGGAGTGGCCGACCGCAGCACCGCCGAGCGCCTGCGCGGCGCCGTCGTGCACGTGGCGCGCGCCGATTTCCCCCCCACCGACGATCCGGACGAGTTCTACTGGGTCGACCTGATCGGCCTGCAGGTGGTCAACCGCGAAGGCGTGACGCTGGGCGTGGTGCGCGACCTGATCAGCACCGGCCCGCACGCCGTGCTGTGTCTGGAGGATGCCGTGACGGCGCCGCCGCGCCAGCGCCTGATTCCGTTCGTCGGCGCCTACGTCGACCGCGTCGACCTCGAGGCGCGCCGCATCACGGTGGACTGGCAGCCCGACTACGACGACTGACCGGCGGCTCCGGCCGCGGCCGCCGTGCGCCATGCGCTTCGACGTCATCACGCTGTTTCCGGAGCTCTTCGAGCCGTGGCTGGCCGCCGGCGTGACGCGCCGTGCGTTCGCCAGCGGCGCGGTGCAGGTGCGCCTGTGGTCGCCGCGCGAGTTCGCCGACGGCGGCTACCGGCGCGTGGATGACCGCCCGTTCGGCGGCGGCCCCGGCATGGTGATGATGGCCGAGCCGCTGTGGCGCTGCTGGCAGGCGGTGCGTGCCGACCGCGGGCTGCCGGCGGTGCGCGCGCCGGCGGCGGCGCCGGAGGTGCCGACGGTGCTGTTCTCGCCAGCCGGGCGGCGGCTGGACCATGCGCTGGTGGCGCGCCACGCCGCACCCGACGGCCCGGGGGCGATCCTGCTGTGCGGCCGCTACGAGGGCATCGACCAGCGCTTCGTCGACGCCTGCGTCGACGAGGAGATCAGCCTCGGCGACTTCGTGCTGTCGGGCGGCGAGCTCGCTGCGCTGGCGCTGCTGGACGCGGTGGCGCGGCTGCAGCCCGGCGTGCTCGGCGACGAGAGCAGCGCCGTGCAGGACAGCTTCCATCCGGCGCTGGACGGGCTGCTCGACTGTCCCCACTACACGCGGCCGGAGGTCTGGCACGGGCCGGCCGGCCCGCAGGGCGTGCCGGAGGTGCTGCTGTCCGGCCACCATGCGCGCATCGAGGCGTGGCGGCGCCAGCAGCGTCTGCTGCGCACCGCACGGGCGCGTCCGGACCTGCTGGCCGCCGCCCGCGCCGCCGGCCGCCTGAGCGCGGAGGACTTGGCGTGGCTGCAGGGCCAAGGTTATAATCAAAAGCTTTGATCCTCTGGCTGGCTTCGGGGTGCCGGGCACCCTGGGCGTGCGGATGGCGGCGGGCCGGGCCCGTCCAGGCAGATCCATCCGTGTGTGCGATGTGCGGCGCAGCCACGATCACGGTGAAGCACCATGAACCTGATCCAGATCCTCGAGCAGGAAGAAATCGCCCGCCTCAACAAGCCCATCCCGGACTTCAACCCCGGCGACACGGTGGTCGTCAACGTCTACGTGATCGAGGGCAACAAGAAGCGCATCCAGGCCTACGAAGGCGTCGTCATCGCCAAGCGCAACCGCGGCTTCAACAGCAGCTTCATCGTGCGCAAGATCTCCAACGGCGAGGGCGTGGAGCGCACCTTCCCGCTGTACAGCCCGCTGATCGCCAGCATCGAGGTCAAGCGCCGCGGCGCCGTGCGCCGCGCCAAGCTCTACTACCTGCGCGGCCGCACCGGCAAGGCCGCCCGCATCAAGGAAAAGATCGGCGCGTAAGCGGCGATCTTTCATCAAAAGATCGGCGCGTAAGCGGCGATCTTTCGCCAAAAGATCGGCGCCTCGTCGCAGGGCCCCGCCAGCATGGCGGGGCCTTTGCGTTTGGCAGGCGGCGCCGTTACTCGCCCGTCCGCTCCGCCCCGCCGGAGACGTCCTGCGCGGGGCAGTCCGTCAGCGCCTGCACCGCCTGGTGGTGCGTCAGGTGGATGCGGCCGGCCAGGCGCTGCGGCAGCTCGCTGCGCTGCAGGCGGTCCATCACCGGACCCTTGACCTCCGACAGGTGCAGCGTCACGCCGGCGGCGGCCAGCCGCTCCTCGATCGTCAGCAGGCTCTCCAGCGCGCTGGCGTCGATGTCGTTGACCGCCGAGCACTGCAGCACCACGTGGCGCACCGCCGGTTGCGCGGCCACCGCGGCGGCGATCCAGTCCTCGAGGAAGCGCGCGTTGGCAAACGTCAGGCTCTCGTCGATGCGCAGCGACAGCACCTGCGGCCAGGTCTGCACGCGGTGGCGGCGCACGTTGCGGAAGTGCTCGGTGCCCGGCACGCGCCCCACCACCGCGATGTGCGGCCGGCTGTGGCGCCACAGCAGCAGGGCCACGCTGGTCAGCACCCCGCCGGCCAGCCCCGTCTCCACGCCGGCGGTCAGCGTCAGCAGCAGCGTCAGCACCATCGCGGTGAAGTCGCTGCGGCTGTAGCGCCAGACGCGGGCGAACGCCGGCGCGTCCACCAGCCCCAGCACCGCCACGACGATGGTGGCCGCCAGCGCCGCCTGCGGCAGCGGCGCCAGCAGCGGCGTCAGCTGCCACGCCGCCAGCGCCAGCGCCGCCGCCGTCCACAGGCCGGCCAGCGGCGTGCGCGCACCGGCCTCGTAGTTGACCACCGAGCGCGCGAAGCCGCCGGTGACCGGAAAGCCGCCGCTGCACGCGGCGGCGACGTTGGCCGCGCCGAGCGCGCGCAGCTCGGCGTCGGGGTCGAGGCGCTCGCGCCGCCGCGCCGCCAGCGACTGGCCCACCGAGACCGATTCGACGAAGCCCACCAGCGCCAGCAGCAGCGCGGGCAGCAGCAGCGGCTGCACCATCTCCCAGCGCCACGCCTCGGCCGGCGCCCACGTCCACGACGGCAGCGCCGCCGGCACCGTGCCGACCACGCGCACGCCGTGCGCGGCCGCGTCGCCCCAGGCGCTTGCCGCCGTGGCTGCCGCCAGCACCAGCACCGGCGCCACCTTGGCCGCCAGCGCCGCGCGCGCCGCCGGCCAGCCCGCGCGGCGCAGCAGCGCGGCGGCGTGGCGCCGCGCTAGCCACAGGGCCGCCAGCGTCGCCAGTCCGAAGGCCAGCGTCGGCGCGTGGGCGTCGGGCAGCGCGCGCACCAGCGCCGGCAGCAGGTCCGGCAGCACCGTGCCCGCGGCCTCCACCCCGAGCAGGTGGCGCAGCTGGCTGGCGGCGATCAGGATCGCCGAGGCGGCCACGAAGCCGTGCAGCACCGGGTGGCTGAGCCACTGCGCCAGCGCCCCCAGCCGCAGCACCCCCAGCAGCAGCGAGAACAGCCCGGCCAGCAGCGCCAGCCACCACACCGCCCAGGCGTAGCCGGGGCTGCCGCTGGCGTGCAGCGCGCCGGCGGCCGCCCCCGTCATCAGCGAGGTCACCGCCGCCGGTCCCACCGCCAGCGCGCTGCTGGTGCCCAGCAGCGCGTAGGCCACCAGCGGTGCGATGTTGGCGATCAGGCCGGCTTCGGGGGGCATGCCGGCCAGCAGCGCGTAGGCCAGGCTCTGCGGGATCAGCATCAGGGCCACCACCGCCGCGGCCACGGCGTCGGCGGTGGCGGTCTCACGCCGGTAGTGGCGGACCGTGGTCAGGATCGGCAGCCAGCGCACCAGGCGCGGTGCCGGCCGGGGCGGGGACGTCATGCGGCGATGGTAGCGCGAGGCTGGCCAGCAGCTCGCGCAGCGCCTCCAGCCAGGCGTGGTGGGCGGCTTCGATCGCCTGCAGTTGGCCGGCGTGCAGCGGCGCGGCCGTGCGCAGCGCCTCCGAGGTGGCGTGGAAGGCCTCGTGCGCCGCCTCCAGCCGGGCGTAGGCGGCCCCGCTGCGCACGCTGGCCGGCAGCGCCTCGCGCAGCGCGCGCTGCACCGGGCAGGCGTGTGGCGGACCCAGCGGCTCGCCCTCGCGCGCCCGCGCCAGCTGGGTGCGGTGGTGGATCTCGGCCTGTACCAGCAGCCGCGCCCAGGGCGAGCGCACCAGCGCCGCCCACTGCCGCCAGGCCGGCGGCGTCCGCCAGCCTGCCACCCAGTCCGGCCACTGCGCCGGGGGCATGGCGCGCGCGATGCCCCAGCCCTGCGCCACGTCGGCCCCCAGCCGCAGCAGCAGCGCCCCGTGCTCCACGGTCTCCACGCCTTCGCCGACCACCTCCAGGTCGAAGGCGTGCCCGAGCGCGACGATGCCCTCGATGATGCGCAGGTCGCTCGGGTCGTCGAAGATGTCGCGCACGAAGCTCTGGTCGATCTTGACCACCGTGGCCGGCAGGCGTTTCAGGTAGGCCAGCGACGAGTAGCCGGTGCCGAAATCGTCGATCGCCACCCCCACGCCGAGCGCCCGGCAGCGCGCCAGCAGCCGCTCCAGCGCCTCCACGCCCTCCAGCGCGCTGGACTCGACGATCTCCAGCTCCAGCGCCGCGGGTGGCGCCTCCGGGTGCTGCTGCAGCGCCTGCTCCAGACGGTCGGCGAAGGCGGGGTCGCGCAGCTGGCGGGCTGCCACGTTGATCGAGAGCTGCCAGGAGGGACGGCCCTCGCGCCGCCAGGCCGCCAGCAGCCGCAGCGCCTCGTGCAGCACCCACTCGCCCAGCTCGATCATGACGTCGTCCTGCTCGATGGCGGGCAGGAAGCTGCCGGGCAGGCGCAGGCCGTCGCGCGGGTGGCGCCAGCGCAGCAAGCCCTCCGCGCCCAGCACCGCGCCGTCGGACAGGCGCACGCGCGGCTGCAGGTGCAGCTCGAACTCGCCGGCGGCCAGTCCCCGGCGCACGTCGGCCACCAGCTCGGCGTGCGCGGCGGCCTCGCGGTCCTCGGCCGGGTCGAACAGCACCCAGCGGTTCTTGCCCTCGCGCTTGGCGCGGTACAGCGCCTGGTCGGCGTGGCGCAGCAGCACCTCGGCGTCGGCGCCGTCGTCGGGGTAGAGCGTCACGCCGATGCTGGTGGTCAGGTGGACGTCGGCGTCGAGCCCCGTGACCGGCTCGGCGCACACCGCCATCAGCCGCTCCACCACCGCCTGCCAGCGGTTGCCCTCGTCGAGATCGGCCAGCACGGCGACGAATTCGTCGCCGCCGACGCGCGCCAGCGTGTCGCCCTCGCGCAGCGCACGCTGCAGCCGCAGCGCGATCTCGCGCAGGACCGCATCGCCCAGCGGGTGGCCGTGGCGATCGTTGACGTCCTTGAAGCCGTCCAGGTCCAGGTAGGCCACCGCCACGCGGCGCTGGTGCCGGTGCGCGGTGGCGATCGCCAGCGCCAGGCGGTCGGCCAGCAGCGCGCGGTTCGGCAGGCCGGTCAGCGTGTCGTGGAACGCCTGATGCTCCAGCGCCTGCTGCTGCGCCTTCAGCGCCGAGATGTCCTGCGCCAGCGCCACGTAGCGGATGACGCGGCCGGCCTCGTCGCGCACCGCCGAGATGGTCTCGATGACCGGGATCAGGCGGCCGTCGCGGTGGCGCCACCACGCCTCGCCGCGCCAGCGGCCCTCGCGCAGCAGCAGCCGGCGCAGCCGCGGCCAGGCCGGCGTGCCGTGCCGCTGCACCGGTCGCCACGGCAGCCGCCCGCGGCCGATCAGCTCCTCGCGCGGGTAGCCGCTCAGCTGCACCATGGCCTCGTTGACCTCCAGCACGACGCCGCGCTCGTCGGTGACGACGATGGCCTCGCCGGCGTCCTGGAACACGCTCAGCGCGATGGCGCGCGACTGCTCCAGCGCCACCTCGTTGCCGACATCGCGGATGACGCCGGCCATGGTCAGCGCACGGCCGCTGGCCGGATCGCGCGCCGTCACGCGCCCCCAGGCCTGCACCCAGATCCAGTGCCCATCGGCGTGGCGCACGCGAAAGCGCAGGTCTGCGGCCTCGCTCAGCCCCTTCAGATGCCGCACCACCGCGTCACGGATGTCGCGACGGTCGTCCGGATGCAGCCGCTCGGCCAGCTGGGCGCTGGTCAGCGGCGGCAGGCTGGCGCGCTCGCCCAGCAGGCGCAGCAGCCGCGGGTGCAGCGTGATGCGGTCGTGCACCAGATCCCACTGGCCGTAGCCGAGCCGCGCCCCGTGCAGCACGTCCTCCAGCCGGCTGGCCAGCGCGCGCTCGCGCCGCAGCGCACGGCGCAGCTGCACCAGCACCAGCGAGACCGCCACCAGCGCGCCGGCCGCCACGGCCAGCGCACCGCCAAGGATGCGGTTGCGTGCCCGCTGCGCGCCCAGCACCTGCTCGGTGCGCTGCGCCACCAGGCTTTCCAGCCGCGTCTGGTAGCGCTGCAGCTCCTGCTGCAGCGTGACGCTGCGGCTCTCCGGCAACAGCAGCGACAGCAGCAGCTCGCGGCCGTCGACGCGAATCGGGCTGCTGTGCACCTCCACGGTGACGATGCGCCCGTCGGCCAGCCGGTGCGGAAACAGGTAGTAGCCGCGTCCTTCCTCGCGCGCCCGCGCCATCTCGGCCCGGATGTCGGCCTCCGAGAGCTGGTTGATCTGGGTGACGTTGAGCCGGCCGTAGGGCAGGTCGGGGTAGCCGTAGAACGCCACCGCCGCGGCGTTGGCGTCGTGGATGGTGCCGTCGGCGGGGTCGACGACCCACGCCGGCACACTGTGCTGCCGCAGCGCCTCGGGCAGCGGCCCGGCCAGCACCGGCAGCGCCAGCGCCCAACCCGCCAGCAGCGCCGCCACGGCCCGGCCACCGCGCGGCCGGCGCGGCGCGGGCTGGGGGGTGGGACGGACAGGTCCCGGCTGCTCCTCGGGCATGACGAACACGGGTGGTCGGTGGGATCAGCGCGGTGGGGATGGCCAACGACGTCCGCGTGATCGTAGCGCCACTTCGCCCGCATGCCCAGCCGGCGCGTGTGCTAAGGTTGACGCATGTCATCATCGTTGGACGCGATCGCCGGGGTGGCCCTGCCGCCGGATGACGGCCGCCGCCGCCTGCTGCACGACGAAATCCACGCCCGCCCGCCGGCGCGCATCCGTCTGCCGGCGCTGGTGGTGTACGTGGCCGTGCTCAGCGAGGGTGTCGCGCGCGAGCAGGAGCTGGAGCACCTGCGCCGCTTGCCGGGCCAGCAGGGCCTGGGGCCCGACGACCTGGCGCGCAACTTCCTGCGGCTGCGGCTGCCGGGCGGCTGCACCTTCAAGTGGGAGCGGCACACCGAGTTCACGCGCTACTCGCTGGTGCAGCCGCTGCCGGCCGGCACGGGGCTGGGGGCGCGCGATCCGGGGCTGCCCCCGCCGGCCTGCCTGCCGCCAGGGTGGCTGGCCGCCATCCCGGGGCGCACCATCGCGGCGCTGCAGCTGGCGATGGATCCGCAGCCGCTGGACGATCCGGCGGCGCTGCTGGAGCGCGCGCGCGCCTGGTTCGACGGCCAGCCGATCGTGGCCTCGCTGCTCGGCAACCCGTCGCATTCGCTGGTGGTGACCGATTTTCGGCTGCGGCCCGACGGCTTCGAGCGCCTGCTGGTGCTGGCGCCGTCCAGCACCAGCGAGACGCGAGCCGGCCGCATCGCGGCGCGGCTGCTGGAGCTGGAGACCTACCGCATGATGGCGTTGCTGGGCCTGCCGGTGGCCAAGGCGCTGGCGGCCCCGCTGGCCGCCGGCGAGGCGGAGCTGGCGCGCCTGACCGCCGAGATGGAGACCAAGGCCGCCTCGGACCAGGTGCTGCTGGATGCGCTGGTGGCCTTGGCCGCGCGCGTGGAGCGCAGCATCGCCGAGCACGGCTACCGTTTCTCGGCCACGCGCGCCTACGACCGCATCGTGCAGCAGCGCGCCGCCGAGCTGCGCGAGCGTCCGATTCCGGGCACGCAGACGATCAGCGAATTCATGCAGCGCCGCCTGGCGCCGGCGATGGCCACGGTGGCCTCGGTGGAGCAACGGCTGGCGGCGCTGTCGGAGCGCATCGCGCGCACCAGTGCGCTGCTGCGCACGCAGGTGGACATCGCGCGCGAGGAACAGAACCGGCAGCTGCTGGAAAAGCTCACGCGCGGGCAGGCGCTGCAGCTGCGCCTGCAGTCCACCGTCGAGGGGCTGTCGATCGCGGCGATCTCGTACTACGTGATCAGCCTGGTGCTGTATGGCGCCAAGGCGCTGAAGTCGGCCGGCGTGCCGCTGCATCCGGAACTGACCGCCGGCGCGCTGATGCCGCTGGTGCTGTGGGCGGTCTGGCGCATCAACCGCCGCATCCACGACCGGCTGCACGACGCCTGAGGCTGGGGGCACCGCCGTGCTGCCGCGGTGCGCTCACTTGCTGCTCAGGTACTCGGCCACCGCGGCCATCTCGAGTTCGGTCATCTTCTCGGCCACGGTGTGCATGACGACGTTGTCGTTGGTGCGCTGGCGCTTGTTGAACTGCTTGAGCTGGGTGAACAGGTAGCCGGCGAACTGGCCGCTCAGGCGCGGCAGGTTGGCGGCGCCATGGCCGTCGGCGCCGTGGCAGCTGGCGCAGGCTGGCACGCCGCTGAACCTGTTGCCGTTGTGGTAGAGGTACTTGCCCACCAGCGCCAGCTGCGGGTCCTTGGCCTCCTCGCGCACGGTGGGCATCTTCTCGTAGTAGCGACCCAGCGCCACCATCTCGTCGTCGGTGAGCTTGGCCACCATCTCGGCCATCGCGGTGCTCTTGCGCTCACCGCTCTTGAAGGCGCGCAGCTGCTTGGCCAGGTACTCGGCGTTCTGGCCGGCCAGGCGCGGAAAGATCTCACTGGTGGATTCGCCGTTTTCGCCATGGCACATGAAGCACACGCCGTTGGCGATCTTGCGCGCGCGGGCTTCGTCGGCCTGCGCCCGGGCGGGCAGGGTCGAGACGGCCGCGGCGAGCGCGCACAGCATGGGCAGCGCACGCCGCAGGAGGGGGGCTGCAGAAGCTTTCATCGCACGATGCATCGTAGAAGTCAGGGTCAAGGTAAGCAAATGCTGATGCACGAATATTGAAGGAGCGAAAAAACCCCTGCCGCGCCGCGGGAGGCTGCCACCCGGGTCAGCCCCCCGGGCGCAGGCCCGGGGTCTGCGGACCGTCACGCCAGCGTGTCGGCCCAGATGTTGCGCGCCCAGGCCAGCGCGTAGCGGCCTTCCAGCTCGCTGGCGCGCGCCGACACGCCGCCGGAGCCGGGCACGGTCAGCATGGTCTTCTTCTCGGGGTCGTAGCGGTGGACGCTGGCGACGTGCACGACGTCCTCGTCGGTGACGAAGCTGTAGCACGTGTTGGCGTACAGCGGCGTGGCCGGCGGCTCCTTGCCCAGCAGCAGGTTGACCACCGCCGCGGCGCAGGTCTTGCCGTGCTGGTTGGCCATGTGGCCGGACTTGGGCATGGCCGGCGCGATCTGGATCGCATCGCCCAGCACGTGCACGTTCTTGACCGCCTTGGACTCGAAGGTCAGGAAGTCGACCTCGCACCAGCGCTTGTTGGCGGTGGCCAGGCCCATCTGCACCGCGATGTCACCGGCGCGCATGTTGGGCACGACGTTGAGCACGGCGCCCTTGAAGTCCTCGTTGAACTCGAACTTCAGCGTGTTGGTGGCGGCGTCGACGTCGACCACGCGGTGCTTGGGCCGGTACTCGATGATGCCGCTGTAGTGCTCGTTCCACGCCTTGGTGAACAAGGCCTTCTTGGACTGGATGTCGTCGTTGGCGTCGAAGACGATGACCTTGCTCTTCGGCTTGGCCTTCTTGAAGTAGTGCGCCACCATGCAGGCGCGCTCGTACGGGCCGGGCGGGCAGCGGTACGGCGCCTGCGGGATCGACAGCGCGTAGACGCCGCCGTCGGGCATGGCCTCCAGCTGCTTGCGCAGCGCCACCGTCTGCGGGCCGGCCTTCCAGGCGTGCAGCACCTTGTCCTGCGCACCGGGCTTGGCCATGCCGGGCAGCGTCTCCCACATGAAGTCGATGCCGGGCGAGACGATCAGGCGGTCGTACTTCAGCTCGGCGCCGCCGGCCAGCTTGACGGTGCGCTTGTCGGGGTCGACCGCGGTGGCGCGATCACGCACGACCTTGACACCGTGGCGCTTGGCCAGGTTGTCGTACGGGATCGTGATGTCGCTCATCTGCTTGATGCCGCCGATCACCAGGTTGGAGATCGGGCACGAGACGAAGGCCTCGTTGGGCTCGACCAGCGTGACCTGCACCTTGCCCTCGGAGAACAGGCGGATGTACTTGGCCGCGGTGGCCCCGCCGTAGCCGCCACCGATGACGACGACGTGCGGGCCGCTGCCGCCGGCCACCGGCGTGGCGCAGCCGGACAGCAGACCCAGGGTGCCGAGGGCCGAGCCGGCCGCGACGGTGGAGACGAATTGGCGACGTTGCATCATGGCTGGGTTCTCCCTCGGATGGTCACTTCTTCTGGGCGGCGAAGTAGGCGGCGATGGCGCGCAGCTCGTCGTCGCTGTAGCCCTTGGCGAGCTGGTGCATGATGGTGGCCGGCTTGCGCCCGGCCTTGAAGTCCAGCAGCTTCTGCGTCAGGTCGTCCTTGTCCTTGCCGGCCAAGGCTTCCATGCCGGGCTGGGCGTGGCCGTTGGTGCCGTGGCAGTTGGCGCACGCGGCGGCCCAGACCTTGACCTGGTCGACCTGGGCGTGGGCGGACAGCGCAGCCGCGCCCAGCACGGCGGCGGTGAGGGCATGTCGCAGGGGGATCGTCATGGGGGAGGCTCCTCTGGGTTGGGAATCCGGTTCGCGTCGATCGGCGACCTGAGCGCGAGGTGTATCACGCATTGCTGATATATGGAATACGGGTTTGTGCTAGCGCATCAGGCCAACAGCGCCTGGGCGAATTCGCGCGCGTCGAACGGCTGCAGGTCCTCGAGCCGTTCGCCCACGCCGATGAAATACACCGGCAGCGTGCGGCGCTGCTCGCGCGCCCACTGGGCGATGGCGCACAGCACGCCGCCCTTGGCGGTGCCGTCCAGCTTGGTGACGATCAGGCCGGTCAGGCCCAGCGCGGCGTCGAACGCCTTGACCTGCGCCAGCGCGTTCTGGCCGGTGTTGCCGTCCAGCACCAGCAGGACCTCGTGCGGTGCGCCCGGCTCGGCCTTGGCCACCACGCGCTTGACCTTGCGCAGCTCCTCCATCAGGTGCAGCTGGGTCGGCAGCCGCCCGGCGGTGTCGACGATGACGACGTCCTTGCCGCGCGCGCGGCCGGCGCTGACGGCGTCGAACGCCACCGCGGCCGGGTCGCCGCCGGCCTGGGCGACGATGTCGACGCCGTTGCGTTCGGCCCACACGCCCAGCTGCTCGCGCGCGGCGGCGCGGAAGGTGTCGGCCGCCGCCAGCAGCACGGTGGCGCCGTGCTGCGCCAGGTGCCAGGTCAGCTTGCCGATGGTGGTGGTCTTGCCGGCGCCGTTGACGCCGGCCACCATCCAGACGGTGGGGCCGTCCGGCTGTGCTCCGACCTCCAGCGCCTTCTGCAGCGGCTGCAGCCAGTCGGCGATCACGGCGGCCAGCAGCGCGCGCACCTGCGCCGGCTCGCTGGCGCGGGCCTCGCGCACGCGCCGGCGCAAATCCTCCAGCAGCGCCTGCGTGGCCGGCGCACCGGCGTCGGCCAGCAGCAGCGCCGTCTCCAGCTCCTCGTACAGCGCCTCGTCGATGCGCGCGCCGACGAACACCGCCGACAGGCTCGCGCCGGTCTTCTTCAACCCCTCGCGCAGGCGGCCGAGCCAGCCCTGGCGCGTGGCGGCACTGGCCGCGCCGGGCGCCGTTGCGTCTTCCGGGCCGGGGGGCATTCCGGCGGACACGGCCGCCGCAGCCGCGTCGGTGCCGTCGGCGCCTGCCGATGCCGGGGCGGCCCCGGCCTGGATCGACGTCGCCTCGGCCGGCGGCGCGGACGTGGCCGTGCCGGCTTCGGGGGGGGGCGCCACCGGGGCCTCGAGGGGCCGCTCGGGGGCGTCGGCCGCCGGGCGCGCGCCGCCGAAGAACTTTTCCTTCAGGAATCGAAACATAGTGGGCACTGCCTAGAATGGAGCCGCATTCTATGAAAGCGTCGAACCGGTTACCGAATCCCCGCGTGGCGCGCCCCGGCGCGCCCGCACGCCGGGCGGCGTGGCTGGCGGCGCTGCTGCTGGCCGGGGCGGCGGCCGCCGCCCCAGGTGGGTCGGGGGCGGATCGGCCGGCGGGGCCGGCCGCCACGGCCGCGGCGGCCGACGCCGGGGCGCGCCCGTTCGTGACCACGCTGCCCAACGGCCTGACGGTGATCGTGCAGGTGGACCGCCGCGCCCCCACCGCGGTGCTGATGCTGTGGCTGCGCGTCGGCGCGGTGGACGAGACCGACCGCGAGGCCGGCGTGGCGCATGTGCTGGAGCACATGATGTTCAAGGGCACGCCGACGCTGGCCGAAGGCGAATACTCGCGCCGCATCGCCGCGCTGGGCGGGCGTGACAACGCCTTCACGTCGCGTGACGTCACGGCCTACCACGTGCAGGTGCCCGCCGGCGCGCTGCGCGAGGCGATGGCGCTGGAGGCCGAGCGCTTCGCGCGCAACGCCTGGACGGCCGAGACGCTGCAGCGCGAGCTGGCGGTGATCCGCGAGGAACGGCGCCAGCGCATCGAGGACGAGCCGCAGGCGCAGTTTTACGAGCAGTTCATGGCCACCGCGCTGGTGGCGCATCCCTACCGGCGACCGGTGATCGGCTGGATGGCCAACCTGGAGGCGCTGGACGCCGCCACCGTGCGTGCGTTCCACCAGCGCTGGTACGCGCCGAACAACGCCGCGCTGGTGGTGGTGGGCGACGTGGAGCCGGCCCAGGTGGTGCGCTGGGCCGAGGAGCTGTTCGGCGCGCTGCCGCCGCGCGTGCTGCCGGCGCGCGCGCCCGAAGCGGAGCCGGAGCAGCGCGGCGCGCGCCGGTTCGAATGGCACGGGCGCGTGCGTCAGCCGTCGCTGCTGATCGGCTGGCGTGTGCCGCGCCTGACGCATCCGGACGACGACGGCGAGGCCGCGCGCGACGCGCTGGCGCTGGCGCTGCTGGCCGGCGTGCTGGACGGGCACAGCGCGGCGCGCCTGGAGCGCGCGCTGGTGCGCCAGCCCGAGGAGCGGCGGCTGGCGGATGCGGTGGGCGTCGGCTACGGCCTGGGCGGGCGCGGGCCGGAGCTGTTTCTCGTCTCGGCCACGGTGCGGCCGGGGGTGGAGCCGGCGCGTGTGGAGCAGGCGCTGCGCGACGCGATCGCGCGCGTGGCGCGCGAGGGTGTCAGCGACGCCGAGCTGCGCCGCGTCAAGAACCAGTGGGCTGCGGCGGAGGTGTTCAAGCTGGATTCGCCGTTTGCGCAGGCGCGCGAGCTCGGCCAGCAGTGGGCGCTGGGCTGGCCGCCGGATGCGCAGGCGCGGCTGCTGGCGCGCGTGCAGGCGCTCACCGCCGCCGACGTGCAGCGGGTGGCGCAGCGCTGGTTCGGGCCGCAGCAGATGACGGTGGGCTGGCTGTTGCCGCAGGAGGACGCCCGATGAAGGGGTTGGCGGCGTGGTGGCGCGCGGCGGCGCTGATGGGGTTGGCATGGGGACTCGCGCTGCTGGCGCCGGCGGCCTGGGCGGGGCCGGCGATCGAGCACTGGGTGCGGCCGGATGGCGCGCGCGTGTATCTGGTGCGCAACGAGGCGCTGCCGATGCTGGACGTGCGGCTGGAGTTCGACGGTGGCAGCCGGCGCGACCCACCCGCGCAGGCGGGGCTTGCGGCGGCGGTGGCGCTGATGCTGGGCAAAGGTGCCGGCGCGCATGCGGACCAGCCCGCGCGCGACGAGGAGGCGCTGGCCGAAGCGTGGGCCGACCTGGGGGCGCAGTGGTCGGCCAGCGCGACGCTGGACCGCTTCAGCGTCGCGCTGCGCACGCTGACGCGCGCGGACGTGCTGGAGCCGGCGGTGGCGCTGCTGGCGCAGCAGCTGGCCGCGCCGGCGTTCGACGAGGCGGTGTGGGCGCGCGAGCGCGAGCGCCTCGTGGCGGCCTGGCGCCAGGCGCAGGCGCAGCCCGAGACGCGCGCGCAGCGGCTCTACGCCGAGGCGGTCTACCGCGGTCATCCGTACGGCCGCGAGGCCACGCCCGACACCTGGGCCGCGATCGACGCCGCGGCCATGCGCACGTTCTGGCAGCGCCACGCGCGCGCCTGCGAGGCGCGGCTGACCTTCGTCGGTGCGGTCGACCGTGCGCAGGCCGACGCGATCGCTGCTCGGCTGCTGGCGGGCTGGGCCGCGCACGGCTGCGCGCCGCTGCCGCCGCTGCCGGAGGTGGCGCCGTTGCCGGCGGCGCGCTCGATCGCCGAGCCGTTTGCCGGCGCGGCGCAGGCGCAGATCCTGATCGGCCAGCCGGGCGTGGCGCGGCGCGATCCGGACTTCCTCGCGCTGCAGGTGGCCAACCACATCGTCGGCGGCGGCGGCTTCACGTCGCGGCTGATGCGCGAGCTGCGCGAGCGCCGCGGTCTGACCTATGGCGTCTACAGTTACTTTTTGGCTGGGCGGCACGCCGGCGCCTGGACGGTGACGATGCAGACCCGGCCCGATCAGGCGCAACAGGCAGTGGCGCTGATCCACGAGGTGCTGCGCCGCTTCGCCGAGGAGGGGCCGACCCCGCAGGAGCTGGCCGAGGCGCAGCGCAGCCTGGTGCAGGGTCATGCCCTCAAGCTCGACAGCAACCGCAAGGTGGCCGACCAGGTGGCGGCGCTGGCGTGGGCCGAGCTGCCGCTGGACGAGCTCGACACTTGGCCGCAGCGCGTGCAGGCGCTGACGCGCGACGACCTGATGCGCGCCTGGCGGCGCGTCATCGACCCGCAGCGGCTGGTCACCGTCGTCGTCGGAGGCGCGCCGTGAGCGCGCCGGTGCGCCGCGGCGCGCCGCCGGGGGAGGTGCGCATCGTCGGCGGGCGCTGGCGGCGCAGCAAGCTGCTGGTGCCGCCGCTGCCGGGCCTGCGGCCCACGCCCGACCGCGTGCGCGAGACGCTGTTCAATTGGCTGGGTCAGCACCTGCACGGCTGGCGCTGCGTCGATGCGTTCGCCGGCACCGGGGCGCTGGGGCTGGAGGCGGCCTCGCGCGGCGCGGTGGAGGTGGTGCTGGTGGAGCGCCAGCCGCAGCTGCTGCGCGCGCTGCACGAGCACGTGCAGCGGCTGCAGGGAGCTTCCGACGTGGTGCGCGTGGTCGGCGGCGAGGCGCTGGGGGTGTTGGCGGGGCTGCCGGCGGCGCGCTGGCACCTGGTGCTGCTCGACCCGCCGTTCGACGGTGGCGCCGCGCTGTTCGAGGCCGCGCTGCGCCAGGCGCGCCGGCTCGTCGCCGCGGACGGCCTGGCCTACCTGGAGGCGCCGCAGCCGTGGGACGAGGCGCGGCTGGCGAGCCTGGGCTGGACGCTGCAGCGCCACCTGCGCGCCGGGCAGGTGCACGCGCACCTGCTGCGCCCGTTCGATAATCCGCAGCCATGACCGAGCCCGTCGCTTCTTCCCTGTCGCCGCGCGTGGCCGTCACCAGCGGCACGTTCGACCCGATCACCCTCGGGCACGAGGACGTCATCCGTCGCGCGGCGCTGCGCTTCGAGCGCCTGATCGTCGCCGTGGCGGCGGCGCACCACAAGACGACGCTGCTGTCGCTGGATGAGCGGCTGGCGCTGGTGCGCGAGGTGCTGGCCGACTGCCCCAACGTCGAGGCGCATCCGTTCGAGGGCCTGATCGTGGACTTCTGCCGCGCGCACGGGGCCGGCACCATCGTGCGCGGCCTGCGCCACGGCACCGACCTCGATTACGAGACGCCGATGGCCACGCTCAACGCCCGGCTTGCCCCTGGTGTGGAGACGGTGTTCCTGCTGCCGCAGCCGCAGCTGCAGTGCATTTCCAGTACCCTCGTGCGCGAGATCGCGCGTCTGGGCGGCGACGTGTCGGCGCTGGTCAGTCCGCCGGTGGCGCAGGCGCTGCGTGCGGCCTGCGCGGCGCGCGGCTGAAACGCGAGGAGTGCGGCGATGGCCCTGATGATCACCGACGAGTGCATCAACTGCGACGTCTGCGAGCCGGAGTGCCCCAACCAGGCCATCTCGATGGGCGAGGAGCACTACGTCATCGACCCGCAGCGCTGCACCGAGTGCGTGGGCCACTTCGACGAGCCGCAGTGCGTGCAGGTCTGCCCGGTCAGCTGCATCCCGCTCAACCCGCAGTTCGTCGAGGATCGTGACTCGCTGTGGGCCAAGTACCGCCGCCTGCAGGCCGCCAAGGCCGCGGCGGTGGCCCCACAGGCCGCTCAGTCCGACGGCGGCTGAGCGGTGGCGTCGTCCGCCGGCGCGGCGGGCGCTGCCGGCGGCCGGCGCGGCGGCTTGGGCCGCGGTGGCTGGGTGGTGTGGATCAGGCTCGTGGCCTTGGCGACGTCGCCGGCCAGCAGCAGCGGCAGCGCGCGTGCGGCGCGCTCGATCGCGGCCTCGATCGCCTGGCGCTGCTCCTGCGGCGGCCGGCGCAGCACCCAGTTGGCCACCTCCGCCTTGACGCCCGGATGGCCGATGCCCAGGCGCAGCCGCCAGTAATCGGCGCTGCCGAGCTGCGCGTGGATGTCGCGCAGGCCGTTGTGCCCGGCGTGGCCGCCGCCGCGCTTCAGGCGCGCGTCGCCCGGCGGCAGGTCCAGCTCGTCGTGCGCCACCAGGATCTCGTGCGGCGCGATCTTGTAGAAGCGCGCCAGCGCGGCCACCGCCTGTCCCGAGCGGTTCATGTACGTGGTGGGTTTCAGCAGCCACAGCGTGTGGCCCTGCACCTGCGCGCGCCCGGCCTGGCCGAAGAAGCCACGCTCGGGGTGCAGCGTGACCTTCAGGTCGGCGGCGATGCGATCCAGCCACCACCAGCCGGCGTTGTGGCGCGTGTCTTCGTACTCCGGCCCGGGATTGCCCAGGCCCACCAGCAGCTTCAACATCGGTGCAGGCCCTCGTGCGTGCGCGCTCGCGCGGCATCATCCCACGAAACAAGCGCGAGGCCCGCGCGCGGCGGGCCTCGGAACGCAGCGGCCGCCCTGCGGTGGCGGCCCGGCGGGCGCGCGGGAGCCCGGCCGGGCTCCCGCGGGCATCATTTCTTGCCCTTCTTGCCCTTCTTGTCGTCGGCCGCGGCGGCCTGCGGCGCGGCCACGACCTCCTCGACCGGCTCCACCACGGTGGCGATGGTCGGATTGGGCTTGCCGTGCGTGACGACCTTGACGCCCGGGGCGAGCTTGAGGTCGCTGACGTGCAGGCTCTGGCCCTTGTGCAGGTGACCCAGGTCGACCTCGATGAAGTCGGGCAGCTGGGTGGCCAGGCACTCGATCTCCAGCTCGGTGACGACGTGGTTGATCAGGCACTTGTCGGCCTTGACCGCCGGGCTGTTGTCGGCGTTGACGAAGTGCAGCGGCACCTTCTTGCGCAGGCGGGTGTTCTCGTCGACGCGCTGGAAGTCGACGTGCAGCACCTGCGGCTTGTAGGGGTGGTACTGCACGTCACGCAGCACGACCTTGGTGGTCTGGCCGCCCAGCTCCATCTCGAGGATGGAGGTGTGGAAGGCCTCCTTCTGCACGGCCTGCCACAGCGCGTTGTGGTCCAGCTCGATGGGCTGGGGCGCGGCGTTGCCGCCGTAGACGATGCCGGGCACCTTGCCGGCACGGCGCAGGCGGCGGCTCGCACCCGTGCCCTGCGCGGAACGCTCGAAAGCGGTGAATTTCATGGTCGAAGCTCCAGTGGTGAGACGGGGCGGCCGCGACCAGCGCGCCCCGGGGAAAGCCGCCCGCGCACCGACCGGCGCGCAGGCAGCGAAACCGTCAGCCTGCCGCGATGTCGGCCTCCATCTCGGCGAACAGGCTCATGACCGACTCGCCGCTGGCGATGCGGGCGATGGTCTCGGCGATCAGCGGCGCGACGGTCAGCTGGCGGATCTTGCCGCACGCGCGCGCCGCGTCGCTGAGCGGGATGGTGTTGGTGACGACCAGCTCGTCGAGCGCCTCGCCGCGCGCGACGCGCTCCACCGCCGGGCCGGACAGGATCGGGTGGGTGACGTAGGCAAACACCTTGGTGGCGCCGCGCTCCTTGAGCACCTCGGCGGCCTTGACCAGCGTGCCGGCGGTGTCGACCATGTCGTCCATGATCACGCAGTGGCGGCCCTCGATGTCGCCGATGACGTGCATGACCTCCGAGACGTTGGGCTTGGGGCGGCGCTTGTCGATGATGGCCATGTCGCAGTCGAGCTGCTTGGCCAGCGCGCGCGCGCGCACCACGCCGCCGACGTCCGGCGAGACCACCAGCAGGTTGGGGTAGCGCTTCTGGCGCAGGTCGCGCAGCAGCACCGGCGAGGCGTAGATGTTGTCGACCGGAATGTCGAAGAAGCCCTGCACCTGGTCGGCGTGCAGATCCATCGTCAGCACGCGCTCCACGCCCACCACCTGCAGCATGTTGGCCACGACCTTGGCGCTGATGGGCACGCGGCTGGAGCGCGGCCGGCGGTCCTGGCGCGCGTAGCCGAAGTAGGGGATGACCGCGGAGATGCGCGCCGCCGAGGCCCGCTTGAGCGCGTCGACCATGATGACGAGCTCCATCAGGTTCTCGTTGGTCGGCGGACAGGTCGACTGGATGATGAAGACGTCGCGCGCGCGCACGTTCTGGCCGATCTCGACCGTGACTTCGCCGTCGGAGAAGCGGCCGACGTGGGCCAGACCCAGCGGGGTGCCCAGATACTGGGCGATCTCGGCAGCCAGCGCGGGATTGGCATTGCCGGTGAAAAGCATGAAATCGGGCGTGTGCGCTGGCGTCGAGCGTTCCATGGTCAACCGGCGGGAAGAGGGGTTTGGCAGGGGAGGAAGGATTCGAACCCTCGCATGTCGGAATCAAAATCCGATGCCTTAACCAGCTTGGCGACTCCCCTACGCAGGTCCGCTGCTGACGCAGCGTACCTTGGTCGCTGTCGCTGCCGTGTTCAGCAGCGAGACCTGCATTGTAGCACGGTTTTCGGGGCGTCTTGGCGCCGTGTTCACCACGCCGCCAGCGGCAGCCGCGGCAGCAACCGGCAGCGCCGCACCCGCCAGCCCGGCGGCCACATTGCGGCGTCGGCCAACGCCGCCGGCGCCGTTGGCGGCAGCACCGCGAACACCGCGCTGCCCGAGCCGCTCATGCGCGGCTGCAGGCCCAGCGCCTGCAGCCGCCGCAGCGCCTCGGCCACGGGCGGGCACAGGCGTGCCGCCACCGCCTGCAGGTCGTTGCCGCCCCAGGCGAGCAGGGGGTCGGCGCACAGCTGCGCCAGGGCTTGGTCGGGGTCGGCGCGCGGGGTGGCGCGCGGCAGGTCCGGGGCGCCAAAGACCGCCGCGGTCGGCACGCCGGCCGGCGGCTTGACGACCAGCAGCTCGCGTGCCGGCAGCTCCACCGGACGCAGGCGCTCGCCGATGCCCTCCACCCAGGCCGGCCCCTGGCCGAGGAAGAAGGGCACGTCGGCGCCCAGCGTCGCGGCCAGCGCCGCCAAGCGCACGCGCGGCCAGCCCAGGCCCCAGAGCCGGTTGAGCCCCAGCAGCACGGTGGCCGCATCGCTGGAACCGCCGCCCAGGCCCGCCTGCTGCGGCAGGCGCTTGTCCAGCACGATGTGCACGCCCAGCGTCGTGCCGCTGGCCTGCTGCAGCGCGCGCGCGGCGCGCAGACACAGGTCCTCGGCCGGCAGGTCGCCGTCCGGGTGGACATCCTCGCGGCTGAGGCGGCCGTCGTCGCGCCGCTCGAGGTGGACCACGTCGTGCCAGTCCAGCGGGGCAAACAGCGACTGCAGCTCGTGGTAGCCGTCGGCGCGGCGGCCGACCACGTGCAGGAACAGGTTGACCTTGGCGGGGGCGGGCAGGTCGAGCAGGCGGCGCATCGTCGCTCAGGGTCGGCCTGGCTGCCAGGCCACGCGCAGGTCCACCAGCGGGGCCGGTGCATGGCGCCGCGCGTGCAGGCGGCCGGCGGCCGCGTCCAGATCCAGCAGCTTCCAGCCCGCGACCTCGGTGGGGCGGCCGTCGAGCCAGTCGAACAGCGCCGCCAGCGGCAGCGCCGCACCGGTGAGCGCCTCGGTCAACGCGGCCATGTCGGGGTGCCGTTCGGCCGTGCCGTCGGGGCGCTGCAGCCAGGCACCGGCCTCGTCCCAGCGCACCTGCGCCAGCGTCTGACCCAGCGGCCCGCTGAGCAGCAGCTCGCCGCGCTGCGGCCGGCCCCGCAGGTCGAAGGCGACGCTGGCGCGCTGCGGCGGCTCGGCCTGCACGAGCAGTGCCAGCCGCCCGCTCCAGGCCGGCTCGGCACCCTCGCCGGCCGGGGGTGGCGGCGTGGCGCAGCCGGCCAGCAGCGCCGCCAGCAGCGGCAAGGCCGCCGGCCAAGCCATCGTCGGGGTTCGCCGCGCCGGGTTGCTGGGCATCGTGTCCGAAGGGTCAGGGTTCGACGCCGAAGCGGCGCAGCGTCTCGCGCAGCGTGCGGTTGCGCGCATCCAGCTCGCGGCCCTGGCGCCAGACGCGCCGCGCCTCGTCCTGCTCGCCCAGCACCCACAGCACCTCGCCCAGGTGCGCCGCGATCTCGGCGTCGGGCCTGAGCTCCATCGCGCGCGCCAGCCAGCGGCGCGCCTCGGCGAGGTTGCCGAGCCGGTACTCCACCCAGCCGAGGCTGTCCATGATGTAGCCGTCGTCCGGAGCGCGGCGCAGTGCCTCCTGGATCAGCTGGCGGGCTTCTTCCAGCCGCTCGCCGCGGTCGGCCAGCGAGTAGCCCAGCGCGTTGTAGGCGTGCGGGTCGTCCGGACGGCGCGCGATCAGGTCGCGCAGCAGCCGCTCCATCTCGTCGTGGCGGCCCAGGCGCTCGGCGGCCAGCGCCAGCTCGTAGCCAAGGTCGGCATCGTCCGGCTCGGCGCGCAGCGCCTCGGCCAGCGTGTCGTAGGCGGCCTGGTCGCGACCGTCCTCGCGCAGCACGCGCGCCTGCACCAGGCGCACGCGGCGCCGCTCGGCCGCGTCGCGCGCCGGGCTTTCGGCCAGCAGCGCCAGCGCGGCCTCCGTCTCGCCACGGCGCGCCAGCGCCTGCGCCCAGGCGACGTGGACGTCGATGCCGCCGTCGCGGCGGACGCGCGCGGCCTGCAGGTGCCGCTGCAGCAGCGCCGTGGCGGCTGCCGGGTGGGCATCCAGCAGTTCCACCGCGAGCAGCGCGCCGGCGGGATGGGCGGCATCGGCCTGCACGGCTCGGGTGGCCGCCTGCAGCGCCTCGTCCTTGGCACCGGCCTGCAGCTGCACCGCGCCCAGCGCAGCCCAGGCCGCCGCGGCGGTGGCCGGCTCGTTGAGCCAGGGCTGCAGCGCGGTGCGCGCGGCGGCCACCGCCTGGGAGGCGTCACCCGCTCGGCGCAGGAGCGCGGGAACCGCCCCGATCAGCTCCAGCCGCCGCGCCGGCGTGGCCACGCGCAGCCAGTCGCGCAGCGCCGTCCCGAGCTCGCCGGGACGCTGCAGCCCGGCCAGCAGCTGCAGCTGCACGCGTCGCGCTTCCTCGTCGTCGGGATGGGCGCGCACCCACGCGGCGGCGGCATCCAGCGCCGCCTGGGGCGCGCGCCCGGCCAGCGCGATGTCGATCGCGCGGCGGTACAGCTGCGGATGACCGCTGCGCCGCGCCGCCTCCAGCGTCAGCGAATAGGCCGCCCCAGGGTTGTCGCGCCGGGTGAGCTCGGCCAGCAGCAGCTGATACAGCAGCTCGGCATCCATGCCCGGTGCTGCGCCAGCGGCCGTCCGCCCCTGCGCCGCGGCGCAACCGCCGGCGCCGAGCGCGGCCACCAGCACGGGCAGAAGCAGCAGGCGCAGCCAGGACATGCGGCCATCATAATCGAGCCCTTGCCAGTCTGCCCGCCGCCCATGCCCGAACTGCCCGAAGTCGAGGTCACCCGTCTGCGCATCGCCCCGGCGCTGGAGGGGGCGCGGCTGCTGGCCGTGCGGCTGGGCAAGCCGCTGCGCTGGCCGCTGGGCGTGGCGCCGCAGGCGCTGGCCGGCCGCGTGGTGCAGGCGGTGCGGCGGCGCGGCAAATACCTGCTGTTGCGGCTCGACCACGGGCTGCTGGTGGTGCACCTGGGCATGTCCGGCAGCCTGACGTGGCTGGCGCAGGCGCCGCCGCCGGGGCCGCACGACCACGCCGACCTCGTCACCGACCGCGGTACGCTGCGGCTGCACGATCCGCGCCGCTTCGGCGCCGTCCTGTATGCCGACGGCGAGGACGATGGGCGCGTGAAGAAGCTCCTGGACGGGCTCGGCGTTGAGCCGCTGACGCCGGACTTCACCCCGGAGGCGCTGGCGGCCGGCCTGCGGGGGCGGCGCGCACCGATCAAGGCGGTGCTGCTGGGCGGTGACGTGGTGGTGGGGGTGGGCAACATCTACGCCAGCGAGTCGCTGTTTCTGGCAGGCATCCGGCCGACCACGCCGGCGGCGCGGCTCGGGCGCGCGCGCATCGGGCGGTTGCACGCAGCGATCCGGCAGGTGCTGCAACAGGCCGTCGAGGCCGGTGGCAGCTCCCTGCGCGACTTCCGCGTCAACGGCCAGTCGGGGCATTTCCAGCAGGACCTGTGGGTCTACGGCCGCGCCGGCCAGCCCTGCCGCGCGTGCGGCACGCCGATCCGCCTGCTGCGCCAGGGCCAGCGCTCCAGCTTCTACTGCCCGCGCTGCCAGCGATGAGCGGGCGCGGCGATGACGTCTTCGCCCGCGTGGTGGCGTGGCAGCGCCGCCACGGCCGCCACGGTCTGCCGTGGCAGGGCACGCGCGATCCCTATCGCGTCTGGGTGTCGGAGATCATGCTGCAGCAGACGCAGGTCGCCACCGTGCTGCGCTACTACGAACGGTTCATCGCGCGTTTTCCCGACGTGCAGGCGCTGGCGCGCGCGGCGCAGGACGACGTGCTGGCGGCCTGGAGCGGGCTGGGCTACTACCGGCGGGCCCGGCTGCTGCACGCCGCGGCGCAGCACGTGGTCGAGCGTCTCGGCGGTCGCCTGCCGCAGGACTTCGACGGCTGGCGCGCGCTGCCCGGCGTGGGCGACTCGACCGCCGCGGCCATCGCGGCGTTCTGCCATGGACAGCGCGTCTCGATCCTGGATGGGAACGTGCGCCGGGTGCTGCAGCGCTGGTGGGCCGATGACGGCGAGGCGACGCGGCCGGCGGGGCAGCGCGCGCTGTGGCGGCGCGCGCAGGCGCTGCTGCCGCCCGACGCCAGCCCGCAGGAGATGGCCGCCTACACGCAAGGACTGATGGATCTGGGCGCCACGGTCTGCACCCGCCAGCGTCCGCGCTGCGACGCCTGTCCGCTGCGCGCCGACTGCGCCGCCCATGCGAGCGGCACGCCTGCCGCATGGCCGCGGCCGCCGGTGCGCGCGCCACGGCGCGTGCTGACCTGGTGGCTGCTGCTGCCGGTGCGGCCGGACGGCAGCTGCTGGCTGCAACGGCGCGCGCCGGGCGGCATCTGGGGCGGCCTGTGGACGCCGCCGGTGCTGGAGGGCGACGCCGACGGGCAGGCGCTTGCGGCGCGGGCGCAGGTCGCGGGTCTGGAAGTTCAGTGGCTCGAGCCGTTGGCGCATGCGCTGACGCACCGCGACCTGCGGCTGCAGCGCGCGGTGGTGCGGTGGCCGCACGAGGCTGCAGCCGCGCCAACGCTGCCCGGCGTGCAACCGCAGCAGGGGGCGTGGTGGGCGCCGGCGGCGGCGCTGGCGCTCGGTCTGCCGGCGCCGGTGCGCGCCTGGCTGCGGGATCAACCGCCCGCGCCGGCGTCGAGCTCGCGGTGACGGCGCAGCACCGGCCAGCCGTCGGCGAAGCGCGCGGCCAGGCGCTCGACCAGGTAGACCGAGCGGTGCTGCCCGCCGGTGCAGCCCACCGCCACGGTGACGTAGCTGCGGTGGTCGCGCTGCAGCGCCGGCAGCCAGCGGCGCAGCAGGCCGGTGATGTCGTCCAGCAGTTGGGCAACCTGCGGCTCGGCATCCAGGTAGGCCGCCACCGGCGCGTCACGGCCGGTCAGGGGACGCAGTTCCGGCTCGTAGTGGGGGTTGGGCAGCATGCGCGCGTCGAAGACGAAGTCGGCATCGACCGGCACGCCGCGCTTGAAGGCGAAGGACTCGAACACCAGCGTCAGCGTGGCCGGCGCCGGCGCCAGCAGCGCCTTGACCTCGGTGCGCAGCTGCGCGGCGCGCAGGTGGCTGGTGTCCAGCACCAGCGCACCCTCGCGCAGCTCGGCCAGCAGCTCGCGCTCCAGCCGCAGCGCCTCCAGCAGCGCGCGGCGCTGGTCGTGGCTGCCGCGCACCGAAAGCGGATGCAGCCGCCGCGTCTCCGAGAAGCGCCGCACCAGCACGTCGTCGCTGGCGTCGAGGAACAGCACCGTCAGCGTCAGCCCCTGCGCACGCAGCGCCCGCAGCCGCTGCGGCAGCTGCGGCAGCGAGCCGGCGCTGCGCACGTCGATGGCCAGCGCCACGCGCTGCGCGCCGTGGCGCTGCTCCACGGCCACGAACGCCTCCAGCAGCTCCGGCGGCAGGTTGTCGACGCAATAGAAGCCGGCGTCCTCCAGCGCGTGCAGCGCCACCGACTTGCCGGACCCCGACATGCCGGTGATCAGCACGAGCTGCAGCGGGGTGGGCGCGTTCATGCCTGCAGCAGCTCCCGCGCGTGGGCGACGGCGGCGGTGGAGTCGCCGCTGCCGCCCAGCATGCGCGCGATCTCGTGCACGCGTTCGTGCGCCTGCAGCGCGGCGACGTCGCTGACGGTGGCGCCGCCGCGCGCCACCTTGGTCACGCACAGGTGGTGGTGCGCGCGCGCGGCCACCTGCGGCAGATGGGTGACGGCCAGCACCTGGCGCTGCGCACCCAGCTCGCGCAGCAGGCGCCCCACCGTGTGCGCGACCGCCCCGCCGATGCCGCTGTCGATCTCGTCGAAGATGAGGGTGGGGGCCTCGCCGACGGCGCTGGTGGCCACCGCGATGGCCAGCGCCAGCCGCGACAGCTCGCCGCCCGAGGCGACCCGCGCCACCGGACGCGGGGTGGCGCCGGCATGCCCGGCCACCAGCAGCTCGACGCGTTCCAGCCCGTGCGCGGCCGGCTCGGCCAGCGGCTCCAGAAGCACCTCGAAGCGCCCGCCCTCCATGCCCAGCGTCGGCAGCAGCGCGCTGACCGCCGCGCCGAGCCGCTCGGCTGCCGACGCACGCGCGGCCGAGACGGCCCGCGCCACCTCCAGGTAACGCCGGCGCGCCTGCTCCGCCGCCGCCGCCAGCGCCTCGAGGTCGGCCGCCTGCTCCAGCGCCTGCAGCCGTTGCCGCCAGGCCTTCAGCCGGGCCGGCAGCTCCTGCGGCAGGCAGCGGTGGCGCCGGGCCAGCGCCACCCAGCGGCCCAGCCGCTCGTCCAGCGCCGCCAGCGTGTCGGGATCGAGCTCGGTGTGATGCAGCAGGTGCTGCAGGTCGCGGCAGGCGTCGTCGACCTGCGCCAGCGCGCCCTGCAGCACCTCGGCCAATTCGCCGTAGCGCGGCTCGATGTGCGCCTGCGCGCGCAGTGCCGCGATGGCCTGCGCCAGCAGCCGGTGGGCACTGAGCTCGCGGCTGTCCAGCGCCTCCAGCGCCTCGTGCGCGGCGTCCAGCAGTGCCTGCGCGTGCGCCAGCCGCGCGTGCTGGCGGTTGAGTTCGTCCCACTCGTCGTCGCCCGGTTCGAGGCGCGCCACCTCGTCGATCTGCCACTGCAGCCGCTCGCGCTCCTGCTGCAGCGTCTGCTGGCGCTGACGGGCCTGCTCCAGCCCGGCCTGCGCCGCGCGCCAGACGTCCCAGGCCGCGCGCAACGGGCCGGTGTCGATGCGGCCGTAGCCGTCCAGCAGCGCGCGCACCGCCTCCGGCCGCGTCAGCCCCTGCCAGGCGTGCTGACCATGGATTTCCACCAGCCATTGCGCCAGCGTGCGCAGCTGCGTCGCCGTGGCCGCCCCGCCGTTGATCCAGGCGCGGCTGCGCCCCTGCGCGTCGACCACCCGGCGCAGCAGCAGCGGCTCGCCGTCGCCGGGTTCGAAACCCTGCTCGGCCAGCCAGGCGCGCGCCGCCACCGGCACGTCGAACTCGCCGGCCACCTCGGCGCGCGCGGCACCCTCGCGCACGACGCCGGCATCCGCCCGCTCGCCCAGCAGCAGCTGCAGCGCGTCGATCAGGATCGACTTGCCCGCCCCAGTCTCGCCGGTCAGCGCCGTGAAGCCGCCCTCCAGTTCCAGCTCGAGCCGCTCGACGATGACGAAGTCGCGGATCGTCAGCCGCTGCCAAGCCATGGTCCGCCGTCTCCTCCTCGATGCCGGATCATGCCACCACGCCCTCGTTCCAGTGCAGTTTGCCGCGCAGCGTGTCGAAGTAATTCCAGCCCAGCGGATGCAGCAGCCGCAGCACGTGCTGCGAGCGCCGCACGACGATGCGGTCGCCCTCCAGCAGGCTGGTGAAGGTCTGCATGTCGAAGTGGGCGCTGGGCTCGCGCGCGGCCACCACCTCGATGGCGATGGTGCTGCCGGCCGGCAGCACCACCGGCCGGTTCGACAGCGTGTGCGGCGCGATCGGCACCATCACCCAGCCATCGATGGCCGGATGCAGCAAGGGCCCGCCGGCCGACAGCGCGTAGGCGGTGGAGCCGGTCGGCGACGCGATGATGAGGCCGTCGGCGCGCATGTTGGCCACGAAGTGGCCGTCCACCTCCACGCGCAGTTCCACCATGCTCGGCGCGCCGCCGCGGTTGACCACCACGTCGTTCATCGCGATGGTCTCGAACTCACAGACGCCGTCACGCCACACGCCGGCCTGCAGCAGCGCGCGGCGTTCCTCCAGGTAGGCGCCGCCCAGCATCGGGCGCAGCACCGCCTCGAAGCCGTCGAACGGAATGTCGGTGATGAAGCCGAGCCGCCCCTGGTTGATGCCGATCAGCGGCACGCCCCACGGCGCCAGCCGCCGCCCGATGCCCAGCATCGTGCCGTCGCCGCCGACCACCAGCGCGAGCTGGCAGTGCGCGCCGATGCCGGCCACGTCGGCCACGCGGTCGCCCAGCGCGCCGACGTGCTGCGCGGTGTCGTGCTCCAGTGTCACCTCGCAGCCCTGCGCATGCAGGAAGTCCACCACGCGCGCCAGCGTGGCGGCGCTGCCGCTGGCGTTGGGCTTGCCCACCAGCGCCACGCGCTCGAAACACAGCCGGCCGCTGCCGGCGGGCGTGTCCACGGCGAGGTCGCAGGGCTGCAGCGTGGCTCGATTCATGCTCAAATTACAACATGTTCTCCCGACCTTGCCATGATGCTGGATGAGCGCTCGAAACTGCTGCTGAAGGCGTTGGTGGAACGCTACATCGCCGAGGGTCAGCCGGTGGGTTCGCGCACGCTGTCCAAGGCCGCCGGGCTGGATCTGTCGCCGGCCACGATCCGCAACGTGATGAGCGACCTCGAGGAGCTGGGCCTGGTGACCAGTCCGCACACCTCGGCGGGGCGGGTGCCCACCGCGCGCGGTTACCGCTACTTCGTCGACACCATGCTGACGGTGCGCCGCGCCGAGCTGCCGCTGGAGGCGCTGCCGGGCGCGCAGGCGCTGGCGGCGGATCAGCCCAGTCAGGTGATCAGCCAGGCCGCGCAGCTGCTGTCGCAGCTGTCGCACTTCGTCGGCGTGGTGCGCGTGCCGCGGCGCCCGGTGGTGTTCCGGCACATCGAGTTCCTGCGCCTGTCGGAGCGGCGCGTGCTGGTCATCCTCGTCACGCCGGAGGGCGAGGTGCAGAACCGCATCCTGCACCCGGCCACCGAGTTCAGCCAGGAGCAGCTGCAGACCGCGGCCAACTACCTCAACGCGCACTGCGCCGGCTTGACGCTGGATGCGGTGCGCGAGCGCCTGCGCGGCGAGGTCGACGCCCTGCGCGGCGAGATCGCCGGCCTGATGGTCAAGGCGGTGGAGGCCAGCTCCGAGGCCGCACAGCAGGACGACGTCGTCATCGCCGGCGAGCGCAACCTGCTGGAGGTGGACGACTTCGCGCGTGACATGGATCACCTGCGCCGGCTGTTCGACCTGTTCGAGCAGAAGACGCAGGTCATGCGGCTGCTGGACATCTCCAGCCAGGCCGATGGCGTGCGCATCTTCATCGGCGGCGAAAGCCAGGCCGTGCCGTACGAGGAGCTGTCGGTGGTCAGCGCGCCGTTCGAGGTCGACGGCGAGGTGGTCGGCACGCTGGGCGTCATCGGCCCGCAGCGCATGCCCTACGAGCGCATGATCCAGATCGTCGACATCACCGCCAAGCTGGTGGGCAACGCGCTGAGCCAGACGCGCGGGGAGTGAGGCCGCCCCTGCGCATGGGTGGCGAACCGAGTGACCGGCTAGGCCGATACGGTGCCACCGCTGCCGCCCCAAGGCGTGGGGCGCGCGCCCTACAATCCGGAGTCGGCGGGGGCGTTAGCTCAGTCGGTCAGAGCAGGGGACTCATAATCCCTTGGTCGCAGGTTCGAGTCCTGCACGCCCTACCAAATCAATCAACGACTTGGCTTTCCGCCGAGCGGCCTTTTCGTTTCTCGACCCACTTTTTGCTGCATTTCTGCTGCACTCCGGCGGCCAAGGTGGGTTTCGGCGGAGTGAAATGCTCCCCCTGCCCACACCTTACCACCTGCGCGGTTTGAAGCCCTTGGGCGTGGTCAGCTCAAACATCTCGTCGCGGATGCGCGCGGTGTAGAGACCCGCGGCCTGCGCCTCTTCCTCCACCCCGGCGTCCCAGTCGATGCCGGCCAGAATCCCCACGCGCGCCTTGCCCTTGAGTTCCGGCAGGAAGTCGAACAGCGTCTCCAGCTGCTCGATCAGCTGGCCGATGGCCTCGCGCTTGACGCGGCTCTTGACCTCCACCACCACGACAGTGTTGACCTTGCCGTTGGCCCAGGCCAGCACGTCGTATTCGCGCTCGCGGCCATCCTTGCGGATGCGGCTGCGCGGATTGACGATTTCCATGTGAAAGCGCCGCCGCAGCAGCCGCTCCATCGTCGGCAGCGCCATGCCCTCGGCAAAATAGCCGAACTTGTCGCCCAGACCACCGATCTGGCGCTTGAGTTCGCGCAGCTGGCGGTCGGTCTCGCGGCTCTGCTCGGCCAGCGCGGCGATCATGGCCTTGAGGTCGTCCCACGAGAGGTCGGTGGTGGCAGCCATCGCGGTCGAAGCCGTATCAATCCTCGCAGTTTCAGTGTAACAGAGGCTGGGCTGGTCATCCTCGCCCCGGATGCTGCCGATCCGTGGCCTCGGCAACGCCTCGTTCCGCGCTACCGCCCCCGTGCTGGGACGCGCGCACCGTGCAACGGCGCAGCTTGGCCTCGAACAGGCGCGCCTTTCCCCTGGGCGGCCGCGCGCGTGCGGGTCATTCCTGCGGCCGAAAGCCCAGGATCAGCGTGGGCGGCACGCGGCCGTGCTCGTCGCGCGGCAGGCGGCCGGTGCGCTCGACGGCGCGCAGCACCGCTTCGTCCCAGGCGCGGTGGCCGCTGCTGCGCAGCAGGCGGCTGCTCAGGATCGTGCCGTCCGGCAGCGTGCGCACCTCCACTTCCGCGCGCGGGTTGCCCGGCACGCTGTCGGTGAAGACGATGTTGGGGCGGATCGCCGCCACCACCCGCCCGGCGTAGCTGGCCGAGGGGCCGGCCTGCAGGGTGTCGGTGCCGCGCGCCTGGGCACCGCCGGTGGCGCCAGCCTGGCCGAGGATGCGTTCGAGGTTGCGCTGGCGCTCGGCCTCCATCTGTGCCTGCAGCTCGCGTTCGCGCTGTTGGCGCTGCCGTTCGGCCTGCTGGCGCGCCTCGCGCTCGGCCTTCTCCCGCTCGGCGCGCTGCTGTGCCTGGCGGCGCGCCTCTTCCTCGCGGCGGCGCTGTTCATCGCGCTGGCGCTGCACGGCGATGTCGGCGGCTCGGGCCGGCGGGGCGGCTTCGGGTGCCGGGGCCGGCCGGGGAGGCGGCGGGGAGGGCGCCACCGCGGGCGCAGGCGGCGGGGTGACCTCCGGCTCCTGCGCGCGCGCAGCGGCGCTGCGCGGCACGCCGGCCCACAGCTCGGCGCTGACGGTGGCGGGGTTGTCGCGCTGCCAGCCGATACCCCAGGCCAGCGCGGCGATCAGCAGCCCATGCGCCAGCAGCGCCAGCAGCCACGCGCGCGCGTCCCAGCGTGGTGGCGGCGGGGCGAGGTCGAGTTCGTCGGTGGTGGCCTGCATCGCGGGGCCTGCGGGGGTCAGCGCCCGCCATCCTGCCGCACCGCCAGCCCGACGCGGGCGATGCCGGCGCGCTGCAGGGCGTCCATGGCCTGCATCACCTGCTCGTAGGTGACGCGGCGGTCGGCGCTGATGATGACCGGCGCGGGCTGGCCGTCGGCTGACGGCTCGCCCTGCAGCGCGCGCACGCGGGCGGGCAGCTCGCGCAGGCTGACCGGTTCGCCCTCGCCGCCCTGCGCGCCGTCGCGCACGCGCAGCGCGCCGTCGCGCGCCACGGTGACGAGCACGAAGCGATCGGGCTGGCGCGCGGCCTGGCCGACGCTGGGCAGCTCCACCTGCCCCGGCACGATCAGCGGCGCGGTGACCATGAAGATGATCAGCAGCACCAGCATCACGTCGATGAACGGCACCATGTTGATCTCGGTGATCGCGCGGCGTCCGTTTCCTCTGGGGGCGATGGCAGGCATCGGCGCGACTCCTTCGTCGGCGGGCGGGCCTCAGTGGCCGCCAGCGTGGCGATGCAGGATGTTGGAGAACTCCTCGATGAAGGTCTCCAGCCGGTTGGCCAGGCGGTCGATGTCGTGGGCGAAGCGGTTGTAGGCCACCACCGCCGGGATGGCGGCGAACAGCCCGATCGCGGTGGCCACCAGCGCCTCGGCGATGGCGGGCGCGACGGTGGCCAGCGTGACCTGGGTCATGCCGCCCAGCCCGGTGAAGGCGTGCATGATGCCCCACACGGTGCCGAACAGGCCGACGTAGGGCGACACCGAGCCCACCGAGCCGAGGAACGACAGGTTGACCTCCAGCGCGTCCAGCTCGCGCTGGTAGGCGGCGCGCATCGCGCGCCGGGCGCCATCCAGCAGCGCGTCGGGCTGGGTGATGCGGCGCTCGCGCAACTTGGCGAACTCGCGCATGCCGCTGGCGAAGATGCGCTCCATCGGGCTGCCGTCGCGCGCACGGTGCAGCGCGGCCTGGTACAGATCCTGCAGGTTGCCGCCGGACCAGAACTCGCGCTCGAACGCGTCGGTCAGCCGCCGCACGCGCTTGAGCGCGAAGACCTTGCGGAAGATGGCGGCCCAGCTCGTGACCGACACGCCGACCAGCAGCAGCACCACCGCCTGCACCACCCAGGAGGCGTTGAGCATCAGCTCGACGATGGAAAAGTCGTGCGTCATCGGCGTGGCGTCGTGGCGGGATCGGGTTGGGTCAGGGCCTGCAGCACCGCGGGCGGGATGCGCGCCGGGCGCAGGTCGGCACCCTGTACCCAGCCGATGCGCACACGGCCCTCGCAGATCGGCGTCAGCCCGTGCGGATCCATGCGCTGCGCGGTTTGTTCCAGCTCCAGCGTGGCGCGGCCCAGCGCGGCGATGCGCGTCTCGACGAGCAGCTGGTCGTCCAGCCGCGCCGGGTGCAGGTAGCGCACCTGCGCAGCCCCGACGACGAACATGCCGCCGGTGGCCTCGCGCAGCGCCTGCTGCTGCAGGCCGAGCCGGCGCAGCCACTCGGTGCGCGCGCGCTCGAAGAACTTCAGGTAGTTGGCGTAATAGACGATGCCGCCGGCGTCGGTGTCCTCCCAGTACACGCGCACCAGCCAGTGGTGCGGCGCGGCGGCCGCGGCGGGGTCAGGGGCGGCGGGCCGGGTCACGCAGCACCTCCTCGCCGCGCACCAGTGGCGCCAGGCGGTTGAGCACGCCGTTGACGAACTTGTGGCCGTCGGTGCCGCCGAAGGACTTGGCCAGCTCGACGCTTTCGTTGATGACGACGCGCCACGGCACGTCCGGGCAGTGCAGGAACTCGTAGGCGCCGATCCACAGCGCCGCGTGCTCCACCGGCGAAAGTTCCGCCACCGGGCGGTCCAGCAGCGGCGCCAGCCGCTCGTCCAGCTGCGGGCCTTCGGCGATGCAGCCGTGCAGCAGGGCGTCGTAATGGGCGCTGTCGGCCTTGTGAAAGCCGGTCAGGCCGCGCGTGAAGGCGTCGATGTCGGCGGGGTCGCCGCGGCCGACGAGATGCTGGTAAAGGCCCTGCAGCGCGAATTCGCGCGCGCGCGTGCGGGCCGATTTGTCCGATGATTTGGCCATGGCCCATATTGTCCCAGAGACGCCGGCCGTGCCGGTGGCCGTGGCGCGCCGGCGGCCGTTTCAGTCCAGCGGGTGGCGACGCAGCAGGTGCGCCATCTCCACCGCCACGCGCGCGGCGTCGCGCGCCTTCTCGTCCTGCCGCGCCACGGCCTGCGAGAGGTTTTCCACCGTCAGGATGGCGTTGGCGATCGGGATGTGGTGATCCAGCGCCACGCGCGTGATGCCGGCGGCCGACTCGTTGCACACCAGCTCGAAGTGGTACGTCTCGCCGCGGATCACGCAGCCCAGCGCGATCAGCGCATCGAAGCGCTCGGTGGCCGCCAGCGCCTGCAGCGCCAGCGGCACCTCCAGCGCGCCGGGCACCTGCTCCAGCACCACGTCGCCGTCGGCCACGCCGAGTGAGGCCAGCTCCGCGCGGCAGGCGGCGGCCAGCGCGTCGGTGATGCCCTGGTTGAAGCGCGCCTGCACGATACCGATGCGCAGCCCGCGGCCGTCCAGCGCCGCGCCTTCGCCCTTGTGGGCTCCCATCATGTCGGGGTTCCTTCCGTCGTCGGGGGTTGTTCGAAGCCGACCACCTCCAGCCCATAGCCGGCCATGCTGGGCATGCGCCGCGGCGCGCCCAGCAGCCGCATGCGCTGCACGCCGCAGTCGCGCAAGATCTGCGCGCCCACGCCGTAGGTGCGCAGATCCATGCGCCCGCGCTCCGGCGCCGCCGAGGCGCGCGCCGTACCCTGGAATTGCGCCAGCAGCTGCTCGGCGCTCTCGCCGGCGTTGAGCAGCACCGCCACGCCGCGGCCGGCCTGCTGCAGGTGGCGCAGGCTCGCCTCCAGGCTCCAGCTGTGCAGCCGACGGCCCACCTCCAGCGCGTCCAGCACCGACAGCGGCTCGTGCACGCGCACCGGGATCGGCTCCTCGGGGCGCCACGCGCCCACCACCAGCGCCAGGTGCACGCCACCGTCGACGCGGTCGCGGTAGGCGTGCGCGGTGAACGGGCCGAACGCCGTCAGCAGCGGGCGGCTGGCCACGCGCTGCACCAGGCTTTCGGTGCGGCTGCGGTGCTGGATCAGGTCGGCTATGGTGCCGATCTTGAGCCCGTGCCGCGCCGCGAAGCGCTGCAGATCCGGCAGGCGCGCCATCGTGCCGTCGTCGTTCATGATCTCGCAGATCACCGCTGCCGGCGTGCAGCCGGCCATCGCCGCCAGGTCGCAGCCGGCTTCGGTGTGACCAGCGCGCATCAGCACGCCGCCGTCCACCGCCTGCAGCGGGAACACGTGCCCGGGCTGCACCAGGTCTTCCGGCTTGGCATCGGGCGCCACCGCCACGCGGATGGTGTGCGCGCGGTCGGCGGCGGAAATACCGGTGGTCACGCCCTCCGCGGCCTCGATCGAGACCGTGAACGCCGTACCCATGCGCGTGCCGTTCTTCGGCACCATCGGCGGCAGCCGCAGCTGCTCGCAGCGCTGGCGCGTCAGCGTCAGGCAGATCAACCCGCGGCCGTGCTTGGCCATGAAGTTGATCGCCTCGGGCGTCACGTGGTCGGCCGCGAGCACGAGGTCGCCCTCGTTCTCGCGGTCTTCCTCATCGACGAGGATGACCATGCGGCCGGCGCGCAGCTCGGCGACGATCTCATCGACCGTGGCGATGGGGGCCGGCGGCGGTTCGGCGGCGGTGGTGGGGGTGGAGTCGGTCATCGGCAGACGGGGCGGACGGCGGCGCCGGCCCCCGCAGCGGCGGCCGCCCGGCGGGGCCACACCCCGCCGCCGACGGCCCGCCCCTCAGGCGGCGACCGGCACCGCACCGAGCGTCAACATGCGCTCGACGTAGCGCGCAATCATATCCACCTCGAGGTTGACGCGGTCGCCCGCGGCCAGCCGCCCCAGCGTCGTGTGCGCCACCGTGTGCGGGATCAGGTTGATCGTCACCGCGCAGCCGTCGTCGCCGTCCCCGACGCGGTTGACGGTGAGGCTGACGCCGTTGACGGTGATCGAGCCCTTGTACGCCAGGTAGCGCGCCAGCGCCGGCGGCGCCAGCACCTCCAGGCGCCACGACTCGCCCACCGGCTGCAGCGCCCGCACGGTGCCGACACCGTCCACGTGGCCACTGACCAAGTGACCGCCGAGCCGGTCGCTGGCGCGCAGCGCCTGCTCCAGGTTGACAGGGCCGGGCCGGTCCAGCCCCACGGTGCGCGCCAGCGACTCGGCCGACACGTCCACCGCGAAGCGCCCGCCGGCGGCGTCCAGCGTCGTCACCGTCATGCACGCGCCCTGGATCGCGATGCTGTCGCCGAGCTGCACGCCGGCGAGCCAATCCGGCGACGCGCGCACGGTCAGCCGCACGCCGTGCCCGGGGCCGGTGCCGAGCGGCTCCACGCGCTCGATGTGGCCGATGTGGGTGATGAGGCCGGTGAACATGACCCGACCATTCTATCGGCCGACTGTAAGGACGACCCCGAAGGCTGGTGCCGTGAATGTCGTGTCCGCAGGTGCCGTGATGCGCTCACCGCCGACGGAATCGATCGTCAGCGTGACCGACACGCCGTCACCGGCGGGACAGTCAAAAGTGACCTGCGGTGCCGTGGTCTGCTCTGCGTCCGGGACGTCGTCCAAGGCACACGGCGTTGCCAACGTGCCGCCGAAGGGCGCCGTACGGGAGGCGAACAGCTTGATGGCATCCCAGCGGAATTCGCTCCCCGCTTCGCGCTGCAGAACGCCGCTGACGGCGCGCAGTCCGACCACCTCGACCCAATAATCGTACGTTCTCACGCAGGTCGCTGCCTGGGTCGTCGAGCAGGCTCTGTCCTCAGCAAGCTGCTTCAGGCCGCCCAGTCCAACCCGGTTGAGGGTGATGGATGTGGCCGGGGTCGAGTGACTGCTGAAGCTGATGCCGGGCTGCAGGGAGCTGTTGCAGGTCGCTTTGTTGTCGTTCGTTTCCACCATCACGAAATGCAGACCCCGCAGAAGCCCTTCCTCTTCATGCCGGACAAGCAGACCACTCTGTCCCTGGATTTTATCCAGACTGGTCGGGGGAAGAGGCGGTGCGCTGAAGATGACCTTGTGCGATCGCAGGCCGCCGATCATGCCTGGCTCGTCGGGGTTGTCGGGGCACTGGATCACTTTGGATGGTACGTTCTCAAAGTCGAGGCCGACGTTGCCATACCACCCCTCCGGGACATAGCAGACGTAGGCCGCGGATCTCGTATTCGTGGGAAGCGCAGCAGCCTCGTAGGTGGTGGGATCATTGGCTTTCCCGTAACGGAGCGGAAATTGACAGTAGCCCACGCCCGAGGTGATGATCCTGAGCTTGTTCGTGTTGATCAGGTCCGATTCGAGCTGGAGCGGTTTGTTGAGCGTGCTGTGCAGGCCCACGATCCCGCTGATCCTGACCAATCGATTGGTGGACTGGATTTGCTCCTTGTAGAGCCCGTTGCTCAGCTGTGTGAACAGGCGATAGGGCCCGTCGCCATCCCGCCGGATGAAGACCTTGATGGCCGCGTCGGCGCTGGTGCCTTCGGCAGTTCCGGGCAACGTGGCGACCGGGTTTTCGTTGACGCGCCGGGCGACGGTCGGATTCGGGATCGAAAGGCCTGGTGCGCCGCTTCCGCTGGCGGGGCCGGTGTAACTGTTGTGGGGAGGGATGTTGAGCAGATACTTCCGTTCGTTGTAGAAGGCCGCCGTCTTGCAGATGCCCTGTGCCTGCGTCAAGCGGATGTCGTACAGGCAGCTGTCCGCTGCGCTCGCGGTCAGAGCGACCGAATACGTGGTGCCCGCAGGGGCCGTCGGCAGGGGGCATTGCGCCGCCGGGGCGGTGCTGTTGGGATCGCAGCACGAGCTTGCGTTTTTGACGGCGATTGATTCGACGATGGACTGCACGAGCGACGTGGTCTCGCTGACGGCCTTGGCGTTGCAATGCGAGTCCAATATGGCCGTTTGCATGCGAACAGCTCCCACGACGCCAGCTGACAGCACCAGCAGCGATATCAGGGCTTCCAGAAGGCTTGCACCATGTTGGGGAGATGGGGTTTTCATGGTCTGTCGCGATCCCAAGTTTCACCAGTCGCGCCACGTATCGGCTACCATCCGGAATCCGCCGGAGTACAGATTGCTCACGGCGTTCCAGAGAGTGGGCGTTCCGTGCCGGATGGTGAAGTTGCCTTTCCCTGGCGGACCCTGGAGCTGGTTGGCCACGATCGCGCCGTTGAGGGTGCCACCGCCCCTAAAGTCCGCACTTCCGGCCGCGTAAACCAGTCCATTGATCGTTGGGTTTCCGGTGAATTCGATATTGCCCTGGACGGCGAGAATGATTGGAACGTCAGCGGTGCCCAAGCTTTGCTTGATGTCGAGGTTGACGGTCTGTGCCGGATTGCTGCTGTAGACTGCGATGGCGATGGGACGAAGATCGTCGTTGGTCAAGGTTCCGGCAGCGCGCTTGGCGTTGATTTCGGCCTGCAGGGTGCTGATGGCGGTAAGGATGTCCGGAAGTTTGCTCGCGAACGATACCTTTGCCGTGTCGATTTCGATGGCGAGGCGGCGGAAGTTGTTGAAGGTGGTCCCGAGCGCGAGGATTTCGAGGGGCTCCTTGTTGTCGGACGCCGTCAGGGCCCGCAGGTTGTAGTCGTTGAACACGACGTCGGGCCCGATGTTGTATTTGGAGCCATCCTTCTCGGAGCTCGTGCTGTCGGGCCTGCCGTCGATGCTGATCTTGGTCTCGAATGAGCCGGTGATCTCTTCCAGCCGCTGTCCGGCCCAGATCGTGAGGTTCGAGTTGTTGTTGATGACGGTGGCGTTGCCGGCCAGTACGCCGGCGCCGCCCGCCAGCGTCAGGGGAGCAATGGCCGACGCGTTCCACCCGCCTCCCGTGGCGGCCACCTCCACGGCGACGTATCGATTGGCGGTCGTGTCGAGGAGGGCGTTGCCGCGGGCGACCAGCATGCCGGTGTTGGCGCCACTGGCCAGAACAAAGTCCGAAGCCCCCGCCTTGCAGCGCTCGAAGAGCACGCGAGTGCTGACATCGGTGCGGGTGGCGCAGGTCAGATACTCCGCCACGGTCCGACCATCGTTGGTGATGGTCTGCCTGCCGTTTGAGCTTGTCGCGAATGCATGCAGCGTGGCGGGCTTGTCGTGCCTCAGGCGCTGGAGGGCCGTCATCAGGGCGGTCTCGGCGTGCATCAGAGCCTCCTGCGCGAGATAGGAGGACATGATGGTGCGCTGCTCCGAGACAGCCGTCCTGGACAGGTACGCGACTCCCAAAGAAGCGATCAGCACCAGCATCACCGTGGTCAGCAGAGATGCGACGCCACGGATCGAGTGGGACGAGGCGATGGTGTTCATTGGGTTCAGGGGAGCCTGCAGCTCCCATTCCGGGAGTGAACCGTGGTGGTCAGGGACAGTTGCGGAGTGGCGTGATCCGGTTGCGAGAATTCGGCCGTGATCTGTACTCCGTTGGCGTCGGTGAGACAGCGAACCGCGAACGAGCGCACCCGCATGGTCTTGGGGTCGGTCAGCGGGGGGGGCAGCGGCGTCGTAGGCGGGTCGCACGACAGAGGCGTCGCGCTGTTGTACTGCGCTCGAATCAGCTGCGCAGCGTCGTCGTGGACAAAACGCCCCCAGAGCGTGACCGATGTCGGGGTGTCCCGGTAAGCATAGACGACGCAGGCCCCGCTCGTGCCCGGATAGATGGCCTCGGGCGTGGAGATTCCGTAGCCCGCACGCCGCAGTTCATTGGCGATGATGTCGAGCGCGGCCCGGGCGTCGGTGTTCATCTTGGTCGCTTGCGACGTCGACGCGGTTGTCTGGGTGACCGGCAGGATCATCATCGTCGCCCCCAGCACGATGAACAGGCCGACGGTGATGGCAACCAGCAGTTCCACCAGCGACAAGCCGCGCCACCGGATCGAGGGCGCGCTCTGGCAGGGGGGGCGGGCGGTCAGCATTTGGGATGACGTGCGGTTTCAGCGGTTGGCGAGCAGACGTAGAAGCTTCCGTTCGGGGTCGCCGCTATGCCGAGCTGATAGCCAGTGGGAACCGAGAACAGCAAGACGACCTGCGCCGCCGTAGGGTTGTCGATGGATTGAAAGCCCCCGTTGCGGTAGCGGACGGCGATCGCGGAGCTGCCCGGGCTTGTGAGGGTGACGTTCGGATACTGTTCCGAGCGCGCGGCGATGCCGCCCACGCTGCAGTTCGGATCGGCGGGCGACCGGTTCGTGCAGGGGAAGGCGGGGCTGACCCACACGTTCCACGCCGCACCGCTGTCGATGAGAATAAACACGTCGGACGACAGCCGTTGTGCGGCCTGTTTCGCGGAGCTGAAAACTTGATAAGCTGCTTCGGCGGCCGACTCGGCGCGCCGGCGTTGCAGCTCCTGCAGGAACGAGGGCCCGGCGACCACCGCGAGGATGGCGATGATCGCGATCACCACCATCAGCTCGACCAGCGTCAGACCGCCCGCAGGGCGTGTCGTGGGTGCAAGGCCGCGGTACCGCATCATCTCTTCCAGCATGCCGGCGGCTCGTAGGTCGCTGCGGCGCCGTTGACCGTGACCGACATGCTCAGACATCCCGTGTCGGCAGCTTGGCTGGTGCCCGACTTGGCGGTGGCGGTCACCACGTAGCCGGTTGCGGAGGCGCTGGGCAGCGAGATGTCGTAGTACCCGTCGGTGGATATCGAAGGGAGGCTGAGCTTGTCCAGATCGTCGGCGTACGTCGGATTGTTGGCCCGGTAACGCTCCTGCGCGAGCTGCACCCGCGTGATGGCGGCCACCGCGTCGGCGCGCCGCGCCTCGCGCACGTAGCGGGTGTACGACGGATACGCGATCGCCGCGAGGATGCCGATGATCGCGACGACGATCATCAGTTCGATCAGCGTGAAGCCGCGGGCCCGGGCGGGGCCGCCTGCCAAGGGAGGAACAGGAGAGCACTTGAGCATTTCTGCGACCATCGTACGACGCAGCTTACGGCCTGATTCCACCTGCCGCGGACCCGGCGGACGAGCGGTGAGGCCTAGGGGGCGAGCGGCATGGAGCCGGGACCGGCGACATCCAGCTGACGCTGGCGCAGCGCGCGCCGATCACCGGCGCGGTGATCGTGACAACGCCGCAGGACATCGCGCTTCTTGATGCGAGGAAGGGCGTGACGATGTTCCAGAAGGTCGGCGTGCCGATCCTGGGCATCGTGGAGAAGATGGCCGTGCACGTCTGCCCGAACTGCGGGCACGTCGAGCCCATCTTCGGCGCCTAAGCGGGGCAGCGCATGGCGGCGGAACTCGGCGTGGTGGGACTGTGCGCGCCGTGGGGCTTGCAGCAGGTGGTGCCGAAGGCCACTGCGGCGGACTTCTCGCCGGTGCTGCAGATCGCGCTGCGATCCGGCATCGCCGCCGTGCTGGTGGCGGCACTGATACGTCTGCGCGCCGAGCCGATGCCGTGGGCAGCGTCGGGCTGGGCGCGTGGCTGCTGGACGAGCCGCTGACACCGGGCTTCGTCACCGGCGCCGGGCTGGTGCTGGCCGGGGCGCTGCTGGTCAACGGCCACGCCCTGCTGCAGGGCTGGTGGCGCCGGCTGCGCGGCGCCTCCGCGGCGCCATGAACGGGGTCAGGCGGCCACCGCCGAGCGTGCCGCCTCCATCTCGCGCAGCCGGAAGCGCTGGATCTTGCCGGTGGCGGTCTTGGGCAGCTCCGGCACGAAGGCGATCTGGCGCGGGTACTTGAAGGGGGCCAGGAGCGCCTTGCAGTGGGCCTGGATTTCCTCGGCGCTGGCGTGGGCGCCGGGGCGCAGCACGACGAAGGCCTTGGTCTTGGTCAGGCCGTCGGCGTCGGTGATGCCGATCACGGCGGCTTCGAGCACCGCCGGGTGGCGCACCAGCGTGGCCTCGATCTCGAACGGCGAGACGTAGATGCCGCTGACCTTGAGCATGTCGTCGTTGCGGCCGGCGTAGACGTAGCGGCCCTGCGCGTCGCGGGTGTACTTGTCGCCGGTGCGGGTCCACGCGCCCTGGAAGGTCTGGCGCGAGCGCTCGCGGTCGTTCCAGTACAGCAGGGCGGCGCTGGGGCCGCGCACGTACAGGTCGCCGATGTCGATGGAGCCGTCGGGGTTGGGGGGCAGCGGGCGGCCGTCGTCGCCGCGGATCTCGAGCTCATAGCCGGGCACGGGTGTGCCGCTGGTGCCGTAGGCGACGTCGCCGGGGCGGTTGGAGCAGTAGATGTGCAGCATTTCGGTGGAGCCGATGCCGTCGATGATGTCGACGCCGAAGTGCGCCTTCCAGCGCTCGCCGAGGTCGCGCGGCAGGGCCTCGCCGGCGGAGGAGCACAGGCGCAGGGCGACCTGGTCGCGCTGCGGCAGGTCGGGGTGGGCCAGCATGCCGGCGTAGCCGGTGGGCGCACCATAGAAGACAGTCGGACGTCGTCCGGCGAGCATCGGCGTGGCGCCGGTCAGGCGTGCGAACACTGCCGGCGGCGTGGGGCGCTCGGCCATCAGCACCACGCTGGCGCCGACGCTGAGCGGGAAGGTCAGCGCGTTGCCCAGGCCGTAGGCGAAGAACAGCTTGGCGGCGGAGAAGACGAGGTCGTGCTCGGTGAGGCCGAGCACGCCGCGGCCGTAGAGCTCGGCGGTCCAGTAGGGGTTGGCGTGGGTGTGCACGGTGCCCTTGGGCCGGCCGGTGGAGCCGGAGGAGTAGAGCCAGAACGCGGGCTCGTCGGTGTGGGTGTCGGCCGCGGCCTCGGCCGGGGCGTGGGCGGCCAGCCAGTCGTCGAAGGCGTGCAGCGCCACGCCCGTGGGCAGCGCGGCGCCGGCCGCCGGCCCGCCTGCCACGACGACGTGGCGCAGTTCGTGCGGCTCGCCGTGGAGCGCCTGCGCCAGCGTGGGCAGCAGCGCCGCCGAGACCAGCGCGGCCTGCGCGCGCGCATGGCGCAGCTGGTAGGCGTAGTCATCCGCGGTCAGCAGCGTGTTGACGGCCACCGGCACCACGCCGGCGTACAGGCAGCCGAGGAAGCTCACCACCCAGTCGCAGCCGTCGTGCATCAGCAGGAGCACGCGCTCCTCGCGGTGCACGCCCAGCGCGCGCAGCGCGGCGGCGCAGCGGCGCACGCGCTCGCCCAGTGCGCCGTAGGTGAGGCTGCCGTGGTCGTCGGTCAGGGCCGGGCGCTGCGGGTACGCCGCGTGGCGCTGCAGCAGGTGGGCGGCGAAGTTGAAGCGTGCCGGCGGGGCGGGCGGCAGTTCCGGTTGCATCGGGTCGGTCTCCTCGGTGTCGGGGGCGGCCTGCCGCGGCAGGCTGGGCAGGCGTCGTCGTTGCGGGTATAAATGCAGCATCGTGCCTGTGGCACAACATGCACGATCCTGCATGTTTCGGCCGACCGTGCGTATCCGGGTTTACCCGGAATCAGGGCCGCGCCGTGCGGCGGGATCGCGAAAGGGCCGATCTTGAAAGCCGACTCCCTCGATGCCAGCCGCTCCGCCGTGCCGCCCGGCGCGGAGGGGCGCCCCGACCCGATCCTGCAGCTGACGCTGCCGGTGGTCACCGAGCCGCAGCCCGACGCGGGTGGCGGCGAGCCGCGCGTGCCGTTTCTGGTGGCGCTGGGCGAGCGCGTGCGCATGCTGCGCTCGCGCCGCGGCATGACGCGCAAGGCGGTGGCGCTGGCGGCCGATGTCTCCGAGCGCCACCTGGCCAACCTGGAGTACGGCGCGGGCAACGCCTCGATCCTGGTGCTGGTGCAGGTGGCGCGTGCGCTGCAGTGCCCGCTGGCGGAGCTGCTCGGCGACATGAGTACGTCCTCGCCGGAGTGGCTGCTGATCCGCGAGCTGCTGCAGGGGCGCGACGAGGCCGAGCTGCGGCGCGCGCGCCTGAAGCTGGCCGAGCTGTTCGGCGCCGGCGGCGGCGTCGACGCGGTGGGGCGGCACGGGCGTATCGCGCTGATCGGCCTGCGCGGGGCGGGCAAGTCGACGCTGGGGCGCCGGCTGGCCGAGGCGCTGGGCTATCCGTTCGTCGAGCTCAGTCGCCAGATCGAGCAGTTCGCCGGCTGCAGCATCAGCGAGATCCATGCGCTGTACGGCGCCACGGCCTACCGGCGCTACGAGCGGCGCGCGCTGGAGGAGGTGATCCAGATCTACCCCGAGGTGGTGATCGCCACGCCGGGCGGGCTGGTGTCGGATGCGACCAACTTCAACCTGCTGCTGCAGCACTGCACGACGGTGTGGCTGAAGGCCGAGCCGGCCGACCACATGCGCCGCGTCGCCGCCCAGGGCGACCTGCGGCCGATGGCCGCCAGCGCCGAGGCGATGGAGGATCTGAAGCGCATCCTCGCGGGGCGCTCGGCGTTCTATTCGAAGGCCGACCTGACGATCGACACCAGCGCCCAGCCGCTGGAGGAGACGTTCGCGTTGCTGCTGCGGGAGGTGCGGGCCTGGCTCGGCCGGGCGGCCGAGGCCTCGGCGGCCTGAGCCACCCTCGCCGGGGGCGGATAAGGGTTTTCACGGAGGGCGGGCGGGGTGCCGGGGGTTGCATGCACCCTGGTTCATGCAGTATGATGCGCGTCACGAATGCACGATCGTGCATGTCTGGGCGCCCGAGGCGCCCGCCCCCACGCTGCGAGGCCTGTCATGACCACCAACCCGAACACCGACCCGGTCGTCGATTACCAGACCGACCCCAGCCGCTACCGCCACGTGCGCCTGCAGGTCGACGGTCCGATCGCCACGCTGGCGCTGGACGTCGACGAGGACGGCGGCCTGCGCCCCGGCTACCGGCTCAAGCTCAACAGCTACGACCTGGGCGTCGACATCGAGCTGCACGACGCGCTCAACCGCATCCGCTTCGAGCACCCGCAGGTGCGCACGGTGGTGGTGACGAGCCTGAAGGAGCGGGTGTTCTGCTCCGGCGCCAACATCTTCATGCTGGGGCTGTCCAGCCACGCGTGGAAGGTCAATTTCTGCAAGTTCACCAACGAGACGCGCAACGGCATGGAGGATTCCAGCCGCCACGAGGGGCTGAAGTTCCTGGCCGCGCTCAACGGCGCGTGCGCCGGCGGCGGCTACGAGCTGGCGCTGGCGTGCGACGAGATCGTGCTGGTGGACGATCGCTCCAGCGCGGTGAGCCTGCCGGAGGTGCCGCTGCTGGGGGTGTTGCCCGGCACCGGCGGGCTGACGCGCCTGACCGACAAGCGCCGCGTGCGGCACGACCTGGCCGACGTGTTCTGCACCAGCATGGAAGGGGTGCGCGGCCAGCGCGCGGTGGATTGGCGGCTGGTGGATGCCGTGGCCAAGCCGGCGCAGTTCGAGCAGGTCGTGCGCGAGCGCGCCGAACGGCTGGCTGCCCGGAGCGACCGGCCGGCGCAGGCGCGCGGGGTGCCGCTGCCGCCGCTGCAGCGCGCCTTCGGCCCGGACGGCGTGACGTACCGCCACGTCGAGGTGTCCATCGACCGCGCGCGGCGTGTGGCCACGCTGACGGTGCGCGCGCCGTCCGGGTCCCAGCCCACGGACATCGCCGGCATCGAGGCCGCCGGTGCCGACTGGTGGCCGCTGGCGATGGGCCGCGAGCTGGACGATGCCATCCTGCACCTGCGCACCAACGAGCTGACGATCGGCACCTGGGTGTTGCGCACCGAGGGCGACGCCGCGGCGGTGCTGGCCTGTGACGACGCGCTGCAGGCGCACGCCGACCACTGGTTCGTGCGCGCCACCACCGGCCTGCTGCGCCGCGCGCTGGCGCGGCTGGACGTGACCTCGCGCAGTCTGGTGGCGCTCATCGAGCCGGGGTCGTGCTTCGCCGGCACGCTGGCCGAGCTGGCGCTGGCGGCCGACCGCAGCTACATGCTGGTGCTGCCCGACGAGCCGCAGCGCGCGCCGCGCCTGTGCCTGCACGAGGCCAACTTCGGCCGCTACCCGATGGTCAGCGACCAGACGCGCCTGCAGCGGCGCTTCCACGACGAGGCCGACCCGCTGCAGGCCGCGCGCGCCGCGCTGGGCCGTGCGCTGGATGGCGACGAGGCCGCGGCGCTGGGCCTGGTGACCGCCGCGCTGGACGACATCGACTGGGCCGACGAGGTGCGGCTGGTGCTGGAGGAGCGCGCCGCGATGTCGCCCGATGCGCTGACCGGGCTGGAGGCCAACCTGCGCTTCGGCGGGCACGAGACCATGCACACGCGCATCTTCGGCCGCCTGTCCGCATGGCAGAACTGGATCTTCCAGCGCCCCAACGCGGTGGGCGAGCGCGGCGCGCTGAAGGTCTACGGTACCGGCACCAAGGCCCATTTCGACTGGCAGCGCGTCTGAAAACCGATCCGCGCCGCGGCGGCGCCGCCGCGGTCCCTTCCACCCCCTTGCATTTCCGGCACCCCCGGCAGGAGACCCCCGATGAGCAGCATCAACTACGCCGACAAGATCCCCAACAACGTCAACCTGAGCGAGGACCGCACGCTGCAGCGCGCGCTGGAGCATTGGCAGCCCAACTACCTGCAGTGGTGGCGCGACATGGGGCCGGAGGGCTCGCACGACTACGAGGTCTACCTGCGCACCGCGGTCAGCGTCGACCCGCAGGGCTGGGCGCAGTTCGGCTATGTCCGTATGCCCGAGTACCGCTGGGGCATCTTCCTGAATCCGCCCGAGCCCGGCCGCAAGATCCACTTCGGCGACCATCTGGGCGAGGACGTCTGGCAGGAGGTGCCGGGCGAGCACCGCGCCAACCTGCGCCGCATCATCGTCACGCAGGGCGACACCGAGCCGGCCTCGGTGGAGCAGCAGCGCCACCTGGGGCTGACCTGCCCGAGCCAGTACGACCTGAGGAACCTGTTTCAGGTCAACGTCGAGGAGGGGCGCCACCTGTGGGCGATGGTGTACCTGCTGCACAAGTACTTCGGGCGCGACGGCCGCGAGGAGGCCGAGGCGCTGCTGGAGCGCCGCAGCGGCGACCGCGACAACCCGCGCATCCTGGGCGCCTTCAACGAGAAGACGCCGGACTGGCTCAGCTTCTACATGTTCACCTACTTCACCGACCGCGACGGCAAGTTCCAGCTGTGCGCGCTGGCCGAAAGCGGCTTCGATCCGCTGGCGCGCACCACGCGCTTCATGCTGACCGAGGAGGCGCACCACATGTTCGTCGGCGAGTCGGGGGTGGCGCGCGTCATCCAGCGCACCTGCGAGGTGATGAACCAGCTCAAGACCGACGAGCCCGACAAGGTGCGCGCCGCCGGGGTGATCGACCTGCCCACCATCCAGCGCTACCTCAACTTCCACTTCAGCGTCACGATCGACCTGTTCGGCGCCGACCAGTCGAGCAACGCCGCCACCTTCTACAGCTCGGGGCTGAAAGGCCGCTTCGAGGAGGGCAAGCGCAACGACGACCACCGGCTGCAGCACGACACCTACCGCATCCTCGACGTCGTCGACGGGCGGCTGGTGGAGAAGGAGGTGCCGATGCTCAACGCCCTCAACGAGGTGCTGCGCGACGACTACATCAAGGATTCGATCGGGGGCGTCGAGCGCTGGAACCGCATCATCGAGAAGGCGGGCATCCCGTTCCGGCTGCAGGTGCCGCACAAGGCGTTCAACCGCCGCATCGGCACGCTGGCCGGCGTCAAGGTCAGCCCCGACGGCCGCGTGGTCAGCGACGCCGAATGGAATGCGCACGTCGGCGAGTGGCTGCCCACCGAGGAGGACCGCGCCTTCGTGGCCAGCCTGATGGGGCGCGTGGTGGAGCCGGGCAAGTTCGCCAACTGGATCGCGCCGCCGGTGATGGGCATCAACCGCCAGCCGGTCAACTTCGAGTACGTGCGCTTCAACTGAGAGAGGGACGCCGCGCCATGGACGCGCCCGCCACCGTCGTGCAGCAGCACCTGATCGACCCCGAGATCTGCATCCGCTGCAACACCTGCGAGGCCACCTGCCCGGTCGGGGCGATCACGCACGACAGCCGCAACTACGTGGTCGACGCGGACAAGTGCAACGCCTGCATGGCGTGCGTGCCGCCGTGCCCGACGGGGGCGATCGACAACTGGCGTCTGGTGCCGCGCGCGCGGCCCTACACGCTGGCCGAGCAGCTGGGCTGGGACGAGCTGCCGCCGCCGCTGGACGAAGTGGCGCTGGCCGCGCTGGGGGCCGAGGCTGGCGCGGCGGCGGGCGGCTCGACGCAGGCCGTGCAGCCGTCGGCGGCTTCGGTGGCGCTGCAGCCGGAGCCGGCCGCGATGACGGCGGCGCGCTACGGCTCGACCGTGCCGCCGTGGTCGGCCGCGCATCCCTACGTCAACCTCTATGGGCCGCGGGCGGCGCGCAAGTCGGTGCGTGCCACCTGCGTCGGCAACCTGCGCGTCACCGAGGTGGGCTCCGACTACGACACGCACCACATCGTGCTGGACTTCGGCGAGCTGCCGTTTCCGGTGCTGGAGGGGCAGTCGATCGGCATCATCCCGCCCGGCACCGACGCGCAGGGCCGGCCGCATCACCCGCGCCAGTACTCGGTGGCCAGCCCCCGCAACGGCGAACGTCCCGGGCGCAACAACGTGTCGCTGACGGTCAAGCGCGTGCTGGCCGACCACCAGGGCAATCCGGTGCGCGGCGTCGCGTCCAACTACCTGTGCGACCTGCAGGTGGGCGACACGGTGGAGGTGATCGGCCCGTTCGGCAGCACCTTCCTGATGCCCAACCACCCGAAGAGCCACCTCGTGATGATCTGCACCGGCACCGGCAGCGCGCCGATGCGGGCGATGACCGAGTGGCGCCGCCGCCTGCGCGCCAGCGGCAAGTTCGAGGGGGGGCGTCTGCTGCTGTTCTTTGGTGCGCGCACGCCGCAGGAGCTGCCGTACTTCGGCCCGCTGCAGAAGCTGCCGCGTGACTTCATCGACGTCCACTTCGCGTTCAGCCGCGTGCCGGGGCAGCCCAGGCGCTACGTGCAGGACGCGATGCGCGAGGCGGCGGCGGAGCTGGCGCCGCTGCTGCAGGATCCGGACGCGTTTTTCTACGTCTGCGGCTTGCGCGCGATGGAGGAGGGCGTGCTGCTGGCGCTGCGCGACATCGCCACGGGCGCCGGGTTGGACTGGGAAACGCTGGCCGCCTCGATGCGCGAGCACGGCCGGCTGCACCTGGAGACCTATTGACCGCGACGGCGTCGGGGGCGGGATTTGCGCTACAGTGCGCGGCGTGGAGACGACCCCGACGACCGTCAGCGCCAGCGCATCGGCCGCCGAGCGGCCGCGCCTGATCACCGGCGTGGTGATGCGCCGCGAGCCGGTGCGCGGCCCGATGGCGCGCTGGCAGCCGTGGCGCTGGGTGCTGGCGGACGTGCAGGTGCTGGCTGCGCCGCCCGGGCTGGCCACGACCGCCTGGCCGGCGCCGGCCACCGAGGCGGGGCCGGTGCCGCTGGAGCCGGTGGCGGGTACGTCGGCCCCCGAGGGCTCGCAGCACTGGGGCTTCGGCGGTTTGCCGGTGACGCTGCACCCGGAGGACGCCGAGGGCTACCTGCTCAACGTCACCGCGCCGGCGCCGTGCTTCTGGGTGCTGTGGCGCGAGCCGGAGGCCGACGATGGCCTGCCGCAGCCGCTCATCGTGACGCTCAGCTACCACGACGCCGGCCGCTGGCTGGATGCGCAGGAGCGCGTCGACCAGGTGCCGGCCCCGCCGGACGTGGTGGCGTGGCTGGCCGACTACGCCCGGCGCCACCACCGGCCGGAGCCCAAGCGCCGCGCCCGGCCGGCGAGCTTTCAGCCGCTGACCGACCGCTTCGGTCAGCCGGCTCGCATCAGCACCGGCGCGATGCGCCGCGGAGGTCCGGCATGAGCACGACGGACGGCGAGGGTTTCCTGTCGCGCTGGTCGCGCCGCAAGGCGCTGGCGCGCGCCGGCGCGCCGCTGCCGCCGCAGGAACCGCCGGCGCCCGCGCCCGGCGGGCCCGCGGCGCCGGCCGGCCCGGCGGCCACCGCGCAGGATTTGCCCCCTTCGGCGCCCGCCGAGCCGACGCGCGTCGCCGCCGAGACGGCCGAGCCGCTGCCGACGCTGGAGGACGTGCAGCGCCTCACCCCTGATGCCGATTTCCGCCCGTTCGTGCGCCCGCAGGTGCCGCCCGAGGTGCGCAACGCGGCGCTGCGCAAGCTCTTTTCCGACCCGCACTTCAACCAGATGGACGGGCTGGACGTCTACATCGACGACTACTCCAAGCCCGACCCGCTGCCGGCGGAGCTGGCACGGCGCATGGTGGCGGCGCAGTTCATGCGCCTGTTCGACGAGCCGCGGCAGGACGAGGCCGGCGCTTGCGCACGGACCAGGGCGGATGCGACCGTGTCGGGGACGCCGCCCGCCGCGTCCGCACCCGCCCCGGCGCCGGCCGCGGCCGCTGCCGAGGCGGCGCCCTTGCCGCCGGCGGGCGCAGCGGACACCACCGCCCGTGATGCCGCGGCGTCGCCGCTTCCTGAGCCGTCCGTCACCGCCACGGCCGCCGTGGTCCTGCCGTCCGAGCCTGCCCGATGACGATCCTGGCCTGCACCTGCAACCGTACGCAACCGATCGACGAGGCCGCCCTGGCGCGCGCGCTGGGCGAGCCGGTGGCCCTGCACCACGCGCTGTGCCGGCGCGAGGCGGCGGCGTTCCAGCGCGCCGCACGCGACGAGGCGCCGCTGACGGTGGCCTGCACGCAGGAGCAGCGGCTGTTCGCCGAGCTGGCCGAGGCCACCGAGGGGGTGCCGCCGCCCGACGTGCGGCCGATCCGCTTCGTCAACCTGCGCGAGACCGGCGGCTGGTCGCGCGACGCGCGCGCGGCCACGCCCAAGATGGCGGCGCTGCTGGCCGCGGCGCGTCTGCCCGATCCGGAGCCGGTGCCCACCGTGCGCTACGACAGCAGCCGCGCGCGGCTGCTGGTGATCGGCCCGCTGGAGGCGGCGCAGGCGCTGGCCGAGCGGCTGGCCGATGTCTGGCAGGTGACGCTGCTGGGCACCGGCGGGGCGCTGGCGCAGGCGCACCGCTTCCCGGTGCTGGCCGGGCGCATCACGGGTCTGAGCGGGTGGCTGGGCGCCTTCACGCTGCGCTGGGTGGACGACAACCCGATCGCGCTGGACCTGTGCACGCGCTGCAACGCCTGCATCGCCGCCTGTCCGGAGGGCGCCATCGGGCTGGACTACCAGATCGACCTGCAGGCCTGCCGCGCGCACCGCGACTGCGTGCGCGTCTGCGAGGCGCCGGGGGCGATCGACTTCGCGCGCGAGGCCGAGCCGCAGCAGGCCGAGTTCGACGCCGTGCTGGACCTGCGGCCGGCGCCGGCCTTCACGCAGCACGCGCTGCCGCAGGGCTACGTGCACCTGCCGCCGGGGCTGGACGCCGAGGCGCGGCTCGCGCGCCTGTGGGCGCTGCGCGAGCTGGTCGGCACGTTCGAGAAGCCGCGCTTCTTCCGCTATCAGCAGCGGCTGTGCGCGCATGCGCGCAACGAGCAGGTCGGCTGCCAGGCGTGCGTGGAGGTGTGCTCGGCCAGCGCCATCCGCGGCGACGCCGAGCGCCAGCGCATCGTCGTCGAGCCGCACCTGTGCGTCGGCTGCGGCGCCTGCAGCACGGTGTGCCCGAGCGGCGCGCTGACGTTCGCCTACCCCGATGCGGCGCACCAGGGCCGGGCGCTGAAGACGCTGCTGGCCACCTGCCGCGCTGCCGGCGGGCGCGACACCGCGCTGCTGTTGCACAGCCAAGGCGCCGGCCAGCGGCTGCTGGAGGACTGGGGGCGTGCCGCGCGGCTGGATGCTGGCGTGCACGGCGTGCCGGCGCGCGTGATCCCGTGGGCGCTGTGGCACACCGCCAGCACGGGTCTGGAGCTGTGGCTGGCGGCGATCGCCTGGGGCGCGAGCCAGGTGTGGCTGCTGCTGACCGACGAGGAGGCGCCGCAGTACGCCGAGGCGCTGCGGGCGCAGATGGCGGTGGCGCAGGCCATCCTGCACGGGCTGGGCTATCGCGGCGAGCACCTGCGGCTGCTGCAGGCGCGCGATGCGCGCGACCTGGCGGCGCTCGACGCGGAGGTGCGGTCGCTGGCGCCGGCGCAGGGCGTGGCGCAGCCGGCGACGTTTGCGGCGCTGGCCGACAAGCGCGCCACGCTGGAGCTGGCGCTGGATCACCTGATCGCGCAGGCTCCGCAGCGCCCGGCCGATGACGTCGTGCCGCTGCCCGCGACCGGTGCGCCGCTGGGGGCGCTGCAGGTCAACCCCGATGCCTGCACGCTGTGCATGAGCTGCGTGGGCGCGTGCCCGGCCGGCGCGCTGCAGGACAACCCGGCCGCGCCGCAGTTGCGCTTCATCGAGAAGAACTGCGTGCAGTGCGGCCTGTGCGCGCGCACCTGTCCGGAGAAGGCCATCACGCTGCAGCCGCGCCTGTGGCTGGATGCGCGCCGGCGCGAGCCGCGCGTGCTGCACGAGCAGCCGCCGTTTCACTGCATCCGTTGCGGCAAGCCGTTCGGCACGCTCAAGGGCGTGGAGACGATGCTGGCGCGCTTGAGCGCCCACCCGATGTTCCAGGGCGCGGCGGCCGAGCGGCTCAGGATGTGCGGCGACTGCCGCGTCATCGACATCCACACCAGCCACGAAGTCAAGATCACCGACCTGTAAGCTGCGCCATGGCCGAATCCGCCCTGCCGTTTCCCACCCGCGCCGGCTTCGATGAGGAGACCGCGCGCGCCGAGCTCTACGGCCTCGTGGCCGCGCTGCTGGCCGCGCCGCCGGCGGAGGAGCTGCTGGCGCGCCTGCGCGTCGCCGTGACCGAGGCGCCGGCCCCCGGCGGGGTGCTGGAGGCGCCGTGGCAGGCGCTGGTGGCGCAGGCGCGGGCTCGGTCGGCCGAGCAGGTGCGCGACGAGTACGAGGCGCTGTTCGGCGGCGTCGGCAAGCCCGAGGTGTACCTGTACGCCTCGCACTATCTGAGCGGCTTCCTGAACGACAAGCCGCTGGCGGCGCTGCGCGAGGAGCTGGCCACGCTCGGCCTGGCGCGCGCCGACGGCGTCAGCGAGCCGGAGGACCACCTCGCCTTCCTGTGCGAGGTGATGCGCTTCCTGATCGCCGGCGACGACGCCGAGGTGTGCAACCTGGCGCGTCAGCACGCCTTCTTCGCGCGTCACCTGCACCCGTGGGTACCGGCGCTGTGCGATGCGCTGCAGGCGCACCCGGCGGCGCAGTTCTACGCCGCGCTGGCGGAGCTGCTGCGCGCCTTCGTGCAGGTGGAGGCGCAGGCCTTCGAGATGGCGTGAGGCCGGCTCAGGCGCTGGCCGCCTGCGGCTCACGCGGCTCGCTGTAGAGCCGCACGCGAAACACCGCCCCCGGTCCGTCGGGTCGGTTGTCGGCCTCCAGCCGGCCGCCGTAGCGCTCCAGCAGCCCCTGGCTGATCCACAGGCCCAGCCCGTTGCCGTCGGGCTTGGTGGTGAAGAACGGCGTGAACAGCCGCGCGCGCACCTCGGGCGCCAGGCCCGGGCCGTGATCGCGCACCTCCAGCCATGCGCCCACCACCACGCCGTCCTCGACCCAGTCCCCGCTGGCCACCTCGATGGAGGCGCCGTCGGCGCTGGCCTGCACGGCGTTGACCAGCAGGTTGATGATGACCTGCTGCAGCTCCTGGCGGTTGCAGGCCACCGGGGCGCTGGCGCGGTCGTCGCGCCGCAGCGTGATGGCGCGCTGCTGCAGCAGGCGCTGCACCAGCACCACGCAGTCGTCGACCACCGCCGCCAGCGCCAGCGGTTCGACGTAGCCGGCGAACTCGGTGGGGCGTGCGTGCTGCAGCAGCCGCGTGACGATCAGGCGCATCCGTTCGACCTGCGCGTCGATCAGCGCCAGCTCGGCCTGCACCGGCGCGGCGCCCGGCCCCAGCGTTTCGCGCACCAGATCCAGGTTGCCCTGGATGACGGCGATCGGGTTGTTGATCTCGTGCGCGATGCTGGCGGTCAGCTGCCCGATGGTGGCCAGCCGTTCGCTCTTGATCAGCTGCTGCTGGGCGCGGCGCAGCGCCGCGTGGCTGGCCTGCAGCTCGCGGGTGCGCTCGGCCACCCGGCGATCCAGCGTCTCGGCCCAGGCGCGCAGATGCGCGGTCTGTTCGGCGACGACGTCCAGCAGCCGGTCCAGATGACGCGCCAGCGCTCCCAGCTCGTCCGGCGCGGCCAGCGGGCCGACGCGCGCGCCACCGTCGCCGTCCTCCACGCGGCGCATCGTGGCGTGCATGCGCTCCACCGGCTCCACCAGCGTGCGCGCCCAGCGCAGCGACCAGGCGGCGGTGGCCGCCATCACCAAGCCGAACAGCACCACCGTCACGCCCAGCACCGCCCACTTCACCCAGCGCAAGGGTGCCTCGAGAAAGCCGACGTAGAGCATGCCGATGCGGCGGCCCGCGCTGTCGGTCAGCGGCTCGTAGGCGCTGACGTACCAGTCGTTGACGACGAAGGCGCGGTCGAACCACGTGCGGCCCTCGCCGAGCACGGCGTCGCGCACCGCCCGCGACACGCGCGTGCCGATGGCGCGCTCGTTGCCGAACAGGCGCACGTTGGTGCTGATGCGCACGTCGTCGAGGAACAGCGTGGCCGTGCCCTGGCTGCCGAACGGCAGCGCCTCCTCGGGGTAGACGATGCGGTTGATGTGGTCGATGAGATCCAGATTGCGGTTGAGCAGCAGCCCGCCGTGCAGCACCCAGCCCGGCAGCGGCGCGTCGTCGGGCAGCGGAGCGCTGGCCAGCATCAGCAGCGCGCGCTCCTCGGCCGTGCGGGCGGTCGGCGCGGCGTTGCGTGTCGGCACCAAGGGGATGCCCAGCCGTGGCAGCAGGTGGGGCGCCAGCGCGGCTACCTGGGCCGGCTCCCAGACCACCAGCCGCGCTGCGCTGCCGCGCGACTGCGCCGGCGGCGCCACGGGGTCGTGCGGCGGCCGCAGCACCAGCACGTCCAGCCCCAGGCGCTGGCGCTCCTGCTCCAGCCAGGCCGACGGCAGCTCAGGCGCGGCCGACGCCGCGGTGCGGCGCGTCCCGGTACGCTGCAGCTGGCGGTGCAGGGCGTACGACTCGGCCACGCCGCGCGTGCCGGCCCCCACCTCCAGCATGACCTGCTCGAAGTAGCCGTGTGCCACCGCCAGGTCCGCGCGCACCTTGGTGCGCAGCAGGCGGTCGTAGGCGATCTCGGTCCACGCCGACAGCGCCAGCAGCAGCACCGGCAGCGCCAGCAGCAGGGGCGCCAGCGCAATGGCCAGCACCCGGCTGCGCACCGAGCTGCCCCACCGCGCGCGCCAGCGGCGCCAGCCGTTCATCGCGTCGTGCCGTCCTGCGCCGCCCACTCCGCCACGCGCCGCTCCAGCGTGCGGCGCGACACGCCCAGCAGCTGCGCGGCGCGCGTCTTGTCGCCGCCCACCGAGTCCAGCACCGCCTGGATGTGGCGCCGCTGCAGGGTTTCCAGATCCAGCGGGGCCTCGGCGGCTTGCGGGCGCAGCGGCTCGCGCAGCGGCGGATAGAGCGCCGAGACGTTGACTTCGCCCAGGATCAGCGAGCGCTCGACCCAGTTGCGCAGCTCGCGCACGTTGCCGGGCCAGCGGTAGCGCTGCAGCAGCGCCATCGCCTCCTCGTCGACCGCGAGCGGCGCCACCCCCAGCGCCGGCGCCAGCGTCTCGACGAAATGGCGCACCAGCGCCGGGATGTCCTCGCGCCGCTCGCGCAGCGGCGGCAGCGTCAGGTCCACCACGCGCAGGCGAAAGTACAGATCCTCGCGGAAGCGCCCCGCGGCCACCTCGTCGGCCAGCGGCCGGTTGGTGGCCGCGATCACGCGCACGTCCACCGGCACGGTCTGCTGGCTGCCGACCGGGCGGATCTGCCGCTCCTCCAGCACGCGCAGCAGGCTGGCCTGCACCGGCGGCGGCAGGTCGGCCACCTCGTCGAGGAACAGCGTGCCGCCCTGGGCGTAGACGAACAGCCCGTCGTGCGCGCCGTGGCTGCCGCTGGCGCGCCCGAACAGCTCGTGCGCCAGCTGCTCGGCCGAAGGCGCGCCGCACTGCACGGCGACGAAGGGGGCGCCCGCGCGCGGGCTGCGCGCGTGCAGCGCGCGCGCCACCAGCTCCTTGCCGGTACCGGATTCGCCCTGGATCAGCACGGTGCTGGGCATCGGAGCGATGCGTTCGATGGCGGCGCGCACGCGCTGCGTGGCCGGCGAGTCGCCGATCAGCGGCGTATCCTGCGACGGCGAAGGCCGCACGTCGCGGCGCAGCACGAAGTTCTCGCGCCGCAGCCGCGCGCGTTCGTGACACTGACGGATGGCGTTGAGGATCTGCGGCACCCGAAACGGCTTGAGGATGAAGTCCGACGCCCCGGCGCGCAGCGCCTCGATCGCGGTATCGAGCGAGGCGAACGCCGTGATCAGGATCACTTCGCCGCCGTAGCCCTGCGCGCGCAGCGCCTGCAGCCACTGCACCCCGCTGATGCCCGGCAACGCCACGTCCAGGATCACGAGGTCGAAGCGCTGCGCGCGCATCCAGCGCTCGCCTTCCTCGGCGCTGGCGGCGGCGGCGACGAAGCGGCAGCGCGGCGCCAGCGTCTTGACCAGGAAGTTGCGCATGCCCGGCTCGTCGTCGACCACCAGGATGGCCCCCTCGGGCCAGCTGCCTTCACCGCTGGCGGGAGCGGCCGTGGCACGGCTTGCGGTCGTATCGATGGCTGTCATCACGGCAGGCATTGTAGGAAAGCCGAGCGTTTCGCTCGACTAATGTCGCCAACGTGACAAAGCGTCCGTGGACCGGGAGGCTGGCCGACGCGACAAGTTGTCGCGACAGATCGGCGCGGAGGCGAGCGGCCGGTCCCCCTTTCCGCGCGGCCGGGAGCGTGTCCCTCCTCGTGTGCAGCGCATCAAACATTGGCGTGTGCTGATGCAGCGATGGAATGGACTTTGCTTGGATCGCGGCGGCCTCCGACCCCGTCCGCCGCCGGGGGGCGGGTGCGCCCACGGGGTGCGGCGCGGCCCTCTGGTGCCGCGGCGGCGATCGCGCTAACGTAACGGGCACGTGACCCGATCCGCGTTCTGCCGAGGAGACCCCGCATGAAACACGAGCCGACCCCCGTCCAGACCGCCCGCCGGCGCTGGTTCGCTGCGGCGGGTGCCGTGGGCGCGGCCGCCGCGGCGGCCAGCGTCCTGCCCGTGGCGCCCGGCGCGCCGACCGTGCGCGCCGACGCGACGCCCACGCCACCGCGCCGCGGCGGTGGTTACCACGTCAGCGCCCACGTGCAGCGCTACTACGAAACGACGCGCGTCTGACCGTCCATCAGGAGACCGGCCATGCTGCTGACCCGCACTTCCGCTTCCCGCCGCGGCGCCCACGCCCATGGCGAGGGCGCCTTCGTCGACCGCCTGCGCCACGGGCTGGCGCGCGCGTTGCCCACCGTGGACCGCCGCACCTTCCTGCGTCGCTCGGGGCTGGGCCTGGGCGTCGGTCTGGCGGCCTCGCAGCTCACACTGGTGCAGCGCGCCAAGGCGGCAGACAAGGCCGCCGCCGGCGTCGGCACCGGCAAGGTCGAGGTCAAGCGCACCGTCTGCACCCACTGCTCGGTGGGCTGTGCGATCGACGCCGTGGTCGAAAACGGCGTGTGGGTGCGGCAGGAGCCGGTGTTCGACTCGCCGATCAACCTCGGGGCGCACTGCGCCAAGGGTGCCTCGGTGCGCGAGCACGGTCACGGCGAGTACCGGCTGCGCTATCCAATGAAGCTGGTCAACGGCAAGTACCAGCGCATCAGCTGGGACCAGGCGCTCGATGAGATCGCCGCGCGCATGAAGCAGCTGCGCGAGGAAAGCGGCCCCGACGCGCTGTACTTCATCGGCTCGTCCAAGCACAGCAACGAGCAGGCCTATCTGCTGCGCAAGTTCGTCAGCTTCTGGGGCACGAACAACTGCGATCACCAGGCGCGCATCTGCCACTCGACCACGGTCGCCGGCGTGGCCAACACCTGGGGCTACGGCGCGATGACCAACTCCTACAACGACATGCAGAACGCCAAGGTGGCGCTCTACATCGGCTCCAACGCCGCCGAGGCGCACCCGGTGTCGATGCTGCACATGCTGCACGCCAAGGAGCTGGGTTGCAAGATGATCGTGGTCGACCCGCGCTTCACGCGCACGGCGGCCAAGGCCGATGAGTACGTGCGCATCCGCTCCGGCAGCGACATTCCGTTCCTGTTCGGGCTGCTGTACCACATCTTCAAGAACGGCTGGGAGGACAAGGCCTACATCCAGGCGCGCGTCTACGGCATGGACAAGGTGCGCGAGGAGGTGATGGCCAAGTGGACGCCGGACAAGGTCGAGGAAGCCTGCGGCGTCAAGGAGGAGCAGATGCTGCGCGTGGCGCGCATGCTGCACGAGAACCGCCCCGGCACCATCGTCTGGTGCATGGGCCAGACGCAGCACACGATCGGCAACGCGATGGTGCGCGCCAGCTGCATCCTGCAGCTGGCGCTGGGCAACGTCGGCGTCAGCGGCGGCGGCACCAACATCTTCCGCGGCCACGACAACGTGCAGGGCGCCACCGACGTCGGGCCCAACCCCGATTCGCTGCCCGGCTACTACGGGCTGGCGGCCGGCTCGTGGAAGCATTTCGCCGCCGTCTGGGGCGTGGACTACGAGTGGATCAAGTCGCGCTACGCCGAGGGCATGATGGAGAAGCCCGGCATCACGGTGTCACGCTGGATCGACGGCGTGCTGGAGAAGAACGAGCTGATCGACCAGGGGCCCAACCTGCGTGGCGTCTTCTTCTGGGGGCATGCGCCCAACTCCCAGACCCGTGGCCTGGAAATGAAGAAGGCCATGGACAAGCTGGACCTGCTGGTGGTCATCGACCCCTATCCGTCGGCCACGGCGGCGATGGCGGCCATGCCGGGTGACCCGAAGGACCTCAACCCCAACCGCGCCGTCTACCTGCTGCCGGCGGCCACGCAGTTCGAGACCAGCGGTTCGTGCACGGCCTCCAACCGCTCGATCCAGTGGCGCGAGAAAGTCATCGAGCCGCTGTGGGAAAGCCGCAGCGACCACATGATCATGTACCAGCTGGCGCAGCGCCTGGGCTTCGCCAACGAGCTGTGCAAGAACTACAAGCTGCAGAAGGTCAAGGGCATGGACGAGCCGGTGCCCGAGGACATCCTGCGCGAGATCAACCGTGGCGTCTGGACCATCGGCTACACCGGCCAGAGCCCGGAGCGCATCAAGGCGCACATGCGCAACATGCACGCCTTCGATGTCAAGACGCTCAAGTGCAAGGGCAAGGTGGTCGACAAGGAGACCGGCTACGACCTGACCGGCGACTACTTCGGCCTGCCATGGCCGTGCTACGGCACGCCCGAGCTCAAGCACCCGGGTACGCCCAACCTGTACGACACCTCCAAGCACGTGATGGAGGGGGGCGGCAACTTCCGCGCCAACTTCGGCGTCGAGCGCGACGGCGTGAGCCTCCTGGCCGAGGACGGCTCGCACTCCAAGGGCGCCGACATCACCACCGGCTACCCGGAGCTGGATCACATCCTGCTCAAGAAGCTGGGCTGGTGGGACGAGCTGACCGAGGAAGAGAAGAAGGCCGCCGAGGGCAAGAACTGGAAGACCGACCTCTCCGGCGGGATGATCCGGGTATTCATGAAGAACCATGGCTGCCACCCGTTCGGCAACGCCAAGGCGCGGGCGGTGGTGTGGAACTTCCCCGATCCGATCCCGCAGCACCGCGAGCCGATCTACGGCAACCGCCCCGACCTGATCGCCAAGTACCCGACGCACGACGACCAGAAGACGCGTTGGCGCCTGCCGATCCTCTACAAGACGCTGCAGCAGAAGAACGTCGAGGACAGGCTGCACGAGAAATTCCCGCTCGTGATGACCTCGGGCCGGCTGGTCGAGTACGAGGGCGGCGGCGAGGAGACGCGCTCCAACCCGTGGCTGGCGGAGCTGCAGCAGGAGATGTTCGTCGAGATCCACCCGGCCGCCGCCGCGCAGCGCGGCATCCGCAACGGCGACCGCGTCTGGGTGACGACGCCCACCGGCGCGCGCATCAACGTGCAGGCGCTGGTGACGCCGCGCGTCGCGGAGGATCACGTGTTCCTGCCGTTCCACTTCTCGGGCCGCTGGCAGGGCCAGGACCTGCTGGCGCACTACCCGCAGGGCGCCGCCCCGGTGGTGCGCGGCGAGGCGGTCAACACCGCCACGACCTACGGCTATGACATCGTGACGATGATGCAGGAAACCAAGACCACGATCTGCAACGTGGAACGCGCCTGAGGAGCAGACCATGGCCCGCATGAAATTCATCTGTGACGCCGAGCGCTGCATCGAGTGCAACGGCTGCGTGACGGCGTGCAAGAACGAGCACGAGGTTCCCTGGGGCGTCAACCGGCGCCGCGTCGTCACGATCAACGACGGGGTGCCGGGCGAGCGCTCGATCTCCGTGGCCTGCATGCATTGCTCGGACGCGCCGTGCATGGCGGTCTGCCCGGTGCAGTGCTTCTACCGCACCGAGGAGGGCGTGGTCCTGCACGACAAGGACATCTGCATCGGCTGCGGCTACTGCAGCTACGCCTGCCCGTTCGGGGCGCCGCAGTTCCCGGGGCAGGGCACCTTCGGCGTGCGCGGCAAGATGGACAAGTGCACCTTCTGCGCCGGCGGCCCCGAGCCCAACGGCAGCCAGGCCGAATTCGAGAAGTACGGCCGCAACCGCCTGGCGGAAGGCAAGCTGCCGGCCTGTGCCGAGATGTGCTCGACCAAGGCGCTGCTGGCCGGCGACGGCGACGTCATCGCCGACATCTTCCGCACTCGCGTGCTGCAGCGCGGCAAGGGTGCGGAAGTGTGGGGCTGGGGCACGGCCTACGGCACGCAATCCAAGGCGGGGGCCTGATCATGCGCACGCGTCCCATCGCCCTCACCGTCGGTGCCGTGCTCGCCGTGGCCGTGCTGGCCGGCTGCGAGCGGCCGCAGACCGCCACCGGCAGCAAGTCCGACCAGCCGCCGTACCGCGGCTCCACCGCGCCGGCGTTCGCCGACGCCGGCTGGCAGGCCGGCGACCGCAACGCGTGGGCGCAGCACCTGCGTGCCCGCGCGCAGTACGGCCAGAACGAATACAGCCGCCCGCCGGGCGGCGCGGCCCAGTGAAGCCGGAGGTGTGGTCATGAGCACGATCCCGACCCAGGCCGCACGCGCGCTGGCGCGCCTGGCGGCGCTGGCCGCGTCGCTGACGGTGGCCGCTGCGGCGCTGGCGCAGCAGGCCCCGGCCGTTCCCGCCGCCCCGGCGGGGGAGCCGCGCACGCTGGTGGATGCGGCCAGCCAGCCTGGCTACGCCACGCAGGGCAACGCCGAGCGCGGCCAGGTGCAGCCTGGCAACAACGCGCCGATGTGGCGTCAGGTGGGGCAGGGCGTCGAAGGCGTGGTCAACTTCCCGTACCGCGAGTACGGCGTTCTGATCCAGCCCACCGTGCAGTACCCTGGCGTGGCCGCCACCAACGCCGGCGAGGCCTGGCGCCAGGTGCGCAACCGCGTCATCCTGCCCTATGGCGGCGCGCTCCTGCTGATCGCGCTGCTGGCGGTGGCGATCTTCTACTTCACCAAAGGGCCGCTGAAGCTGCACGCGCCCGAGACGGGGCGCAAGATCGAGCGCTTCACCCCGTTCGAGCGCGCGGCGCACTGGGTCAACGCGGCCGCCTTCGTGCTGCTGGCGGTCTCGGGTCTGGTCATGGCGCTCGGACAGTACGTGCTGCGGCCCGTCATCGGTGCCACGCTGTTCGGCTGGCTGACCTACGCGCTGAAGAACGTGCACAACTTCGTCGGGCCGCTGTTTGCGGTGTCGCTGGTCATCGTCATCGCCACCTTCGTGCGCGACAACCTGCCCCGGCGCGAGGACTGGGCGTGGCTGGTGCGCTTCGGTGGCCTGTTCGGCGACCGCGAGGTGCCGTCCCACCGCTTCAACGCCGGCGAGAAGATCGTCTTCTGGGCGGGCGTGTTCGTGCTGGGGCTGACGGTGGTGGCGTCGGGGCTGGTGCTGGACAAGCTGGTGCCGGGGCTGGAGTACCTGCGCGCGCAGATGCAGCTGGCGCACATGATCCACGCCAGCGCCGCGCTGCTGATGGTGGCTCTCTTCATCGGCCACATCTACATGGGCACGCTCGGCACCGAGGGTGCCTACCAGGCGATGAAGACCGGCTACGTCGACGAGACCTGGGCGCGCGAGCACCATCAGCTCTGGTACGAGGACATCCAGGCCGGCCGCATCCCGGCCGAGCGCAGCGCGCCGGCTCAGGCGGTGGCGCCCGCGCGCGCCGCGACCTGAAGATCCGCAAGGAGGAACACGACCATGAGGCACGCGATCCGTTCGTGGCGTCTTGCGCTGCTGGCGGCGGCGCTGGCGGCCGGGGGGGCCTGGGCCAAGCTGCCGGCACCCCAGCTGACCGAAGAGCAAAAGGCCGCCGCCGAGCTGGCCAGGGCCAAGGCGGCGCACCAGGCCAAGGTGGACGCCTTCAAGACCTGCAAGGCCGCCGAGCGCGCCGCCGAACACTACTTCAAGCAGCATCCGCAGGCAGCCAGACCGGCCAATGCTCCGGCCTGCACCGATCCGGGACCGTTTGCGGCGCCGGGTGCGCCGGCGGCCGCGCCGGCTCCTGCCGCCGCGTCGGCCAAGAAGTCCTGAGGCGGCGCGCGCCATGTGGCTGACTGAGCCGGCCTCGTTCGGTTCGCCGCTGCCGGCTGCGGTGTGCCCGCCGCGCCTGTCGGCGGCCGCCGCGCCGCTGACGCGGGCGGTGGAGGTGGTCGACGAATTCGGCCAGCGCCGCACGATCCAGATCCCGGCCGAGCGCGACCTCACCGTCTACGTCGACAAGCGCGAACTCGTCACGCTGATGACGCTGGGTGCGCATCCGGAGTGGCTGGTGCTGGGCTACCTGCGCAACCAGCGGCTGATCGAGTCGGCGGAGCAGGTGGAGTCGATCACCGTCGACTGGGACGTCGGTGCCGCCGCAGTGCGCACGCGCGCCGGGTTGCCCGAGCTCGAGGCGCGCACCGCGCAGCGCATCGTCACCACCGGTTGCGGGCAGGGCAGCGTGTTCGCCAGCGTCATGGAGGCGGTCGACGCCATCCGGCTCGACCCGGGCGCGCGCCTGCGCCAGTCGCAGCTGTACGCCATCCTGCGCACGATGCGCGAGCAGGACTCGGTCTACAAGCGCGCCGGCTCGGTGCACGGCTGCGCGCTGTTCCGGGGTGAGGAGCTGCTGATCTTCGTCGAGGACGTCGGCCGCCACAACGCGGTGGACACCATCGCCGGCTGGGCCTGGCTGCAGGGCGGCGCGCTGTTGCGCGGCGACGACAAGGTCTTCTACACCACCGGGCGCCTGACCAGCGAGATGATCCTGAAGGCCGCGCAGATGGGCGTGCCGATCGTCGTGTCGCGCAGCGGCATCACGCAGATGGGGCTGGAGGTGGCCGAGCGCCTGGGCCTGTGCGCCATCGGCCGCGCCACGCACACGCGCTTCCTGTGCTACACGCACCCGCAGCGGCTCGTGTGGGATACTCCGCCGTCATGAGCGTAGATCCCGGTTTGCGACGCGTCCATCTGATCGACCACCCGCTGGTGCAGCACAAGCTGACGCTGATGCGGCGCAAGGACACCAGCACCAAGACCTTCCGGCAGCTGATCCATGAACTCAGTGCGCTGCTGGCCTACGAGGTCACGCGCGACATGCCGACGCACGAGGTCGAGATCGAGACGCCGCTGGAGAAGACCACCGGCCGCATGATCGACGGCAAGAAGACCGTGCTGGCCTCGATCCTGCGCGCGGGCAACGGTTTTCTGGACGGCATGCTGGAGGTGCTGCCCAGCGCCCGTGTCGGCCACATCGGCCTGTACCGCGACCCGGTCACGCTCAAGCCGGTCGAGTACTACTTCAAGATGCCCTCCGGCATGGAGGAGCGCGACGTCATCGTGCTCGACCCGATGCTGGCCACGGGCAACTCGGCGGTGGCAGCGGTGGATCTGCTCAAGCGCCTGAACCCGCGCTCGATCCGCTTCGTCTGCCTGGTGGCGTGCCCGGAGGGCATCGCCAACTTCCACGCCCACCACCCGGACGTGCCGATCTACACCCCGGCGGTGGACCGCGGCCTCAACGACCACGGCTACATCGTGCCGGGCCTGGGTGACGCCGGCGATCGCATCTTCGGAACCAAATGACGGCACGGCGGATCGGGCAGGCGTGGTGACCTCCGTCCGGGACGCCCTGGAACCCTGCGCCGTGCCCGCCGCGCCGGCGGCTCCGGCCCGCACCGTGCCGTCGGCCTGGGCGCTGGGCTGGCGCGCGCTGGTGCGCGATGCGCGTGCCGGTGAGCTGACGGTGCTGCTGCTGGCCATCGCGCTGGCGGTGGCGGCGCTGTCGGCGGTGGGCTTCTTCGCCGACCGCCTGCAGGGCGGGCTGCAGCGTGACGCGCGCCAGCTGCTGGGCGGCGACCTGGTGCTGCGCAGCGACCATCCGCTGCCACCCGAGTATGCGCAGCAGGCGCGCGCGCTGGGGCTGGCGCTGACGCAGCATCTGACCTTCCCGACGATGGCGCGCGCCGATGCGACGCAGGGCGGCGAGGTGCGGCTGGTGTCGCTGAAGGCGGTGGAGCCGGGCTATCCGTTGCGCGGGCAGCTGCGCACGTCCACCGACCCGGCCGACGGGGAGGGCGCGCCGGCCGATGGCGTGCCGGCCGCGGGCGAGGCGTGGGTGGACGTCGCGCTGCTGGAGGTGCTGGGCCTGCGTCTGGGCGAGCGGCTGTGGCTCGGCGAGCGGGCCTTCACGGTGGCGCGGCTGCTGGTGTTCGAGCCTGACCGCGGCGCCGGTTTCCTGACGTTTGCGCCGCGGGTTTTGATCCGTGCCGACGACCTGCCGGCCACCGGCCTGGTGCAGCCGGCCAGCCGCATCCAGTATCGCCTCGTGGTGGCGGGCGATGACGCCGCGGTGCGCCGCTTCCAGGCCTGGGCGCAGCAGCGGCTGGAGACCACCGACGAGCGCGGCGCCGGCCTCGAGAGCCTGGAGTCGGGCCGACCCGAGCTGCAGCAGACGCTCGAGCGCGCCGAGCAGTTTTTGCGTCTGGTGGCGCTGCTGGCGGCGCTGCTGGCGGCGGTGGCGGTGGCGGTGGCCTCGCGCCAGTACGCGCTGCGGCACCTGGACGACTGCGCACTGCTGCGCGTGCTCGGACTGCCGCAGCGCACCATGGCGCGCGCGTACGCGGTGGCGTTCGGGCTGGCGGGGCTGGCGGCGGCGCTGGCCGGGCTGCTGATCGGTTGGGCGGTGCACTTCGTGTTCGCGTGGTGGCTGGGCGGGCTGCTGCAGGTGGCGCTGCCGGCGCCCGGGCCGCTGCCGCTGCTGCTCGGCCTGGGCGTGGGGCTGACGCTCATGCTCACCGTCGGCCTGCCGCCGGTGCTGCAGCTGGCGCGCGTGCCGCCGCTGCGCGTGATCCGGCGCGACGTCGGTGCGCCGCGGCCGGCGGCGTTGGCGGTGGTGGGGGCCGGGGCGGCCGGGCTGGCGGCGCTGCTGCTGCTGGCCAGCCGTGACGTGGCGCTGGGCGGCATCGCGGTGGCGGGCTTCGCATTGGCGCTGCTGCTGTTCGCCGCGGCGGCGTGGGTGGCGCTGGCGCTGCTGCGCTGGCTGCTGCGGCGCGACGCCGGCCCCGCATGGTGGCGGCTGGCCACGCGCCAGCTGGTGGCCCGCCCGGGTCACGTGATGGTGCAGGTGGCCAGTCTGGCCGTGGGCCTGATGGCGCTGGCGCTGCTGGTGCTGCTGCGTACCGACCTGATCGACAGCTGGCGCGCGGCCACGCCGCCGGATGCGCCGAACCGCTTCGTCATCAACATCCAGCCGGATCAGGCCGAGGCGTTTCGCGCGCATCTGGCGCAGGCGGGCGTGCAGCGCTACGACTGGTACCCGATGGTGCGCGGCCGGCTGGTCGAGGTCAACGGCCGGCCCGTGCGGCCCGAGGACTACGCGGCCGCGCGCGCGCAGCGGCTGGTGGAGCGGGAGTTCAACCTGTCCTACAGCGCCGAGCGGCCGCCGCACAACCCGGTGGCGGCCGGCCGTTGGGTGGAGGATGAGGCGGGCGCGGCCAGCGTGGAGACGGGGCTGGCGCAGGAGCTCGGGTTGCGGCTGGGCGACGAGCTGGCGTTCGACATCGCCGGCACCGTGCACCGCGCCCGCATCACCAGCCTGCGCCGCGTGGACTGGGCCTCCATGCACGTGAACTTCTTCGTGCTGTTTCCGGTGGCGGCGCTGCCGTCGGACGTTCCGTACACCCACATCGCCGCCTTCCGGGCGCCGACGCGGCCCGGCTTCGACCGCGCGCTGCTGGCGCGCTTTCCCAACGTCACCAGCGTCGACACCAGCGCCGCGATCGCGCAGGTGCAGCGGGTGCTGGGGCAGGTGATCGCGGCGGTGGAGTTCCTGTTCCTGTTCAGCCTGGCGGCTGGGCTGGTGGTGCTGCTGGCCACCGTGGGAGCCACGCGCGCACAGCGCCAGCGTGACGTGGCGGTGCTGCGGGCGCTGGGGGCGCATGCGGCGCTGCTGCGCCGCATGCAGACCGCGGAGCTGGCCGGGCTGGGGGCGCTGGCGGGCCTGGTGGCCGCCGGCGCGGCGCTGGCGTTGGCCGCGGCGCTGGCGTACGGGGTGTTCCGCTTCGACTGGCGGCCGGCGTGGTGGCTGCCTGCGGCCGGGACGCTGGCTGGCGCGGGGTTGGCGCTGCTGGCCGGCTGGTGGACGTTGCGCGGTGTGCTGCACACGCCGGTGGTGCGCACGCTGCGCGAGGCCCCGCCCTGAGCTCGGCGCGGCTTCGTTCAGGCGCGGCCGTGGCTGGTGGCGCGCAGCAGCACGATCAGGGCGCCGGCGCCACCGTCGGCGGGGCGCGCCTGCACGAAGGCCAGCACCTCGCTCTTCTGCACCAGCCAGCCGTGCACGCGGCCCTTGAGCACCGGCGTCTTGCCGGGTGAGCCCAGGCCCTTGCCGTGCACCACGCGCACGCAGCGCAGGCCCTGCCGGTGCGCGTCGCGGATGAAGCCGCCCAGCCGCTCGCGCGCCTCGTCGGTGCGCAGGCCGTGCAGATCCAGCTCGGCCTGGATGGCCCAGTCGCCGCGGCGCAGCCGGCGCACCACGTCCGGCCCCAGGCCGGGGCGGCGAAAGCTCAAGTGCTCGTCGGTGTGCAGCAGCGTCTCGACGTCGAAGGCGTCGCTGAGCGCCTCGCGCATCACCGCGCGCTCGTCCAGCTGGCGCTGGCGCGGCCAGGGCGGCGGCGGGGGTGGCGCGTGTTCGACCCGCCCGTGCGGGCGCAGCCGTTGCACCGGGCCGACGGCGCGCTCGAACAGCCGCCGCTCGTGCTCGGCGCGCTCCAGCGCGGCGCGGCGCGCCGCCTCCGCCGCCGCGCGCGCGGCAGCCTCCTGTTCGGCGCGGCGCTGCATCTCGCGGCGCAGCTGCTTCAGGTCGGCCAGCGTGTGCACTTTCATCGCGGCGCGCATCGTACGGCATCGCGCTGGCGGGCGCAGGCCGGCGGGCTTACAGCAGGCCGCGCGCCGCCAGCGAGGTGCAGCCGCCGCGCGTGACGACGAAGTGGTCGAGCACGCGCACGTCCAGCAGCGCCAGCGCCGAGCGCAGGCGCTGCGTCAGCGCGGCGTCGGCGGCCGAAGGTTCGGCCACGCCGCTCGGGTGGTTGTGCGCCAGGATGACGCTGGCCGCCCCGTGGTGCAGCGCGCGCAGGGCCACTTCGCGCGGATAGACGCTGGTCTCATTCAGCGTGCCGCGGAACAGCTCCTCCAGCGCGATCAGGCGATGCTGGGTGTCGAGAAAGAGCACCGCGAACACCTCGTGACCGCGGTCGGCGAGCTGCAGTCGCAGCAGCTCGGCCACCGCCTGCGGCGACTCCAGCACCGGGCGCTCGCGCAGCCGCTCGGACAAGGCGCGCCGTGCCAGCTCGAACACCGCCAGCAGCTCGGCGCGCTTGGCCGGCCCCAGGCCCTTGACGGTGGCCAGCTGGGTCGGCGTGGCCTGCAGCAGGCCGGCCAGGCCGCCGAAGCGCTGCAGCAGCGCCTGCGCGAACGCGAGCACCGGCTGACCGCGCAGCCCGGTGCGCAGCAGCAGGGCCAGCAGCTCCTCGTCAGCCAGCGTCTGCGCACCGCGGGTGAGCAGCTTCTCGCGCGGGCGTGCCGGCGGCGGCAGTTCGCGCACCATGGGGTCTCCTCCCTCGTCCTACAATCGAAGCCGATGTCGCACGAGTCTACCGCGGCCGCCCCGGCCGCCGAGTCCTCCTCCCCGGCCGTCGTCGGCCCCGGGGCGTTCGTCACGCTGCACTACCGGCTCGCCGGAGCCGACGGGACCGTGCTGATCGACACCTTCGGTGCCCAGCCGGCCACGCTCTCGCTGGGCGACGGGCAGCTGGCGCCGGCGCTGGAGCAGCGGCTGCTCGGCCTGCCGGAGGGGGCCGAGGCGACCTTCGAGCTCGCCGCCGGCGAGGCGTTCGGCCCGCGCGACGAGGCCCGTGTGCAGTGGGTGGCGCGCCGGCTGCTCGACGAGCTGGGCGCGGCGGGGCAGACGTTCGCGGTCGGCGATGTGCTGCAGTTTCCGACGCCGGACGGGCAGGGCAGTTACGCCGGCACCGTGCGCGCGCTGCGTGACGATGGTGCGGTGTGCGTCGACTTCAACCATCCGCTGGCCGGGCAGGCGGTGCGTCTGACGGTGCGCATCATCGGAGTGCTGTGACGATGGCGCTGCAGGAGGTGGTGCTGGCCGAGCCGCGTGGCTTTTGCGCCGGGGTCGACCGCGCGATCGAGATCGTGGAGCGGGCGCTGGCGCGCTTCGGGGCGCCGGTCTACGTGCGGCACGAGATCGTGCACAACCGCCACGTGGTGGAGGATCTGCGCCAGCGCGGGGCGGTGTTCGTGGAGGAGCTGGACGCGGTGCCGCCGGGCGCGGTGCTGATCTTCAGCGCGCATGGCGTCAGCCGCGCGGTGCAGACCGAGGCGCAGCGCCGCGGGCTGCGCATCTTCGATGCGACGTGTCCGCTCGTGACCAAGGTGCACGTCGAGGTGGCCAAGCTGCGCCGTGAGGGCTACGAGTTCTTCCTGATCGGCCACGCCGGGCACCCCGAGGTCGAGGGCACGATGGGGCAGGTCGACGGCGGCATCCATCTCATCGAGACGCCGCAGGACGCCGAGCGCGTGCAGCCGGCGCAGACCGAGCGGCTGGCGGTGGTGACGCAGACCACGCTCAGCGTCGACGACACCGCCGCGATCGTGGCGGTGCTCAGGCGGCGCTTTCCGAACCTGCGCGAGCCCAAGCAGCAGGACATCTGCTACGCGACGCAGAACCGGCAGGATGCCGTCAAGCTGCTGGCGCGCGAGGTCGACGTGGTGATCGTCGTCGGCAGCCCGAGCAGCTCCAACACCAACCGCCTGCGCGAGCTGGCCGAGCGGCTGGGCGTGTGCACCCACATGGTGGAGGATGCCGACGGCCTGCGGGACGCCTGGTTCGACGGCGCCTGCCGGGTCGGCGTCACCGCCGGCGCGTCGGCGCCCGAGGCGCTGGTGCAGGGGGTGGTGCAGCGGCTCAAGGCGCTGGGCGCCACGGCGGTGCGGCGGCTGGAGGGGCCGGTGGAGACGATGCGCTTTCCGCTGCCGAAGGGGCTGAAGGCCGCGCCGACCGCTCCGGCCGGCTGAACGGCGACCTTGCCCGTGCGCCCGCGCGGGCTCCGACCACGGGGGTGGCGGCAAGGCGCCGGCGCGCCGAGCCGAAGCGGGTCGCGACGGCGGCAGACGTCGGCTCAGGCGCTGGCCGCCTCACGCACCACCACCTCGCCGCGCAGCGAGTGCGGCAGCGCCTGCGTGATGCGCACGTCGATCATCTGGCCGATCAGGCGCTGGCCGTGGGGGCCGCCGTCGAAGTTGACGATGCGGTTGCAGGCGGTGCGGCCCATCAGCTCCTGCGCGTTCTTCTTCGACGGGCCTTCGACCAGGATGCGCTGCACGGTGCCGACGCGGCTGGCGCTGATGCGCTCGGCGCTGGCCTGCAGCGCGGCCTGCAGCGTCTGCAGGCGTTTCAGCTTCACGTCGTGCGGCGTGTCGTCCGGCAGGTTGGCCGCCGGCGTGCCGGGCCGCGGGCTGAAGATGAAGCTGAAGCTCGCGTCAAAGCCCACGTCCTCCACCAGCCGCATCAGCTTGGCGAAGTCCTCCTCCGTCTCGCCGGGGAAGCCGACGATGAAGTCGCTGGAGAGGCTCAGGTCCGGCCGCACCGCGCGCAGCTTGCGCACCGTGCTCTTGTATTCCATCGCGGTGTAGCCGCGCTTCATCGCCATCAGGATGCGGTCGCTGCCGTGCTGCACCGGCAGGTGCAGGTGGCTGACGAGCTGCGGGATGCGGGCGTAGGCCTCGATCAGGCGCGGCGTGAACTCGTTCGGGTGGCTGGTGGTGTAGCGGATGCGCTCGATGCCGGGGATCTCGGCCACGCACTCCAGCAGCAGCGCGAAGTCCTCGCCATCCTCGCCGCGCCAGGCGTTGACGTTCTGGCCCAGCAGCGTCACCTCCTTGACGCCCTGATCGGCCAGGCCCGCCACCTCCACCAGCACATCCTGCAGCGGGCGCGAGACCTCCTCGCCGCGCGTGTACGGCACCACGCAGTAGCTGCAGTACTTGCTGCAGCCCTCCATGATGCTGACGAAGGCCGAGGCACCCTCCACGCGCGCCGGCGGCAGGTGGTCGAACTTCTCGATCTCGGGAAAGCTCACGTCCACCTGCGGGCGCGCCTGCCGCTGGCGCTGGCGCAGCAGCTCCGGCAGCCGGTGCAGCGTCTGCGGGCCGAACACCACATCGACGTAGGGCGCGCGCTGGATGATCGCCTCGCCCTCCTGGCTGGCGACGCAGCCGCCGACGCCGATCAGCACGCCTTTCTTCTTCAGATGCTTGACGCGCCCGAGATCGGAGAAGACCTTTTCCTGCGCCTTCTCGCGCACGGAGCAGGTGTTAAAGAGGATCAGGTCGGCCTGCTCGGGGTCGTCGGTGAGCTCGTAGCCGTCGGCGGCGGCCAGCACGTCGGCCATCTTGGCCGAGTCGTACTCGTTCATCTGGCAGCCGAAGGTGCGGATGAAGACCTTCTTCGTCGTCATGGCGGTGCTCGCAGCGGTTCGTGGTGTGGATCCAGAGGCTGGGCAAAAGCGCCGCATTGTAAGCGGCTGGGGCTGTCGTTATCATCCCTGCAGCCGCAACCCCGAGGAAAGTGTCCGATGACCGCCCTGGCCCGCCCCGAAACCTGGCTGTCGCCCGAGGACTATCTGCAGGGCGAGCTCGTCAGCGACGTGCGCCACGAATACGTGGCCGGAAGGGTGTATGCCATGGTGGGCGCGAGCCGCACCCACAACCGCATCGCGATGGCCACGGCGCACGCCCTGCTGCCGCGGGCGCGCCGCCACGGGTGTCAGGTATTCGTGGCCGACATGAAGGTACGGATCGACTACGGCGGGCAGGAGGTCTACTACTACCCCGACGTGATGGTGGCGTGCGACCCTCGTGACCGTGCCGACTACCACGTCGACCGTCCCTGCCTGATCGTCGAGGTGCTGTCGGAGCATACCGAACGCATCGACCGGCGCGAAAAGCTGCTCGCCTACCAGCGGGTCCCGAGCATGGAACTTTACCTCGTGGTGGCGCAGGACCGCCGCTGGGTCGAGGCGTACCGGCGCAGCCGCGACTGGGTGCTGGAAGGCTACGCCGACGGCGCCATCGAGCTGCCGTGCGTCGACGGCACGCTGTCGCTGGACGAGATCTACGCCGACGTGGAGCTCTGAAACGCGCCGAGCCTGCCGGCAGGCGTCTCGAGGCGCCCGCGCACGGTTCCTGCGTCGGCGCGCCGGCCGGACTGGCCGCTCAGCGCCGATGGCGCCGCAGCACGGCCTTTTCCAGCTCCAGCACCAGCAGCACCGCCAGGCCGATGCCGGCGCTCACCGCCAGCCACGGCAGCGGCAGCGGCGCGCTGCCGAACCACGTGTGCATGAACGGCGCGTAGGTGAAGGCCAGTTGCAGCGCGCAGGCGGTGCCGACGGCGGCCAGCACGCGCGGCGTGCCGCGCACGCCGATCCAGCTGAAGGAGGGTGCCTTCAGGTAGCGCACGCTGAACAGATAGAACACTTCCATCGCCACCAGCGTGTTGACCGCCAGCGTCTGCGCCAGCGCCGGCTCGTGCCCGGCCAGGAGCGCGCCCTTGTAGACGCCAAAGATCCCGGCGGCGAACAGCGCCGACACCAGCCCGATGCGCCACAGCACGAAGCCGGTCAGTATCGGCTCGCGCGGCGGCCGCGGCGGACGGCGCATCACGTCGGCTTCGGTCGGCTCGAACGCCAGCACCATCGCCAGCGCGATCGAGCTGACCATGTTGACCCACAGGATCTGCACCGGCGCGATCGGCAGCGCCAGCCCGAACAGCACCGCGATCAGCAGCGAGATCGACTCGCCGCCGTTGATCGGCAGCAGGAAGGTCACCACCTTGCGCAGGTTGTCGTAGACGGTGCGGCCTTCCTCCACCGCGTGCGCGATGGTGGCGAAGTTGTCGTCGGTCAGCACCATCGCGGCGGCCTGCTTGGCCGCCTCGGTGCCCTTGTGGCCCATGGCCACGCCGACGTCGGCAGCTTTGAGCGCCGGGGCGTCGTTGACGCCGTCGCCGGTCATCGCCACCACGTGCCCCTCGGCCTGCAGGGCGCGCACCAGGCGCAGCTTGTGTTCGGGGGCGGCGCGGGCGAACACGTCCACCTCGCGCACCGCGCGGCGCAGCGCCGTCTCGTCCATCGCCTGGATCTCGTGTCCGGCCAAGGCGCGCGGCTGCGCGCCCAGGCCCAGCTGCGCGGCGATCGCCCGCGCGGTCACGACGTGATCGCCCGTGATCATGATGACGCGGATGCCGGCCTGGCGGCACTGCTCGATGGCCGTCACCGCCTCCGGCCGCGGCGGATCGATGATGCCGACCAGCCCCACGAGCACCAGGCCGCCGTCGATCGCCTCATGCGTCAGCGCACGCGCGGCCGGCCACGTCGCGGTGGCCACCGCCAGCACGCGCCGCCCCTGCGCCGCCTGCGCCTCGGCCTGGGCCTGCCACCAGGCCGCATCCAGCGCCACCGGCTCTCCCTGCGGCCCCATCACGTGCGTGCAGCGCGCCAGCACCGCCTCCGGCGCGCCCTTGACCCAGACGCGCACCGCACCGTCCCCCTCGGCGTGCGCGGTGGCCATCAGGCGGCGCTCGGATTCGAACGGCAGCACCGCCACGCGCGCTCGCTCCTCGCGCAACTGGCGCGGCTGCAGCCCGGCCTTCATCGCCAGCGTCAGCAGCGCGCCCTCGGTGGGGTCGCCGCTCAGGTGCCAGTCACCCTGCTCGGTGGGCACCAGCTCGGCGTCGTTGCACAGCGCCGCCCCCTCCGCCAGCGCCAGCAGCGCCGGTGCCTCGCGCCAGAGTTCGGCCGGCTGCAGCGGCGCCCCGTCGCGCAGCAGGGCTCCCTGCGGGGCGTAGCCGCTGCCTTCCACGTGCACCGTGCCACCGGCCAGCACCACGGCCTGCACGGTCATCTCGTTGCGTGTCAGCGTGCCCGTCTTGTCCGAGCCGATCACCGTGACGCAGCCCAGCGTCTCCACCGCCGGCAGCTGGCGCACGATGGCGCGGCGCCGCGCCATGCGCTGCACGCCGATGGCCAGCGTCACCGACAGGATGGCCGGCAACCCCTCCGGGATCGCCGCCACCGCCAGCCCCACCGCCGCCATGAAGGTGTCGACGGCCGGCAGCCCGCGCACGCCCCAGCCAAAGCCGAACAGCAAGGCCGCTGCCGCCAGCACCGCCAGCGTGATCCAGCGCCCCAGCTGCGCCATCTGCCGCACCAGCGGTGTGGTGGTCTCGCCGACGCTCTGCAGCAGGCGGCCGATGCGGCCCATCTCGGTGCGCATGCCGGTGGCGACGACGACGCCGACGCCCTGGCCACGCGTCACCAGCGTGCCGGCGTAGCCCATGCCGTGGCGGTCACCCAGCTCGGCCGTGGGCGCCACCGCCTCCACGCTCTTGGTCACCGGCACCGATTCACCGGTCAGCGCGGCTTCGTCGATCTGCAGATCGTGCGCGCGCAACCAGCGCACATCGGCCGCCACGCGATCGCCGGCCGCCACCTGCACGACGTCACCCGGCACGAGGTGCGCCGCGTCGGTCTCGACCAGCTGGCCGTCGCGCCAGACCTGTGCATGCGGGTCGAGCAGCGCCCGGATCGCCGCCAGCGCCCGCTCGGCCTTGCCCTCCTGCACCAGGCCGATCGTGACGTTGAGCACGACCACCGCGAGGATGACCGCCGCGTCCACGCCGTGACCAAGGGCGACGGTGATGGCGGCGGCCACCAGCAGCACGATGATCAGCAGGTTGTTGAACTGGCGCACGAGACGGCGCCAAAGCGGCACCGCAGGCGCCTCGGCCAGGCGGTTGGGGCCATGGCGCTGCAGCCGCGCCTGCGCCTCGGCCGTGGTCAGCCCGCGCGGCTGGCTGGCCAGCGCGGCCAGCACCTCCTCGGCCGCCTGCGCGTGCCAGGGTGGGGTGGGAGCGGCATGGGGGCCGGTGGGGGGAGTGACCATGATGCGGAAAGGGGTTTGACGGGTTGGAGCCCGCCGTCGCGGGCGCGGTTCCTGCGCCGGCGGCGCCGTCAGTCCATCGACCGCAGCGGATGCGTGGCCGCCGCCACGCCGCGCAGGAAGCCCACCAGCGCCGCATCGGCCCGCAGCTGCTGCAGCAGCTCGGCGGCGCGCAGGGTGTCGCGCCAGCGCCCGAGCCGTTCCTGCCAGCCGCGCGCGCGCCGCTGCCAGCGCTGTGCGCGCTCGATCGCCCGCGCGGGCAGGGCGCCGCTGGCCGCCTCGGTGGCGTAGCGCAGCCGCTTGGCCAGCAGCCGCGCCGCGTGCAGCGCCTGCATCGCCTCGGCCGGCGCGGCCGCGTGCTGGCTGAGCTGGCGCTTCAGGCGCGCATGCCAGCGCTGCAGTCGCTCGAAGGCCCATGCAGCTTCCACCGCGTCGCCCTGAGGCGGCAGGGTGACGAGCCACGCCCCCAGCGCGTGCAGCGCGCCGGCGATGGCTGGCTCGGCCAACTGCTGCCGCAGGGTGGCGCGCGCGTGCCGCGCGGCCGCCTCCAGCCGGCGGGAGGCGGTGCGGACGGCGCGCTGGCGCTGCGGGTGGACGGCGGCGTCCTCCACGAACGCGGCGCACCAGGCCGGCAGCGTTTCGGTGCGCGCGACGTCCAGATCGCGCAGCGCGCCCAGCGTCTCCAGCAGCGGGTGCAGCGCGGCGGTGTCCGGCGGCGTGGCGGGCAGCCACGGTCGCACCAGCCGCAGCACGCTGCGCCAGCGCCGCCAGCCCACGCGCGCCTGGTGGATCAGCTCGGGGTCGTCGGCGCGCGCCGCGGCGGCCAGGTTGTCGCACAGCTGACCCAGCGCGTCGGCCAGCGCCGCATGCGCCACCTGCAGCGGCGTCGCACCGGCCGGCAGGCGCGGCACGGCGGCGCGCACCGGCGCCAGCAGCGTGCCGTCAGCCAGGCGCTGCGCCTGCTCGGCCTTGCTGGCGCGCGCGGGCAGCAGCGGCAGCGTCTGCGCCAGCTGATCCGCCACGGCCAGCAGGGCCTCGGGTTGTCCACGCAGCAGCTCCAGCTCCAGCTCCAGCAGCGGGGCGCGGCGCCGGCCGGCACGCAGCTCGCCCTCGTCCAGCGCCACCTCCACCACCGCGCCGCCGCGCAGGTGCAGCACCCACGTCGTGCGCAGGCAGCGCGTCTCCGAGACGGCCACGAGTTCGCGCAGGCGCGCCGGCGCCTGCTCCAGCGCCCCCAGCGGCGTGGCCTGCAAGGCCTGCCACTGCAGGCGCGGGCGCGTCAGCGGCGTGGTCCACTCGCCGCGCACGCTCAGCGCGCCGCCGCCCTCGCCGGCGGTCTTCAGCGTCTGCTCCCAGCGCGCACCGCCCGGCAGCGACCGGCCATCGGCGTCCACATCCAGCGTGGCGCGCAGCCGCAGCGCACAGCGCTGCTGCCGCAGCCAGCCGTCCGGGGTGTCGAAGTAGCGGTTGATGAGGCGCAGCCGCTGCATCGTGCGCCGCCGCAGCAAAGGATGTCGCCGCAGCCGCTGCAGCGCCGTGGCGCCGTCCAGTCCGGGCAGCGCGTACTTGAGCTCGATCTCTTGCGGCACAATGACCTCCGCCGAATGCCCGACCGCGATCCTAACCGCGAACCAACATCATGAGCCCAACTTCCCGCGACCTTTCCCACCTGGCGCCGCGCGACCGCGCCGAAGTGCTGGCGCAGGCGCTGCCCTACATCCGCCGCTACCACGGCAAGACGATGGTCATCAAGTACGGCGGCAACGCGATGACCGACCCCGAGCTGCAGGCGGCGTTCGCCGAGGACGTGGTGCTGCTCAAGCTCGTCGGCATCAACCCCGTGGTGGTGCACGGCGGCGGCCCGCAGATCGAGACGCTGCTCAAGCGCCTGGGCAAGGAAGGCCGCTTCGTGCAGGGCATGCGTGTGACCGATGCCGAGACGATGGAGGTGGTCGAGTGGGTGCTCGCGGGCGAGGTGCAGCAGGACATCGTCGGTCTGATCAACCGCGCCGGCGGCAAGGCCGTGGGACTGACCGGACGTGACGGCGCGATGATCCGCGCGCGCAAGCTGCGCATGGTCGATCTCAACGACCCCAGCGTCGAGCACGACGTCGGCCAGGTCGGTGATATCGTCTCGATCGATCCCGGCGTCGTGCGCGCGCTGCAGGAGGATCAGTTCATCCCGGTGGTCAGCCCGATCGGCTTTGGCGAGCACAACGAGAGCTACAACATCAACGCCGACGTCGTGGCGGCCAAGCTCGCCACCGTGCTGCAGGCGGAAAAGCTGCTGATGCTGACCAACATCCGCGGCGTGCTGGACAAGGAGGGGCAGCTGCTGGCGGAGCTCACCCCGCGGCGCATCGACGAGCTGGTGGCCGACGGCACCATCAGCGGCGGCATGATCCCCAAGATCGCCGGCGCGCTGGATGCGGCCAAGAGCGGCGTCAAGGCCGTGCACATCATCGACGGGCGCGTGCCGCACGCGATCCTGCTGGAGGTGCTGGGTGACCAGCCCTTCGGTACGATGATCCGCTCGCACTGACGCGCCAGCCGGTGCGGCCGCGAGGTGTCGGGCCGTCGCCGCGATGGCTCCCTGTCCGGCCCGACGTCGAGGTACGGGTAATCCCTGAGTGCCAGGGATTGACAGCGCCCGCTTCGCCTCTAGAATAGAACGAACGTTCGTTTTTTCTGGAGGCTTGCATGGCCGAAACCGACTCTGCCCCCACGGTGGTCCGCGCCCGCGGCCGCAGCGCCGGCCGCACCCCGCACAAGGGACAGCAGACCAAGGCCGCCATCATCGACGCGGCGCTCGGGCTGGCCTCGCATGTCGGGCTGGAGGGCCTGAGCATCGGCGCCATCGCCGAGCTGATGGGCATGAGCAAGTCCGGCGTCTTCGCGCACTTCGGCTCGCGCGAGGAGCTGCAGATCGCCGTCGTGCGCGAATACCACGCGCGCTTCGAGCGCGACGTGTTCCGTCCGGCGTTGAGCGCGCCGCGCGGGCTGCCGCGGCTGCGCGCGCTGTTCGACCATTGGATGCGCCAGACGTCGCTGGAGATCGACTCGGGCTGCATCTACATCAGCGGTGCGGTGGAGTTCGACGACCGCCCGGGCGCCGTGCGCGACGCGCTGGTGGACACCGTCAACACCTGGCAGGCCGCGGTGCGCAAGGCGGTGCAGCTGGCCATCGACGAGGGCCACCTGCGCGCCGACGCCGACCCGGCGCAGGTGGCCTTCGAGATCCACGGCCTGATCCTGGCGCTGCATTACGAAGCGCGTTTTTTGCGACATCCCGACAGCTTGCAGCGAGCCCGCACCGGTTTCGACAACCTGATCGCGCGCTACCAGGCCCGGCCCTGAAGCGCCGTGCCCGTCTTTCGTCCCGACCCCGTTTCGCCACAAGGAGATCCGCGATGCCCCAGTACCAGCCCCCCCTGCGCGACCTGCAGTTCGTGATGCACGAGGTGCTCAACGTCGTCGACGAGCTCAAGGTCTGCCCGCCGCACGCCGACCTCGACGCCGACACCCTCAACGCCGTGCTGGAAGAGGGCGGCAAGTTCGCCGCCGAGGTGGCGTTTCCGCTCAACCAGGTCGGGGACGCGCAGGGCTGCCAGCTCGACCCGGTCACCCATGCCGTGACGACGCCGGCCGGCTTCAAGGCCGCCTATGAACAGTACGTCGCCGGTGGCTGGCCGGCGCTGAGCTGCGATCCCGCCTACGGCGGCCAGGGTCTGCCGTTCGTCGTCAACTCGGCGTTCTACGAGATGCTCAACAGCGCCAACCAGGCGTGGACGATGTACCCGGGCCTGAGCCACGGCGCCTACGAGTGCCTGCACGCGCACGGTACCGAGGAGCAGAAGCGCCTGTACCTGCCCAAGCTGACCAGCGGCGAGTGGACCGGCACGATGTGCCTGACCGAGCCGCACTGCGGCACGGATCTCGGCCTGCTGCGCACCAAGGCCGAGCCGCAGCCCGACGGCACCTACAAGCTCACCGGGCAGAAGATCTTCATCTCCGCCGGCGAGCACGACCTGGCCGCCAACATCGTGCACCTGGTGCTGGCGCGCCTGCCCGATGCGCCGGCCGGCACCAAGGGCATCAGCCTGTTCGTGGTGCCGAAGTTCAAGGTCAACCCGGACGGCAGCCTGGGCGAGCGCAACGCCATCCATTGCGGCGGCCTGGAGCACAAGATGGGCATCCACGGCAACGCCACCTGCCAGATGATCCTGGATGGCGCCGTGGGCACGCTGGTCGGCCAGCCGAACAAGGGCCTGCAGGCGATGTTCGTGATGATGAACGCGGCGCGCCTGGGTGTGGGCAACCAGTCAGTCGGCCTGACCGAGGTGGCGTTCCAGAACGCGCTGGCCTACGCCAGGGAGCGGTTGCAGATGCGCAGCCTCTCCGGCCCGAAGGCCAAGGACAAGCCGGCCGACCCGATCATCGTCCACCCGGACGTGCGCCGCATGCTGCTGACGGCCAAGGCCTACGCCGAGGGTGGGCGGGCGCTGCTGAGCTACTGCGCGCTGCTGCTGGACAAGGAACTGCACCATCCCGACGAGAAAGAGCGCCAGGACAGCGCCGAGCTGCTGGCGCTGCTGACGCCGATCGCCAAGGCGTTCCTGACCGACAACGGCTTCATCGCCGTCAACGAGTGCCTGCAGGTGTTCGGCGGCCACGGCTACATCCGCGAGTGGGGCATGGAGCAGTTCGTGCGCGACGCCCGCATCAACATGATCTACGAGGGCACCAACACCATCCAGGCGCTGGACCTGCTGGGGCGCAAGGTGCTGGCCAACCAGGGCGCGACGCTGAAGAAGTTCGGCAAGCTGGTGCAGCAGCTGATCGAGGAGGAGGGCGTCAACGAGCGGATGAGCGAGTTCATCAACCCGCTGGCGCAACTGGCCGAGCAGATGACCAAGTTCACCACCGAGATCGGCTTCAAGGCGCTGCAGAACCCGGACGAGGCAGGTGCGGCGGCGGTGCCCTACCTGCGCGTGGCCGGGCATCTGGTGTTCGGCTACTTCTTCGCGCGCATGGCCGCGGTGGCGCTCAAGGCCATCGCCGCCGGCAGCACCGATCCGTTCTACCGCGGCAAGCTGCAGACGGCGCGCTTCTACTTCGCCCGGCTGTTCCCGGAGACCGCCACGCTGATGCGCCAGGCGCGCAGCGGCGTGGCCGCGCTGCTGGACACCGATGAGGCGCTGGGCGTGGACGCCCGCTGAGGCGATCCGCGCCTGTCACGATGAGGAGACGACCGATGTCCATCCGCACCGCCGTGGCCAGCGCGCTGCTGGCCGCCGTCCTGCCCGCCTGGGCCCAGATGACCCCCGTGGGCCGCTGGCACACCATCGACGACGAGACCAAGGAGGTCAAGAGCGAGGTCGTCATCACCGAGCAGGACGGCGTGCTGACGGGCCGCGTGGAGAAGCTGCTGCGCAAGGGCGCCGACCCCAACCGCCGCTGCACCGCCTGCACCGACGACCGCAAGGATCTGCCGATCGTCGGGCTGGAGATCATCCGCGGCGTGCGGCAGGTGCCGGGCAAGGCGGTCTGGGAGGGTGGCACCATCCTCGACCCCGAAAGCGGCAAGACCTACCACGTGCGCCTGACCCCGGTGGAGGGCGGCGCCAAGCTGGAGGTGCGCGGCTCCATCCTGTTCATCGGTCGCACGCAGACCTGGGTGCGCGTGCCCTGAGCGCGCCTCACCCCGTTTCCGAATTCCGCGAGGGAAAACCCACCATGTCCCGATTCCTGATCCGACGCGTGGCCGTGCTCGGCGCCGGCGTCATGGGTGCGCAGATCGCCGCCCATCTCGTCAACGTGCGCGTGCCGGTGGTGCTGTTCGACCTGCCCAAGGACGGCGCCGACAAGAGCGCGATCGCCCGCCAGGCGATTGCCAACCTGAAGAAAATGAAGCCCAGCCCGCTGGGCGTGGCCGACGAGGCCGACCTGATCCGGCCGGCCAACTACGACGAGCACCTGGGGCTGCTCGCGGAGTGCGACCTCGTCATCGAGGCGATCGCCGAGCGCATGGACTGGAAGCACCAGCTCTACGCGCGCATCGCGCCGCACCTGGCCGCGCACGCCATCCTGGCCACCAACACCTCCGGCCTGCCGATCCGGCAGCTCGCCGAGCCGCTGCCGGCGGCGCTGCGGGCGCGCTTCTGCGGCATCCACTTCTTCAACCCGCCGCGCTACATGCCGCTGGTGGAGCTGATCGCCGCGCCCGAGACGCGCGCCGACGTGCTCGACGCGCTGGAGGCGTTCGTCACGACGACGCTGGGCAAGAACGTCGTGCGCGCCAAGGACACGCCCAACTTCGTCGCCAACCGCATCGGGATTGCGGGGATGCTGTCGACGATGATCGAGGCCGAGCGGCATGGCCTGACCTTCGACATCGTCGATGACCTGACCGGCAAGCGGCTCGGGCGCGCCTCCAGCGGCACCTTCCGCACCGCCGACGTGGTGGGGCTGGACACGCTGGCGCACGTCATCCGCACGATGCAGACCCAGCTCAGCCCCGAGACGGATCCGTTCTATCCGACGTTCGAGACGCCCAGGGTGCTGCAGGCGCTGCTCGACAAGGGTCACCTGGGGCAGAAGACCAAGGCGGGCTTCTACAAGAAGGTCGGGCGCGACGTGCTGCGCTTCGATCTGGCCAGCGGCGACTACGTGCCCGCCGGGGCCAAGGCCGACGAAGTCTACGGCCGCATGCTCAAGAAACCCGCGCCCGAGCGGCTGAAGCTGCTGCGCCACGCCGAGGGGCCGCAGGGGCGCTTCCTGTGGGCGATCCTGCGCAACGGCTTCCACTACGCGGCGCTGCACCTGCAGTCGATCGCCGAGACGGCGCGCGACGTCGATCAGGCGATGCGCTGGGGCTTTGGCATGCAGCAGGGCCCGTTCGAGCTGTGGCAGCAGGCCGGCTGGCTGGAGGTGGCGCGCATGGTGCAGGAGGACATCGACGCCGGGCGCGCGCTGTGCTCGGCGCCGCTGCCGGCTTGGGTGTTCGAAGGCCCGGTGGCCGAACGCGGCGGCGTGCACCAGCCGGAGGGCTCGTGGAACCCGGCCACCGGCCGCTTCGAGCCGCCGCGCACGCTGCCGGTGCACGCGCGCCAGCTCTACCGCGAGCGCGTCTTCGGTGAAGGCGGGCCGGACTGGCGCACCGACGGCGCGACGATCTACGAGGACGACGCGATCCGCCTGTGGACGCTGCCGCGCCCCGGGCTGGACGACGTGCTGATCGCCAGCCTCAAGACCAAGATGCACGCCATCAGCCCGGCGGTGGTGGAGGGGCTGGACCGTGCGGTCGAGGAAGCGGAGGCGCGCTTTGCGGGCCTGGTGGTGTGGTCGGGCGACGAGCCGTTTTCGGTCGGCGCCGACCTGCAGGCCACGCTGCCGGCGTTTGCCGCGATGGGCGTGCAGGCGATCGAATCCGTGGAGGCGGAGATGCAGCGCGTCATGCTGCGGCTGCGCTACGCCCAGGTGCCCACCGTGGCCGCGGTGCGCGGCATGGCGCTGGGCGGCGGCTGCGAGCTGGCGGTGCACTGCGCGCGCCGGGTGGCGCACATGGAAAGCTACATGGGCCTGGTGGAGGTCGGCGTGGGCCTGATCCCCGGGGCTGGGGGGCTCACCTACATCGCCCGCCGCGCGGCGGAAAACGCCCGCGCCAGCACCGGCACCGACCTGCTGCCGTTCCTGACCGAGGGCTTCAAGGCCGCGGCGATGGCCACGGTGGGTACCAGCGCGCTGGAAAGCCGCAAGCTCGGCTACCTGCTGGACAGCGACCTCATCGTGCCGCACCGCGACGAGCTGCTGTTCGTGGCGCTGCGCACCGCGCAGGCGATGCACGAGGCCGGCTACCGGGCGCCGCTGAAGCAGCCGTTCGCGGTGGCGGGGCGCAGCGGCAAGGCCACCATCCTCGGCCAGCTCGTCAACCTGCGCGACGGCGGCTTCATCACCGCCTACGACTTCGAGATCGCGCAGCGCATCGCTCACGTGGTCACCGGCGGCGAGGTCGAGGCCGGCACGCGCGTGACCGAGGATTACCTGATGAAACTGGAGCGCGAGGCGTTCTGCGCGCTCATCGTGCAGCCCAAGACGCAGTCGCGCATCCTGGCGCTGCTCAACGACGGCAAGCCCCTGCGCAACTGACCGCGGAGACGATCGGACATGAAGACCCTTCGAGACGCCTACATCGTGGCGGCCACGCGCACGCCGATCGGCAAATCGCACAAAGGCTGCTTTCGCCAGACGCGGCCCGACGACCTGCTGGCGCACGCGCTGCGCGCCGCACTCGTCCAGGTGCCCTCGCTCGACCCCGCCGCCATCGAGGACGTGATCTGCGGCTGCGCCATCCCCGAGGCGCAGCAGGGCTTGAACGTCGCGCGCGTCGGCGCGGTGCTGGCCGGCCTGCCCAAGAGCGTGGGCGGCATCACCGTCAACCGCTTCTGTGCCTCGGGCCTGTCGGCGGTGCAGATGGCGGCCGACCGCATCCGCGTCGGCGAGGCCGACGTGATGATCGCCGCCGGCGTGGAGAGCATGAGCATGGTGCCGATGATGGGCAACACGCCCAGCCTCAACCCGCGCATCTTCGCCAACCTCGGCAACGTCGAGGACTACGGCATCGCCTACGGCATGGGCCTGACCGCGGAGAAGGTGGCGCAGCAGTGGAAGGTGTCGCGCCAGGCGCAGGACGAATTCGCGCTGCAGTCGCACCAGCGCGCCATCCGCGCGCAGCAGGCCGGCGAGTTCCGCGACGAGATCACCCCGGTGGAGGTGGAGGAGCGCAGCTTCGACCCCGAGACCGGCGAGGTGCGCCTCAGCCGCCGCACCGTCGAGCTCGACGAGGGGCCGCGCGCCGACACGAGCCTGGAGGCGCTGGCCAAGCTCAAGCCGGTGTTTGCCACGCCGTGGCGCGCCGACCGAACCGCCACGGGCCTGGGCAGCGTCACCGCCGGCAACAGCTCGCAGACCTCCGACGGCGCCGGCGCGCTGATCCTGGCCAGCGAGGCGGCCATCCAGCGCTTCGGCCTCAAGCCGCTGGCGCGCTTCGTCGCCTACGCCAGCCGCGGGGTGCCGCCGCACATCATGGGCATCGGCCCGATCGAGGCCATCCCGGCGGCGCTCAAGGCCGCGGGCCTCAAGCAGGACGACCTCGACTGGATCGAACTCAACGAGGCGTTTGCCGCGCAGTCGCTGGCGGTGATGAACCAGCTCGGGCTCGATCCGGCCAAGGTCAACCCGATGGGCGGCGCCATCGCGCTGGGCCACCCGCTGGGCGCCACCGGCGCGATCCGCTCCGCCACCGTCGTGCACGCGCTGCGCCGCCACGACCTGCGCTACGGCATGGTGACGATGTGCGTCGGCATGGGGCAGGGCGCGGCCGGCATCTTCGAGCGCGTATGATGGCGCGCCGAGGAGAGCGCCAATGAACGCCAACGCCGAGATCCTGCAGCACACCGAGGACGGGGTGCTGACGCTGACGCTCAACCGCCCGCAGCGCAAGAACGCGCTGACCAGCGCGATGTACGCGACGCTGGCCGACGCGCTGGAGCGCGCGGTGGATGCCGCTGCCGTGCGGGTGGCGGTGATCCAGGGCCAGGAGGGGATGTTTTCCGCCGGCAACGACATCGAGGAGTTCCTGCAGGCCCCGCCGGCGGGCACCGACAGCCCCGTGTTTCGCTTCCTGCGCGCGATCGCCACGTTCCCGAAGCCGCTCGTGGCGGCGGTCTGCGGCCCGGCGGTCGGCATCGGCACCACGCTGCTGTTCCACTGCGACCTGGTCTACGCCGGCGACAACGCGGCGTTTTCGATGCCGTTCGTCAACCTTGGCCTGTGCGCCGAAGGGGCCTCCAGCCTGCTGGCGCCGCAGATGTTCGGCTACCACCGAGCCGCCGAGGCGCTGCTGCTGGGCGAACCGATCTACGCCGAGACGGCGCTGGAGCTGGGGCTGGTCAACCGCGTGCTGCCGCCGCGCGAGGTCAATGCCCACGCGCAGCAGGTGGCGCGCAAGCTCGCGGCCAAGCCGCTCACCTCGCTGGTGGAGACCAAGCGCCTGATGAAGGGGGCGCAGCAGCCGGCGGTGCTGCAGCGCATGGCCGAGGAGGGAGCGGTCTTCGCGCGCATGCTGCGCGAGCCGGCGGCCAGGGAGGCGTTCGCGGCGTTCCTCGAAAAGCGCACCCCCGACTTCAGCCGCTGCTGACCCGGGCGCCCCCGTGACCGTCGCGCCCGGTGCCGCTGCCGCGGGGCGGCGGCACGGACCGCAAGTGCCGGGGACGCCCCCGACTTGGAGCCGATCCCATGACGCGCATCATCCATCCTCCGGGCACGCCGGTGACGTTCGAGCCGGACTTCATCGCCGGCGTGCGCGAGATCTTCGAGGAGCGCATCGTCTTCAACCGCGTGCTGGGCCTGCAGGTCACCGGCATCGCGGCCGATCGCGTCACCGCCCGCATCGCGATGCGGCCGGAGCTGGTCGGCCATTTCGCCTACAACCGCCTGCACGGCGGTGTCATCAGCGCGGCGCTGGACGCGATGGGGGGCCTGGCGGTGATGGCGGCGATCGGCGCACGCCACCTCGACGAGCCGGTGCCGCAGCGCCTGCAGCGCTTCGCCAAGCTCGGCACCATCGACCTGCGCATCGACTACCTGCGCCCGGCCATCGGCGAGGGCTTTCTGCTGGAGGCCGAGGTGCTGCGCCTCGGCTCACGCGTGGCCTCCACCCGCATGGCGTTCCAGGGGCTGGACGGCCGGCTGCTGGCGACGGGGGCGGCGGCTTACATCGTGTCGTGACGCGGCGCAGCGGCAGCGCGTGGCTGACCGTCGGCGAGGCTGGGGCTCGCGGCTGAACGCCCGAGGTTGGGTTGCACCTGCAGCATCGCCAGCAGCAGCCATAGCAGGCATATTCCGCTGGTGTAGTAGTTGTGGGCCGTGTTCACATTGGTCAGGCCGCTGACGCCGACCACCACGGCCCAGCCGACAAGCGTCCAGCGCGTGGCTGGATCCATAGATCGGCTCCTGAACGCCAACGCCAGCGGCACCGCCACCATGGCCAACGCCGCCCCGAGTCCGGCCAGGCCGTGGTCGAGCCAGGCGTGCAGGTATTCATGATGCACATGCCCCAGCGCGCGCAGCGTGGCGGAGTCATGTAGATCGGCCCACTGGCGAATCAAGGCCCGCCGACCTTCGATGCCGACCCCCCTCCAAGGCTCGCTTTGGACGGCCGTCCAGGCGTGTTGCCATAGAAGCACCCGCGCGCCCACCGAGGTTTCCGAGGCGGTCGGAGCTTGCTGGTGAACGGCGCGCCATTCTTCGACGCTTTGCAGCCAGCGGTGCTGGACGGCTTCTTGCATCCATGGGGCTGAGCTCATCGCAAAAACCAAAGCAGCAATCCCCAGCAGCGCCCCCCAACGCGCCTGATGCAAGACCCGTTGCCACAGCAGCCAGCTCCAGGCCAGCAGTGTCAGCACCACTGCTGTGTAAGCCCCTCGCGTGTGCGAAGCCATGATTGCGACGCTGGCGCAAGTGGCTCCCCATCCGGCGCACCAGCGCAGGCGTGAAGTGGGGCTGTGCAGCGCTTGGGCCAGCAACGCCAAGGTCACCAGACCCATCACATTTGCCCAAGGAATGGCGTTGGTGACCAAATCTTTTCGCTCCACCACCAGCGCCACAGCCATGCCCAACGTCGCCATGGCGGTCAGCGTGCCGACCCAAAGCGTCGCGGCGTGCCGCAAGAGCCACTCGGGCCCGCCAGGTCGGCGCAGCACGACCGCAAGGGCCAGCGACGTGATCAGCCACTTCAGCTCCCAGTGCCGCTCAGCCAAGCCATCGCCGTGCCAGGCCGCCGCCAGCAACCGCAGTCCGATCAATAGGGCGGCTACGGCCAAAGCCTGTCGCCAGGCTGAAGGCAGTGAGGAACTCGCAGGCTGGCGCCTGGCTTGCACCCAAGCCAGCAACCAGGCCAGCAACAAGGCCAAGCCCATCATCTTGGGCACCGCAGGCGCCAGCGCGGTGGCGGTCAACAGCGGCAGCCACAGCAGCGCCTCAGCGCTTGGCCAACGTTTCCAGGTGATCACGGTCGTAAGCCAGGGCAGCGTAGCGGAACAGGCACTCCAGCGCGATCAGCAGGCAGAACAAGAAGCCAGCCCCCCCTCCGGTAAAGCCACGCCGAAACACATACAAGCGAATGAACATCGCGCTGGCCGAAGCGAGACCCCGCAGCACCCCGCCGCGTTGGCCGCGCTGGGCCCGCTTGGCGGCACCCAGTTGCGTGTACTGCGCCAGCTTGCGCAGGCTGTCGTAGACTGTCTCGCGCGAGTGGTGGTGCAGCGGGGCGCGCAGCTCCACCACCGGCAGCCGGCGCTTCAACAGCGGGCCCTCGTGCACCACCCCTTCGAATCCGACCAGTTCGGCGACGGGAAACAGCCGCGGCAGTCCGCGGCGCTGAAAATGCGTCAGGGGCCGCCCAAACGCATGTTCAAGCCAAGCGATGCGTCCGACAAAAGGTTCTGGACGGGTTTGCAGCAACGCCAGGATCTCATCCCGCAGCGAGTCAGGAATCACTTCATCGGCGTCAAGCCACAGCACGTAATCGGTGCGGATGAAGGGAAGCAGCCGGTTGCGCTGCTGGGCAAAGCCTTGCCAGTCGGCAAACACATGCACATCTGCGCCCAGCGCGGCGGCACGCTGGCAGGTGTCGTCGGTGCTGCCACTGTCGGCCACCAGCCATTGATCGGCGAAAGTGGCGCTGCGCAGACAGCGCTCGATGCGCGCGGCCTCATTGAGGGTCAGCACGGCCACGCACAAGGTAGGCCGACCGGTTGGGGTGGAGGAGGTCGTCATGAGGTTGCCACTGCCAAAGCCCACGCAGCCGCCCCCACGCTCGCGCCATCCCCTTAGGATGCAGCAACAGCAAACGCAGCGGCAGGCTTAGCACTGTCGCCAACAGCAGCCTGCGGCGTCCCCGTCGGGCCGCAGCCAATCCGCGATGTTTGGCGGTGAAGGTCAGTTTGGACTGAACATGATGGTAGCCGCGGCGCATTTCCGCCCGCCACGGCCAGCGCGTGCGCACCGAGCCGCGCGAGCGGTGCTGGGCGCGGCAGTCAGGGACGACGATGATCGGCAAGCGCCGTTGAAACAGCCGCAGGCACAGATCGTCGTCTTCGTAGTAGAGAAAAAAGCGTTCGTCAAACAGCGGCTGCGGCACCGCCGAGCGGCGCAGCAGCAGCGCTGCGCCGCACGCAAACCCGACGCAGACGGGGCCTTCAGCCGGCCCGCCGCGGCCAGGCCAGCTCAGCGGCGCCCAGCGGTAGTTCACCTGAGGCCGCCCGCGGGCGTCCACCAGTTGGGGCGCCAGCACAGCGACTTCGGGCCAGACCTGCGACCATTGCAGCAGCCGTTCAAGGCAGGCTGGTTCCAGCGTGCAATCGGGGTTCAACAACAGCGCCCATTCGGTTTGGACGCGCTCCATCGCCCGGTTGTTGGCGGCGCCGAAACCAAGGTTGCGCGGCAGCGCCAGCACCTGAGCGTGCGGCCATAAGCCCCGTGCCCGTTCCACGGTGTCGTCCTCGCTGGCGTTGTCAACCACGATCACGTGAGGACAGGCGTCCAACAGTGGCTTTTGCGCCGACAGGCAATGACGGCTGTTGTGCGTGACGACAACGACCGTAACCTGCGAGAGCTTGGGGCTGGCGTCGGCAAGCATCAGGCGCTTGGCGGGCGGCGCGACCGCGCGCCGCGGCGGCTCAATGGCTCCATCCCGAAGCGCCCGCGGTCTCACGCAGCCGATACACCGTCCCGCAATAAGGACACTGCGCCTCCCCGGTCTTGGCGACGTCGAGGAAGACGCGCGGGTGGCTGTTCCACAGCTCCATGCCGGCCTTGGGGTGAGGGCAGTGGATGCCGCCATGGGCATTGAGGTCGCTGGCGGTAAGCTCGACGATCGCGGGGGCGTGTGTGGCGGTGGCGCTCATGGTGACCAGGCTGAAAAAGAACTTCACACCGGCGTAAGCCAGTGCGCGTACTTCGGGTTGCGGCCGTTGACGATGTCGAAGAAGGCGCTCTGGATGCGCTCGGTGATCGGGCCGCGCTGGCCGGCGCCGATCTGGATGCGGTCGAGTTCGCGGATCGGCGTGACCTCGGCGGCGGTGCCGGTGAAGAAGGCCTCATCGGCGATGTAGACCTCGTCGCGCGTGATGCGCTTCTGCACCACCTCCAGGCCCAGGTCCTTGGCGATGTGCAGCACGGTGTTGCGCGTGATGCCGTTGAGCGCGCCGGCCGACAGGTCCGGCGTGTAGATGACGCCGCCCTTGACGATGAAGAGGTTTTCGCCGGCGCCTTCGGAGACGAAGCCGGCCGGGTCGAGCAGCAGCGCCTCGTCGTAGCCGTCGTCGGTGGCCTCCATGTTGGCCAGGATGGAGTTGGTGTAGTTGGACACCGTCTTGGCCTGCGTCATCGTGATGTTGACGTGGTGGCGCGTGTAGCTGGAGGTCTTGACGCGGATGCCGCGCTTCATGCCCTCTTCGCCGAGGTAGGCGCCCCAGGCCCAGGCCGCCACCATCAGGTGCACGCGGTTGCCCTTGGGGCTGACGCCGAGCTTTTCCGACCCGATCCAGGTCAGCGGACGGATGTAGCCGCTTTCCAGCCCGTTGGCGCGGATGACGGCGCGCTGCGCCTCGTTGACCTCCTCCATGCTGAACGGGATCTGCATGCGCAGGATCTTGGCGCTGTTGAACAGGCGCTCGGTGTGCTCCTGCAGGCGGAAGATCGCCGTGCCGCGCTCGGTCCTGTAGGCGCGCACGCCCTCGAAGGCGCCGCAGCCGTAGTGCAACGTGTGCGTCAGCACGTGCACCTTGGCGTCGCGCCAGTCGACGAGTTCGCCGTCCATCCAGATCTTGCCGTCGCGGTCGTGCAGCGGGAGCGGGGTTGCCATGCGGAATCCTTGCGATGGGGAAGGGGCGCGGCCGAAGATCTCGGCGCCCGCGCCGGAAGCATGGCGACGATTGTACGGCCAGCGTGAGGTTGAAAAACGTGCCACAAGGCCCTAAAGTCCGGCTCAAGCCGGCCGATAACAGGGAGGACCGCGGGGCGTGGGTCCTGCGGATGGGCTCGTCAAGCCGAGGAATGCGCCATGTTGACCATCTCATCGATCGCCGTAGCACCGTCGCCGCAGGCGACGCCGGTCGTGCGTGCGCAGCCGGTCACGCCGGTACGGCCCGGCAACGCGGTGGCCCGCGACGCCGCCGCACCGGCGCAGGTCACCCCGCAGGGCGAGGCGGGGCGGGTGCAGGCGGCCGCGACGCCGCCGCTGGCGCCCGTGGCCCCTGCGCAGGAGACCCAGCGACCCGATCCGCAGGTCAACGCCGCCGCGCCGGAGCGCGCCGGCCTGCCGCCGGCGCAGGGGCGGCCGGAGCCGGGGCCGCGCGAGCAGGCCCAGGCCGCTGCGCAGCAGGCTCAGCAGGACCGCGCGGAGCGCGCGCGCGCCGAGGACGCCGGCCGCCGCGCCGAGGAGCGCCGTGCCCAGGCTCGCGGGGAGGCGCAGCGCAGCGAGCCGGCGCAGCGGTCCGACGCCCAGGACGAAGGCTACCCGCCCGTGAAGAACCCGGCGCTGGAGGCGCTGGATACGCAGATCAAGGAGTTGCTGCCCAACCTCTGGAAGGCCAGCCGCACGGCGGTCGACATGGTGATCGGCGAGGAGGCGCGCAAGGCGGCGGCCGAGCGCGCGCAGAAGCTGGAGGAGCTGCACCAGCGCCTCAACGCCCGTCCGCTGGCCAGCCTGCCGCCGGGTGAGCCGCAGCAGTCCTATGGCGTGGCGGCGGACGGTGCCGGTCGCGATGCCAAGCCGGGCCCGCGCATCGACCGGCTGGTCTGAAGCGCCCTCGCCTGTGGTGGAGCGGCGGGCTCAGATGCGGTGGCGCACGCCGGCGGCCGCCACTCGCTCCATGATGGCGCGCGCGATCTGCTTGAGCGGCAGCACGGCGTGCACCGCGCCGGCTTGGATGGCCATCTTCGGCATGCCGAAGACGACGCAGCTGGCTTCGTCCTGCGCGATGTTGTAGGCGCCGGCGTCGCGCATCTCCTTCATCGCCTGCGCGCCGTCGCCACCCATGCCGGTCAGCATCACGCCGATGGCGTTGGGGCCGAGCACGCGCGCGCACGAGCGGAACAGCACCTCCACCGACGGCTTGTGGCGGTTGACCGGCGGCGAGTCGTCGACCACGGCGACGTAGTTGGCGCCGCTGCGCGCGATCGAGAACTGCTTGCCGCCGGGGGCGATGTAGGCGTGGCCGGGCAGGATGCGCTCGCCATCGCGCGCCTCGGCGACGCGGATGCGGCACAGGCTGTCGAGCCGCGCGGCGAAGCTGGCGGTGAAGCCGGGCGGCATGTGCTGGGTGATGACCACCGCCGGTGCGTCGGCCGGCAGCTCCATCAGGATCTCCTTGATCGCCTCGGTGCCGCCGGTGGAAGCGCCGATGCAGATCACCTTCTCGGTGGACAGGCGGATCGGCGCCGGGCTGGCGGCGGGGGGCAGCGGGGCGGTCAGGGCGGTGCCCGCATGGGCGGCTGCCACGGTGGGCGCCGCCGGCGGTGGACTGACCAGCCGGCGCACGTGCGCCTTGGCGGCGATGCGGATCTTCTCGACGATGTCGTCCGCGAGTTCCTGCAGCCCGGCGGTGACGCCGATGCGGGGCTTGGCGACGAAGTCCACCGCGCCCAGCTCCAGGGCCTTGAGCGTCGTCTCCGCGCCCTGCTCGGTCAGCGTCGAGACCATGACCACCGGGGTGGGGCGCAGCCGCATCAGGCGCGCCAGGAACTCCAGCCCGTCCATCTTCGGCATCTCGACGTCGAGCGTGATGACGTCCGGGTTGCGCTCGCGGATGATCTCGCGCGCCTGCAGCGGGTCGGCGGCGGTGCCGACGCACTCCATGTCCGGCTGCCTGTTGATGATCTCGGCCAGCAGGCTGCGCACCAGCGCCGAGTCGTCGACCACGACCACCTTGATCTTCGGCATGGCGGGGAGGATAGCGCAGTTTCAGAACAGATCCACCGTGCCGCCGGCGCGCGCCTGCGCCAGCCGCGTGGCGGTGCCCTGACGCTCCTGCTGCTCCAGCACGTCGGGGTGGGCGTGCGCCAGGCGCTTGACCATGGCCTTGCCGGTGACGGGGAAGAACACCACCTTGCGCGGGTAGATGTCCATGACGTCCTTGGACACCACCGGGATGCGCTCGGTGGCCAGGTAGTCCAGCACGAACAGCGTGTTGCGCTCGCCGACGTTCATCGACGTCATGCCGGCGATCACGGCGCCGCCGCCGAACACCTTGGCCTGCATGTACTCGCGCGTGGAGCCGCGCTTGATCAGCTCGTTGATCAGCAGCTCCATGGCGTAGGAACCGTAGCGCCCGGAGGTGTCGGCGCCGCCCTCGGGCAGCATGAAGTGGTTCATGCCGCCGATGCGCAGCCGCGAATCCCAGATGCAGGCCGCGATGCACGAGCCCAGCACCGTCATGATGAGAATGTCCTCGTCCGTGACGTAGTACTCGCCCGGCAGCACCTTGGCGGCGGCGTAGCGGAAGTGCTGGTCGTAGAAGAAGAACGAGGCCTCGCCCGGCTTGCGCGGACGGGACTTGAGCACCTGCACGTGCGCGGGGGAGTGCACCGACGACGTCATAGTCTTTCGTAGATGGTCTTGCCGCGCAGGCGGAACAGGTCGCGCGCGTCGGAGAAGTTCTCGGCATGGCCGACGAACAGCGTGCCGTGGGGCTTGAGCACGCGGTGGATGCGCGCCAGCACGCGCCGCTGCGTGGCGTGATCGAAATAGATCATCACGTTGCGGCAGAAGACGGCGTCGAATGTCTCCTGCAGCGGCCAGTGCTCGTCGACCAGGTTGAGCGTGAAGAACTGCAGATGTCGCTGCAGCTCGGGCTTGACGCGCGCCAGCCCCTCGTTGGCGCCCTTGCCGCGCAGGAAATAGCGGCGCAGCTGCTCGGGCGTCAGGGGCTTGAGCTGCTCGAGCTTGTAGACGCCGCGCTGCGCGGTCTGCAGCACGCGCGTGTCGATGTCGCTGGCCCAGATGCGGAAGCGCCCGCCCACGCCGAGGACATCGGCCATCGTGATGGCGATCGAATACGGCTCCTCGCCGGTGGAGGCGGCGGCGCACCAGATCTTCCAGTCCAGGCCCGGCTGCTCGCGCGCCAGCCGCGCCAGCTCGACGAAGTGGTGGTTCTCGCGGAAGAACGAGGTCAGGTTGGTGGTCAGCGCGTTGACGAACTCCTGCCACTCCTGCGCGTCGCCGCTGCTTTCCAGCCAGTCGAGGTAGGCGCGGAAGCTGTCGTGGCCGGTCTCGCGCAGGCGGCGCGAGACGCGGCTGTAGACCATGGCCTGCTTGCCCTCGTGCAGGCTGATGCCGGCGTGACGGTAGATCAGCTGGCGGATGCGCTCGAAGTCCGCCGGCGTCCACGCGAATTCGCGCGCCTGCAGCTGGGCGGCGGCCTCCGGCTTCATGTGCGCACGCGCCGCACCAGGGCCGAGGTGTCCAGGATCAGCGAGACGCTGCCGTCGCCCAGGATGGTGGCGCCGGAGACGTTGGGCACCTTGCGGTAATTGGCCTCCAGGTTCTTGATGACCACCTGCTGCTGGCCGAGCAGCTCGTCGACCATCAGCGCCACGCGCGCCCCGTCGGACTCGATCACGACCATGATGCCGTTGGCCCCGTCGCTGGTCTTGCGCGGCACCTGGAACAGCTCGTCCAGCGCGATGACCGGCATGTACTCGTCGCGCACCTTGACCAGCTGGGCGCTTTGCGCCACGGTGTTGATGCTGGTGGATTCGACCTGGAACGACTCGACCACCGACGACAGCGGCAGGATGTAGACCTCGTCGGCCACGCGCACGGTCATGCCGTCCATGATGGCCAGCGTCAGCGGCAGGCGCACCTTGACGCTCATGCCGTAGCCCTCGGCCGAGTCGATCTCCACCGTGCCGCCCAGCGCGGCGATGTTCTTCTTGACGACGTCCATGCCGACGCCGCGACCCGACACGTCGGTGACCACCTCGGCGGTGGAAAAGCCCGGCGCGAAGATCAGCTGCCAGACCTCCTGGTCGCTCATGTCGTCGGAGCAGGGGATGCCCTTCTCGCGCGCCTTGCGCAGCAGCTTCTCGCGCGACAGGCCGCGGCCGTCGTCGCGCACCTCGATCAGGATCGAGCCGCCCTGGTGCGCCGCCGACAGCGTGATCGTGCCCACCTCCGGCTTGCCCTTGGCGATGCGTTCGGCGGGCGGCTCGATGCCGTGGTCGCAGCTGTTGCGCACCAGGTGCGTCAGCGGATCGGTGATCTTCTCGATCAGGCCCTTGTCGAGTTCGGTGGCTTCGCCGTGCGTGACCAGCTCGACCTTCTTGCCGAGCTTGGTGGCCAGATCGCGCAGCATGCGCGGGAAACGGCTGAAGACGACCGACATCGGGATCATGCGGATCGACATCACCGATTCCTGCAGATCCCGGGTGTTGCGCTCCAGATCCGCCAGGCCCGCCAGCAGCTGCTGGTGCAGCGTGGCGTCGAGGTCGCGGCTGTACTGCGCCAGCATCGCCTGCGTGATGACGAGCTCGCCGACCTGGTTGATCAGCTGGTCGATCTTGCTGACCGAGACGCGCAGCGTGGTGGTCTCCAGCTGCGCGTTGGCGGCCTGGCGCGCCTGCTTGGCCGCCTCGCGCGCGCGGGCGTCGGCACTGGCGGCGGCGGAGGCTGGCTGACCCTGCTGCTGCGCGGTGGCCAGCGCCTGCGCCTCGGCCTGCAGCGCGGCGGCGTGCTCCGACGGCGTCACCGGGTTGCCCGGTGCGCCCGGGAACAGGCCATAACCGTGCACCTCGTCGGGGGCCGGGGCAGGGGCACCGCTGGCGTCCGGCCGCGTGGCCGCCACCGGGCTGCCGGGCGCGCCGGCGAACAGGCCGTAACCCTCCTCGATGACGTCGCGGCTGTGCTCCGGCGTCTCGTTCGGCGTCGCCATCGCGGGGGCGGCTGCCGCCGGAGCCGCCGCGCCATCGAGCGGCTCCAGCCGGATCTGCTCGCGCGCGACGTGGAACGAGAACAGGTCGAGCAGCTCGTCGTCGCTGCTGGTGGTGTCGATTTCGTAGATGCGCAGCTGGCCCTCGGTGCGCTCGCCGGTGATGCTGCCTAGGCCGGCGATGTCGCGGAACAGGTCCTTGATCGGGTCGGCCAGTTCCAGCCGGTCCAGCGGGCCGATGACCGCACGCAGGCGCCGCGGTGCGCCCGGCGGGCTTGCAGCGGGCATGCCGCCTGCGCCCAGCGGTGCCGGTGTCGGTGCCGGAGCCGGAGCCGGAGCGGGGGGCGGCGCCGGGGAGGGTTCCGCCTGGCCGCTGGCCAGCGCCCGGATGCGCGCCACCAGGCCCGCGGTCTCGGGCGGCTCGCCGCCCAGCCCCTGGTGGCGCGCCAGCAGGCCCTTGAGCGCATCGCTCGATTCCAGCAGCACGTCCACCATCGGCACGGTGGCCTTGAGCTCGTGGCGGCGCAGCTTGTCCAGCAGCGATTCCATCTGGTGGGTCAGCTCGGCCACGTCCTCGAAGCCGAACGTGGCCGCGCCGCCCTTGATCGAGTGCGCGCAGCGGAAGATCGCGTTGAGCGTCTCGTCGTCGACCGTCTCCACGTCGAGGTTGAGCAGCAGCTGCTCCATCTGCTCGAGGTTCTCGCCGGCCTCCTCGAAGAAGATCTGATAGAACTGGGTCAGGTCGAAGCCGTCGGTGGCGGTGTCAGCCATGGTCTTGCTGCCGGGCGTGAGGGTGGGACGATCAGCGGATCACCTTGCGGATGACCTCGATGAGCCGGTTGGGGTCGAACGGCTTGACCAGCCAGCCGGTGGCACCGGCGGCACGTCCTGCCTGCTTCATCTGGTCGCTGGACTCGGTGGTCAGGATCAGGATCGGCGTGTGGGCGTAGGCGGGCTGCTCGCGCAGCTTGCGCACCAGCCCGATGCCGTCCAGCCGCGGCATGTTCTGGTCGGTGAGGACGAGGTCGAAGCGCTGTTTCTGCGCCTTCTCGAAGGCGTCGACGCCGTCGACCGCCTCCACCACCTGGAACCCCGCGCCGACCAAAGTGAAGGAAACCATCTTGCGCATGGACGCGGAGTCGTCGACGGCCAGGATCGTGTGCATGGGCAGACCTTGTAGGGCGGACTTCAGAACAGTTCGATGGATCCGGCGTCCATCTCGCCTTGCGTGACCGGGTTGGGATTTTGAGGCAGGTGCGTGACCACCATGCCGACCTCGTCCTCCTCGGGCTCCATGACCTGCTCGGCCAGCATGTAGGCGCAGCCGCGCAGCACCTTGCCCACGTGCACCAGCAGCTGAGTGGACATGTCGTGGAACTGCAGCTCCAGCAGCGCCATGCGCACCGACTCGCGCAGCTCGGCCACGGTGGCCGGCGCCACGTCGGCCGGCAGCTCGTCAGCGGCGGCGACGGCACGGTTGAGCCGGTCCAGCAGGTTGCTGGTGGCGTGGTCCAGCAGGCCCTCCAGCCGCTTGAGGTCGTTCATCGCCACCAGCAGCGAATCCTGCAGATCGGCCACCGCGGCCAGCCGCACCGGCACGGTCGGCTCGTCCTCCGGCGGCGCCGGCGGACGCGGCTCGATCACGGTGACCTCCTCGCGCGGCCAGCGGCGGCGCTGCGGGGACGGTGGGGTCGGTTGCGAAGCGGCCATGGTGATGAGGGGCCGGCGGGCCCGCTTCGAGTGTCCGGTTCCTAAATATACTGGCTCCCTGAGCCGGCCTGCATGGCCGACAACCCTGATTGCGCACCGACGTCACCGTGGATGCCCCTTCCGACCCCGCGCTGCGCCTCGTGCATCTGGAGGACAACCCCGTGGACCACGGCCTGGTGGTGCGCGCGCTGCGCCGCGCCGAGCTGGAGGCCGAGGTGCAGCTGGTGGACACGCTGGAGGGGTTCCGGGAGGCCCTGACCGGGCCGGCGCGGGTCGACGCGGTGCTGGCCGACTACCACCTGGCGGGTTTTTCCGGGCTGGAGGCCTGGACGTGGATGCGCGCGCAGGGTCTGGATCTGCCGTTCATCCTCGTCTCCGGCGCCATCGGCGAGGCGACGGTGGCCGACGCCATGGTGCGCGGCGTGAGCGACTACGTCGACAAGCAGCACCTCGGGCGGCTGCCGCACGTGCTGCAGCGCGCGCTGGAGCTGCACGCCACGCGCCGCCGCGAGGCCGAGGCCGCGCGGGCGCTGGCGCAGTCACGCCAGAGCCTGCTGGAGCTGACCGAGCACCTGCAGACCAGCATCGACCGGGAGCGTGCCGACATCGCGCGCGAGATCCACGACGACATCGGCGGCGCGCTGGCGGCGGTCAAGCTCGACCTGGCGTGGCTGCAGCGCCGCCTCGCCGACGCCGAGGCGCTGGCGCACGTGGCCTCGGCGCTGACGATGACCGAGCAGGCGCTGGGCGCCAGCCAGCGCATCATGCGCAACCTGCGCCCGGCGGTGCTGGACCAGGGGCTGATGGCGGCGCTGCAGTGGCTGACGCGTACCTTTGCCGAGCGCACCGGGCTGGAGGTGACGCTGCACGGCGCGCTGCGCACCGCCACGGCGCTGCCGGCGCGCGTGGAGATGGCGGCCTACCGCACCGTGCAGGAGGCACTGACCAATGTGCTCAAGCACGCGCAGGCGCGGCGCGTGCGGGTGGAGGTCAGCGACCTGGAGGACCATCTGACGATCGAGGTGGCCGACGACGGCCGCGGCGCCGCGCCCGAGGAGCTGCGCAAGGAGCGCTCGTTCGGGCTGCTCGGCCTGCGCGAGCGCGCGCAGTCGGTCGGCGGCTGGCTCGACGTGGTCACCGCGCCGGGGCAGGGCATGACCCTGATCCTGTCCATTCCGCTGAGCGAGGCGGCGCGCCAGCAGACCGCCGTCGAGGAGGACTGAGCCGATGATCCGTGTGGTGCTGTGCGACGACCATGCCGTGGTGCGCCGCGGCATTCGCGACACGCTGCAGGAGGCCACCGACATCCGCGTCGTGGCCGAAGCCGGCAGCTACCCGGAGCTGCGCGAGGCGCTGCGACGCGAGCAGCCCGACGTGCTGCTGCTGGACGTCGATCTGCCGGGCCGCAGCGGGCTGGAGATCCTGTCGGTGCTGCACGACGAGGGCAGCCCGGTGCGCACCATCATCGTCAGCATGTACCCCGAGGACCAGTACGCGATCCGCTGCCTGCGCGCCGGTGCGATGGGCTATCTCAACAAGGGCGGCGACCCGCAGGCCCTCATCGCCGCGGTGCGCTCGGTGGCGCAGGGGCGCAAGTACATCACGCCCGAGATCGCCGAGCTGCTGGCCAACCACCTGCAGGCGCCCGAGGGCGGCGAGCCGCACGACGCGCTGTCGGAGCGCGAGCTGCAGACACTCAGGCTCATCGCCTCCGGCAAGAAGCTGTCGCAGATCGCCGAGGCGCTGATGATCAGCCCGAAGACCGTCAGCGTCTACCGCGCGCGCGTGCTGGAAAAGCTGGGGCTGTCGAACAACGCGGAGCTGACCGTCTACGCGATCCGCAACAAGCTGGTCTAGGCCGCGCGCCGCAGCGGCCGCTTCAGCCCACGCCGTAAAGGGCGGCCAGCCGCTGCATCAGCAGCCGCACCGGCTCGGTCAGCAGCGGCAGGGTGGCCGCGATCCCCAGCAGCCCCACCGACAGCGTCAGGGGAAAGCCGATCGCGAACACGTTCATCTGCGGCGCGATGCGCGAGATGATGCCCAGCACCACGTTGACGAACAGCAGCAGCACCACCAGCGGCAGCGCGATCCACAGGCCGTAGCCGAACACCAGGCCCCCGAGCTCGTGCAGCGGCATGCGGCGCAGCGCCGCCCAGGTGGCATCGCCCACCGGCAGTGTCGTGAAGCTGGCCGCCAGCGCCTCGATCAGCAGCAGGTGACCGTTGAGCACGATGAACAGCAGCATCACCGCGTTGCCGTAGAAGCGCCCGACGGTGCTGGCCTGCCCTCCCGTGGCGGGGTCGAAGAAGCCGGCGAAGTTCAGCCCCATCTGCAGCCCGATGATCTCGCCGGCCATCTCCACCGCGGCGAAGACGATGCGCGCGGCCAGGCCGATCGACAGCCCGATGGCCAGCTGCTGCACCACCGCGCCCAAGGCTCCAGGGTCGTCGAGCGGCAGCGCCGGCGGCTCGGGCAGCGCCGGATGCAGGCACACCGCAAGGACCAGCGCCAGCCCGATGCGCGTGCGCATCGGCACCGAGCGCGCCGAAAACACCGGCGCGGCGGCCAGCACGCCCAGGATGCGCAGGAACGGCCAGAACAGCGGCGTCAGCCACCCCATCAGCTGCGCCTCGGTGAAGGTGATCATGGTGCGCGCGCCACGGACGGGCCGGGGTCAGACCGCGTAGCTCGGCAGCGCCAGCAGCACGCGGCGGATGAACTCCACCAGCGTCGTCAGCATCCACGGCCCCACCAGCACCAGCACCGCCACCGCCGCGATCAGCTTGGGCACGAAGGACAGCGTGGCCTCGTTGATCTGCGTCAGCGCCTGGAACAGGCTGACCAGCAGGCCCACCAGCAGCACCGCGCCGAGCACCGGTGCAGCCACTGCCAGCAGCGTGAACATCGCCTGCTGCGCCAGCGTGAGGACGGCCTGAGGATCCATGGGGTGGGCACCGCGCCGCTATGCCGGCAGGAAGCTCGCGGCCAGCGAGCCGATCAGAAGGTTCCAGCCGTCGGCCAGCACGAACAGCATCAGCTTGAACGGCAGCGCCACCAGCACCGGCGAGAGCATCATCATGCCCAGCGACATCAGCACGCTGGCCACGATCATGTCGATGACCAGGAACGGGATGAAGACCATGAAGCCGATCTGGAACGCCGTCTTGAGCTCGCTGATGACGAAGGCCGGCACCAGCACCCGCAGCGGCGCCTCGTCCACCGTGGTGCCCGGCGGCAGCTTGGCCAGGTTGGCGAACAGCTGGAAGTCGGCCTGCCGCGTCTGCGCCTTCATGAAGGTGCGCATCGGTGCCTCGGCGGCGGCCAGCGCCTGCTCGAAGCTGGCGCGCCCCTCGCTGTAGGGCTTGTACGCATCCTCATAGACGCGATCCAGTGTCGGGCCCATGATGAACAGCGTCAGGAACAGCGACAGGCCGATGAGCACCTGGTTGGGCGGCGAGGCCTGCGTGCCCAGCGCCTGGCGCAGCAGCGACAGCACGATGATGACGCGGGTGAAGGCCGTCATCATCAGCAGCACCGCCGGCAGGAACGACAGCGCGGTGAAGAAGAGCAGCGTCTGAACCGGCACCGAGTAGCTGGTGCCCTGCGGCCCCTGGGCGATGACGAGCGGCAGCTGCCCGGGCGGGGTGCCCTGGGCCGCCGCCAGCGGCGCCGCCAGCATCAGGGCCAGCGGCAGCAGCATACGGCTTAGGCGCGCGGCCACCGTGCTCATGCCCTGGGCTCCCTTCGCGTCCCGGCATCGGCCAGCGCGCGCGCCACCTCCGCGTAGCGTGGGGTGGCTGGCGTCGGCGCGGCGGCCGTGCGTCCCAGCGGCGCCACGTGCAGGGTGCGTACGTGCTGGGGCGTCACCCCGAGCGTCAGCTGCACCGCACCGCCCGGCCCGTCCAGCTCCACCACCACCACCCGCTGCTGGGGCCCCACCATCAGCTGCGCCGTCACGCGCAGCGCCGCGCCGGCACCGCCGCCCGTGGCCAGCTGGCGCCGGCGCAGCCACTGCACGCCCCAGGCCAGCAGTGCCAGCGCGGCCAGCAGCCCCAGCGCCGGCAGCCAGGCGGTCCACTGCGTCGCCATCGTGCGCGTCCGCCCCGGTCCTCAGTGCTTGCTCAGGCGGCGCAACCGCTCCGAGGGCGTGACGATGTCGGTGAGGCGGATGCCGAACTTCTCGTTGACCACCACCACCTCGCCCTGTGCGATCAGGTAGCCGTTGACCAGCACGTCCATCGGCTCACCGGCCAGCGCGTCGAGCTCGACGATGGAGCCCTGCGCCAGCTGCAGGATGTACTTGATCGGCACCTTGGTGCGGCCCAGCTCCACCGACAGCGTTACCGGGATGTCCAGCACCATGCTGATGTCGTTGTTGGCCGCCGGGGCCGGCGGCGCGCCGTCGAAGCTGGGCGCCCCGGCAAACGGGTCGTCGGTCCGGCCTGCCGTGGCGCCGGCCTGCTCCTGCAGCGCCTGCGCCCACTCGTCGGCCAGGGCCTGCTCGTCCACCGGCGCGGCGGCCGGCTCGTTGGCGTCACTTGTCATAGTTCATCCCTCCGTGGGCGTGCCAGGTCGCGTCGGAGCTGCGCAGCGTGCGCACCACCTTCAGCGCGTACTTGCCGTTGTGGGTGCCGTACTCGCACTCCAGCACCGGCACGCCGTCCACCTTGGCCTGGATGATGCGCTGGCGTTCCAGTTCGATGAAGTCGCCCGGCTTCATCGCCAGCAGCTGCTCCACCGTGGCGTCGGCGGTGGCGAGTTCGGCCACCAGCTCGACCTCGGCGGCCTGGATTTCCTGGCTCAGCAGCTTGACCCAGCGCCGGTCGACCTCCATCGAGTCGCCCTGCGTGTTGGAGTACAGCAGGTCGCGGATCGGCTCCAGCGTCGAGTACGGGATGCAGATGTGCAGCGCGCCGGTGATGTCGCCGATCTCCAGCGTGAAGCTGGTGGAAACGACGATCTCGCTCGGGGTGGCGATGTTGGCGAACTGCGGCTGCATCTCGGAGCGCTGGTACACCAGCTCCAGCGGGTAGATGCCCTTCCACGCCTTCTTGTATTCCTCCGCGACCACGTCGACCATGCGGTTGATGACGCGCTGCTCGGTGGGGGAGAAATCCCGCCCCTCGATGCGGGTGTGGAACTTGCCGGTGCCGCCGAACAGGCTGTCGATGACGCCGAACAGCAGCGTGGGCTCGCACACCACCAGTCCGCTGCCGCGCAGCGGCCGCACCGCCATGATGTTGAAGTTGGTCGGCACCACCAGGTCGCGCAGGAACATGCTGTACTTTTGCACCTGCACCGGGCCCACCGAGATCTCGGGGCTGCGGCGGATGAAGTTGAACAGGCCCACGCGCAGGTTGCGGGCGAAGCGCTCGTTGATCACCTCCATCGTGGGCATGCGCCCACGCACGATGCGCTCCTGCCGCGACAGGTCGTACTGGCGGATGCCGCCGGTCTGGACTTCCTCCTTGGCCAGCTTCTGGCTTTCGCCGGTGACGCCCTCGAGCAGGGCGTCGATCTCGTCCTGGGAGAGAAACGCGTCGCTCATGGTGTCGTCCCGTCGGTTGGCGCCGGCCCGCCGCGCGGCTTCACTGCACGATGATGCTGGAGAACAGCACCGCTTCCACCGGGCTGTAGCCCTTGTAGGGCTCCATGCCGGCGGTCTTCTGCACCAGATCCAGGATCTCGGCGGCGAGCTTTTCCTTGCCCTCCGCGCTGAGCAGCTCCTCGGCGGTGCGGCGCGAGATGGCCATCAGGATGCCGTTGCGGATCGCCGGCATGAACTTCTTGACCTCGTCGGCGGTCTTGGCGTCCTCCACCTGCAGCGTGATGCCGACCTGCGCGTAGCGCGTCGAGCCGGGGTCGGCCAGGTTGACCACCACGGCCTCCAGCGGCATGAAGGTCGGGGGCGTGGCAGCCTCCTTCTTCTTCGGCTTGGCCTTCTCGGCCTTGGCGGGCGCTGCCTCGCCGTCCTCGTCCTCGTGCGACTTGCCCATCAACAGGAAGAAGGCGGCCGCGCCGCCGGCGGCCAGCAGCACGACCAGCGCAAGGATGATGATGAGCAGCTTCTTGCTCTTCGGCGGTGCCGGCTCGGCGCCGGCGGCGGGGGCTTCGGCTTTGGCCATGGTCTGCAGTCACCTCGTGGTTGCCCATGCACGCCGCGCCGGCTCCGGATGGCGGTCGCGGCCGGCCTATTGTGGCACGGCGCGCAGGCTGGGCGAACCTGCGGCGCCATTCTGCACGGCCCGGGCTGCCCCCATGAGCCGGAAATGCCGTGCGCCGGCGGCCCATTTCGCGGTGTCGACGGCCTCAGGCGTACAGATCCAGCACCCCGCGGGCGGCGGGCTGCCCGGCCCTGGACGCGGCGGCCCCGCCGACGCCGGCCCCCACGCCTGCGGCCAGTCGCAGCGCGCGCCGCGGCGGCTCGGCGGGGGCATCGCCCTGTTGGCCGCGCGCGCCGACGTCGACCTGCCCGAGCGCGAGCCCGGCGCGCGCCAGCGCCTCGGCCAGCGCCTGCGGCGCCTGCGTCTGGATCAGCTGGCGCGCCGTGGCATCGTCGGTGCGGAAGCTCAGGTGTGCCACCCCCTGCTCGACGTTGAGGTCGACCGCCAGCGGCTCGTCCCAGCCGTCCTCGAAGGTGAGGCTGGCGCGCTGCTGGCGTCCGGCCTGCCACAGCGCCACTTGGGCGCCCAAGCCGTCCAGCGTCTGCTGAAGGGCCTCCTGCAGCTGCTGGCCGAAGGCCGCCTCCAAGGCCGCTTCCGCCGCCGCGGCCGCGGGCTCGGAGCTGGCGTTGGCGGGCAGGGCAGCCTGACCCGCCTGCCCGCCGGAGGAGGGCTGGCCGCTGCCGGCGTCCGTTGCCACCGTCGGCGTGGCACCGCCCTGGGCGGCCGGCGCCGGGTTCACGGCGGAGGTGTCGGCCGGCGCGGCGCTGGCCAGCGCGCGCAGCCCATGCGCTTGGCCGGCATGGCCGGCCGCTTCCTGCAGCGCGGCCCAGGCCGCCTCGCTGCGCGGCGCCTGCAGGGCCGCGGCGGCCGATCCGGTGCCGCCGGGGCGGGCGGCGCTCTTGTCGCGGGCCTTGGCGCGCGGGCTGGGCGCCGTCGCCTCGCCCCGGCCCACACCGCCGTCATTGGCCTGAACGGCATCGGCCGCAGGGGAGAGCGCCCGGCCGGCGCCGTCCTCGTTCGCAGTGGCCGCCGTGCTAAGGGGTGCTCCAGATCCTTCTCCCGGGCCCGCCGGATCGGCGGATGCCCCGTTGCCGTCGGGGGCCGCCGGTGCAGGCGAGCCGGCGACGACCCCGAGCAGCGCCAGCAGAGGAGGTGGCTCGGCGGCGGGATCCCCGCGCGGAGGGAGATCCTCCGGGGTGGCCGCGTCGTCGGTGGCCGGCTCCTGCGTCGTCACGGCCGCGGTCGGCTCGCCGTCGGCCTGCAGCCCGGCGAGCAGCTGGGCGAACAGGTCGTCCGGCGCCGCGGCGGCCGCCGTGGCCGGCGAGCGCGCGGGGTGGCCCTGGGCGGCGGCGTGCGCCGGGGCGGCGGATGCGTGGACGGTGCTCATCGGGCGTCCTCCTTCACGTGGTGGGGTGATGCACGCGGCGGTGCTGCTGCAGCGCCATCTCGTCGTTGGCCTTCTGTTCCTGGCGCGCCAGGTGCTGCTGCCACTGCTGCTGGCGACGCTCCTGCAGCCGGCGCAGCGTGGCCAGCGCCCGCTCGGCCTCGAGCAGCTGTGCCTCGCAGCGGGCGATGCGCTGCGCCTGCTGCGCCAGCGTCTGCTGCTGCAGCTGGGTGGCGTGCTCCAGCCGCGCCATGAAGTGGCGGTGCGTGGCCAGCAGGGTGGGGCTGACGCCGGCGCGCGCGCGCTCGGTCCAGCGCGCCTCGGCTTCGCGCGCGTAGGTGTCGAGCTGCTGCAGCTGCTGCTCGGCCAGCTGGCGCTCGCGTCGGGCCTGGGCCAGCGCCTTGAGCGCATCATCGCGCTGGCGCTGACGCAGCTCCAGCAGCGCGCCGAGGTCGGCGGGGCGTTTCATGCGCGGCCTCCTGCGCTGCCGGCGCCGCCCAGCAGCTCGGCCAGCCGCTGCACGCTGGCCTCGAACGGCGCGCCCTCGCGCATGTCCTGCTGCAGCAGCGCCACCATGCCGGGGTGCAGCTGGATCGCCAGATCGGTGTCGGGGTCGCTGCCGGGCACGTAGGCGCCGAGCTGGATCAGGTCGCGGCTCTTCTGGTAGCGTGACCACAGCTGGCGGAAGCGCCGCGCCAGCGCCCAGTGCTCGGCGCTGACGACGTTGTGCATGACGCGCGAGGCCGAAGCCTCGATGTCGATGGCCGGGTACAGGCCGCCGTCGGCCAGCGCGCGCGACAGCACGATGTGGCCGTCCAGGATCGCGCGCGCCGCGTCGGCGATCGGGTCCTGCTGGTCGTCGCCTTCGGACAACACGGTGTAGAACGCGGTGATCGAGCCGCCGCCGTCCGGCCCGTTGCCGGAGCGCTCCACCAGCTGCGGCAGGCGCGCGAACGCGCTGGGCGGGTAGCCCTTGGTGGCGGGCGGCTCGCCGATGGCCAGCGCGATCTCGCGCTGCGCCATCGCGTAGCGCGTCAGCGAGTCCATCAGCAGCAGCACGTGGCGGCCCTGGTCGCGGAAGTGCTCGGCGATCGCGGTGGCGTAGTGCGCGCCCTGCAGGCGCATCAGCGGCGGCGCATCCGCCGGGGCGGCCACCACGACCGCACGGCTGCGGTCGCGCTCGGCCAGGATGTCCTCGATGAACTCCTTGACCTCGCGGCCGCGCTCGCCGATGAGGCCGACGACGATGACCTCGGCGGCGGTGAAGCGCGCCATCATGCCCAGCAGCACGCTTTTTCCCACGCCGGAGCCGGCGAACAGCCCCAGGCGCTGGCCGCGCCCGACGGTCAGCAACGCGTTGATCGCGCGCACGCCGGTGTCCAGCGGCTGGCGGATCGGGGCGCGGTGCATCGCGTTGATCGGCCGCGGCTGCATCGGTTCGGCCTGCACGGCGTGCAGCGGCCCCAGGCCATCCAGCGGCGCGCCGTAGGCGTCCACCACGCGGCCGAGCAACCCCTCGCCCAGCGGCAGGCGCAGCACACCGCGGTCGTCGGGTGGGGCGGCCAGCGCCGCGTCCTCGGCCCCCCAGCGCAGCGCCGGCCGGTAGGGCGGCAGCGGCCGCACGATCGCCCCCGGCGCCAACCCGCCGGTGTGGCTGGCCGGCATCAGGAAGGCGCGTTCGCCGGCAAAGCCCACCACCTCCGCCAGCACCGGTTCGCCGCCGTCGTGCGCCAGCGCGTCCGGATGCGGGGTGATCAGGCACTGACTGCCGACCGGCACGTCCAGGCCGCGCGCCTCCAGCACCAGGCCGGCCATGCGCGTCAGACGCCCGCCGCGATCAAGCGGCAGCGGCCGCTGCGTCAGCGCACGCGCCGCCTGCAGGAAGTGCAGCCAGCGGTCGGTGCCGGCTCGGGCCTCAGCCATCGCCAGTCTCCTGCCCCGCGGCGGCCGGCTGCCAGGGCTCGCTGCGGCCCAGCGTCGCCAGCGCGCGTGCCCAGCGCCGCTCGATCGTCGCATCCACCACCCCGAGCGGCGACTCCAGCACGCAGCCGCCGCGGCTCAGGCGTTCGTCCGCCACCGGCTGCACGCGCCGCCCGGCCAGCAGCTCATCCAGCACCGGCTGCAACAGCGCCAGGTCGTCCGGGTGCAGGCGCAGCGTCGCCGGCTGGGCCTCTTCGCCCAGTTCGCCCAGCGCCTCGGTCACCGCCGCGCGCAGCGGCTCCAGCGGCTGCGCCAGCTCGCGGCGCACCACCTGACGCGCCAGGTCGCAGGCCAGCGCCAGCAGCTCGTCGGCCACCCGCGCGCGCAGGCTTTCCAGTTCGGCCTCGGCGCTGGCCAGCACGGCGGCCAGCCGGCGCGCCTGCTCGGCGGCCTGTTCGCGCAGCGGCGCCTCCAGCGCCTCGCGCATCTCCTGCGCGCCGGTCTGGCGCCCCTGCTCGAAGCCCTCGGTGTAGCCGCGCGCCTGCGCCTCCTGCAGCTGCTGCTCGGTGGCGGCCCGCGCCGCGCGCTCGCGCGCCTCGGCCTCGGCGCGCTGCGCGGCCAGGGTGGCCTCGTCCACCGGGGCGAAGGTCCAGGCCTGCACGGCCTGCACCTCCTCGCGCGGGATGAAGCGCTGGTAGGGGTGGGCGCGGTTAGACGAACGCATCCTCGCCGCCTCCGCCCAGCACGATCTGACCCTCGTCGGCCAGCCGGCGCACGATCTTCAGGATCTCCTTCTGCTGCGCCTCCACCTCCGACAGGCGCACCGGCCCGCGCGACTCCAGATCCTCCTTCAGCGCCTCGGCGGCGCGGCTGGACATGTTGGACAGGATCTTCTCGCGCAGCTCCTGCGAGGCGCCCTTGAGCGCCACCACCAGCTGGTCCGACGACACCTCCTTCAGCACCATCTGCAGCGCCTTGTTGTCCAGCTTGAGCAGGTCCTCGAAGGTGAACATCTTGTCCATGATCTTCTGCGCCAGGTCCGGATCCTGCTCGCGGATGGCGTCGATGACGCTGGCCTCCAGGCTCGTGCCCAGCAGGTTGATGATCTCGGCGGCGGTCTTGACGCCGCCCAGCGAGCTCTTGCGGATCTTGTCGCCGCCGGCCAGCACCTGATAGAGCGCCTCGTTGAGGTCCTTCAGCGCCGTGGGCTGGATGCCCTCCAGCGTGGCGATGCGCAGCATCACCTCGTTGCGCGTGCGCTCGGTGAAGTGCTTCAGGATGTTGGCCGCATGATCCTGGTCCAGATGCACCAGGATGGCGGCCAGGATCTGCGGGTGCTCGTTGCGCAGCAGCTCGGCCACCGACAGCGGGTCCATCCACTTCAGGCTCTCGATGCCGGAGACGTCGCCGCCCTGCAGGATGCGGTCGATCAGCAGCGCCGCCTTGTCCTCGCCGAGGGCGCGCTTGAGCACCGAGCGCACGTAGTTGTCGGTGTCCGACACCAGCAGGCTCTGCGACTGCGCCTCACGGATGAAGCGGTCGATGACCGCGTTGACCTTTTCCTTCGGCACCGCGCGCATGCGCGCGATCGTCTCGCCCAGGCGCTGCACCTCCTTGGGCGAGAAGTGCTTGAAGACCTCGGCCGCCTCTTCCTCGCCGAGCGACATGAGGAAGATGGCCGCGTCCTGCAGTCCGTCGTCGCTGTCCGCCATCGCCGTTCACCCGTGCTCGCCGCGGGCCGGTCAGGCCGGCACCCCCTCGCCGCTGATCCAGCCCTTGATGATGTTGGCCACCGCCACCGGGTTTTCACGCGCCAGCCGGCGCGCGTCCTCCAGTTGGCGCTCTTCGGGGGTGGGCTCATTGTGCACCGGCTGCGGCAGGCCGGGGCGCTCCACCTCCTCGGCCACCAGCGCTTCCAGCTGGCTGCCCGGGGCGGGCAGGGCGCCGGCCGCCGCACCTTCGCCGCCGGCGGCCGCGGCCGGTGCCGGCTGCATCATCTTCAGCGCCGGGCGCACCATCAGCAGCCACACCAGCAGCGCCACCACCAGCAGCCCCACCGGTGCGGCCAGGCTGCGCGCGGTGTCCAGCACCGCCGCGTCGCGGTACCACGGCACCTGCACCGGTTCGGTCTTGGGTTGGTTGAACGGCGCGTTGACGACGTTGACCGAGTCGCCGCGCTCGCCGTTGAAGCCGATGGCCTCGCGCACCAGCGCCTGGATCTGCTGCAGCTGCTCCGGCGGCAGCGGCGCGGTGCTGGTGCCACCCTTCTTGTCGGTGACCGTGGTGTGGTTGATGACCACCGCCGCGCTCAGGCGCCGCACCGTCCCGGTGGCGTTGCGCGTCACCGACACCGTCTTGTCGACCTCGTAGTTGACCACCTGCTCGCGGCGGCTGCGCGCATCGCCCACGGCCGTGGCGCCCTGGCCGACGACGCCCACCGGCGCGCCCGGGCCGTTGATCGGCGCGGTGGTGGCGCCGGGCGCGACATTGGTGGCCGCGCCTGGCACGCCGGCCGGCCCCGCCGCCCCGGGGGCGTTTTCCTCGATGGTCTGGGAGCTGCGCACCGCCGCCGGCTCGCCGCCCTGGTTCGGACGGTGCTGCTCGGTGGTCGATTCGGTCTGCGAGAAGTCGATGTCGGCCGTCACGGTGGCGCGCACGTTGTCGCGGCCGACCACCGGCTCCAGCAGATCCAGGATGCGCTGCTGATACGTGCGCTCCAGCGTACGCACGTACTCCAGCTGACGCGAGTCGATGCCGCCGTCGCCTTCCGGCCGCTGCGACAGCAGCGTGCCGTTCTGGTCGATGACGCTGACCGCCTTGGGGTCGAGTTCCGGCACGGAACTGGCCACCAGGTGCACGATGCCGGCCACCTGCGTGCGGTCCAGGCTGCGCCCGGGGTGCAGCGTCACCACCACGCTAGCCGAGGGCTTCTGCTGCTCGCGGAAGAAGCCGTTCTGGTTCGGCAGCGCCAGGTGCACGCGCGCATCGGCCACCGAGCTCAGCGACAGGATGGTGCGCGTCAACTCCCCCTCCAGGCTGCGCTGGAAAGTGACGCGCTCCTGGAACTGCGTCATGCCGAGCTTGGTCTGGTCCATCAGCTCGAAGCCGGCGACCGTGCCCTTCGGCAGGCCCTGGCTTGCCAGCTTCATGCGCACGTCGTTGACGCGGTCGGCCGGCACCAGGATCGCGCGCCCGCCTTCGGCGTGCTTGTAGGGCACGTTCATCTGCGACAGCTGCGCCAGGATGGCGCCGCCGTCCTTGTCCGACAGATTGGCGTAGAGGACGCGATAGTCGGGCTTGTTGAGCGTGTAGAACGCCGCGGCCAGCAGCGCCAGCACCGCCAGCGCGCCGGCGGCCAGCATCGCCTTGCGCACCGTGGGCAGCCGCTGCCAGCCCGCCACCAGCGGCGAGGCGGGGGCGGGCGCGGCCCCGGTCTCGGCGGGCAGCAGGTCCGGATCGTTGAGGGCAGGGGTGGTGGTCGCCATGGGCGCGATTATTCGCCTCGGCGCCGCCGGTGCTAAAGCGCGAACAGACCGGCGGCGGCGGCGCTGTTTGCGCTTATGCCGGCTGCGGCCGTGCCGCTACAGTTGCCGCCAGGCCCCGCGCCGACCCTGCTGCGAATCAGGGGCCGGCTGCGGATCTTCCTCCAACTCCGCCCCCAGGAGGCCGCCATGGACCTGCGACTGCTGCCCACCGCCGGCGCCGCGCTCAGCCCTGCGCAGGCCGCCGCGCTGCGCGCCGCGCAGAAGGCTCTGGCCGCCAAGGCCGCCGCCGGCGCCGCCGTCAACCCGGCTGGTCCCGCCGCCGCTGCACCGCGGGCGGTGCCGCAGGCCGGCTTCGGCGAGGCGCTGCGCAACGCCCTGCGCGAGGTGAGCGCGGCGCAAAACCGCGCCAGCGAGCTGCAGAACCGCGTGCAGATGGGCGACCGCAGCGTCAGCCTCGAAGAGACGATGGTGGCGATGCAGAAGGCCCAGATCGGCTTTCAGGCCGCACTGCACGTGCGCAACCGCATGATGCAGGCCTACACCGACGTCATGAACATGCAGGTGTAGGCCGGAGCCGCGCGCCGCGTCAGTGCAGCAGCGTCGAGCGGCTGCCCGGCGGCGTGGCCTCCCAGGCGTCCAGCCACGGCTCGGCCAGCTCGCGGATGCGCGCGTCGTGGCGCAGGATGGCCAGCATGATGCGGTGCTTCTCGGCGCGCTGTGCCGGGCTCAGCGGCGCGCGCTCGCCCACCTCGCGCAGCCGCTCGATCAGCACCGCGCAGGCGCCCTCCAGCTCGGCCACGCGCTCCCAGTCGTCGGCCTCGGCGGCCTGCAGCATGCGCTCGCTGGTCTGCTCCAAGGCGCGGTAGTAATCCAGCACGTCGATGGCGGCGGCGTTGCTCATGATGCGCTTCCTCTTCCTCGTGCCGGGGTCACTGGGGGCGGATCTGGTTCCAGGCGTCGGCCACGCTGCGCAGGTGCTGGCGCACCTCCTCGAACATGGCGCGATCGCGCTTGGCGTGCGCCTCGGCCAGACGCGCACTGCAGTATTCGTACAGCGCATCCAGCCGTTCGGCAAGCTCGCCCCCCTTCTCGAGGTCGAGCCCTTCGCGCAGCCCTTCGTTGAGCAGTCGGATTGCCTTGTTCACCGCCCGTCCGCGCTGCTCGGTCTGGCGCGCCTCCATCGCGGCCAAGGCCAGCCCGATCTGCTCGTCGATGGCGTCGAACAGCATCGCGATCAGCTCGTGCGGGCTGGCGGCGGCCACGCGGCTGGCGGCAGCTTGGCGCAGATAGGCGTTGGCGGTGCGGGCGGCAGGGGCCGTGTACATGGCGTCACTCCGTGTCGTCGGTTGATCTCTGCCCTTGTTATCGGTCATCGCGCACTCCGCTTGAGCCTGTCCCGCCTGGCCGATCGCGCAAACAGCCGCCCGCCGGTGGTATTGTTGGAACTGTAGCGCAGTCCGTTGCTTCACCGTGCACCGGCGCAGCGCTGGTCTTGTCCTCTCGTCGCCTGCCATGATCCTGCCGCTGCCCTTCCTCTGTTCCGAGGTGTCGAGCCACCGCCCTGGAGGGCGCCGGACATGACAGGGCCTGAAAAGCAGTTCAACACCGCCGGCCCGAGCAGGCCGGAGCTGCACTACGTGCTCGATCCGCTCGAGCGCATCGACCTGGAGGAGATCCTGGGGCTGATCGAGGCGCAGCGCTACTTCGTGCTGCACGCCCCGCGGCAGACCGGCAAGACCACGGCGCTGCTGGCGCTGATGGAGCATCTGAACCGGCAGGGGCGCTACCGGGCGCTGTATGCCAACATCGAGACCGCGCAGGCCGCGCGCGGCAACGTCGCCGAAGGCATGGCCGCCATCGTGCGCGCGCTGGCCAGTGCGGCGCGCCACTGTT
>NZ_VJND01000007.1 GCF_007556605.1 Tepidimonas sediminis | reverse complement strand
GCCCAGCCGAGGTTGCCGGTCAGCCCGTGCACGCTGAAGGCGTAGCCCAGCCGCGGCGGCGAGACGCGCTGGTTCAGGATCGAGAAATCCACCGGGTGAAACGGCGCGTTGCCCACGCCGGCCAGCACCGCCGCCAGCAACAGCCCCCACCAGCCCTGCGCGGTGGCCGCCGCCAGCGCCGAGCCGACGAAGCAGGCGATCGCCGCAAACAGCACCGGGCGCGCGCCGACACGATCCACCAGGAAGCCCGACAGCGCCTGCCCGACGCCGGAGATGACGAAGAAGACGCTGGTCAGCAGCCCGACCTGCGAATAGGTCAGGCCGAACTCGCGCATGAAGATCGGAAACAGCGGCGCCAGCAGCAGGTGGGAAAAGTGCGACGTGGCGTGCGCCAGCCCTACCAGCCCGATGACCCGCGCATCCTGGCGCCAGGGCGCGGCCGGCTGCCCCGCAGCGGTGGTGGCGGTGATCGACGAAGCGGCCATCGCGTGATGGTAGGCGATGCGCGCTGACCTTGCGGCCACGCAGGCGACAGCGGGCACAATGCCGGCCATGAACATCGTGATCCTCGACGATTACCAGGACGCCGTGCGCAAGCTGGCCTGCGCGCGCAAGCTCGACCCCTACCCCGCCAAGGTCTACACCAACAACGTCAAGGGGGTCGGGCAGCTGGCGGTGCGGCTGCGCGACGCCGACATCGTCGTGCTGATCCGTGAGCGCACCGCGATCACCCGTCAGCTGCTGGAGCGGCTGCCGCGCCTGAAACTGATCGCGCAGACCGGCTCGGTGGGGCCGCACATCGACGTGCAGGCCTGCACCGAGCATGGGGTGGCGGTGGCCGAGGGTGTCGGCGACCCGGTGGCGCCGGCCGAGCTGACCTGGGCGCTGATCATGGCGGCGATGCGCCGCATCCCGCACTACGTGGCCAACCTGAAGCATGGCGCCTGGCAGCAGTCGGGGCTGAAGGCCGCCGCGATGCCGCCCAACTTCGGCCTGGGCATGGTGCTGCGCGGCCGCACGCTGGGCATCTGGGGCTACGGGCGCATCGGCCGGCTGGTGGCGGGCTACGGGCGGGCGTTCGGCATGCGCGTGCTCGTCTGGGGGCGCGAGGCCAGCCGTGCGCAGGCCGCCGCCGACGGCTTCGAGGTGGCGCCGGACAAGGCCACGCTGTTCGCCGACAGCGACGTGCTGAGCCTGCACCTGCGCTTGACCGACGCAACACGCAGCTGCGTGCGCTTCGACGATCTGGCCACCATGAAGCCCACCGCGCTGCTGGTCAACACCGCACGCGCCGAGCTGATCGAGCCGGACGCGCTGGTGGCCGCGCTCAACCGCGGCCGGCCCGGCATGGCGGCCGTCGACGTGTTCGAGAACGAGCCGATCCTGCAGGGCCATGCCCTGCTGCGGCTGGAAAACTGCATCTGCACGCCGCACATCGGCTTCGTCGAGCTCGACAGCTACGAGAAGTATTTCTCCGCCGCGTTCGACAACGTCGTCAACTACATCAAGGGCACGCCCACCAACATCGTCAACCCGGGCGCCCTGCACGTGCGGCGCTGAACCGTCTCAGCGCGCCGCGGCCGGCGGCGGCGCCGGCGGCAGCGTCCAGCCGCTCAGGTCGAATTCGATGACGTGGTCATCCGCCTTGGGGGCTGCGGCCGGCGCGGCCGGGTCGGCTTCGGTCAACGGCAACAGCGGCAACAGATCGAGCACACCGTGCAGCGTGATCAGGTCGTCGAACGCCGCCAGCGAGCGCACCGCCAGCAGCGCCTGGCCCTCGGCATCCGGCTGCGAGGCCAGGGCCTGCTCCACGGTGGCGCGCGCCTGCTGACCGGGCCATTCGGCCTGCAGCCGCTGCAGCAGGGCCGCATCGTCCAGCAGCGTGCCGCGCCGGCCGTCGCCCTGCAGCAGACGGTGGTAATGCTGCTCGTAGGTGGCCTGTGCCAGCCGCGCGTCCAGCCCGTGCTCGCTGGCCAGCCGCCACCAGCGCAGGTACGGGGCTTCGCTGGCGCGCGGATGGGCCAGCACGAAGCTGCGCAGCGCCGCCACCGCATCGGCGATCTGTCCCAGATCCTCGAAGAAGTCGACGCGCTCCCACAGCTCGTGCAGCGCCGCCAGATCCAGCGCCGCCACCGGCGCCGGCTCAAACGCGCTGTCGTGCGCATCGGCGACGTCGACCCCCGTCAGGGAAGCGGCGTGCACGGGCGCGGCGGCCCCCTCGAGCTCGCGCTCCAACAGGCTGTCGCGCGCGAGGATGACGGTTTCGTCCGCCACGGGCTCGGCCGCCGCCGGCGGGGCCGGCGGACTGGCGGACACCGGTGGAGCCACCGGCATCGGCGGTGGTGTCTCGGGGGAGGCTGCCGCCGGCTGCGAGCCCGGCTGGGCCGCGGTGCGGGGCTGCCACCACGGTGTGGCGGCGCGACCTGCCCCGCCGCGGTTGCGCAGCCAGCCGGCCGCGGCCAGCAGCGATGCCAAGGCCGCCACGGCCCACGGCAACCAGCCCGGCGGCGCAGCCTCGGCGCGCGCCTGTCCCAGTTCACGGTTGAGTGTCTCCACCGCCATCAGCAGACGCTGCTGCTCGGCGCGCAGCCGCTCCAGCTCCTGCTGCAGCGGCGCGGCGGCGCCTTCGGTGGCGCCGTCAGGGGCCGTCGGGGGCGCCATCGCACCGGCTGGTGCCTGTGCCGTCTCCGCCGGGTTGGGGGCTGGCGCCGCCAGGTCCACCGGCTCCAGCTTCAGGCGCGGCCCGGCGGGCGGTGCGGCCGCTGGCGCCGGGGCCGCCTGCACCGTGCCCGCGGACCGCGTGCCGCCCTGCGCCACCGCCACCGGGCGCGTCTTGGCCGCCAGTCGCGCCACGCCGGGCGGACGGCTGGCCGGCGGCGTCAGCCGCACCGGCGTCTCCGGGGGCAAAGGCGCCGTTGCCGCGGCGGGCACCAGCCCCGGTGCGCTGGCTGGCGCAGAAGACGAGGATGAGGCCGGCGTTGCGGGGGCGGAGGCCACTGGCGTCGACGACGCCACCGGCGCCGCCGGCCGTGGCGGCTCCAGATCCGCCAGCAGCGTATAGCTGCGCGTCAGCGAGCCTTGGCAGCCGACGCGCACCTCCACGGTGACGAACGGCTCGTCCACCGGCGTGCGGGTGCGCACGCGCAGGCCGGGACCGCGCGGATCGTCGCGCACGACACTGAGCGCGACGTCGCTGGCCGCCAGCGACGTCTCGCCATAGCGCACGCGCGCCTCGGCACACAGGGCCGCCGCATCGTCGCCCTCGACGGTGCTGGCCACCACGACGTCCAGCGGCCGACCGATGAACACCGCCCCCTTGGCCGCGCCCAGCGACTGCGCCCCCGCCGGGATGGCGCCAGCCAGCAGCACGGCGGCCATCACGGCGGTGGGGAGCGTGCGGTTATCCTTCGGGCTCATGGGACAGGGTCGCGCAGATGACGTCGATTCTGTCACAGCCACCCGGATTCACGCAGAGGAATGCAGAGGAACACCATGTCCGACGTCGCGCAACGTCTCACTTTTCGCAACATCGGCCTCGTGGGCACCGGCGCCATGGGGCGCGGCATCGCCCAGATTGCCGCGCAGGCCGGCAGCACCGTGCACCTGGTGGACGCGCAACCAGCTGCCGTCGAGGCCGCCCGCGCCGCCCTGCGCGACACCTGGGACAAGCTGGTGGCCAAGGGCCGCATGACCGCGGATGACGCCGCCGCGTGCCTGCAGCGGCTGGTGCCGGCGGCGGGCGTGGAGGCGCTGGCGGGCTGCGACCTCGTCATCGAAGCCATCGTCGAGCGGTTGGATGTCAAGCAAGACCTGTTCCGCCAGCTCGAAGACATCGTCGGCCCGGACGCGGTGCTGGCCACCAACACCTCGTCGCTGTCGGTGACGGCGATCGGCAGCCGGCTGCGCGCCCCGCAGCGGCTGGCGGGCTTCCATTTCTTCAACCCGGTGCCGCTGATGAAGGTGGTCGAGGTGGTGGCCGGGCTGAAGACCGACGCCGGCGTCGTGCAGCGCCTGGCCGCCTTCGCGCGCGAGATGGGGCACACCCCGGTACTGGCGCAGGACACGCCGGGCTTCATCGTCAACCACGCGGGGCGCGGCTACATCACCGAGGCGCTGCGCATCGCCGGCGAGCGCGTGGCCGACTTCGCCACCATCGACCGTATCCTGAAGGACCAGATGGGTTTTCGCCTCGGGCCGTTCGAGCTGCTGGACCTGACGGCGCTGGACGTCTCGCAGCCGGTGATGGAGTCGATCTACCACCAGTACTACGAGGAGCCGCGCTTTCGCCCGAGCGTGATCGCGGCGCAGCGGCTGGCCGGCGGCGTGGTCGGGCGCAAGGTCGGCGAGGGGTTTTACCGCTACGTCGATGGGCAGGTGCAGGTGCCGCCGGAGCCGCCCGCGCCGGTGGTGGAGGCGCTGCCGCCGGTGTGGGTGTCGCCCGGCGCCGCGCGCCGCGCCGAGCTGCTGCAGCTGCTGAAGGACCTGGGCGCGACGATCGAGACCGCCGCCCAGCCCTCGGAGCGCGCGCTGATCGTGGTGGCGCCGCTCGGCCACGACGTCACGACGGTGGCGGCGGTGGAGCGGCTCGACCCCGGGCGCACCGTCGGCCTCGACATGCTGCTGCCCGATGGCGCCGTCAAGCGCCGCGTGCTGGCCACCAACCCGGCCACGCGCCACGACATGCGCGCCGCCGCGCACGCGCTGTTCGCGCGTGACGGCAAGCCGGTCAGCGTCATCCGCGACAGCGGCGGCTTCGTCACGCAGCGCGTGGTGGCCACCATCGTCAACATCGCCGCCGACATCTGCCAGCAGGGCATCTGCACGCCCGGCGACTTGGAGACCGCCGTCACACTGGGCCTGGGCTACCCGGCCGGGCCGCTGGCGATGGGCGACCGCGTCGGCGCCGCCAGCGTGCTGGAGATCCTGTTCAACCTGCAGACCGTCTACGGCGACCCGCGCTACCGCCCCTCGCCGTGGCTGCGCCGCCGCGGCGCGCTGGGGCTGAGCCTGCTGCACCCCGAGGAATGACGAGATGACCGCCACGCTCAAGAGCCACAGCCACGGCGGCACGCTGGTGCTGACGATCCACAACCCCGAGCAGCGCAACGCGCTGGCGCCGGAGATCTACGTCGCCGGCATCGAGGCGCTGATCGCCGCCGAGCGCAACGCCGAGGTGCGCAGCGTCATCGTCACCGGCGACGGCGGCACCTTCTGCGCCGGCGGCAACCTGCAGCGGCTGCTGGCCAACCGGCAGCAGCCGCCCGAGGTGCAGGCCGACAGCATCGAGGCGCTGCACAGCTGGATCGAGGCGATCCGCAGTTTCCCCAAGCCCGTCATCGCCGCAGTGGAGGGCGCCTGCGCCGGGGCGGGGTTTTCGCTGGCGCTGGCGTGCGACCTGCTGGTCGCCGCGCGCGACGCGGTGTTCGTGATGGCCTACGTCAACGTCGCGCTGTCGCCCGACGGCGGCGCCACCTGGAGCCTGCTGCGCCAGCTGCCGCGCGCCACCGCGCTGCAGCTGCTGATGCTGGGCGAGCGCGTCGGCGCCGAGCGGCTGCACCAGCTCGGCCTCGTCACCGCGGTCAGCGCCCCGGGCGCGGCGCTGACGGACGCACTGGCGCTGGCCGAGCGGCTCAACGCCAAGGCCCCCAACGCGCTGGCCAGCATCAAGGCGCTGGCCAACGATGCGCCGGAGCACGGACTGGCGCGCCTGCTGCGTGAGGAACGCGACCATTTCGTGCGCAATCTGCATCACCCCAACGCCGGCGAGGGCATCCAGGCCTTCCTGGACAAGCGCGTCCCGCAATACCGCTGACGCTGCCGCCGGTCCACACGAGGAGACGACCGCATGGGCATGAACATCCAGTCGCTCATACGACAGCCGCTCGACGAGCCGATGCTGACAATGGAGGAACGCGAGGCGATCAACCACGGACGCTGGTTTTCGAGCCTTTCGCCCTCGCTGCGGCACGACATCCTGCGATGCGCCTTCGTCAAACGTTACCAGGACGGCGACCTGATCTGCGCCCGCGGCGACCCGCCTGCCTTCTGGAGCGCGGTGGCCAAGGGCGCCGTGCGCGTCAGCTCCACCTCCATCACCGGCAAGCAGATCACGCTGACCTACGTGGAGCCGGGCGTGTGGTTCGGCGACGTGGCGATGTTCGATGGCGACGCCCGCACGCACGACGCCTACGCCCATGGCGCCACGACCCTGCTGTGCGTGGCGCGCAGCGACTTCCGCAAGATCCTGGATCAGCACGTCGAGCTGTACGAAGCGCTGCTGCGGCTGCATGCGCGGCGCATCCGCACGCTGTTCGGCCTGGTGGAGGATCTCAACACCCTGCCCCTGCGCGCGCGGCTGGCCAAGCAGCTGCTGCACCTGTGCCGCTCCTACGGGGTGCCGTGCCTGGCCAACGGACAGGAGACACGCATCGGCCTGCAGCTGGCGCAGGAGGAGCTGGCCCAGCTGCTCGGAGCCTCGCGCCAGCGCGTCAACCAGGAGCTCAAGACGATGGAGCGCGAGGGCGCCATCCGCATCGAGCCGGGCGGCCTGGTGGTGCGCGATCGCGCGGCCCTGATGCGCATCGTCGAATCCGAACCCTGAAGCGGGGCACGGCCGGGCGGCCGTGTCCGTCACGGATCGCCGCATGAACGCCGAGACCCCTTCCCCGCCGCACCACGCCATCGACACCGCCGCGCTGCAGGCGTGGCTGCAGGCGCATCTGCCCGGCTTCGCCGGGCCGCTGGCCATCGAGAAGTTCGCCGGCGGGCAGTCCAACCCCACCTACCGGCTGAGTACCCCGCAGCGCACCTACGTGATGCGCACCAAGCCCGGGCCCGCGGCACGGCTGCTGCCCTCGGCGCACGCCATCGAGCGCGAATTCCGCGTCATGCAGGCGCTGGCCGGCAGCCAGGTGCCGGTGCCGCGCATGCTGGCGCTGTGCGAGGACGAGGGCGTCATCGGCCGCGCGTTCTACGTCATGGAACACGTAGAAGGCCGCGTGCTGTGGGACCAGTCGCTGCCCGGCATGACGCCGCAGGAGCGCCGCGCCCATTACGTCGAGATGACGCGCGTGCTGGCCGCGCTGCACCGCGTCGACGTTCAGGCGGTCGGTCTGGCCGATTTCGGCCGTCCGGGCAACTACTTCGAGCGCCAGATCGCGCGCTGGAGCAAGCAGTATGAGGCCTCCATCACCGAGCCCATCCCCGAGATGGAGCGGCTGATGGCATGGCTGCCCGGCCACCTGCCGGAGCTGGCACGCGACGAACGGCTCGTCAGCATCGTGCATGGCGACTACCGGCTCGACAACCTGATGTTCCACCCCACGGAGCCGCGCATCGTGGCGGTGCTGGACTGGGAGCTGGCCACGCTCGGGCATCCACTGGCGGACTTCAGCTACCACTGCCTGACGTGGCACATCGAGCCGGGAACGTTCCGCGGCATCGCCGGGCTGGACTGGGCGGCGCTGGGCATCCCGGATGAGGACGACACGATCGCGCGCTACTGCGCCGCCACCGGCCTCGTGCAGCCGGGCGAGCTGCGGCGTGCCTGGCCGTTCTTCCTCGCCTACAACGCGTTCCGGCTCGCCGCCATCCTGCAGGGCATCGCCAAGCGCATCGAGCTCGGCACCGCCTCCAGCACCCAGGCGCGCGCAGCCGCCGCGGGCGCCCGTCCGATGGCGCAGCTGGCGTGGCGCTTCGCGCAGCGGCTCGGCTGATCCCCCACGACCCACCCCTCGGAGAACCGCGATGGACTTCGCCTACAGCCCCCGCGTGCAGGCCCTGCGCGAGCGCCTGCTGGCGTTCATGGAGGAGCACGTCTACCCCAATGAGGAACGCTACGAGGAGGAGGTGGCCGCCAACCGTGCCGCCGGCAACCCCTGGCAGCCCACGCGCCTGATCGAGGAGCTCAAGCCCAAGGCGCGCGCCGCGGGCCTGTGGAACCTGTTTCTGCCGAACTCCCCGCGCGCACCAGAGGGCCTGAGCAACCTCGAGTACGCGCCGCTGTGCGAGATCATGGGCCGCGTGCCGTGGGCGGCGGAGGTGTTCAACTGCTCCGCCCCCGACACCGGCAACATGGAGACGCTGGAGCGCTACGCCAGCGAGGCGCTCAAGGACCGCTGGCTGGAGCCGCTGCTGCGCGGCGAGATCCGCTCGGCCTTCCTGATGACCGAGCCGGAGGTGGCCTCCTCGGACGCCACCAACATCCAGTGCCGCATCGAGCGCGACGGCGACCACTACGTCATCAACGGACGCAAGTGGTGGTCCTCCGGCGCGGGCGATCCGCGCTGCGCGGTCTACATCGTGATGGGCAAGACCAACCCCGACGCGCCGCGCCACGCGCAGCAGTCGATGATCGTGGTGCCCGCGGACACGCCCGGCATCCGCGTCGTGCGGGCGCTGTCGGTGTTCGGCTACGACGACGCGCCGCACGGCCACATGGAGATCGAACTGAAGGACGTGCGCGTGCCGGCCGACCACATCCTGCTCGGCGAAGGGCGCGGCTTCGAGATCGCGCAGGGGCGCCTCGGCCCCGGGCGCATCCACCACTGCATGCGCTCGATCGGCGCGGCCGAGCGCGCGCTGGAGCTGATGTGTCGCCGGCTCAACGAGCGCGTCGCCTTCGGCCAGCCGATCGCCGCGCAGACCGTCTGGCAGGAGCGCATCGCGGAGGCGCGCTGCATGATCGAGCAGGCCCGACTGCTGGTGCTCAAGGCCGCCTACATGATGGACACGGTGGGCAACAAGGCCGCGCGCGCCGAGATCGCGATGATCAAGGTCGTGGCGCCCAACGTCGCCTGCCAGGTGCTGGACTGGGCGATCCAGGCCTACGGGGGCGCCGGCGTGTCGCAGGTCACGCCGCTGGCGCGCAGCTACGCCAACCAGCGCACGCTGCGGCTGGCGGACGGGCCGGACGAGGTGCACCGCAACGCCATCGCCAAGCTGGAGCTGGCCAAGCACCTGGTGCGCGCACCGGAGGTGGAGATGCCGATCACGCGCGGCTGCTGAGGCGGCTGGAAGCGGCCGGGCGGTTCCTGGCCCCCTGGGAGCGGCGCCCGGGTCGCGTCACAGGTTGCTGGAGGCCCGCACCTCGGCCAGGGTCGTCAGCCCCATCAGCACCTTTTCGATGCCATCCTGACGCAGGGTGCGCATGCCGTCATGGATGCCCTGGGCCTGGATCTGCGCCGGCTGCGCACGCGTCTGCACCAGCTGGCGCACCGCCGGCGTGACGGCCAACAGCTCGTGCAGCGCCAGGCGGCCGCGGTAGCCGGTCTGGCCGCATTCGGCACAACCCGGCGCGTGCGAGATCATCAGCGCGCCGTCGCGGCTGAAGTGCTCGCGCCAGTGCGCCTCCAGGGCGGCATCGTCGCGCAGCGGGTGGTCCGGCGGCAGCTGCGCCTGGTAGTCGCGCCGCAGCTCGGCCAGCCGCGCCGGGCTCAGCGGCTCGTGCTGCACACAGGCCGGGCAGACGCGCCGCACCAGTCGCTGCGCCAAGATCCCCTGCAGCGAGTCGGCGAACGAAAACGGATCGACACCGAGGTCGTGCAGGCGCAGCACCGTCTCGGCCGCCGAATTGGTGTGCAGCGTCGACATCACGAAATGGCCGGTCAGCGACGCCTCGATGGCCATCTCGGCCGTCTCCGGGTCGCGAATCTCGCCCACCATGATGACGTCCGGGTCGGCCCGCAGCAGCGCGCGCAGCGCGTTGGCGAACGTCCAGCCGATCTTCGGATTGACCTGGATCTGGCGCAGCCCGCGCTGCGTGATCTCGACCGGGTCCTCGGCCGTCCAGATCTTGCGGTTGGGGGTGTTGAGGCGCTGCAGCGCGGCGTGCAGCGTCGTGGTCTTGCCCGAGCCGGTCGGGCCGGCACACAGGAAAAGCCCATAGGGCCGCTCCAGGATGTGCTCGATCGCCGCCAGGTTGCGCGCGCTCAGGTGCAGGCCATGGAGCGGCAGCGTCGCCGACGACTGCAGGATGCGCATCACCACATCCTCCAGACCGTGGGCGGTGGGGATGGTGGCCACGCGCAGCTCGATCGGCAGGCCGCCGAAGCGCTTGAAGTGGATCTTGCCGTCCTGCGGCTTGCGCCTCTCGGCGATGTCGAGGTCGCACATCACCTTGATGCGCGCCACCAGCGCGTTGCGGTAGCTCGATGGCAGCTCCAGGTACGGGCGCATCTCGCCATCGACACGGAACCGGATCACGACCTTGTCGCGCCCCGGGTACGGCTCGATGTGGATGTCGGAGGCACGCTGGTGGAAAGCCTCCACGATCATCGTGTTGACCAGCTTGACCAGCGTGTTGTCGGACTGCTCGATCGGCCGCTCCTCGGCGCCGTCGCCTGCCGGCTCCACCGCCAGCGCCGCCGCCAGCTGCCAAGCCTCCACCTCGGGCGCGCCGCCCGCGGGCATCTCCGGCGCCGCGGGGCCGTCGGCCAGCCCGACCTGGCGGTAGGCTTCACCGATGCGGGCCTGCAGGTCGGCGGCCGTGCCCACCACCGGCAGCACCTTGCGCTGCGCGGTGAACTCGAGCTCGTCGATCGCCTTGAACTGCAGCGGGTCGGCCATCGCGACGACGAGCGCGCCGCCCACCAGCGCGATCGGCAGCACGCGCAGCCGGGTGGCCAGCGCCAGCGGCACCAGCCGCAGCGCCGCGGGGTCGACCGGGTAGCGCCGCACGTCGACGAACGGGTAGCCCATCTTGCGCGCCAGCGCCACCTGCAGGTCCGCGGGCTGGATCAGGCCCATCTCGACCAGCGTCTGCCCCAGCGGTGTGCCGGTGCTCTTCTGCCGTTGCAGCGCGGCGGCGAGCTGGTCCGGCGTAATCTTGCCCAGGCCCAGCAGCGCCTCGCCGATCGGCACCGGCTTGAGCGTGGCCTGGCGCCTGAGTGCCTCCTGCAGCTGATCCAGTGTGGCCACCGGCGGTGCCGGGGGATTGGTGCGGAGTGCCTCGACGGGGGTTTCCTCCCCCTCCTGCCAGAGCGTCGCCCCGAAGTCGCTGTCGACCAGCAGCCCGCCGTCGCCCCGCTGCACCTGGTAGTTGGTGATCGCGCTGCGCGGAATGAACACGCGCTGCGGGTCACCCTCGGCGGCGACCTTCGGAAACACCCACAGCCCGTCGGGGGTACGGCGGCAGCCGTGGCAGTGTCCGGCGTAGACCGAGCCGTCGCGCAGCTGGACGGCGAACGTCTGCAGGGCTTCGTCGGCAAAGCCGGAAGCCGGCGCCGTCACCGGTTCCGTCGGGGCGAAGCGCAGCCGCTTGATCTGGTTGAAGCGCAGGGCGAGCGCCTTCGCGTGACCGTCCGGCAGCACCTTGATGCCGCTGCCGCTCTGGAAATCGAGCAGCGCCCCCTCGACGACACGCTCGTTCCAGCCCTCCACCGCAACACGCACGGTTCGCTCGCCGGTGCGGTACGTCTCGTCGGTGTTGAGTCCCGGGATCGTGAAGTGGCTGCCCGGTGCCATGCGCGTACTCCCTGCGGGCCGCCGCCCGCTTGTGACATCCTGGTCGACCTCGGGGCCCGGATCACAGGCCGATGATCCATTGAATCACATTTTTGGCGATGAAGCCGAGCATGCCCAGCGACAGCACCAGAAACAGGATGAAGGTGCCGAACTTGCCGGCCTTGGATTCGCGCGCCAGGTTGAACACGATGAACAGCATGTACAGGATGAAGGCGCCGACGCCGAACGTCAGGCCGAACTGCGCGATCTGCGCCTCCGAATAACCGAACAGCGATCCTTCCATCATGCCCTCTGCGCGCGCACCGGCTCGATCAGCCCGGCCCGCTCGAAATCCCGGTACGCGTGCCAGCTGGCGTAGGCCAGCACCGGCACCACCACCACCAGCCCCACCATCGCCAGGGCCATCCCGAGTGCCACCAGCACGGCGATGCAGACCGCCCAGGCGGCCATCACCCCCGGGCGGGCACCGACCGCGCGCCAGCTCTCGCCGACCGCGCGCCACAGCGGCGTCGGCGTGTCCACCAGCATCGGCAACGCCATCACGCTGGAGGCGAACACCGGCGCGGCCAGCCACGCTCCCAGCAGCAGCCAGACCTCGAACAGACCCAGGTCCGGCGCCAGCATCACGTGGCGCACGAAGTCGGCCGGGCGCTCGATCGGCACCGGTGCCCACAGCGTGATCAGGGCCGCCGACGTCAGCACCCAGCCGGTGCCGGCCAGCGCCAGCAGCAGCCCGAAGGCCACCAGCCGCCGGTCGCCGGAGGCCCACAGCGCCATCACCTCCTGGCAGCACACCTTCTGACCGCGCTCCAGGTACCAGCTGACCGCGTACAGCCCCGAGGCCAGGATCGGCGCGATGATCAGGAAGCCGGAGAAGGCCCCGGCAAGCAGCCAGAAATGATCGCGCAGCGCCAGCAACAGAATCAGCCCGAACAGCGCCATCAGCCCGCCGTGCAGCAATCCCGGCAACGGATTGGCGCGATAGTCGCGCCAACCAAGCGCGAGCCAGCGCAGCGGCGAGCGCGCGTCGAGGGTAACGGCGGCGGGGTCGGCCTGGGCGTCGACAGGCTGGGTCATCGGGCGGGTCTCCTCGTCGTGGTCCGGATGCGCGCGGCCGCGGCTCGCACGGCGCGCCAGATCGAATTGGACCACAACCGCTGGCGTGGATCGGGCCGACCTTCCGACGACGGTTGCTCAGCCCGGCGGCGACCAGCCGCTGCTGGCCAGCAGCGCGCGCGTCGTCGCCTCGCGCGGCTCGGCCAGCACGCGTTCGGCGGGTCCGGCCTCCACCACCCGCCCGCGGCGCATCACCAGCACCTCGTGCGCCAGCGCCGCCACGACCTCGACGTCGTGCGTGATCAGCAGGTACGCCAAGCGGCGCTGCCGCTGCAGCCGCCGCAGCAGCTGCAGCACTTGCTGCTGCACCGTCACGTCCAGCGCGCTGGTCGGCTCATCCAGCACCAGCACGCGCGGCTCGACGATCAGCGCGCGCGCCAGCGCAATGCGCTGGCGCTGCCCGCCGGAAAACGCGTGCGGATAGCGCTGCAGCCAGGCGGCAAGCTCCTCGGGGCCGGCGTGTGGCGGCAGCAGGCCGACGTCGTGCAGCGCCTGCACCACGCGCGCGCGCCGCGCGGTCGCATCCAGCTGCGGCGCGTGCACGCGCAAGCCCTCCTCGACGATCTGCTCCAGCGTCAGCCGCGGCGACAGCGAGGAGAACGGATCCTGAAACACCACCTGGATCTGCCGCCGCAGCGCACGGTCGCGCGCGTCGCCGCGCCACGGTTGGCCGGCCACCTCGATGCGACCCTGTGCCGGCTGCAGGCCGAGCGCCGCCAGCGCCAGCGTCGTCTTGCCGCTGCCGGATTCCCCCAGCACCGCCAGCGTCCGCCCGGCGCGCAGCACGGCCGCAACGCCCTGCAGCGCCTCGAAACGGCCGCGCCGAAACCAACCGCGCAGCCCTGGCAGCGGCACGGGGTAGGTCACGCGCACGTCGTGCAGCGTCAGCACCGGTTCATCGTCGGGGGCCGGCGCACGCAGCTCGGTGACGTCGCGCACCGGGCGGCTGGCCAGCAGACGCCGCGTGTACGGGTGGCGCGGCGCCGCGAACACCTCGGCCACCGAGCCGTCCTCGACCACCGTGCCGTCCTGCATCACGGCGACACGGTCGGCAAACCGCCGCACCAGCGGCAGATCATGCGTGATCAGCAGCACCGCCAGGCCCAGGCGGCGCTGCAGCTCGCCGAGCAGCTCCAGCACCTGCACGCGCAGGCTCGCATCCAGCGCGGTGGTCGGCTCATCGGCCACCAGCAGGCGCGGCTGCAGGGCCAGCGCCATCGCGATCATCGCGCGCTGGCGCTGCCCGCCGCTCAGCTGGTGCGGATACTGGCGCGCGCGGCGCGCCGGCTCGTCGATGCCGACCTGCGCCAGCGCGGCCTCGGCCTGCGCCCACGCCTGGCCCTTCGGCAGCCCGCGCTTGGCGCGCAGCACCTCGGCGATCTGCTCACCGATCGGATAAAGGGCGTTGAGCGCCGTCATCGGCTCCTGGAAGATGTAGGCCACCGCATCGCCGCGCAGCGCGCGCAGGCGGCGCTCCGGGGCGGTCAGCAGCTCCTCGCCGTCCAGCCGCACCGTGCCGCTCAGCCGCGCCTGCGGCAGCAGCCGCAGCAGCGACAGCGCCGTCACCGTTTTGCCGCTGCCGGATTCGCCCACCAGCGCCACCTTCTCGCCGGCGCGCACCTGCAGCGACACGCCACGCACCACCTCGTGCGCCCCGAAGGCCACGCGCAGATCGCGCACCTCCAGCAGCGGCGTCGGGTCGTTGGGCGTCGTGGTCGTCATCGCCTCAGTCCTGCTTGCGCGGGTCGAGCGCGTCGCGCAGCGCATCGCCCATGAAGGTCAGCAGCGTCAGCGTCAGCACCAGCACGCCGAAGGTCGACAGCGAGATCCACCAGGCGTCGATGTTGGCCTTGCCCTGCGCCAGCAGCTCGCCCAGGCTCGGCGTGCCCGGCGGCACCCCCAGCCCGAGAAAATCCAGCGACGTCAGCGCCAGGATCGCCGCGCTCATGCGAAACGGCAGGAACGTCACCACCGGCGTCAAGCTGTTGGGCAGGATGTGGCGCCAGATGATGGCCGCATGCGACAGCCCCAGCGCGCGCGCTGCGCGCACGTAGTCGAGCTGGCGGTTGCGCAGGAACTCCGCACGCACGTAGTCGGCCAGCCCCATCCAGCCAAAGAGGCTGAGCAGCACCAGCAGCAGGGCGACACTCGGCGCGAAGATCGCGCTGAAGATGATCAGCAGGTACAGCTCCGGCATCGACGACCAGATCTCGATCAGCCGCTGCAGCGTGAGATCGATGCGCCCGCCGAAGTAGCCCTGCACCGCGCCGGCCAGCACCCCCAGCACCACGCCGATCGCGGTCAGCGCCAGCGCGAACAGGACGCTTAAGCGAAAGCCGTAGATCAGCTGCGCCAGCAGGTCGCGCCCGCGGTCGTCGGTGCCGAGCAGGTTGGCGCGGCTCGGAGGCGCCGGGTGCGGCCCCGGCGCCCAGTAGTTCAGCGCCTTGGGGCCGTAGGGGTTCGGCGGGTACAGCGCCCAGTTGCCAGCGCTCGTCAGGCGCTGGCGCACGTAGGGGTCGAGGTAGTCGGTGGGCGTCTCGAAGTCGCCGCCGAAGGTGGTCTCGGGGTAGTCGCGCCACAGCGGCCAATACCACTGCCCCTCGTAGCGCACCACCAGCGGCCGGTCGTTGGAGACCAGCTCCGCCGCCAGGCTCAGCAACACCAGCGTCACGAAGACGAGCAGACTGCCGAACCCGAGCCGGTTGCGCCGGAAGCGCCGCCACGCGCGCCGGGCGGGGCTCAGCGTCGCGGTCGTGGCTTCAGTCGAACTTGACACGCGGATCCACCCAGACGTAGCACAGGTCACTGATCAGCTTGGTCACCAGCCCGATCAGCGTGAACAGGTAGAGGGTGCCCAGCACCACCGGATAGTCGCGCCGGATCACGCTCTCGTAGCTCAGCAGTCCCAGCCCGTCGAGCGAGAACAGCGTCTCGATCAGCAGGCTGCCGGTGAAGAACGCGCCGACGAAGGCCGCCGGAAAGCCGGTCACGATCGGAATCAGCGCGTTGCGCAGCACGTGCTTCCACAGGATGGTGCGCTCGTCCAGCCCCTTGGCGCGCGCCACCAGCACGTACTGCTTGCGGATCTCCTCCAGCACGGCGTTCTTGGTCAGCATCGTCGTGACGGCGAAGCTGCCCAGCACCATCGCCAGCACCGGCAGCGTGATGTGCCAGAGGTAATCGACGATGCGCGCCGGCCACGACAGCTCCGCCCAGTGGTCGCTGACCAGCCCGCGCAGCGGAAACCACTGCAGCTGCCCGCCGAAGATCACCAGCAGCGCCACCCCGAGCACGAATCCCGGGATCGCGTAGGCCACCAGCACCAGGATCGAGGTCACGAGGTCGAAGCGGCTGCCGGCGCGCACCGCCTTGGCGATGCCCAGCGGCACCGCCACCGCGTAGCTGATCACGAACGTCCACAGCCCCAGGCTCATCGACACCGGCAGCTTCTCCCAGATCAGCTGCGCCACCGGCTTGTTCTGGAAGAAACTCTGGCCGAGGTCGAAGCGCGCGAACTGCACCAGCATCTGCCAGAAACGCTCGTGCGCCGGCTTGTCGAAGCCGTAGAGCGCCCTGATCTCCTCCAGCCGCTTCGGATCGACGCCCTGCCCGCCGCGGTAGAAGCCCGCCCCTTCCGAACCGTGGCCCAGCCCCGCGCGCGCCTCGGCCAGGTACTGCTCCACCGGCCCGCCGGGGACGAACTGGATGACGACGAACGTCACCAGCAGCACGCCCAGCAGCGTCGGCACCATCAGCAGCAGGCGCTTGAGGATGTAGCCCCACATCGGCGTGTCCCCTTGCTCAACGGGCCGGCCCCGGCGGCTGGCGCGCCCACCAGGTCTCGATCGCCCAGCCCTCGCCGCTGGCGTACGGCGGCATCTGCGCCGGATGCGCCAGCCGCCAGGCGTTGTAGGCCATGCGGTGCGTCGGCGCCGACCACTGCGGGATCAGCACCTGCAGGTGCGCCACCGCGCGGTCCAGCGCCCGGCACGCGGCGAGGAACTCCTCCTCGCGCTCGGCGCGCACCATGCGCGCGATCAGATCGTCCACCGCCGGGTTGGCCAGCCCCGTGAAGTTGCCCGAATCGGGCGTGCGCGCCGCCTCGCTGCCGAACAGGTCGGCGTATTCCGCGCCGGGGCTGTGCGTGCCGCCGAAGGCGAGGCTGACGATGTCGAAGTCGAAGGTGCGCAGCCGCTGCTGGTACAGCGCAAAGTCCACCGGCCTAAAGCGCAGCTCCACGCCCAGGCGCGCCAGGTTGCGCGCCCATGCGGTGACGACACGGGCGCCAGCCTCGTTGCTGTCCAGATACTCCAGCACCAGCGGCTCGCCCCTCGCGTTGCGCAGCGCGCCGTCGCGGAAGGTCCAGCCGGCCTGGCGCAGCAGCGCCTGCGCCTGGCGCAGGTTGGCGCGCAGCCGCTCCGGCGTGCCGGCCACCGGCGGCTCGTGCATCGGCCCGAACACCTCCGGCGGCAGCTGCGCGCGCCACGGCTCCAGCAGCCGGCGCTGCGCCGCGTCCGGCTCGCCCTGCGCGGCGCAGGCGGTGTTGCCGAACAGCCCGCGCACGCGCTCGTAGCTGCCGTAGAACAGCCGCTCGTTCATCCACTCGAAGTCCAGCGCCAGCGCCAGCGCCTGGCGCACGCGCCGGTCGTCCAGCGGCGGCCGGCGCGTGTTGAGCACGTAGCTCTGAAAGCCCGTCGGCAGACGGTGGCGGAATTCGGCCTTGACCAGCTCGCCGCTGTCGAAGCGCCGGCCCTTGACGCGCCGCGCCCAGTCGCCGGCGGAAAAGAAGCGCATCAGGTCGAACTCGCCGGCCTTGAGCGCCTCCAGCCGCGCGGTGTTGTCCTTGTAGATCTTGACGGTGATGCGGTCGAAGTTGAACGTGCCGCGCCGTACCGGCAGGTCGCGCGCCCAGTAGTCGGGATCGCGCACGTAGGTAATGTCCTTGCCGAACTTGACCGGCCCGATGCGGTACGGCCCGCTGCCGATCGGCACCTCCATCACCACCTCGTTGAACGGCTTGCGCCGGCCCGTGACCGGATCCACGCCCCAGTCGCGGCTGAAGATCGGGATGCCGCCCACCGTCAGCGGCAGCTCGCGGTTCGGACGCTTGAAGCGGAAGCGCACCGTGCGCGCATCCAGCACGTCCACGCCGTCCAGATCGGCCAGGATCGTCTTGTACACCGGCGAGGTGTGCGGCCCGAGCAGCGTCTCGAACGTGTGGCGCACGTCCTCGGCCTGCACCGGCTTGCCGTGGTGGAAGCGCGCCTCGCGCCGCAGGCGGAAGGTGGCGCTCAGCCGGTCCGGCGCCACCTGCACGTCCTCGGCCAGCAGCCCATAGGCGGCGCCGACCTCGTCGGCTGCGCCGGCCAGCAAACTGTCAAACAGCAGGTCCGACAGGTAGGCCGGCGCGCTGCCGCGCAGCGTGAACGGGTTGTACTTGTCGAACGTGGAGGTGCGCAGGTTGCTGACCAGCCGCAGCTCGCCGCCCTTGGGCGCGTCCGGGTTGACGTAGTCAAAGTGCGCAAAGCCCGGCGGGTATTTCAGGTGCCCCCACAGCGCGTAGCCGTGCGCGGCCCAGGCCGGTGCCGTTAGCGTCAGCAGCACGGCGACGAGGCTGCGCGCGGCGGCGGCCCGCCATCCGCGGGCGCAGGACCCGGCCGTGGCCCTCACCGGCGCCGCGGCGCCGCGGCCGCGGGCGGGCGTGGAGCTTGCCGAGGGAGCCGGAGCGCGCATGCGACAATTCTGCAGGATTTTGAATGCACCACGAGGAGCACGAACGATGGGCTTTCTGGCTGGCAAGAGGCTGCTGATCACCGGGGTACTGTCCAACCGCTCGATCGCCTACGGCATCGCGCGCGCCTGCCGCGCGCAGGGGGCGGAACTGGCCTTCAGCTACGTCGGGGAGCGCTTCAAGGACCGCATCACGGAATTCGCCGCCGAGTTCGGCTCCAGCCTCGTGTTCGAGTGCGACGTCTCCGACGACGCCAACATCGAGCGGCTGTTCAAGGAACTGTCGGCGCACTGGCCGACCTTCGACGGCTTCGTGCACAGCATCGGCTACGCGCCGCGCGAGGCCATCGCCGGCGACTTCCTCGACGGCCTGTCGCGCGAGGCCTACCGCACCGCGCACGAGATCAGCGCCTACAGCTTTCCGGCCATGGCCAAGGCGGCGCTGCCGTATCTGAACGACGGCGCCGCGCTGCTGACGCTGACCTACCTCGGCAGCGAGCGCATGGTGCCGGCCTACAACACGATGGGGCTGGCCAAGGCCAGCCTGGAGGCCAGCGTGCGCTACCTGGCCGAATCGCTCGGCAGCCGCCGCCGCGGCTGGCGCGTCAATGCGATTTCCGCCGGGCCGATCAAGACGCTGGCCGCCAGCGGCATCAAGGGCTTCGGCAAGATTCTGAGCGTGGTGGAACACAACGCCCCGATCCGGCGCAACGTCACGATCGACGACGTCGGCCACACGGCGGCGTTCCTGCTCAGCGACCTGGCGGCCGGCATCAGCGCCGAGGTGATCTACGTCGACGGCGGCTTCAGCAAGGTGATGGGCGGCTTGGCCGCCAGCGACGGCGGCGAGGGTTGAGGTCCATCCCCGCCGCACCCCGCCCTGCCTGGCCACCGCCGTCCGGCCTGCGCTTGGCGGGCGCCGGCGGGCGCCCCGCTCCTGAGGCCGGCCCAAGGCCTCGATTCACTTCAGGTTGCCGAGGTAGGCGGCCACCGCCTCCAGCTCCAGGTCGTTCAGGCGGTGCGACATCACGCGCATGATCGCGCTGTCGCGGTTGCCGCTGCGCTCCTTGAAGGCCTGCACCTGGCGGATGATGTACTGTGGGTGCTGGCCCGCCAGGCGCGGCAGCTCGGTGGTGCCGGCCGCCCCCGCTCCGTGGCAGGTGGCGCACGGCGGCAGCCCGGTGTGGCGGTTGCCGCGCTCGTAGACGTAGCGTCCGACCGCCAGCAGCAGCTCGTCGCCGCTGGGGGTGTGGCCCGGCTTCTGGCGTGCGTAGTACTCGGCCACCGCCTCGATGTCGCTGGGGCTCAAGCCCTTGACCTTCTCGCTCATGGCGGTGTCCTTGCGCTCGCCGCGCGCGAACGCGTGCAGCTGGCGCGCCAGGTACTGGGCGTTTTGGCCGGCCAGGCGCGGAAAGTTCGGCGCCACGCTCTGCCCGCACGGCCCATGGCAGACCGCGCAGCGGTCGCGCGCGATGACCTCGCCGATCACCAGCGGATCGGTCGATTGGGCCTGCGCCCCCCAAGCCGCGATGCCCATGCCCAGCGCCACGATCGTGCGGCGCAGCGCCGTCTGCCAAGCCTTGCTCATGATGGGTTCCTCCGGGATGGATGCCAGGGTCGCCACCGACCCTCCCGCGCCATCCTAGGGAAACCCCGCAGGCCGACCTTGACGCGCGTCAACGTCGCTTCATCGGCATGCCACGATGCCCGGATGCGCGCCGGCCCACACCGGGGGCTGGCGCGCATCCCGTCAGCGCCGCGGCGGCGGCAGGTCGGTGCAGCTGCCGTGTGCGGCCTCCGCCGCCAGCCCGATCGTCTCGCCCAGCGTCGGGTGCGGGTGGATGGTGCGGCCGATGTCCACCGCGTCGGCCCCCATCTCGATGGCCAGCGCCACCTCGCCGATCATGTCGCCGGCATGCACGCCGACGATGCCACCGCCGACGAGGCGCCCGCTGGCCTCCTCGAACAGCAGCTTGGTGAAGCCCTCGTCGCGCCGGTTGGCGATCGCGCGGCCCGACGCCGACCACGGAAACAGGCCCTTGTGCACGGCGATCCCCTGCGCGCGGGCCTGATCCTCGGTCAGCCCCACCCAGGCGATCTCGGGGTCGGTGTAGGCCACGCTCGGGATCACGCGGGCGTCGAACGCGGTGCGCGCCAGCTTCTCGTCGCCGAGCAGCTCGCCGGCGCAGACCTCGGCGGCCACGTGGCCCTCGTGCACGGCCTTGTGCGCCAGCATCGGCTGGCCGACGATGTCGCCGATCGCGAACAGATGCGGCACCGCGGTGCGCATCTGCCGGTCCACGCGGATGAAGCCGCGCTCGTCGACCGGCAGCCCGGCCGCCTCGGCGCCGATCGCGCGGCCGTTCGGCACCCTCCCCACCGCCTGCAGCACGAGGTCGTACACCCCCTCGGCACGGGCCCCGTCGGCGCCCTCGAACGTCACGCGGATGCCGTCGGCGGCGGCCTCGGCGGCCACCGTGCGCGTGCGCAGCCGGATGGCGTCGAAGCGGTGCGCGTTGACCTTCTGCCAGACCTTGACGAGGTCGCGGTCGGCGCCGGGCATCAGGCCGTCGGCCATCTCGACCACCTCCAGCCGTGCGCCGAGCGTCGAATAGACCGTGGCCATCTCCAGCCCGATGATGCCGCCGCCGATCACCAGCATGCGCTGCGGCACGCGCGCCAGCTCCAGCGCGCCGGTGGAATCCACGACGCGCTCGTCCTGCGGCAGGAACGGCAGCCGCACCGGCTGCGAGCCGGCGGCCAGGATGGCGCGCCGGAACGCCACCACCTGCTGGCGCCCGGTGCGCTCCTTTCCAAGGCCGGTGGTCTCCTCCACCGCCAGGTGGTGCGGCCCGACGAGCCGCCCCACCCCGCGCAGCACGGTGACCTTGCGCATCTTGGCCATCGCCGCCAGACCGGCGGTGAGCCTGCCGATGACGGCCTGCTTGTGCGCGCGCAACTTCGCGAGGTCGACCTGTGGCGCACCGAACACCACGCCGATGTCGGCCAGATGGCGCGCCTCGTCGATCACCGCCGCCACGTTCAGCAGCGCCTTGCTCGGGATGCAGCCGACGTTGAGGCACACCCCCCCGAGCGTGCCGTAGCGCTCCACCAGCACGACCTTCAGGCCCAGATCGGCGGCACGGAACGCCGCCGAGTAACCGCCCGGCCCGCCGCCGAGCACCAGCAGGTCGCACTCGTGGTCGACCGCGCCGTGCCACGCGGCGGCCGGGGCCGCGGACACTCCTGCGCTGCCCCGCTCCACCGTCGCGGCCGGCGCCACCGGCCCCTCCGCCGTCGGGGTGGCTGCGGCGGACGCCGGGCCGGCCGGCGCAGCGGTTGCGGCATCCTCGGCCGCCTCCAGCAGTGCGATCACCGAGCCCTCCGACACCTTGTCGCCGAGCTTGACCTTGAGCTCCCGGATCACCCCCGCATGGCTCGACGGGATCTCCATCGACGCCTTGTCGCTCTCCACCGTGATCAGCGACTGGTCCACCGCCACCGCATCCCCCGGCTTGACCAGCACCTCGATCACCGCCACGTCCTTGAAGTCGCCGATGTCCGGCACCTTCACTTCGATCGTTGCCATGCGCACGGCCCCTTCACAGCAGGATGCGGCGGAAGTCCGCCAGCAGTTGGCCCAGATAGGCGTTGAAGCGCGCCGCCGCCGCGCCGTCGATGACGCGGTGATCCCAGGTCAGCGACAGCGGCAGCATCAGCCGCGGCACGAACGCCTTGCCGTCCCAAACCGGCTCCCAGCGCGCCTTGCACACGCCCAGGATCGCCACCTCGGGCGCGTTGATGATCGGCGTGAAGTAGCGCCCGCCGATGCCACCGAGGCTGGAGATGGTGAAGGTGGCTCCGCTCATGTCGGCGGGGCCGAGCTTGCCGTCGCGCGCCTTCCTGGCCAGTTCGGCGGTCTCGCGCGCGATCTGCAGCACGCCCTTGCGGTCGGCATCCTTCAGCACCGGCACCACCAACCCGTTGGGCGTGTCGGTGGCAAAGCCGATGTGCCAGTAGCGCTTCAGGATCAGCGCTTCGCCGCCGCCCTCCACGTCCAGCGAGCTGTTGAATTCCGGAAACTTCTGCAGCGCCGCCACGCACGCCTTGATCAGGAAGGCCAGCATCGTGACCTTGACGCCGTCGCGCTCGTGTTCCCTGTTGAGCTGCTGGCGGAACGCCTCCAGCTCGGTGACGTCGGCGTCGTCGTGGTTGGTCACCGCCGGGATCATCACCGCGTTGCGCATCAGGTTGGCGCCGCTGATGCGCTTGATGCGCGGCAGCTCCTGGCGCTCGATGGGGCCGAACCTGGCGAAGTCGACCTTCGGCCACGGCAGCAGGCCCAGCGCCGCGCCGTCGCCACCCGCCGCCGGCGCGGCCGGGATACGCGCTTTCTGCGCCTCGGTCTGCTGCTGGCCAAGCATCACCGCGCGGGTGAACGCCTGCACGTCCTCGATCGTGATGCGGCCCTTGGGCCCGCTGCCGCGCACCTCGGCCAGCGGCACGCCCAGCTCGCGCGCGAACTTGCGCACCGCCGGCGACGCATGCGGCAGCCCCACCGGCGGCCGCGTCGGCTCGTGCGGCTCGACCTGAGCCGCCACCGGCACCGGCGTGACGGACGTTGCCACGGGCGCGGTCGGTGTGGCCGCGGGCGCCACCGCCGCCGGGGCCGGCGCAGGGGCCACGACGGCTGGAGCGGCAGCCGGCGCGGTCGCCGGACCCTGCGCGGGGCTGGCGGGCGCGGCGGCGGCCGCGTCATCGGCCACCTCCAGCAGCGCGATCACCGAGCCCTCCGACACCTTGTCGCCGAGCTTGACCTTGACCTCCCGCACCACCCCCGCGTGGCTCGACGGGATCTCCATCGACGCCTTGTCGCTCTCCACCGTGATCAGCGACTGGTCCACCGCCACCGCATCCCCCGGCTTGACCAGCACCTCGATCACCGCCACGTCCTTGAAGTCGCCGATGTCCGGCACCTTGATTTCGACCACTGCCATGTCGTGTCTCCTCGGCCGGGCTCAGGCGAACATCGGGTTGACCTTGTCGGCGTCGATGCCGTACCGGGCGATCGCCTCGGCCACGCGGCTGGCCGGCACGGCGCCCTCCTCCGCCAGCCCCTTGAGCGCCGCCACCGTGATGTAGTGCCGGTCGACCTCGAAGTGGCGCCGCAGCCGCCAGCGGAAGTCACTGCGGCCGAAGCCGTCGGTGCCCAGCACCTTGTAGGTGCGGCCCTTCGGCAGGAACGGCCGGATCTGCTCGGCGTAGGCCTTGACGTAGTCGGTCGAGGCCACCACCGGGCCCGGATGCGCCGCCAGCTGCTGCGCCACGAACGGCTCGCGCGGCTCGGCGGTCGGGTGCAGCAGGTTCCAGCGCTCGCAGTCCTGTCCGTCGCGCGCCAGCTCGGTGAAGCTCGGGCAGCTCCAGACGTCGGCGGCCACCCCCCAGTCGCGTGCCAGCAGCGTCTGCGCCTCGATGGCCTCGCGCAGGATCGCGCCGCTGCCCAGCAGCTGCACGCGCAGCGGCAGATCGGGCCCCTCCAGCAGCCGGTACATGCCGCGGATGATCTGCTCCTCGGTGCCGGGCTTCAGCCCCGGGTGGGCGTAGTTTTCGTTCAGCAGCGTGACGTAGAAGAAGACGTTGTCCTGCTTCTCCACCATGCGCTTCAAGCCATGGTGCAGGATGACGGCCACCTCATGCGCAAACGTCGGGTCGTAGCTGACGCAGTTGGGGATGGTGGCCGCGATCATGTGGCTGTGGCCGTCCTGGTGCTGCAGCCCCTCGCCGTTGAGCGTGGTCCGCCCCGACGTGCCGCCGAGCAGGAAGCCGCGTGCCTGCATGTCGCCGGCGGCCCAGGCCAGGTCGCCGAAGCGCTGGAAGCCGAACATCGAGTAGTAGATGAAGAACGGGATCATGATGCGGTTGTTCGTCGAGTACGACGTCGCCGCGGCGATCCACGAGCTCATCCCGCCCGCCTCGTTGATGCCCTCCTGCAGGATCTGGCCGGCCTTGTCCTCCCGGTAGTACATCACCTGATCCTTGTCCACCGGGGTGTAGAGCTGGCCCTTGGGGTTGTAGATGCCGATCTGGCGGAACAGCCCCTCCATGCCGAAGGTGCGCGCCTCGTCCACCAGGATCGGCACCACGCGCGGCCCCAGCGCCTTGTCACGCAGCAGCTGAGTGAGGAACCGCACATACGCCTGCGTGGTGCTGATCTCGCGCCCAGCCGGAGTCGGCTCCAGCAGCGCCTGGAAGGTCTCCAGCGCCGGTACGGTGAACTGCTCGTCGCTCCTGGTGCGCCGCTTGGGCAGGTAGCCGCCCAGCGCCTTGCGCCGCTCGTGCAGGTATTTCATCTCCGGCGTGTCGTCCGCCGGCTTGTAGAACGGAATCTTTGGCAGCTCGCTGTCGGGAATCGGGATGTTGAAGCGGTCGCGGAAGTAGCGGATGTCCTCGTCGGTGAGCTTCTTGGTCTGGTGCGCGGTGTTCTTGCCTTCGCCGGCGCGGCCCATCCCGTAGCCCTTGACGGTCTTGACCAGGATCACCGTCGGCTGCCCCTTGTGGTGGTACGCGCGGTGAAACGCCGCGTACACCTTGTTGGCATCGTGGCCGCCGCGGCGCAGCGCCCAGATGTCCTCGTCGCTCATCTTGGCCACCAGCTCCAGCGCCTTCGGGTGGCGGCCGAAGAAGTGCTTGCGCACGTAGGCGCCGTCGTTGGCCTTGAACGCCTGGTAGTCGCCGTCGAGCGTCTCCATCATGATGCGGCGCAGCACGCCGTCCTTGTCGCGCGCCAGCAGCGGATCCCAGTTGCTGCCCCACAGCAGCTTGATGACGTTCCAGCCGGCGCCGCGGAAGTCACCCTCCAGCTCCTGGATGATCTTGCCGTTGCCGCGCACGGGGCCGTCGAGGCGCTGCAGGTTGCAGTTGACGACGAAGATCAGGTTGTCCAGCCCCTCGCGCGCGGCGAGTCCAATCGCGCCCATGCTCTCCGGCTCGTCCATCTCGCCGTCGCCGCAGAACACCCACACCTTGCGCCGGCTGGTGTCGGCAATCCCGCGCGCGTGCAGGTATTTCAGGAAGCGCGCCTGGTAGATGCCCATGATCGGGCCCAGCCCCATGCTGACGGTCGGAAACTGCCAGAACTCCGGCATCAGCTTGGGGTGGGGGTAGCTGGACAGCCCCTTGCCCTCCACCTCCTGGCGGAAGTTGAGCAGCTGCTCCTCGGTGATGCGCCCCTCCAGGAACGCGCGCGCGTAGATGCCCGGCGCACTGTGGCCCTGGATGTAGATCAGGTCGCCGCCGTGCGTGCCGCCCTGGTCGGTGTCATCCGCGTGCCAGAAGTGGTTGAACCCGCAGGCCAGCAGGTGCGCCAGCGACTGGAACGAGCTGATGTGCCCGCCCAGCTCGCTGCCATCGGGTGACTCCAGCCGGTTGGCCTTGACGACCATGGCCATCGCGTTCCAGCGCATGTAGGCGCGCAGCCGGCCCTCCAGTTCCAGGTTGCCGGGGCTGTGCTCCTCCTCGTCCGGTTCGATGGTGTTGACGTAGCCGGTGGTGGCGGAAAACGGCAGGTCGATGCTGTGCTCGCGCGCCTCCTCCAGCAGCTGCTCCAGCAGGAAGTGCGCGCGCTGCGGGCCTTCACGCTCGATGACCGCGTCCAGCGCCTCCAGCCACTCCCGCGTTTCCTGCGGGTCGGCGTCCGGGGCGATCAGCGGGGATTGCAGGGGCGGGGTGTCGGACATGGTGCAGTCTCCTCGGGTGGCAGGGAAAGCGTACGGCGCACGCGCCGGCTTGTCACGAAGTTTCGCACAAAAATGACCGTCTTCCAAACTGCGGTTTTGTTTTTCATAAAGTGAAATCTTGTCACATCCCCTCCGGAGTACTGTGCCTGCGGGTTTGCCCTAAACTAGCCGCGATGGGACGGCCCGCCCTTTCCGCTGCGCTCACCGTGCGGCCGCTGCAGGCTTGGCGGCGCTGGTGGAACGGCCTGCCCCCACAGCGGCAGGACCTGCTGGCCATGCTCGGGCCTCTGGTGTCGGTGCTGCTGTTCTTGAGCGCCATCCTGACGGCGCTGGTCTACTTCACGCGCGAGGACCAGGCGCGCGAGCGCGAGGCGGTCGCGCGCGACACCGAGTACGCCCAGCAGCGCCTGCGGCTGCGGCTGCTGGAACGCCAGGAGCAGGTCATGCGCCTGGCGCGCGACATCGCCAACCGCACGCTGGAGGAGACCGCCTTCGTCGCCCAGGCCGAGAGCCTGGTGCTGCAGCACCCGGAACTGCTCGGGGTGCACTGGATCGGCCCTTACCGCGAGGTGATCACCGGCTTCAACTCGCCGGTGGTGGAGCCGCGCGGTCAGCGCCGCAGCGGGCAGCGTCTGCCGCCCGGGCTGGCCGATGGCGCGTTCGAGCTGGCGCGTGACCTGCACCAGCCGGTCTACTCACGCCCGCTGCGCCGCGACGACGGCGGCTGGAGCGTGCTCATGTTCGTGCCGTTCGAGAACCAGCGCCGTTTCGGCGGCGCGGTGATGGCCGAGCTGGCGCTGGACAACCTGCTGCGCTATGGTGTGCCGCCGGAGGTGCTGGCGCGTTACGCCGTCACGCTGGAGGGCGAGGACGGCACGCTGCTGGCCGGCGAGGCGCTGGCGCCGGCGCCGCGCGGTCCACTGGGGCACCTGCCGTGGGCCGCGCGGCCGCAGAGCCATGCGCTGAGCCTTTCGCCCGTGGGCAACAGCGTGCTGGTGCGCGTGGAGGGGCTGCGCGCCGAACGTGACCGCACCGCCGAGGTGCTGTTCTGGCTGGTGGGGGCCATGAGCGTGGCCACCATCTGGATGCTGCTGGCCAACATGCGCCACAGCCGCCGCCGGTTGCAGGCGCAGCGCGCGCTGCTGGCCGAGACCAACTTCCGCCGCGCGATGGAAAACTCCATGCTGACCGGCATGCGCGTGCTGGACCTGGAGGGCCGCATCACCTACGTCAACCGCGCCTTCTGCGACATGACCGGCTGGAGCGAGGAGGAGCTGATCGGCGCCACCGCCCCCTTCCCCTACTGGCCCGAGTCCGAACATGAGCACCTGATGGCGCGCCTGCAGGACGAAATCTCCGGCCGCAACACCCCCGGCGGCTTCGAGGTGCCAGTCAAGCGCAAGAACGGCAGCATCTTCTACGCGCGCATGTACGTCTCGCCGTTGATCGACGCGCAGGGGCGACAGACCGGCTGGATGACGTCGATGACCGACATCACCGAGCCGCGGCGCATCCGCGAGGAACTGGCCGCTTCCTACGACCGCTTCGTCACGGTGCTGGACAGCCTGGACGAAGCCATCTCGGTGGCGCCGCTGCACAGCCACGAGTTGCTGTTCGCCAACCGCATGTACCGCAACTGGTTCGGCGAGGGCTCGGCCGGCCATGAACGGATGCTGGAGCTGTGCGCGGCGGTGCCGGTGCTGCCGGCGCAGGACGTGCAGGACCAGGTCGACAGCCTGATGGGCCTGCCGGCCGATGCGCTGGTGGAGGCCATCGCCGAGCACGCGCAGATCCACGTGCCGGAGCTGGGCAAATGGCTGGAGCTGCGCACCCGCTACCTGACGTGGGTGGACGGCCGGCTGGTGCAGATGTTGATCGCCACCGACATCACGGCGCGCCGCCAGGCCGAGGAACAGGCCAAGCTGCAGGCCGAGCGCGCCGCCACCGCCAGCCGCCTGATCACGATGGGGGAGATGGCCTCCAGCGTCGCGCACGAGCTCAATCAGCCGCTGACCGCCATCAGCAACTACGCCAGCGGCATGATCAGCCGCCTGCGGCAGGGACGCATCGAGACCGACGAGCTGCTCGGGGCGCTGGAGAAGACGGCGCGGCAGGCCCAGCGCGCCGGCTCCATCATCCAGCGCATCCGCGCCTTCGTGAAGAAGAGCGAACCGCACCCGACGCTGTCGGACGTCGGCCAGATGGTGGCCAACGCCACCGAACTGGCCGACATCGAGCTGCGGCGCCACCTCGTGCGGCTCAACGTCTACCTGGCCGAGCGGTTGCCGCCGCTGATGGTCGACCCGATCCTGATCGAGCAGGTGCTCATCAACCTGCTGAAGAACGCCGGCGAATCGATCCAGTGCGCCGGCCGCCCGCCCGGGCAGCGGCTGGTGGAACTCACCGTCACCCCGCGCCAGGTGGACGGCCGCGACGGCGTGGAGTTCGTCGTGCGCGACAACGGCTGCGGCATCCCGCCCGAACACCTCGAACGCATCTACGACGCCTTCTACAGCACCAAGACCGAAGGCATGGGCATCGGGCTGAAGCTGTGCCGCTCGATCGTCGAGTCGCACCACGGGCGGCTGACCGCCCGCAACCTCTACAATGGCGAGCAGGTGTCCGGCTGCGAATTCAGCGTCTGGCTGCCCGCCGCGGCCGCGCCAGCCAAGCCGGATGCCGGCAGCGACAAGACCTCCCTGCCCACCCTAGGATGACGATGAGCCTGATTCCCAAACGCGGAACCGTGTACGTGGTCGACGACGACGAAGCCGTGCGCGACTCGCTGCAATGGCTGCTGGAGGGCAAGGATTACCGCGTGCGATGCTTCGAGTCGGCCGAGGCCTTTCTGGCGCGCTACGATCCGCGCGAGGTCGCCTGCCTGATCGCCGACATCCGCATGGGCGGCATGAGCGGCATGGAACTGCAGGACCGGCTGCTGGAGCGCCACTCGCCGCTGCCGATCTGCTTCATCACCGGCCACGGCGACGTGCCGATGGCGGTGGAATCGATGAAGAAGGGCGCGGTGGACTTCATCCAGAAGCCGTTCGACGAGGCCAAGCTGGTGGCGCTGGTCGACCGCATGCTGGAACTGGCGCGCGAGGCGTTCGCCGTGCACCAGCAGGCCGCCACGCGCGAGGCGCTGCTGGCCAAGCTGACCACGCGCGAATCGCAGGTGCTGGAGCGCATCGTCGCCGGCCGGCTCAACAAGCAGATCGCCGACGACCTCGGCATCAGCATCAAGACGGTGGAGGCGCACCGCGCCAACATCATGGAAAAGCTCGGCGCCAACACCGTGGCCGACCTGCTCAAGATCGCGCTGGCGCCGATCCCCCCCTCCAAAGTCTGACCCTCCCCATGACCGCCCAACTGATCGACGGCGTGGCGCTGGCGCGCCACTGGCGCCAGCGCGTCGCCGAGCGTGCCGCCGCCTTGGCGGCGCGCGGCCACCGCCCGGGCCTTGCGGTGATCCTGGTCGGCGACGACCCCGCCAGCCAGGTCTACGTGCGCAACAAGGTCAAGGCCTGCGGCGAGGCCGGCATCCATTCGGTGCTGGAAGCCTACCCCGCCAGCCTCACCGAGGACGAGCTGCTGGCGCGCATCGCCGCGCTCAACGCCGACTCGGCCATCCACGGCATCCTGGTGCAGCTGCCGCTGCCTGCGCACCTGAACGCCCAGCGCGTCATCGAGGCCATCGCGCCGGAGAAGGACGTCGACGGCTTTCACGTCGCCAACGCCGGCGCGCTGCTGGTCGGCCAGCCGGCCTTCCGGCCCTGCACGCCGTACGGCTGCATGAAGATGCTGGAACACATCGGCCGCACCGATCTGCGCGGCCAGCACGCCGTCGTGGTGGGCCGCAGCAACATCGTCGGCAAGCCGATGGCGCTTCTGCTGCTGCAGGCCGGCGCCACCGTGACGATCTGCCACAGCGGCACCGCGGACCTGGCCCACCACACGCGCCAGGCGGACGTCCTGGTGGCGGCGGTCGGCAAGCCGCGCATGATCGGCGCCGACATGGTCAAGCCCGGCGCCGTCGTGCTCGACGTCGGCATCAACCGCCTGCCCGACGGCAAACTGTGCGGCGACGTGGACTTCGACGCCGTGCGCGAGGTGGCCGGCTGGATCACCCCGGTGCCCGGCGGCGTGGGGCCGATGACGATCGCGATGCTGCTGCTGAACACGGTCGAGGCGACAGAGCGCACGGCTGGCTGACCAACCGGCCCTCGCACCACGGTCTCGGCTCAGCGACCGTCCGCCTCGCCCGGGCGCGCTGTCCGCCCCGCCAGCCACCACAGGCTGCGCAGCGCGCACAGCCATTGCAGCGCCACCAGCAGCGTGCCCAGGCCGTGCCACAGCGGAAGGTTGGCGCCGGTCTGGCGGGCGGTGAGGATGCGCTGGGCCACCCCAAACTCCTGCACCAGACCCGCGAGCGCCCCGAGCAGCAGCCACGGCAGCAGCGCCCAGCTGGCGTCGCCTGCCTGGCCGCGGCCGCGCTGCGCGCGCCCCCACAGCAGCAGCGCCAAGGCGGCGGCCACGCTCACCCACGACTGCACCTGGAACAGCCGCGCGGCCATGCCGCCGGCCACCGCCGGGTTGTTGAAGTGCGCAAACAGCAGCGGCACGGCGACGAAGCTCCACGCCGTCACCGCGCCCCACCACAGCGCCGCCACCAGCAGCGGCCAGCGCTGCGCCCACGCTTGCCAGAGGGCCCGCACCGGCTGCCCCCTCACTCGTAGCGCACGGCCACGATCTCGTAGCGGCGCACGCCGTTGGGCGCCTGCACCTCGGCGACGTCGCCCTCTTCCTTGCCGATCAGCGCGCGCGCGATGGGACTCGAGACGTTGATCAGCCCGAGCTTCAGGTCGGCCTCGTCCTCGCCGACGATCTGGTAGGTGACGGTCTCGCCGGTGGCCTCGTCCTGCAGCTCGACGGTGGCGCCGAACACCACCTTGCCACCGGCGTCGAGCTGCGCCGGGTCGATGATCTGGGCCGCGGCGAGCTTGCCCTCGATCTCCTTGATGCGGCCTTCGATGAAGCCCTGGCGGTCCTTGGCGGCGTCGTACTCGGCGTTCTCGCTGAGGTCACCCTGCGCACGGGCCTCGGCGATGGCCTGGATGACGGCGGGGCGCTCGACGGTCTTCAGGCGGTGCAGCTCCTCCTTGAGCTTGTCGGCCCCGCGCTTGGTCAACGGAATGGTGGGCATCGGTGTCGTCCTCGTGGCACAAAAGCAAACCGCCGAGCGTTGCCGGTCGGCGGTCTGCGGTTCGATGGCGCGAATGATACCCCGGAAACGCCACGACGGCGGAATGCCGCGCCGCTGGCAGCCCCGCGGCGGTGCGGCGGCGCGTCAGGCCAGCTGCGCGTGCAGCTCGGCCAGCGCGTACACCGGCAGGTCGTCCATCACCTTCATCCCCTCCACCGCCGCCTCGGCGCCGAAGATCGTGGTGAACGTCGTCACGCGGTGCGCCAGCGACGCCACGCGGATGTAGCGCGAGTCGGCGATCGCGTTGCGGCGCTCCTCCACCGTGTTGATGACCATGGCGATCTCGCCGTTCTTGATCATGTCCACGATGTTCGGGCGGCCCTCGGTGACCTTGTTGACCACCGCGCACGGGATGCCTGCGGCCTGGATCGCCGCGGCGGTGCCGCGCGTGGCCACGAGCTCGAAGCCCATCGCCGCCAGATCGCGCGCGATCGGCACCACGCGCGCCTTGTCGCCGGGCTTGACCGACAGGAAGATCCTGCGCACCGCGTCCGTCGGATGCGGCAGGCGCACGCCGGCGCCGAGCTGGCTCTTGACGAACGCCTCGCCGAACGTGCGGCCCACGCCCATCACCTCGCCGGTGGACTTCATCTCCGGACCCAGGATGGTGTCCACGCCGGGGAACTTGACGAACGGGAACACCGCCTCCTTGACGCTGAAGTACGGCGGCGTGACCTCGCGCGTGACGCCCTGCTGCGCCAGCGTCCTGCCCGCCATGCAGCGCGCCGCCACCTTGGCGAGCGGGATGCCGGTGGCCTTGGAGACGAACGGCACGGTGCGGCTGGCGCGCGGGTTGACCTCCAGCACGTAGATGACGTCGCGCTTGGCGCCGTCCTCCTCCACTTCTTGAATGGCGAACTGCACGTTCATGAGACCCACGACCTGCAGCGCCTCGGCCAGCGCCGCGGTCTGGCGCTTGATCTCGGCCACCGTGGCCGCCGACAGGTAATACGGCGGCAGCGAGCAGGCCGAATCACCCGAGTGCACGCCCGCCTGCTCGATGTGCTCCATGACGCCGCCGATCAGCACCTGGCCGCTGGCGTCGCGGATGCAGTCGACGTCGCACTCGATGGCGTCGTTGAGAAAACGGTCCAGCAGCACCGGCGAGTCGTTGCTGACCTTGACCGCCTCGCGCATGTAGCGCTCCAGATCGCGCGGCTCGTGCACGATCTCCATCGCGCGCCCGCCCAGCACGTAGCTCGGCCGCACCACGAGCGGGTAGCCCAGCTCGGCGGCTTTCTCCATCGCCTCGGCCTCGGTGCGCGCGGTGGCGTTGGGCGGCTGCTTGAGTCCCAGCCGATGCAGCATCTGCTGGAAGCGCTCGCGGTCCTCGGCGGCGTCGATCATGTCGGGCGTCGTGCCGATGATCGGCACGCCGGCGCGCTCCAGCCCCAGCGCCAGCTTCAGCGGCGTCTGCCCGCCGTACTGGACGATGACGCCCTCGGGCTTCTCGACCGCGACGATCTCCAGCACGTCCTCCAGCGTCAGCGGCTCGAAGTAGAGCCGGTCGCTGGTGTCGTAGTCGGTGGAGACGGTCTCCGGGTTGCAGTTGACCATGATGGTCTCGAAGCCGTCCTCGCGCAGGGCCAGCGCCGCGTGCACGCAGCAGTAGTCGAACTCGATGCCCTGGCCGATGCGGTTGGGACCGCCGCCCAGCACGATGATCTTGCGCCGGTCGCTCGGCGCGGCCTCGCACTCCTGCTCGTAGGTGGAGTAGAGGTAGGCGGTATGGCTGGCGAACTCCGCCGCGCAGGTGTCGACGCGCTTGTAGACAGGGCGAATGCCCAAGGCATGACGGCGTGCGCGCACCGCCTCCTCGGAGGAGCCGAGCAGCTTGGCCAGCCGCCGGTCCGAAAAGCCCTTGCGCTTGAGCGTGCGCAGCGTGGCGGCGTCCAGCGCCTGCAGCGCCTGCGCGCCGTGCTGCGCCGTGTGGCGGTCCAGCGCCAGCTCGATCTGCACGATCTCCTGGATCTGCGCCAGGAACCACCGGTCGATCTTGGTGAGCTGGTGCACCTCCTCCAGCGACCAGCCGGCCGCGAAGGCGTCGCCCACATACCAGATGCGCTCCGGCCCGGGTTCGCCGAGCTCGCGCTCCAGCGTCTCGCGGTCCTGGGTCTTCTCGTTCATGCCGTCGACGCCGACCTCCAGCCCGCGCAGCGCCTTCTGGAAGCTTTCCTGGAACGTGCGGCCGATGGCCATCACCTCGCCGACCGACTTCATCTGCGTGGTCAGGCGGTCGTTGGCCTGCGGAAACTTCTCGAACGCGAAGCGCGGGATCTTGGTGACGACGTAGTCGATCGTCGGCTCGAACGACGCGGGTGTGGCCCCGCCGGTGATGTCGTTCCTCAGCTCATCCAGCGTGTAGCCCACCGCGAGCTTGGCCGCCACCTTGGCGATCGGGAATCCCGTGGCCTTGGACGCCAGGGCCGAGGAGCGGCTCACGCGCGGGTTCATCTCGATGACGATCATGCGCCCGTCGGCCGGGTTGATCGCGAACTGCACGTTGGAACCGCCGGTGTCCACGCCGATCTCGCGCAGCACGGCGATGGAGGCATCGCGCATGCGCTGGTATTCCTTGTCGGTCAGCGTCTGCGCCGGCGCCACGGTGATCGAGTCGCCGGTGTGCACGCCCATCGGGTCGAGGTTCTCGATCGAGCAGACGATGATGCAGTTGTCGGCCTTGTCGCGCACCACCTCCATCTCGAACTCTTTCCAGCCGACCAGCGACTCCTCGATGAGCAGCTCCGAGGTCGGCGAGGCCTCCAGGCCGCGCTTGCAGATGGTCTCAAACTCCTCCGGGTTGTAGGCGATGCCGCCGCCCGTGCCGCCGAGCGTGAAGCTGGGCCGGATCACGCACGGAAAGCCCACCGTGCGCTGCACCGCCCAGGCTTCCTCCATGCTGTGCGCGATGCCGGAGCGGGCCGACTCCAGCCCGATGCGCGTCATCGCCTCCTTGAACTTCTGGCGGTCCTCGGCCTTGTCGATCGCCTCGGGGCGCGCGCCGATCAGCTCGCAGCCGTAGCGTTCCAGCACGCCGTGGCGCCACAGATCCAGCGCGCAGTTCAGCGCCGTCTGGCCGCCCATGGTGGGCAGGATGGCGTCCGGGCGCTCCTTGGCGATGATCTTCTCGACCGTCTGCCAGGTGATCGGCTCGATGTAGACCGCATCCGCCGTGGCCGGGTCGGTCATGATCGTGGCCGGGTTGCTGTTGATCAGGATGACGCGGTAGCCCTCCTCGCGCAGCGCCTTGCACGCCTGCACGCCGGAGTAGTCGAATTCGCACGCCTGGCCGATGACGATCGGGCCGGCGCCGATGATGAGGATGCTGCGAAGGTCTTGACGCTTGGGCATGGTGTCGAGGATCGAGGGAGACGGCGTTTCAGGGCGCGGTGGCGCGTGCCAGCCGCAGGCCAAAGCCGATGAACAGGCCGCCGACCGCGGCGTTGAGTGCCGCGGCCAGGTGGCGCCGCGCGCGCAGGGCCTGCGCCAGCCGGTCACCGGCGAAGATCAGGGCGCTCAGGTACAGGGCGCTGAAGAACTGCACGATCACGCCCAGCGCCACGAAGCTCAACGCCGGCCAGGGATAGGCGGGATCGACGAACTGCACGAAGAACGAAATGAAGAAGAAGATCGCCTTGGGGTTGAGCAGACTGATCGACAGCGCGCGGTGAAACGGTCGGCTGCCCCCTGCCAGCGCGGGAGGCGATGGCGCCTCGGCGGAGGCGTCGAGCCGCTGCGCCGGCCCGCTGCGCCAGCCCCGCCACGCCGCGCGCAGCAGGTGCAGCCCGATCCAGGCCAGGTAGACCGCCCCGGCGTACTTGACGGCCATGAACAGCCAAGGGTGGGCCGCCAGCACCGAAGCCAGGCCCGCGGCCGACAGCGCCATCAGGATGGTGTCACCAACGAAGACGCCGCAGGCAGCCTGATAGCCACGCAGCACCCCCTCGCGCGAGGCCACCGACAACACGTACATCGAATTGGGCCCCGGCAGCAGCACGATGACGACCGTGCCGATGACGAAGGTGGTCAGGTCGGTGATGCCGAGCATGGTCGGGGGCTTGCGGCGGGGCGTCCTCGGGCGGAGCCGGCCGTGTCGGGCAGCTCAGCCGGCCTGCTCCATCAGGCCGACGAAGCGGTCGAACAGGTAGCCGATGTCGTGCGGACCGGGACTGGCCTCCGGGTGGCCCTGGAAGCCGAACGCGGGCCGATCGGTGCGCGCAATCCCCTGCAGCGTGCCATCGAACAGGCTCACGTGCGTGGCGCGCAGCGTCGCCGGCAGGCTCGCTTCGTCCACGGCGAAACCGTGGTTCTGGCTGGTGATGCTGACCCGTCCGGTGTCGAGATCCTTGACCGGGTGGTTGGCACCGTGGTGGCCGAATTTCATCTTGAAGGTGCGCGCGCCGCTGGCCAGTGCCATGATCTGGTGTCCGAGGCAGATGCCAAACGTCGGCACCCCGCGCTCGATGACGGTGGCCGCCGCCGAGATGGCGTAGTCGCAGGGCTCGGGATCGCCGGGACCGTTGGACAGGAACACGCCATCCGGCCGCATGGCCAGCACGTCCGCGGCCGGCGTGCGCGCCGGCACCACGGTGACGCGGCAGCCGCGCTCGGCCAGCATGCGCAGGATGTTGCGCTTGACGCCGAAGTCGTAGGCAACGACGTGGAAGCGCGGCTGCGCCAGGCGCCCGTAGCCGCGCGTGCCGTCCTCGCGCTGCAGCCGCCACTCGGTCTCGGTCCACTCGTACGGTTCGGCGGTGGTGACGGTCTGCGCCAGATCGAGCCCAGCCATGCTGGGGGCGGCGCGCGCCGCGGCCAAGGCTTCGGCGCGCAGGGCGTCCGTCGGCACCTCCCCCTGACGCAGCGCGACGATGGCACCGTTTTGCGCACCGTGCTCGCGCAGGCGACGCGTCAGCGCGCGCGTGTCCACCCCCGCGATGGCCACGATGCCTTGTCCGCGCAGGTAATCCGCCAGCGGCTGGCGGGCGCGGAAATTGCTCTGGAGCAAGGGCAGGTCCTTGATGATCAGGCCGGCGGCCTGGATGGCGCCGGATTCGACGTCCTCGTCGTTGACGCCGACGTTGCCGATGTGCGGGTAGGTCAGCGTGACGAGCTGCTGGCGGTAGCTCGGATCGGTGAGGATTTCCTGATAGCCGGTGATGGCGGTGTTGAAGACCACCTCGCCGGTGGTGCGACCGGGCGCACCGATCGACACCCCTTCAAGGACCGTGCCGTCTGCAAGCGCGAGGATGGCGGGTGCGGGGACGGAAAACACGGTGCGGGACTCCAGGAGGAGAGTGGGATCGCCCGCCTTGGCCCCGGCACCGGCCTGCGGCGCACTCGTGCGTGCCTTGGAGGGCGATTCGGACAAACTTTTGGATTGTAGCATCCGGGCCACCAAGGCTTTTGCATCGCAGCATCGCGAGCCGGCCCGCGCCGCCCCCCACGCCGCGCACGGCAGCAAGCCTGTCGGCCGTCCGCCTGCGTTACGATGCCGGGCATGAGCGTGGCCACCCGCCGCAAGCTGCCCATCGGCATCCAGACCTTCGCCAAGATCCGGCGCGAGGGGCATTACTACGTCGACAAGACGCCGCTGATCGCACGTCTGGCCGAGCAGGGCGGCGCCTACTTCCTCTCGCGCCCGCGCCGCTTCGGCAAGAGCCTGCTGCTGGACACCATCGCCTGCGCGTTCGAAGCCCGCCGCGAACTGTTCGACGCCCACGACGGCGCCGACGGCAGCGCCCCGCGCGAGAAACTGTTCCTCGCCGACCACTGGGACTGGACCAGGCCGCACCCGGTGATTCGCTTGAGCTTTGCCGAGGGACGGTTGGCCGAAGGCGCCAAGCTCGAAGCCCACATCCACCATCAGCTCGACACCAACGCCGCCCGGCTGGGGGTGACCCTTCCGCCGGCCCGTGAGGACCCGCACATCCGCTTCACCGAGTTGATCGGCCGCACCGCCGCAGCCCACGGCCGCCAGGCCGTGGTGCTGGTCGACGAATACGACAAGCCCATCCTCGACAACCTCGAGACCCCTGAGGTCGCCCGCGCCATGCGCGAGGGCCTGCGCAACCTCTACAGCGTCATCAAGGGCAGAGACGCCGACCTGCGCTTCGTGCTGCTGACCGGCGTGTCCAAGTTCAGCAAGGTCTCGATCTTCTCGGGCCTGAACAACCTGCGCGACATTACCCTTTCGCCCGAGTACGGCACGATCTGCGGCTACACGGATGAAGACATCGACACCGTCTTCGCGCCGGAACTGCAGGCCGCTGCCGAGGAAGGCCAGCCGCTGGACCGCGAGGAGATCCGCCGCTGGTACAACGGCTACCGCTGGGGGCCGGTGAGCGTCTACAACCCGTTCGACGTGCTGCTGCTGCTGGCCGAGCGGCAGTTCCGCGCGCACTGGTTCGAGACCGGCACGCCGACGTTTCTGGTGCACTGGCTGCGCGGCAAGGGGTTCTTCACCCCGCAGCTGGAGCGGCTCTACGCCAGCGAGCAGCTGCTCTCCGCCTTCGACGTGGAGCGCATCGAGCCCGAGGCGCTGCTGTGGCAGACCGGCTATCTCACCATCGACGGCCAGCAGCGCAAGGGCGCAGCCACCGTCTACACGCTGCGCGTGCCCAACCTGGAGGTGCGCAGCGCCCTCAACGAGGCGCTGCTGCTGGGGGGGTGGCTGCCGGGCGGCACGCCGCTGTCCCAGCTGACGATGCGGCTGTACGACCTGCTCACCGAAGGCGATGCCGAGGGCCTGCGCGCGCACTTCGAGCGCCTCTACGCCAGCATCCCGCACGACTGGGTGCGCGCCAACCCCATCGCCCGGTACGAGGGTTACTACGCCAGCGTGTTCTACAGCCATCTGGCGAGCCTGGGCCTGGACATCGTGCCGGAGGAAGTGTCCAACCCGGGCCAGTGCGACCTCGTCATCCGCCACGCCGGCCGCGCCTGGGTGATCGAGTTCAAGGTCATCGATGGCGACGCCCCCACCGGCGAAGCCATGCGGCAACTGAAGGCCCGCGACTACGCGGCCAAATACCGCGGCGCGCCGGGCATCACGGAAGTGATCGAGCTGGGCGTCGAGTTCAGCCGCGCCAAGCGCCAGATCGTGGGGTGGGAGGTGGGGCGCGGCTGAACCGGCTGCGCGTCAGTCCGTTGCGGACCGCGAGGCCGCGCTCGCGTGCAGGCAAATCGCTGCCGCGGCGGCGACGTTGAGCGATTCCTCGCCTCCCGGCTGGGCGATGCGCAGCGTGCGCGTGGCACGCGCCAGCAGCGCCGTCTGCACGCCCTGCCCTTCATGCCCGAACAGCCACGCGCACGGCCACGGGAGCCGGGCGCGGTGCAGCCACTCGCCCTGGTGCGAACTGGTGGCCAGCAGCGGCACGCGCAGGGCAGCCAGGTCGTCCGCTGCCAGCCCTTCCGACAGGTGCAGACCGAAGTGGGCCCCCATGCCGGCACGCAGCACCTTCGGCGACCACAGCGCCGCGGTGCCGCGCAGCGCCAGCACCTGGCGGAAGCCGAAGGCCGCCGCGCTGCGCAGGATGGAGCCGACGTTGCCCGGATCCTGCAAGCGATCCAGCACCACCGTCGGCGCCTCGGGCTCGGGGACGGCAGCGGGCGGCAGCGGCCACAGCGCCGCCAACGCTGCGGGGGAAGCCAGCTGGCTGAGTGCGCCCATGAGCGCCGGCGTCAGCCGCCACAGCGGCACCGCATCGGCCCCGAGGCCGGCGGCGGCGCGTATCTCGTGCCACAACGGCTCGGCCTGCGGCGTCAGCACCACCACGTGCGGCCGCTCACCGCGCGCCAGCAGCGCGCGCAGCAGATGGTCACCTTCGATCCAGACCAGTCCTTCACGCCGGTAGGCCGAGGCATCCTCCACCAGACGACGCAGGCGCTTGAAACGCGGGTTGTCGCGCGAGGCGATCGGCGCATCGTCGCCGTGCGTCATCGGCCTCCCCCCTCCCCCGCCGCCCGCAGCAGGCGCGCCACCGGTGCGAAGCTGCGCCGGTGCGCCGGCGTCGGCCCCAGCCGCACCAGCGCCTGCAGGTGCTGCGCGGTGCCGTAGCCGCGGTGGCGGTCGAAACCGTAGTCAGGATGGAGACGGTGCAGCTCGTCCATCAGGCGGTCGCGCGTGACCTTGGCCACGATGGAGGCGGCGGCAATGGCCGCCACCGACGCATCGCCACCGACGATCGCCTCGGCCGGCATCGGCAGCACCGGCACGCGGTTGCCGTCGACCAGAACCCGCGCTGGCCGCAACGGCAGGGCGTTCACCGCGCGCTGCATGGCCAGCAGCGTGGCCTGCAGGATGTTGAGGCGATCGATCTCCTCCACGCTGGCCAGACCCACCGCCACGGCCCGGGCGCGGGCGTGGATGGCGTCGTACAGCCGCTCGCGCCGGGCGGCGCTGAGCGCCTTCGAATCGGCCACGCCGTCGATCGAATCGTGCGGATCGAGGATGACCGCGGCGGCCACGACCGGCCCGGCCAGCGGCCCCCGCCCGGCCTCGTCCACGCCGGCCACCAAGTCCCCATCACCCCAGTCGAAGGCGTATTGCCGGGCCGCAGCCTGGGCGTGGGCCAGCGGCATGCGGGTGCGGCGGCCGGCACGGACCGATGGGGGACGCAACGTCGAGCCGGGCTTCACGGCGCCCCCCCGCGCTCGAGCAGCGGCGCGATCGCCTGCACCGCCAGCGCCGCCGTGTCGCGCCGCAGCTCGGCGTGCAGCGCCTCGAAGCGGGCCACCAGGCGCTCGCGCCGCGCGTGCGCTTGCGCGTCGTCGGCCAGCCACGCCAGCGTCGCCTCGGCCAGCGCCGCCGGGGTGGCCGCCTCCTGCAGCAGCTCCGGCACGACGAACGCGCCGCACAGGATGTTGGGCAGCCCGACCCACGGCTGGCGCATCTTGCGCCGCGTCAGCCACCACGACAGCGGGTGCATGTGGTAGGCGATCACCATCGGGCGCTTGAACAGCGCCGTCTCCAGCGTCGCCGTGCCGCTGGCCACGAGCGCCGCGTCGCAGGCGGCCAGCGCCGTGTGCGACTGCCCGCGCAGCACGGTGATGGCCGCAGCGTGGGGGCTCACGGCCACCCGGGCGCGGATGAGCCCCTCCAGCGCCGGCACCGCCGGCAGCACGAAGCGCAGTCCAGGCCGCTCGGCGCGCAGGATCGCCACCGCCGCGAGGAAGCGCGGCAGCAGGTGGTCGATCTCGGCGCGGCGGCTGCCGGGCAGCAGCGCCACCAGCGGCTGCGCGTCGTCGATACCGAGCGACGCGCGCGCGCCGGCGCGGTCCGGCCGCGGCGGGATGACGCCGGCCAGCGGGTGGCCGACGTAGGTGGCGGCGATCCCGTGTTCGGCCAGCAGCGCCGGCTCGAACGGGAAGATACACAGCACGTGGTCGCAGGCGCGGCGAATCAGCTCGACGCGCTCCGGCCGCCACGCCCAGATGGCCGGGGCGACGAAGTGCACCGTCGGGATGCCCGCCGCGCGCAGGTCGGCCTCCAACGCCAGGTTGAAGTCCGGCGCATCGACGCCGACGAACAGCGCCGGGCGCTCGCCCAGCAGCCGCGCGCGCAGGCGGCGGCGGATGCCGACGATCTCGCGGTAGTGGCGCAGCACCTCGACGTAGCCGCGCACGGCCAGCTTCTCGCTCGGCCACCAGGCCTCGAACCCCTGCGCCAGCAGCGCCGGCCCGCCGATGCCGGCGGCCTGCAGCCCGGGCCAGCGCGCGCGCAGCCCCTGCAGCAGTTGCGCGGCCAGCACGTCGCCCGAGGCCTCGCCGGCCACCAGCGCCAGCCGTGGCGCGGCGGCACCCGTTGCGGCATCCAGGGGCGGTTGGCTCATCCTGTCCGGCCGCCGTCAAGCCTCGCCACGGCGCGCGCGCACGATGCCGCGCTGCGCGTCGACACCGGCCAGGAAGTCGCGCATCAGCGCCACGTCCGCGGCGGCTTCGGGGTGCGTCCGCGCCAGCGCCTCGATGCGCTCCAGCGCCTGCGCAAGCGTCAGGCCCTCGCGGTAGAGCGCCTTGTGCATCGCCTTGACCGCGGCGATGCGCTGGGCGGAAAAGCCGCGGCGGCGCAACCCCTCGAAGTTCATCGAGCGCGCCTGCGCCGGCTGGCCCTGCGCCATCACGAACGGCGGCACGTCCGCAAACAGCAGCGCGCACATCGCCGTCATCGCATGCGCGCCGATGCGCACGAACTGGTGCACGACCGTGAAGCCACCCAGGATCGCCCAGTCGCCAACCTGCACGTGGCCAGCGAGCTGCGCGTTGTTGGCGAAGATCGTGTGGCTGCCCACCACGCAGTCGTGCGCCAGGTGGGTGTAGGCCATCATCCAGTTGTCGTCACCCAGGCGCGTCACGCCCCCGCCCTGCACCGTGCCGACGTGGTAGGTACTGTACTCGCGGATCGTGTTGCGGTCGCCGATGACGAGCTGGCACGGCTCGCCACGGTACTTCTTGTCCTGGTTCGGCAGGCCGAGGCTGACGAACGGGTAGATGCGGTTGTCGCGCCCGATCGTCGTGTGGCCGTCGAGCACGCAGTGCGCGCCCACCGTGGTGCCGGCGCCGATGCGCACGTGCGGGCCGACGAGGGTGTAGGGACCGATCTCGACGTCGGTGTCGAGCTCCGCCTTGGGGTCGACCAGCGCGGTCGGATGGATGCGGGCCATCGCGGGCGTGGTCGGCTTCAGCCGGCGATGCGGCGCATCGTGCACATCAGCTCGGCCTCGCAGGCCACCTCGTCGCCGACGCGCGCGGTGCCCTTGAACTTGAAGATGCCGGCCTTCATGCGCTCCAGCGTCACGTCCATCACGAGCTGATCGCCCGGCTCCACCGGGCGCTTGAAGCGCGCGCCGTCGATGCCGGCGAAGTAGTACACCGTCTGGTCGTCCGGCGTCACCTCCAGCGTGGCAAAGGCCAGCAGCGCCGCCGTCTGCGCCAGCGCCTCCAGCATCAGCACGCCCGGAAACACCGGGCGGTGCGGAAAGTGCCCGGTGAACACCGGCTCGTTGATCGTGACGTTCTTCAGCGCCCGGATCGAGGCGCCCTTGTGCAGCGCCAGCACCCGGTCCACCAGCAGGATCGGGTAGCGGTGCGGCAGTTGCTTGAGAATCTGGTGGATGTCCATCATGGGGTCGTGCGTCGTTCCAGGGCCTTGAGGCGCTCGCGCAGCGCGTGCAGCTGGCGCAGCGTCGCGGCGTTCTTCTCCCAGGCTCGATTGTCGTCGATCGGGAAGATGCCGCTGTACTGCCCCGGCTGCAGGATCGAGCGCATCACCACCGACGCGGCCGAGATGTGCACATGATCAGCCAGCTCCAGATGGCCGAGCACGATGGCACCGCCGCCCAGCGTGCAGAACGCCCCGATGCGCGCCGAGCCGGCGACGCCCACGCAGCCGGCCATCGCGGTGTGGCGCCCGACGTGCACGTTGTGGCCGATCTGGATCAGGTTGTCGAGCTTGACGCCGTCTTCCAGCACCGTGTCGCCGAGCGCGCCGCGGTCGATGCAGCAGTTGGCGCCGATCTCCACGTCGTCGCCGATGCGCACGGCGCCGAGCTGCTCGATCTTCTCCCACCGTCTGCCCTCGCCGCCGGGCAGCGGAACCGGCGCGAAGCCGAAGCCGTCGGCGCCGATCACCGTGCCGCCGTGCACCAGACCGCGCGCGCCGATGCGGCAGTCGTAGCCGAGCACGACGTGGGGCCCGAGCCGCGTGCCGGCGCCGACGTGCGCGCGCGCCTGCACCACCGCGTGCGCGCCGAGCTCGGCATCCTCCTCCACCACCGCGCCGTCCTCCACCACCGCGAAGGGGCCGAGCCGCGCCGTCGGATGCACGCGCGCGCCCGGCGCCACCCAGGCGGTCGGGTGCACCCCGACCGGCGCCGGGCGCGGCTGCACGTGCGCGCGCCACCAGCGCGTCAGCGCGGCGAACTGCGCGTAAGGGTCGGCCACGATCCAGGCCGCCCAGCCGCCCGGTGGCGGATCGGGGCGCTGCAGCGCCACGTCGGCCAGCTCCGGCGCGACGATGACGGCGCCGGCTCGGCTGCTCTGCAGCCGGGCGCGGTAACGGGGGTGGGCAACGAAGGCGACGCTGGTCTCGTCGGCGTCGGCCAGCGCGGCCAGCCGCCGCACCGCCAGCCCCATGTTGCCGCGCAACTCCCCCCCGAGGGCCACGACGACCCGCTCCAGCGGTACCGGCGCGGGCAGTTCGGACGGCACGGCAGCGTCAGGACGATCGGCCATCGAGGCGTGGCGGCCGCGGAGCGCGCCGTCAGCGGGCGTTGTTCAGGCCCTGGATCACCTTGTCGGTGATATCGTGCTTCGGCGCGATGTAGACCGCCTCCTGAAGGATCAGGTCGTACTTCTCGCTTTCGGCGATTTGCCGGATGACGCGGTTGGCGCGCTCGATGACCTGCTGCAGCTCCTCGTTGCGACGCTGGGCAAGATCCTCCTGGAACTCGCGGCGACGGCGCTGGAAGTCGCGCTCCAGCTCGGCGATCTGCCGCTGGCGCGCGGCGCGCTGGCTCTCCGAAAGCGTCGGCGCGTCCTTCTCGAACTTCTCGGTGGCCTGCCGCAGCTGGCTGCCCAGGTTCTCGATCTCGCGCTCGCGACGCCCGAACTCCTGCTCCAGCCGTGACTGGGCGGCCTTGGCGGCGTTGGAGTCGCGCAGGATGCGCTCGGTGCTGACGAAGCCGATCTTGAGATCCTGCGCCAGCGTGACGGCCGAGGCGGCGGCGAGCGCCGCGGCAGCGAGCCAGCGGGCGCCGCGGAAGCGGGTCATGAACGTCATCAGAATGCGGTACCGATCGAGAATTGCACGGTCTGGGTCTTGTCGCCGACCTGCTTGCGCACCGGCCGGGCGAACGCGATTCTAAGCGGGCCCACGGGGGAGATCCAGCTGATGCCGACGCCGGCCGAGGCACGCAGATCCGCCAGCGTGAACTTCTGCTGCGGCGCGTAGACGTTGCCGACGTCGAAAAAGCCGAACATGCGCAGCGTGCGGTCGTTGCCGGCGCCGGGGAACGGCGCAATCAGCTCGGTGTTGAGCAGCACCATCTTCGTGCCGCCGAGGTAGGCCTTGTCGGCGCTGCCGACGATGTCGCTGACGCCGCCGAGCGTGCCCTGCTCGAAGCCGCGCACCGACCCGAGGCCGCCGCCGTAGAAATGCTTGAACAGCGGCACCGGCTTGCCACCCAGCCCCTTGGCCCAGCCGGCCTCGGCGTTGAACGCCAGGGTGAATTTCTTGTTCAGCGGCAGGTACTGCTGAAGCTGGGCGCTGGCCTTGACGTAGCGCGTGTCGCCGGCGATGCCGAGCTCGCCGTTGACGCGACGCAGCGTGCCCTGCGTCGGCACCAGCGCGCTGTCGCGCTCGTCGCGCGCCCAGCCCACCGTCAGCGGCACCGACGTCGGCGAATCGCCGAAGCGGGCGATGAAGTCGTTGTAGGCGGTGGGCATGCGGTTGCCCGGCTCGATCTTGGTCTGCTCGATGCCGAGGCCGAAGTAGACGGTGTCGACTTCGGTGAACGGCACGCCGAAGCGGATGCTCACGCCGGGCGTGACGAGCCGGTAGTCGCCGTCCTGCGCGTCGAGCGGCCGCGTCGTGCGGTAGTACAGGTCGAAGCTGCGCGAGATGCCGTCGTCGGTGAAGTAGGGGTTGGTGGTCGACAGCACCAGCTGGCGGTTGAACTTGCTGGTGTTGAGGTTGAGACCCAGGTAGTTGCCGGTGCCGAAGACGTTTTCCTGCTGGATGCCGGCCAGCACCGAGAGCTTTTCGGCCTGCGAGTAGCCGGCGCCCAGCGTCAGGTTGCCGGTCGGCTTTTCGGCCACCTTGACGATCAGGTCCACCTGGTCGGGCGCGCCGGGCACCTCCTGGGTGTCGATCGTGACCTCGGTGAAGAAGCCGAGCCGGTCGACTCGGTCACGCGACAGGCGGATGCGGTCACTGTCGTACCACGCGGACTCGAGCTGGCGGAACTCGCGCCGGATCACCTCGTCGCGCGTACGGTTGTTGCCTTCGATCTGGATGCGCCGCACGTAGGCACGGCGTGACGGCTCGGCGCGCAGCGCCAGCGTGACGAGGTTGCGCTCACGGTCCAGCTCCGGCAATGCCTCCACGCGCGCGAAGGCGTAGCCGAACTGGCCGAAGTGATCGGTGAAGGCCTTGACGGTCTGCTCGACCTCCTCGACGTTGTACGGCTGGCCCGGGCGGATGCGCACCAGCGCCTTGAACTCGTCCTCGCGGCCGAGGTAATCCCCTTCCAGCCGCACGGCCGAGACGACGTAGCGCTGGCCCTCGGTGATGTGGATGGTCAGCGCCAGCGACGACTTGTCCGGCGACAGCGCCACCTGCGTCGAGTCGATCCGGAACTCGAGGAAACCGCGCGTCAGGTAGTACGAGCGCAGCGTTTCCAGATCGGCGTTGAGCTTGGCGCGCGAGTAGCGGTCGCTCTTGGTGTACCAGCTCAGCCACCCGCCGGTGTCCAGATCGAACAGATCCAGCAGCGCCTTTTCCGGGAAGGCCTGCGCGCCGACGATGCGGATCTCGCGGATCTTGGTGACGTCGCCTTCGACGACGTTGAAGTTGAGGTTGACGCGGTTGCGCTCGATCGGCGTGACGGTGGTGGTGACCTGCACCGCGTACATGCTGCGGTTGAGGTACTGGCGCTTGAGTTCCTGCTCGGCGCGGTCCGCCAACGCCCGGTCGAACGGCCGCCCCTCGGTCAGCCCGATGTCGCGCAGCGCCTTGCGCAGCACCTCGTTGTCGAACTCCTTGACGCCGGTGAAGCTGACGTCGGCCACCGTCGGGCGCTCCTCGACGATGACCACCAGCACGTCGCCGTCGACCTGCAGCCGCACGTCGGAGAACAACCCCAGCGCGAAGAGCGCGCGAATCGCCGCGGCGCCCTGCTCGTCGGTGTAGCGGTCGCCGACGCGGACCGGCAGCGACGCGAACACGGTACCGGGTTCGACACGCTGCAGACCCTCGACGCGGATGTCGCGCACGGTGAAGGGTTCGACAGCCCACGCGGGCAGGGCGGTCGCCAGGGTGGCCAGCCACAGGCCGGCGCGGGCGCGCCAGCGGCGCTCGGGGATAGGTTTCATGCGCTCGAATGGATGCGCTGCCCGGCGCTCAGCCGAACAGCCGGACCAGGTCGTTGACGAGGGCCAGCGACATCAGCGCGGCCAGCAGGCCGATCCCGGCACGCTGCAGCCGCTCCAGCCAGATTTCAGACGGCGGCCGACCGACCACCGCCTCCCAGAGATAATACATCAGGTGCCCCCCATCCAGGACGGGCAATGGCAGCAGGTTCAGCACGCCCAGGCTGACGCTGACCAGCGCGAGGAACGACACGAACGCCAGTGCCCCCATCGCGGCGGACTTGCCGGCGTAGTCGGCGATCGTCAGCGGCCCGCTGAGGTTGCGCAGCGAGGCCTCGCCGATCACCATGCGTCCGAGCATGCGCAGCGTCAGTGCCCCGACCTCCCACGTGCGCCGCACGCCTTCGGCGAGCGCTTCCGGAGGGTCGAGCGCGACGACCGTCAGCGCCGGCTCGGCGCCGATCATCGCCCCCACGCGACCGATCCAGCCGTCGCCATGGCGCTCGGCGCGCGGGGTGACCTCCAGCTCCACGAGGCCGCCGCCGCGCTCGACCACCCAGCGCTGCGGGCGCACGCGGCCATCCGCGTCCGCGGCGGCGCGGATCCAGGCGCGCAGCTGCGCGGCGTCCTCCACCGGGCGGCCGTCGACCGCGCGCACGCGGTCGCCCGCGCGCAGCCCGGCTGCCGCCGCCGCGCCGTCGGGCCGCACCTCGCCGATCACGGGCGCCGACCACGGCGCCACCACGCCGATGCGCGCCAGCAGCGCCGCGTCCACGTCGCGCGCCTGCAGGCCCGCCAGCGGCAGCGCCACGGCGCGCGGCGCCGGCGTATCCGGTTCGCCGACCAGCAGCGTGAGGTCACGCCGCTGCAGCGCCGCCTGCGCCAGCTGCCAGCGCAATTCATCGAACGAGCGCACCGGGCGCGGCGCGGCGTCGGCCTCCTCCTGCACTGCCAGCACGCGGTCGCCGGCGCGCAGACCGGCCGCCTCGGCCAGCGAGCCGCTGACCGGCGCACCCAGCACCGGCTGCGGCTGCTCCAACCCCCACCAGCCGACGAAGGCGTACAGCAGCACCGCCAGCAGCAGGTTGGCCGCCGGGCCGGCGGCCACGATGGCGGCGCGCTTGCGCAGCGGCTGCGCATCGAACGCCAGGTGACGGCGCGCGGGATCCACCGGGCCCTCGCGCCCGTCCAGCATCCGCACGTAGCCCCCGAGCGGCAGCGCGGCGACGACGAACTCGGTGCCGGCGCGGTTGCGCCAGCGCAGCAGCGGCCGCCCGAAACCGATCGAGAAGCGCAGCACCGGCACCCCGCAGGCCACGGCCATGCGGTAGTGCCCCCATTCGTGCACCGCGATCAGGATCGCGATGGCCACCAGGAAGGCGAAAACCGTCAGCATGGACCCTAGTGTGACACGCCGGCGTCCGCCGCGCCGGTCAACGCCCGTAGTGCCCGACCCAGCGCGCGGCCACGGCGCGCGCCTCGGCGTCGATGGCCAGCAGATCCTCCAGCCCGGCCGGCGGCGGTGGCACGAAGCTCTCCAGCGTCGCACGGTTGACGGCGTGGATCCGGTCGAAACGCAGCCGCCCGTCGAGGAAGGCCGCCACCGCGACCTCGTTGGCGGCGTTGAGCACCGCGGTGGTACCCGAGGGCGCGTGCAGCGCCTCCCACGCCAGTCCGAGGCCGGGGAAGCGGGCCGCATCCGGCGCCTCGAACGTCAACGCTCCCAGCCGCGTGAAGTCCAACGGTGCCGCACCCGAGGCGATGCGCTCGGGCCAGCTCAGGCCATAGGCGATGGGCACGCGCATGTCGGGCGTGCCCAGCTGCGCCACCACCGAGCCGTCGCGGTACTGCACCATCGAATGCACCACGCTCTGCGGGTGCACGACGACGTCGATGCGCTGCGGCTCCAGCCCGAACAGGTAGCGCGCCTCGATCACCTCCAGCGCCTTGTTCATCATCGTGGCCGAATCCACCGAGATCTTGCGCCCCATGACCCAGTTGGGGTGCGCGCAGGCCTGCTCGGGCGTGACCTCGGCGAAGGTCGCCGGATCGCGCGTGCGAAACGGCCCGCCGGAGGCCGTCAGCACGATCTTGTCGACGCGTTCGGGCCAGGTCGCCGGATCCTCGGGCAGCGCCTGAAACACCGCCGAGTGCTCGCTGTCGATCGGCAGGAGGGTCGCCCCACCCTCGCGCACCGCGCGCAGGAACACCTCGCCGCCGACCACCAGCGCCTCCTTGTTGGCCAGCAGCAGCCGCTTGCCGGCGCGCGCCGCCGCCAGGCACGGCGCCAGCCCGGCCGCGCCGACGATGGCGGCCATCACCGCGTCGACCTCGGGCGCGGCAGCCACCACCGGCAGCGCCGCCGGCCCCGCCAGCACCTCCACCCCGGTCACGCCACGCTGCGCCAGCGCCGCCTGCAGCGCCGGCGCCTGCGCCGCGCCGATCACCGCCCAGCGCGGGCGAAAACGCGCGCACAGCTCCGCCAGCGCTTCCGCCTGGCGCTGCGCGCTCAACGCCACCACCTCGAAGCGATCCGGGTGGCGCGCCACCACGTCGAGCGTGCTGCTGCCGATGGAACCGGTGGCCCCCAGGATGGCCAGCCGCAACCGCCTCCTCACCGTCATGCGCGGCCTCCCTGCCAAGCCAGCGCCGCCAGCACGGCCGGCAGCACCGGCAGCAGCGCGTCGATGCGGTCCAGCACGCCGCCGTGGCCCGGCAGCAGGCCGCTCGAATCCTTCACGCCGGCGCTGCGCTTGACCAGCGACTCGAACAGGTCGCCAGCCACGCTGAGCCCCGTCAGCAGCACCAGCCACGGCACGGCGGCCCACGCGCCGCCCGCCCACAGGCGCGGGAACAGCCCCTGCGCCCACCAGCCACCCAGCGCCCGCCCCAGCGCCACCCACCCGGCGGCCAGCGCCAGCACGGCCAGCCCGCCGCACAGCGCGCCCTCCCAGCTCTTGCCCGGGCTGATGCGCGGTGCCAGCTTGCGGCGCCCCCACGCACGGCCGCCGAAGTAGGCCGCGATGTCGGCCGCCCAGACCAGCAGCAACGCCCCGAGCAGCACGCCGGCCCCGAGGGCGTGCAACGTGATCAGCGCCCACCACGCCAGCGCCAGCGCCAGCCAGCCCACCCCGAGGCGCAGGCCGCGCGGCCACCTCCCCCAGGCCTCGATGCCGGTACGCAGCACCACCACCAGCCCGACGCCCCACGCCACCGTCGCGGCCGTCCACGCCCAGCCCGGCAGCGGCGCCCCGCCGGTCAGCCACCACAGGCCGCCCAGCACCAGCGCCCCCGGCACCGCCGTCCAGCGCGCCGCCGCCTCCCCCAGGCCCGCCAGGCGCCCCCACTCCCACGCCGCCGCTCCCATCAGCGGCAACGTCACGGCGGCGAACGGCGCGCTGGAGCCGGGATGGAACAGCGGCGGCAGCAGCAGCGCCAGCAGCACCACCGCCGTGATCACGCGCAACCGCAGCACACCCTGCTCCCGTGGCCCCGTGCCGTGGACTCAGGCCGCCGGCGCCGCCACCTGCTCCGGCGTACGGCCGAAGCGCCGCTGGCGCCGGGCGTAGGCGGCCAGCGCGCGGTCGAACTCGGCCTCGTCGAAAGCCGGCCACAGACAGTCGGTGAAGAACAGCTCGCTGTAGGCCAGCTGCCACAGCACGAAGTTGCTGATGCGCTGCTCGCCGCCCGTGCGGATGACCAGATCCGGATCCGGCACGTGCGCCAGCGCCAGCGCCTCGGCCAGCGTGCGCTCGGTGATCGGCGCTCCGGTCTCGGCGAGGCGCCGCGCCGCCTGAACGATGTCCCAGCGTCCGCCGTAGTTGAAGCAGACGTTGAGCGTGAGCGCCGTATTGGCCGCGGTGCGGCGCTCCGCTTCGGCGATGCCGTCCACCAGCGCCGGCTCCAGGCCCTCGCGCGCGCCGACGACGCGCAGCCGCACGCCAGCCTCGTGCAGGCGGGGCACCTCGTCGATCAGCGCCTGGCCCAGCAGGCGCAGGATCGCCGCCACCTCATCGGGCGGACGGGCCCAGTTCTCCGACGAGAAGGCAAACACCGTCAGCACGCGCACGCCGCGGCGCACCGCATGCGTCAGCGTGCGCCGCAGCGCCTCCATGCCGGCGCGGTGGCCCGCCACACGCGGCAGCAGCCGCTGGCGCGCCCAGCGGCCGTTGCCGTCCATCACGATGGCCACGTGGGCCGGCACGACGCCGGTGGCGGGCTGGTCGGTCGCGTTCACGTCGCGGAAGAGACAGACCGTCTCAGATCGACATGATGTCGGCCTCCTTGGCCGCCACCATCTTGTCGACCTCGGCGATCATGCGATCGGTCAGCTTCTGGATGTCGTCCTGCGCACGGCGCTCCTCGTCCTCGGAGGCGAGCTTGTCCTTGACCAGACGCTTGACGTGCTCGTTGGCATCGCGGCGCAGGTTGCGGATCGCCACCTTGGCATGCTCACCTTCGGCCTTGACGACCTTGACCAGCTCGCGGCGGCGCTCCTCGGTCATCGGCGGAATGGGCACGCGGATCAGGTCACCGTGCGAGGCCGGATTCAGGCCGAGGTCGGACTCGCGGATGGCCTTCTCGATCTTGGCGCCCATGCCCTTTTCCCATGGCGCCACGCCAATCGTGCGCGCGTCCAGCACCGACAGGTTGGCCACCTGGCTGATCGGCACCATCGCGCCGTAGTACTCCACCTGCACGGTGTCCAGCAGCGCCGGGTTGGCGCGGCCGGTGCGCACCTTGGCCAGGTTGGCGCGCAGCGCCTCCAGCGACTGCTGCATCTTCTGCTCGGCGGTTTTCTTGATCTCGGGGATGCTGCTCATCGGGACAGGCCTCTCGCAAACGTGGAACGTCAGACGTGCACCAGCGTGCCCTCGTCCTCACCCATGACCACGCGCTTGAGCGCGCCGGGCTTGAAGATCGAGAACACGCGCACCGGCAGGTTCTGGTCGCGGCACAGCGCAAACGCCGTCGCGTCCATGACCTGCAGCTGGCGCACCATGGCCTCGTCGAAGCTGATGCGCTGGTAGCGCCGCGCCTCGGGATCCTTCTTCGGGTCTGCGGTGTAGACCCCGTCGACCTTGGTGGCCTTCAGCACCAGCTGCGCGCCGATCTCGGCGCCGCGCAGCGCCGCGGCGGTGTCGGTGGTGAAGAACGGGTTGCCGGTGCCGGCCGCGAACACCACCACCTTGCCCTCCTCCAGGTACTGCAGCGCCTTGGGCCGCACGTACGGCTCGACCACCTGGTCGATGGCGATGGCCGACATCACGCGCGCGCGCACGCCGGCGCGCTCCAGGGTGTCACCCAGCGCCAGCGCGTTCATCACCGTGGCCAGCATGCCCATGTAGTCGGCGGTGGCACGGTCCATGCCGAAGGCGCCGCCGGCCACGCCGCGAAACAGGTTGCCGCCACCGATCACGATGGCGACCTGCACGCCCAGATGGGCGACGTCGGCCACCTCGGCGACGATGCGCTCCAGCGTGCCGCGGTGGATGCCGAACGCCTCGTCGCCCATCAGGGCTTCACCGGAAAGCTTCAGGAGGATGCGTTGCAGAGCGGGCATGGGATCGGTGGGTGCGGTTGGACGGCGATTGTACGGGCCGCGCCGGGGCGCGGGGCTGCGAAAAGGGCCGGCCTCCCACGACGGGAGCCGGCCCTCGGCGAGGGAGCGGCCGGTCAGGCTTTCTGCGCGGCGGCCACCTGCGCGGCCACCTCGGCCGCGAAGTCGTCCTGCTTCTTCTCGATGCCCTCGCCGACCACGAACAGCGTGAAGCCCTTGACGGTGGTGCCAGCCCCCTTCAGGTATTGGCCCACGGTCTGCTTGCCGTCGGCGGCCTTGACGAACACCTGGTCCAGCAGCGCGACCTCCTTGAGGTACTTCTGCACGGCGCCCTCGACCATCTTGGCGACGATCTCGGCGGGCTTGCCCGATTCGGCGGCCTTCTGTTCGGCGATCGAGCGCTCCTTGGCCACCAGCTCGGCCGGGACGTCGGCGGCCGACAGCGCCACCGGCTTCATCGCCGCGATGTGCATCGCCACGTCCTTGGCGGCAGTGGCGTCACCCTCGTACTCGACCATCACGCCGATGCGCACCCCGTGCAGGTAGACGGCCAGCTGGCCACCGCCGGCGTAGCGCTTGAAGCGGCGGATGGTCATGTTCTCGCCGATCTTGCCGATCAGACCCTTGCGCACGTCCTCCACCGTGGGGCCGAAGCCCTCCATCGCCAGCGGCAGCGCCGACAACGCCGCCACGTCGGCCGGGGCCTGCTCGGCCACCAGGCGCGCCAGCGCCTGACCGAAGTTGGCGAACAGCTCGTTCTTCGAGACGAAATCGGTCTCGCAGTTGACCTCGATCAGGGCGCCGGTGCTGCCGTCCACGTACGCGGCCACGATGCCCTCGGCGGTGATGCGGCTGGCGGCCTTGCCGGCCTTGTTGCCCAGCTTGACGCGCAGGATTTCCTCGGCCTTCTCCATGTTGCCGTCGGCCTCGGCAAGGGCCTTCTTGCACTCCATCATGGGGGCGTCGGTCTTGGCGCGGAGTTCCGCGACCATGCTGGCGGTGATAGCTGCCATCGTCTTGCTCCAATTGGGGGCGCTCAGGCCACCCGGAATCGTCTGCGTTGCGGATGTCGTTTCGGTGACGCCGCCAGGACGCGACCCCGGCGACGCCGGCAGATGCGAAAAAGGGGCTGCGAGGCCCCTTGGCGGTGCAGCGGCGCACGCCGGCGCCGGATCAGGCCTCCTGCACCTCGACGAACTCGTCGTCGGCGCCGGCAGCCTCCACCACCGCGCTCAGCGCGGCGTTGCGGCCCTCCAGCACGGCGTCCGCGATGCCGCGGGCGTAGATCGCCACGGCCTTGGCCGAGTCGTCGTTGCCGGGGATCACGTAGTCGATCCCTTCGGGCGAGTGGTTGGTATCGACCACGCCGATGACCGGGATGCCGAGCTTCTTCGCCTCGGCCACCGCGATCTTGTGGTAGCCGACGTCGATCACGAAGACGGCGTCGGGCAGGGTGTTCATGTCCTGGATGCCGCCGATGTCACGCTCGAGCTTTTCCAGCTCGCGGTTGAACAGCAGCTGCTCCTTCTTGGACATGTTCTCCAGACCGGCCTCACGCTGGGCCTGCATGTCCTTGAGGCGCTTGATCGAGGACTTGACGGTCTTGAAGTTGGTCAGCATGCCGCCCAGCCAGCGCTGCTCGACGTACGGCACGCCGGCACGCCGCGCCTCGGCGGCCACGATCTCGCGCGACTGCCGCTTGGTACCCACCATCAGCAGGGTGCCGCCGTTGGCGGTCAGCTGGCGCACGAACTTGCACGCCGCCTCGAACATCGGCACCGTCTTTTCGAGGTTGATGATGTGGATCTTGTTGCGATGGCCGAAGATGTAGGGAGCCATCTTCGGGTTCCAGAAGCGCGTCTGGTGCCCGAAGTGGACACCGGCTTCCAGCATTTCGCGCATGGACACGGGCATGATGCAGGGTTCTCCAAAGGTTGGGTCTGAAGCCGGCCCGCGATCGCGGCACCTCGCCGCGACACCCGGACAGGACCGGCTCGCGATTTCGTCCCGCGCCACCCCCCCTTGCAGGGACGGCGCAAAACTTCGGGATTGTAGCATCGACGCCCCGGGCACATCTCGGATCACCACCACGCCAGGCCCGTGCCTATACTGCGGACACGATGCTGAGACGCATCCTGCCCCTGCCTGACCTCGGCGCACCCGAGGACGGTGCCACGGCGCGCCCGTTGCCGCTGCACGGGGCGGCGGCCAGCCGCCGCCTGGAGCAGACGGCCGCCGCCACGCTGCCCCCGCACGCGCTGATGGAGCGCGCCGGCACCGCCGTGGCGCGGCTGGCGCGCGCCTGGCGGCCGCACGCGCGCCACGTGCAGGTGCTGGCCGGTGGCGGCAACAACGGCGGCGACGGTCTGCTGGCGGCGGCGCGGCTGTGCCAGGCCGGCTTTGGCGAGCGCGTCGAGGTCTGGTGGCTCGGCTGCGAAGAGCGGCTGCCGCCCGACGCCCGCTGGGCGCTGGCACAGGCGCGCGCGGCGGGCGTGGCGCTGATCGGCGAGCCCCCGGCAGCCGAACCCGATCTGGTGATCGACGCCCTGTTCGGCCTGGGGTTGGACCGCCCGCTGCAGGGCGCGGCACTGGCCGCGCTGCGCTGGCTGCAGGCGTGCCCGGCGCCGACGCTGTGCGTCGACCTGCCCAGCGGACTCGACGCCGACCATGGCCACTGGTGGGCCGACACGCCGCCGCAGCCGGCCGGGCCGCGCCTCACGCTGGCGCTGTTGACCCTCAAGCCCGGGCTGTTCACCGGCCTGGGCCGCGCCGCCGCCGGTGCAGCGATCTGGTTCGACGACCTCGGCGCGGACGCCGCGGCGGCCCCGCCGGATGCGTGGCTTGCCCTGCCGGGCGGCTGGCCGCACGCAGCCCGGCAGCGCGCCGACCACGCCAGCCACAAGGGGCGCCGCGGCGACGTGCTGGTGCTGGGCGGCGTGCCGCCCGCGGCGCACGAAGGCGTCGGCATGACCGGCGCGGCGCTGCTGGCCGGCCGGGCCGCGCTGCGGGCCGGGGCCGGACGGGTGTGGGTCGGGCTGCCGGCACCGGCGCACGCCATCCCGGCCGTCGACGCCGTCCAGCCGGCGCTGATGCTGCGCACCGCCGCGGCGGCACTCGACGGTGACTTGCCGCAACGCGCCGCGGTCGTGGCCGGCTGCGGCGGCGGGAAGGCGCTGGCACCGCTGCTGCCGGCGCTGCTGGCGCGCGCGCCGCGGCTGGTGCTGGACGCCGATGCGCTGGGTGCGCTCGGCGCGGTGGCCGCCGCGGACGACGGCACCGACTGGCGTGCACGGCTGCACGCACGCGCCGCACGCGGTTGGACGACCGTGCTGACGCCCCACCCGCTGGAAGCCGCGCGACTGCTCGGCGGCGACGTGGCGGCGGTGCAGCGGCGCCGGCTGGAGGCGGCGCAGGCGCTCGCCGAAGCCACACGCGCGATCGTCGTGCTCAAGGGCAGCGGCACGGTGGTGGCGGCGCCCGACGCCACGCCGCGCATCGTCGCCAGCGGCAGCGGCTGGCTGGCCACCGCCGGCAGCGGCGACGTGCTGGCCGGGCTGCTCGGCGCACGGCTGGCCACCTTGCCTGCCGATGCCGGCACCGAAGCGACCGTGACGGCCGTCACCGAGGCGGTGGCGGCCCACGGCGCGCTGCCGGCGGCGTGGCCCCACGGCGCGCTGCCGGCGGCGTGGCCCCACGGCTGGCTGCCGACCGCCTCGGATCTGCTGCCCTGACCCCGGGGCCCGCCCCAGGCGGGCCTGACGCCCCCCCAAGACAACGAGAGGAGACACCACGATGCCGATCGCCGACCACGACCTGCCGCGCTGCGCGGCCAACCACGCGCCGCTGACGCCGCTGGACTTCCTGCGGCGCGCCGCCGAGGTTCATCCCGAGCTGCCCGCGATCGCCTACGGCATCGGCGACGGCGCCCTGTGCCGCACGTGGGCGCAGACCGCCGAGCGCTGCCGGCGCCTGGCCAGCGCGCTGCGCGCCGCCGGCGTGCAGCGCGGTGACGTCGTGGCCGTGCTGCTGCCCAACACGCCGCCGATGGTGGAGGCGCACTTCGGTGTACCGCTGGCCGGCGCGGTCCTCAACGCCCTCAACACGCGGCTGGAGCCGGCCGCCATCGCCTGGATGCTGGACCACGGCGAGGCGCGCGCCGTCATCGTCGACCCCGAGTTCAGCGCGCTGCTGGCGCAGGCGCTGCCGCTGCGCGCCCGGCGCGAGCCGCTGCTGCTGATCCAGACGCGCGACGACGCCTTCGGCGCGCCGACCGCCGCGCTCGACGCCGTCGACTACGAGACGTTCCTGGCCGGCGGCGACCCGCTGCATCCCTGGGATCCTCCGGGGGACGAGTGGGACGCGATCGCGCTCAATTACACGAGCGGCACCACCGGCCTGCCCAAGGGCGTGGTCTACCACCACCGCGGCGCCGCGCTCAACGCCATCTCCAACATCCTCGAGTGGGACATGCCGCGTCACCCGGTCTACCTGTGGACGCTGCCGATGTTCCACTGCAACGGCTGGTGCTTTCCGTGGACGCTGGCGGCGCGCGCCGGCCTCAACGTCTGCCTGCGCAAGGTGGAGGCCGGCGCCGTGCTGCAGGCCATGCGCCACTGGGGCGTGACGCACTACTGCGGCGCGCCGATCGTGCATGCGATGCTGGCGCAGGCGCCGCAGGAGCTCAAGCACGGGCTGCCGCGCGGCATCCGCGGCATGGTGGCCGCTTCGGCGCCACCGGCGGCGCTGCTGGAGGCGATGGCGGCCATGGGCATCGAGCTGACGCACGTCTACGGCCTGACCGAGGTCTATGGCCCGGCCACCGTCTGCGCGCCACAGCCCGAGTGGGCGGCCCTGCCGCTGGAAGCGCGCGCGCGGCTGCAGGCGCGCCAGGGCGTGCGCTACCACCTGCAACAGGACGCGCGCGTGCTCGACCCCGAGACGCTGCAGCCGGTGCCGTGGGACGGCCGGACGATGGGCGAGGTGATGTTCCGCGGCAACATCGTGATGAAGGGCTACCTGAAGAACCCGGAGGCCACGGCGGCGGCCTTCGCCGGCGGCTGGTTCCACACCGGCGACCTGGCGGTGCAGCACCCCGACGGCTACATCAAGATCAAGGATCGCAGCAAGGACATCATCATTTCCGGCGGCGAGAACATCTCCTCGATCGAGATCGAGGACGTGCTGTACCGCCACCCCGCCGTGCAGGCCGCGGCGGTGGTGGCCAAGCCCGACCCGCGCTGGGGCGAAACCCCGTGCGCCTTCATCGAGCTCAAGCCCGGTGCGCAGGCCAGCGCACAGGAGATCATCGAGCACTGCCGCCGGCACCTGGCCGGCTTCAAGGTGCCGCGCGCGGTCGAGTTCGGCGAGCTGCCCAAGACCAGCACGGGCAAGATCCAGAAGTTCGAGCTGCGCCGGCGCGCCGGCTCGGTGCAGGCGATCGACGTTTGAGCCGGCGCCACTCCCAGGGCGGGATGGCGTCCGGATCGGCCCACAGGCCGCGGCCGGCGCGGCGCGCGGCCAGCTCCGCAGCGGCGTAGCGCCAGCGCTCCGCCAGCGGCTGCTCATCGGCATGGGCGCGGTAGTGCCAAGCCCAGCCCTGCTGCAGCAACGCGAGGTTGAGCTCCAGCGCGCTGCCGTCGTCCTGCAGCCGCCACACCACCGCCAGTCGCCGCCCGTGACGGTCGTCACCGCGCTCCTGCAGCGTCACCGCACGGCCCAGCGTCCAGCCCTGCAGCGCCGCCTGCGCCTGCGCGCCGCCGGGTTGATCGAGCTCGGGCGCGTCGATGGCCGCCAGCCGGACGGTGCGCACGCGCCCGTGTGCGTCGCGCACGCGCAGGGTGTCGCCGTCATGCACGGCCACGACCACCGGCGCGTCGGCCGGCGCGGTCGCCTGCAGCGGCGGCGCCGGCCCGCCGCAGGCGGCCAGCCCGCCGGCCAGCAGCAGCGCCAGCAGCCAGCGGCCGCGTGGCCTCCCGTTCGCACGTCCCATCGTGGCCTCCCCGTCACAACAGCGGCCGCAGCTCGGCCGCGGCCTGCTGCAGCAGCGGCAGCAGCTCGCGCTGCACCGCGCCCGCCTGCAGCCGCTCCTGCGACAGCACGGCGTTGAGTGCGGCCACCGTGCGGCCCCGCGCATCGCGCAGCGGCACCGCCACCGCGTGCACGCCCAGCTCGTGCTCCTCGCTGCACAGGCAGTGGTCCTGCTGCCGCACCTGACGCAGCACGCGCCGCAGCACCGCCGGCTCGGTCACCGTGTAGGGCGTCAGGCGCGGCAGGCGCCCGTCCGGCCCCGCGTGCGCCGCCAGCCACTGGCGCAGCTGCGCCGCCGGCAACGCCGCCAGCAGCACGCGTCCGGTGGACGTGGCATGCGCCGGCAGGCGCGCACCCAGGTGCAGCCCGTAGGCCAGCCAGCGGCTGCGCCCGCGCGCCGCGGCAGGATCGCCGAGCGAGCCACCCAGCACGTCGTCGCCCGCCCAGGCCGGCACGACCGGCACGCTGCGCGCCACGACCACGACCGCCTCGTCGTCGAGCACCGCCACCGAGAACGGCTCGCTTGCGCGCGCGGCCAGCCGGTCCAGCACCGGCTGCACGGTGCGCGGCAGGCGGGCGCTGGCCAGGTAGCGACCGGCCAGCCGCAGCACCTTCGGTGCCAGCCAGTAGTCGTGGCCGTCGGTCTCCAGGTAGCCCAGGTGCGCCAGCGTCAGCAGATGGCGCCGCGCCGCCGCCCGCGACAGGCCCGCGCGCTGCGCCGCCAACGTGGCGTTGAGGCGCTGGCGCTCGGTGTCGAAGCTCTCCAGCACGGCCAGCCCCTTGATCAGGCCGGCGATGGTGTCGGCGGCGGCAAGCGTCATGGCGCAACGATACCGCATGCCGCCCCGATCGCGACGGCGCACCGGACATCTGCGCGCTGATCGCACACCGTGCGCGATGATCGCGCAAAAAGGAGGGCACGGCCGACGCTGCCGAGCCGCTGCGTCCTAGCATGGGACAGGGCGTCGCGCCCGGCTTCGTTCAGCAACGCGCGACACGCCCCACCCTGCCAGGAGGAGTCCCATGCGCACCCAAGTCGCCATCATCGGCGCCGGCCCCAGCGGCTTGCTGCTCGGCCAGCTGCTGCACAACGCCGGCATCGACAACGTCATCCTCGAGCGCCAGAGTGCCGACTACGTGCTCGGGCGCATCCGCGCCGGCGTGCTGGAGCAGGTCACGGTGGACGTGCTGGACGAGGCCGGCGTGGGCGAGCGCATGCACCGCGAGGGCCTGGTGCACGAGGGTTTCGACCTGCTGTGGCAAGGTCGGCGTCATCGCATCGATCTCAAGGGCCTGACCGGCGGCAAGTCGGTGCTGGTCTACGGTCAGACCGAGGTCACGCGCGACCTGATGGCGGCGCGCCAGCGCAGCGGCCGCACCAGCGTCTACGAGGCACGCAACGTCGCCATCCATGACTTCGACGGCGCGCGCCCCTGGGTCAGCTACGAGAAGGATGGCGTGGCGCAGCGGCTGGAGGCGGACTTCATCGCCGGCTGCGACGGCTTCCACGGCGTCAGCCGCGCCAGCGTACCGCGCAGCGCCATCACGGAGTACGAGCGCGTCTATCCGTTCGGCTGGCTGGGCCTGCTGGCCGACACCCCGCCGGTGCACGAGGAGCTGATCTACGTCAACAGCCCGCGCGGCTTTGCCCTGTGCTCGATGCGCAGCCGCACGCGCAGCCGCTACTACCTGCAGGTGCCGCTGTCGGACACGGTGGAGGGCTGGAGCGACCAGGCGTTCTGGGACGAGCTGCGCCGCCGGCTCGACCCCGCCGCGGCCGAAGCGCTGGTCACCGGCCCCTCGATCGAGAAGAGCATCGCTCCGCTGCGCAGCTTCGTCGCCGAGCCGATGCGCTTCGGCCGCCTGTTCCTCGCGGGCGATGCCGCGCACATCGTGCCGCCCACCGGCGCCAAGGGGCTCAACCTCGCCGCCACGGATGTGAAATACCTGGCCGACGCGCTCATCGAGCATTACCTCGAGCGCAGCGACGCCGGACTGGACCACTACAGCGAGCGCTGCCTGCGCCGCGTCTGGCGCGCCGAGCGCTTCTCGTGGTGGTTCACGAGCCTGATGCACCGCTTCCCCGGCGAGGGGGAGATCGCGCAGAAATTCCAGGAGGCCGAACTCGACTACCTGGTGCACAGCGAAGCCGGCGCGCGCACCCTGGCCGAGAACTACGTCGGCCTGCCGCTGGACTTCGGCCTGGCGCCGGGCCGCTGAGTCGCGCCGGGCCGCGGCGGCAGCCCGGTGTGCTGCGTCAGGATGCGGCCCTTGGGCGGCGTGGCCGGAGCGGCGGCGCGCGCCGGCGGCTTGCCCCCCGGCGGGGTGGAGTTGGCGCGCCGCGGCGCGCGGTAGCCGCCGTCGGTGACGGGCTGGAACGCCGGCACGAGGTGATGCTTGCCATTGCCGATCAGGTCGGCGCGGCCCATGCGCTTGAGCGCTTCGCGCAGCAGCGGCCAGTTGTTCGGGTCGTGGTAGCGCAGGAAGGCCTTGTGCAGACGGCGCCGGCGCTCGCCCTTGACCACGTCGACGCGCTCGGTGCGCTCGTCGCGGTGGATGCCCTTGAGCGGGTTGAGCCCCGTGTGGTACATCGCGGTGGCGGTGGCCATCGGGCTCGGGTAGAAGGTCTGCACCTGGTCGGCGCGAAAGCCGTTCTTCTTCAGCCACAGCGCGAGGTTGAGCATGTCCTCGTCGCTCGTGCCGGGGTGGGCGGCGATGAAGTAGGGAATCAGGTACTGTTCCTTGCCGGCCTCGCGCGAGTAGCGGTCGAACATCGCCTTGAAGCGGTCGTAGGTGCCGATGCCGGGCTTCATCATCTTGGACAGCGGCCCGGGCTCGGTGTGTTCCGGCGCGATCTTGAGGTAGCCTCCGACGTGGTGCTGCACCAGCTCCTTGACGTACTCGGGGCTGAGCACCGCCAGGTCGTAGCGCAGACCCGAGCCGATCAGCACCTTCTTGATGCCGGGCAGCGCGCGCGCCCGGCGGTAGAGCTGCACCAGCGGCCCGTGGTCGGTGCGCAGGTTCGGGCAGATGCCGGGGTAGACGCAGCTCGGCTTGCGGCACGCGGCCTCGATCTCGGGGCTTTTGCAGCCCAGGCGCCACATGTTGGCGGTGGGCCCGCCCAGGTCCGAGATGACCCCGGTGAAGCCGCTGACCTTGTCGCGGATCTCCTCGATCTCGCGGATGATGGAGTCCTCGGAGCGGCTCTGGATGATGCGCCCCTCGTGCTCGGTGATCGAGCAGAACGTGCAGCCGCCGAAGCAGCCGCGCATGATGTTGACCGAGAAGCGGATCATCTCCCAGGCCGGGATCCTGGTGGCGCCATCGTGGCGCCCGCGCTCGTCGGCGTAGGCCGGGTGCGGGCTGCGCGCGTACGGCAGGCCGAACACCCAGTCCATCTCCTCGGTGGTCAGCGGCAGCGGCGGCGGGTTGACCCAGACGTCCTGCGCGGCGGCGCCGTGGCCGTGACGCTGCACCAGCGCACGCGCGTTGTAGGGGTTGGTCTCCAGGTGCAGCACGCGGCTGGCATGGGCGTAGAGCACCGGATCGGTCTTGACCTGCTCGTAGCTCGGCAGACGGATCACGGTGCGCTCGCGCGGCGCGCGCAGCGCCGCGGCGCGCGGCATCAGGCGTACCGGCTGGACCTCCCCCGTCCCGCTTGCTTCCGCGCAGGCGGCGCCCCCTTCCTCCTGCGGCATCGCGTAGGGGTTGGGGTGCGGCTCCACGCGCCCGGGACGATCCACGTCGGTGGAGTCGATTTCCCACCAGCCGTCGGGCACGCCGCGGCGCACGAAGACGGTGCCGCGCACGTCGGTGATCGACTCGATCGGCTCGCGCCGCGCCAGCCGGTGCGCCACCTCCACCAGCGCGCGCTCGGCGTTGCCATACAGCAGCAGGTCGGCCTTGGCGTCCAGCAGGATCGAGCGGCGCACCGTGTCGCTCCAGTAGTCGTAGTGCGCCAGCCGCCGCAGCGATGCCTCGATGCCGCCGAGGATGATCGGCACCTCCTTGTACGCCTCGCGGCAGCGCTGGGCGTAGACGATGCAGGCACGGTCGGGCCGCCTGCCGGCCACACCACCCGGCGTGTAGGCGTCATCCGAGCGGATCTTGCGGTCGGCCGTGTAGCGGTTGATCATCGAGTCCATGTTGCCCGCCGTCACGCCCCAGAACAGGTTCGGGCGGCCCAGCACCTTGAACGCCTCGGCGCTGTGCCAGTCCGGCTGGGCGATGATGCCGACGCGAAAGCCCTGCGCCTCCAGCACGCGGCCGATCACCGCCATGCCGAAGCTCGGGTGATCGACGTAGGCGTCGCCGGTGACGAGGATGACGTCGCACGAATCCCAGCCGAGCGCCTCCATCTCGGCGCGGCTCATCGGCAGGAACGGCGCCACGCCGAAGCGCTTGGCCCAGTAGGGCCTGTAGCGCATCAGCGGCTTGGGCGGCGGCACCAGGTGGGCCGGGGTGGCGGGGGCGTTCATGGGCGTCAGGGGGGCGGCGGAACCGGCCGCGGGGCATCGCAGGGGCGGCGATTGTAGGCCGCCGCGCGCGTGCGTGCACGCCGCCGCCGGCATCCCCCGCCGTGCCGGGGGTGGTCGGCCCTCGCCGCTTGCGGCCGGTGCGCCACCGCGGCTCAGGCGCCTGCGGTCCCGGCGGGCTCGCGACGGCGGAACATCCCCCAACCCTCCATGCGCAGCACCGGCTGGCCGTGCTGGTTGGTCATCTCCCACAGCGTGCGCACCAGACCGACGTCGGGCCGGCTGGCCATCGGGCGCTTGTCGAGGATGGTATGGCGCAGGCTCAGCGTGTCGCCGGGCAGCACCGGCCGCAGCCACTTCAGGCTCTCCAGCCCCGGGGAGCCCAGGCTGGCGGTCTCGTGCAGGAAGTTCGTCACCATCAGCCGCATCGCCAGCGCGCAGGTGTGCCAGCCACTGGCGCACAAGGCGCCGAACACGGAGCGGCGCCCCGCCTCGTGGTCGAGGTGGAACGGCTGCGGATCGAACTGACGGGCGAACGCGACAATCTCCTCCTCGGTCACGGTCAGGCTGCCCAGGTCGCGCGATTCGCCGACGGCGAGGTCTTCCCACCAGATGCGGATGGGCGGGCTGGATACGGGGTCGATGGCGGTCATGGCGTGTCCTCCTGCCGACACCCTAGCCGCACGGGCCGGTGCCGGCGGTCACGGATCGGACAGCACGAAGGCCCCCCGGTTCGGCCCAGCGCCGAAGGCCGCCCAAGACGGCGTCCCTCGACATGGCGTGGAGCGGTCATGCGGCCTGCAGAGCCCGCCGCAGCGCCCGCGCCGCGTCCTGGTGCGCGCGCAGCGCCTCCGGGATCGCGCGGCCCATCTTGATGAACTCGTGCGTCACGCCGCGGTAGATCTCCAGGTCCACCGCGACGCCGGCCATGCGCAGGGCATCGGCGAGCAGAATGCCTTCGTCGACCAGGGGATCGCACTCCGCCAGGCCGATCCAGCCCGGCGCGACGCCGTCGAAGTCCGGCGCCAGCAGCGGGGCGAAGCGCCAGTCCTCGCGCTGGCTGTCGTCGAGGTAGTGGCGGAAGAACCACTGGATGGTCTCGGCCTCCAGCAAAAAGCCGTGCCCGAAGCGGCGGTGCGACGGCGTGTCCTGCCAGGCCGAGCACCCGGGGTAGAACAGCAGTTGCAGGGCCAGCGGCCAGCCGGCGTCGCGCGCCTGCAGGGCCGTCACCACCGCCAGGGTGCCGCCGGCGCTGTCGCCGCCGACGGCGATGCGCGCCGGATCCAGCCCGAGCCCGGCGGCGGCGCCGCGCAGCCACGCCAGCGCATCGAAGGCGTCGTGCACCGCGGTGGGGAAGCGGTGCTCCGGCGCCAGACGGTAGTCCAGCGACAGCACGGCGCAGCCGGCCAGATGCGCCAGGTGCCGGCACAGCGCGGCGTGCGTGCGCACGCTGCCGACGACGAAGCCGCCGCCGTGAAAATACAGCAGCACGCCCGGCGCCGCGCGGTGCGGCGGACGGTGCGGCACCACCAGCTCGGCCACCAGCGGGGCACCGTCGCGGGCCGGGATGGTCAGCGCCTCCACCCGCGCCATGCGGTGCGGCGGCAGGTCCAGCACGTTGGCGCCGGCCTCGTAGAAGGCCCGCGCCTGCGCGGGCGTCAGCGCGTGCAGCGGGGGCCGGCCGGCGCGCGCCATGCGCTCCAGCACTCCGCGCATGGCCGGGGTCAGCAGCGCGCGCGGATGGGAATGGCTCATGGTCGCATGGTAGCGCGGCGAAGCCGCCGGCTGGCGGACTGACGCCGAGGCGGCAGCGCGGCCTGGCCACGGTCGCTACAGTGCGCACACCCCGAGGAGACGACACCATGGCCGAGATCCGCTACCTGACGACGATCCAGATCGAGCACGGCGCCGTGCGCCTGCTGCGCGCCGAATGCAGCCGCGTGGGCATCACCCGACCGCTGATCGTGACCGACGCCGGCGTGCGCGCCGCCGGGCTGCTGCAGCGCGCGCTGGATGCGCTGGCCGAGGGCGGCCCCGCCCTGCCCTGCGCGATCTTCGATGGCACGCCCTCCAACCCCACCGAGGCGGCGGTGCGCGCTGCCGCCGCCCTCTACCACGAGGCCGGCTGCGACGGGCTGATCGCGCTGGGCGGCGGCAGCGCGATCGACTGCGCCAAGGGCGTGGCGATCGTGAGCACCCACGACGGCCCGCTGAAAGCGTATGCGACCATCGAGGGCGGCTCGCCGCGCATCACCGACCGGGTACCACCGCTGATCGCGGTGCCGACCACCGCCGGCACCGGCAGCGAGGTCGCACGCGGCGCCATCCTGATCGTGGAGGATGGGCGCAAGCTGGGTTTCCACAGCTGGCACCTGCTGCCGAAGGCGGCGATCCTCGATCCGGAGCTCACGCTGGGTCTGCCGCCGCGGCTGACCGCCGCCACCGGCATGGACGCGATCGCGCACTGCATCGAGACCTTCCTGGCCCCGGCGTTCAACCCGCCCGCGGACGGCATCGCCCTGGACGGGCTGGAGCGTGGCTGGGCGCACATCGAGCGCGCCACGCGCGACGGGCAGGACCGGGAGGCCCGCCTGCAGATGATGTGCGCCAGCATGCAGGGGGCGATGGCGTTCCAGAAGGGGCTGGGTTGCGTGCACTCGCTCAGCCACAGCCTGGGCGGCCTCGACCCCACCCTGCATCACGGCACGCTCAACGCCATCTTCCTGCCCGCGGTGGTCACCTTCAACGCCGCGGCCGACAGCGTGCGCCGCGAGCGCCGGCTGCAGCGCCTGGCGCACGCGATGGGGCTGGACAGTCCCGACGAGGTGGCCCCGGCGATCCGGGCGATGAGCGCGCGGCTCGGGCTGCCCACCGGCCTGGGGGAGCTGGGCGTGACGCGGGCGATGTTCGACCGCATCATCGACGGGGCGCTGGCCGACCACTGCCACAAGACCAATCCGCGGCTGGCCACCCGGGACGACTACCGCGCGATGCTCGAAGCCTCGCTGTGAGCGAGCCCCGCAGCCGAGGCGGCCAGCCCGGCCGGCAACCGGGGCAGCGCGGCGACCGCGTACGGGCGGCGACGGATCAAAGCGGCTCGACGCGCGCCGGATCGGGACGCTCGAGCCAGGCGGCGAACTCGTCGGCCAGCCGTTGCGCCTCGCGCACCGCGGTCTGCCAGGCGCGCATGCGCGCCGGCAGGTCACGCCCGTAGCGTTCGAAGTCGCGGCGGTCGGGCAGCTTGCCGTCGGGCAGGCGCCGCACCCATTCGGGGTCGGGCGCCAGCAGCAACGTGTGCGCCAGCGCGGCACTGGGGCGGTGGCGCCAGCGCAGCGCCTTGTCCAGCCAGCCCGGCACCACCTGCCGCTGGAAGTGCGGGTACAGCACCAGCCCGAGCTCGCGCCGCCAGCGCAGGTGCAGGTGGTAGTCGGTGATGCCGCCGTCCCAGTAGGCACCGGGGGGCGCGCCGGGGATGTCGTGCACGGCCTGCAGCACGAACGGGATCGAGCAGCTGGCCTGCAGCGCCGGCATGAAGTTGGCCTCGCCCAGCGCCACGTGGCGCGTCGGCAGGTCGCGCGCGTCAAAGGGCAGCCCCGCCGGCGTGCCATCGGGCTGCGGGGTGCTGAAGACCACCCGCTGCAGCCAGCCCCCCAGCGCGCGCCGGTGCACCAGGTTGGCGGCCACCGCCCCGAGGTAGCCCAGCGGCGTGCGCCAGCGCCCCTCGCGCGCCAGCACGTGCCGTCCGCGCGACGTGACGACGTGCACGCGCCAGCGCGGATGCCGCAGCACCTCGTGCACGCGTCCGCCGAAGAACGCCTTGAGCTCGCGCGCGAACGCCTCGCTGACCTGGCGCGGGTGCGGGCGACGCCGTCCCGGCTCGGGCTCGTAGTCCTGCGCGATGTAGTCCTGTTCCAGCCGGGCAAACGCGGCCACGCAGTCGTCCAGGCAGGCCGTGGCCATGCGCCAGGCGCCGATCGAGGCCCCCACGAGGTGCACCTCGCGCCGGCCGCGCGGCAGCCACTGGCCGAACAGAAAACGATCCAGCGGCCCCAGGATGAGCCCCTTGGGCCCGCCCGCGGCCCCGGGCACGACCCCGACGTCCTCCGGCTGCAGGCCGTGCTCGCGCAGGTGGCGCAGCGCCGCCGGGCCGGCATACAGGCGCAGCGCCTGGCTCATCCGCCCTCCGCGACCTCGATGATGTCCGGATCGACCAGCAGGTCCGGGTCGAGCTGCAGCAGTTCGCCCACCGTGTCCGGGTAGGCATGGATCAGGGTGTCACGGTCATTGCCCTGGCACCAGACGCGCGCCCGCCATGCCACCATGTGGACCACCGCCGCCAGGGGGTCGGGCGGGTCGCTGCGCAGCGGGTGCAGGTGAGCGGCGATGGCCTGCACCAGCGTGGCCGGCAGCCGCCAGTGGCCGGCCAGCGCCGCGCCGGCCTCGGCGTAGGTCCAGCCCAGCGCCGCCTCCTCGGCCTGCGGCCGCTGCAGCGTCCACCAGGGGGTCTGCGCCTCGATCGGCAGCATGCGCTGCGGCATGGCCTGATGCATCACCAGCTCGCCCACCGCGTGCAGCAACGCCGCGGTGTAGGCCACCGCCTCGTCCAGGCGGCGCGGCAGGCACACCGTGCGCGCCAGCGACGCCGCGGCAAAGCTGTAGGCCCAGAAGCGCTCCAGTTCGATGCCCGGCGGGGCCGGAAAGCGGCTCTGCACCGCGGCAGCCAGCACCAGCGCGCGCAACCGCGTCAGCCCCAGCACCCAGGCCGCGTCGCGTACGCTGTGCACCGGCCGCAGGCGGCGGAAGAACGCCGAGTTGGCCTGCTGCAGCACGCGTGCGGCCAGCACCGGGTCGCGCTCCAGGTCGTGCGCCACGTCGTTGAGGTCGACGTCGTCGCGGCCGAAGGTGTCGATCAGCCGCGCCGCCACCTCCGGCACCACCGGCAGAGCCTCGGGTCGCTGCAGCAGCTCGCTCAAGCCGGTCATCGCCGCACCGCCGTCAGTGCAGGAAGGCCGCCAGCTCGCCGGCGGAGGTCCACTGCTCCGGATCCTTGTCGAGCACCGTCTCCAGGCTCAGACCGAGCAGCATCGCCACCACGTCGGGGAACGTGGCACGCATCGCCTCGCGATCCAGGTTCATCTCCTGCGCGCGGGCGCGCCAGGAGGCCATGTGCACGACGCCGGCCAGCGGCTCGTAGATGTCGCCCTCGAACGGCACCAGCTGGTGCTTGAGCGCGCGCACGATCGCGTCGGGAAAGTCCCAGCGCTGCGCGAAGGCGGCGCTGACGTCGGCGTAGGTGTAGCCGAGCACCGAGCGCTCGACCTCGGCACGGCCGAGATCGAACGGCGAGACGCGCCAGTCGATCTTGGCCACCACGTCCGGCATGCCGATGTGCATGACGAGGTCGCCCACGGCGTGCACCAGCCCGGCGGTGAAGGCCGCCCCCTCCGGCAGGCGCAGGCTGCGCGCCAGCGGGCGGCAGATCTTGGCGGTGTTGACGCTGTAGCGCCAGAACTGCTCCAGGTTGACGCCCGGCACGGTCTTGAAGCTCGCCCCCAGCGCCACCGCCTGCACCAGCGTGCGCAGGTGGTTGAAGCCGAGCACCGCGATGGCCTCGCCCACCGAGTCGATCTGGCGCGTCAGGCCGAAGAACGCCGAGTTGGCCAGCTTCAGGATGCGCGCCGTCAGCCCGGGGTCGGAGGCGATGAGCTCGGTGAGCCGATGCGTGTCGGGGTCGTCGCGGTCGAGCTCGGTCAACACCTCCGAGACGACCCGCGGGATGCTCGGGATGGCCTTGGCCTGTTGCAGCAGTTCGTCCAGCGTCATGGCAGCCCGGATTATCGCCGGCGCCTCAGCGCCGGCCGGCCTGCTGCAGGCGGGCGAACGCGGCGGCCATCGCGGTGGGCGCCGGCGCCGCGGCGGCCCGCGCGCTGCCCCCACGGCGCGCTGCAGCCGCGCCCCGCGCGCCCGGCTCGACCGGCGCGGCGGCCTCGTCCAGCCGCAGCGACAGCGCGATCCGCCGCCGCGCCTGGTCCACCTCCAGCACCTTGACGCGCACCACGTCGCCGACCTTGACGACGCTGCGCGCATCGGCCACGTAGTGACGCGCCAGCTGGCTGACGTGCACCAGCCCGTCCTGGTGCACGCCGATGTCGACGAAGGCGCCGAACTGCGCCACGTTGGTCACCGTGCCCTCCAGCACCATGCCGGGGCGCAGGTCGGCCAGATCCTGCACCGCGTCGTCGAAGCGCGCGACGCGGAACGCCGGACGCGGGTCACGGCCGGGCTTTTCCAGCTCCGCCAGAATGTCGCGCACGGTCGGCTCGCCGAAGCGCTCGTCGATGAAGCGGCGCGGGTCCAGGCCGCGCAGCCGCTCGCGCTGACCCAGCAGCGCCTCGATCGGCTGGCCGGCGGCGGCCAGAATCCGCTGCACCACCGGATAGGCCTCCGGGTGCACGCCGGTCATGTCCAGCGGCTCATCACCCCCGCGGATGCGCAGGAAGCCCGCGCACTGCTCGAAGGTCTTCGGTCCGATGCCGCTGACTTCCAGCAGCTGGCGCCGGTTGCGGAAGGCCCCGTGCGCGTCGCGCCAGCGCACCACGGCGCGCGCGGTGGCTGCCGACAGGCCCGAGACGCGCGCCAGCAGCGCGGGGCTGGCGGTGTTGAGGTCGACGCCCACCGCGTTGACGCAGTCCTCCACCACCGCCTCCAGCGTGCGCGCCAGCTGAGCCTGATCGACGTCGTGCTGGTACTGACCGACGCCGATGCTCTTGGGATCGATCTTGACCAGCTCCGCGAGCGGATCCTGCAGCCGGCGCGCGATGCTGACCGCCCCGCGCAGGCTCACGTCCAGATCGGGCAGCTCCTGCGCCGCCAGTTCGCTGGCACTGTAGACCGAGGCGCCGGCCTCGCTGACGACCACCTTCTGCGGCAGGGGGCCGGCCCCGCCCTGGCGCAGGCGCTGCAGCAGCTCGCCCACCAGCCGGTCGGTCTCGCGGCTGGCGGTGCCGTTGCCGATGGCGATCAGCTCCACGCCGTGGCGCCGCACCAGCGCGGCCAGCGTCGCCAGCGCCCCTTCGACATCGCGCCGCGGCTCGAACGGATGGACCGTGGCGGTGTCGACCACCTTGCCGGTGGCGTCCACCACGGCCACCTTGACGCCGGTGCGGATGCCGGGGTCCAGCCCCATCGTCGGGCGCGCGCCGGCCGGGGCGGCCAGCAGCAGGTCACGCAGGTTGGCGCCGAACACCTGGATCGCCACCGCCTCGGCCTGCTCGCGCAGGCGCGCGAACAGGTCGCGCTCGATCGACAGGCTCAGCTTGACACGCCAGGTCCAGGCCACGCAGCGGCGCAGCAGGTCGTCGGCGGCGCGGCCCTGGTGGCTCCAGCCCAGCAGCCGCGCCAGCCGGACTTCGGCCTCCGAGGGCTGGCCAGCCGGCGCCTCCTGCGGCTGCGCCAGGCGCAGGTCCAGCACCTCCTGCGCGCGGCCGCGCAGCATCGCCAGCGCCCGATGCGAGGGCACGCGCGCGATCGGCTCGTCGTGCTCGAAATAGTCGCGGAACTTGGCAACCTCCGGGTCGTCCGGGTTGCGCGCCTCGATGCGCCGGCTGCGCAGCAGCCCCTCGGCCCACAGCCACTCGCGCAGCGGCTGCACGATCGCGGCGTCCTCGGCCCAGCGCTCGCTCAGAATGTCGCGCACGCCGTCCAGCACCGCGGCCACGGTGGTGAAGTCGCTGCCGTCCTCACCCCTGGCGTCCTTCACGTAGGGCTGGGCGGCCGCTTGCGGATCCAGCGTCGGGTCGGCCCACAAGGCATAGGCCAGCGGCTCCAGTCCCGCCTCGCGCGCGATCTGCCCCTTGGTGCGGCGCTTGGGCCTGTAGGGCAGGTAGAGGTCTTCCAGATCCTGCTTGGTCGCGGCAGCCTCCAGCGCCGCGCGCAGCTCGGGGGTGAGCTTGCCCTGCTCCTCGATGCTGCGCAGGATGGCGGCGCGGCGCTCCTCCATCTCGCGCAGGTAGGTCAGGCGCTGCTCGAGCTGGCGCAGCTGGGTGTCGGTCAGGCCCCCGGTGGCCTCCTTGCGGTAACGGGCGATGAAGGGGACGGTGGCGCCGCCGTCCAGCAGGTCCACGGCGGCCTGCACCTGGGCGGCGCGCACGCCGAGCTCGTCGGCGAGGCGGGCAACGATCGTCGTGCTCACGGTCGGGCGTCGATGCGGGGTGGTCGGATCGGAAAGCGCGCAAGTTTGCCACGCCCCGACCCCGGCACACGGCTTGCTAGGCTGTCCGGCGTGATCGATCGATACCCCCATCCCCTCCCATGAGCCTGCCCGCCCTCGCCGTCGACAACTACCTGCCCTACATGCCCGACGTCACCCGCTGCGAGACGTCGCTGCGCGAACTCAACCTGATGTGGCGCCTCATCGAGTCCACCGCGCGCATGGTCTGCCCCCAGGAGGCGCAGGCCATCCTGCCGACCATCGCCGCCACGCGCGCCGGCTTCGACCGGCTGGAAAGCGAGCTGGTGCGCAGCCTCGTGGCCGAAAAGATCGACCACGTGATGGCGGGGCTGGACACGCGCGCCGGCTACGTGATCGACATCGTCGTGCGCAACCTGTATGAGCGCACGGCCGACGTCGGCTTCCTTGCCACCGACCGCGTGCTGTGCGAGTTCGTCGCCGGGCTGGCGCGCGACGTCGAGGCGGTGCGCGCGCGGCTGCTGTCGTACCGGCGCAAGTACACGGTCTACGACGAGATCCTGCTGCTGGACCCGGAAGGCAACGTGCTGGTGCAGACCGACCCGGCGCACGCGGTGGAGGGCACGCAGGACCCGCTGCTCGAGCAGGCGCTGGCCAGCGACGGCTACGTGCAGATCTTTCGCCCGACCGACCTGCGCCCGGGGCTCGGCGCCAGCCTGATTTACGCCCAGCGCATGCTGCACCCGACGACGCGCCAGCCGGTGGGCGTGCTGTGCCTGGTGTTCGGCTTCGAGGCCGAGATGGCCGGGATCTTCCGCTCGCACGGCGACCCGGCCGGCCGCTCGATCATGCTGCTGCTCGACGGCCAGGCGCGCGTCATCGCCAGCTCCGACGAGCACTGGATCGCGCGCGGCGCGCAGGTGCCGGTCAATCCCGACCGTGCGCCGCGCCTGCTGCTGCACGCCGGGCGCGAGTACCTGGTCTGCACGCGCCGCGCCGAGGGCTACCAGGGCTACCTCGGCCCCGAAGGCTGGCAGGGGCAGGTCATGGTGCCGGTGGACCTGGCTTTCGCGCGTGACGAGGGCAGCGCGCTGGAGGCGCTGGAGCCCAACACCGTGGCCGGTCTGCTGTCGCACGCGCGCAGCTTCAGCCCGCCGCTGTACGAGGTGATCCGCGCCACCGAGTCGATCCGCCGCGTGGTCTGGAACGGCCAGGTCGTCACCGCCGGCGGCGACGTCGACCGCCAGCGCCTCAAGACCATCCTCGACCAGATCAGCGAAACCGGCGCGCGCAGCAACACGCTGTTCGCGCAGTCGGTGCGCGATCTCTACGACACCGTGCTGGCCTCGGGCCTGCAGCGCGTCGGCTTCGTCGCCCACCTGGCGGTGGATCTGCTGGACCGCAACCTGTACGAGCGCGCCGACGACTGCCGCTGGTGGGCGATGACACCGGAGCTGCGCACCATTCTGGCGCAGGACACGCCCCAACCCAGTGCCGTGGAGACGATCACCGGCATCCTGCGCTACATCCACTCGCTCTACACGGTCTACACGCGGCTGTTCGTCTACGACCGCAGCGGCCGCATCGTCGCGCACTCGCACGACGGGGGCGACGACGGGCTGGTGGGCCGCCGCGTCGACGACGCCACGCTGCAGGCGGTGCTGGCGCTGCCGGACGAGCAGCACTACCACGTCTCGCCGTTCCAGGTGGAGCCGTGGACCGACGGGCGGCCGACCTACACCTACCACGCGGCGATCCGCCACCCGGAGGACGACCGCGTCGTCGGCGGCATCGGCATCGTCTTCCACGCCGAGCGCGAGCTGCTGGCGATGCTGCGCGGCGCCATCGGCCAGCGGCCGGACGCGCGCGCCTACCTGACCGACCGGCAGGGCCGCGTGATCGCCAGCACCGACCCGGCCACGCCGGTGGGTGCGGTGCTGGCGGCTGCCGGCCCATGGCTGGCGCTGCCCAACGGCGCCACCGCCAGCCGCGTCATCGAGCACGAGGGGCACTATGCCCTGCTGGGCGTCTCGGCCTCGGCCGGTTACCGCGAGTTCAAGACCAGCGACGGCTACCGCGACGACGTGCTGGCCTTCGTGATCGAGACGCTGGGCCCGGTGCGGCGCGCCTGCACGCGCGCCGGCGCCACCGCGCGCGACGGCTGGGGCCACGCCGCCGCCCGGGGCGGGCGCGAGTACGCCACCTTCTACCTCGGCGACGACCTGCTGGCGCTGGATGCGGCCTGCGTGCGCGAGGCCGTGCCGGCCGAGCGCATGACCGCCTCGCCGCCGCAGGGGCATCCGGCCCTGGTCGGGTTGCTGCCGCCCACCGACAACACCGCCGTGCGGCACTTCATCTGGGTGTACGACCTCGGGCGGCTGCTGGGGCTCCACCTGCCGCCCGAGAGTGCGCTGCAGGGCCGCCAGATCATCCTGATCGAACACGACGGCCAGACCGCCGGCCTGCTCGTGGACGAGCTGCACGCGGTGCCGGAGTTCGGTGCCGACGAGATCATCCCGGCGCCGTTCGGCGGCGCCGCGCGGCGCCTGATCGAGCAGCTCATCCGCGCCCGTGGTGGCGAGCTGCTGATCCCGGTGGTGGACACGCAGCGGCTGTTCGCCGCCTTGCGCCGCGACGCACCGGCCGTCTCAGCCGCCTGAGCGCAGCGCCGCGCGCAGCTGAGCGCCGACCTCCGGCCGCTCGGCGAACGGGTCGGGCGGGTTGCGGCCCTCGACGATGGCCTGCAGCCGCTGCGCCACCGCCGCCAGCGCGTGCGGGTGGCTGTAGACGTAGAAACGGTCCTGCTCGACGGCCTCGAAGACCTTCTGCGCCACCTCGGCCGCGGTCACCTTGCCGCTGCTGACCGCCTTCTCGCTCATGGCCTGGCCGATCAGCTGGCTGCGCGTCGCAGCGCCGGCCGCCAGCGCCGCCGGGCGGTTGCGCTCGCTGCGGGCGATGCCGGTGGGCACGAAATACGGGCACAGGACGCTGGCGCCGATCTGGTCCGTGACCAGGCGCAGGTCCTGATACAGGGTCTCGGTCAGCGCCACCACCGCGTGCTTGCTGACGTTGTAGACTCCCATGTTGGGCGGCGTCAGCAGCCCGGCCATGCTGGCGGTGTTGACGACGTGGCCGCGCCAGGCGGGGTCGGCCTGCGCGGCCGCCAGCATCCGCGGCACGAACAGCCGCACGCCGTGGATCACGCCCCACAGGTTGACGCCCAGCACCCACTGCCAGTCGGCGACCGTGTTTTCCCACACCAGCCCGCCGGCGGCCACGCCGGCGTTGTTGAACACGAAGTGCGGCGCACCGAAGCGGACCTGCACGGCCTCGGCCAGCGCCTCCATCTGGGCCACGTCGGCCACATCGACGCGCCGCGCCAGCACGGCCACGCCGGCCGCCTCGGCCTCGGCGCGGGTGCGCTCCAGCGCGTCGGCCTGGACATCCACCAGCACCAGGTTCATGCCGCGCTGCATCGCGATGCGCGCCACCTCCAGCCCGAAGCCGGAGCCGGCCCCGGTGATGACGGCCGTGCGGCCGGCAAAATCGGTCAGCATCGGTGGGCCCCCGTGTGAACGGTCAGTCGACCAGCTTGACGAGCTGCTTGCCGAAGTTGCGGCCCTTCAGCAGCCCGAGAAACGCCTGCGGCGCCGAGGCGAGCCCATGGGCGATCGATTCCCGCGGCCGGAAGCGTCCGCTGGCCACCAGATCGCCGAGCTCCGCCAGTGCCTGCGGCCACACCTCCATGTGCTCGCTGACGATGAAGCCCTCGATGCGCATGCGGTTGATGAGGATCAGCGACGGGTTGAGCATCGGCAGCGGCTGGCCGTCGTAGCCGGCGATCATGCCGCACAGGGCCACGCGCGCAAAGGCGTTGGCGCGCAGCATCACCGCGTCCAGCACGGTGCCACCGACATTCTCGAAGTGACCGTCGATACCGTCCGGGCAGGCCGTCTTGAGCGCGGCGGCCAGGCTGCGCAGGTCCGGATGCTGACGGTAATCGACACACTCGTCGAAGCCCAGCTCGTCGCGCACGTAGGCGCATTTTTCAGGACCACCGGCGATGCCCACCACGCGGCAGCCGCGCTGCTTGGCCAGCACCCCCACCGCGCTGCCCACCGCGCCGGCCGCCGCACTGACCGTGATCGTCTGGCCGGCCTTCGGCTCCAGGATCTTGACCAGGCCATACCACGCCGTGACCCCCGGCATGCCGACCGCCCCGAGATAGTGGCTCGGCGGGATGCGCGAGACGTCGATCTTGCGCAGCACGCCGGGCTGCTCGGCGTCGACCACGCCGTAGAGCTGCCAGCCGCCCATGCCGACCACCCAGTCGCCGGGGGCGTAGCGCGGGTGTCGGCTTGCCTCCACCTGCCCGACGGTGCCGCCGATCATGACCTCACCCAGCGGCTGCGGCGCGGCGTAGCTCTTGCCCTCGTTCATGCGGCCGCGCATGTAAGGGTCCAGGCTCAGGTAGTGATGGCGCACGAGCACCTGGCCATCGCGCAACGGCGGGGTCTCGGTTTCGACCAGGCGGAAGTTGTCCAGCGTCGCCTCGCCCTGCGGGCGGCTGACGAGCAGGATCTGCTGGTTGCGTGGCATGGATGGCTCCTCGGCAGAAAAAGGGGGCTCGGCCCCGGTTCACTCGGTGCCCGGGGCGCCGGGCGGCACGCGCAGATCGTGCACCGCGCGCCCGGGCGCGGGCAGACGGCGCACGTAGCGGAACGTGCCGCTGGCGTGGGCGCACAGCCGCCCGGCGGCGTCGCGCACTTCGCCATCGGTGAAGGCCAGCGTCGCGGTGCGGTGCAGCAGGCGCGCGCGCGCCACCAGCGGCCCTTGCGCGGCCTGCAGAAAGCTCGTCTTCATCTCGATCGTGACGACCCCCATGTCGCGCTGCACGCTGCGCGCCGCGTGCGCCATCGCCACGTCCAGCAGCGTCATGCTCGCCCCGCCGTGCACGACGCCAAACGAGTTCAGGTGCTGCGGCTGGGGCTCGTAGGCGAGCTCGGCCACCCCGTCCGCCCAGCGCCGCAGGCGAAAGCCGAGCAGCTCGACGAACGGAATGGACACGCTGAACGGCAGGTCAACCTCCGACGACGGCACTGACGCCTCCGTCGACCGCGAGCCACTGGCCGGTGATGTGCTTGCCGGCGTCGGAGGCGAACAGCACCGCCGCCCCCTTCAGATCCTCGTCGTCGCCCAGCCGCTGCAGCGGCGCGTGCGCCGCCAGCCGCTGCTCGCCCAGGGCCTGCAGCGTACCGCGCGTCATCTTGCTCGGAAAGAAGCCCGGACAGATGGCGTTGACCCGGATGCCGTAGCGCCCCCACTCGGCCGCCAGCGCGCGCGTGAAGTTGATCACCGCACCCTTGGAGGTGTTGTAGGCCAGGGTTCTGAGATCGGGCGGGTTGCCGCCCAGGCCGGCGATCGAGGCGATGTTGACGATGCTGCCGCGGCGGCGCGGGATCATGCTGTGACGGCCCACGTACTGGCTCAGGATGAAGTAGCCGCGGATGTTGAGGTTCATCACCTTGTCCCAGGCCTCCAGAGGGTGATCCTCGGCCGGCGCGCCCCAGGCCGCCCCGGCGTTGTTGACGAGGATGTCGATGTCGCCCAGACGCTGCAGCGTCTCCTGCCCCAGGCGGTGCAGATCCTCCTCGCGCGCGCAGTCGGCGGCACACCAGCGCGCGTCGATGCCCTGCGCCTGCAGCGCGGCCACCGCCTCCTCCAGCTCGTCGGCCTTGCGCGCGGCCAGCATCAGCTTGGCGCCGGCCTCGCCGAGCGCCTGCGCGATCTGCAGGCCCAGCCCGCGCGAGCCGCCGGTGACGAGCGCGACGCGCCCGCTGAGGTCGAACAGTTGGGCAACGGTGCGGGTGGTCATGGTGTCGTGTCTCCTCTCGTCGCTCGTGTCGGCTTCGCTCAGAACGCTTCCTCGGGCATCGTGGCGCAGGTCAGGTCGCGCGTGCGCACCACCTGCAGCCACGGACCGGTCCGCGGCAGCTCGTAGTGGAAGAAGTAGCGGCACGCCTGCACGCGGCCGAGGCTGGCCGCATCGGGGCGGCCGGCCGCCACCAGCGCCACGTCCAGCCACAGCCACGCGATCACCGTGTGGCCGAACGCCTGCAGGTACGGCACGGCGTTGGCCAGCGCCGCGACAGGGTCGCCTCCCTCCCAGGCCGCGTGCGTGGCCGCCAGCAGCGCCTGCCATGCCTGCCGCAGCGCGGCGGCATGGCCTGCCAGCGCCGGCACGGCGTCGGCGCGTGCGGCCGTCGCCTCCACGCGCCGCCCCAGCAGCGCCAGCGCCCGCCCCTGCTCGAGCAGAACCTTGCGTCCGAGCAGGTCGAGCGCCTGGATGCCGTGCGTGCCCTCGTGGATCATGTTGAGGCGGTTGTCGCGCCAGTACTGCTCCACCGGAAAGTCGCGCGTGTAGCCGTAGCCGCCGTGCACCTGGATCGCCAGGCTGTTGGCCTCCAGGCACCACTCGCTCGGCCAGCTCTTGGCGATCGGCGTCAGCAGCTCCAGCAGCAGCCGGGCCTCCTCGGCGGCGGCCGCCTCACCGGTGCGCTGCTCATCCACCAGCCGGGCGCAGTACAGCTCCAGCGCCAGCGCCCCCTCGCAGTAGGCCTTTTGCGCCAGCAGCATGCGCCTGACGTCGGCGTGCTCGATGATGCGCACCGGCGGCTGCGCCGGGTCCTTGCCGGCCGGACCGACCGGCCGCCCCTGCAGCCGCGTGCGCGCGTACTCCAGGCTGGCGAGGTAGCCCGCCATGCCCAGCATCGTGGCGGCCATGCCGACGCCGATGCGCGCCTCGTTCATCATGTGGAACATGCAGCGCAGGCCGTCGCCCACCGCGCCGACCCGGTAGGCGACCGCACCGGCCCCCTGCCCGTCCAGCCCCGGCCCGACCCCGGGCCCGGTCACCGGATGGCGCCCCTCGCCGAAGTTGAGCAGCGTGTTGGGCGTGCCGCGCCAGCCGCACTTGTGGTTGAGCCCGGCCAGCGCGACGTCGTTGCGCCGCTCGGTGCGCTGGCCGTCGGGTGTCACCAGCCACTTCGGCACGATGAACAGGGAGATGCCCTTCACGCCCGGCACCAGCCGTCCGTCCGGCCCGGGGATCTTGGCCAGCACCAGGTGCACGATGTTGTCGGTCAACTCGTGCTCACCGGCGCTGATCCACATCTTGGCGCCGCGCAGCCGGTAGCGTGGTCCCAGCGTCTCGACCTCGAAGTCCGGCCCATCGGGCTCGGCGCGCGTCGTGATGTCGCTCAGGCTCGAGCCGGCCTGCGGCTCGCTCAGGCACATCGTGCCGGCGAAACGCCCGGCCAGCTGCGGCAGCGCGAACGCGCGCCGCTGCGCCGGCGTGCCGTGCGCCAGCAGCAGGTTGGCGTTGCCGACCGTGAGCATCGCCGCGCTGATGCTGACCGAGGCGGCGGCGAAGAAGGCGTTGCCGGCCGCCTCGACCACGTAGGGCAGCTGCATGCCGCCCAGCCCGGCATCCTGCGCCGCGGCCAGCATGCCGCTTTCGGCATAGGCGCGCCAGGCCTCGTGCGTGCAGGCCGGCAGCACCACGCGGCCGTCCTCCATGCGCGGCTCCTGCACGTCCACCGTGCGGTTGTGGGGCGCGAACTTGTCGCGCGCCAGGCGCTCGCAGGTATCGAGCACGGCGTCGAACGTGTCGCGCGCGTGCTCGGCATAGCGCGGCCGCGCGCACAGCGCCTCGACCTGCAGCCAGTCGTGCAGCAGGAAGTCGATCGCCGCGCGCAGCCCGCTGGTCATGTCACAACACCTCGAACACGCCGGCCGCCCCCATGCCGCCGCCGATGCACATCGTGACGCAGACGCGCTTGGCGCCGCGGCGCCTGCCCTCGATCAGCGCATGGCCGGTCAGACGCTGGCCGGACATGCCGTAGGGGTGACCGATCGCGATCGCGCCGCCGTTGACGTTGAGCCGCTCCGACGGGATGCCGAGGCGGTCGCGGCAGTAGATCACCTGCACCGCGAACGCCTCGTTGAGCTCCCACAGGTCGATGTCGTCCACCGTCAGCCCCAGGCGCTTGAGCACCTTGGGCACCGCGAACACCGGCCCGATGCCCATCTCGTCGGGCTCGCAACCGGCCACCGCAAAGCCCAGGAAGCGCCCGAGCGGCTGCAGCCCCTTGCGTTCGGCCACCTTCTCGTCCATCACCACGCAGGCGCCTGCACCGTCGGAGAACTGGCTGGCGTTGCCGGCGGCGATCGTGCCGCCGGGGATCGCAGGCTTGATGGCGGCGATGGCCTGCACCGTCGTGCCCTCGCGCAGCCCCTCGTCGCGGCTGACCGTGACCTCCTTCGTCACCAGGCCGCGCACCTTGTCCACGACGCCGGCGGTGACGGTGATCGGCACGATCTCGTCGTCGAACTTGCCCGCGGCGGCGGCGGCGCACGCCTTCTGCTGGCTGGCGGCCCCGTATTCGTCCATCTGCTCGCGCGTGATGCCGTAGCGCCTGGCCACCTGCTCGGCGGTCTGCAGCATGGTCCAGTAGATCTCGGGCTTGCGCTGCAGCAGCAGCGGGTCGGTGAACATGTGCCTGTTCATCTCGTTCTGCACGCACGAGATGCTCTCGACCCCGCCGGCCACGAAGATCTCGCCCTCGCCGCTCATGATGCGCTGCGCGGCCATCGCGATGGTCTGCAGACCGGAGGAGCAGAAGCGGTTGACGGTGATGCCGCTGACGCTGACCGGACAGCCGGCCGCCAGCGCGATCTGGCGCGCGATGTTCCAGCCGGTGGCGCCCTCGGGGTTGGCGCAGCCCATGATCACATCCTCGACCTCGGCCGGATCGAGCCGGGCGCGCTCGATGGCGGCGCGCACCACGTGGCCGCCCAGCGTGGCCCCGTGGGTCATGTTGAAGGCGCCTTTCCAGCTCTTGGCCAGCGGCGTGCGTGCGGTGGAAACGATGACGGCGTTGCTCATGATGGGTGTCCCTTGGCGGAAATGCGTGTGCGTGCGGCGCCTCAGGCCGCGGCGAAGCCCTTGCCCTCGGCCACCAGCCGCTGGATCAGCGGCGCCGGCTGCCAGAACTGCGCATCGTCGTTGGGGTTGCGCGCAAAGCGCTTCATCGCCTGCATCACGTTGAACAGGCCGAACTGCTCGGCGTAGTGCATCGGGCCGCCGCGCCAGGCCGGAAAGCCATAGCCGGTCAGGTACACCATGTCGATGTCGCTGGCGCGCGCGGCGATGCCCTCCTCCAGGATGTGCGCGCCCTCGTTGACCAGCGCGAACACCAGCCGCTGCACGATCTCCTCGTCGCTGATCTTGCGCGGGGTGATGCCCCGCTCCTTGCGGTAATCCTCGATCATCTGGTTGACGAGCGGGCTTGGGATGGCGTCGCGCTTGCCCGGCTGGTAGTCGTACCAGCCCGCGCCGGTCTTCTGCCCGAAGCGCCCCATCTCGCACAGCCGGTCGGCGATCGGCGAATAGCGCAGGTGAGGCTTCTCGACGTAGCGGCGCTTGCGGATGTACCAGCCCACATCGTTGCCGGCCAGGTCGCCCATGCGGAACGGCCCCATCGCGAAGCCGAACTTCTCGATCGCGCGATCCACCTGCTCGGGCGTGCAGCCCTCCTCCAGCAGGAAGCCGGCCTGGCGGCTGTATTGCTCGATCATGCGGTTGCCGATGAAGCCGTCGCACACTCCGCTGACGACGCAGGTCTTCTTGATTCTCTTGCCCAGCGCCATGATGGTGGCCAGCACGTCCTTGGCGGTGGCGGCGCCGCGCACCACCTCCAGCAGCTTCATGACGTGCGCGGGGCTGAAGAAGTGCGTGCCGATGACGTCCTGCGGCCGCTTGGTGAAGGCGGCGATCTTGTTGACGTCCAGCGTCGAGGTGTTGGTGGCCAGGATCGCACCCGGCTTCATGACCGCGTCGAGCCGCTCGAACACCTGGCGCTTGACCTCCAGATCCTCGAACACCGCCTCGATGACGAGATCGGCGTCGCGGATGTCGTCGTACGACAGCGTCGTGCGCAGCAGGCTCAGGCGCTCCTGCATCTGCTCCGGCTTGAGCTTGCCCTTGGCCACCTGACCTTCGTAGACCGCGCGGATGTTGGCCACGCCGCGCTCCAGCGCCTCCTGTTTCGTCTCCAGGATCGTGACCGGCAGGCCGATGTTGAGGAAGTTGATCGTGATGCCGCTGCCCATCGTGCCGGCGCCGATCACCGCCACCGCACGGATGTCGCGCAGCGGGGTGTCTTCCGGCACGTCGGCGATCTTGCCTGCGGCGCGCTCGGCCATGAACACGTGGCGCAGCGCCAGACTCACCGGATCGGTCATCAGGTTCAGGAAGGTCTGCCGCTCCTGCGCCAGCCCCTCGTCGAACGGCTTGGTCGTGGCGGCCTGCACCGCGTCGATGCATTTGAGCGGGGCCGGGTAGTGCCTGGCCTGCGCCCCCACCATGTTGCGGGCGAACTGGAAGTACGCGTCGCCCTGCGGATGGCGACACGGCAGGTCGCGCACGCGCGGCAGCGGTGTGCCGTCGGCATGGCGCTGGGCCGCCTCGCGCGCCAGCGCCAGCGCCTCCTGCAGCAGCGTGTCGGCGCTGGCGGCGATGCGGTCGAACAGCCGCTGCCCAGGCACCTGCGCCAGCACCTCGGCTGCCACCGGCTCGCCGCTGACGATCATGTTCAGCGCCGGCTCCACGCCCAGCACGCGCGGCAGCCGCTGCGTGCCGCCGGCGCCCGGGATCAGGCCGAGCTTGACCTCCGGCAGCGCCACCTTGGTACCTGGCACGGCGATGCGGTAGTGCGCGCCCAGCGCCAGCTCCAGCCCGCCGCCCATGCACACGCCGTGCACCGCCGCCACCACCGGCTTGCGCGCATGGTCCAGCGTCAGGATCAGGCTGAGCAGGTTCGGGTCCTGATACGCGCGGGGCGTGCCGAACTCCTTGATGTCGGCACCGCCGGAAAACACCTTGCCGGCGCCGGTGATGACGATGGCGCGCACCGCCTCGTCGTCGTGGGCGCGGTCCAACCCCCGGGCGATGGCCTGGCGTGTGCTCAGGCCCAGCCCGTTGACGGGCGGGTTGTCCAGCGTGATGACGGCCACGTCGCCGTGGACCTGGTAGTGAGCGGTCATGGACAGCCTCCTCGAAAGGGAATCGGATGCAATCGAACGGTCGTTCGGCTGGCTGGCATTCTAGGCAGCGCGGGCGCTGGCGGCGACGCCGCACTGTCACCCAGTTGTCTGCCGCCGCACACTCAGCCGACTTCCAGCCACTCCCGCCGCACGTAGGGATTGGCCTTCAGATCCTGCGGCGTGCCGTCGAAGACGATGCTGCCGTGGCCCATCACGAGCACGCGGTCGGCGATGTCCAGCGCGATGGTCAGCTTCTGCTCGATCAGCAGCACCGAGATGCCGCGGCCCTTGAGCGCACGCAGGTAGTCGGCCACCTGCTCGACGATCTTGGGCGCCAGGCCCTCGGTGGGCTCGTCGATGATGATGAGGTCGGGGTCGCCCATCAGCGAGCGGCACAGCGTCAGCATCTGCTGCTCGCCACCTGACAGCACGCCGGCCTCGGTGTGCTGGCGCTCCTTCAGGCGGGGAAACAGCGCGTACATGTCGTCGTAGCTCCAGCGCGCGCCACGGCCGCGCCCCTTGATGCCCAGGGTCAGGTTCTGGTGCACCGTCAGCTTCGGAAAGATGTCCCGGCTTTCCGGCACGTAGCCGATGCCCCGGTGCGCCACCTCGAACGGCTTGAGCCCCGTGATGCGCTCGCCGCGGTAGCGGATGTCGCCCTCCGCGTCCACCAGTCCCATGATCGCCTTGGCGGTGGTGGAGCGGCCCGAGCCGTTGCGCCCGAGCAGCGCGACGATCTCGCCCGCCCCGACGTGAAAGCGCACGCCGTGCAGCACGTGACTCTTGCCGTAGAAGGCGTGCAGGTTGTCGATCTGCAGCATGGTTCCTCCGCGGGCGGGCGTCAGTGGGCGGCCTCGGCAGCCTGCTGCTCGGCCAGCACCGAGCCGAGGTAGGCCTCCTGTACACGCGGGTTGGCCTTGACCGCCTCAGGCGTATCGAAGGCGATCACCTCGCCGTAGACCACCACCGCGATGCGGTCGGCCAGGCCGAACACCACCCCCATGTCGTGCTCCACCGTCAGCAGCGTGCGCCCCTCGGTGACCTCGCGAATGAATTCGATGAAGCGGCGCGTCTCGCTCTTGCTCATGCCGGCGGTAGGCTCATCCAGCAGGATCACGTCGGCCCCGCCGGCGATGGTGATGCCGATCTCCAGCGCGCGTTGCTCGGCATAGGTCAGGTTCATCGCCAGCGTGTCGCGCTTCTTGCGCAGACCGATGCGGTCCAGCAGTGCTTCGGCGCGCTCGTTGGCGTCGTCCAGATCGGCCAGGAACTTCAGGAACGTGTAGCGGTAGCCCAGGCTCCACAGCACGCCGCAGCGCAGGTTCTCGAACACGCTCAGCTTCGGGAAAATGTTGGTGATCTGGAAGCTGCGGCTCAGGCCCAGGCGGTTGATCTCGAACGGCCGCTTGCCGTCGATGCGCCGACCGTTGAGCAGGATCTCGCCGCTGCTGGGAGGAAAGCGCCCGCTGATGAGGTTGAACAGCGTCGACTTGCCCGCCCCGTTGGGTCCGATGACGGCCACGCGCTCGCCTCGCCGCACCGCCAGGCTCACCCCGCGGATGATCTCGGTCTTGCCGAAGCGCTTGACCACGTTGCGCAGCTCCAGCGCCGGCACGCCGGCGCCGCCTTCAGGGTTCGTCGCATGCCTCATGCCGCCAGCTCCCGCCGCTTGATTTCCTTCTCGATGTCGAGCTGGATCTCGTCCCAGTGCGCGCGGAAGCGCCGCCGCGCCAGTTCGAACAGCGCCGCGCCGGTGACCATCACGAACGCCGAACCGAACCAGCTCTGCGCCGAGCGCACGTCCAGCACCGCACCGAGGTACTCCACCTCCGAGCCGATGGAGGCGTTGAGCTGCAGGTGGTAGACCATCTCCACGAGGCCTCCGGCACCGGCCAGCGCCACCAGCCCCGTGCCGCCCAGCGCCAGGTAGCTCACCCACAGCTCGCGCAGCCGACCGAACGCCGCCACGCGCAGGTTCATCATGATCAGGCTGGCGATGCCGCCCGGGGCGTACATCACCATGAACAGGAAGATCAGCCCCAGGTACAGCAGCCACGCCTTGGTCAGCTCGGAGAGGAACACCAGCGCCAGCACCATCAGCACCCCGCCGATGATCGGCCCGAAGAAGAACGTCGCCCCGCCGAGGAAGGTGAACAGCAGGTAGGCGCCGGAGCGCAGCGGCCCCACCACCTCGGCGGTGACGATCTCGAACTGGAGCGCCGCCAGGCCGCCGGCGATGCCGGCGAAGAAGCCCGACACCATGAACGCCAGGTAGCGCACCACCTGCGTGTCGTAGCCGATGAACTCGACGCGCTCGGGGTTGTCGCGCACGGCGTTGAGGATGCGCCCCAGCGGCGTGCGCGTGAAGGCGAACATCGCCGCCACGCACACGAAGGTGTAGAGCGCGATCAGGTAGTACACCTGCACGGCCGGACCGAAGGTGATGCCGAGGAAGGGCTCGCCCACGACGCGATCGGCGCTGATGCCGGCCTCACCGCCGAAGAAGTCCGAGAACATCAGCGACAGCGCGAACACCAGTTCGCCCACGCCCAGCGTGATCATCGCGAACGCGGTGCCGGCCTTGCGCGTCGTCACCCAGCCGAACAACGCGGCGAAGAACCAGCCCGCCAGTCCCCCCACCAGCGGGATCAGCGACACCGGTACCGTCACCCCACCCTCGGCCACCTTCAGCAGCGTGTGGATCGCCACGTACGAGCCCAGGCCCGAGTAGACCGCATGCCCGAAGCTGAGCATGCCGCCCTGCCCGAGCAGCATGTTGTACGACAGGCAGGCGATGATGGCGATGCCCATCTGCGACAGCATGCTGACCGCCAGGTTGCTGCTGAACAACTGCGGCGCCAGCAGCAGCACCAGCGCAAACAGCGACCACACGACCCAGCGGCCGACGTTGTAAGGGCGGAATTCGTAGTACGCCTTGCTCATGACGGGGTCATCCGCTTCTCGGTCGATCAATGGTCGCGCGTGCCCAGCAGCCCTTTCGGGCGGAAGATCAGGATCAGCACCAGGAACAGATACGGCAGCACCGGCGCCACCTGCGACAGCGTCAGGCGCAGGAAGTCCTTGCCGCGCAGCGCCTCGGACAGCGGTACGCCCACGCTTTCCAGCAGCGAGCCGATCGAGTGGTCCATCGCCACCGCGAACGTCTGGATGACGCCGATCAGGAGCGACGCGACGAACGCCCCCGGCAGCGAGCCGAGGCCCCCGATCACCACCACCGCGAACACCAGCGACCCGAGCGTGGCGGCCATCGCCGGCTCGGTGACGAAGGTGCTGCCGCCGATGACGCCGGCCAGCCCGGCCAGCGCGCAGCCGGTACCGAAGACCAGCATGAAGACGCGCGGCACGTTGTGGCCCAGCGCCTCCACCATCTGCGGGTGCGTCAGCGCAGCCTGGATCACGAGTCCGACGCGCGTGCGCGTGATCAGCAGCCACAGCGCCACCAGCATCCCCACCGCCACCAGCATCATGAACGCGCGCGTGGCCGGAAACGGCGTGCAGGCCGCCTGCGCGCACACCTCGGCGGCGGCACGCCCCCAGACGAAGCCCATCGTGTCGTCGGCGTAATGGATCAGCGTGAACGCCGGGCCCTGCAGGCTCGCCGGCGGACGGAACGGCACCGCCGTGCGCCCCCAGACCAGCTGCACCAGCTCCAGGATCACGTATGACAGCCCGAAGGTGATCAGCAGCTCGGGCACGTGGCCGAACTTGTGCACCTTGCGCAGGCTGTAGCGCTCGAACAGCGCGCCTGCCACCCCCACCAGCAGCGGCGCCACCAGCAGCGCCACCCAGAAACCCGTCACCTGCGACAGCGCGTAGGCGAAATACGCGCCGAGCATGTAGAAGCTGGCGTGCGCGAAGTTGAGCACGCCCATCATCGAGAAGATCAGCGTCAGGCCCGAGCTGAGCATGAACAGCAGCAGGCCGTAGCTGACCCCGTTGAGCAACGAGACGAGGACGAATTCCATGAGGGCATCCGCTTGAGGTGGCGCACGCAAGGACGGGCATCCCCGGCGGGCCCGTGCCCGGCTCAGGCTGGGAAGGCCGCGCCCGCGGGGCGGCCGCCGGCCGCCATGCCGGCCGGCGGCGACGCGGCGCTCAGTTGGGCCGCTGCATCGCGCAGCTGGTGGGCGTGCTCGAGACGTAGGAGGGGAATTCGCGCACCAGCGCGAACGTCATGCCCGTGTTCTCGACGCTGTACGGAAACTTGGCGTCGGCCTTCTGCCAGCGCGTCAGGTACAGGGGCTGCTGCAGCTGGTGATCGGTCTTGCGCATCTCGACCTCGCCGTTGTAACTGGTGAACCTCAGGCCCTCCAGCGCCTTGGCCACCTGGACCGGATCGGTCGACTTGGCCTTGGCCATCGCCTCCGACAGCGAGCGGAAGATGTGGATCACCGAGCCGGTGTAGAAGTCGGCGTTGAAGCGCTGCTTGAACTCGTTCTGCCACTGCTGCATCTCGCCGCCCATGTTGTAATGGTTGTACGAGACCTGATAGACCTTGCCTTCGGAGGAGGTTCCCAGGGCGGTGGGCGTGCCGGTGACGCCGGCGTAGTAGGTGAAGAACTTGCCGGCGTAGCCGCCCTCGTTGGCGGCCTTGACCAGCAGCGCCAGGTCCGAGCCCCAGTTGCCGGTGATGACCGCGTCGGCCCCGGAGGCCTTGATCTTGGCGATGTAGGGCGCGAAATCGCGCACCTGCGCCAGCGGGTGCAGATCCTCGCCGACGATCTGGATGTCGGGCCGCTTGCGCGCCAGCAGCTCCTTGGCGTACTTGGCCACCTGGTGGCCGTGCGAATAGTTCTGGTTGAGCAGGTAGACCTTCTTGACGTCGGGCTGATCCTTCATGAAGGTGGTCAGCGCCTCCATCTTCATCGAGGTGTCGGCGTCGAAACGGAAGTGCCAGTAGTTGCACTTGCTGTTGGTGAAGTCCGGATCCACCGCCGAGTGGTTCAGGAAGATCACCTCCTTGCCCGGGTTGCGCGCGTTGTGGCGCGCCACCGCCTCGATGAGGGCGCCGGCCACCGACGAGCCGTTGCCCTGCGTGATGTAGCGGATACCCTGGTCGATGGCCGACTGCAGCGCCGTCAGGCTCTCGGCCGGGCTGAGCTTGTTGTCGAACGGCACCACCTCCCACTTCACGCCGGCCGGGTTGTGCTTGTTCGGCCCGCTGAACTTCTCGGCGAAGAACTGGAAGCTGCGCACCTGGTTCTGCCCCACCGGCGCCATCAGGCCCGACAGCGGATCGATCCAGGCGATCTTGACCGTCTGGCCCGCCAGCGGCGCGTTGGCCGCGGCCTGCGCCTGCTCGCGCTTGGCCTGGCGGGCGCTCTGCGCCTGCGCCACGCTGGTCAGCGCCAGCCCCAGCATCGCCGCCACGACGATCGGTCGAAAGGTCCGGTTCATGGTTGTCTCCTTGTGTGGTGGGTGGTCCGCATCGACGAGCTTAAGCTGCATGCTGCGCCGCAACGATCAGGGGAAACCCCGCAGCGCTATCACCTTGGCGACCGTCGTCGGGGCGACAATCCGTCGCCCCTCCGACCAGCAGGGCTCAAAGCCCGGGCAGGCGGTAGTCGGCCAGCATCTCGCGCAGCTTCATCTTCTGCATCTTGCCGGTGGCGCCCAGCGGGATCGCGTCGACGAACACGACGTCATCGGGAATCTGCCACTTGGCCAGCTTGCCCTCGTAGAACGCCAGCAGCTCCTCGCGCGTCAGCTCGGCACCGGGCTTTTTGACCACGACGACGATCGGACGTTCATCCCACTTGGGGTGCTTGACGCCGATGCAGGCCGCCATCAGCACCGCCGGGTGCGCCATGGCGATGTTCTCGACGTCGATCGAGCTGATCCACTCCCCGCCGGACTTGATCACGTCCTTGCTGCGGTCGGTGATCTGCATGTAGCCGTCCGGATCGATCGTGGCCACGTCGCCGGTGGGGAACCAGCCGTCGACCAGCGGACTGGGCTGGCCGCTGCGGTAGTAGTCGCGGATCACCCACGGCCCGCGCACCATCAGCTCGCCCTGCGACACGCCGTCCCACGGCAGCTCGCGCCCGTCGGGCCCGACGATCTTCATGTCGATGCCGAAGATGCCGCGGCCCTGCTTGAGGCGGATCTTCATCTGCTCCTCCTCGGGCAGCTGCAGGTGCTTGTTCTTGAGCGTGCACAGCGTACCCAGCGGACTGAGTTCCGTCATGCCCCAGGCGTGCAGGACCTCCACGCCGTACTGCTCGCGGAACGCCTTGATCATCGCCGGCGGGCAGGCCGAGCCGCCGATCACCGTGCGCTGCAGGTGCGGCAGCTGCAGCCCGTTGGCCGCCATGTGCGCCAGCAGCATCTGCCACACCGTGGGCACGCCGGCGGCCATCGTCACGCGCTCGGCATCCAGCAGCTCCCACACCGACTTGCCGTCCAGCTGGGCGCCGGGCAGCACCAGCTTGCAGCCCACGGCCGCGGCCGCGTACGGAATGCCCCAGGCGTTGACGTGGAACATCGGCACCACCGGCAACACGCAGTCGCGCGCGCTCAGGCACATCACGTCGGGCAGCGCGGAGGCATAGGCGTGCAGGATGGTGGACTTGTGGCTGTAGAGCGCCGCCTTCGGATGACCGGTGGTACCGCTGGTGTAGCACATGCTGCTGGCGGTCTCGTCGGAAAAGCGCGGCCAGTCGTAGCGGTCGGGGTGCGGCGCGATCCAGTCCTCGTAGGCGATCAGGTCCGGGATCGCGCCGTCGGCGGTCAGGCGCGCCAGGTGCCCGGCGTCGCACAGCGCCACCCAGCGGCGCACCGTGGGGCACTTGGCGTGGATCGCCTTGACGATCGGCCAGAAGGTCATGTCGAACGCCAGCACGCGGTCCTCCGCGTGGTTGACGATCCAGGCGATCTGCTCCGGCAGCAGGCGCGGGTTGATGGTGTGCAGCACGCGCCCCGAGCCGCTGACGCCGTAGTACATCTCGAAGTGCCGGTAGCCGTTCCAAGCCAGCGTGGCGATGCGCTCGCCCTGCTCGAGCCCGAGCGCATCGAGCGCGTGCGCCAGCCGGCGCGCCCGCCGCGCCGCCTCGGCGTAGGTGGTGCGGTGGATGTCACCCTCGACGCGGCGCGAGACGATCTCGACGTCACCGTGGTGACGCGCGGCGTGCTCGATCAGATCCGAAATCAGCAACGGGCGATCCTGCATCAGGCCCAGCATGGCAGTCTCCTGTCCAACGGCGGTTGGGGGCGTGGCTCACGGGGCGCACCAGGACGGTGCGCCTTCCCGACGTTAAGCTTACGACGACGGCGGTGCCACGGTGCCGCGCCCGCGCGACAATCCCCCCGTGCCGGCGCCACAACTGTCGCCGCGCCGACATCCCTGCCCTGCCCGCATGAGCCTCGACCCCCGCCATCCGGTTCGCATCTTCCTGTCGCAACAGCCCTGGTTCGTCGGGCTGGACGCTGCCACCCAGCGCGAGCTGGTGGACGCCATGCTGCTGCACCGCGCTGGCCGCGGCGAGCGCCTGCTGGCACGCGGCTCGCCGGTGCAGGCCTGGTGGGCGGTGCTGGCCGGCATGGCCAAGCTGCAGACCGCCGCGCCCGACGGACGCGTGTCGGCCTTCCTCGGGGTACCGGCCGGCCAGTGGTTCGGCGAGGGCACGGTGCTGCGCGGCGGCAGCTGGCGCTACGACGTGGTGGCGCTGCGCGACACGACGCTGATCGGCCTGCCGCTGCCGTGGTTCCAGCGGCTGCACGCCACCAGCCTGCCCTTCAACCACTTCCTGATCGAGCGGCTCAACCACCGGCTCGGCCAGGCGATGACCGCCATCGAGGCGGGGCGGCTGTGTACCCCGCAGGAGCGGGTGGCGCAGGTGCTGCTGATGTTCTGCGGCGCCGGGGTGCAGCGCATCACGCTGTCCCAGGAAGACCTGGGCCACCTGGCCGGTCTGTCGCGCCAGACGATCAACCGCGTCCTCAAGGCCTTCGAGGCGCGCGGCTGGGTCACGCTGGACTTCAGCCGCGTCGAGGTCGGCGACCGCGCGGCGCTGGAGGGTCTGCTTGGCGCGCGGACGGCGGTTCAGCCGGCGGCGGCCTGAGCGTGATACCCGCGCCGCCAGCCGGGCCGCCACGGACGTCCACCGGCACCTTGGCGGCCCTGACCCGACAATGCGGCCTTGCCCGCATCCCGTCCGACGCCGACCATGAGCGACCTTCCCCCCTTTCCCCTGCGCCCCGACGACGCGCGCTGGCAGGCGCATCTGCAGGCGCTGCTGGCGCGCGGCGAGGCTGAGCCGCTGGCCTGGCAGGTGACCCGGCACGCCGCCACCGAGCGCCCGTTCAGCGGCCGCTACGAGGACTGGTGGCGCCCCGGGCGCTACCATTGCATCGTCTGCGGCACCCACCTGTTCGACAGCGACACCAAGTTCGACGCCGGCTGCGGCTGGCCGAGTTTCTGGCGCGCCCGCCCCGGCGCCATCGTCGAGCGGCTCGACCGCAGCCACGGCATGGTGCGCACCGAGACCCTGTGCGCGGGCTGCGGCGCCCACCTCGGGCACGTGTTCGACGACGGTCCGCCGCCCACCGGCCTGCGCTACTGCATGAACTCGGCCGCGCTGCGCTGGCAGCCCGCCTGAGCCGGCGCGGCGGCCGCGCCGTGCGCATAATCGCCCCATGCGACTGTTGCTGGACTTCGCGCCGATCCTGGCGTTCTTCGTCGCCTACCGCATCGGCGGCATCTACACCGCCACCGCGGTGCTGATGGCCGCCACCGTCGTGCAGATGGGCATCGTCTGGGCGCTGGACCGCCGGCTGCAGGCGATGCACAAGGTCACGCTGGCGCTGATCCTGATCTTCGGCGCGCTGACGCTCGTGCTGCAGGACGAGCGCTTCATCAAGTGGAAGCCCACCGTGCTGTACGGCGCGCTGGCGTTGGTGCTGGCTGCGGCCCTGTGGGGCTGGCGGCGCAACGTGCTGCAGCAGCTGCTGGGCAGCCAGCTGCCGCTGCCGCCGGCGGTCTGGCACCGCCTGGCGCTGGCCTGGATCGCCTACTGCGTCTTCATGGCCGCGCTCAACGGCGCGGTGGCGGCCTGGTTCTCCACCGACGCCTGGGTCGATTTCAAACTCTGGGGCTACGTGTTTCCGCTGGCCTTCCTGGTCGGCCAGGGACTCTACGTGGCCCGCCACCTGAAGGACAAGACCGCATGACCCCCGCCTTTCCGCGCAGCCTGCCCAGCGCCGAGCTGATCGAGGCGTTGCTGCGGGCCACCCTGGCGCCGCGGCGCCTCGAGGTCATCGACGAAAGCGCCGCCCATGCCGGCCACGCCGGCGCCAGCCCGAGCGGACGCGGCACGCATTTTCGCGTGCGCATCGCCGCCGATCGGCTCGACGGCCTCAGCCGCGTGGCCGCCCATCGGGTTGTGTATGATGCGCTGCGACCGGCCTTCGACGCTGGCCTGCACGCCTTGGCGCTGGAAATCGAGCGCCAGCCGGCCCACGCGGCCTGACCGTCGCGGGCCCTTCCACCCCTCCTGAACGTTGCCTTTCCCTTCCTGATGAAACCGAATCCGACCCACGCCGCGCTGGCCGCCGTGCTGACCGCGGTGCTCGCGGCGCCCGCTGCGGCGCAGAACCTCGCCATCGTCAACGGCAAGCCCGTGCCCAGCGCGCGCCTGAAGGCGCTGGAGGCGCAGGTGGCGCGTTCCGGCCGCCCGATCGACGACCAGGTGCGCGAGCAGCTGCGCGAGGAGGCCATCCTGCGCGAGATCTTCATGCAGGAAGCCGAGCGGCGTGGCCTGCGCGCCTCCCCCGAGGTCAAGGCGCAGCTGGAGCTGGCCCAGCAGACCGTCCTGATCCGCGAGCTGTTCGCCGACGAGCAGCGGCGCAACCCCGTCACCGACGCCGAACTGCGCGCCGAGTACGACCGCATCGCGCAGTCGATGGGGCAAGAGTACCGTGCGCGCCACATCCTGGTGGAGACCGAGGACGAGGCCAAGGCGATCCTGGCGGAACTGGCCAGGGGCGCCAAGTTCGAGGACCTGGCGCGCCAGCGCTCGAAGGACAAGGGTTCCGGGGCCAACGGCGGCGACCTCGACTGGGCCACGCCGGATGTCTTCGTGCCGGAGTTCGGGCAGGCGATGGCCCGGCTCGGCAAGGGTGAAGTCAGCCCCGAGCCGGTCAAGAGCCAGTTCGGCTGGCACGTCATCCGCGTCGACGACGTTCGCAAGGCACAGCTGCCCGACTTCGAGACCGTCAAGCCGCAACTGCAGCAGCAACTGCAGCAGCACAAGCTCGCCCGTTTCCAGGAGCAGCTGCGCAGCCGGGCCAAGGTGCAGTAAGGCGCCGCGCCTGCGGCCGGCTCCGTCGACGTCACGGACGCGCGGGCCCGGCTGGAGCCTCGGCGCGCGGCAGCGGCAGCAGGCCCAGCGGCGCCTGCAGCAGCGGATACAACCCGAACAGCACCGACACCGCCACCGCCTGCGCCGCCGGCACGCCGAGCAAACCGAGCACGGCCGCGGCGGCCGCCTCGCGCGTGCCCCAGCCGCCCAGCCCCACCGGCAGTGCCGCTGCAATGAAAATCGGCGTGGCCGCCGGCACCAGCCACCACCACGCCAGCGGCAGATCCAGCGCGCGCGCCGCGGCGGCCAGCGCCGCCACCGTGGCGGCCTGCGCCACCAGCGACAGCCGCAGCTGCTGCGCCCACAGGCCCACCGGGTCGCGCTGCGCCAGCTCCCGCCAGCCGCGCCACCACGGCCGCCGGGCCCACGGCACGCGTGCGCCCGCGCGCAGCAGCGCAAGCGGCGCCAGCGCCAGCGCCAGCGTGGCCACACCGAGCAGCCCCGCCAGCGCCGGCGTGGCCAGCGCCTGCAGCCCGGGCCACGCTCCCGGCGGCAGACCGGCCATCAGCGCCGGCAGCAGCACCGCGCCGCCCAGCAGCACCAGCGCCCACAGCCCGGAGAGCCGATCCAGCACCACGCTGGCGCTGGCGCGCGCCAGCGGCATGCCGGCGCGATGCAGTGCCCAGGCGCGCCAGACGTCGCCGCCGACGGTGGCCCCCGGCAGCACGGCGTTGAGCGCCTGGCCGCGCAGGTAGGCCACCCACGCCCAGCCTGGCGTCACCTCGTGTCCCAGGCGCCGCGCCAGCGCGCGCCAGCGCCACGCGCACACCGAATTGGCCAGCAGCGCCAGCGCCACCCCGGCCGCCACCCAGCCGGGCGCCGCCTGCGCCAGCGACTCCAGCAGCGACCGGGGGCCCACCCAGGCCAGCAACGCCGCCAGGATCGACAGCGACACCGCCAGCCGCAGCAGCCGGCGCGCGAGCGGCCGCGCCGCCGCGCTCATGCGTCAGGCCGCGGCGCCGGCAGCGCGCGCGTGTGGTACTGCGGCCGCGCCGCCCCTTCGTGGTAGATGCGGATCAGCAGCTCGCCGGTGAGCCCGGCCACGATCAGCTGCACCCCCATCAAGGCCATCATCACCCCGGCCATCAGCAACGGCCGGCCGCCGATGGCCTCGCCCAGCAGCTTGAGCACGCCCAGGTACAGCAGGATCAGGATGCCCGGCACCAGCAGCCACAGCCCCAGCCCACCGAACGCGTGCAGCGGCCGCTGCCGGTAGCGCAGGAAGAACACGATCAGCACCAGATCCAGGATCACGCGGAAGGTGCGGTCGATGCCGTACTTGGACTGGCCGCGCGTGCGCGGGTGATGGCGCACCGGCACCTCGACGATGCGCGCCCCGGCCTCCTTGGCCAGCGACGGGATGAAGCGGTGCAGCTCACCGTAGAGGTGGATGCGCTCGATGATCTCGCGACGGTAGGCCTTGAGCGCGCAGCCGTAGTCGTGCAGCCTGACGCGCGTGGCCCAGGAGATCAGCCGGTTGGCCAGCATCGAAGGCAGCTTGCGCGACAGCGCCTTGTCCTGGCGCTGGCGACGCCAGCCAGAGATCACGTCCACTTCCGGATCCTGCTGCAGCCGCTCGATCAGCGCCGGGATGTCGGCCGGGTCGTTTTGCAGGTCACCGTCCAGCGTCACGATGTAGCGCCCGCGCGCGCGCTCGAAGCCGGCCTGCAGCGCGGTGGACTGGCCGTAGTTGCGCGCCAGCGCCACCGGCCGCAGCCACGCGTGGCGCTGCGCCAGCTCGGCCAGCAACGCCAGGCTGCCGTCGGTGGAGCCGTCGTCGACGCAGATCAGCTCGAACGACCAGCCGGTCGGCAGCAGGGCCTGGCCGACGCGCTCGACCAGCTCGGCCAGGTTGTCGCGCTCGTGGTAGACCGGCACCACCACCGAGACCTCCAGCGCCGCCGCGCCGGGCGGCGCCGCACCGCCATCGGGGGTACCGGGGCACGGGTGACCTGAGTTCGCGCAGGATGGGGACGTGGCGTGCATGGGAACGGACGAACGGAGGCGTCAGGACAGCGCGGAGTATCGCATTCGCCTGGGCGCGCGCGGCCGCCCGTGTCCGCCCCGTATACTGCGCCGCGTCCAGTCCTGACATCCGCCGATGCTTCCATGACGCTTCCTGCCCCAACCGACGCGCTGCGCATCACGGTGGCCGGCGCCGGCTACGTCGGCCTGGCCAACGCGCTGCTGCTGGCGCAGCACCATCCCGTCACCGTGCTGGACATCGACCCGCGGCGCGTGGCGGCGCTGCAGGCGCGCCGCCCCACCGTCCACGACGGGCTGGCGGAACAATGGCTGCGCGAGCGCGCCGACCTGCAGCTGGCCGCCACCACCGACGCCGCGCAGGCGCTGGCCAGCGCCGATGTCGTCGTCATCGCCACCCCCACCGACTACGACCCGGTCACGAACGCCTTCGACACCTCCAGCGTCGAGGCGGTGGCGGCGCAGGCGCTGGCAGCCCACCCGAGCAGCACGCTGGTCATCAAGTCCACCGTGCCGGTGGGGTTCACCGCGCGGCTGCGCCAGCGCCACGCCACCGACCGCATCGTCTTCTCGCCCGAATTCCTGCGCGAGGGCCGGGCGCTGGAAGACAACCTCGCCCCCAGCCGCATCGTCGTCGGCGACCGCGGCCCGCGCGGGCAGCTCGTCGCCGAGCTGCTGCGCCAGGGCTGCCGCGCGCCCGAGCGCGTCCCGGTGCTGCTGACCGACCCGACCGAAGCCGAGGCGATCAAGCTGTTCGCCAACACGTACCTGGCCATGCGCGTGGCGTTCTTCAACGAGCTGGACACCTACGCCGCCACGCACGGGCTGGACACGCGCCAGATCATCGACGGCGTGTGCCTGGACCCGCGCATCGGCGCCGGCTACAACAACCCCAGCTTCGGCTACGGCGGCTACTGCCTGCCGAAGGACACCAAGCAGCTGCTGGCCAACTACCGCGACGTGCCGCAGAACCTGATCGCCGCCATCGTCTCGGCCAACGCCACGCGCAAGGACTTCATCGCCGACGACGTGCTGCGCCGGCTGCAGACCCTGTCCACCCCCGGCGGGCGCGCCCCGGTGGTCGGCGTCTACCGCCTCGTCATGAAGCAGGGCTCGGACAACTTCCGCGCCTCGGCGATCCAGGGCGTCATGAAGCGCCTCAAGGCCAAGGGCGTGCCGGTGATCGTCTACGAGCCGGCCTACGACGGCGACGACTTCTTCCGCTCGCCGGTGCTGAAGGACCTGGCGGCCTTCAAGGCGCAGGCCGACCTGATCCTGGCCAACCGCCACCACCCGGATTTGGAAGACGTGGCCGAACGTGTTTACACCCGCGATCTTTTCGGAGGGGATGCGTGACGGAGAGGCAGTTCAACACCGCCGGCCCGTCGATTCCAGGCGATCACTACCTGCTGGATCCCTTGGCGCGCGTGGATCTGGCCGAGATCGAATCGCTGATCGAGGCCAAGCGCTACTTCGTGCTGCACGCCCCGCGCCAGACCGGCAAGACCACGGCGCTGCTGGTGCTGATGGAGCATCTGAACCGGCAGGGGCGCTACCGCTGCGCCTACGCCAACATCGAAGGCGCGCAGGCCGCCCGTGGCGACGTGCAGGCCGGCATCAGCGCCGCCTGTCACGCCATCGCCCGCAGCATCGAGGACGCCACCGGCGAGCGTGCGCTCTACGACTGGTACCGCCGCGAAGGCGAAGCCATCGACGCGCGCGACCGCCTCACCGCCCTGCTGCGGCACTGGAGCCAGATGGCGCCGCAGCGCCCCGCGGTGCTGCTGCTGGACGAAGTCGACGCCCTGATCGGCGACACGCTGATCTCGCTGCTGCGCCAGATCCGCGCCGGCTACGCGCAGCGGCCGGCGGCCTTTCCGCAGACGGTGGTGCTGTGCGGCGTGCGGGATGTGCGCGACTACCGCATCCACAGCGGCGACGGCGAGATCATCACGGGCGGCAGCGCCTTCAACATCAAGGCCGCCTCGATCCGGCTGGGCAACTTCAGCGAAGAAGAAACGCGCGCGCTGTGGCTGCAGCACACCGAAGCCACGGGTCAGCGTTTCGAGGAAGCCATCTGGGCGGAACTCTGGGAAGACACCCGGGGCCAGCCGTGGCTGGTCAATGCCCTGGGGCACGAATGCACCTGGCAGGATAGAGAACTACGCAAGAACCGCGCGCTGCCGGTGACGCTGGAGCGCTACAAGGCCGCGCGCGAGCGCCTGATCCAGAGCCGCGCCACGCACCTCGATCAGCTCACCGACAAGCTCAGAGAGCCACGCGTGCACGCCGTCATCAGCCGGATCCTTGCAGGCGAGAACCCCCATGACACCCTGCCCACCGAAGACGTCGAATACGTCGCCGACCTGGGCCTCATCGAAACCCGCCCGCAGCTCAGGATCGCCAACCGCATCTACCGTGAAGTCATCCCCCGTGAACTGACCTGGACGCGCCAGATCACCATCACCCACGAGCAGGCCTGGTACGTCCGCCCGAGCGACCGGCGGCTGGACATGGACAAGCTCCTTGCGGCCTTCCAGCAGTTCTTCCGCGAGAACGCCGACGCCTGGATCGAGCGCTTTCAATACAAGGAAGCCGGCCCGCAGCTGCTCTTGCAGGCCTTCCTGCAGAGGATCGTCAACGGTGGCGGGCGCATCAGCCGCGAGTACGGCCTCGGCCGTCGCCGAACCGACCTCTTCCTCGAGTGGCCGCTGGATGAAGCGCAAGGCTTTCTCGGGCCGGTGCAGCGCATCGTCCTCGAACTCAAGATCCTGCACAGGAGCCTGGAAGCGACGATCGAGGAAGGGCTCACCCAGACGGCGGCGTATGCCGACCAGTGCGGCGCGCAGGAAGCGCACCTGATCGTCTTCGACCGCCGGCCCGGACGAAGCTGGGAGGAGAAGATCTTCCACCGCACGGAAACCATCGGCGGCCGCACGATTGGCGTGTGGGGGATGTGAAGCGATGGCCACACCGATGCGCGTCTTCATCACCGGCACCGCCGGCTTCATCGGCTTTCACCTGGCGAGGCGGCTGCTGGAGGAAGGCCATGCGGTGCACGGCTACGATGGTCTCACCGACTACTACGACGTGCGGCTCAAGCACCGTCGCCACGCGCTGCTGCGCGAACACCCTGGATTTGCCGCCACCGAGGCGATGCTGGAGGACCTGCCGGCGCTTGAGGCCGCCGCGCGCGCCGCGCAGCCCGACGTCATCGTCCACCTGGCCGCCCAGGCCGGTGTGCGCTACAGCCTGGAAAACCCGCGCGCCTACGTGGACGCCAACCTGATCGGCACCTTCCACGTGCTGGAGGTGGCCCGGGAGCTCAAACCCCGCCACCTGCTGATGGCCTCCACCAGCAGCGTCTACGGCGCCAACGAGGCGCTGCCGTTCGACGAGCAGCAGAAGACCGACTGGCCGCTGACCTTGTACGCCGCCACCAAGAAGGCCAACGAGGCGATGAGCCACGCCTGGGCGCACCTCCACGGCGTGCCGACGACGATGTTCCGGTTCTTCACCGTCTACGGCCCGTGGGGGCGGCCGGACATGGCGCTGTTCAAGTTCACGCGCGGGATTCTGGAGGGCACGCCGATCGAGATCTACAACCACGGCGACATGTGGCGCGACTTCACCTACGTGGACGACCTCGTGCACGCGATCCGGCTGCTGATCGAGGCCGTCCCGCCGGCGCCTGAGGCGCGCACGCCCGAAGCGGGCTGGCAGCCGGTGGAGGGCGACACGCTGAGCCCCGCCGCGCCGTGGCGCGTGGTCAACATCGGCAACTCCGACAAGGTGCGCCTGCTGGACTTCGTCGAGGCGATCGAGGCCGAGGTCGGCCGCCCCGCACAGCGCCGTCATCTTCCGATGCAGGCCGGGGATGTTCCGGCCACCTGGGCCGACTGCGGGCTGCTGAAGCGCCTGACCGGCTACGCGCCGCGCACGCCGTTCCGTGAGGGCGTGGCGCGGTTCGTGCGGTGGTACCGGGAATACCACGGCCTCTGAGCCCCGCAAAAGCCAAAGCCCCCGCCGGCGAACCGGCAGGGGCCTGGGTCAGCCCGCAGGCGGGGCCGCCGCGCCCCCGCCGCGCCTTCAGTGCACCGTGCGCCCGAACAGGAACTGCCCCGGCGCGCGCACCGGATCCACGTCCACCGGGATCTCGCTCTTGGGCGGGAAGCGCCCTTCGAGGATGAGCCTGGACAGCGGGTTCTCGATGCGCTGCTGGATCGCGCGCTTGAGCGGCCGCGCACCGAACACCGGGTCGTAGCCGACCTTGGCCAGTTCCTCCAGCGCCGCGTCGGTGAACGTCAGCGTGAGATCCAGCTTGGCCAGCCGCTCCTGCAGCGTGCGCAGCTGGATGCGGGCGATGTTCTTGATGTGCTCGGTGCCGAGCGGATGGAACACCACCGTCTCGTCGATGCGGTTGAGGAACTCGGGGCGGAAATGCGCCTTCAGTTCCTCCCACACCGCATCCTTGATGTCCTCCATGTCGTGGCCCTGTTGCGCCAGCTGCTGGATGCGCTGCGAGCCGATGTTGGAGGTCATCACGATGACCGTGTTCTTGAAGTCCACCGTGCGGCCCTGGCCGTCGGTCAGCCGCCCGTCGTCCAGCACCTGCAGCAACACGTTGAACACGTCCGGGTGGGCCTTCTCGACCTCGTCGAGCAGCACGACGCTGTAGGGCTTGCGCCGCACCGCCTCGGTCAGGTAGCCGCCCTCCTCGTAGCCGACGTAGCCCGGCGGCGCGCCGATCAGGCGGCTCACGGAGTGCTTCTCCATGAACTCGCTCATGTCGATGCGGATCATGTGCTGCTCGCTGTCGAACAGGAAGGCCGCCAGCGCCTTGCACAGCTCGGTCTTGCCCACCCCCGTCGGACCGAGGAACAGGAAGCTGCCCAGCGGCCGGTTCGGGTCGCTCAGGCCCGCGCGGGCGCGGCGGATGGCGTTGGAGACGGCGGCGATGGCCTCGTCCTGGCCGACCACGCGCTCGTGCAGCCGCGCCTCCATCTGCAGCAGCTTGTCGCGCTCACCCTGCATCAGCTTGCTGACCGGGATGCCGGTGGCGCGCGAGACCACCTCGGCGATCTCCTCGGCGCCGACCTGCGTGCGCAGCAGCTTGAAGCCCTTGGCGCCGTCCTTGCCGGCCTCGCGCGCCTGCGCCTCCTGCAGCCGCCGCTCCAGTTCCGGCAGCCGGCCGTACTGCAGCTCGGCGACCTTGTTGAAGTCGCCCTTGCGCTTGAGCTCCTCGATCTGGAAGCGGATGCGGTCGATCTCCTCCTTGATCTGCGCCGAGCCCTGCACCTGCGCCTTCTCGGCCTTCCAGACCTCCTCCAGATCGGCATACTCGCGCTCCAGCCGCGCGATCTCCTCCTCGATCAGCTCCAGCCGCTTGCGCGAGGCCTCGTCGGTCTCCTTGCGCACCGCCTCGCGCTCGATCTTGAGCTGGATCAGGCGCCGCTCCAGCCGGTCCATCGCCTCGGGCTTGGAGTCGATCTCCATCTTGATGCGCGCGGCGGCCTCGTCGATCAGGTCGATCGCCTTGTCCGGCAGGAAGCGGTCGGTGATGTAGCGGTGCGACAGCTCCGCCGCGGCGACGATGGCCGGGTCGGTGATCTCCACGCCGTGGTGCAGTTCGTACTTCTCCTGCAGGCCGCGCAGGATGGCAATCGTCGCCTCGACGCTGGGCTCATCGACCAGCACCTTCTGGAAGCGCCGCTCCAGCGCCGCATCCTTCTCGATGTACTTGCGGTACTCGTCCAGCGTGGTGGCGCCGATGCAGTGCAGCTCGCCGCGCGCCAAGGCGGGCTTGAGCATGTTGCCGGCGTCCATCGCGCCCTCGGCCTTGCCGGCGCCGACCATGGTGTGGATCTCGTCGATGAAGAGGATGATGCGCCCCTCCTCGGCGGCGATCTCCTTCAGCACGGCCTTCAGGCGCTCCTCGAACTCGCCGCGGTACTTGGCCCCGGCCAGCAGCCCGGCCATGTCCAGCGCCAGCACGCGCTTGTTCTTCAGCGTCTCCGGCACCTCGCCGTTGACGATGCGCTGCGCCAGCCCCTCGACGATGGCGGTCTTGCCCACGCCCGGCTCGCCGATCAGGACGGGGTTGTTCTTGCTGCGTCGCTGCAGGATCTGGATCGTGCGGCGGATCTCGTCGTCGCGGCCGATCACGGGGTCGAGCTTGCCCTGGCGGGCGCGCTCGGTCAGGTCCAGCGTGTATTTCTTCAGCGCTTCGCGCTGGTTCTCGGCTTCGGGGCTCGTCACGGCTTGTCCTCCTCGCACGGCGTCGATGGCGGCCTCCAGCGCCTTGCGGTTCAGGCCCGCGGCGCGCGCGGCATCCGCCAGCATGATCTTGCTGTCGGCCAGCGCCAGCAGAAACAGCTCGCTGGCGATGAACTGGTCGCCGCGCTTCACGGCCTCCTTCTCGGCGGCCTGCAGCAGCGTGACCGTGTCACGGCCGACCTGCACCTGCTCCTGGCCCTGCACCTGCGGCAGGCGCTGCACGGCGTCCTCGGCAGCCTTCCTCAGCTGCGCGACGTTGACGCCGGCGCGCTGCAGCAGCGCCGGCGGGCCGTCCTGCTTCAGCAGCGCGGCCAGCACGTGCGCCGGTTCGATGTAGGCATGGTCCTTGGCCAGCGCCATCGATTGCGCTTCGGCCAGGGCCTCCTGGAACGAGGTGGTGAGTTTGTCGATCCGCATGGAAGGGGCTCCGAAAAGGTTGACTGCCGTTCCATGTGGGGCGACTGTGCCGCGCTTTCAAGCCCGGCGTCGTTGACGCGGATCAAACGCCGCCGGCGCGCGCCAGCACGCCGTTCAGGCGTTCTTTGCCTGGATGCCCCAGCGCGCCAGCGCCGCATCGTCGCTGACGCGCGCATCGACCCAGCGCGCGCCCTGCGGCGTGTGCTCCTTCTTCCAGAACGGCGCCTGGGTCTTGAGGTAGTCCATCAGGAACTCGCACGCCGCAAACGCCTGGCCGCGGTGCGCCGAGGTCACCGCCACCAGCACGATCGGATCCTGCGGCTGGAGCACCCCGACGCGGTGGATGACGCGCACGCCGCGGATGTCGAAGCGCCGCGCCGCCTCATCGATCATCGCGTCGATGGCGCGCTCGGTCATGCCCGGGTAGTGCTCCAGCTCCAGCGTGGCCACCGCGTCGCCGTCGTTGACGTCGCGCACGGTGCCGAGGAACGCGCACACCGCGCCGACGCCGGCATCGCCCGCCCGCAGCGCCGCCACCTCGGCGCCGAGCTCGAAGGGTTCGGTCTGGATCGTCACGCTGCGCCGCTGCAGAGTCATGGCCTCATCCTCCGGTGACGGGCGGAAAGAACGCCACCTCGGCACCGTCGTGCAGCGCGGCGGCGCCGTCGGCCATCGCCTGGTCGAGCGCCATGCGCAGCGGCCGCCCCTCGGCCAGCGCCTCGGCCCAGACGCCGCCGCGCGCGCGCAGCTGCTCGCGCAGCGCCTGCAGCGTGGCGGCGTCCGTGTCGAGCTGCTCCTGCGCGGTGCCGAGCTGCTCACGCAGCGCCGCAAAGTATTTCACCGTGACGCGCATCGAATCTCCCCGGCAGGTCTCCCCATCAAACCAAGAAATCCGCCAGCGGCCAGTACGGCACCAGCTCGCCACGGCGCAGCGTGCGCCCGGCGGCGATGTCCGCCAGGCCATCAGCCCACGCCACCGACGTCAGCACGGAGGAATTCTGGTTCGCGAACACCTCCAGCCCGCCGTCGGCGTTGCGGCGCACGCGCACGAACTCGCGCCGCTTGTCCGGCCGCGGCCAGTCGAAGTCGGCGCGCGCCAGCAGCGCCGGCGGCAGCGCCGGCGCCACCACCGCGCCGGCCAGCCGCAGCAGCGCCGGCCGCGCCAGCAGCAGGAAGGTCACGAGGCTGGAAACCGGGTTGCCCGGCAGCCCGAACACGTGGCAGCGCCCCTGCCCGCCGAGCCGCTCGCGATCGATGAAGCCGTGCATGAACGGCTTGCCGGGCTTCATCGAGACCTGCCACAGGTCCAGCCCGCCGAGCGCCTGCACCGCGGGCTTGACGTGGTCGGCCTCGCCAACCGACACGCCGCCGGTGGTCAGCAGGGCGTCGTGCGTCAGCGCCGCCTGCGCCAGCGCCCGCTCGGTGGCGGCGCGCTCATCCGACAGCACCGGCAACACCGTCACCTCGAACCCCAGCCGGCGCAGCAGCGGCACCAGCGCGTAGCGGCTGCTGTTGTAGATCGCACCGGGTGGCAGCCGCTCGGGTGGCACCGTGCCGGGCTGCACCAGCTCGTCGCCGGTGGGCGCCAGCGCCACGCGCAGGCGCCGGCGCACCGGCAGCCGCGCCACGCCGATCGAGGCCGCCACACCCAGATGCGCCGGACGCAGCCGCAGACCGGCGGCCAGCGCCACCGCACCACGCGCCACGTCCTCGCCGCGACGCCGCACCCACTGCCCAAGGGCCGGCGCCGACGCGAAGCGCACCCACCCATGCACGCCTGCCGTCGGGTCGGCCCCGGGCGGCGCTTCGGCCGGCTGCGCCTCCTCCTGCATCACGACGGCATCCGCCCCCGCCGGCAGCGGCGCGCCGGTGAAGATGCGCGCCACCGTCCCCGGTTGCAGCGCGGCGCCGAACGCCCCGGCGGCGATGCGCTGCGCCACCGGCAGCGGCCGCCCCTCGGCCACGGCGGCGGCAACGTCGGCTGCGCGCACCGCGTAGCCGTCCATCTGGCTGTTGTCGAAGCCCGGCACGTCCAGCCCGGCGACGACGTCGGACGCCAGCACGCGCCCGTCGGCCTCCTCCAGCGGCACCTCCTCCACCGGCAGGTCCAGCGGCTGCACCGCCTGCAGCAGGCGCTGCAGCGCCTCCTCCACCGTCATCAGCGGCGCGCGCGCCGGCGGCGGCGCGGCGGTCGTCTCGGTCGGTGTGCCCATCCCAGCCCTCCCCGTCAGTCGGCGGCGCAGACCTCGGCGATGTAGGCCTTGACCTGCGCCGCATCCGCCGGCATCACGCGCACGCGCTTGGGCAGGCTTTCGATGCCGACCAGGTGCGCGGGTCGATCCGGCTCGCGGCCCGTGGCCTCGACGATGGTGGCGGCGAACTTGGCCGGCAGCGCCGTCTCCAGCACGATCATCGGCACGCCCGGCTGCAGGTGCTCGCGCGCCACCTTGACGCCGTCGGCGGTGTGCGGGTCGATCAGCATCGCGTGACGCTGCCAGACGTCGCGGATCGTGGCCAGCCGGTCGGCGTGCGTGCTGCGCCCGCTGGCAAAGCCGAACACCTCCCGCGCGCGCGCGAAGGCCGGGTGCGCCGAAAGGTCGAACCGCCCGTGCCGCGCCAGTTCCTCGGCGAACAGCCGGCGGGTGGCTTCGGCGTCGCGCCCCAGCAGGTCGAAGACGAAGCGCTCGAAGTTGCTCGCCTTGCTGATGTCCATCGAGGGGCTGGAGGTCTCGTAGGTGTCGGCGCTGCCGCGCACGCGGTAGACCCCGGTGCGGAAGAACTCGTCCAGCACGTCGTTCTCGTTGGTGGCCACCACCAGCCGCTCGATCGGCAGCCCCATCATGCGCGCGATGTGGCCGGCGCAGACGTTGCCGAAGTTGCCGCTCGGCACGGTAAAACTCACGCGCTCGTCGTCGCGTTCGGTGGCCTGGATCCAGCCGGCGAAGTAGTACACCACCTGCGCCAGCAGGCGTGCCCAGTTGATCGAGTTGACGGTGCCGATGCGGTGGCGGCGCTTGAACTCGAGGTCGGCGCTGACCGCCTTGACGATGTCCTGGCAGTCGTCGAACACGCCTTCGATGGCGAGGTTGTGGATGTTGGGGTCCTGCAGGCTGTACATCTGCGCCTGCTGGAACGGGCTCATGCGCCCGTGGGGGCTGAGCATGAAGACGCGGATGCCGCGCTTGCCGCGCATCGCGTACTCGGCGGCGCTGCCGGTGTCGCCACTCGTGGCGCCCAGGATGTTGAGCGTCTCGCCGCGGCGCGCCAGTTCATACTCGAACAGCTGGCCGAGCAGCTGCATCGCCATGTCCTTGAACGCCAGCGTCGGCCCGTTGGACAGCGCCTCCAGCCACAGGCCGTTTTCCAGGTGGCGCAGCGGCACGATCTCGCCGGTGCCGAACACCTCGGCGGTGTAGGTGCGCCGCAGCAGCGCGCGCAGGTCGTCGGCCGGGATGTCGTCGATGTAGAGGCGCAGGATCTCGAACGCCAGCTCGGCGTAGCCCTGCTCGTGGTAGGTGCGGCGCAGGCGCGCCAGATCCGCCGCCTCCAGGCGCGGGTAGCGCTCGGGCAGGTACAGGCCGCCGTCGGGCGCCAGGCCCTCCAGCAGGATGTCGCTGAAGCGGCGGCGTTCGGGGTGACCGCGCGTGGAGAGGTAGAGCATCAGGCCAGCTCCTCCTTGCGGATGCGCACGATCGGCGCCAGCACGGTCGGCAGCGCCTGCATCGCCGCCAGCGCGGCGTTCATCGTGCCTTCGGCGGTGTCGTGCGTCAGGATGATCAGGTCGGTCTGCGTGCTGCCCTCGCCGCCGACCTCGTCGGCCTCGCGCTGCAGCACGGCGTCGATGCTGATGCCGGCGCGCGCCAGAATCCCGGTGACGTCGGCCAGCACCCCGGGTTGGTCCGCCACGCGCAGGCGCAGGTAGTAGCCGGTCACCACCCGCTCCATCGGCACCACGGCCAGGTCGCTCATCGCGTGCGGCTGGAACGCCAGGTGCGGCACGCGGTGCTGCGGGTCGGCGGTGTGCAGGCGCGTCACGTCCACCAGGTCGGCGATGACGGCGCTGGCGGTCGGCTCGCTGCCGGCGCCCTTGCCGTAGTAGAGCGTGGTGCCGACCGCATCGCCCTGCACGACGACGGCGTTCATCGCGCCCTCGACGTTGGCGATCAGCCGCCTGGCGGGCACCAGCGTCGGGTGCACGCGCAGCTCCACGCCGCCGTCCACGCGCTTGGTGATGCCCAGCAGCTTGATGCGGTAGCCGAGCTGCTCGGCGTAGCGGATGTCGGCTGCCTGCAGCTTGGTGATGCCCTCGACGTAGGCCTTGTCGAACTGCACCGGGATGCCGAACGCCAGCGCGCTCATCAGCGTGGCCTTGTGCGCGGCGTCGATGCCCTCGATGTCGAACGTCGGGTCGGCCTCGGCGTAGCCCAGGCGCTGCGCCTCCTTCAGCACGACGTCGAAGTCCAGCCCCTTGTCGCGCATCTCCGACAGGATGAAGTTGGTGGTGCCGTTGATGATGCCGGCCACCCACTGGATGCGGTTGGCGGTCAGGCCCTCGCGCAGCGCCTTGATGATCGGGATGCCGCCGGCCACCGCGGCCTCGAACGCCACCATCACGCCCTTGGCCTGCGCGGCGGCGAAGATCTCGCTGCCGTGCACCGCCAGCAGCGCCTTGTTGGCGGTGACGACGTGCTTGCCGGCCTCGATCGCCTCCATCACCAGCTGGCGCGCGATGCCGTAGCCGCCGATCAGCTCGACGACGATGTCGATCGCCGGGTTGGCGATCACCGCGCGCGCGTCGGCCACCACCTGCGCCGCATCGCCGACGATCGAACGCGCGCGCCCGGTGTCCAGGTCGGCCACCATCGTGATCGCGATGCCGCGGCCGGCGCGGCGGCGGATCTCCTCCTGATTGCGCTGCAGCACGCGGAAGACGCCGCTGCCGACGGTGCCGATGCCCAGCAGGCCGACTTGGATGGGGGGAAGGTTGCTCATGGATGCCGTGGTCGTCGTCATGAAGTCCGTGAGGGCGGGCGAGGCGCTCACGCCGCCCGCCGGGCGGGGGTCAGTCGGTGCCGTAGCGGCGCCGCAGGTGGCCGAGGAAGCGCGCGATGCGCCCGATCGCCTCGGCCAGATCGTCCTCGTGCGGCAGGAACACCAGCCGGAAGTGGTCCGGCGTCGGGTAGTTGAAGCCGGTGCCCTGCACGATCAGCACCTTCTCCTCGGCCAGCAGGTCGTAGGCGAACTGCTGGTCGTCCTCGATCGGATAGATCTTCGGATCCAGGCGCGGGAACATGTAGAGGGCGGCCTTCGGCTTGACGCAGCTGACGCCCGGGATCTCGGTCAGCAGCCGGTGCGCCAGGTCGCGCTGGCGGCACAGCCGCCCGCCCGGCGCCACCAGGTCGTTGATGCTCTGGTAGCCGCCCAGCGCCGTCTGGATCGCCAGCTGCCCTGGCGTGTTGGCGCACAGCCGCATCGAGGCCAGCATGTTCAGCCCCTCGATGTAGTCCCTGGCGCGGCGCTTGTCGCCGGAGACGATCATCCAGCCCGCGCGGTAGCCGCACGAGCGGTAGTTCTTGCTCAGGCCGTTGAACGTCACGAACAGGAGGTCGTCGGCCAGCGACGCGATCGAGGTGTGGACGTTGCCGTCGTAAAGCACCTTGTCGTAGATCTCGTCGGCGAAGATGATCAGCCCGTGCTTGCGCGCCAGCTCGACGATGGCCTGCAGCACCTCCACCGGGTACAGCGCGCCGGTGGGGTTGTTCGGGTTGATGACGACGATGCCCTTGGTGCGCGGCGTGATCTTGCGCGCCATGTCGTCCAGGTCCGGGATCCAGCCGTTGGCCTCGTCGCACAGGTAGTGCACCGGCGTGCCGCCTGACAGCGACACGGAGGCCGTCCACAGCGGATAGTCCGGCGCCGGCACCAGGATCTCGTCGCCGGCGTTGAGCAGCGCGTTCATGCTCATCGTGATGAGCTCGCTGGCGCCGTTGCCGAGATAGACGTCGTCCACCGTCACGCCGGCGATGCGCTTTTCCTGCGTGTAGTGCACGATCGCCTTGCGCGGCGCGAACAGCCCCTTGCTGTCGGTGTAGCCGGCCGCCTGCGGCAGGTTGCGGATCATGTCCTGCACGATCTCGTCGGGCGGCTCCAGCCCGAACACCGCCAGGTTGCCGATGTTGAGCTTGATGATCTTGTGCCCGTCCTCCTCCATCTGGCGGGCCTTCTCGAGCACGGGCCCGCGGATGTCGTAGCAGACGTTGGCCAGTTTGGCGGACTTCTGGATCGGCGGCAGCATGGTGGGCATAATTTCACCACAGATTGCCCTGCCGCCCCGCCGAGCCACCCCGTGAAGATCCAGCCCGACCGCATCGATACCCTGGCGATCCAGGCCCACGGTCCGGGCTGGCTGGTGGCCGGCGGCCAGCGTCACGAGACCAGCGTCATCATCGCCTCCAGCGGCACGCTGCGCCCGTGGGGCTGCGCGCGCTGGGCCGACCTGACGGAGCAGCACTTCGCCACCCTGCTGGAAGAGGTGCCCGAGGTGGTGATCTTCGGCAGCGGCACGCGGCTGCGCTTCGTCGCCCCGGCGCTGCTGCGCCCGCTGATCGAGCGCGGCATCGGCGTGGAGACGATGGACACGATGGCGGCGGCGCGCACCTACAACATCCTGGCCGGCGAAGGCCGGCGGGTGGTGGCGGCGCTGCTGCTGGAAAACGACGCGAGCGCTGGCTGACCCGGAGCCAGGCCTGCCGGCGCCACGCCCCGGCGCCGGTTCGCCGTGTGCTAAAATTGGTCGAGTAGCTGAACCGAGGGGACTTGCTGCATGGCCGTCGTCGTCAACAAACCGATTCCCGAATTCGAAGCCCAAGCGACCGGCGGCATCAAAGTCACCCACCAGTCCCACCTCGGCCAGACCCTGGTCCTGTACTTCTATCCGAAGGACCACACCCCCGGCTGCACCACCGAGGCCATGCAGTTCCGCGACCAGTACGCGGAATTCGTCAAGGCCGGCGCACAGGTGTTCGGCGTCTCGCGCGACAACCTCAAGTCGCACGAGGACTTCAAGGCCAAGCTCGGCTTGCCGTTCGAGCTGATCGCCGACACCGAGGAGAAGATGTGCCACATGTTCGGGGTGGTCAAGAACAAGATCATGTACGGCAAGAAGGTCAAGGGCATCGAGCGCAGCACCTTCCTGATCAGCCCGGAAGGCATCCTGCTGCAGGAGTGGCGCGGCATCAAGGTGCCCGGCCATGTCGACGAGGTGCTCAAGGCCGTGCGGATGCTGAAGAAGGTTGCCTGACGCCTCCGAAGCATCCCGCTCGCCATCCGTGAGCGTTTTCCTCCCCCGCAGCGCCGCCCCATCCGGGCGGCGTTCGCTTTTCTGGCATCATCGGTTCCATGCCTCTGCCTCCTCCCCCCACCCGCAAGGGTGACCGCGTCGTCGCCGGCGCCGCCGGCCCTTCCGTCCGCACCCCCACCACGACCGCCGACGCGCCGCCCGCACCGATGCCTGCCCGGTCCTCCGCCGTCGCCGCCGAGCCGCCGAGCGCGGCGCCAGGCGCAACGGCCGCACCGGCGCGCCGCCGCGGACGCCGGCCGGCGCAGGCGCCCGCCGCCCCGGTGGCAGCGCCGATGCCGCAGGCCGTGGCCACCCCCGCTGCCTCGGCTGCCGCGGCACCGACCCCCGCCCCGCGCCGCCGCACGCGCGGCGGTGCCGCCGACGGCGTGCGCCGCCTGTTCGTGCTCGACACCAACGTGCTGATGCACGACCCGACCTGCCTGTTCCGCTTCGAGGAACACGACATCTACCTGCCGATGATCGTGCTGGAGGAGCTGGACAACAACAAGAAGGGCATGAGCGAGGTCGCGCGCAACGCACGCCAGGCCAGCCGCACGCTGGATGCGCTGGCGGCCACCGTGCGTGGCGACATCCGCGACGGCGTGGCGCTGACCGCGCTCGGCCACCGCGAGGCCACCGGCACGCTGTTCTTCCAGACCGAGCCGTTCACGCAGGCGCTGCCGGATGGCATCGCGCACGGCAAGGCCGACAACCAGATCCTCGTGGTGGTGCAGGCACTCAAGGCACGTCACCCCGACCGGGATGTGGTATTGGTGTCCAAGGACATCAACATGCGCATCAAGGCGCGGGCGCTGGGCCTGGCCGCGGAGGATTACGAGAACGACAAGACGATCGACGACGTCGAGCTGCTCTACACCGGCATGCTGGCGCTGCCGGCGGACTTCTGGAGCCGGCAGGGCAAGTCGGTGGAGAGCTGGCAGCAGGGCGGCCACACCTTCTATCGCATCGGCGGCCCCATCGTCGAGCAGCTGCTGCTCAACCAGTTCGTCTATTACGAGGCGCCGGGCGAGCCGGCGCTGTACGCGCGGGTCGTGGAGCTGCGCGGCCGCACCGCCGTGCTGCGCACGCTCAAGGACTACACGCACCTGAAGAACGCCGTCTGGGGCGTGACCGCGCGCAACCGCGAGCAGAACTTCGCGCTCAACCTGCTGATGGACCCGGACATCGACTTCGTCACGCTGGCCGGCACCGCCGGCACCGGCAAGACGCTGATGGCGCTGGCCGCGGGGCTGACACAGGTGCTGGACGAGCGCCGCTACAGCGAGATCATCATGACGCGCGCCACCGTCAGCGTCGGCGAGGACATCGGCTTCCTGCCCGGCACGGAGGAAGAAAAGATGGGCCCGTGGATGGGCGCGCTGGACGACAACCTGGAATTCCTCGCCCAGGGCGCGCGCAACAGCGCCGGCGAATGGGGCCGCGCCGCCACCAACGACCTCATCCGCAGCCGCGTCAAGATCAAGAGCATGAACTTCATGCGCGGCCGCACGTTCCTGAACAAGTACGTCATCATCGACGAGGCGCAGAACCTCACGCCCAAGCAGATGAAGACGCTGATCACCCGCGCCGGCCCCGGCACCAAGCTGGTCTGCATGGGCAACCTGGCGCAGATCGACACACCGTACCTCACCGAGGGCTCCTCCGGCCTGACCTACGTGGTGGACCGCTTCAAGGGCTGGCCGCACGGTGGCCACGTCACGCTGGCGCGCGGGGAGCGGTCACGGCTGGCGGATTTTGCGAGCGAGGTGTTGTAAAAGCGCCAGATCCGTATTGCCCCTCGTCCCGGGCGAGACATTTACGCGACGCCGACGCTGCCTTCCACCACCGTCCGATCCGGCCCCGGCACGCGGCGGCGCGCCAGCAGCAGGTACATCGTCGGCACGACGAAGATGGTCAGCAAGGTGCCCACGCTCATGCCGCCGACGATGACCCAGCCGATCTGCTGGCGGCTCTCCGCCCCGGCGCCGGTGGCCAGCGCCAGCGGAATCGCGCCCAGCACCATCGCGCCGGTGGTCATCAGGATCGGGCGCAGGCGCAGCTCGGCGGCGCGGCGCACGGCGGCCAGCGTCTCCAGCCCCTGCTGGCGCAGCTGGTTGGCGAATTCCACGATCAGGATGCCGTGCTTGGTGATCAGGCCCACCAGTGTGACCAAGCCGATCTGGCTGAAGACGTTGAGCGTGCCGCCGGTCCACTTCAGCGCCGCCAGCGCCCCCAGCATCGACAGCGGCACCGACAGCATGATGATGAACGGGTCGACGAAGCTTTCGAACTGCGCCGCCAGCACCAGGTAGATGAACAGCAGCGCCAGCACGAACACCAGCGCCAGCGCGCCGGAGGCGGCGCGGAATTCGCGGCTCTGGCCGTTGAGGTCGGTGGTGTAGCCCTCCGGCAGCACCTCGCGCGCGATCTGGTCCATCGTCGCCAGCGCCTCGCCGAGCGCGAAGTCCGGCGCCAGGTTGGCGGTGATCGAGGCGCTGCGCCGCTGCGCGAAGTGGTTCAGCTCGCGCGGGGCCACCACCTCCTGCACCTTGACCAGCGCCGACAGCGGCACCATCGCGTCGTTGCGCCCGCGCACGTAGAGCCGCTCGATGTCCTGCGGCACGCTGCGGTCGCTGGCCGCGGTCTGCACGATGACGTCGTACTGCTCACCCTCGCGCTTGTAGCGGCCGACGACGCGGCCGCCCAGCATCGTCTCCACCGTGCGCGCCACCGCGTCGACGCTGACGCCCAGTGCCGCGGCACGCTCACGGTCCACCTCCAGCCGCAGCTCGGGCTTGTTCATGCGCAGGTCGGTGTCCACCTGCAGGAAGCCCGGATACTGCGCCATGCGGCGCTGGAACTCGCCGACCACGCGCGCGAGGTTGGCGTAGCTGTCGTTGGTGGTGATGACGTAGTTGACCGGCCGCTCGCGAAAGCCCTGCCCCAGCGACGGCGGCGTGATCGGAAACGCCGTCACGCCCGGCAGGCCGGCGACCTTCGGCGCGATCTCGCGCGCCAGCTCCAGCGTCGAGCGCTGGCGCTCCTCCCACGGCTTGGCGCGGAAGAAGACCGTGGCCTGCGACACGGTGGGGTTGCCGACCAGCGCGAAGATGCGGTCGAACTCCTCGTACTGCGCGCCGATGCGCTCGATGGCGGCGGCGTAGCGCGAGGTGTAGGCGGCGGTGGCGCCATCCGGCGCGTTGACGATGTTGAGGATGACGCCGCGGTCCTCCAGCGGGGCGAGCTCCTGCTTGGTGGTGCGCAGCAGCCAGAGGCTTGCCGCCGCGCTGGCCAGCATCACCAGCACCACCGCCCAGCGCCAGCGCAGCGCCACCGCCAGGGCCGCAGCGTAGCCGCGCGTCAGCGCCTGCAGCGCGCGCTCCATCGTGCGGTCGAACCAGCCCGGCTGCGCCTGATGGCGCAGCAGCCTGGCGCACATCATCGGAGAGAGCGTCAGCGCCACGAAGCCTGACACCAACACCGCCCCGGCGAGCGCCAGCGCGAACTCCGCGAACAGCCGCCCGGTGCGCCCCGGCGTGAAGGCCAGCGGCGCGTACACCGCCGCCAGCGTCAGCGTCATCGCCACCACCGCGAACGCGATCTCGCGCGCGCCCTTGATCGCCGCGGCCAGCGGCGTCATGCCCTCCTCGATGTGGCGGTGGATGTTTTCCAGCACGACGATGGCGTCGTCGACCACCAGCCCGATGGCCAGCACCAGCGCCAGCAGCGTCAGCGTGTTGATGGTGAAGCCGAACAGCGCCATCAGCGCGAACGCCCCGATGAGGCTGACCGGAATCGTCACCAGCGGGATGACGGAGGCGCGCGCGCTGCGCAGGAACACGACGATGACCAGCGTCACCAGCACCACCGCCTCCAGGATCGTCGCGTAGACGGCCTTGATCGAGCGGTCGATGAACACCGAGTTGTCGTTGGCGACCTGCACGTCGATGCCGGGGGGCAGGTCGGCGCGCACCTTGTCCAGCAGGGCGCGCACGGCGGCCGACATCTCCAGCGGGTTGGCCGTGGCCTGGCGGATCACGCCCAGCGACACCGTGTCGCGGCCGTTCAGGCGCACGGAAGTGCGCTCATCCGCCGCCCCCTGCTCCACGCGCGCCACGTCGCCGACGCGGATCGGCAGGCCGCCGACCTGCCGGATGACGACGGCGCGGAACTGCTCCGGCGTCTGCAGGTCGGTGGCGGCGGTGACGTTGAACTCGCGCAGGCGGCTCTCCACGCGGCCCGCCGGCACCTCCAGGTTGGCGCGGCGCAGCGCGTCCTCCAGATCCTGCACCGTCAGCCCGTAGGCCGCCAGGCGATCCGGGTCCGGCCACAGCCGCATCGAGAAGCGCCGCTCGCCGAAGATGCGCACCTCGGCCACGCCGGTGGCCGTCTGCAGCACCGGCTTGGCGATGTGGTTGGCCAGATCCGTCAGCTCCAGCGGGCCGTAGCGATCGGACGACAGCGCGATCCAGATGACCGGAAAGGCGTCGGCCTCCACCTTGGCCACCACCGGCTCGTCCACCGTCTGCGGCAGGCGGCCGCGCACGCGCGCGACCTTGTCGCGCACTTCGGCCGCGGCGGCGTCGGGGTCACGCTCCAGCCGGAAGCGCACGGTGATCTGGCTCTGCTCCGGCCGGCTGATCGAGGTGATGACGTCCACGCCCTCGATGCCGGCCAGCGAGTCCTCCAGCGGCTTGGTGACGGTGGATTCGATCACCTCGCTGGAGGCGCCGGCCAGCCGCGTGGTGACGGTGACGACCGGCTCGTCGATCTTGGGGTACTCGCGCACCGCGAGCTGCCGGAACGAGACCCAGCCGACCAGCACGATCAGCAGCGACAGCACGGTGGCGAACACCGGGCGGCGGATGGCGATTTCGGGCAACTGCATGGGCCGCTCCTCGCGCCGCCTCAGGCACCCGGCCGCGCCGGGATGCCACCGCCGGGCTGACCACCGCCGGATCCGCCCGCGCCCGGGTCGCCACCGGGCTGGGCCGCACTGGAAACCCCCGACGGGCCAACGTGCGGCTGGCCGGTGCCGCCGCCCGCCCCCGCCGGCCCGCCCGGTGCGGGGCGGTTCGGGTCGATGACGCGCACCGGCGTGCCGTCACGCTGCAGGCGCTGCTGGCCGGCGATGACGATGGTGTCGCCGGCCTGCAGGCCCTGGGTGACCTGCACCTGGCCGTCGCGGCGCAGCCCCAGGCGCACCGCCACGCGCTCGACCTCCGGCGGAGCTTCTCCTGCCGCCGGGCGCAGCCGCCAGACGAAGAACTGCTGCCCCTGCGGCACGATGGCTTCCTCCGGCACCAGCAGCGCGGCCTCGTCACGCCCCAGCTCCAGCGCCACGCGCACGAACATGCCGGGCTGCAGGCCGTGGCGGCCGCCGTCCAGCGCCGCGCGCACCACCAGCGCCCGCCCGTCGGCGTCCAGCGCCGGGTCGATCGCGACGATGCGCGCCGGCACCGTCTGACCGGGACGCGCGTCCACCTGCAACCGCAGCGGCTGGCCGACGCGCACGCGCGGCTGCAGCCGCTCCGGCAGGCGAAAGTCCACCACCAGCTGCGACAGGTCCTCCAGGTGCACGAGCTCCGCGCCGTCCTTGACGTATTCGCCCACGTGCACGGCGCGGATGCCGGCCACGCCGTCGAACGGCGCCACGATGCGCATGCGCGCCAGCCGCGCCTGCGCCAGATCGACCTGCGCCTGCGCCACCTGCACGGCGGCGCGGCTTTCGTCCAGCACGCGCTGGGCGACGAAGCCCTGCGCCACCAGCTCCTCGTTGCGGCGCAGGTTGGCCTGCTGCACCGCCAGCTGCGCCTGCGCCTGGGCCAACTCCGCGCGTTGCAGCGCGTCGTCCAGCTGCACCAGCAGCTGCCCCTTGCGCACCGGCGCGCCGTCGGCAAAGCCGATGGCGACGATGCGCCCGGCCACCTCGGGCCGAATGACCACGCGCTGGCGCGCGGCCAGCGTGCCGACCGCCTGCGCCTCCTCGACGATCGGAGCCACCTGCACGGAGGCCACCTCCACCGCCGGCGGGCCGCCGCGGCCGGGGCCAGCCGGACCGGCCCCAGGGCCACCCGTGCGCCCCGGTGCGCCCGGGCCGGCGGCGGTCGGCGCGGAGGCGGCCACGCCTGCCCCGGCCCCTTGGCCCGCCGGTGCCGGTCGCTGCCACCACCAGGCGCCCAACGCCAGCGCGATCAGCGCCGCCCCCGCCAGCCATGCCACCGGTCGTCTGGCCATGCCCATGCTCGTCCCCGCTCGTGTTGATCCGGCGGGCACTGTAGCGCAAGCCCTTTGCTGGCGTGTAAACCGGGGTGACGGGCCCGTCAACGCACTGGCACGCCGCGGTTGGCCAGCGCGTCGGCGCGCTCGTTGCCGGCATCGCCGCTGTGGCCGCGCACCCAGTGCCAGTGGATCTCGTGACCGCGCGCGTGCACCAGCTCGTCGAGCCGGCGCCACAGGTCCTCGTTCTTCACCGGCTTGCGCCCGGCGGTCTTCCAGCCACGCGCCTTCCAGGCCGGCAACCATTCGGTGATGCCCTTGCGCACGTACTCGCTGTCCAGGTACAGGTGCACGCGGCACGGGCGCTTCAGCGCCGCCAGCGCCTCGATCACCGCGGTCAGCTCCATGCGGTTGTTGGTGGTCAGCGGCTCGCCGCCCCAGAGTTCCTTTTCGGCGCGGCCGGCGCGCAGCAGCGCGCCCCAGCCGCCCGGCCCCGGGTTGCCCTTGCAGGCCCCGTCGGTGTAGATGGTGACGTCGGTCATGGTGCGGAGGGGTCGCCGTCGCGGCGCGCCACCACCGCCGGGGCACGGGCGGCGCGCAGCGGCCGCCACGCCGGCCCCAGCAGGTGCATGCCGCGCACGCGCTTGACGGCGACGATGAAATACACGGCGCCCAACGGCGCCCAGGCCCACGGGCCGCAGCGATCCATCCAGGCCCAGCGCTGCAGCCAGCGCTCGCTGCGCACGGCGGGGCGGTAGCAACCGTAGACGAGCCGCTCGACCTCCAGGCTGAGCAGCCGCAGCCAGTCCTGCAGCCGCCACGGACCGATGAAGGCGCCAGCCTCCGGCAGGTACAGCCGTGCCCAGCGCGTGCCGGCCAACCCGAGCCGCGCCGCCAGATGGGCGCGGCCCTGGCGCAGGCCCCACAGGCTCAGCGGGTTGAGGCCGCTGATGACCACGCGCCCGTTGGGCACCAGCACCCGCTCGACTTCACGCAGCACCGCGTGCGGATCGGCGCTGAGCTCCAGCGTGTGCGGCAGCGTGACCAGATCGAGGCTGGTGGAAGGAAACGGCAGCGCCGCGGCGTGCGTGACCAGATCGACCGCGCGCCGCGGTGCACCGACGGTGTCCAGATCCGGCGCCAGTTCCTCCGGCGCAGCCAGCCAGCGGTGCGGCATGCGGTTGGCCGCCAGCGTATCCAGCTCCGGCAGGCCCAGCTGCAGGGCGTGGTAGCCGAACGCGTCGGCCACCGCGTCAGCGAAGCGCCGCGCCTCCCACCCCAGCAGGTAGCGCCCCGGCGCGGTGCAGAACCAGCCGGCCAGCTCCCGCCCCAGGTGCGTCGGCTCGGGCGGAAGGTCGCGCACGCCCGGGCGTTCCACGGCATCAGGTGGACACGGCCGGCGCGGGATCGGCTGCCGCGGCAGCCGGCTCCAGCGGCTCGCCCAGCACGGTGGCGCGCACCATCTCGCGCATCAGGCGTTTTTCGGGAAAGCTGAGGTTGCGGCCCAGCTCGCGGCGCACCTGCATCAGGATGCGCCGGTCGGCCTCCGGTGGCACCCCCTGCTGCTGGCGCATCGCGGCGGCCAGATCCAGCCGCTCGTCCTGCGGCTCGGCCGCCCACCAGTCGCCGATGATGCGCGCGACTTCGGCGCGCCAGTGCGCGTCGGGCTCGGCGGGCTGCTCGCGCGCGCCACGTTCGTCGCGCTCGCCTGCGTCGGCCCGGGTCAGCGCCTCCCATGCCGCGGCGGTCAGCGTCACGCGGCGGTCGGCCTGTTGCAGCAGGCGCGCCCAGCTCGGATCGTCCTGCGCCAGGCGCGCAAAGTCGTGCACCCCCTCGTCGGCCAGCAGGGCCACGCGTGCGCCACGCCACTGCGCCTCGTCCAGGTAGGGGATCAGCCGCTCGTCGTCGCTGGCCACCAGCAGCAGGCAGCCCGGCAGGTGTTGCGCCAGCTGCACCATCTCGCCACCGAGCGCGCGCACCAGGCTGAGGCCGCCATCGGCGGTGTGCGCCGGCACCGGGCGCACCACGACGTCGTCGTGCAGTTCGGCAGCGCCCTGATCGGTGAACAGGACCGTGCGCAGCAGCGTGCCGTCGCTGCCGGCTGCCCGCATCAATTGCGCCATCACGCCCGGCAGCGCGGCGCGCTGCAGGGTACGCACCGGCTCGCTGCCGGTCTGCGCGGCCAGCCACAGCAGGAAACGTTCGTCGACCAGCGCCACGCCGGGGGCGTGGTGGCCGGCATGGGCGCCGTGCCGGCGCGGATGGGAGGGTCGGGAAACGGAAGGAAAGCGGCTTTTCATTCGAGAAACGACATCCAGAGACGATGCAGGCGGGGCTCCGGCGCAGACGAAATGGCAACGACCGGCCCGGCCCCGTCGACTAGACGGCCGGTCGCGGCCCGATTGTGCCGCAATGGCGCCGCGGCCGCCTGCCCCTCAGGGCGCCGGGGCGGCGTCCGAGCCGGACTGCAGCAGCCAGGCGAGGCGCCGGCGGGCGCGCTGGGCGGTGGCGACATCGCCGGTCTGCTCGGCCAGGCGCTGCTGCACCGCCAGCCACGCCGCCAGCGGCCTGCGCCACCCCTGCGCCGCAGCGGTGTCCACCAGCAGCGCCACCCCTTCGCTGTCGAGCCGGCCCGCCTGCCACAGCCAGCCGCCGGCCACGAGCCGGCTCACCGGGTCGTCCAGACCGCGCAGCGCCACCAGCGCCGTCGCGGGGTCAGGCGTCGGCCCGAGTGCACGCAGGGCCAGCGTCGATGCCGGCAGCGTGACCGGCATGGCCCCCCCCGCGCCTTCGGCGGCCGGTGGCGGCAGCGCGCCGGCCAGCCAGGCGGCGTAAGCGCGCTCCGCAGCGCTGGCGTCGGGCAGGAAGGGCTCGGCCGCGCGGCAGGCGCCTGGCTGTGCGGCGGCCAGCCGCAGCGCGCAACGCAGCAGTGCCACGCGCGCCAGCGCCTGGGCGTCCGCGGCGCTGCGGGCGGCTTGCTCTGCCCGCGCCCAATGCAGCGCGGCGCCCCGATCGCGCGCCTGCAGCTCGGCCGCGACGCCCTGTTCGACCGCCTGGCGCAGGTCCAGCCGCCAGTCCGGCACCGGCGGACGCACGGCACAGCCGGCCAGCAGCGTGGCCGCCACGATGGCCGTGAGCCGGCGGCGGCTCGTCATGGCAGATGAACCTCCACGTCGCGCGCAAACGGCCAGCGTCGCTGCACGTCCAGCATCAGCGCGTCGACGCGCCTGAGCGTCACCTCCACTTCGGCGCGCAACGCGTCCAGATCGACGGTGGCGGCGCGCACGTTGCGCGCCACGCCGTGCGCCTCGTCGAGCACGCCGTCGACGCGCCTGAGCGAGCCGCGCAGGTCCTCGAGCAGCGCGCGTGCCTCGCGCAGGGCGGCCTGGGCGTCGCCTGCCACTCCCTCGGGGGCGAGCAGCCGCTCGTCGGCGCGCTGCACCACCGCCTCGACGCGCTGCAGCACGCCTTGCACGCCGGCCAGCACGCGCCGGCTGTCCTCCAGAAGCACGGTGACGCGCCGGCGGTCGGTCTCACCCAGCACGGCCTGCAGCGCGCCACCGGGCCCGTTGGCACGCGCCAGCAGCTCGCGCAGCTCGCGCAGGCTGGCGTTGACGGGTGCCTCCGGCGCGGTCATCGCCTTGAGCTGCTCGACCAGCTCGCGCGCGGTGTTGACCACGCGCGGCAGATCGGCCAGCGCGTCGCCGCGCAGCACGGGCCGCACCGCGCCGTCGGGCAGCGGCGGGCTGTCCATCACGCCGGTGAAGGCGCGCAGCTTGGTGCCGCCGACCAGGCCGCGCTCCAGCGTGAAGACGCTGACCTCGCGCAGCCAGCGCGCGTCGCGGCGCGGCACGTCCACCTCGATGCGCACGCTGCCGTCGTCGGCCAGGCCGATGCGGCGCACGCGGCCGATGGCAAAACCCGAGAACGTCAGGTCCATGCCGACGGTGACGCCCTCGGCATCGTCGGTGACGAGGATCAGGCGCTGCGTCGGCTCGAAGACGCCGCGCGCATGCATCAGGTACAGGGCCGCCGCCACCAGCAGCAGCGCCAGCAGCGCCAGCAGCGCCCGCGCACGCCGCTCGATGCCGCGCGGCGGGGACACCTCATCAGCGGCGGCCATCTCGTCAACCCGGTTGCCCATGGTGGGTTCAATAATAGTTGCCCAGCAGCGCCAGCAGCTCCACGGCCAGCAGCACCGCCGCGGTGCGTACCAGCGCCCGCACGTCGCCTTGGGCACGCGCATCGAACATCGCCGCCAGCGGCACCACCCCCACCGCCAGCGCGAAGCCCAGCGTCTTGAGCGTGAAGATCAGCGTCACCGACGGGTCGAAGATCTGGCCGACCGCGCGCGTGTACATCGGCAGCGCCCAGGGGGAGAAGCCGTACAGGTTGAGGTAGGTGAGCACCGAGGCGATGACGCAGCTGGTCAGCGTCAGCAGCACGGTGGCGAACGCCCCGCCGAGCGCACGCGGCAGCACGTGCCGGCGCCACGGTTCGGGGTCGTCGGGCGGCGCCAGCCGGCCTTCCAGACGCAGGCGGCGCAGCTCCGCGCCGCGCGCCAGCATCACGCGCAGCAGCACGAACAGCGCGGCGGCCAGCGGCAGCAGCTCCAGCACCAGCACGCGCACCACCGTCTCCACGGCGTACTGCGTCAGGCCGTAGCCGAGCGCGGTGACGACCACGATGCGGATCAGCACCTGGCCGAACAGCGCCGACAGCACGGCGTACCACCACAGCGCCGGCAACGCCGCCTGCACCAGGTGCTGCGCCACGCGCGGCCAGGCCGCACCGCGGTAGCTGGCCGGCTGCAAGGCCAGCGCCAGCAGCCGGCCCGTCAGGCGCAGCAGCGCCCGCCAAAGGGCCCAGCCGCGCAGTGCCGCCTCCGCAGGCAGGGGACGGGATTCCATGGACGCCATGTTAGCCGAGCGCCCAGGCCACGTGCTCCCGTACCAGCGGCGTGTCGGCGCCGGTCTGCAGCGCCGCGACCAGCGCGTGCGCGACGGCCTGCGCGGTGGCCTGGTCGCCGCTCGCCATCAGAGCCCTGCGGGCGTTGCCCAGTGCCACGGCCAGGTTGCGGCGCCAGCGCTCGTGGCCGATGCGCCGGATCGCGCTGCCCTCGGTGCGCCGCTCGAACGCCGCCGTGTCCCAGCGCCACAGCTCCAGCAGCGTGGCCGCGTCCAGCGCGTGGCGCGGCTCGAAGTCCGGCAGCGCGCTGCGCCGGGCGAACTTGTTCCACGGGCACGCCAGCTGGCAGTCGTCGCAGCCGTAGATGCGGTTGCCGATCAGCGGGCGCAGCGCCGGCGGGATCGGGCCGGCATGCTCGATCGTCAGGTACGAGATGCAGCGCCGCGCATCCAGCCGGTACGGCGCCACGATGGCCTGCGTCGGGCACGCGTCTAGGCACGCGCGGCAGCGACCGCAGCGGGAAGACTCCGACGGCGTGCGCGGCAGCCACCGGTCGATGAAGATCTCACCGAGAAAGAACGTCGAGCCGGCCTGGCGGCTCAGCAGGAGCGTGTGCTTGCCGCGCCAGCCCAGCCCGCTGCGTGCGGCCAGCTCCACTTCCAGCACCGGGGCCGAATCGGTGAACACGCGGCACGCCGGTGGCGGCGCGTGCGGCTGCAGCTCGACCCACGCGGCCCGCAGGCGCTCGGCCAGCTTCTGCAGCCGCTGCCGCAGCACCTTGTGGTAGTCGCGCCCGCGGGCGTAGAGCGAGACCACGGCCGCCTGCGGATCATGCAGCCGCCCCCATTCCCGCGCGCGCCAGTCGGGTGCGGCCGCCGCCGGCAGGTAGTCCATGCGCGCGGTGATGATGCTGACGGTGCCGGGCACCAGCTCGGCCGGGCGCGCGCGCTTGCAGCCATGGCGCGCCATGTAGTCCATCGTGCCATGGCAACCTTCGCGCAGCCACGCAAGCAGCCCGGCCTCGGCGTCCTGCAGGTCGATGCCGGCCACGCCGATCTGGGAAAATCCGAGCTCCTGCGCCCAGCCGCGCAGCCGCCGCAGCAACGCGTGGGCGGCGGCCGCCTCCAGCGAGCCGGGCGGTGGCGGTTCCATGCGGCCACATTGTAGGGAAGCGATGACGTCCAACCCCTGTCACCCGACGACGACCTTGCGCTGGCCCGCGCAGGAGGAGGCGGCGCTGGCGGCGCGGCTGCGGCGGCTGGCGCAGTGGCTGCGCGCCGACGCCGCCCGGGCCGACCTGCTCATCACCCTGCACGGCGACCTCGGCGCGGGCAAGACCACCTTCGTGCGCCACCTGCTGCGCGCGCTGGGCGTGCAGGGGCGCATCAAGAGCCCGACCTATGCGCTGGCGGAGCCGTACGAGCTGGTGCTGGACAACGGCGTGCTGCCGGCCTGGCACGCCGACCTCTACCGCCTGCAGGATCCGCGCGAGTGGGCCGAGGCCGGTCTGCAGGAACTGCTGGCCGGCCGCGGACTCCGACTGGTCGAGTGGCCCGAACGCGCCGGCGCGGCGCTGGACATGGCGGACCTGGCGGTGCGGCTGATCCCGACGACCGACGACGGCCTGCGTGACGTCGAGCTGGCCGCCGGCAGCGCCAAGGGTCGGGCCGTGCTGGACGCCCTGCGCGACGACCCCGTATGAGCATCGCCCCTGCACACGCTTGCGAGTGCCTTGACGGCCGCCGTGCGGCACTGCGGGCGCTGGCGGGCTGGCTCGGCGCGCTGGCGCCGGGGTGGCCGGCGCCGGCTTGGGCGGCGCGCATCATCGGCGTGCGCGTCTGGCCGGCGCGCGACTACACGCGCGTGACGATCGAATCCGACGGCGCGCTGCAGGCCACGCCGCTGTACGTGGCCGATCCGCCGCGGCTGGCGGTGGACATCCGCGGCGCCGACCTGCTGCCTGCCCTGCAGGCGCTGGTGCAACGCATCACGCCGGACGACCCCTACGTGGCGCGCGTGCGCGTGGGTCTGTTCGATCCCGACACGGTGCGGCTGGTGCTGGACCTGAAGGCGCCGGTGCGCCCCGAAGTGTTCCAGCTGGAGCCGGTGGCGGCCTACCGGCACCGGCTGGTGCTGGACCTGGTGCCGCTGCAGCCGCTCGATCCGCTGGAGGCCCTGATCGCGCGCCACAGCGGCGTCGAGCCGCCGGCCTCCTCCGCCATGGCCGAGCCGCCCGCCCCTGCGACGGCCGACCCGCTGGGCGAATGGCTGGCGCGGCGCGAGCAGGCGGGTCCGGCGTCCGGCGCGGCCCCCGCCCCGCCCGCAGCGGCCCGCGCGCCGGCGCAAGCGGCCGCCCCCACCGCACCGGCGCGGCCCGCGGTGGAACGCCTGATCATCGTGGCGCTCGACCCCGGGCACGGGGGCGAGGACCCGGGCGCGATCGGGCCGGGCGGCACACGGGAAAAGGACATCGTGCTGGCCATCGCGCGACTGCTGCGCGACGAGCTGGATGGCACGCGCGTGGGCGGCCACACGGTGCGCGTCTTCATGACGCGCGACGACGACTACTTCGTGTCGCTGCACACCCGCGTACAGAAGGCGCGACAGGTGCAGGCCGACCTGTTCGTCAGCCTCCATGCCGACGCCTTCTTCTCGCCGCGGCCGCGCGGCGCCAGCGTCTACGCGCTCAGCGAGCGCGGCGCCTCCAGCGCGGCGGCGCGCTGGCTGGCCAACCGCGAAAACGGTGCCGACGCCATCGGCGGCCTGCCGGTGCAGGTACGCGACGTGCACGTGCAGCGCGCGCTGCTGGACATGAGCATGACCGCGCAGATCAACGCCAGCCTGCGCCTGGGCGACACCCTGCTGCAACGGCTGGCGCGCGTCGGTCCGCTGCACAAGCCGCGCGTCGAGCAGGCGGGCTTTGCGGTGCTGCGCGCCCCCGACATCCCGAGCGTGCTGGTCGAGACCGCCTTCATCAGCAACCCGGAGGAGGAGCGGCGGTTGCGCGACCCGGCCTTCCAGCGCCAGCTGGCGCGCGAGCTGGCCGCCGGCATCCGGGCGCACTTCGAGCGCCACCCGCCGGCCGCCCGGGCCCGGCGCCTGTGACGCAGGCGCGCGGGCGTCGGCCTAGAATCGGACGGTGAGCGCCCTCCCCCCCACCGCCTCCGCACAGCCCGTCGCCAGCGCGCGGCGGCCGATCCGGCCGCTGCCCGACGATCTGATCAGCCAGATCGCCGCCGGGGAGGTCGTCGAGCGGCCGGCTTCGGTGGTGCGCGAGCTGGTGGACAACGCGCTCGACGCCGGCGCGCGCCACGTCACGGTACGGCTCGCCGGCGGCGGCATCCGGCTGGTGGCGGTCGAGGACGACGGCGTCGGCATCCCGCGCGAGGAGCTGCCGCTGGCGCTGCAGCGTCACGCCACCAGCAAGATCCGCGACCTCGACGAGCTGGAGGCGGTGGCGACGATGGGCTTTCGCGGCGAGGCGCTGGCGGCCATCGCCTCGGTGGCGGAAGTGACGCTGACCTCGCGCAGCGCCGAGGCCACCGACGGCTGTGCCTGGACCCTGGAGGCCGCCAGCGGCGAGCTGCGCCCGGCCGCGCGTCCGGTGGGCACCACCGTGGAGGTGCGCGAGCTGTTCTTCCGCACGCCGGCGCGGCGCAAGTTTCTCAAGAGCGAGGCCACCGAGCTGGCCCACTGCATCGAGGCGGTGCGGCGCCACGCGCTGGCACGCCCGGAGGTGGCCTTCGCGATCTGGCACGAGGGGCGCCTGCTGCACCACTGGCCGGCCACCACGGCGCTGGTGCCGGAGCTGGCCTGGTCACGGCGCGTGGCCGACGCGCTCGGCGACGAGTTCGTCGAGGCGACGCTGCCGGTGCAGGCCGAGGCCGGACCGCTGCGCCTGCGCGGCCTGATCGTGCAGCCGCAGGCTGCACGCGGCCGCGCCGACCGCCAGTTCGCCTACGTCAACGGCCGCTACGTGCGCGACAAGGTCATCGCGCACGCCGTGCGCAGTGCCTATGACGACGTGCTGCATGGCCAGCTGCAGCCGGCCTACGTGCTGTGGCTGCAGATCGACCCGCGCGCGGTCGACGTCAACGTGCATCCGACCAAGATCGAGGTGCGCTTCCGTGACGCCGGCGCGGTGCACCAGGTGGTGCAGCACGCGCTGGAGCAGGCGCTGGCGCGACCGCGGGCCGGTGAGCCCGCACCGCCCGCCCCGGCTCCCGCGGCGCCGCCAACCGCACCCGCCCCCCCGCGCCCCTGGGACACGACCCGCTACGCCGCCGCGCCGGCGCTGGCGCTGGCGGCGCGGGAACCGCTGCCGCGCTGGCCCGGCTGGCTGCATGAGCCTGCCGGTGCCGCCACGTCCGCGCCGAGGCCGGCCGAGGCCGGGCCCGTGCCGGACGAGGCCGAGGCCGCCGACGAGGCGGGCAGCGGCGACTGGCCGCTCGGTCGCGCGCTGGCGCAGCTGCACGGCGTCTACATCCTGGCGGAAAACGCCCGCGGCCTGGTGCTGGTGGACATGCACGCCGCGCACGAGCGCATCGTCTACGAACGGCTCAAGGCGCAGCTGGCGCGCGATGACGACGCGCCGCTGCCGAGCCAGCCGCTGCTGCTGCCGGCGACGTTTGCCGCCACGCCGCTGGAGCTGGCCACCGCCGAGGCATGCACCGCGGTGCTGCGGCATCTGGGGCTGGAGGTCACGGCGCTGTCGGCGCAGACGCTGGCGGTGCGCAGCGTGCCGGTGCTGCTGGCGCAGGCCGATCCGGTGGCGCTGACGCGCGCGGTGCTGGCCGAGCTGCACCAGCACGGTGGCGTCCAGGTGTTGCGCCGTGCCCAGCACGCGCTGCTGGCCACGATGGCCTGCCATGGCGCCGTACGCGCCCATCGGCGCCTGACGCTGCAGGAGATGAACGCGCTGCTGCGCCAGATGGAGGCCACCGAGCGCAGCGACCAGTGCAACCACGGGCGCCCGACGTGGCGCCAGCTGACGCTCAAGGAGCTGGACGCGCTGTTCCTGCGCGGGCGCTGAAAGGACGGCGCGTGGGTGACGGCGCTGGCGCACCGCTCTTGTTACCATCCATAACCATGTCGTCCACCTCCGCTTCCGCGTCGATGCCGTCCGGCTGGGTCGTCGTGTTCCTGTCGCTGCTGCTGGGCGTGCAGCCGCTGGCCACCGACCTGTACCTGCCGGCCCTGCCGTCGATCACCGCGGCGTTCGACGCGCCGATGGCCAAGGTGCAGGCCACGCTGTCGGCGCTGCTGCTGGCCTTCGGCATCGCCCAGCTGGTCTGGGGACCGGTATCGGATCGCTTCGGGCGCCGGCCGGTGCTGCTGGCCGGTCTCACGGCCTACACGCTCGCCTCCGTGGGCAGCGCGCTGGCCGGCAGCATCGAGCAGCTGATCGTCTGGCGCATCGTGCAGGGCGCGGCGATGGGCGCGGCAGTGATGGGGGCACGCGCCATCGTGCGCGACCTCTATCAGCCGGCCGAGGGGGCGCGCATGATGTCCAGGGGCTTGAGCGGCCTTGGCCTGTTCGCCTGCCTCAGCGGCCCGCTGGGCGGCTGGCTGACCGAACACGCCGGCTGGCGCGCCGCGCTGGCGGCGCTGGCGGTCTTTGGCGCGGTGGCGCTGGCGCTGGTGACGCTGCGCTTTCGCGAGACGCTGCCGCAACGCAACCCGCAGGCGCTGCGGCCGGCCGAGATGCTGCGCATCTGGGGCCGCATCGCGCGTCACCCGACGTTCTGGGCCTGGGCGCTGCTGGCGGCCACCTCCTACGGCGGCCTGTTCACGTTCCTGGCCACCTCCTCGTTCGTCTTCATCACCGTGCTGGGGCACAGCAAGACCGGCTACGGCCTGCTGATGCTGTCGATGTCGACGGTGTACATCGCCGGCACGTTCCTGTGCCGGCGCCTGATCCCGCGGCTGGGCGTGCGGCGCACGGTGGCGCTGGCGGCGGCCTTCACGCTGACCGGCGGCACGCTGGCCGGCGCGCTGGCGCTGGCCGGCCTGCACACCACCTGGGCCATCATGGGGCCGTTTTACCTGTTCATCCTCGCGCACGGCGTGCACCAGCCGTGCGGCCAGAGCGGCGCGGTGGCACCGTTTCCGCAGGCCGCCGGGGCGGCCTCGGCGCTGGCCGGCTTCATCATGATGGTCACCGCCTTCGCGATGGGCACCTGGCTCGGCCAGCGCATGTCCACCGGGGCCGACACCGGCGTCTACCCGCTGACCAACGGCCTGTGGTTCTGGGGCGTGCTGATCGCCCTGGTGGCCTGGACGCTGGTGCAGCGCCACGGCGAAGTCCGCCCCGCCCCGGTGCCGACGCGATAATCGCGCCCCATGCAGCCCGATCGCAGCCCCCCGGCATGCGACTGGCTGGCGCTCGCAGGCCCCACCGCCGGCGGCAAGACCGCGCTGGCGCTGGCCATCGCCGAGCGCTGGCCGGTGGAGATCATCAGCGTCGACTCGGCGCTGGTCTACCGCGGCATGGACATCGGCACCGCCAAGCCCGGCGCCGCCGAACGCGCGCGCGTGCCGCACCACCTGATCGACATCCGCGACCCGCGCGAGCCGTACAGCGCGGCCGAGTTCGTGCGCGACGTCCGCGCGCTGCTGCCGGCGATCCGGGCGCGCGGGCGCTGGCCGCTGCTGGTCGGCGGCACGATGCTGTACTTCAAGGCGCTGTTCGACGGCCTGGACGAGCTGCCGCCGGCGCAACCGGCGCTGCGCGCGGCCATCGAGGCCGAGGCGCGCGCGCGTGGCTGGCCGGCACTGCATGCCGAGCTGGCACGCGTCGATCCCGTCACCGCGGCACGGCTGGCGCCGCACGACGCGCAACGCATCGGCCGCGCGCTGGAGGTCTGGCGCGCCACCGGTCAGCCCCTGTCGGCGCTGCAGCGGCGCTGGCGCCACTCCCCCGGCGCGACGCCAGCCGACCCCGACCAACCCGGCGAGGGCGGGCAGCCCGGCACCTCACCTGCGCCCCGGACGGCAGCGACGCCGACCATCGGCGGCTTGCGCGGCCGACTGCTGAGCCTGGAGCCGCAGGATCGCGGCTGGCTGCGCCCGCGCATCGACGCCCGCCTGCAGGCGATGTGGCGCGACGGGCTGCTGGAGGAGGTGCGCCGTCTGCGCGCGCGCGGCGACCTGGGGCTGCACCTGCCGGCGCTGCGCTGCGTCGGTTACCGGCAAGCGTGGGAGGCACTGGACGAGGCCGGCGCGGCCGGCCGCCACGCCCTCACCCCCGACGAGCACGCGCAGCTGCACGAGCGCGCCGCCGCCGCGACGCGTCAGCTGGCCAAGCGGCAGCTGACGTGGTTGCGCTCGATGCCGGCGCGCCACGTGCTGCCGGCCGACGCGGCCGACGTGCTGCCGCGCACGCTGGCCGTCGTCGAGGCCGCCTGGGGGCTGCCCGGCAGCGCCCCGCCCGCGCCGTCCGTGCCTTCCGGGACGGGCGAGGCCGCCCCGTCCTGAGGACGCCGCGCCGCTGCTTACGCCGCGGCACCGCACAGGCGGGCACGTGCCTCGGCGTATTCGCGCTTCAAGCGCTCGATCACCTGCGCCGCCGGCCGTACGGCATCCACCACCGCGATGCCCTGCCCGCAGCCCCAGATGTCCTTCCACGCCTTGGCGCCGGTGGAGGCGAAGTTCATCTTGCTCGGGTCGCTTTCGGGCAGGTGATCCGGATCGAGCCCGGCGGCGCGGATCGAGGGCTTGAGGTAGTTGCCGTGCACGCCGGTGAACAGGTTGGTGTAGACGATGTCGTCGGACGTGCACTCGACGATGCACTGCTTGTAGGCGTCGCTGGCGCGTGCCTCGTCGGTGGCGATGAACAGCGAGCCGATGTAGGCGAAGTCCGCCCCCATCGCCTGCGCCGCCAGGATCGCGCCCCCGGTGGCGATGGAGCCCGACAGCGCCAGCGGCCCGTCGAACCAGCGCCGGATCTCCTGGATCAGCGCAAACGGGCTCTTGGTGCCGGCGTGCCCGCCGGCACCCGCGGCCACCGCGATCAGGCCGTCGGCGCCCTTGTCGATGGCCTTGTGCGCGAACGTGTCGTTGATGACGTCATGCAGCACCACGCCGCCCCAGCGGTGGACGGCCTGGTTGACATCCTCGCGCGCGCCCAGGCTCGTGATGACGATGGGCACCTTGTACTTTTCGCACAACGCCATGTCGTGCTCGAGCCGGTCGTTGCTCTTGTGCACGATCTGGTTGATCGCAAACGGCGCGGCGGGCCGGTCGGGGTGCGCGGCGTCGTAGGCCGCCAGCGTCTCGGTGATCTCGGCCAGCCACTCGTCCAGCTGCGAAGCCGGGCGGGCGTTGAGCGCCGGCATCGAGCCGACGATGCCGGCCTTGCACTGCTCGATGACGAGCCTGGGGTTGCTGATGATGAACAGCGGCGAACCGATCACCGGCAGCGCCAGCCGTTGCAGGACGGAGGGGATGCGGGCCATCAGAACGCCTCCAGCGCCATGGCCTTGAGCGAGCCGGCCCCGTGCACGATGGCGTCGCGCTGCGCCAGCGCGCGCGGCAGGATGTGCTCGGCGTAGAAACGCGCGGTGGCGATCTTGGCGCGCATGAACGCTTCGTCGCGACCGGCGGCCAGCTCCTGCTCGGCGGCCAGCAGCGCACGCGCCATCTGCCAGCCCGCCATCAGGTTGCCGGCCAGCATCAGGTACGGCACGCTGCCGGCGTAGGCCGCCACCGGATCGGCCTTGGCCTGCGCGGCGATGAAGCGCACCACCTCCTCGTACGCGGCGCGGGCGGCCTGCAGCCGCACGCGCACCGCCTGCGCCGCCTCGCTGCCGCTCGAGGCCAGCGCCTGCTCGGTGGCGGCCACCTGCGCGGCCACCGCCAGCGCCACCGCGCCGCCGTCGCGCGCCGTCTTGCGCCCGACCAGGTCGTTGGCCTGGATCGCCGTGGTGCCCTCGTAGATGGTCAGGATCTTGGCGTCCCGGTAGTGCTGCGCAGCGCCGGTCTCCTCGATGAAGCCCATGCCGCCGTGCACCTGCACGCCCAGGCTGGTGACCTCGTGGCTGATCTCCGTGCTGTAGCCCTTGACCAGCGGCACCATGAACTCGTAGAAGGCCTGGTTCTGGCGCCGCGTGGCCTCGTCCGGGTGGTGGTGGGCGGCGTCGTAGGCGGCAGCCGCCACCGCGGCCATCGCTCGGCAGCCTTCGGTGAGCGCGCGCATCGTCATCAGCATGCGGCGTACGTCCGGGTGGTGGATGATCGGCGCCGCGCCGGCCACGCTGCCGTCCACCGGGCGGCTCTGGATGCGTTCGCGCGCGTACTGCACCGCCTTCTGGTAGGCGCGCTCCGACAGCGCGATGCCCTGCAGACCCACCGCGTAGCGCGCCGCGTTCATCATGATGAACATGTACTCGAGGCCGCGGTTCTCCTCACCGACCAGGTAACCGACGGCGCCGCCGTGGTCACCGTACTGCAGCACGCAGGTGGGGCTGGCCTTGATGCCGAGCTTGTGCTCGATGCTGACGCAGTGCACGTCGTTGCGCGCGCCCAGACTGCCGTCCGGGTTGACGAGGAACTTCGGCACGATGAACAGGCTGATGCCCTTGACGCCCTGCGGCGCGCCGGTGACGCGGGCCAGCACCAGGTGCACGATGTTGTCGGCCATGTCGTGCTCGCCGTAGGTGATGAAGATCTTGGTGCCGAAGATCCGGTAGGTGCCATCGGGCTGCGGCTCGGCGCGCGCGCGCACCAGCGACAGGTCGCTGCCGGCCTGCGGCTCGGTCAGGTTCATGGTACCGGTCCAGCGCCCTTCGATCATCGGCGGGATGTAGGTGGCCTTCTGTTCCTCGCTGCCGGCGGTCAGCAGCGCCTCGATGGCGCCGTCGGTCAGCAGCGGACACAGGGCGAAGCTCAGGTTGGCGGCGTTGAGGATCTCGGTGCACATGGCGCCGATGGCCTTCGGCAGCCCCTGGCCGCCGAACTCGGCCGGATGCTGCAGCCCCTGCCAGCCGCCCTCGGCGTACTGGCGGAACGCCTCCTTGAAGCCGGGCGTGGTGAACACCTGCCCGTCGCGCCACCACGAAGGATTCTTGTCGCCTTCCCAGTTCAGCGGCGCGATCACCTCCTCGTTGAGGCGTGCGCACTCCTCCAGCACCGCCTGCGCGGTCTCGAGGTTGGCGTCCTCGAAGCCGGGGATGCGGTTGATCTCGTCCAGCCGTGCCAGGTGCTGCAGCGCAAACAGCATGTCCTTGACGGGCGCCTTGAAGGTCATCGATGTCTCCTTGCGGCAAAAAAGAGGGCATCCGCCGGATGCCCCGATGCAGACGGATGCGGCGTCAGAGCGCCCGGGTCAGTTCCGGCACGGCCTGGAACAGGTCGGCCTCCAGCCCGTAGTCGGCGACGCTGAAGATGGGCGCCTCCGGATCCTTGTTGATCGCCACGATCACCTTGGAATCCTTCATGCCCGCCAGGTGCTGGATCGCGCCGCTGATGCCCACCGCCACGTAGAGTTCCGGCGCGACGATCTTGCCGGTCTGGCCGACCTGCCAGTCGTTGGGGGCGTAGCCGGCGTCCACCGCGGCGCGGCTGGCGCCGATCGCGGCGCCCAGCTTGTCCGCCAGCGGCGTGATGACCTCGTTGAATTTCTCGGCGCTGCCCAGCGCCCGGCCGCCCGAGACGATGATGCGCGCGGCGGTCAGCTCGGGGCGGTCGCTCTTGGCCACCTCGCGCCCGACGAAGCGGCTCTTGCCGGCGTCGGCCACCGCCGCCACGCTCTCGATGGCAGCCGCCCCACCCTGCGCCGGCGCGGCGTCGAAAGCCGTGGTGCGCACGGTGATGACGTGGCGCGCGTCACCGCTGCGCACGGTGGCAATCGCGTTGCCGGCGTAGATCGGCCGCTCGAAGGTGTGGGCGTCGATCACCGCGGTGATGTCGCTGATCTGCGCGACGTCGAGCCTGGCCGCCACGCGCGGCGCGACGTTGCGCCCGGCTGCCGTGGCGGGAAAGAGGATATGGCCGTAGTCCCCGGCCAGCGCCAGCACCTGCGCGGCCAGGTTTTCCGCCAGGCCGTGCGCCAGCGCCTCGCCGTCGGCGTGCAGCACCTTGGCCACGCCGGGCACCTGCGCGGCGGCCTGCGCGGCCCCGCCGGCCTGCTGGCCGGCCACCAGCACGTGGATGTCGCCGGCGCCGGCAGCCTGCAGCTTCAGCGCCGCGCCGATGGCGTGGAGGGTGGCCCCCTTGAGGGTGGCGTGGTCGTGTTCGGCAATCACGAGGATGGTCATGGCGTGCTTCCTTTCCCCGGGGGTGTTCAGATGACCTTGGCTTCGTTGCGCAGCTTGTCCACCAGCGTGGCCACGTCCGGCACCTTGATGCCGGCCTGACGCTTGGGCGGCTCGGCCACCTTCAGCGTCGTCAGCCGCGGCGTCACGTCCACGCCGAGATCGGCCGGCTTGACGGTGTCCAGCGGCTTCTTCTTCGCCTTCATGATGTTGGGCAGCGTCACGTAACGCGGCTCGTTGAGCCGCAGGTCGGTGGTGACGATGGCCGGCAGCTTCAGCGCCAGCGTCTCCAGGCCGCCGTCGATCTCGCGCGTGACCTCGACCTCCTCGCCCTTGACCTCCACCTTGGAGGCAAAGGTGGCCTGCGGCCAGTCCAGCAGCGCCGCCAGCATCTGCCCGGTCTGGTTGGCGTCGTCGTCGATCGCCTGCTTGCCCAGGATCACGAGCTGCGGCTGCTCGCGCTCCACCAGGGCCTTGAGCAGCTTGGCCACCGCCAGCGGCTGCAGCTCCACGTCGGTCTCCACCAGGATGGCACGGTCGGCCCCGATGGCCATCGCCGTGCGCAGCGTCTCCTGGCACTGCGCCACGCCGCACGAGACGGCCACCACCTCGGTGGCCACCCCCTTCTCCTTCAGGCGCACCGCCTCCTCCACCGCGATCTCGTCGAACGGGTTCATGCTCATCTTGACGTTGGCGATGTCGACGCCGCTGCCGTCGGCCTTGACCCGCACCTTGACGTTGTAGTCCACCACCCGCTTGACCGGGACGAGAATCTTCATGCCTGTTGCTCCTGAAGGTCGTTGGGGCCACCATGCCCGGATTGACGTTTACGTTAACGTCAATTCGGCTGGCATTGTACGGGCGGTTGCCCGCCACGCAAAAACGAACGATCGTTCGATTTTTGGCGCATTATAGGCAGCGACGCCGCCAGCCACAAGCCCAGTCTTGTCCAACGAGGTATGAGCCTGAACGAGGCGTTGTGATTCCAACGAGGTGTGAGCCTGAAGGGGCGATCTGGGTCGATCATTTTTCACATGGTGATCGACATGAACGACTCTGCCCTGGGCA
>NZ_VJND01000006.1 GCF_007556605.1 Tepidimonas sediminis | reverse complement strand
GGCGATGAACGCCGACCGCCTCGAACCGGGCGAGCGTTGCGCCTCCACCAGCAACCGCAATTTCGAGGGCCGCCAGGGTGCCGGCGGGCGTACCCACCTGGTCAGCCCGGCGATGGCCGCCGCCGCCATCCACGGCCATTTCGTCGACATCCGCTCATTCGCCTGAACCGGCACGTCGAAGGAGGACGATCGATGCGACGCCTGACGCTGTGCATGCTGGCCGTCTGCGGGCTGGCACTGGCCGGCTGCAACACCGTGGCCGGCCTCGGCAAGGACATCCAGAAGGGTGGCCAGGTCCTGCAGGACGCGGCCAAGAAGTAAATGGAACGATTCACCGTGCACAGGGGCCTGGTGGCCCCGATCGACCGGGAAAACGTCGACACCGACGCGATCATCCCGAAGCAGTTCCTGAAGTCGATCCACAAGAGCGGCTTCGGGCCGCACCTGTTCGACGAGTGGCGCTACCTCGATCCGGGCTGGCCCGGCAAGGATCCGGCGCAGCGCAAGCCCAACCCCGACTTCGTGCTCAACCAGCCGCGCTACCAGGGGGCCAGCATCCTGCTGGCGCGCAAGAACTTCGGCTGCGGCTCCAGCCGCGAGCACGCGCCGTGGGCGATCCAGCAGTACGGCTTTCGCGCCCTGATCGCGCCGAGCTTTGCCGACATCTTCTTCAACAACTGCTTCAAGAACGGGCTGCTGCCGATCGTGCTGCCGGAGGCCACGGTCGACCGCCTGTTCCACGACGTCTACGCCTTCCCCGGCTACGAGCTGACGATCGACCTGGAGCGCCAGGTCATCGTGCAGCCCGACGGCGCCGAGATCGCCTTCGAGGTGCAGCCGTTCCGGCGCTACTGCCTGCTCAACGGCCTGGACGACATCGGCCTGACGCTGCGCCACGCCGACAAGATCCGCGCCTTCGAGGCCGAGCGGCTGGCGCGCTTCCCGTGGCTGGCGCGCACCTTCGCCGGCTGACCGCTCGCCCCACCCTACCCGGCGCGGCCGGGTCTTTCACGACCGCGCCTCGATCACGACATCAGGACATCCATGAAGATCGCCATCCTGCCCGGTGACGGCATCGGGCCCGAGATCGTCGCCGAGGCCGTCAAGGTGCTCAAGGCGCTGGCCCTGCCGCTGGAGATGGAGACCGCCCCGGTGGGCGGCGCCGCCTACGAGGCCGCCGGCCATCCGCTGCCGGAGGCGACGCTCAAGCTCGCCCAGCAGGCCGACGCGGTGCTGTTCGGCGCCGTGGGCGACTGGAAGTACGACACGCTGCCGCGCCCGCTGCGGCCGGAGCAGGCCATCCTCGGTCTGCGCAAGGCGCTCGGGCTGTTCGCCAACTTCCGCCCGGCGATCTGCTACCCGCAGCTGACGCACGCCTCCAGCCTCAAGCCCGAGCTGGTGGCGGGGCTGGACATCCTGATCATCCGCGAGCTGACCGGCGACATCTACTTCGGCCAGCCGCGCGGCCGCCGCAGCGCACCGGACGGGCCGTTCGCCGGCGCCGAGGAGGCGTTCGACACCATGCGCTACAGCCGCCCGGAGATCGAGCGCATCGCGCGCGTGGCGTTCGAGGCCGCGCGCCAGCGCCGCCGCAAGGTCACCAGCGTCGACAAGGCCAACGTGCTGGAGACCTTCCAGTTCTGGAAGGACGTCGTCACCGAGGTGCACCGCGACTACCCCGACGTCGAGCTGGAGCACATGTACGTCGACAACGCGGCGATGCAGCTGGTCAAGGCGCCGAAGAAGTTCGACGTCGTCGTCACCGGCAACATGTTCGGCGACATCCTGTCGGACGAGGCCGCGATGCTGACCGGCTCGATCGGCATGCTGCCGTCGGCCAGCCTCAACGAGCGCGGTCAGGGCCTGTACGAGCCGAGCCACGGCAGCGCGCCCGACATCGCCGGCAAGGGCGTGGCCAATCCACTGGCCACGATCCTGAGCGCCGCGATGATGCTGCGCTTCTCGCTCAGGCAACCCGAGGCGGCCGCGCGCATCGAGGCGGCGGTGCAGAAGGTGCTGGCCGACGGCCTGCGCACCGCCGACATCGCCGGCGAGGGCTGCACCGTCGTCGGCACCGCGGCGATGGGCGACGCGGTCGTGCGCGCGCTGGGTTGAGGGCGCTGCCGCACCCGTCCGGCACGGAGCCGGCGCGCCTCGTCAGCGTCGCTTCAGGTCGGTTCCGCTAGAATCGCGCCATCATGCCCGCGCCCTGCCCGTTCCCGCTGAACCCCGCTGCCGTCCCGGCCGCGGCGGGCGCGCGCGCCATCCTCAAAACCACGACCACCATTGGCGGCTGATTCCAGCCTGGTTCGTCGTGCGCCCTCCCGGCCGGACGAGCCGGGCAGCAGAAGGAACTTTCCCAACTTCCTCCACTGAAAGGGCACACGCGATGAACCACGTTGGCAACAAGGTCGGCCTGGTCGGCTGGCGCGGCATGGTCGGCTCGGTCCTGATGGACCGCATGATCGCCGAGGGCGACTTCGACCTGATCGAGCCGATCTTCTTTTCCACCTCCAACGCCGGCGGGCCGGCGCCGGCGCAGGCCAAGGCGCACAAGACGCTGCGCGACGCGCACGACCTGGCCGCGCTGGCCGAGTGCGACATCGTCATCACCTGCCAGGGCGGCGACTACACCAAGGAGGTGTTCCCGAAGCTGCGCGCCGCCGGCTGGCAGGGCCACTGGATCGACGCCGCCAGCGCCCTGCGCATGGAGCCGGACGCGGTCATCGTCCTCGACCCGGTCAACGAGCACGTCATCCGCAAGGCACTGGCCACCGGCGGCAGGAACTGGATCGGCGGCAACTGCACCAACTCCATCCTGCTGATGGGGCTAGGCGGGCTGTTCCGCGAAAACCTCGTCGAATGGGTCAGCTCCATGACCTACCAGGCCGCCAGCGGCGCCGGCGCCAACAACATGCGCGAGCTGCTCAAGGGCATGGGCGTGATCCACGCCGCGGTGGCCGACCTGCTGGCCGACCCGGCCTCGGCGATCCTGGAGATCGACCGCCGCGTCGCCCGGGCGATCCGCGAGGACGTGCCGACCGAATTCTTCGGCGCGCCGCTGGCCGGCAGCCTCATCCCCTGGATCGACGTGCAGCTGCCCAACGGCCAGTCGAAGGAGGAGTGGAAGGGCCAGGCCGAGGTCAACAAGATCCTCGGCACCGAGAAGACCATCCCCGTCGACGGCCTGTGCGTGCGCATCGGCGCGATGCGCTGCCACAGCCTGGCCCTCACGGTCAAGCTCAAGCGCGACCTGCCGCTGGAAGAGATCGAATCGATCATCAAGAGCGGCAACCCCTGGGTCAAGTGGGTACCGAACGATCGCGCCCTTACCGTCAAGGAGCTGACCCCGGCGGCCATCACCGGCACGCTGCAGGTGGGGGTCGGCCGCGTGCGCAAGCTCAACATGGGACCCGAATACCTGTCGGCGTTCGTGATCGGCGACCAGCTGCTGTGGGGTGCGGCCGAACCGCTGCGCCGCATGCTGCGCATCCTGCTGGGCGCCTGATGCCGACCGCCCGCGCAGGCGCGGGCGTTGTGCACGGACAACGCCGACGGCGCCGATGGTGCCTCGGCGCCACTGCCACGGCTGCGCCGGCGCGGTGCCTTGCCGCCCCCGCACTATGATGGTAGGGTAGCGGCGTGTCCGGTGCCGCCCGACGTTGACGCGAAGGATCGACCGTGCCCATGCCCCGTCTGCCCCGCCCGCCCCACCGCCCAGCCTGGCGCCGGGTGGCCGCCGCCGCGGCCGTGTGCGCCGCGCTGGCCGGCGGCGCCGAAGCCTGGGCGCTGGCGCTGGGCCGCGTGGCGGTGCAGTCGCAGCTGGGCGAACCGCTGCGCGCCGAGATCGACCTGCCGGCGCTGACCGACGCCGAGGCCGCCACGCTGCAGCTGGAGCTGGCCGGTCCGGAGCGTTACCGCTCCGCCAGCCTGGAGTACGCGCCATGGCTGCGCGAGGTGACGCTGCGCCTGGCGCGCCGCCCTGACGGCCGGGCGGTGATCGAGGTGCGCAGCGAGCGCGTCGTCACCGAGCCATTCGTCGACCTGGTGGTGGTGGCGCGCTGGGCCGGTGGCGAGCTGCTGCGCGGCTACACGCTGCTGTTCGACCCGCCCAACCTGCGCCCGCCGGCGCCACCGGCTCCGGCGCCCGCCCCGGCGGCGGCCGAGCGGCCGGCTGCGGCCTCACCCACCGCCGGCAGCGCAACAGGCGCGAGCGCGGCCCGTACGGAGCCGCGGCGCGTGACGGTGCGCCCCGGCGACACCGCCGGCCAGCTGGCGCGGCAACATCGCCCGGACGGGGTGACACTGGAGCAGATGCTGGTGGCGCTGCTGCGCGCCAATCCGCAGGCCTTCATCCGCGGCAACGTCAACCTGCTCAAGGCTGGCGCGGTCATCGACCTGCCCGACGCCGCCGGTGCCGCCGCCGTCGACCCGCAGGAGGCGCGCGCGCTGGTGGCGGCGCAGACGCGCGACTTCAACGAGTACCGGCGGCGTCTGGCCGCGGCGGCCGTGCCGCAACGCGCCGGCGATGGGCAGCGCCAGGCGCAGGGCAAGGTGGAAGCCGCGGTGAGCGACGGCGCGCCCCAGGCCGCGGCACAGGACAAGCTCACCCTCAGCAAGGCCGGCGCCGAAGCCGAGGAGGCGCAGCGCGTGGCGGCCGAGCGCCAGCGTCAGGAGCAGCAGCAGCGCGCCGCCGAGCTGGAGCGCAACCTGCGCGAACTGGAGCAGCTGCGCCAGCAGGCCAGTACGACGCCAACCGCGCCGCCGGCACCGGCGCCGGAGGCAGCGCGCGAGTCCCCCGCCGCGCCGGCCGGTGAACCGGCGCCGGCCCTGCCCGCCCCGGCGCCAGCTCCAGCCCCGGCCCCCGGTGACACCGCCCCGGCGGCGCCGGCCGTGCCGGCTCCCGTCCCGGCGCCCCCTGCCACCGAAGGGCCGGTGCAGACGGTGCTGCAGCACCCGTGGACGCTGCCCGCAGCGGCGCTGGTGGTGCTGCTGCTCGGGGCGCTGGCGGCCCTGCGGCTGCGCCGGCGCGCGGCGGTGCCTGCCACCGAGGCGACGGCTCCGAGTGCCCATGCCCAGGCGGCGCAGCCGGAGGAGGCCGCGGCGATGCCGAGCGCCGTCGACACCGATGCCCCGCTGGACCCGGTGGCCGAGGCCGACGTTTACCTCTCGTACGGCCGCGACGCCCAGGCCGAGGATCTGTTGCGCGAGGCGCTGCAGGCCGAGCCACACCGGCTCGACGTGCGCCTCAAGCTGCTCGAGGTGCTGGCGCGCCGTGGCGACGCCGCCGCGTTCGAGGCCGAGGCGCGCACACTGCAGCCGCTGTGCACGGCCGACAGCCCCGAGTGGGCGCGCACCTGCGAGCTGGGACGAACGCTCGACCCGGACAACCCGCTGTACCAGCCGCGCGGCGCCGCGGCGCCGGTGGCCGGCGCGATGGCCGCCGGTGCCATGGCCGCCGGCGCGGCGGCGTCCGAAGAGGCCGCGCCAGCCGACCTGCCGACGCTCGACCTGGCACTGGACACCGTCGACGCCACGCCGCAGGCGGGCGACTCGGCGCTGGAGGTGGATCTGACGCTGGAACCACCCGCCGCCGAGGAGACGCAAGCCGCTGCGCCGCCCGCGGACGCCCAGGCGGCCTCCGAATCGGATCTGGGGCTGGATTTCGACCTCGACCTCGGCACGGCCGCGGAGGGTGCCGCGCCGGCGGGCAGCGACGGCGCCGTCCCGACCGCGCAGGAGGCGCCGGCCGGCCTGCCGCCCGAACTGGCCGACCTGTCGCTCGATCTGCCGGTGGACGAAACCACCGAGGCAGCGGCGCTGCCCGAAATACCCGCCACCGACGTCCCCGACGCCGCCAGCCAGGCCACCGAGCCCGCACCCGAAGCCCAGACCGCGGCCGAGCCGGGCGCCGAGCGCGATCCGCTGGAGACCAAGCTGTCGCTGGCGCGCGAATTCGAGGCGATCGGCGACGTCGACGGGGCGCGCATCCTCGCCGAGGAGGTGGTGGCCGAGGCGCAGGGTGAGCTGCGCGCACGCGCACAGGCCTTCCTCGCGCAGCTGGGCTGAAGGCGCCCCACCGCGGCACGATGCGCATCGCGTTGGGGGTCAGCTACCTCGGCAGCGCCTACCAGGGCTGGCAGAGCCAGCCGGGCGGCCGCACGGTGCAGGATCAGCTGGAGCGGGCGCTGGCCACCTTCGCCGACGTGCCTGCGATCGGCACGCTGTGCGCCGGCCGCACCGATGCCGGCGTGCACGGCCTGAACCAGGTGGTGCACTTCGACGCGCCGGTGGAACGCGCCATGTTTTCGTGGGTGCGCGGGGTCAACCGCTACCTGCCGCCCGACATGGCGGTGCAGTGGGCGCAGGAGGTGCCGGCGAGCTTTCACGCGCGCAACAGCGCGCGCGCGCGCCGCTACGCCTACGTGCTGCTGGAGTCGCCGGTGCGACCGAGCGTGGAGGCCGGCCGCGTCGGCTGGGTGTTTCGCCCGCTGGCGCTGGAGCCGATGCGCGCGGCGGCGCGGCACCTGCTCGGTGAGCATGATTTCAGCTCGTTTCGCGCCGCGCAGTGCCAGGCCGCCTCGCCCGTCAAGACGCTGCACCGGCTGGAGATCCGCCGCCGCGGCCCCTACTGGCGCTTCGACTTCGAGGCCAACGCCTTCCTGCACCACATGATCCGCAACATCATGGGCTGCCTGATCGCGGTCGGCCAGGGACTCAAGCCCCCCGACTGGATGGCCGAGGTGCTGGCGGCGCGCCGGCGCGAGGTCGCCGCGCCGACCTTTGCGCCGGATGGCCTGTATTTCCTGGGGCCGGTTTACGACCCCGCGTTGCGCTTGCCCGAGCGCACGCCCGCCTTCGACTGGCTGCCCCTCTGACCGACCCTGCGCCTGCCATGCGTCGTACCCGCATCAAGATCTGTGGCCTGACGCGCGAGGCCGACGTCGAGCACGCCGCCGCCGCCGGCGCCGACGCGGTGGGCTTCGTGCTCTACCCGGCCAGCCCGCGCGCGGTGACGCCCGCGCGCGCCGGCCAGCTGGCGCGGCGGCTGCCGCCGTTCGTCACGCCGGTGCTGCTGTTCGTCAACGCCCGCGCCGACGAGGTGGACGCCGGCCTGCAGGCCGTGCCGAACGCCGTGCTGCAGTTCCATGGCGACGAGACGCCACGGGACTGCGCCGCGCTGGCGCAGGGACGGCCGTGGCTGCGCGCGGCGCGCGTGCCGCTCGGGGCTGGTGCGGGCGGCTTCGATCTCCTAGAATTCGCCGATCGGTTCGCCGCCGCGGCCGGGCTCGTGGTCGACGCCCACGTGCCGGGCTACGGCGGCGGCGGCCATGCCTTCGACTGGAACGCGCTGCCGTGGTCACATCCTCGTCTTGGCGCCGCCGCTCGGGTCGTTTTGTCTGGTGGACTCACACCCGCAAATGTGACCGATGGCGTGCGGCGGGTGCGCCCCTGGGGCGTTGACGTCTCCTCCGGCGTCGAGGCCGCCAAGGGCATCAAGGACGCCGCGCTGGTGTCCGCCTTCATCGCCGCGGTGCGAAAGGCCGACGCCGAGTCCACCTGACCATGCCCCCCTACGATCCCGCTGCACCAGGCACGGGATCGTCCCCGGTGCCCGCTGCCACGGGCGCCCGTCCCTCACGGATCGACCCCTGCCATGCACCCCTACGACCTGCCCGACGCCCGCGGCCACTTCGGCCCCTACGGCGGCAGCTTCGTCAGCGAGACGCTGACGCACGCCATCGACGAGCTGCGCGCCGCCTACGAGCGCTTCCGCGCCGACCCCGCCTTCCAGGCCGAGTTCGAGCACGAGCTCAAGCATTTCGTCGGCCGTCCCACCCCGATCTACCACGCGCAGCGCTTGAGCCGCGAGCTCGGCGGCGCGCAGATCCTGCTCAAGCGCGAGGACCTCAACCACACCGGCGCGCACAAGATCAACAATGTCATCGGCCAGGCGCTGCTGGCGCGGCGCATGGGCAAGCCGCGCGTGATCGCCGAGACCGGCGCCGGCCAGCACGGCGTGGCCACCGCCACCATCTGCGCGCGCTACGGGCTGGAGTGCGTCGTCTACATGGGCAGCGAGGACGTCAAGCGCCAGAGCCCCAACGTCTACCGCATGAAGCTGCTCGGCGCCACCGTGGTGCCGGTGGAGTCCGGCAGCAGGACGCTGAAGGACGCGCTCAACGAGGCGCTGCGCGACTGGGTCACGAACGTCGAGCACACCTTCTACATCATCGGCACCGTCGCCGGGCCGCACCCGTATCCGATGATGGTGCGCGACTTCCAGAGCGTGATCGGACGCGAATGCCTGCAGCAGATGCCCGAGATGCTGGCCGAACTCGGCCTGCCGGGCTGCGGCGGCCCTCACCCGGACGTGGTGGTGGCCTGCGTCGGCGGCGGCAGCAACGCGATGGGGATCTTCTACCCCTACATCCCGCACGCGCAGGTGCGCCTGGTGGGCGTCGAAGCCGCCGGGGCGGGGCTGGACAGCGGCCGCCACGCCGCCTCGCTGCAGCGCGGCGCCCCCGGCGTGCTGCACGGCAACCGCACCTACGTGCTGCAGAACGCCGACGGTCAGATCACCGAGACGCACTCGATCAGCGCCGGGCTGGACTACCCCGGTGTCGGCCCCGAGCACGCCTGGCTGAAGGACAGCGGCCGCGCCGAGTACGTCGGCGTCACCGACGAGGAGGCGCTGGCGGCGTTCCACCGGCTGGCGCGCACCGAGGGCATCATCCCGGCGCTGGAGTCCAGCCACGCGGTGGCCTGGGCGATCAAGACCGCGCCGACGATGCGTCCCGACCAGACGATCCTGGTCAACCTCTCCGGCCGCGGCGACAAGGACATCGGCACCGTGGCCGACCTGTCGGGGGCCGACTTCTACTGCCGCCCGAGCTGCCGCGGGCAAAGCGTCAAGGTGGCCCGTGGAGGTGCCGCATGAGCCGCATCGCCGCCACCTTCGAGCGCCTGCGCGCGCAGCATCGCCGCGCGCTGATCCCGTTCGTCACCGCGGGTTTTCCGTCGCCGCGGGAGACACCGGCCATCCTGGATGCGCTGGTGGCCGGCGGCGCCGACATCGTCGAGCTCGGCGTGCCGTTTTCCGACCCGATGGCCGACGGCCCGGTGATCCAGCGCGCCGGCGAGCAGGCGCTGGCGCACGGCGTCGATCTGGCGCAGGTGCTGGCGCTGGCGCGCGACTTCCGCGCGCGCCATGCCGACGTGCCGCTGGTGCTGATGGGCTACGCCAACCCGGTGGAGGCGTGGGAGCGGCGCCACGGCGCCGGCAGCTTCGCGCGCGCGGCGGCCGAGGCGGGGGTGGATGGCGTGCTGATCGTGGACTACCCGCCGGAGGAATGCGCCGAGTTCGCCGCCGCGCTGCGCGCGCACGGGCTGGACCTGATCTTTCTGCTCGCGCCCACCAGCACCGACGCGCGCATCGCCCAGGTCGGCCGGCTGGCCAGTGGCTACGTCTATTACGTCTCGCTCAAGGGCGTCACCGGCGCGGCGCACCTGGACGCCGGTGCGGTGGCGGCGATGCTGCCGCGCATCCGCGCGCACGTGCGCGTGCCGGTGGGGGTGGGCTTCGGCATCCGCGACGCCGACAGCGCCCAGGCGGTGGGGCGGCATGCCGACGCGGTGGTGGTCGGCACGCGCCTGATCCAGGTCCTGGAGCAGGCCCCCGAAGGCCAGCGCCCCGAGGCCGCGCGCACCTTCATCGCCGGGCTGCGCGCGGCGCTGGATGCGCTGCCCGGCACTGGCGCATAATCGCCCCCCAAGCATGGCCCGGCGCCCCGTCCGCCCGGACGGGCGCGTCGGCCCGGTTCGGTTCCGCCCGCTGAAGGGACCGGCCTGTCTGCAAAGGAGTCTTGCCCGTGTCCTGGCTGGAAAAACTGCTGCCCCCGAAGATCAGCGGCGGCGCGCGCCGCAGCATCCCCGAGGGGCTGTGGATCAAGTGCCCGAGCTGCGACTCGGTGCTCTACAAGGCCGACCTGGAGAAGAACCTCAACGTCTGCCCGCATTGCGCCCACCACCACCGCATCGGCGCGCGCGCGCGGCTGGACGCCTTCCTCGACCCCGAGGGCCGCTACGAGATCGGGCAGGAGGTGCTGCCGGTCGATGCGCTGAAGTTCAAGGACAGCCGCAAGTACCCGGAACGCCTGAAGGAGGCGCTGGAGGCCACCGGCGAGACCGACGCGCTGATCGTGATGGGCGGCGCGGTGCACACGCTGCCGGTGGTGGTGGCGTGCTTCGAGTTCGACTTCATGGGCGGCTCGATGGGCTCGGTGGTGGGCGAGCGCTTCGTGCGCGGCGTCGACAACGCCATCGAGCAGCGGGTGCCCTTCATCTGCTTCACCGCCACCGGCGGCGCGCGCATGCAGGAGGGCCTGCTGTCGCTGATGCAGATGGCCAAGACCAACGCCGCCCTGACCCGGCTGGCGCGCCAGCGCCTGCCCTTCATCAGCGTGCTGACCGACCCGACGATGGGCGGCGTCTCGGCCAGCTTTGCCTTCATGGGCGACGTCGTGATCGCCGAGCCCAAGGCGCTGATCGGCTTTGCCGGCCCGCGCGTGATCGAGAACACCGTGCGCGTCAAGCTGCCCGAGGGTTTCCAGCGCGCCGAGTTCCTGCTGCAGAAGGGCGCGATCGACATGATCTGCGACCGCCGCGAGCTGCGCGCCACCATCGCCAATCTGCTGGCGCTGTTGACGCGGCAGAGCGCCGACGCGGTGGCCTGAACGCGCGCGAGGCCCCCGCGGCGCGGTCTTCAGGGCAGCAGCTCCAGCGCGCGCTGGTAGCGCGGGTCGGCCATCAGCTCGTCCCAGTCCGGGGCCGCAGCGGTCGGCAGCAGCGCGCGCCGGCGCGCCTCGGCGGCCTCGTCGGGCTGCCAGCGGCCCTCGTAATAGGCGCGCGCCAGCCCCTCGATCAGGTCGTCGATGGCCGCCCCGCCGTCCACCGTGCTCTGGTTGCACAGCAGCACGAGGTCGCAGCCAGCCCGCAGCGCCTCCAGCGCCGCTTCGGTGTAGGTCGACTCGCGGCCATCCAGGCGACGCGCGCCCGCCATCGCCAGGTCGTCGCTGAAGATGGCGCCGGTGAACCCGAGCCGCCCGCGCAGGATGTCCTGCAGCCAGCGGCGCGAGAACCCCGCCGGACGCGCCGCGTCCACCTGCGGGTAGAGCACATGCGCCGGCATCACCGCGGCAAGCGTGGCGCTGAGCCAGCCGTAGGGCGCCGCATCCTCGGCGAGGATCGTCTCCAGCGGCCGCTCGTCCACCGGCAGCTCGGTGTGCGAGTCGGCCTCGGCCCAGCCGTGACCGGGGAAATGCTTGCCGCAGTGCGCCATGCCGGCGGCGCGCATGCCGTGCATCAGCGCCTGCGCCAGCAGCGTGACGACACGGGCGTCGGCGTCGAACGCCCGGTCGCCGATGACGGCGCTGCGGCCATGGTCCAGATCGAGCACCGGCGCGAAGCTGAGATCGACGCCGCAGGCGCGCAGCTCGGCGGCCATGACCCAGCCGGTGGCCGCCGCGGCGTTGCAGGCCGCAAGCGCCGCCTCGCCGGGCATGCTCTCGGGTGCCTGGCGCCACAGGCGGCCGAGTTCGCGCATCGCCGGCAGCGGCGTGAAGCCGTCGTCGCGGAAACGCTGCACGCGCCCGCCTTCGTGGTCGACGCAGATCAGCAGGTCGCGGCGCACGCGCTTGATCTGCGCGCACAGCCGCGTCAGCTGCGCGCGGTCGCGCCCGTTGCGCGCGAACAGGATCACGCCGCCGACCAGCGGGTGGCTCAGGCGCGCGCGGTCGGCTTCGGTCAGGCGCAGACCGGCCACGTCGATGATCAGCGGGGCGTGCATGGGGCGGAATCCTCCGGCAGGGTTTCGACGATGACGAAAGCCAGCGCGTGGTCGCCCTCGTCGCTCAGGCTCACGTGCGCGCGCCAGCGGCGCTGCTCGAACCAGGCGCGCAGCGCGCCGTCCAGCAGCACGGTGGGCCGGCCACCGGGCGCCGGCACGATCTGGCAGGCGCGCCACGTCATCGGCGCGCGCAGCCCCAGGCCGATGGCCTTGCTGAACGCTTCCTTGGCCGCAAAGCGCGTGGCCAGGAAACGCACGCCGCGCTCGGGCCAGCGCGCGCGGCGCTGGCGCCACAGCGCCAGCTCGCGCTCGCCGAGGATGCGCTGCGCGAAGCGCTCGCCATGGCGCCGCAGCGCCGCGTCGATGCGGCGCACGTCGCACAGGTCGGTGCCGATGCCGGCGATCACGGCGCCTCCGCGCCGGCCTCGTAGGCGGCGTCGATGCAGCGCAGGTAGGCCTGCACGGTGGCGGCGTAGCCCAGCTCCAGCGCATCGGCCGTCAGCGCGTGGCCGATCGACACCTCCACCACCCCCGGCACGGCACACAGGAAGTCGGTCAGGTTGTCGCGGTTGAGGTCGTGCCCGGCGTTGACCTGCAGGCCGGCGGCCTGCGCGGCCAGCGCCGCCTCGCGGTAGCGGCGCAGCTGCGCCGCGCGCGCCTCTGGGTCGGCCCACGCCGCCGCGTACGGCTCGGTGTAGAGCTCGACGCGGTCGGCGCCGACCGCGCGTGCCGCGGCCATCTGCTCGGGCTCGGGATCCATGAACAGGCTGACGCGCGCCCCCAGCGCCTGCGCCTGCGCGATCACCGGACGCAGCCGCTCGGCGTCGTCCGGAAAGCGCCAGCCATGGTCGCTGGTGAACTGGTCGACCGCGTCGGGTACGAAGGTCAGCTGGTGCAGCGGCAGTCCGCGCGCGGCCACCTCGCGCGCCACGTCGAGCAGGTTGTGGAATGGGTTGCCCTCGATGTTGTACTCGCGCCCCGGCCAGGCGCGCAGCAGCTCGGCCAGGTCGAACACGTCGTGCCAGCGGATGTGGCGCTCGTCGGGGCGCGGGTGCACCGTGATGCCGTGCGCGCCGGCCTGCAGGCACAGCGTGGCGGCGCGCACCACGCTCGGGATGCCCAGGTGACGGCTGTTGCGCAGCAGCGCCACCTTGTTGACGTTGACCGACAGCGCGGTGCGGGACGAAGCGGAACTCATGGCGAGGCATCCAGGGGCGGGGCGGAGGCGGGCAGCAGACGGCGCGCCTCGCGCAGCAGCTCACGCGCGTACAGGCGGCGCACGCCGCTATGGTAGTGCAGCAGCGGCAGCAACTCGGCGCGCAGCGCCGCGCTGGCCAGCACCTCGGCGGCCTCGGTCAACAGGGCCGCCCACGGGTCGGCGGCGGCCAGCGCCTGCGCCAGCGCGCCCCACTGCGCGCCGCTGAGGCCGGCACCCTCGTGCGCCAGCAGCCCGTGCTCGGCCACCAGGCGGTAGCGCCGCGCCGGCGTCAGCGGCCGCAGCGTGCCGGCCTCCCGGCCCAGGTCGGGCAGCCAACCCTGCGCGCGCAGCAGCAGCAGCTCGAAGGCGCGCAGCCGCGGCGCCGGCGGCAGGCCCTGCGCCAGCGCGCGCACCGCCTCGGCATAGGCGTCGAACAGCGCCGGCTGCGGATCGTCGCGCGGCAGCAGGCGCAGCAGCAGCTCGTTGAGGTGAAACCCGGCCAGCAGCGCCTCGCCGGCCGGCAGCACGTGCCCGCCGGCCCAGCGCGCGGCCTTGAGCGTGCGCACCTCCTGCTGCGGCGCACCGCCCCAGTCCAGCCGCAGCGGCTGCAGCGCCAGCAGCACGGCGCGAAATTGCGAGGTCGGGCGCTTGGCCCCCTTGGCCACCAGCACCACGCGGCCGTGGTGGCGCGTGAACACGTCCAGGATCAGGCTGGACTCGCTCCAGTCGTGCTGGTGCACGACGAAGGCCGGCTCGTCGTGCACGCGGCTGCCGCGCCGTGCCACCGCGACGTCACTCGTAGCCGTAGGCGCGCAGCCGGGCCTCGTCGTCGGCCCAGCCCGAGCGCACCTTGACCCACAGCTCCAGGAACACCCGTCCGCCCCAGAGCCGCTCCATCTCCTGGCGCGCCTCGGTGCCGATGCGCTTCAGGCGCTCGCCGCCCTCGCCGATCACCATGCCCTTGTGGCTGTCGCGCTCGACGATGATGGTGGCGGCGATGCGGCGCAGGCCCCCCTCCTGTTCGAAGCGGTCGACGACCACCGTGGCGCCGTAGGGCAGCTCGTCGCCGGTGAGGCGGAAGAGCTTTTCGCGCACCAGCTCGCCGGCCAGGAAGCGCTCGCTGCGGTCGGTGAGGTCGTCGGCCTCGTACAGCCACGGCTGCTCGGGCAGGTAGCGCTCGCACAGCGCCAGCAGCCGCTGCACGTCGCGCGCGTGGCGCGCCGACATCGGAAAGAACTCCGCGAACGGATGGCGGTCCTGCATGCCGCGCAGCCACGGCGCCAGCTCCGCGCGGCGGTGCACGCGGTCGAGCTTGTTGGCCACCAGGATCGCGGGCACCTTTGGCGGCAGCAGCGCCAGCACCTTGGCGTCGGCGAGGTCGAAGCGCCCGGCCTCGACGACGAACAGCACCAGGTCGACGTCCGCCAGCGTCGCCACCACCGTGCGGTTGAGCGCGCGGTTGAGCGCGTTGTCGTGGCGCGTCTGAAAGCCGGGCGTGTCGACGAAGATGAACTGCGTGGCGCCTTCGGTGCGGATGCCGTGGATGCGGTGGCGCGTCGTCTGCGCCTTGCGCGAGGTGATGCTGACCTTGGCGCCGACCAGCGCGTTGAGCAGCGTGGACTTGCCGACGTTGGGCTTGCCGACGATGGCGATGTAGCCGCAGCGGGTGGCGGCAGGAACGGGGGCCGGGGCGGGAGAGGAAGGGGTGTCCATGGCGGCTCAGACGGTGTCGCGGCGCGGCGCGGGCTGGGGCGTGGTCTGCAGGCGCGCCAGCATCGCGGCGGCGGCAACCTGCTCGGCGGCACGGCGCGAGGCACCGCTGCCGTGCGTCGGGGCATCCTGCCCCTCGACGTGGCAGGCCACCTCGAAGGTCTGCGCGTGCGCCTCGCCGCGCACCGCCACCACCTCGTAGCGCGGCAGCGGGCGGCGACGCGCCTGCAGCCACTCCTGCAACGCGGTCTTGGCATCCTTGCCGACGCCGGCGGCCAGCGTGACGTCGTCGTACCAGCGCCGCGCCACCGCCTGCGCCGCCTCGAAGCCGGCGTCCAGGTAGATGGCGCCCAGCAGCGCCTCGACGACGTCCGCCAGGATCGACGGCCGCTCGTGGCCGCCGCTGCGCCGCTCGCCCTCGCCCAGCCGCACCAGCGCCGGCAGCCCCAGCCGCAGCGCGATGCGGTGCAGCGCGTCCTGCCGCACCAGCGCCGCGCGCGCGCGCGACAGATCGCCTTCCTGCCCCTGCGGCAGGCGCTGCACCAGCAGCGTGGCCACCACCAGCCCCAGCACCGCGTCGCCGAGAAATTCCAGCCGCTCGTAATGGTCGGCGCCGAAGCTGCGGTGCGTCAGCGCACGCCGCAGCAGCGTCTCGTCACGGAAGGCGTGACCCAGGCGGCGCTGCAGCGCTCCCAGCGTCGGCTCGTCGTCGGACTCAGGCATCGCTCACTGGTTGCGGCCGCGGTATTTCAGCAGCAGGTAGGCCGGGCCGAACAGATGGATCTCCTTGTCGTAGGCGAACTCGACGACGATGCGGTCGCCGTCCTTGCTGATCTCCAGGTCCTTGCCGCTGACGGCCTCGAAGTAGTCGGCGGTCTTGGCGCGCTCGAAGGCGTTGCGGATCTCGGTGACGGTGTTGCCGCTCTGCGCGGCGCGGTTGACCGCCTTCTGGATCGCCATGTACTCGGTGACGGTGGGCACGACCTTGGCCGCCAGCACCACCAGCAGCGCCACGACGATGCCGACGAAGACCATGCCGATGACGCTCACCCCGCGCTGACCACGCTTCATGCTCACCCCCGTGCACAGACGCCACGCGCCGCCGCCATGGCGGCGCCCGCGGCCATGATAGCGCCAATCGCGCCTCGCGCGCTCATTCGAAGCGCCCGATACGGCCGAGGTCGCCGAAGTTCATCCACACGAAGAACGCCTTGCCGACGATGTGATCCTCGGGCACGAAGCCCCAGAAGCGCGAGTCGAGCGAGTTGTCGCGGTTGTCGCCCATGACGAAGTAGTGGCCGGGCGGCACGCGGCAGGTCACCCCCTCCACCGAGTAGCGGCAGTGGTCGCGGAACGGAAAGTCGGCCACCGCCGGGATGAAGGCCGGATGGTCGTCGTCCACCAGCGTGTGCACGCGCCTGTCGCCGATGCGCTCGACGAACTGCTTGCGGTAGCGCATCGCCTCGGGGTCGTAGTAGTCGGGCGCGGCCTCCCGGGGCACCGGCTGGCCATTGATGACGAGCCGCTTGTCGAGGTAGGCGACCTCGTCGCCCGGCACGCCGACGACGCGCTTGATGTAGTCCAGGCTCGGCTTGGGTGGAAAGCGAAAGACGATGACGTCGCCGCGCTGCGGTGCGTGGTTGTCGACCACCTTGGTGTGCACGACCGGCAGGCGCACGCCGTAGTGGTACTTGTTGACCAGGATCAGGTCGCCGACCTGCAGCGTCGGGATCATCGAGCCGGACGGAATCTTGAACGGCTCGAAGAGGAAGGAGCGCAGCACGAACACCGCCAGGATCACCGGAAACAGCCCGGCGGTCCAGTCCAGCCACCACGGCTGGTGCAGCAGGCGCTGACGCAGCGCGGCCTCGTCGGCGGCCTCGTGCGCCAGGCCGGCGCGCTGCGCCTCGGCCACGCGCGCGCGCAGCTGCTGCACCGCCGCCTCGGCGGCGGCGCGGCGCCGCGGCAGGAAGACCAGCTTCTCGGCCACCCAATAGACGCCGGTGGTGACCACCGCGGCCAGCAGCAGCACCGCGAAGTTGCCCTCCACCACGCCCGACGCCCAGGCCGCGCCGTAGGCGCCGAAGGCGGCCAGCACCACGCCGGTCAGCGTGGCCATGGTGCGGTCGTTCATGATTCCTCCACCTGCAGGATGGCGAGGAACGCCTCCTGCGGCACCTCGACGGTGCCGATCTGCTTCATGCGCTTCTTGCCGGCCTTCTGCTTTTCCAGCAGCTTGCGCTTGCGCGTGACGTCACCGCCGTAGCACTTGGCCAGCACGTTCTTGCGCAGCGCCTTGACGGTCTCGCGCGCGATGATCTGCGCGCCGATCGCCGCCTGGATGGCCACGTCGAACTGCTGGCGGCTGATGATCTCGCGCATCTTCTGCACCACGGCGCGCGCGCGCTGCTGCGCCTGGCTGCGGTGCACGATGATCGACAGCGCATCGACCTTGTCGCCGTTGAGCAGGATGTCGACCTTGACGACGTCGGACGGCCGGTACTCCTTGAACTCGTAGTCCATCGACGCGTAGCCGCGGCTGACCGACTTGAGCTTGTCGAAGAAGTCCAGCACGATCTCCGCCAGCGGCAGGTCGTAGGTCAGCAGCACCTGCTTGCCGTGGTAGGCCATGTTGAGCTGCACGCCGCGCTTCTGGTTGCATAGCGTCATCACCGGCCCGACGTAGTCCTGCGGCACGTAGATGTGCACGGTGACGATGGGCTCGCGGATCTCCTGGATGCGGCCCGGATCGGGCATCTTGGAGGGGTTTTCGACCTCGATGACCTCGCCGTCGCCCTTGACGACCTGGTAGACGACGCTGGGCGCGGTGGTGATGAGGTCCTGGTCGAACTCGCGCTCCAGCCGCTCCTGCACGATCTCCATGTGCAGCAGGCCCAGGAACCCGCAGCGAAAGCCGAAGCCCAGCGCCTGCGACACTTCCGGCTCGAAGTGCAGCGAGGCGTCGTTGAGCTTGAGCTTTTCCAGCGCGTCGCGCAGCGCGTCGTATTCGCTCGCCTCGGTGGGGTACAGCCCGGCGAACACCATCGGCTGCACCTCCTTGAAGCCGGGCAGCGGCTCGGTGGCCGCCGGCAGGTTGGCACCGCTGGAGGTCTTGAACGAGGTGACGGTGTCGCCGACGCGCGCGGCCTTCAGTTCCTTGATGCCGGCGATCACGTAGCCGACCTCGCCGGCGTGCAGCGTCTCGCGCGGCTGGTTGGCCGGCGTGAAGACGCCGAGCTTCTCGACCTGGTAGGTGGCCCCGGTGGCCATCAGGCGGATGCGGTCACCGCGGTCGAGCTTGCCGTCGACCACCCGCACCAGCATCACGACGCCGACGTAGTTGTCGAACCAGGAGTCGATGATCATCGCGCGCAGCGGGCCGTCGGGGTTGCCGCGCGGCGGCGGCACCTTGGCCACGATCGCCTCCAGGATCTCGTCGATGCCCATGCCGGTCTTGGCCGAGCACGGGATCGCCTCCGAGGCGTCCAGCCCGATGACGTCCTCGATCTCCTGCCTGGCGCGCTCGGGGTCGGCCTGCGGCAGATCCATCTTGTTGAGGACGGGCAGCACCTCCACCCCCAGGTCCAGCGCGGTGTAGCAGTTGGCCACCGTCTGCGCCTCCACGCCCTGGCTGGCGTCGACCACCAGCAGCGCGCCCTCGCAGGCCGACAGCGACCGGCTGACCTCGTAGGAGAAGTCCACGTGGCCGGGCGTGTCGATCAGGTTGAGGTTGTAGGTCTGCCCGTCGCGCGCGGTGTACTGCAGCGCCGCGGTCTGCGCCTTGATGGTGATGCCGCGCTCCTTCTCCAGCTCCATGGAGTCGAGCACCTGCTCGGTCATCTCGCGCTCGCTCAGGCCCCCGCAGCGCGCGATCAGGCGGTCGGCCAGCGTGCTCTTGCCGTGGTCGATGTGCGCGATGATGGAGAAGTTGCGGATGTGCTTCATGGCAAAAGACGAAGGCGCGCTGGCGCAGGCATGCAGGCCCCGCAGCGCGCCCTGCGGCAACGGTCAACCCGCCATTGTAGGGCCAGCGGCCGCAGGACACCGGGCGGCGGTCAAGGCCGCACCAGCACCCACTGCGCCCACTCGCCGCGGCGGATCAGCACGGTGACGGCGCGGCCCTTGGGCCAGCCGCCGGCGATGCGCTCGAAGTCGGCCACGCTGCCGACCGGCTGGTTGCCCAGCCCGACGATGACGTCGTCGGGCCGCAGACCGGCGGCGGCCGCCGGGCCGCTGGCCTCCACCACGCGCACGCCGCCGCTGACCTTGAGCTCGCGCCGCTCGGCGGCGGTCAGTTCGCGCACCGTCAGCCCCAGCGGGCCGGCCTTGGCCGGCTCCGGCCGGCTGGAGGCGGCGGCGGTCTGCTCCTCCTCGAAGGTGCCCACCGTCACCGTCAGCGTGCGCGTGGCGCCGCGGCGCCAGACCTCCACCTTGGCCTGCGTGCCGGGGCGGGTGTTGCCGACGATGCGCGGCAGATCGACCGACTTGTCGATCGCCTTGCCGTCGAAGCGCAGGATGATGTCGCCCGGCTCCAGGCCGGCCTTGGCCGCCGGCGAACCCTCCTCGACCCCGCGCACCAGCGCCCCGCCGGCCTGCGGCAGGCCGAGCGACTCCGCCAGCTCCTTGTCCACCGGCTCGATGGCCACGCCGATGCGCCCGCGCGTGACCTTGCCGTGCGCCTTGAGCTGCTCGGCCACGCGCACCGCCTCGTCGATCGGGATGGCGAAGCTGATGCCCATGAAGCCCCCGGAGCGCGAGTAGATCTGGCTGTTGATGCCGACCACCTCGCCGCGCATGTTGATCAGCGGCCCGCCGGAGTTGCCGGGGTTGATCGCCACGTCGGTCTGGATGAACGGCAGGAAGTCGCCGGTCTCGCGCTGCTTGGCGCTGACGATGCCGGCGGTGACGGTGTTGTCCAGCCCGAACGGCGAGCCGATCGCCATCACCCACTCGCCGACCTTGAGCCGCTCGACGTCCCCGATGCGCACGGGCTTCAGGCCCGTGGCGTCGATCTTGACCAGCGCCACGTCGGTGCGCTTGTCGGCGCCGACCACGCGCGCCTTGAACTCGCGCTTGTCGGCCAGCGTGACGATGACCTCGTCGGCCCCCTCCACCACGTGCGCATTGGTCAGGATGTAGCCGTCGGCGCCGTAGACGAAGCCGGAGCCGACGCCGCGCTGGCGCCGCTGCGGGCCGCGTTCGTCGTCGTCGCGCGGGCCCGGGCCGCGCGGCACCGCGCCGGGAGGCAGCGGGATGCCGAAACGGCGGAAGAACTCCAGCATCTGCTCATCGGGCGTGCCGGGCTGCGCGCGGCCGACGGCGACGCGCTCGACGGTGCGGATGTTGACCACGGAGGGGCCGACCTCCTCCACCAGCACGGTGAAGTCGGGCAGGCCGGTCAGGCGCGCGGCCGGGGCCGCGGCGGGGACCGGCGCGCCGGCCATGGCGACCGCTGCGGCGGGCTGCGCGTCGGCGCGCGTCTGCACGGCGGCCCACGCCAGCACGGCGCCGGCTGCCAGCGAAGTGACGATCAGCGCCCAGCGGCGCGCCGGGCGGTTGACAACGTGGATGTCGGACATGGTCGCAATCCCCCTGCTCGGGAACACGGACGGCCCGACCCAGGATGGGGGCCGCCCGGCACGGAATCAAGGCAGGCGCTCGACGCCGGCGAGCAGCCGCTCCAGGGTGGCCGCCGGCGCCTCGCCGACCGCCACCAGCGTGTGCTCGCCGCTGCGCTGGGTGCGCACCTGCATCGCCCCTGCGGCCGCCAGCCCCGCCGGCGGCGGCTCGCCACCGCCGAGGAACAGCGACACCGACGCCAGCCCGTCGGACAGCACGCACTGCAGCGGCGGGCGGCTGCGGCCGCCGTCGCCCTCGCGCTGCCAGCAGCCCATCAACTGGAAGCCCGGCACCGCCGGCGTGATGCGCCACCCCTGCGCCTGCGGTGTGGTGCGGCTCAGCTGCGGCCGACTGGTGCGCCAGCCGCGCGTGTCCTCCATCTGGCGCAGCAGCGCTTCCTGCCGCAGCGGGGCATCCAGCTGCAGCTCGGTGTAGGCCATCTGCTCCAGCACCTGCTGGCCGGCGCCCAGCGTCTGCAGCTTCAGCGCCAGCCCGGTGCGCAGCTCGGACCACAGACGGTAACCGTAGCGCCAGGCGTCGCGCGGCACGAACTCCACCACCCAGGCGTCGTAACCGGCGATGCGATCGCGGCCGCGCACCTCGGCGCGGTAATGCTCGTCGACGCGCACGCCGGGCACCTTCAGCGGGCCGGGAAAGAGGCGCAGCGTCTCGCGCCGCTCGCGCAGCACCGTCTGCTGCTGCGGCCACAGCGTCAACACCTCGTCGTCCAGCCGCCAGGTCACGCGCGCCGGGCCGCTCAGGCTCTCGATGCGCTCGATCTGGCGCTGACCGTCGCAGACGTGCACCACGCGCGCCGCGACGACGTCGTCGCCACGGGTGACGACGAACGTGCCGCTGTAGGCGCGCTGGCGCGTGGCCTCGTGCAGGCGCTCGATCCAGCCCTGCACCGACAGCGCCGGCGGCGCCGGTTCGGCCGCGCGCGCCAGCGGCGCGCCCAGCCCCAGCGCCAGCAGCGCGCCCAGCAGCAGGCGCCGCGCGCGGCCGCGGCGGGCGCCTGCCTGTCCCATGGGGATGCCCGCCGTCACCGCCCAGGTACCTCGTAGGCCACGGTGCGCAGGAAGCCGCCCGGCGCGTTGAGCGCCGAGGCACTGCCCCAGGAGCGGTGGGCCGCCATCAGTTCCTCCAGCCGGGCGTCGCGGGCGGGCGCCGGCGCGCCGGCGGACCCGGCGGCCGCAGGGACGGGCGCGGCGGCCAGCTGCGCCGCGCCGCCCTGCGGCGCCAGCTGCGGCCACAGCAGTGCCACCACCGCCGCCAGCGCGGCCACGCCCGCCACCGCGCGCCAGCGCCACAGCGCGGCGTTGGCCGCCGGCGGCAGGTCGGTGCGGCGCTGCACGCGCGGCGCCGCCGGGGCGTGCGGCTCGGCCTGCACGCGCGCCATCACCGCACGCACGAAGGCCGGATCGGCCGCGGCGGGCTGTGCCGCCTCCCGAGCCCTCAGCGCCTCGCCGATGCAGCGGTAGGCGTCCCACACCGCCTCGCGCCGCGCCACATCGTCCTCGGCCAGCAGCGCCTCCAGCTCCTCGCCCGTGCACTCGCCGTCGAACAGCGCCGACCAGCCGGCACCGCGCGCGGCTGCACTGGCGGCCGGCCGGGCCGCCTCGGTTCTGGTCATGGTGTCCATGGTCTTCATCTCGTCGGTCACCCCGCTGCGCCGCCACCCCGCCGTCACCACCGCTTGCCGGACTGGCGCTCCAGCAGCGGCTTGATGCGCGCCGAAATCGCCTCGCGCGCGCGGAAGATGCGCGAGCGCACCGTGCCGATCGGGCAGCCCAGCGCCTGCGCGATCTCCTCGTAGCTCAATCCGTCGATCTCGCGCAACGTGATGGCCTGCGCCAGCTCCGGCGGCAACGCCTCCACCGCGGCCTGCACGGCCTGCGCGATCTCCTTGCTGGCCAGCACCGCGTCGGGGGTTTCGGCGTCGGCCATCTGCGCCGTTAGTTCCAGCTCCGGGTGGGAAGTTTCGTCGCCGTCGTCGGCCGCCTGCAGCGCGCTCATCGTCACGATGGGATCGCGCTTGAGCTCCTGCAGCGCCTTCTTGGCGGTGTTGACCGCGATGCGGTACAGCCACGTGTAGAACTGGGCGTCGCCGCGGAACTGGGGCAGCGCGCGCCAGGCGCGCACGAAGGTCTCCTGCGCCAGGTCCTGGACCAGGTCGGCGTCGCGCACCAGGCGACCGATCAGCCGCTCGACGCGCCGCTGGTACTTGATCACCAGCAGCTCGAAGGCGCGCGCGTCGCCGGCCAGCGCCCGCTGCACCAGCAGGGCGTCGGCATCGGAGGGGGGGCGGGAGACGGGATCGTTCATGACGTGCGCCGCGCGCCGACTATAGCGGATGGCGGCGGCGCGCCAGTGGCGGCCAGCGCGCGCCGCAGCGCAGGCCCGTCACCCTGCTGCGCCGGGCACCAGCAGCGCAGCGGCGCGCCATCGGCGGCGCGACGCGCGCACACCAGCACCCCCGCGGCGCCGCGCCATGCCACCTGCGGCGCCTGCAGCGCCTGCGGGCGGGCGCGGCCGACCGGCTGCCAGAGCCAGCCCTGGCCGCCGTCCGGCGAAGCGGGATCCCAGACCAATTCGCCCGGTTCACCCTGCCGCCGCGCCTGCGCCAGCGCCACGCCGAGCCAGACCAGCCCGAGCACGGCCCCCGCCCACCACGCCGGCGGCAGATCGGGCCGCAGCCACGCCCAGCGCCCCCACACCGCGGCGGCCACGGTCGCCGTCGCCAGAACCAGCGCCAGCGGCGGTCGCCACGTCCGGGCCGGGTGCCGCACGGCCGCCGCGGGCCGCATCGCCGCCCTTCCTCAGATGCGGCGGAACACCAGCGTGCCGTTGGTGCCGCCGAAGCCGAAGTTGTTCTTCAGCGCGACCCGGACGGTGGCGTCCCGCGCGGTGTGGGCGCAGTAGTCGAGGTCGCACGCCGGGTCGGGCTGGTCGAGGTTGATGGTGGGCGGGATCTTCTGGTGGTGCACCGCCAGCACGGTGAAGACACTCTCCAGCCCGCCGGCGCCGCCGAGCAGGTGCCCGGTCATCGACTTGGTGGAGCTGACCACGACGCGGCGCGCCTGCTCACCCAGCGCCGCCTTGATCGCGTTGGTCTCGTTGACGTCGCCCAGCGGGGTGGAGGTCCCGTGGGCGTTGAGGTAGTCGACCTCGTCGGGGTTGACACCGGCGTCGCGCAGCGCGTTGAGCATCGCGCGGCGCGGACCATCCATGTTGGGCGCGGTCATGTGGCCGGCGTCGGCGCTCATGCCGTAGCCGGCCAGCTCGGCGTAGATGCGCGCTCCGCGCGCACGGGCGCGCTCGTATTCCTCCAGCACCAGCACCCCGGCACCCTCGCCGAGCACGAAGCCGTCGCGGTCCTTGTCGAACGGGCGCGAGGCCGCCTGCGGCGCATCGTTGCGGGTGGACAGCGCGCGCATCGCGGCAAAGCCGCCGATGCCCAGCGGCGAGACGGTGGCCTCCGCCCCGCCGGCGATGACCACGTCGGCGTCGCCGTACTGGATCAGGCGCGCACCTTCGCCGATGCAGTGCAGGCCGGTGGTGCAGGCCGTCACCACCGCGAGGTTGGGCCCCTTGAAGCCGAAGCGCATCGAGACGTGACCGGCGACCATGTTGATGATCGAGGCCGGCACGAAGAACGGCGAGATGCGCCGCGGGCCGCGCGTGACGAGTTCGCTGTGCGTGGCCTCGATCAGCGGCAGACCGCCGATGCCCGAGCCGATCACGCAGCCGATGCGGCAGGCTTCCTCCTCCGACAGCGCCTCCCCCGTGGGCAGGCCGGCGTCGGCCACGGCCTGCGCGGCGGCAGCCAGCCCGTAGTGGATGAAGGTGTCCATGGTGCGCGCCTCCTTCGGCGGCAGGTACGCACCGATGTCGAAGTTGCGCACCTCGCCCGCGATCTGGCAGGCAAAGCCGCTGGCATCGAACTTGGTGATGCGGTCGATGCCCGAGCGGCCGGCGAGCAGGTTGGCCCAGGCCTCGGCCACCGTGTTGCCCACGGGGCTGACACAGCCCAGGCCGGTCACGACGACGCGGCGGCGGCTCATCGGCGCATCAGCCCTTGTAGTGGGCCTTGGCGTAGTCGATCGCCTGCTGGACGGTGGTGATCTTCTCGGCGTCCTCGTCGGGGATCTCGATACCGAACTCGTCCTCGAGGGCCATCACCAGCTCCACGGTGTCGAGGGAGTCGGCGCCCAGGTCGGCGACGAACGCCTTCTCGGGGGTCACCTGGCTCTCCTCCACGCCGAGCTGCTCGGCGATGATCTTCTTGACGCGTGCTTCGATGTCGCTCATGGGTTCCCTCGTCGGGTGGTTGGAAAAAGCCCCGGCATTGTAGCGGCCCGCCCGCGGCGGCGGGCCCGCGCCTGCGCCGGTGTCAGGCCATGAACATCCCGCCGTTGACGTGCAGCTCCTGGCCGGTGATGTAGCCGGCCTGCGGGCTGGCCAGGAACGCCACCGCGTGCGCCACGTCGGCCGGCTTGCCCAAGTGCCCCAGCGGAATCTGGGCCAGCAGCGCCTGCTGCTGCTCCGGGGGGAGGCTGGCGGTCATGTCGGTCTCGATGAAGCCCGGCGCCACGCAGTTGACCGTGATGCGCCGGCTGCCCAGCTCGCGCGCCAGCGCGCGGGTCATGCCGGCCAGCCCCGCCTTGGCAGCGGCGTAGTTGGCCTGGCCGGGGTTGCCGGCGGCGCCCACCACGCTCGTGATGTTGACGATGCGGCCATAGCGCTGCTTCATCATCGGACGGATCGCGGCGCGGCACAGGCGAAACACCGCCTTGAGGTTGGTGTCGAGCACCGCGTCCCAGTCCTCGTCCTTCATGCGCATGGCCAGCGTATCGCGCGTGATGCCGGCGTTGTTGACCAGGATGTGCAGCGCGCCGTGCTCCTTGGCGATGGCCTCCACCAGCGCCTCGGCGGCCGGGGCGTCGTTGACGTCGAGCCGCGCGCCGCGGCAACCCTCGAAGGCGGCCAGCGCCTGCGTGATGCGCTGCGCGCCCTCCTCGGTGGTGGCGGTGCCGATGACGCGCACGCCGCGGCCGGCCAGCTCACGCGCGATGGCCGCGCCAATGCCGCGCGAGGCGCCGGTGACCAGCGCGACCTGCCCCTGGAAGGTGGGTTCGGACATGGGGATCGATCCTGCGGTGAAGAGAATGGGAAGTGGGGTGGCGCCCGGCTCAGTCCGCCAGCAGCGCCTGGACCTCGCTCAACGTGGCCGGGTCGTACAGCGCCGCCGCCGCCAGCTCCGGCGCGATGCGCCGCGTCAGCCCGAGCAGCACCTTGCCCGGGCCGCACTCGACGATGGCCTGCGCGCCGCGCGCGCGCAACGCCTGCACGCACTCCACCCAGCGCACCGGACCGGCGGCCTGACGCACCAGCGCGTCGCGGATGCGCGCCGGGTCGGTCTCCACCGCCACGTCGATGTTGTTGACGACCGGAATCGCCGGCACCTTGATCTCCACCTCGGCCAGCGCCGCGCGCAGCGCCTCGGCCGCCGGCCGCATCAGGCTGGAGTGGAACGGCGCCGACACCGGCAGCGGCAGCGCGCGCTTGGCGCCGCGCGCCTTGAGCACTTCGCAGGCCTTGTCCACCGCCGCCTTGGAGCCGGCGATCACGGTCTGCGCCGGGTCGTTGAAGTTGACCGCCTCGACGACCTCGCCGCTGTCCGGCGCGAAGGCGGCCTGCGCCTCGGCGCAGCCGGCGCGTACCGCCTCGGCGTCCAACCCGAGGATGGCGGCCATCGCGCCGGCGCCCACCGGCACCGCCTGCTGCATGGCCTGCGCGCGCAGCCGCACCAGCGGCGCGGCCTGCGCCAGCGTCAGGGCCCCTGCGGCCACCAGCGCCGAATACTCGCCCAGCGAGTGGCCGGCCACGGCGACCGGATCCGCTCCACCCTCGGCCTTCCAGACGCGCCAGGCCGCCACGCCCGCCACCAGCATCACCGGCTGCGTGTTGGTGGTCAGCGCCAGCGCCTCCTTCGGCCCCTCGTGGATCAGGCGCCCCAGGTCCTCGCCGAGCGCATCGGAGGCCTCCTGCAGCGTGGCGCGCACCACCGGGTGGTCGCCCCAGGCATCGAGCATGCCAACCGACTGCGAACCTTGTCCGGGAAAGACGAACGCGAAAGTCTTCAAGGCCGTCTCCTTGCCTGTGTGTCGTGCGGAGAACCAGTATCAGTAGCGCACCAGCGCCGAACCCCACGTGAAGCCGCCGCCCACCCCCTCCAGCAGCAGCAACTGGCCCGGGCGCACCTGCCCGGCGCGCACCGCGTGGTCCAGCGCCAGCGGAATCGACGCCGCCGAGGTGTTGCCGTGCTGATCGACGGTCACGACGACCCGCTCCAGCGGCAGTTTGAGCTTGCGAGCCGTGCTTTGCATGATGCGGATGTTGGCCTGGTGCGGGATCAGCCAGTCGACATCGGCCTCGGTCTTGCCGGCCTTGGCCAGCGTGGCGCGCGCGGTCTCCTCCAGCACGCCCACCGCCAGCTTGAACACCGCCTGCCCGTCCATGCGCAGCAGCGGCTCGCCCAGCACCTGGCCGCCGGCCACCGTGCCCGGCACGCACAGGATGCCGGTGTGGCGCCCGTCGGCGTGCAGGTCGGTGGCCAGCACCCCGGGACCCTGGCCGTCGTGCTCCACGGCCTCCAGCACCACGGCGCCGGCGCCGTCGCCGAACAGCACGCAGGTGGTGCGGTCGTCGAAGTCGAGGATGCGCGAGAACACCTCCGCGCCCACCACCAGCGCGCGGCGCGCGCTGCCGGTGCGAATCAGCGCATCGGCCACCGTCAGCGCGTAGATGAAGCCGGTGCACACCGCCTGCACGTCGAACGCGGCGGCGCCGATCGGCCCGTGAGCGCCGGCGGCCTGCGCCGCCTCGTGCAGCTTGCGCTGCAGGATCGTGGCGGTGGACGGAAAGACCATGTCCGGCGTGGAGGTCGCCACGACGATCAGGTCCACCTCGTGCGGCTGGCGGCCGGCGGCGGCCAGCGCCTTCAGGCTGGCCTGCAGCGCCAGGTCGCTGGCCATCTCGCCCTCGGCGGCGAAGTGGCGCGCTCGAATGCCCGTGCGCTCGACGATCCAGGCGTCGCTGGTCTGCTGGCCGCGCGCGGCCAGCAGGGCGGCGATGTCGTCGTTGGTCAGACGGCGCGCCGGCAGGTGGCCGCCGGTGCCGGTGATGCGGCTGTACAGGGTCATCGATGCGCTCATGAGCGGGCCATGAGGAGGGTCAGGAGGCGGCGGGCTCGCCCGCCGGCGAGGCGCGCAGCAGCGGCGCGGCGTGCGCGATGCCGGCGCGCACCCGCTCCAGCAGCCGGACGCGGGCCGCATCATACGCACGCGCCAGCGCCTGCTCGAACGCGAAGGCATCGGCTGCGCCGTGGCTCTTGAACACCAGCCCGCGCAGACCCAGCAGCGCCGCACCGTTGTAGCGGCGATGGTCGACGCGCCGCTTGAAGCGCTGCAGCACCGGCAGGGCCAGCAGCGCCACGGCGCGCGAGTACAGGCTGCGCTCGAACTCCTGCCGCAGCAGCGTGCCCACCATCGCCGCCAGGCCCTCGCTGGTCTTCAGCGCCACGTTGCCGACGAAACCGTCGCAGACGACGATGTCGGTGGTACCCTTGAAGATGTCGTTGCCCTCCACGTTGCCGTGGAAGTTGAGGTCACCGCGGGCGGCGGCCTCGCGCAGCAGCTGGCCGGCGCGCTTGATGACGTCGTTGCCCTTGATGACCTCCTCGCCAATGTTGAGCAGGCCGACGCTGGGGCGCGCACGACCGCTGGTGGCCGCCACCAGCGCCGAACCCATCAGGGCGAACTGCAGCAGGTGCTCGGCGCTGCAGTCGACGTTGGCGCCGAGGTCCAGCATCGTGGTGGCGCCGCCGGTGACGTTGGGGATCTGGGTGGCGATGGCCGGACGGTCGATGCCCTCCAGCGTCTTGAGCACGTAGCGCGCGATCGCCATCAGCGCCCCGGTGTTGCCGGCCGACACGGCCGCATCGGCCAGCCCGTCACGCACCTGCTCGATGGCCACGCGCATCGAGGAGTCGCGCTTGCGCCGCAGCGCCACCTCGACGGGATCATCCATCGCCACCACCTCGGTGGCAGGCACGACCGAGCAGCGCTCGCCGACCAAACCCGCCGGCAGAGGCTGCAGGGCCTCCGGCCGGCCGACCAGCGCCAGCTGCGCGTCAGGGTGGCGGGCCAGGAAGGCGGCGCAGGCCGGCAGCGTGACCGCCGGGCCGTGGTCGCCCCCCATGCAGTCGACGGCGATGCGGATCACGATCGGGATCGGGGTCCGGGCGTGCGCCGTCGCCCACGCCCGCGGCGCGATCAGCTGGCCGACTTGGGCTTGAGGACCTGGCGGCCGCGGTAGAAGCCGTTGGGGCTGATGTGGTGGCGCAGGTGGACTTCGCCGGTGGTCGGCTCCACGGCGATGCCGGGCGCGGCAAGCGCCTGGTGCGAACGGTGCATGCCGCGCTTGGACGGCGACTTCTTGTTCTGCTGGACGGCCATGGAAGGCTCCTGGGTAGTCGGATATCGGAATTCGACGAAACTCTTGATTATAGCCCACCGCCACGCTTGAGCGCAGCCAGCACCGCAAGCGGCGTGCGCGCGGCCGGCTCCTCGGCGGGGGCGGCGTCGACCGCGCCGAGCCTGTCGCCGGCGGCCAGCGGCAGCGGCACCGGACAGTGCTCGTGCATCGGCACCAGCGGCGCGGCCAGCAGCAGCTCGTCCTCGATCAACCCGCGCAGATCGAAGCGCGGCCCGCTGGCCACCAGCAGATCCTCCTCGCAGCGCTCATCCTCGGCAGCGGCGGTAGCCTCATCGGCGACGAAGCGGAACCAGCGGTCCACCTCCAGCGGCTGCCAGTACGGCTCCAGGCAGCGTTGACACACCAGCGGCACCTCGCCGCGCACCCGCAGGTGCAGCCACAGCTGCCGCGCAGCCGCTGCCCCACCCAGCAGGCGCAGCGCAGCCGCCACCGCAGGCGGCGCCTCGCGCCACTCGGCGCGCGCCTGCCAGGCCACGCCGGCATGGTGGCGCGCATCCAGCTGCGGCGCCTCGGCACGCACGCGCGCCAGCCGCTCGATCGGCTGCACGCCGGCCAGCGGCTCGCCGGCACGCGCCAGCGCCTCGAGGTCGACCCAGTCGTGAAAGTCGCCTTCCGTCTCCATCGTCCGATTATCCCGCGCCCGGGCACGCCACGCATGCGATACTTGGCGGGCCATGGACATCGCCGCGCTGCGCAAGAGTTACGAGCGGGCCGAGCTGAGCGAGGAAGCCTCGCACGCCGACCCGCTGCGCCAGTTCGACCAGTGGCTGCACGAGGCCATCCGCGCCGAGCTGCCCGAGCCCAACGCGATGACGCTGGCCACCGTCGGCAGCGACCTGCGCCCCAGCACCCGCGTGGTGCTGATCAAGGGCTACGACGAGCGCGGCCTCGTCTGGTACACCAACTACGACAGCCGCAAGGGCCGCGAGCTGGCCGGCAATCCCTACGCGGCGCTGCAGTTCCACTGGGTGGAGCTGGAGCGCGTGGTGCGCATCGAGGGCGTGGTCGAGAAGGTCAGCGCGGAGGAAAGCGACGCCTATTTCGCCAGCCGGCCGCTGGACCACCGCATCGGCGCCTGGGCCAGCCCGCAGAGCCAGGTGATCGACAGCCGCGCGGTGCTGGTGGCCAACGCGGCGCGCTACGCGGCGCAGTTCCTGATGGATCCGCCGCGGCCGCCGCACTGGGGCGGCTATCGCCTCAGGCCCGACCGCTGGGAGTTCTGGCAGGGCCGCAAGAGCCGCCTGCACGACCGGCTGCGCTACCGCCTGGAGGACGGCCGCTGGATCCGTGAGCGGCTGGCTCCCTGAACGGGGGGCGTCGCGCACTGCCCCGTCCCACTTCCTGCTGGACCGTGGCCAGCCTCAAACGTACGATCCTGCGGTCTTCCACGACACTCCACGATGGACGCCATTCCCTGTTCGACCGCCCGCGCCCAGCTGGCCCGTACGATGGAGCGGGTCTGCAACGACCATGCGCCGGTCATCATCACCCGGTGGGGAGAGCCCTCCGTGGTCATGCTGTCGCTGGAGGACTACCACGCCCTGGAAGAGACCGCGCACCTGCTGCGCAGCCCGGCCAATGCCCGGCGGCTGCTGGGGGCCATCGCACAGCTGGAGGCGGGGGGCGGACGCGAGCGCGCGCTGGCCGAATGAAGCTCGTCTTCGCCGAGGCGGCATGGGAGGACTACCTGCACTGGCAGCAGCATGACCGGCGCATGCTGGAACGCTCAACCGCCTGATGCGGGAGATCCAACGCGACCCTTTCACCGGCATCGGCAAGCCTGGGCCGCTCAAGCACGCGCTGGCGGGCTGGTGGTCTCGCCGCCTGAGCGACGAACACCGCATCGTCTACCGGGTCGAGGGCGACGCGCTGTGGATCGCGCAACTGCGCTACCACTACTGACCAGCCCCGGTCCGGGGCTGCGCGGCCGGCGGTTCACACCCTGAACACCGGTCGGCAGTGCCGCGCCGGTCAATCCCACGGCCGCAGCTGCTGGTCGGCCACCGCGCGCAGCGCGGCAGGTGGCACGCGCTGCGGCGCCACCTCGGCCAGCGGCACCAGCACGAAGGCGCGCTGCGCCAGACGCGGATGCGGCACCGTCAACCAAGGCGAATCGATGCGCCCGGCGCCGTAGAGCAGCAGGTCGAGGTCCAGCGTGCGCGGCGCGTTGCGGTACGGGCGCTGACGGCCGGCGCGCGCCTCCAGCGCCTGCAGCGCCGCCAGCAGCGCCGGCGCGGTCAGCGTCGTGGCCAGCCGCGCCACCGCGTTGCAGTAGTCCGGTCCGTCGGCTTCGACCGGCGCGCTGCGCCACAGGCGCGAGGCGGCGCACACGCGCGTGCCGGGCAGCTCGTCCAGCCACGCCAGCGCCTGGCGCACCTGCCCCGCGGCGTCGCCCAGGTTGGCCCCGAGCCCGACGAAGACCTCGACCTCGGGACGCGGCACGCCCCCGCCCTCAGGCATCGGGCGCTCCGTCGCCCGCCGCAGGGGACGCGCCCTCGCCGCCGTCGGCCTTGGGCTTGCGGCGCCGGCGGCGACGCTTGCGCGCCGGCGCGGCACCATCCGGCCCCGCTCCGGCGGCCGGCGCATCCGGCGCGGCGGGCGCCGCCGCCACGGACGCGTCACCCTCGGCGGCCTCGGTGTGGCGCGCGCCGCGCCGCGCCTTGCCGCCGCTCCTGGCGCGCTGCTGCTCGAGGCGCACGGCCTCGATCATGTCGCGCCGCACCGCCTCGCCGGCCTGGGCGAAGGTCTCCCACCAGTGCGCCAGCTCCTCCTCCACTTCGCCGACCTGGGCACGCAGGCGCAGGAAGTCGAACCCCGCACGGTAGCGCGGCTGCTCCACCAGCGTGAACGGGCCGTTGCCGGTGCGCTTGTCGAAGCGCGGCTGCATCATCCAGATCTCGCGCATGTCCGCGCCCAGCTTGCCGCGACCGGAGACGTCGCCGATGCGCGCGTCGAACACCTCGTCCACCGCTGCGGCCAGCGCCGGAAACGCCGCCTCGCCCTGCCCCAGGCGGCGCTGCCACGCCGTGCGCACGTCCTGCCACAGCACGCAGGCGAGCAGGAAACTCGCGGCCACCGGCTTGCCCTCGGCGACGCGGCGGTCGGTATCCTGCAGCGCGGCGCGCACGAACGGCTCGTCGGCACGCTCCACCACCACGTCCAGCAGCGGGTAGATGCCGCGCGCCAGCCCGTTGGCGCGCAGCGCCTCGATGCTGGCGAGGGCGTGACCGGTCTGCAGCAGCTTGAGCATCTCGTCGAACAGCCGGCTGGGTGGCACGTCGGCCAGCAGGTGCAGGTGCGCGGCCATCGGCGCGCGCGTCCTGGCGTCGAGCTTGAAGCCCAGGCGGCTGAGCTTGGCCTCGAAGCGCACCGCGCGGATGATGCGCACCGGGTCCTCGCGGTAGCGCGTGGCCGGATCGCCGATCATGCGGATGACGCGCTTGCGCGCATCCCGGATGCCGTGGTGGAAGTCCACCACCGTCTGCGTCTCCGGGTCGTAGTACATCGCGTTGATGGTGAAGTCGCGCCGCGCCGCGTCCTGCTCGATCGGGCCCCAGACGTTGTCGCGCAGCACACGGCCGCTGGCGTCCACCGCCAGCGCCACGCCGGCCAGGGCGCGCCTGGAGCGCTCGTCGCCGACCACCGGCTCGGCCTGGCTCGGATCGACGTAGGCGCGGAAGGTGGAGACCTCCACCACCTCGTGCTCGCGCCCGCGGCCGAACACCACGTGCACGATGCGGAAGCGCCGCCCGATGATGAAGGCGCGCCGGAACAGCGCCTTGACCTGCTCCGGCGTGGCGTTGGTGGCGACATCGAAGTCCTTCGGCCGCAGGCCCAGCAGCAGGTCGCGCACCGCGCCGCCGACGATGTAGGCCTCGTAGCCGGCGCGCTTGAGCGTGTGCACCACGTCCAGCGCGCGGCCGTCCACCAGCGAGGGGTCGATGCCGTGCACCGCGGCGGGCACGTCCTCGCGCTTGCCGAAGCGGTGGCGCCGCAGGGTCGGGCGCACGGTCTTGTCCAACAGCTTGTCGATCAGGGTCTTGATCATGGAGGGGACTCGAACAGGTCCAGGATGCGCCAGCCGCGCGCGCGCGCCAGCGCGCGCAGCGCCGCACCGGGGTTGGTGGCCACCGGCACGTCGGCGCGCTCCAGCAGCGGCAGGTCGTTGGTGGAATCGGAATAGAAGGTCACGTGCGCGCCGTCCCAGTCCAGGCCCTGCGCGGCCAGCCATTGCCCGACGCGCTCGACCTTGCCGTCGCGAAACGACGGCACGCCGGCGATGCGGCCGGTGAACCAGCCGCTGGCGTCACGCTCCAGCTCCACCGCGATGAGGTCGTCGACGCCAAGGCGGCGCGCGATCGGCGCGGTGACGAAGGCGTTGGTGGCGGTGACGATGGCCACGCGCTCGCCGCGCGCCTGGTGCGCCGCCACCAGCGCCCGCGCCTGCGGCCGCAGCGCCGGCTCGATCACCTCGGCCATGAAGCGCGCGTGCGCCTGCGCCGCCTCCGCCGGCGTGCGCCGGCGCAGCGCCTCGGTGGCGAACGCCACGTAGGCGTGGATGTCGAGCCGGCCGGCCTGGTAGTCGGCGAAGAAGGCGTCGTTGCGGCGCGCGAACTCACCGGCATCGGTCCAGCCGATGCGCGTGGTGAACACGCCCCACTCGTAGTCGGAATCGAGCGGCAGCAGCGTGTGGTCGAGGTCGAACAGCGCCACCGGCACGCGGCCGTCGGGGCGGCGCGCCGGCGTGGCCCGGTGGGAGCGGTCGGCGGGCATGGTCATCGGCGTCAGGTCTCGGCCAGCATCGCGCGCACCAGCGGCACCGTCACCGGGCGCTGGGTGCGCAGCGCGTAGTCGTCAAGCCGCTGCAGCAGCGCGGTCAGGCTGCCGAGGTCGCGCGCGCAACGCGCCAGCACGTAGTCCAGCACCTCCTCGGCCAGCTCGAAGCCGCGCGCGCGCGCGGCGCGCCGCAGCACCGCGCGGCAGGCCGACTCGGACAGCGGCTGCAGCGCGTGCACCTGGCCCCAGGCCAGCCGGCTGCGCAGGTCGTCGCGCAACGACAGGTCGGCCGGGGGACGGTCGGCGGCCGCCAGCACCGGCCGCGGTGCACCGCAGGCCGGCGCCTGCGCGTTGACGAACCAGTTGAACGCCGCGGCCTGCCGCGCCGCATCGTAGGCGTGCACGTCGTCCAGCAGCACCGCCGCCCAGCCGTCGTCGAACGGCTGCGGCGCCGCCTGCGCGTCCAGCCAGCCGCTGCGCTCGCCGGCCTCGGCCAGCGCCAGCGCCGCGGCGCGCAGCAGATGCGTCTTGCCGCTGCCCGGCGGCCCCCAGAGGTACAGCGGCGCGGCCGGCCGCTCCTGCAGCCACTGCCGCAGCGCCGCCAGCGCCGCCTCGTTGCCGTCGGCGCAGAATGCCTCCAGCGTCGGCAGCGGGGCCAGTCCGAGGTCGAGCGTGAGCTGCCGCACGGCTCACTCCCGGGGCGGCGCCGACGGCGACGCCGCAAACAGCGCGCTGCGCAGGTACAGCGCCTGCAGCCGGCGCAGCGCCACCAGCGCCACCGCCGAGGCCGGCAGCGCCAGCAGCACGCCCACGAAGCCGAACAGATGCCCGAATGCCATCAGCGCGAAGATCACCGCCACCGGATGCAGCCCGATGCGCTCGCCCACCAGGCGCGGCGTCAGCCAGAAGCTCTCCACCACTTGGCCCAGACCATAGACCCCGGCCACCGCCAGCACGCCCCACCAGTCCTGGAACTGCAGCAGCGCGGCCAGCAGCGCCAGCACCAGCCCGACGCCGAAGCCCAGGTACGGCACGAACACCGCCAGCCCGGTGAAGACGCCGATCGGCAGCGCCAGATCCAGCCCCACGGCCCACAGCGCCGCCGCGTAATAGACCGCCAGCAGCGCCATGACCAGCAGCTGGCCGCGCAGGTACTGCCCCAGCACCTGGTCGGTGTCGCGCCACCAGCCCAGCAGCGCCGCCCGCCACGCCGGCGGGATCAGCGCCTGCATGCGCTGCCCCAGCGCCGCCCAGTCCAGCAGCAGGTAGTACGCCACCACCGGCATCAGCACCGCGTTGCCCAGCACCGTGATCAGCAGGCTGCCGCCGATGCGCAGCGACGACAGCACGTGGGCCAGCAGCTGCTCCTCGTGACCACTGAGCAGGTTGCGCAGCAGCTGCCGCACCCCCTCGACGTCGACCGCGACGTCCAGCCCCAGCCGCCGCGCCTGCGGCACCAGCCAGGCGTTGAGCCGCTCCAGCAGCACCGGGATCTGCTCGCGCAGCAGCGGCCACTGCCGCGCGATCACCGGCACGATGATCAGCACCAGCGCCAGCAGCAGCAGCGTGACCAGCGCGATGGCCAGCCCGGCGCCGAGCGCGCGCGGCACACCCAGCCGCGCCAGCCGCTGCACCAGCGGCTGCAGCACGTAAGCCAGCCCCAGCGCCAGCAGCAGCGGAAACAGCACCGGCGCCAGCATGGCCACCGCCCACCACGCGGCCAGCGCGGCGGCCAGCCACGGCAGGGCCTGTCGGACGATCGGGGCAAGCGGCATCGGGTCACCGGTACAATGGGCGCGATTTTACCGGTCCCCATGAACACGACCCCCCTTTCGTACAAGGACGCCGGCGTCGACATCGACGCCGGCGACGCGCTCGTGGAGCGCATCAAGCCGCTGGCCCGCCGCACGCTGCGCGAGGGGGTGCTGGCCGGCATCGGCGGCTTCGGCGCGCTGTTCGAGATCCCCAGGCGCTACCGCGAGCCGGTGCTGGTCAGCGGCACCGACGGCGTCGGCACCAAGCTCAAGCTCGCCTTCGAGTGGGACATGCACGACGGCGTCGGCATCGACCTGGTGGCGATGAGCGTCAACGACGTGCTGGTGCAGGGGGCCGAGCCGCTGTTCTTCCTCGACTACTTCGCCTGCGGCAAGCTCGACGTGGACACCGCCGCGCGCGTGGTGGCCGGCATCGCCCGCGGCTGCGAGGCGTCCGGCTGCGCGCTGATCGGCGGCGAAACCGCCGAGATGCCCGGCATGTACCCGCCCGGCGAGTACGATCTGGCGGGCTTCTGCGTCGGCGTGGTGGAAAAGTCGCGCATCCTCAGCGGCGCCGACGTGCGCGCCGGCGACGTGGTGCTGGGGCTGGCCTCCAACGGCGTGCACTCCAACGGCTTCAGCCTGGTGCGCAAGTGTCTGGAGCGCGCCGGCGCCAACCTGCCGACGACGCTGGACGGCCGGCCGCTGCGCGAGGCCGTCATGGCCCCGACCCGGCTGTACGTCAAGCCGGTGCTGGCCGCCCTGCAGCAGCACCCGATCAAGGCGCTGGCGCACATCACCGGCGGTGGCCTGCTGGAAAACATCCCGCGCGTGCTGCCCGAGGGGTTGGCCGCGCACCTGGTCAAGGGCAGCTGGCCGCAGAGCGAACTGTTCGGCTGGCTGCAGCGCACCGCCGGCATCGACGACCACGAGATGCACCGCACCTTCAACTGCGGCATCGGCATGGTGGTGGTCGTCGCCCCCGAGCACGCGGACGCCACCGCCGCGACGCTGCGCGCACAGGGGGAGACGGTGCACGTGATCGGCACCATCGCGCCGCGCGGCGACGCCCCCGCGGTGCAGGTGCGCTGAGCGACGGTCGGCCCGGACGCTCAGCCCGCCGCCATGCGCAGCGCCTGCACGCGCAGCGCCACCGCCTCGGCGTCGGCCGCATCCGGGCGCTGCCGCAGGTAGGTCTCGAGATCGACCAGCGCGCGCTGCGGCTGCCCCAGCTCGGCCCACGTCAGCCCGCGGTCGCGCCGCTCCTCCCAATCATCCGGCAGCACGCGCACCAGCCGCTCGCACACCGCCAGCAGCCGCGGCCAGTCCTGCCCCGTGCGGTGGATCTCCTTGAGGTTGCGCAGCACGCGCGCCACGATGTCGCGCGCGCCGGCCGGCTGCAGGAACAGCTCCACCGGCACGTCGAAGTCGCCCACCAGCCCCTGGCGGCGCTTGTAGGGCTCCAGCCGCTCGGCCAGCTCCTCGCGGCTGAGCGACTGGCCGGTGAACGGATCGACGATCACCTGTCCCTGCGCCAGCTGCGCCTTGACGAGAAAATGGCCGGGAAAGTTGATGCCGCTGGCGCGCAGGCCGACGCCGCGCGCCAGCTCCAGCCACAGCACGCCCAGCGTGATCGGCAGCCCGCGGCGGCGCTGCAGCACCAGGTGCAGGTAGCTGTTGTCCGGGTCGTAGTAGTCGTTGACGTTGCCGCCAAAGCCCAGCTCGCGGAAGAAGTAGTGGTTGAGCAGGCGCAGGCGCTGCAGGCTGCCGGCGTCGGCCGGCAGGCGGCGGCGCAGCCGCTGCAGCAGCCGCTCGACGTCGTCCAGCACCGCCTGCAGATCCAGCTCGGGGTATTCGTCCAAGGCGACCGCCGCCACCGCCTCCAGCAGCGGCAGGCCCTCGTCCTGCGCCACCAGCGCGGCGAAGTAATCCAACGCCGAAGGCGCCCCTGCGATCCACGTCATGGCGCTACTTTCGCACAAATCGCCGCAGCGGCAAACCGAGCGCGACCAGCGTGCCGAAGTAGACCAGCGCCGCGCCAGCCAGCACCGCCGCCAGCCAGCCGACGCGCACCCAGCGTGCCGGCGGCTCGAGCCACGGCAGCGCCTGCTGCGCCCACAGCAGCGCGGCGGCCAGCACCGCCGCGGCCAGCGCCACCTGCAGCGCGAAGCGTCCCCAGCCCGGCTGCGGCACGTAGGCGCCGCGGCGGCGCAGACCGGTGAGCAGCCAGCCGGCGTTGAGCAACGCGCCCAGCCCGATGGCCAGCGCCAGCCCGGCGTGCGCCAGCCACGGCACCAGCAAGGCGTTCAAGCCCTGCGTGACGGCCAGCACGACCAGGGCGATGCGCACCGGCGTGCGGATGTCCTGGCGCGCGTAGTAGCCCGGGGCCAGCACCTTGACGCCGATCAGGCCCAGCAGCCCGACGCCATAGCCCATCAGCGCCAGGGCCGTCTGGCGTACGTCCTGCGCGGTGAAGGCGCCGTAGTGGTACAGCACCGCCACCAGCGGCTCGGCCAGCGTCAGCAGGCCGACGGCGCTGGGCACGGCCAGCAGCACCACCGTGCGCAGCCCCCAGTCGAGCAGCTCGCTGTAGCGCGCGACCTCGCCGGTGGCCTGCGCCGCGGCCAGCTGCGGCAGCAGCACCACGCCCAGCGCCACCCCCAGCAGCGCGGTCGGAAACTCCATCAGCCGGTCGGCGTAGGTCAGCCACGACACGCTGCCCGGCGCCAGGTGCGAGGCGATCTGCGTGTTGATCAGCAGCGACAGCTGCGCCACCCCCACCCCGAGCAGGGCCGGGGCCATCAGCGCCAGGATGCGGCGCGTGCCCGGATGGCGCCAGCCGCGCGCGAGCGCCGCCGGCGCCAAGCCGATGCGCGGCAGCAGCCCCAGGCGCGCCAGCGCCGGCACCTGCAGGCCCAGCTGCAGCGCCCCGCCCAGCATCACCCCGCCGGCCAGCGCCAGGATCGGCTCCAGCCCGTGCCGCGCCAGCCACGGCGCCCCCCAGGCGGCCGCGGCGATCATCGCCACGTTGAGCAGCACCGGCGTGGCCGCCGGCACCGCGAAGCGCTTCCACGTGTTGAGGATGCCGGCGCTGAGCGCCACCAGCGACATGAAGCCGATGTAGGGAAACATCCAGCGCGTCAGCGTCACCGCGACGTCGAACGCCTGCGGCGTCTGGCGCAGCCCGGCGGCCATCGCCCACACCAGCAGCGGCGCGGCCAGCACCCCCAGCAGCGACGTCACCAGCAGCGCCCAGGCCAGCACCGTGGCCACGCGGTCGATCAGCTCGCGCGTGGCCGCCTCGCCCTCGGCGGCGCGCGTGGCCGCCAGCACCGGCACGAAGGCCTGCGAAAACGCCCCTTCCGCGAACAGCCGCCGCAGCAGGTTGGGGATGCGGAACGCCACGTTGAAGGCATCGGTCAGCGCGCTGGCACCGAAGGCGGCGGCGATCAGCAGCTCGCGCACCAGCCCGGTGACGCGCGAAGCCAGCGTCCACAGCGACACCAGCGAGGCGGACTTGAACAGCGACATCGGCGCCAGTGTAGCCGCGCGCCTACAATGCCCACGATGATGGCCATCCTGAACGCCGACCTGCACTGCCACTCCACCGTCTCGGACGGCACGCTGGAGCCCGAGCAGCTGGCCGCGCGCGCCAAGGCCAACGGCGTGGAGCTGTGGGCGCTGACCGACCACGACGAGGTCGGCGGCCAGCACCGCGCGCGGGCGGCCGCGCAGGCGCTCGGGCTGCCGTACCTGTACGGTGTGGAGATCTCGGTGACGTTCGCCGGCCTGACGGTGCACGTCGTCGGCCTGGGCATCGACCCCGACGATGCCCAGCTCCGGCAGGGGCTGGCGCACACGCGCGGCGGCCGCGAGCGGCGCGCGCGCGAGATGGCCGAGCAGCTCGCGGCGGTCGGCATCCCGGGCGCCTTCGAAGGCGCGCTCAAGTACGTCGGCAACCCGGAGCTGATCTCGCGCACGCACTTCGCGCGCTACCTCGTCGAGACCGGCGTATGCCAGGACACGCACGAGGTGTTCCGCCGCTTCCTCACCGAGGGCAAGCCCGGCTTCGTCGAACACCGCTGGGCGTCACTGGGCGATGCGGTGCGCTGGATCCGCGAGGCCGGCGGCGTGGCCGTGCTGGCGCACCCGGCGCGCTATGCCCACCCCAGCCCGACGCACGAGGCCGCGCTGTTCGAGGAATTCAAGGGCCATGGCGGCCAGGCGGTGGAGGTGGTCACCGGCAGCCACAGCGCCGCCGAGGCGCAGCGCTACGCCGAGATGGCGCGCGAGTACGGCCTGGCGGCCTCGCGCGGCAGTGACTTTCACAGCCCCGGGGAGTCGCACTGCGACCTCGGCGCACTGCCGTGGCTGGACGGGCGCCTGACCCCGGTGTGGGAACTGCTGGCCCACCGCATCGTGCACTGACGAGGTGCCGCGCGCGCGGCCCAGCCCAGACCCATGGCGCAGCGCTTCGAGCTCCACCCCACGCATCCACAGCCACGCCTGCTGCGCCAGGCGGTGCAGATGCTGCAGGCCGGCGGCGTGCTGGCCGTGCCCACCGACTCCAGCTACGCGCTGGCGTGCCACCTGGACGACAAGGCCGCCGCCGAGCGGCTGCGCCGCATCCGCGGCGTCGACGAGCGGCATCATCTGACGCTGCTGTGCCGCGACCTGTCGGAGCTGGCCGTCTACGCCCGCGTCGACAACCGCCAATACCGCCTGCTCAAGGCCGCCACGCCCGGCCCCTACACCTTCATCCTGGAGGCGACCAAGGAGGTACCGCGGCGTGTCAGCCACCCGGCGCGCAAGACCATCGGCCTGCGCGTGCCCGAGCACCCGGTGCCGCTGGCGCTGCTGGCCGCGCACGACGCGCCGCTGCTGGCCACGACGCTGATCCTGCCCGGACAGACCGAGCCGCTCAACGATCCCGAAGATATCCGCGCGCGCCTGCAGCACGAGCTGGCCGCCGTGCTGGACGCCGGCGCCTGCCCGGCCGAGCCGACCACCGTGGTGGACCTGACGCCGATGGGCCGCGGTGACGAACCGGTGGTGGTGCGCCAGGGGCGCGGCGCGCTGCAGCGGCTCGGCCTGGGCTGATGCGGCCGCGCTGCGACAATACGCCGATGGACGTCGCCCACCTGATCCAGACCGTCGCGGTGTACGCGCTGCCGGTGCTGTTCGCCATCACGCTGCACGAGGCGGCGCACGGCTACGCCGCGCGCCACTTCGGCGACCCCACCGCCGAGCGGCTCGGCCGCATCACCCTCAACCCGCTGCCGCACATCGACCCGATCGGCACGGTGGCCATGCCCCTGCTGCTGTACTTCGCCACCGCCGGCAACTTCCTGTTCGGCTACGCCAAGCCCGTGCCGGTGGACATGAGCCGCCTGCGCCACCCCAAGCGCGACATGGTATGGGTGGCGCTGGCCGGCCCGGGTGCCAACCTGGCCCAGGGGCTGGCGTGGGCGGCGCTCGGCTACCTGCTGTCGGCGCTGGCCATCGAGGAGCCGTTCTTCCATGCGATGGCGCGCGCCGGCGTGCTGGTCAACGTCGTCATGTTCGCCTTCAACCTGTTTCCGCTGCCGCCGCTGGACGGCGGCCGCATCCTGGTCGGGCTGCTGCCGCTGCGGCCGGCGCTGGCCGTCGCGCGCGTGGAGCCCTACGGTTTCTTCATCGTCATGGCACTGGTCATCACCGGCGTCGTCAGCACGCTGTGGCTGCGACCGCTGATGCAGCTGACGCTGGCGTTCATCCAGCTCGTGCTGGCGCCACTGCGCTGGCTGCTGTTCTGAGGCCCATCCCCGATCGTTTCCTGCGCTGCCCCTATCCATGACCGCTGCTGCCCAGATCCGCGTCCTCACCGGCATCAAGCCCTCCGGCACCCCGCACCTCGGCAACTACGTCGGCGCCATCCGGCCCACCGTGCGCGCCAGCCGCCAGCCCGGCATCGACAGTTTCCTGTTCCTGGCCGACTACCACGCGCTCATCTCCACGCACGATCCCGCGCGCGTGCAGCGCTCGACGCTGGAGATCGCGGCCACCTGGATCGCCTGCGGGCTCGATCCCGAACGCGTCACCTTCTACCGCCAGTCCGACATCCCGGAAATCCCCGAGCTGACCTGGCTGCTGGCCTGCGTCTGCGGCAAGGGCCTGCTCAACCGCGCTCACGCCTACAAGGCGGCGGTGGACCACAACATCGCCGCCGGCCGCGACCCCGACGACGGCGTCACGATGGGGCTGTACCTGTATCCGGTGCTGATGGCCGCCGACATCCTCATGTTCAACGCCCACCGCGTGCCGGTCGGGCGGGATCAGATCCAGCACGTCGAGATGGCGCGCGACCTGGCCAGCAGCTTCAACCATCGCTACGGCGAGCACTTTACGCTGCCGCAGGCCGAGATCGACGAACAGGTGGCCACGCTGCCGGGCCTGGACGGGCGCAAGATGAGCAAGAGCTACGACAACGTCATCCCGCTGTTTGCGCCGCGCGAGCAGCTGCGCCGGCTCATCATGGGCATCGTCACCGACTCGCGCGCGCCCGGTGAGCCCAAGCCCACCGACGGCAGCGCGATCTTCCAGCTCTACCAGGCGTTCGCCACCCCCGAGGAAAGCGCCGCGCTGGCGCGCGACTTCGCCGCCGGCATCGCCTGGAGCGACGCCAAGGAACGCCTGTTCGAGCGCATCGACCGCGAACTCGCCCCGATGCGCGCCACCTACGACGACCTGATGCGCGACCCTGGCCGCGTCGAGGCCATCCTGCAGGCCGGCGCGGCCAAGGCGCGCGCGATCGCCACGCCGTTTGCGCAGCGGCTGCGCCGCGCGGTGGGCCTGCGGCCGTTGCGCGAGCTGGCCGCCGCCGCCCCTGCCCCCGCCCCAGCCAAGGTCGTCCTGCCGGCCTTCAAGCAGTATCGCGAGGCCGACGGCCGCTTCTACTTCAAGCTCACCGACGCGCGCGGCCACGTGCTGCTGCAGAGCCTGGGGTTCGACTCGCCGCGCGAGGCCGGTCAGGCCGTGGCGCGCCTGAAGGCACAAGGCTGGGCGGCCTGCGCCGACCTGCACGCCATGGTGCAGACGCCAGCCGACGCCGCCGCGGTGGAAGCGGCGCTGGCCGCGCTGCGCGCCGCGGCGAACTGAGGCACCGCCAGCTCCGCTCCGCCGCCACCCACCCGGCGGAATCTGGCCCGGCCTCTGCTACAATGCCGGGCTTCGACGCCTGCGGAGAGATGGCAGAGTGGTCGAATGCGCCGGACTCGAAATCCGGTATACGGGTTTTCCCGTATCGAGGGTTCGAATCCCTCTCTCTCCGCCACCGATTGCCCGTCCGGCTGAACGCAGCGTCCGGATGAGGAAACTTTCCCCCCTTTTGCCGCAGCTCGACAAGCGCGGGTGAACCGCGCGCCTGTCGACGCGCGCCGTCCGCTGCACAGCCGCACCGCGCCGTCCACCATGCACGCAGACCCGGATGCAGCCCGGGTGACGGCGGGATGGGCTGGTGCCGCTTGTCTGACTCGAACAGACGACCTACCGCTTACAAGGCGGGTGCTCTACCAGCTGAGCTAAAGCGGCGTGCGAGGCGGCATTGTAGCCGCCGCAGAGGTCACTTGATGCGCTTGAGCGCCGGCGGCCGGCCGCCGCGGCGCGGGGCCGGCGGCGGCTCCTCGTCGTCCGGCGCCTCCTCCCTGGCCTCGTCGCGGTCGCTGACGACCTGCAGGGAGGGACGCGAGGCGCCATGCGCCGAACTCGCACCGTCCTCGTCGATGGGGTCCGGGTGCGGAAACGCCATCCCCTGGCCGTTCTCGCGGGCGTAGATGCCGATCACGTGCCCGATCGGGATGACGACGTCGCGCGCCACGCCGCCGAAGCGCGCCTTGAAGGTGACCTCCTCGTTGTCGATGCGCAGGTTGGCCGTGGCGTCGTAGCTGATGTTGAGCACGATCTGGCCGTCGCGCACGTATTCGCGCGGCACCTGCACGCGCTCGTCCACCGCCACCACGAGGTAGGGGGTGAAGCCGTGATCGGTGCACCACTCGTGCACCGCGCGCACCAGGTACGGCCGCAGCGAGGGCAGGTCGGCGTCCATCACTTGCGCATGACCTTCTCGGACGGCGTCAGCGCCTCGATGTAGGCCGGGCGCGAGAAGATGCGCTCGGCGTACTTCAGCAGCGGCGCGGCGTTGCGGTTGAGCTCGATGCCGTAGTGGTCGAGGCGCCACAGCAGCGGCGCGATCGCCACGTCCAGCATCGAGAAATTGTCGCCGAGCATGTACTTGTTCTTCAGGAACACCGGGGCCAGCTGCGTGAGCCGCTCGCGGATGTGGGCGCGCGCCTTCTCCAGCTGCTTGTCGGTCGGCTTGGGCGTGCGCTGCTCCAGCACCGAGACATGCGAAAACAGCTCCTTCTCGAAGTTGAGCAGGAACAGCCGCACGCGCGCGCGATCGACCGGGTCACCCGGCATCAGCTGCGGGTGGGGAAAGCGCTCGTCGATGTACTCGTTGATGATGTTGGACTCGTACAGGATCAGGTCGCGCTCGACCAGGATCGGCACCTGACCGTACGGGTTCATCACCGAGATGTCCTCGGGCTTGTTGTAGAGATCCACGTCGCGGATCTCGAAATCCATGCCCTTCTCGAACAGCACGAAACGGCAGCGGTGCGAATACGGGCAGGTCGTGCCCGAATACAGGACCATCATGGCGTGTTCGCTCCTGATGTCGTCAACGAAAAAACAGTGGGAGGCCGCCCGCCGGCTGGCCCGCCCACTGTGGCGACCGGGCGCGCGGCGCGCCGGTCAGGTGGGGATCACTTGACGTCTTTCCAATAGGCGGCGTTGAGGCGCCAGGCCACGATGGCGAAGAGACCAAGGAAGATCATCACCCACACACCGAGACGGATGCGGTCGTTCTTGCCCGGCTCGCCCATCCACTCGAGGTAGGCGACCAGGTCAGCCACGAGGCGGTCGTACTCGGCCTCGGACAGCTTGCCCGGCTTGACGACCTCCCAGCCGCGGAACACCTCGGTTTCATGGCCGTGGCTCGTGACCTTCTCGAACACCGGCTTGCGTTCGCCCTGCAGTTCCCACAGCGGATGCGGCATGCCGATGTTGTGGAAGACCACGTTGTTCCACCCGGTGGGGCGGTTGGGGTCACGGTAGTAGCCGCGCAGCAGCGTGTAGAGGTAGTCCGCGCCACTGTAGCCGGCGCCGGCACGCGAGCGCGCCACCAGCGACAGATCCGGCGGCTGGGCGCCGAACCAGGCCTTGGCCTGCTGCGGCGAGATCGCCGCCACCATCTGGTCCCCCACCTTGTCGGTGGTGAACATCAGGTTCTCCTTGATCTGCTTTTCGGTCAGGCCGAGCTCCGTGAGCCGGTTGTAGCGCACGAACGACGCCGAGTGGCAGCTCAGGCAGTAGTTGACGAAGATCTTGGCGCCGTGCTGCAGTGCGGCCTGGTCGGTGCCCAGGCGCGGCGCCTTGTCCATCGGGAAGTTGGTGCCGGCGGCATGCGCGCCGAGGCTTGCCCCCAGCAGCATCCCGAGCGCCGCCAGGCCGGTTGCGATCCATCGCTTCATCGGAATCCCTCTCCTCTTCCTTGCAAGCACCCGGTCAGTGGGGCTGGAACGTCACGCGCGCCGGCACCGGCTTGAACTCGCCCAGGCGGCTCCACCACGGCATCAGCAGGAAGAAGCCGAAGTAGAACAGCGTGCCGACCTGCGAGACCCGCTCGCCGATCGGCGACGGCGGCAGCACGCCGAGGTAGCCCAGCACCAGGAAGTTGACGATGAACAGGCCGTAGAGCCACTTGTTCCAGCCCGGCCGGTAACGGATCGACTTCACCGGACTCCTGTCCAGCCACGGCAGGAAGAACAGGATGATGACCGCGCCGCCCATCACCACCACACCCCAGAACTTGGCGTCGATGGTCAGCATCAGCGCCGCCAGCACCACGGCGCCACCGAGGATGGCCAGCTTGCCCAGCGCCCCGGCGCCGGACTTCAGCGCCGCGAGCACGGCGGCGATGAGCACCACCGCCACCAGCACCACCATCATCTCGCTCGTCGTGGCGCGCAGCATCGAGTAGAACGGCGTGAAGTACCACACCGGCGCGATGTGCGGCGGCGTCACCATCGGGTCGGCCGGGATGAAGTTGTTGAACTCGAGGAAGTAGCCGCCGGCCTCCGGCGCGAAGAACACGATGGCCGAGAACACCAGCAGGAACACCGCCACGCCCAGGATGTCGTGGATGGTGTAGTACGGGTGGAACGGGATGCCGTCCAGCGGCTTGCCGTCGGGCCCCTTGGTGGCCTTGATCTCGATGCCGTCGGGGTTGTTGGAGCCGACCTCGTGCAGCGCGATGATGTGCGCCACCACCAGCCCCAGCAGCACCAGCGGGATGGCGATGACGTGGAAGCTGAAGAAGCGGTTCAGCGTCGCATCCGACACCACGTAGTCACCGCGGATCCAGATCGCCAGATCCGGGCCGATGAACGGGATGGCCGAGAACAGGTTGACGATCACCTGCGCACCCCAGTACGACATCTGGCCCCACGGCAGCAGGTAGCCGAAGAACGCCTCGGCCATCAGGCACAGGAAGATCGCCACGCCGAAGATCCACACCAGCTCGCGCGGCTTGCGGTACGAACCGTAGATCAGCCCGCGCCACATGTGCAGATACACGACGATGAAGAAGGCCGAGGCCCCGGTGGAGTGCATGTAGCGGATCAGCCAACCCCACGGCACGTCGCGCATGATGTACTCGACCGAGGCGAACGCCACCGGCACGCCCGCGGCGTTGAGCGAGGCGTCGGGCTTGTAGTGCATGACGAGGAAAATGCCGGTGACGATCTGGATCACCAGCACCAGCATCGCCAGGGAGCCGAAGAAATACCAGGTGTTGAAATTCTTCGGCGCGTAGTACTCCGACATGTGCTCCCGGTACATCTTCGACAGCGGGAAGCGGTTGTCGATCCAGGTCAGGAGCTTTTCGCCGGCAGAGGCGTTGGCGGGGGCTTCCTTGAATTCGGCCATGGTGGATTACCTCGAGCGGGAACGGGCGTGGCGGCGGCGCATCAGGCCTTGGGCGGATCCTCGCCGATCAGCACCACGGTGTCGGAGACGTAGTGGTGCGGCGGGATCTCCAGGTTGTCGGGCGCCGGCTTGTTCTTGAACACCCGGCCGGCCATGTCGAACGTGGAGCCGTGGCACGGACACAGGAAGCCGCCCTTCCAGTCGTCCGGCAGCGACGGCTGCGGCCCCGGCTGCAGCTTGTCCACCGGCGAGCAGCCCAGGTGCGTGCAGATGCCCACCGCGACGAGGTACTCGGGCTTGATCGAGCGATGGCGGTTCTTCGCGTACGGCGGCGTGGGATACGCCTTGCGCTCGGAGTTCGGGTCGGCCAGCTGGTCTTCCACCTGCTCCAGCGACGCCAGCTGCTCCGGCGTGCGGCGCATCACCCAGACCGGTTTGCCACGCCATTCGACGACGAGCTTTTCGCCCGGCTGCAGCTTGGAGACATCGACCTCGACCGAGGCGCCGGCGGCCTTGGCGCGTTCCGATGGCGCGAACGAACGGACGAAGGGCACGGCCGCGGCCACCGCCCCGGCGCCACCCACGGCGGCCGAGGTGATGAGCCAAGTTCGACGTTGGGGATCGACGGTGGCTTCGCTCATGGGGGAAGTCTCTCCGGGTGGGGATGGCAGGGGGATGCGGCGGCCGGGTACGGCCCGGTTACGCACGCAGACCACATGGCATTGTAAAGGAACGGCCAAGGGGTTTTCCCTAGCCGGACGGCGGCGCGGCCGCGCGCGCCGACACCGCCTGCAGCGCGGCCTGGATGGCGGCCTCCAGACTCGACGGGTCGGCGCGGCCGCTGCCGGCGAGGTCGAACGCGGTGCCGTGGTCCGGGCTGGTGCGCACGAAAGGCAGGCCCAGCGTCGTGTTGACGCCCTCGGCCAGCCCCAGGTACTTGACTGGAATCAGGCCCTGGTCGTGATACTGGGCGATGACGACATCGAACTCCCCCTGGCGCGCGCGCATGAACACCGTGTCCGGCGGCAGCGGGCCGTGGGCGTCGATGCCGGCGGCGCGCGCACGCGCCACCGCCGGTGCGATCACGTCGAGCTCCTCGCGCCCGAACAACCCATCCTCGCCAGCGTGCGGGTTGAGACCCGCCACGGCGATGCGGCACGCCGGCCAGCCCAGCACGCGCGTGAAGTGCGCGTGCGTGATGCGCAGCGTCTCGTCGAGGTTGGCCGGCGTGACCAGCTCCAGCGCCCGGCGCAGCGGCACGTGGATGCTGACCAGCACGGTGCGCAGCTCGCGGTTGGACAGCATCATGCGCACCGGCAGCCGCTCCACGCCCACGCCGAGGTGGCGCGCCGCCACCGCCTGCAGCAGTTCGGTGTGGCCAGGAAACGCGATGCCGGCCGCCGCCAGCGCGGCCTTGGCCAGCGGCGCCGTCACGACCGCGGCGACCTCGCCGCGCAGCGCCGCTTCGGCCGCCAGCTCCACCGCCTCGGCCGCGGCGCGGCCGGCCGCGGCGCTCACTCGCCCCCACGGCGGCAGCGCCGCCAGCGACACCGCCGGCCACAGCGGCAGCGCGCCCGGCGGCACGGCGGCGGCCTCCGCCGGCCCGCCCAGTTCGGCGATCGGCACGCCGCCCACGACGGCGGCGCCGCGGCGCAACGCCGCCAGATCGCCGATCACCACGCAGCGCGCCGACCACTCGGGGTGGCGCTGGAACACGCGCGCGATCAGCTCCGGCCCGATGCCGGCGGCATCGCCCATCGTGATGGCGATCGGCGGCAAGTCGGCCATGGGCTGTCCTCGATCAGGCCGGGTTGTCGATGTCGATGAAGCGGTGCTGCACGCCGCAGCGCCGCGCCAGCCATTCGCCAAGCGCCGCGGCGCCGTAGCGCTCCGTGGCATGGTGGCCGCAGGCGAAGAACGCCACGCCGGTCTCGCGCGCCAGGTGCGCCTGCGGCTCGGAGATCTCGCCGGTCAGGAAGGCATCGGCACCGGCGGCGATGGCGGCCTCGAACCAGCCCTGCGCGCCCCCGCTGCACCAGGCGATTCGCCGGATCGGCCGGCCATCTCCCGGCACCCACACCGGCGCGCGCCCCAGCACCGCCTGCAGATGCGCCGCCAGCGCCGCCGCCTCGGGCAGCGGGCAGCGCCCGATGAAGCCGAGCTGCTGCTCGCCGAACCGCTCCCAGGCGTCGCCTTCCGGCGTGAAGCCCAGGCGCTGCGCGAGCTGGGCGTTGTTGCCGAGCTGCGGATGGGCGTCCAGCGGCAGGTGGTAGGCCAGCAGGCTGACGTCGTGCGCCAGCAGCCGCTGCAGCCGCACCTTAAGCCAGCCGGTGACGGTGCCACGCTGGCCACGCCAGAACAGACCGTGGTGCACGATGATGGCATCGGCCCCTTCGGCGATGGCAGCCTCGATCAGCGCCAGACTCGCCGTGACGCCGGAGACGAGCCGCCGCACGCGTGCCCGCCCCTCCACCTGCAGTCCGTTGGGACCGTAGTCCTGGAAGCGCGCCGGCTCCAACAACGCCTCGGCGCAGCCGACCAGCTCCGCCAGCGTGCAGCCCGCGGCCGCACCGTCTTCGCAACATCCTGCGCTCATGGGCGGATTGTCGCACCGCCCGCAGGCGGGCCGCCGCTCAGCGGCCGGAGGCCTGGCGCGCCGATTCGTCCATCTTGCGGGTGAACAGGCGCACGAAGTAGACCCCCATCCCGATCACGAAGGCGATGACGCCCACGCTCATCAGGCCATAATCGGTGGAGAAGAGATCGACGATGGCTTTCATGACGCACTCCTCGAGCGGGTCGATGCCGCCCCTCGGCGGAATTGGACGACGGTGCGGTGGCGCCCGCCTTGACGTGGGTCAAGGGGCCCGCCCGCAGGGTGACGGGCGCAGCCGGCGCGGAGGGCGGCGGTGAACGCACGGCGCCTGTGGCTGCTGTTCGCGCAGACCGTCACGGTGTTGCTGGCGGTCTGGTTCGTGGTGGCCACGCTCAAGCCGCACTGGCTGACGGGGTCGCGGGCGTGGACCCAGGCGGTGCCGGTGTTGCAGGCAGCGCAGGCCGAGCGCAGTCCGGTCGTGGAGGCCACCAGCCTGGCGGCGGCGGCCCGCGCCGCCGCCCCGGCCGTGGTCAGCATCTCCACCACCTCGCAGACGGACAACCCGCACGCGCAGGAGCCGTGGTTCCGGCACTTCTTCGGCGAGCGGCCCGACAGCGAGCCGCAAAGCGGTCTGGGCTCGGGCGTCATCGTCAGCCCGGCCGGCTACATCCTGACCAACAACCACGTGATCGAGGGCGCCGACGAGATCGTCGTGCAGCTCAGCGACGGACGGCAGGCCACCGCGCAGGTGATCGGCACCGACCCGGACACCGACCTGGCGGTGCTGCGCGTGCAGCTGCCCGATCTGCCGGCGATCGTGCTCGGGCATTCGGAAGCGCTGCAGGTCGGCGACCGGGTGCTGGCCATCGGCAATCCGTTCGGGGTCGGGCAGACGGTGACCGCCGGCATCGTCAGCGCGCTGGGACGCAGCGAGCTCGGCCTCAACACCTTCGAGAACTTCATCCAGACCGACGCGGCGATCAACCCGGGCAATTCGGGCGGTGCGCTGGTCGACGCCGAAGGCCGGCTGGTCGGCATCAACACCGCGATCTATTCACGCTCCGGCGGCTCGATGGGCATCGGCTTCGCGATCCCGATCGCCACCGCGCGCGACGTCATGGAGGCCATCGTGCGCGACGGCCACGTCACACGGGGCTGGATCGGGGTGGAACCGCGCCCGCTGGAGCCGGCGTGGGCCGAGCACCTCCGCCTGCCGCGGCAGGCGCGCGGTGTGGTGGTGGCGGGGGTGCTGCAGGACGGGCCGGCGGCCCGCGCCGGCGTGGAACCGGGCGATGTCATCACGCACGTGGGCGAGACACCCGTCAACGACGTGCCCGGGCTGCTCGGCGCGGTGGCGGCGCTGCGGCCCGGCGAGCCGGCCAGCCTGCGCCTGTGGCGCAACGGACGCGAGCTGACGGTGCGGGTGGTGCCGGGCCGGCGGCCGCCGCCTGCGGAGCTGGCGCGCTGAGCGACGCGGCGCGCCCAGCGGGGTCACCTCAACGGCCGCGCGCCACCTCCCACCCCACGATCTGGCGCTTGGCGCGGCTGAACTCCACGCCCAGCTCGATCACTTCCGTGATGCCCGGCGCGCCGCGGTGCTTGGCCGCGTAGTCGCGGGCCTTCAGTTGCCGCATGGCCTCGCCGGTGGGCTCCTCGCCGTCGACCACCTTGAACTCGATCACCCAGGCGCGGCCCGCATGGCGGATGACGAGGTCGCACTGCCCCGGGTTGGAGACTTCCTCCGGCACGATGTCCAGGCCGAGGCTGGCCAGATGGCTGTAGAACACGCTGGCGCAGTAGCCCTCGTACCGGGCGATGGGGTTGGCGCGCACCCAGTCGTGCGGGATGCTGGCGTAGAGACGCTCGAAGTGCGCGCGCAGCGCGTCGGTGTCGGCCTGCAGCAACGCATGGTAGAGCGTGCGCGGCTGCAGCAACTGGCGCTGCTCGGCCGGGTACCAGCCGAAGTAGAGCAGCGCGCGGTTGAGCGCGCCGCGCACCTCGCGGTTCGGCACGCCCAGCTCATAGCTCAGCAGCCCGCCGCAGTCCTCCACGCGCCGGATCGTCAGGTAGCCGGTCTGCCACAGCATCGCCTCCACGGCGATGTCGTCCACATCGAAGGCCGACAGCAAATCCTCTTCCGCGAGCATGCGCTCCAGCCGCGGCGTGAAGAACCCCTTGCCGCGCAGCCAGTGCACCAGAAACGTCGGCGTGCCGGTCTCGAACCAGTGCGCGCGGAACTGCCGCTCGGCCAGCAGCAGCAGGACGTCGAACGGGTTGTAGACGCTCACCGGGCCCCAGCGGTAGCCGTTGTACCAGCGGCGGATCTCCTCGCGGTCCAGCGGCTGGCCCTCGGCTGCGGCGGCCTCGAGCTCCGCCGCAAACACCGTGTCGATGTCCTCATCCGTGTAGCCGCAGATCGTGCCGTATTCGGGCGACAGCGTGATGTCGCGCAGGTTGTTGAGGCCCGAGAAGATCGAGACCTTGCTGAACTTGGACACGCCGGTGAGCAGCACGAAGCGCAGGTCGGCGTCTCTGCCCTTGATGACGCTGTAGAGGTTGCGCAGGCCCTCGCGCATGGCGCGGGCGACCTCAGGCGCTTCGAGGTTGTCGAGGATGGGCTTGTCGTATTCGTCGACCAGCACCACGGCCTGGCGGCCGTGGACTGCGGCGGCGCGCTCGATGAGCGCATCGAAGCGCAGCGGGATGTCGGTCTGCGCCGGCGGCAGTTCGATCCCCAGATGGCGGGCGTTGGCCTCCAGCTGGGCGTGGATGTGGCGCTCGAGCTGTTCGCGCTTTTCCAGCCGCCCGGCCGCGAAGCTCAGGCGAATCACCGGGTGCGGCCTGGCCCAGTCCCAGTGGTCGGCCAGGAACAGCCGCTCGCGTGGGGCGCTGCCGTCGGCGCCGTCGTGCGCGTCGAAGAGCTCACGGCGGCCCTCGAAGGCGCAGGCGATCGTGTCCAGCAATAGGCTCTTGCCGAAGCGGCGCGGGCGCGAGAGGAAGTAGTGCTTGCCGCTGTCGACCAGGCGCGCGATCAGCGGTGTCTTGTCGACGTAGTAGTAGCCGCCCTCGCGGATGTCGCGCAGGGTCTGGATGCCGATGGGCAGCTTGCGGCGATGGGTGAACATCGACGACGCCCGCGCCCACTCAATCCGCCGGCGTGGCGGGTGACTCGTCCGGGGCGCGGCTGACGCGTGCGAACCAGCGCGAACCCCAGATGCCCAGCTCGTACAGCAGGCACATCGGCACCGCCAGCGCCACCTGCGAGATGACGTCGGGCGGCGTGACCACGGCGGCGATCACGAAGGCGATGACGATGAAGTAGCCGCGGAAGCTCTTGAGCTTGTCCACGGTGACCATGTCGAAGCGCACCATCAGCATCACCACCACCGGCACCTGGAACGCCAGCCCGAAGGCCAGGTACAGCGACAGGATCGCCTCGACGTAGGAGGCGATGTCCGGCGTGGCGTTGACGCTGGCCGGGGTGACGCCCTGGATGAAGGCGAACATCTTGTCCAGCACGAAGAACTGCACGAACGCGATGCCGAGGTAGGCCAGCGCGCTGCCGATGACGATCAGCGGCAGCGCGAAGCGCTTCTCGTGGCTGTACAGGCCCGGGGCGACGAAGGCCCAGATCTGGTAGATCACCCACGGCAGCGCCAGCAGAAGGCCGGCCATCATCAGCACCTTCAGCGGCACGAAGAACGGCGTGAAGACGCCCACCGCGATCAGCCGCGCGTCGGGGGGCATGTGGGCGCGGATCGGTGTGGCGATGAAGTCGATCAGGCCGCTCGGACCTGGCCACAGCGCCAGCAGCGCCATGGCGGCGCCGATGCCGTAGAGGGCGTACAGGATGCGGTCGCGCAGCTCCATCAGGTGCGCGACGAACGGCTGCTCGGTGCCGGCCAGCTCGTCTTGGCTCGGATCGCGGGGGTCGGCCATGGGTCAGCGCGAGAGGGTCCTGGGGCGGTAGCGCGCCACCCGCGCCGCCCCCGACAACGCGTGCCGGCGCACGCCGGCGCGCGCCTTGTACCACTGCGGCACGGCCTGGCGCTTGAGGCGGAAGTTCTTCTTCGGTCGCTTGTATTCGGGGTAGACCGGCGAGCCGATCGCGGCCAGGTCGGCGCTGTAGTCCGGGGCGGGCGACGCGGCGGAACCCTCCAGCCCCGCGGTGACCTGCGACCATTCGCGCTCGAAGTCGGCGGCGGTGGCGCTGACCTGGGTCTCCACCTCGCGCGCGGTCTTCTCCACCGACTCCTTCATGCGCTTGAGCTCCTCCAGCTCGATGGTGCGGTTGACCTCGGCCTTGACCTCGGCGACGTAGCGCTGCGCCTTGCCGAGCAGCGCGCCGACGGTGCGCGCCACGCGCGGCAGCTTCTCCGGGCCGATGACGACCAGCGCCACCACCCCGATGAGGGCGAGCTTGGAGATGCCGAGATCGATCATGCGCGAACCGAGATGGCCGCCGCGGGCACGCGGCCGGACTGGCGGGATCTCACGACTTGGTCTTGGCGTCGACGTCGATCGTCGTCTTGTCGGCAGCGGCCTTGTCGGCCGTGACCTGGGGCGTGGTGCCGCCGGCGGGCGCATCGCCCGAGCCGGTGCCGTGCGCCATGCCCTCCTTGAAGCCCTTGACCGCGGCGCCGAGGTCCGAGCCGAGGTTCTTGAGCTTCTTGGTGCCGAAGACCAGCACCACGATCAGCAGCACCACGAGCCAGTGCCAGATGGAAAAACTACCCATGCTCGACTCCATCGTCGGGGCGGCATCGCCCCGGTTGCAACCTTGGATGCCAGGATGCCGCGGCGGTTCGCCCGCCGCGGCCGGGACTCGGATTGTGCCGCAAAGCGCGCCGGCGCGCCGCGTCAGCCCTTGCGCCAGGGGCGCGGGCCGCCGATGACGTGCACGTGCAGGTGGTGCACCTCCTGCCCGCCGTGTTCACCGGTGTTGCAGACGATGCGAAAACCCCCCTGCGGGTACGGCAGGCAGCCCTGCTCCAACGCCAGCTTGGGCGCCAGCACCATCAGGCGGCCCATCAGGCGCTCGTGCTCGGGGGTGAGCTGCGCCATCGACGGGATGTGGACCTTGGGCACGATGAGGAAGTGCACCGGCGCCCAGGGGTTGATGTCGTGGAAGGCCAGCAGCTCGTCGTCCTCGTACACCTTGCGGGACGGGATCTGACCGGCGACGATCTTGCAGAAGATGCAGTCGGGATCGGGTGACATGGCAATGCGGGACCGCCGCCGCACCGGCGCTCAGACCGGCAGCGGCTTGCGGTCGTTCCAGTAGAGAAAACCCTTGACCAGGCGGTACAGCGTCCAGACGAAGGCGGCGGCCAGGATCAGGAAGCCGACGCCGATCACCAGCGTCAGCCCGCCCAGCACCGCCCACAGCAGGCCCCACCAGAAGGTGCGGATCTGCCAGGTGAAATGGCTCTCGTAGAGCGTGCCGGCGACGTCGGCACGCTTGACGTAGTTGACGATGATGGCGATCAGCGCGGTGATGCCGACGAACCACGACAGCGCGTACAGCGCGTAGACCACGAGCGTGAGCTGGCGCAGGCCGGCCAGGCGCTCGGCGTCCACGGCCGGCTCCACGCGCACCGGCGTGACCTCGATCGGGGCGTCGTCCTGCGGCCTCATGGCGTGCCCTGCCCACCCTGGCCGACGGCGCCCTCGGCCTGCTCGCGCGCGCGCGCCTTGCGCAGCGCCTTTTCCTCCAGCCCCGACAGACCCTCGCGGCGCGCGAGCTCGGCGACCACGTCGGCGGGACCGAGGCCGAAATGCGCCAGCGCGATCAGGCTGTGGAACCAGAGGTCGGCCACCTCGCCGACCAGCGCCTGCGCGCTGCCGGCACCGTGCTGCAGGTCCTTGGCGGCCATGACGGCCTCGCCGGCCTCCTCGGCGATCTTCTTCAGGAAGGCGTCGGGCCCCCTGTGCAGCAGGCGCGCGACGTAGCTGCGCTCGGGGTCGCCGCCGGCCGCCGGCTTGCGGCTGTCGATGACGGCGGCCAGGCGCTCGAGCACGTCCTCCGGGCGGTCGGGGCGGGTCATCGGCGGCTCGCTCAACGGTAGATGGTCTCGGGATCCTTCAGCACGGGCTCCACCGCCTCCCAGCGGCCGGCGGCAACGTCGAGCCGCTGAAAGAAGCACGAGTGCCGCCCGGTGTGGCAGGCGATGCCGGGTTCGTGGCCGAGCTGCGTGACCTTCAGCAGCACCACGTCGCCGTCGCAGTCGAGCCGGATCTCGTGCACCTGCTGCACGTGGCCGGACTCCTCGCCCTTGAACCACAGACGGCCGCGCGAGCGGCTCCAGTAGACCGCGCGCCCGAGCTCGGCGGTGCGCGCCAGCGCCTCGCGGTTCATCCAGGCCACCATCAGCACGTCACCGCTGTCACGCTCCTGCGCCACCACGGGCACGAGCCCCTGCGCATCCCAGCGCACCTCGTCGAGCCAGTCCATGGAACGAGAGCGTACCACGGGGCGGTGACGGCTGCCCTCACAGCCGCACCGGGATGCCGGCCTCGGCCAGACGCCGCTTGGCCTGCGCGATGGTGTAGGTGCCGTAGTGGAAGATGCTGGCCGCCAGCACCGCGTCCGCACCGCCCACCCGGATGCCGTCCACCAGATGATCCAGGGTGCCCACCCCGCCCGAGGCGATCACCGGCACGTCCACGGCGTCGCTGACGGCGCGGGTAAGCTCGAGGTCGAAGCCGGCCTGCGTGCCGTCGCGGTCCATGCTGGTCAGCAGGATCTCGCCGGCGCCGAGCTCGGCCACGCGCCGCGCCCACGCCACCGCGTCCAGACCGACGTTCCTGCGTCCGCCGTGCGAATAGACGTCCCAGCCGGGGCCGAGCGGCTGGCCATCCGGCCCGGGGCGGCGCTCCTCCTCGGCGCTGCGGCGCTTGGCGTCGATGGCCACGACGATGCACTGCGAGCCGTACTTGGCCGCGGCGTCGCGCACCACCTGCGGGTTGGCGATCGCCGCGGAGTTGAAGCTGACCTTGTCCGCCCCGGCGTTGAGCAGCCGCCGCACGTCCTCCACGGTGCGCACGCCGCCGCCCACCGTCAGCGGAATGAACACCTGGCTCGCCACCGCCTCGATGATCGGCAGGATCAGGTCACGCCCGTCGCTGGTGGCCGTGATGTCGAGGAACGTCAGCTCGTCGGCACCCTGCTCGTTGTAGCGCGCGGCGATCTCCACCGGGTCGCCCGCGTCGCGCAGGCCGACGAAGTTGACCCCCTTGACGACGCGGCCGCCGGTGACGTCCAGACAGGGGATGATGCGCTTGGCCAGCATCGCTGCGCTCGCGCCTCAGGCGCCGAGTTCCTCGACCAGGCGCATCGCGGCGGCGAAGTCGAGCGCGCCGCTGTAGATCGCACGGCCGCAGATGACGCCCTCGACCCCCTCGGCTTCGACCTCGCACAGGCGGCGGATGTCGTCCAGCCCCGACAGCCCGCCGGAGGCGATGACCGGGATCGACAGCGCCTGCGCCAGTCGCACGGTGGCCTCGACGTTGAGGCCGGTCAGCATGCCGTCGCGGCCGATGTCGGTGTAGATCACGGCCTCCACCCCGTAGTCCTCGAACTTGCGCGCCAGGTCCACCACCTCGTGGCCGGTCAGCTTGCTCCAGCCATCGGTGGCCACCTTGCCGTCCTTGGCATCCAGCCCGACGATGATGTGGCCGCCGAACGCCGTGCAGGCATCCTGCAGGAAGCCCGGGTTCTTGACCGCCGCGGTGCCGATGATGACGTAGCGCAGGCCGGCGTCGAGGTAGCGCTCGATGGTGTCGAGGTCGCGGATGCCGCCGCCCAGCTGCACGTCGACCTCATCGCCGACCTCGCGCAGGATGCTGCGGATGGCGGCCTCGTTGCGCGGCTTGCCGGCGAAGGCGCCGTTCAAGTCCACCAGATGCAGCCGCCGCGCCCCCTGCTCGACCCAGTGGCGCGCCATCGCGGCCGGGTCGTCGCTGAACACGGTGGACTGCTCCATGTCGCCTTGCTTGAGGCGCACGCACTGGCCGTCTTTCAGGTCGATGGCAGGGATCAGCAGCATGGCACGTCGTCGGGGGCGGGGTCAGGGGTTCCAGTGCAGGAAATTGCGGTACAGCGCCAGCCCCTGGGCGGCGCTCTTTTCCGGGTGGAACTGGGTGGCGAACAGGTTGTCGCGCGCGATCGCGCTGGCGAAGCGCACGCCGTAGTCGGTGACGCCGACGGTGTGGCCGGGGTCGGCCGGGTGCGCGTGGAAGCTGTGCACGAAGTAGAAGTAGCTGCCGTCCGGGATGCCGGCCCACAGCGGATGCGCCGCCGGCCGCTCGGCGGCACCGTGCTCGAAGCCGTGCCAGACGCGGTTCCAGCCCATCTGGGGCACCTTGTAGCGGCTGCCGTCGGGCTGACGCTGTCCATCCAGGCGGAAGCGCACGACGCGCCCGGGGATCAGACCCAGGCCGGGCGTGTCGCCCTCCTCGGAGTGTTCCAGCAGCATCTGCATGCCGACGCACACGCCGAACAGCGGCTTGGTGGCCGCCGCGTGCAGCACCGCTTCGCGCAGGCCGCTGCGCTCCAGTTCGGCCATGCAGTCCGGCATCGCTCCCTGCCCGGGCAGCACGACGCGGTGCGCGTCGCGCACCGCCTGCGGGCTGGCGGTCACCACCACGTCGACGCGGTCGCTGACCCGCGCGGCGTGCAGCACCGCCTGCGCCACCGAGCGCAGGTTGCCCATGCCGTAGTCGACCACGGCCACCGTCTCGCGTCCGCCTGCCATTGCCATGCTCAACCGCCGTGGCTCACAGGCTGCCCTTGGTGGAGGGGACCGCATCGCCCAGCCGCGGGTCGCGCTCCACGGCGGCGCGCAGCGCGCGCGCAAACGCCTTGAAGATCGTCTCGCACTGGTGGTGGGCGTTGTGGCCCTTCAGGTTGTCGATGTGCAGCGTCACGCCGGCGTGGTTGACGAAGCCCTGGAAGAACTCGTGCACCAGCTGGGTGTCGAACTGGCCGATCGTCGCCGCGGTGAAGCGCACGTCCAGGTGCAGCCCGGGCCGGCCGGAGAAGTCGATCACCACGCGCGACAGCGCCTCGTCCAGCGGCACGTAGGCGTGGCCGTAGCGGCGGATGCCGCGCCGGTCGCCGACCGCGCGCGCCACCGCCTGGCCGAGCGTGATGCCGACGTCCTCCACCGTGTGGTGGCCGTCCACGTGCAGGTCGCCGTCGCACTCGACCTCGAGATCGATCAGCCCGTGGCGAGCGATCTGGTCGAGCATGTGGTCGAAGAACCCGATGCCGGTGCGCAGCTGGCTGCGGCCGCTGCCGTCGAGGTCGACGCGCACGCGGATGCGGGTCTCGGCCGTGGTGCGCCGCACGTCCGCGGTGCGGGTGGCGGCGCCGGTGGCGGGCAGTTGGGTCATAGGGATGGCGGCAGCGCTGCCAGCAGCGCGTCGTTCTCGGCCGGCGTGCCCACGGTCAGGCGCAGGCAGCCGGCCAGCAACGGATGCATTGTAGAAACATTCTTCACCAGCACGCCGCGCGCGCGCAGCCCGGCGAACGCCTTTGTGGCGTCGGGCACACGCACGAGGATCATGTTGGCCTCGCTCGGAAACGGCTGCACGCCGGGAATGGCCGCCAGCGCCTGCAGCAGCCGCGCGCGCTCGGCGCGGATCGCCGCGGCCTGACGCGCGTATTCGTCCGCGTGCTCCAGCGCGAACAGCGCCGCCTCGGCGTTGAGACTGGAGACGTTGTACGGCGGGCGCACCTTGTCGAGCTCGTGCACGAGCGGCTGCGCGCCGATCAGGTAGCCCAGCCGCACGCCGGCCAGGCCGAACTTGGACAGCGTGCGCATGATCAGCACGTGGCCATGCGCATCCGGCTCGGCGCGCCAGACGTCCAGCCACGTGCGGCTGGCAAACGGCTGGTACGCTTCGTCGAGGACGACCAGCCCGCCGAACGACGCCGCCGTCTCGATGACGCGGCGCACGGCGCCCTCGTCCCACAGGTTGGCGGTGGGGTTGTTCGGGTAGGCCAGGTAGGTGATCGCCGGCCGCTCGCGCCGCAGCGCCGCCAGCAGCGCCAGCTCGTCCAGCGCGAAGTCGGGGTCGAGCGGCACGCCGACGAAGCGCAGCCCCTGCAGCCGTGCCGACATCTCGTACATCACGAAGCCGGGCACCGGCGCCACGATCGCCGCGCCCGGCACGTCGCACGCCATGGCCAGCAGGCTGATCAGCTCGTCCGAGCCGTTGCCCAGCATCAGCGCCGCGCCCTCGGGCAGGCCGACGAAGCGCGCCAGTGCGGCCTTGAGCTCCTCGATGCGCGGGCCCGGGTAGCGGTTCAGCGCCACCGCGCCGAGCCGCCGGCCCAGTTCCTGCTGCAGCGCCGGCGGCAGGCCGTAGGGGTTTTCCATCGCGTCGAGCTTGATGAGCCCGCGCGCGTCCTGGATGGCGTAGGCGTGCATGCCCTGCACGTCCCGGCGGATGCGGCCCAGCGCCGCCTGCAGCCGCGGGTTCATGCGCCGGCCTCCAGCCGCAGCTCGGCGGCGCGCGCGTGCGCCTGCAGCCCTTCGCCGTGCGCCAGCACCGAGGCGACGCGGCCCAGCCGCTGCGCCCCCGCGGCGCTGACCTCGATCAGGCTGGAGCGCTTCTGGAAATCCATGACCCCGAGCGGGCTGGAGAAGCGCGCCGTGCCGCTGGTGGGCAGCACGTGGTTGGGCCCGGCGCAGTAGTCGCCCAGGCTCTCGCTGGTGTAGGCGCCGAGGAAGATCGCCCCGGCATGGCGCAGCAGCGGCTCCCAGCGGCGCGGCTCGCGGCTGGCGATCTCCAGGTGCTCCGGCGCGATGCGGTTGCTCAGCGCGCAGGCCTCTTCCATGTCGCGCGTGCGCACCAGCAGGCCGCGGCCGTTGAGGCTGGCGGCGATGATGGAGGCGCGCGGCAGCGTCGGCAGCAGGCGGTCGATCGCGGCCTGCACCGCATCCAGATAGGCCGCATCCGGGCACAGCAGGATGGATTGCGCCAGCTCGTCGTGCTCGGCCTGGCTGAACAGATCCATCGCCACCCACTGCGGCGGCGTGCTGCCGTCGGCCAGCACCAGGATCTCGCTCGGGCCGGCGATCATGTCGATGCCGACGGTGCCGAAGACGCGCCGCTTGGCCGCCGCCACGTAGGCGTTGCCGGGGCCGGTGATCTTGTCCACGCGCGGAATGGTGGCGGTGCCGTAGGCCAGTGCCGCCACCGCCTGCGCCCCGCCGATCGCAAACGCGCGGCTGACCCCGGCCACGTGCGCCGCGGCCAGCACCAGGGGGTTGCGCTCGCCGCGCGGCGTCGGCACCACCATCACGATCTCCGGCACACCGGCCACGTGCGCGGGGATGGCGTTCATCAGCACGCTGCTCGGGTAGGCGGCCTTGCCGCCCGGCACGTAGATGCCGACGCGGTCCAGCGGCGTGACCTTCTGGCCCAGGCGCGTGCCGTCCTCGTCGACGATCTCCCAGCCGCGCCCGCAGGCTTCGAGCTGGGCCTCGTGGTAGCGGCGGATGCGCGCGGCGGCCTGCTGCAGCGCCTCGCGCGGCGCGGCCGGCAGCGCCTCGAAGGCGGCGCGCAGCACCTCCGGCCCGAGCTCGAGTTCGGCCACGCTGGTCACCTCCAGCTGGTCGAAGCGGCGCGTGCAGTCCAGCACCGCCGCATCGCCGCGCGCGCGCACGTCGGCCAAGATCTCGGCCACGCGCGCCTCGATGGCGGCGTCGGTGTCGGCGCTCCAGTGCAGGCGCTGCGCGAAGCGCTGCTCGAAGTCGGGCTGCGCGGTGTCCAGGCGCAGCGGGCGGGCGCGGAGAGTCTCGTTCATGGGTCGGATTGTCGCAGGCAGGGCCCAGGCGCACCAGCGCCGCCGGCCGATGGCGGCGATGCAGGGGTTCAATCGGCGTCGGCGCGCACCGCCGCGGCAAACGCCTGCAGCAGCGGCCGGATCAGCCCCCCCTTGACCTTCAGCGCGGTGGGCCGCACCACCAGGCGCGAGGAAATGTCCATGATGCGCTCGACCTCCACCAGCCGGTTGGCCTTGAGCGTGTTGCCGGTGGAGACCAGGTCCACGATGGCGTCGGCCAGCCCCGTCAGCGGCGCCAGCTCCATGCTGCCGTAAAGCTTGATCAGGTCGACGTGCACGCCCTTGCTGGCGAAGAATTCGCGAGCGATGGCCACGTACTTGGTGGCCACGCGCAGGCGCGCCCCCTGCCGCACCGCGCGCGCGTAGTCGAAGTCGGCCGGCACCGCCACGCTCATGCGGCAGCGCGCGATGCCCAGGTCCAGCGGCTCCAGCAACCCGACGTGCGCCCCGCCCCAGGCGGCGGCGTGCTCGATCAGCGTGTCCTTGCCGCACACGCCCAGGTCGGCCCCGCCGTGCTCGACGTAGGTCGGCACGTCGGTGGCGCGCACCAGCACCACGCGCACCCCGGGCCGGTTGGTCGGCAGGATCAGCCGGCGCGAGGTCTGCGGATCCTCCAGCACCTCGATGCCGGCGGCGCGCAGCAGCGGCAGCGTCTCGTCGAAGATGCGGCCCTTGGAGAGGGCCAGCGTCAGCGTCTCATCCGGATTCATGCCAACCTTTCGATGTCGGCGCCGAGCGCGCGCAGCTTGACCTCCATCTGGTCGTAACCGCGATCCAAGTGGTAGATGCGGTCGACCACCGTCTCGCCGTCGGCCACCAGCCCGGCGATGACCAGGCTGGCGGAAGCGCGCAGATCCGTGGCCATCACCGCCGCGCCGCTCAAGCGCTGGCCGCCCTCGACGAAGGCGGTTCTGCCGTCGATGCGGATGCGCGCGCCCAGCCGCGCCAGCTCCTGCACGTGCATGAAGCGGTTTTCGAAGATCGTCTCGGTGACGGCGCTGGGCCCCTGCGCCACGCAGTTGAGCGCCATGAACTGCGCCTGCATGTCGGTCGGGAAGCCCGGGTACTCGGTGGTCCGAAAGCTCTGCGCCCGCAGCGCCGCGCCGCCCGGCGAGGTCACGGTGAGGCCGTCGGCGCCCGCCTCGACCTCCACCCCGGCGGCCAGCAGCTTGTCGATCACCGCGTCCAGATGGTCGGCGCGGCCATGGCGCAGCCGCGCGCGCCCGCCGGCGGCGGCCACCGCGCACAGGAACGTGCCGGCCTCGATGCGGTCGGCCACCACGTGGTGCTCGGCGCCGTGCAGCGCCGCCACCCCCTGCACGTGGATGCGGCGGGTGCCGTGGCCCTCGATGCGCGCCCCCATCGCGATCAGCAGCTCGGCCAGGTCGACGACCTCGGGCTCCTGCGCGGCGTTTTCCAGCACGGTCTCGCCTTCGGCCAGCGTGGCGGCCATCAGCAGGTTCTCGGTGCCGGTGACGGTGACCATGTCGGTGGTGATGCGCGCGCCGCGCAGCCGGCTGCGGCCGGGCGGCAGACGCGCCTCGATGTAGCCGTGCTCGACGGCGATCTCGGCCCCCATCGCCTGCAGGCCGCGGATGTGCTGGTCCACCGGCCGCGCGCCGATCGCGCAGCCACCGGGCAGCGAGACGCGCGCGCGCCCGCAGCGCGCCAGCAGCGGCCCCAGCACCAGGATCGAGGCACGCATCGTCTTGACCAGCTCGTACGGCGCCACCGGGTCGAGAGGATCGGCGGCCTGCAGCGTCAGGCCGCCGCGCTCGCCGTGCGTCTGCACCTGCACGCCGATGCGCTGCAGCAGCGCGCGCATCGTCGCCACGTCGCGCAGGCGCGGCACGTTGCGCAGCGTCACGGCCTGGGGGGTCAGCAGCGCGGCGCACAGCGCGGGCAGCGCCGCGTTCTTGGCGCCGGAGATGGCAACCTCGCCGTGCAGCGGTCGCCCCCCGCGGATCAGCAGCTTGTCCATCGGGACTCAGCGCCCCCGCGCAGCCAGCCATTCGGCCGGCGTCAGCGTCTTCATCGACAGCGCGTGCACGGTGTCGTCGTGAATGCGCCGCCCCAGCGTCGCATAGACCATCTGGTGGCGCTGGATCAGGCGCTTGCCCTCGAACGCCGGCGAGACGACGACGGCGTTCCAGTGACGGCCATCGCCGCCGACCTCCAGGTGGTCGCACGGCAGGCCAGCGGCGATCAGCGAGCGAATCTCGTCGGCGGTGATCATGGCGGATGACTGGGCGTTCGAAGGAAAGGAGGCCGCTTCGCGAGGGTCAGTGGCGGATCTTGTAGCCGATGCGCAGCAGGTGCACCGTCAGCGCGCCGACGGCGAGCAGCGCGCCGGCCACCACGGCCAGACTCAGCCAGGGCGAGACGTCGCTGATGCCGAAGAAGCCGTAGCGCGCGCCGTCGATCATGTAGAAGAACGGGTTGAGGTGGCTGACCGTCTGCCAGAACGGCGGCAGCGAGTGGATCGAGTAGAACACGCCGGAGAGGAACGTCATCGGCATGATGATGAAATTCTGGAACGCCGCCATCTGATCGAACTTTTCCGCCCACAGGCCGGCGATGACGCCCAGCGCCCCCAGCAGCGCCGCGCCCAGCAGCGCGAACACCACCACCCACAGCGGGTGCTGCAGCGGCAGCGGGGCCGCCCAGACGGTGGCCAGCAGCACGCCCGCCCCCACCACCAGCCCGCGCAGCACCGAGGAGCCGACGTAGGCGGCGAACCACGCCCAGTGCGACAGCGGCGTCACCAGCAGGAAGACCAGGTTGCCCATGATCTTGCTCTGGATCAGGCTGGAGGAGCTGTTGGCAAAGGCGTTCTGCAGCAGGCTCATCATCGCCAGCCCCGGCAGCAGGAACGCCGTGTAGCCCACCCCGTCGTAGACCTGCACGTGGGCCTCCAGCACGTGGCCGAAGATCAGCAGGTACAGGATCGCGGTGACGATCGGCGCGGCAATCGTCTGGAACGCCACCTTCCAGAAGCGCAGCACCTCCTTGACCAACAGCGCGCGCCAGCCGCTCATGCCGCCGCCTCCGCGCGCTGCTGCGCCATCAGCTCGAGGAACACGTCCTCGAGGTCGGCCTTGTGCACCTCGACGTCCTCCACCGCCACGCCCGCCTCGCGCAGCGTGGCCAGCACCCGCTCGACCTCCAGCGCGTCGTGCACCTTGACCTGCTTGATGCGGCCGGTCTCGCGCGCGCGCTGCGCCAGCGCCGGCGGCAGCGCCTGGTCGGTCTTGAAGCGCAGCACGTGCGCCGAGAAGCGCTGCAGCAGCGCGGCGGTGCGCTCCAGCGCCACCACCCGGCCGCCGCGCAGCATCGCGATGCGGCCGCACAGGGCCTCGGCCTCCTCCAGGTAGTGCGTGGTCAGCAGCACCGTGCAGCCCTCGCGGTTCAGGCGCGCGATGAACGCCCACAGCGTCTGGCGCAGCTCCACATCGACGCCGGCGGTGGGCTCATCGAGCACGATCACGCGCGGCCGGTGCACCAGCGCCTGCGCCACCATCACGCGGCGCTTCATGCCGCCGGAGAGCTGGCGCATGTTGGTGCCGGCCTTGTCCGCCAGCCCCAGTCCCTCCAGCAGCTCGTCGATCCAGACCTCGTTGCGCGTCAGGCCGAAGTAGCCCGACTGGAAGCGCAGCGCCTCGCGCACGGTGAAGAAGGGGTCGAAGACCAGCTCCTGCGGCACGATGCCGAGCAGCCGGCGCGCCTGCAACGGCTCGGCCTGCACGTCGACGCCGAAGACGCGCGCACGCCCCTCGCTGGGCCGCGTCAGGCCGGCCAGGATGCTGATCAGCGTCGTCTTGCCGGCGCCGTTGGGGCCGAGCAGCCCGAAGAACTCGCCCGGCTCGACGTCGAACGTGACGCGGTCGAGCGCCTGCAGCACCCCGCGCGGGTTGGCGTAGCGCTTGCTGACCTGATCGAACGAGACGGCGGCAACGGACATCGAACCGGGCATTCTACCCGGGCAGCAGCGCCTGCACCCCGTACACGGCCGCAAGCGTGCGCAGCCGCGGCGGCAACCCCTCGATGCGCCACGCCAGCCCGCGCGCCACCACCGCGCGGCGCACCGCCAGCAGCGCCGCCAGCGCCGAGGAGTCGAACGTGCGCAAGGCCGCGGCATCCAGCGTCAGCGTGGCGCCGGCGGGCGCCTGCGCCACCGCCCGCTCGGCCGCCGTCAGCCACGCCGGCGCCTGCGCGTGCGTCAGCTGCGCCGGCAGCGGCGGCAAGGCCACCGCCTCAGGAGCGTGACTGGGCATTGGCACGGTTGCGCTCGGCAAGCGCCGCGATCAGCCCGTCGATGCCGCGGGCGTTGATCTCCTGCGCGAACTGGGTGCGGTAGGTGTCGACCAGCCACACCCCCAGTACGTTGAGGTCGTAGACCTTCCAGCCCTGCGGCGTGCGCGCCAGCCGGTAGTCGAGCTGGATCGGGTCACCCTTGCCGCGGATCTCGGAGCGCACGACGACCTCGTTGGCGTCGGGCGCCGCGCGCAGCGGGCGGATCACCAGCGTCTGGTCGGTAATCTGGGTCAGCGCGCCGGAGTAGGTGCGCACCAGCAGCGTCTTGAACTCGGCCATCAGGCGCTGGCGCTGCTCGGGCGTGGCCTGGCGCCAGAAGCGCCCCACCGCCGAGGCCGTCATGCGCTCGAAGTCGACGTACGGCATCAGCTTGCCGTCGACCAGCGCGGTGATGCGGCCGATGTCGCCGTTGCGGATGGCGGCGTCGCGCTTGACGGCGTCGAACACCTCGTTGGCCACGCGCTGGATCAGCGCATCGGGCGCCTCGACGGGCTCGGCGGCGCGCACGCGCGGCGCCGCGCCCAGCAGCGCCCCCAGCCCGAGCAGGGCAAGCAGCAGGCGGCGCCGCGCCTGCTGCGGCGGCGCGACGCGGATCGTGACGGCAAAGCGGTTGCGTTCGTTCATGATCTCTGCGAGCCCGGCGGATGCGTCGCGGTTCCCGCCGCGCACGCGCCGGTTGCCATCGTTGCACATCGTTACGGTCGACCTCATTCGCCGTCGGCGCCGCCGCGCGCCTCCTCCACCTGGCGCTGGCGGCGCGCGAGGTAGGCGTCACGCGTGAAGCTGTACTTGTCCAGCGCCGCCTGCTCCAGCAGCTCGCCGGCGCGCAGCAGCCCGGCGCGCGTGTCCACCACCCGCAGACCCTGCGCGGCGTTGCGCGTGGCCACGTCGTCGATGCCCTGCGCCACCGCGTCGCCGCGGCGGTCCAGCGGCAGCGCCACCGTCTCGCGCACGCTGGAGGGGCCCAGCAGCGGCAGCACCAGATACGGCCCCGCCGGCACGCCCCAGCGCCCCAAGGTGTGGCCGAAGTCCAGCGTCGTGCGCGGGATGCCCATCTCGCCGGCCACGTCCAGCAGCCCGAACAGGCCGAAGACGGTGTTGACCGCGAAGCGCATGACGTTTTCGGCCGCCGGCTGCGGCCGCGCCTGCAGCGCGGCGTTGACCGCCGACCACAGGTCGCGCCAGTTGGCGAAGAAGTTGCTCACGCCCGTGCGCACCGGGCGCGGCACCACCTGCACGTAGCCCTGCGCCACGGGCTTGAGCACCGCCTCGTCCACCGCCTCGTTGAAGCGGTGGACACCGCGGTTGAACGGCTCCAGCGGATCGGCCGGGTGGGCATCCGGCGCGCTGGCGCAGCCACCCAGCAGCAGCGCACCGGCCAGCGCGACGGCGCCCGTCACCCGGCGGCGGCATCGGCGCACCGGCCTTCGCTCACGGCTCATTGGGACTCTCCTCCCATCTCGGCGGCCTTGTTGAAGAGGAATTGGCCGATCAGATTTTCCAGCACCACGGCCGACTGCGTGCGCGTGACGACGTCGCCGTCGGCGAGGTTTTCGTCGGCCCCGCCCGGCTCCACGCCGATGTACTGCTCGCCCAGCAGCCCGCTGGTCAGGATCTTGAACGAACTGTCCTTCGGGAAGGCGTAGCGCGACTCCAGCGCCAGCACCACGCGCGCCTGGAACGTCTTGTCGTCGAAGGCGATCGACTCCACGCGCCCGACCAGCACGCCGGCGCTGCGCACCGCCGCCTTGGGCTTGAGCGAGCCCACGTTGTCGAACGTGGCGGTGACGCGGTAGGTCGGCGCAAGACTCAGGTTGAGCAGGTTGGCCGCCTGCAGCGCCAGAAACAGGATGGCTGCCGCGCCGATCAGCACGAACAGGCCCACCCAGACGTCGATCTTGGATCGTTGCATGCCTTGGATCCCTCCCCTGCTCAGATCGTGAACATCAGCGCGGTCAGGATGAAGTCCAGACCCAGCACCGTCAGCGACGCCATCACCACGGTGCGCGTCGTCGCGCGCGAGACGCCCTCCGGCGTCGGGTGCGACTCAAAGCCCTGCAGCAGCGCGATGAAGGTCACCGCGATGCCGAACACCACGCTCTTGACGATGCCGTTGCCGACGTCGGACCAGACGTCCACGCCACCCTGGATCTGGCTCCAGAACGCGCCGCCGTCCACCCCGATCATCAGCACGCCCACCACCCAGCCGCCGATGATGCCCATCGCGCTGAACACGGCCGCCAGCAGCGGCATCACGATCACCCCGCCCCAGAAACGCGGCGCCAGCACCCGGTCGATCGGATCGACCGCCATCATCTCCATCGCGCTCAGCTGCTCGCCGGCCTTCATCAGACCGATCTCGGCCGTCAGCGACGTGCCGGCGCGGCCGGCGAACAGCAGCGCCGTCACCACCGGCCCCAGCTCGCGCACCAGGCTCAGCGTCACCAGCAGGCCCAGCGCCTCCGACGAGCCGTAGCGCTGCAGCGTGTAGTAGCCCTGCAGCCCGAACACGAAGCCGACGAACAGCCCCGAGACCGCGATGATCGACAGCGAGTAGTTGCCGAGGAAGTGGATCTGGTCGCGGATCAGCCCGAAGCGCCGGAAGCTCGCCCACGTGCCGAGCAGCAGCCGCGCGAACAGCCGCGCGCCCAGCCCCAGGTCGGCCAGCTTGGCGCGCACCGCCAGGCCCACGTCGGCCGGATGCCAGTAGCGCATCAGCGCCCTCCCCCGACCGCCACGGCCGGCCCGTAGTCCTCCTCCACCGGCCGCGCGGGGTAATGGAAGCGCACCGGCCCGTCCGGCGAGGCCGTGACGTACTGCCGGATCAGCGGGTCGTCGCTGTGGCGCACCTCGTCGGGCGTGCCCTCCATCGCGACGCGGCCGTTGGCCAGCACGACGATGTGGTCGGCCACCGCGAAGGTGGACTCCAGCTCGTGCGACACCATGATGCTGGTCAGGCCCAGCGTGTCGTTGAGCTGGCGGATCAGCCGCGCGGCGGTGCCCAGCGAGATCGGGTCCAGCCCCGAGAACGGCTCGTCGTACATGATCAGCTCTGGGTCGAGCGCGATGGCGCGGGCCAGCGCCACGCGCCGCGCCATGCCGCCCGAGAGTTCGGCGGGCATCAGGTCGCGCGCGCCGCGCAGGCCCACCGCGTGCAGCTTCATCAGCACGATGTCGCGGATCAGCGCCTCGGGCAGACGCGTGTGCTCGCGCAGCGGAAAGGCCACGTTGTCGTACACCGACAGGTCGGTGAACAGCGCGCCGAACTGGAACAGCAGCCCCATGCGCCGCCGGACCCGGTACAGCCCGTCGCGGTCCAGCGCGCCGACGTCCTCGCCATCGAACAGCACCTGCCCGCTGCGCGCGCGCAGCTGCCCGCCGATCAGGCGCAGCAGCGTGGTCTTGCCGCCGCCGGAGGTGCCGATCAGCACCGTCACCTTGCCGCGCGGCACGTGCAGGCTGACCCGGTCGAGCACGGGCCGCTCGTCGTAGCCGAAGACGACGTCGCGCAGTTCGACGAGGGCGGAGGCGGTCATGAGCGCAAAAAATGACGACAGCCGGGCGGGCCGGCTGCCGAATCATAAGGGAAGACCCGGATTGGCGCCGGCCAACGCCGGCGCCACCGCCTCAGCGCGGCAGGTCCGAGCGGCCCATCAGGAACTCGTCCACCGCGCGCGCGGCCTGGCGGCCTTCGCGGATCGCCCACACCACCAGCGACTGGCCGCGGCGCATGTCGCCGGCGGCGAACACCTTGGGCACGTTGGTGGCGTAGCCGCCCACCGCCTCGGTGCTGGCCTTGGCATTGCCGCGCGCATCCTTCTCGACGCCGAACGCCTCCAGCACCGTGGCCACCGGCGACACGAACCCCATCGCCAGCAGCACCAGGTCGGCCTTGTACTCCTTCTCGGTGCCGGGGATCTCGACCAGCTTGCCGTCCTTCATCTCGACGTGGACGGTGCGCACCGCCGTGACCTTGCCGTTCTTGCCGAAGAACTCCTTGGTGGCGATGGCGAACTCGCGCTGGCAGCCCTCCTCGTGGCTGGAGCTGGTGCGCAGCTTCAGCGGCCAGTACGGCCATGTCAGCGGCTTGTTCTCCTGCGCGGGCGGCTGCGGCATCAGCTCGAACTGCGTGACGCTGGCCGCGCCGTGGCGGTTGCTGGTGCCGACGCAGTCGCTGCCGGTGTCACCGCCGCCGATGACGATGACGTGCTTGCCGTCGGCACGGATCTGCTTCTTCAGCTTGTCGCCGGCGTTGACCTTGTTCTGCTGCGGCAGGAACTCCATCGCGAAATGGATGCCGTCCAGCTCGCGCCCCGGCACCGGCAGGTCGCGCGGCTGCTCGGCACCGCCGCACAGCAGCACGGCGTCGAACTCCGCCAGCAGCTGCTGCGGCTCCACCGTCTCGCGCGCGTCGCAGTTGACCTTGCTGCCCTCGGGCAGGCGGCCGACCAGCACGCGCGTGCGAAACGTCACCCCTTCGGCCTGCATCTGCTCGATGCGGCGGTCGATCAGCCACTTCTCCATCTTGAAGTCGGGGATGCCGTAGCGCAGCAGGCCGCCGATGCGGTCGTTCTTCTCGAACACCGTCACGTCGTGGCCGGCGCGCGCCAGCTGCTGCGCCGCGGCCAGGCCCGCCGGCCCCGAGCCGACGACGGCCACGCGCTTGCCGGTCTTGACCTTCGGCGGCTGCGGCACCACCCAGCCCTCGGCCCACGCACGGTCGGCGATGGCGTGCTCGATCGACTTGATGCCGACCGGATCGTTGTTGATGTTGAGCACGCACGCCGCCTCGCACGGCGCCGGGCAGATGCGCCCGGTGAACTCCGGAAAGTTGTTGGTGCTGTGCAGCACCTGGATCGCGTGGCGCCAGTCGCCGCGGTAGACCAGGTCGTTGAAGTCCGGGATGATGTTGTTGACCGGACAGCCGTTGTTGCAGAACGGCGTGCCGCAGTCCATGCAGCGCGCGCCCTGCACCTTGGCCTGCGCCTCGTCCAGGCCGATGACGAACTCGCGGTAGTGCTTGATGCGCTCCTGCGGCGGCTGGTAGCCCTCCTCGATGCGCGCGAACTCCAGGAAGCCGGTGATCTTGCCCATGGTCTCGAATCCTCCAGTGCGTGACCGCGCCCCGCCTTCAGGCCGCGGCCTGGGCGCGCTCCTTGGCGCCGGCTGCGGCCTTGGCCTTCTTGGCGGCGTTTTCGGCCAGCGCGCGCTTGTACTCGTGCGGGAACACCTTGACGAAGCGCGTGCGCGCCGTTGCCCAGTCGTCCAGCAGCGCGCGCGCCTTGGTCGAGCCGGTCCAGCGGTGGTGCGCCTCCAGCAGCTCGCGCAGCTGCTGCTCGTCGGTCATGCCGCGGTGCCAGATGGCACGATCCACCGTCGCCTCCTGCTCGGCCGCGGGCAGCACCTTCTCCAGCGCCACCATCGCCGTGTTGCAGCGCTTGGCGAACATCCCGTCCTCGTCGTAGACGTAGGCCACGCCGCCGCTCATGCCGGCGGCGAAGTTGCGCCCGGTCTTGCCGAGCACCACGACGGTGCCGCCGGTCATGTACTCGCAGCCGTGGTCGCCGGTGCCCTCCACCACCGCCGTGGCGCCCGACAGGCGCACCGCGAAGCGCTCACCCGCCACGCCGCGGAAGAACGCCTCGCCCTGCGTGGCGCCGTACAGCACCGTGTTGCCGACGATGATGTTCTCGCCGGCGTCGCCGCGGAAGTCGATGCTCGGGCGCACGACGATGCGCCCGCCCGACAGCCCCTTGCCGGTGTAGTCGTTGGCATCGCCGATCAGGTACAGCGTGATGCCCTTGCAGAGGAACGCGCCGAACGACTGGCCGCCGGTGCCCTCCATCTGGATGCGGATGGTGTCGTCGGGCAGCCCCTCGGGGTGGTGACGCGTCACCTCGCCCGACAGCATCGCGCCGACCGTGCGGTTGACGTTGCGCACGCTCTCGATGAAGTGCACCTTCTCGCCGCGCTCGATGGCCGGGCGGGCCTTCTCGATCAGCCTGACGTCCAGCGCCTTGTCCAGGCCGTGGTCCTGCGTCTCGACGTGGCGGCGCGGCACGTCGGCGGGCACGTCCGGCTGCGCCAGCAGGCGGCTGTAGTCCAGCCCCTTGGCCTTCCAGTGCTCGATGCCCCTCTTCATGTCGAGCAGGTCGGTGCGCCCGATCAGGTCGTCGAAGCGGCGGATGCCCAGCTGCGCCATGATGGCGCGCACCTCCTCGGCGACGAAGAAGAAGTAGTTCACCACATGCTCGGGCTTGCCGGCGAACTTGCGCCGCAGCACCGGATCCTGCGTGGCCACCCCCACCGGGCAGGTGTTGAGGTGGCACTTGCGCATCATGATGCAGCCCTCCACCACCAGCGGCGCGGTGGCAAAGCCGAACTCGTCCGCGCCCAGCAGCGCGCCGATCACCACGTCGCGGCCGGTCTTGATCTGGCCGTCGACCTGCACGCGGATGCGCCCGCGCAGACGGTTGAGCACCAGCGTCTGCTGCGTCTCCGCCAGGCCGATCTCCCACGGGCTGCCGGCGTGCTTGATCGACGACCACGGCGACGCCCCGGTGCCGCCGTCATGACCGGCGATGACGACGTGGTCGGCCTTGGCCTTGGCCACGCCGGCGGTGATCGTGCCGACCCCCACCTCGGCGACCAGCTTGACCGAGATGTCGGCGCGCGGGTTGACGTTCTTCAGGTCATGGATCAGCTGCGCCAGATCCTCGATCGAGTAGATGTCGTGGTGCGGCGGCGGGCTGATCAGGCCGACGCCCGGCACCGAATAGCGCAGAAAGCCGATGTACTCCGACACCTTGGAGCCGGGCAGCTGGCCGCCCTCGCCGGGCTTGGCGCCCTGCGCCATCTTGATCTGGATCTGGTCGGCGCTGACCAGGTACTCGGTGGTGACGCCGAAGCGCCCGGAGGCCACCTGCTTGATGCGCGAGCGCAGGCTGTCGCCATCCTGCAGCTCGTAGTCGACCTCGACCTTGTCCGGACCGATGATGGAGCCCACCGTCTGGCCCTTGCGGATCGGGATGCCCTTCAGTTCATTGCGATAGCGCGCCGGGTCCTCGCCGCCCTCGCCGGTGTTGCTTTTTCCGCCGATGCGGTTCATCGCGATGGCCAGCGTCGTGTGCGCCTCGGTGCTGATGGAGCCCAGCGACATCGCGCCGGTGGCGAAGCGCTTGACGATCTCGCTGGCGGGCTCGACCTCCTCGATCGGGATCGCCTTGGCCGGATCGACCTTGAACTCGAACAGCCCGCGCAGCGTCATGTGGCGGCGCGACTGGTCGTTGATGATCTGCGCGTACTCCTTGTAGGTGGCGTAGTTGCCGGCGCGCGTGGCGTGCTGCAGCTTGGCAATCGCGTCCGGCGTCCACATGTGCTCCTCGCCGCGCGCGCGCCAGGCGTACTCGCCGCCGACGTCGAGCATGTCGCGCAGCACCGGATCGTCGCCGTAGGCCTGGCGGTGCCAGCGCAGCGCCTCCTCGGCGATCTCGAACACGCCGATGCCCTCGACGCGGCTGGCGGTGCCGGTGAAATACTTCTCGATCGTCGCGCTGTTGATGCCCACCGCCTCGAACAGCTGCGCGCCGCAGTAGCTCATGTAGGTGGACACGCCCATCTTGGACATGATCTTCGACAGGCCCTTGCCGACCGCCTTGATGTAGTTGGCCACGGCCTTGTCGGCCGACAGCTCCCCGGGCAGGTCCTTGTGGATCGCGCGGATCGTCTGCAGCGCCAGGTACGGGTGCACCGCCTCGGCGCCGTAGCCGGCCAGCACCGCGAAGTGGTGCACCTCGCGCGCGCTGCCGGTTTCCACCACCAGGCCGGTGGCGGTGCGCAGCCCCTCGCGGATCAGGTGCTGGTGCACCGCCGACAGCGCCAGCAGCGCCGGAATCGCCACGCGCTCGCGGTCGACGGCGCAGTCGCTCAGGATCAGGATATTGCAGCCGCTCCTGATGGCATCCACCGCCTCGGCGCACAGCGACGCGAGCTTGGCCTCGATGCCCTCCTTGCCCCAGGCGACGGGATAGGTGATGTCCAGCGTCTGGCTCTTGAACTTGCCGCCGGTTCGGCGCTCGATGTCGCGCAGCTTGGCCATGTCGGCCTCGTTGAGCACCGGCTGGCTGACCTCCAGCCGCATCGGCGGGTTGACCTGGTTGATGTCGAGCAGGTTGGGCTTGGGGCCGATGAACGACACCAGCGACATCACGATCGCCTCGCGGATCGGGTCGATCGGCGGGTTGGTCACCTGCGCGAACAGCTGCTTGAAGTAGCTGTAGAGCGGCTTGGGCCGGTCGGACAGCACCGGCAGCGGGCTGTCGTTGCCCATCGAGCCCACGCCCTCCTCGCCGTTGGCGGCCATCGGCGCCATCAGGAACTTGATGTCCTCCTGCGTATAGCCGAACGCCTGCTGCAGGTCCAGCAGCGCGCGGTCGGTGTCCACCGCCGCCTGTGCCGACTCGTCCGCCACCGCCTTGACGCTGGCCTCGTCGTCGCCGGCCACCGGGCGCTCGACGTCGTCGAGCCGGATGCGCAGGTTCTCGATCCACTGCTTGTACGGCTTGGCGTTGGCCAGCTGCGCCTTGATCTCCTCGTCGTCGATCATGCGCCCCTGCTCCAGGTCGATCAGGAACATCCTGCCTGGCTGCAGGCGCCACTTGCGCACGATCTTGCTCTCCGGCACCGGCAGCACGCCCGACTCGGAGGCCATGATCACCATGTCGTCGTCGGTGATGCAGTAGCGCGACGGGCGCAGGCCGTTGCGGTCCAGCGTCGCGCCGATCTGGCGCCCGTCGGTGAAAACGATCGAGGCCGGGCCGTCCCACGGCTCCAGCATCGCCGCGTGGTATTCGTAGAACGCGCGGCGGCGCTCATCCATCAGTGTGTGCTGCTCCCACGGCTCGGGGATCATCATCATGATGGCGTGCGCCAGCGGATAGCCCGCCATCGCCAGCAGCTCCAGGCAGTTGTCGAACGTGGCGGTGTCGGACTGCCCGGCAAAGCTGATCGGGTAGAGCTTCTTGAGGTCGGCGCCGAGCACCGGCGAGCTCATCACGCCTTCGCGCGCGCGCATCCAGTTGTAGTTGCCCTTGACGGTGTTGATCTCGCCGTTGTGGGCGATGTAGCGGTACGGGTGCGCCAGCGGCCACTCGGGGAAGGTGTTGGTCGAGAAGCGCTGGTGCACCAGCCCCAGCGCCGAGACGCAGCGCGGATCCTGCAGGTCGAGGTAGTACTCGCCCACCTGGTTGGCCAGCAGCAGCCCCTTGTAGACCACGGTGCGGCTGCTCATGCTGGGCACGTAGTATTCCTTGCTGTGCGTCAGCTGCAGGCGCTGGATGGCGGCGCTGGCGGTCTTGCGGATCACGTAGAGCTTGCGCTCCAGCGCGTCCTGCACGATGACGTCGCTGCCGCGGCCGATGAAGACCTGACGGATCACCGGCTCGGTCTTGCGCACCGCCGGCGACATCGGCATCGCCTTGTTGACCGGCACGTCGCGCCAGCCCAGCAGCACCTGCCCCTCGGCCTTGATGGCGCGCTCCAGCTCCTGCTCGCAGGCCAGGCGGCTGGCGTGCTCCTTGGGCAGAAAGATCATGCCGACGCCGTACTCGCCCGGCGGCGGCAGCGTCACGCCCTGCTTGGCCATCTCCTCGCGGTAGAGCTGATCCGGAATCTGGATCAGGATGCCGGCGCCGTCGCCCATCAGCGGGTCGGCCCCGACCGCGCCGCGGTGGTCGAGGTTTTCCAGGATCTTCAGCGCCTGGGTGACGATCTCGTGGCTCTTGCGGCCCTTGATGTGGGCCACGAAGCCGACGCCGCAGGCGTCGTGCTCATACGCAGCGTCGTACAGGCCACGCTGCCCGGCCGGGGAAGGGGATGCGCTCACGCTCGAGCTCCTGACAGGACGAACTGGGGAAAGCCACCAGCATAGCGGAACCACGACGCGGCCGCAACCCAAACATTCGGGGTCGGAGTACTATTTATCTAACCTTCACCATTCTCCACGTTTTTTGGGGACAGAGTAGATCGACGCGGCCGCCCGGGCCGGCGCGGCCGAACCGGGCGGCCGCTGGCCTGCTGCAGCGCGTGCAGGAAGGCGTCGTCGCCCAGCGGCCAGCCTTTCAGCGCCGCCTCGTGCAACCGCTGGCGTTCGGCCGCGCCCAGCCCCTCGGCGACGCGGCGGCGCCAGGCGGCCTCGCGCGCAAACGGCGTGTCGCCCAGCGCCCACCACGCCGCCGGCGGCTGCAGGCCGCGTTGCGGCTGCAGCCCGGCGTGATGACGGTGGCTGCTCCACGGCCACGCCTCGGCGCTGGCGGCCAGCCCCTCGTACACCGGCAGCGTCTCGAGGAACACCAGCGCCGGCAGCACCCAGTCCGGCCCCAGCACGGTGGCACGGTAGCGCCCCTCCCACAGCGTGCCGCTGCCGCCGTGGCGCGCGTGGAAGTGGCGCACGTAGCGCCGGCCCAATCCCTGCATGAGGCGCGGCAGACCCTCGGCCTCCGCCGGTGTCACCAGCAGCCATACCTGCGCCGGCAGCCACGCCCAGCCGTGCACCGCCACCTGCTCGCGCGCCGCCACCTCCCCCAGCGCGTCGCGCAGCGCCTCGCGGTCGAGGTCGTCGGCGAACACCGGCCGACCGTCGTGGCCGCGCCAGACCACCAGATGCGCACAGCCGGCGACGCGCAGGCGGGGCAGTCGGGCCATCGCGCGTCCCGCCCTACACCCGCACCGGCACGGCGGCCGCGCGCCGCCAGCGCGCCTGCAGCGCCACCGCCAGCAGCGCGCCGGCGGCGCAGCAGGCCACGTTGAACAGCCACGTCCACTGCCAGCCGCCCACGCGCGCGGCCAGCGCCGCCACCAGCGGCGGGGCGGCGAATTGCCCGAGCGAGGAGAGCTGCTGCACCCAGCCGACGGTGGTGGACACCGTGGCCGGCGACGGCGCCAGCCGCACCGCCAGCGCGAACAGCGTGCCCGGCACCAGCCCCCCCAGCGCCGAGAACGCCAGCACCGCGCCGTAGGCCGCCAGCGGCGGGGCGGTGAACGTGCCCAGCGCGCCCGCGGCCATTGCCCCGTAGCCCAGCCACAGCAGCCGCCGCACCGGCCAGCCGCGCGCCAGCAGCCGCCCGGCCAGCACGTTGCCGGCCAGGTTGACCCCCGCGGCCAGCGCACTGGCCCAGCCGACCACGGCGCCGGGCCAGCCAGCCTCCGTGTAGATCGTTGGCAGAAAACCCACCACCGCCAGCCATTGGCCCGAATAGACCCCGAAGGCCAGCGCGACCAGCCACGGGCCGGCCGCAGCGAGCGTGGTGCGCAGACCCTGCAGGGCGGCGCGCAGGGCCGCCGTGCCGCCAGCCGGGGACGCGCCGTCGGCCGGCACCCGCCGCGCCACCAGCCCCGCGCACGCCAGCGCCAGCAGGGCCAGCGCCCCCCATGCCGTGCGCCAGCCCAACGTCGCATACAGCGGCGGCGTCAGCGCCAGCCCGAGCGCCGCGCCGATCGGCATGTAGGCCCCCCACCAGCCCAGCGCGCGCGCCTGCGGCCCCGGCTCGGTCACGCCGCGACGGATCAGCCCCGGCGCCGGCAGCACCGTCATCAGAAAGCCCACCCCTTCCAACGCGCGCGCGGCCAGCAGCCAGGCCGCAGCGGGCGCCAGCGCCCCGGCCAGGCTGCCGGCTGCCAGCAACACCAGTCCGCCCAGCATCACGCGCCGCGGCCCCAGCCGGTCGGCCAGCTGACCGGCCAACGCCCCCAGCGTCATGCCCGCCAGCTGGATCATGGAGAGCAGAAAGCCCCCCTGCACCAGCGTCACGCCCAGCTCGCGCGCCAGCAGCGGCAGCGCCGGCGGCAGCTTGCCGACGTGCATCGCGCTGGCCACGCCGACCAGCACGATCGGCAGCGCCGCCGGTGGAATGCCGAGCATGGTTCCCATCGCGGCCTCAGCTGAACAGCCGCCGGCCGGTCAGCCGCTCGTGCTCGCGGATCGCGTAGCGGTCGGTCATGCCGGCGATGTGGTCGGCCACCTGCCGCCGCAGCGACAGCCCGGCGCGGCGGCGCGGTGGCGGCAGCCGCGCCGGATCGGCGCAGTAGGCGCGGTACAGGTCGGTCACCACCTGGCGCGCGCGCGCCGTGGTCTCCATCACCTGCGGGTGGCGGTACAGGTTGACGAGCAGGAAGCGCTTCAGCCGCGCCGAGGCCTCGCGCATCGCCGGCGAAAAGCCCAGCAGCGGCGGCTGCGCGCGCACGTCCTCCACGGACTGCACGCCGGCAGCGCTCAAGGCCGCGCGCGTGGCGGCGATCACGTCGTACACCTGCGCGCTGAGCATGCGCCGGATCGTCTCGTACAGCAGCCGCCGTCCCCGCAGGTGCGGATGCTGCGCCAGCGCCTCGCGGCGGAAGGCGTCGAACAGCTCGACCTGCTCCAGCTGCTCCAGCGTCAACAGGCCGCTGCGCACGCCGTCGTCGAGGTCGTGCGCGTTGTAGGCGATCTCGTCGGCGACGTTGGCCAGCTGCGCCTCCAGCGACGGCGACTCGCCACGCAGGAAGCGCGCCCCCACGCCGCCCGGCTCGCGCGCCTCCAGCCACTCGGCGTTGGCGCGCGCACAGTGCTTCAGGATGCCCTCGCGCGTCTCGAAGCTGAGGTTGAGGCCGTCGAACGCCGGGTAGCGCTCCTCCAGCTCGTCGACCACGCGCAGGCTCTGAAGGTTGTGCTCGAAGCCGCCGTGCGGCTCATCGGCCCCGCGCGGCTCGGCGGCCCACGGGCCGTCGTCGGCGTGCAGGCAGGCGTTGAGCGCATCCTGACCCGCGTGGCCGAACGGCGTGTGCCCCAGGTCGTGCGCCAGCGCGATCGCCTCCACCAGATCCTCGTGCAGACCCAGCGCGCGGGCGATGCTGCGGCCGAGCTGCGCCACCTCCAGCGAGTGCGTCAGCCGCGTGCGGAACAGGTCGCCCTCGTGGTTGAGGAACACCTGCGTCTTGTAGACCAGGCGGCGAAACGCGGTGGAGTGGATGACGCGGTCACGGTCGCGCTGGAACGGGTTGCGCGTCGGCGCCGACGGCTCCGGGTGGCGCCGGCCGCGGCTGCGCGCCGGGTCGCACGCCCATGGCGCCAGCGTCCCGCCCGCCCACACCGGTGGCGTGGCGGCGGCGACCGCCTCCTCGGCCAGCGTCGGCAGCGCCAGGGTCACGGCCGCCTCCCCCGGGCTCAGGCGGCGCAGCGCGCCGCGATCACCTCGGCCACCAGCGCATCCGGCGCCGGGCGCACGAACGCGTGCCCGGCCTCGTCGACGACGACGAAGCGGATCTCGCCGCCCTCGGCCTTCTTGTCCACGCGCATCAGCTCCAGGTAGCGCGCGACGTTGTCCGGCCCCAGCACCGGCGCGCGCACCGGCAGGCCGGCTGCGGCCACCAGCCGCTCCAGCCGCGCCACCCAGGCCGCCGACACCAGCCCGAGCCGGTGCGACAGCTCCGCCGCCATCACCATGCCGCAGCCGACCGCCTCGCCGTGCAGCCAGGCGCCGTAGCCCAGCCCCGCCTCGATCGCGTGGCCGAAGGTGTGGCCGAAGTTGAGGATCGCGCGCAGGCCGGACTCGCGCTCGTCCTGCCCGACGACGGCGGCCTTGATCTCGCAGCTGCGCCGCACCGCGTGCGCGAGCGCCGCAGCGTCGCGCGCCACCAGCCGCCCGACATTCGCCTCCACCCAGTCGAGGAAGGCCACGTCGGCGATCGGCCCGTACTTGATCACCTCCGCCAGCCCGGCGGCGAACTCGCGCGGCGGCAGGGTCGCGAGCGTGCCCAAGTCGCACACCACCCGCACCGGCTGGTAGAACGCCCCGATCATGTTCTTGCCGAGCGGGTGGTTGATCGCCGTCTTGCCGCCCACCGAGGAGTCCACCTGCGCCAGCAGGGTGGTCGGCACCTGCACGAACGGCACGCCGCGCATGTAGCACGCGGCGGCAAAGCCGGTCATGTCGCCGATCACGCCGCCGCCGAGCGCGAACAGCACCGTCCTGCGGTCCGCCCCGGCAGCCAGCAGCGCGTCGAAGATGCAGTTGAGCGTCGGCCAGTCCTTGTGCGCCTCGCCGTCGGGCAGCACCACCTCCAGCACGCGCGCGTAGTGCGGCTGCAATGCGGCACGCAGCCGCGCCAGGTACAGCGGCGCCACCACCGTGTTGGTGACGATGGCGGCGGTGGCCGCGCGCGGCAGGCCGGCCCAGGTGCCCGGGTCGTCCAGCAGCCCGGTGCCGATGACGATCGGGTAGCTGCGCTCCCCGAGGTCGATGGTCACCGTGTGCAGCACGGTGGCGGCGGGTGCGGATGCGGGGGCTTCGGCGATGGCGGCAGCGGCGGACGTGGACATGCCACGAGTTTAGCCGGCCGTCGCGCCCCGGGCCGCCTCGGCGCCCAGCTCCAGCTGCATCAGGATCATGTTGACGAGCGTCGCCACCGACGGGCGGCCGGTCTCGATCACGTAGTGCGCCGTCTCGCGGTACAGGGGATCGCGCAGCGCGTGCAGCTCGCGCAGGCGCTGCAGCGGATCGGCCACCTGCAGCAGCGGCCGCGTGCGGTCATGACGCAGCCGGCGCATCAGCTCCTCCGGCGTGGAGCGCAGGTAGAACACCCGTCCGCGCGCCCGCAGCCGCTGCCGGTTGGCCGGCCGCAGCACCGCCCCGCCGCCGGTGGACAGCACGCACGGCTCGCCGCGCGTCAGCTCGTCCAGCACCGTCTCCTCCACGTCGCGGAAGGGCTCCTCGCCCTCCCGCTCGAAGAACTCGCGGATGCTGCAGCCGAGCCGCTCCTCGATCACCGCGTCGGAATCGACGAACGGCACCTGCAGCCGCCGCGCCAGCTGCCGGCCGACCGTGGTCTTGCCGGCGCCGGGCAGGCCGATGAGCACCAGATGCGTCACTGCCCCCCCATGACGGCGGGAAGAATACGGGGCGTAAGGAATACGATGAGCTCCTTGCGATCCAGAGACGTCCGCTTCGACCGGAACAATCCGCCTACGGCGGGGAGATCGCCCAAGCCAGGAATTTTTTGATTGTCCGTAGTCTCCTCTGAACGGAAGATTCCACCGATCGCAACCGTACCCCCATTTTCAACGAGCACCTTGGTCTGGACCTTGTTGGTATTGATCGCGACCCCACCGGGCAGGATATCACCGCGCGAATCCTTCGAAACCTCGACATCAAGGATCACGGATCCGTCCGGCGTGATTTGCGGCATCACATCCAGCTTCAAGACGGCTTTCTTGAACTGGACATTCGTACCCTGGTTAGCCGAATTCGTCTGATAAGGAATCTCCTCACCCTGCTCGATCACCGCCTTCTTCAAATCAGACGTGATCAAGCGCGGACTCGAGATCACCCTCACCCGACGATCCGCCTCCAGAGCCTGGATCTCGAGACTCAGCATCCGCGTCAGCGTCGAGTTGAAAATGGTAGCCCCGATGGCGCCTGCTGCCGTCGACGCAGCCTGGGAAAGCGGTTGAGCCGGAAGATTGACCATGGCTCCACTCAATCCAGGCGACGTCGCCCCGTAAGAGCCGCCGCCCCCAACCGACATCAACACCCGACTTCCGTTGACCGTTCCCAGTGTCGCCCCATTGATCATGCCCCCGAAGCGGACACCGAGCGCCTTTCCAACACCCTCATCCGCTTCGACTATTCTGGCTTCGATCAAAACCTGCCGTACCGGGATGTCGAGCAGCTTGATCAGTTCGGCGATTTTCTCCAGACGCTCCGGCACGTCCATCACGAACAAACGGTTGGTACGGGGCTCGGCCACCGCAACACCTCTGTCGCTGAGGATGCGCGTACCGGAGCTGAACAGGGTTCGACTGTCACCGGTCGCCTGCACACCGCTGTCCGTCGTCGGCGCGGCCCTCGCTCGTCCTTCACGGTCAACCGCATCCGTCCCCAAGAGCTGGGCGGCGACGTCGGATGCCTTGGCATAGTTGAGCTGGAAGGACTCGCTCTTGAGCGGGATCAGCTTCTGCGCCAAGGCCTGCTGCTCGAGGTTGAACTTGGTTTCATCCGCGAGCTCTTTTCGGGGCGCCACGCGGATGACGTTGCCGGTGCGCGTCATGCCCAGCTGCTTGGCCTCCAGGATGATGTCCAGCGCCTGGTCCCACGGCACATCCTTCAGGCGCAGCGTCAGGCTGCCCTGCACGGTGTCGGTGGTGATGATGTTGAAGCCAGTGAAGTCGGCGATGACCTGCAGCAGCGCGCGCACGTCGATGTTCTGGAAGTTCAGCGACAGCCTGTCGCCGCTGTACCTCGGCCCTGCCACCAGCTTGTTCGGGTCGGGCTTGACCGGACGCACTTCCAGCACGAACTGGTTGTCGCTCTGGTAGGCGCTGTGCTCCCACTCGCCGGCATTCTCCACCAGCAGGCGCACGCGGTCGCCGGCCTGCGTGGCGGTGACCATGCGCACCGGGGTGCCGAAGTCGGTCACGTCGAGCCGGCGGCGCAGCCCCTCCGGCAGCGTCGTGCGCTGGAACTCGACGACGATGTTGCGCCCCTGCGGGCGGATGTCCACCGGGGTCTGTGCGCTGCCCAGCTGCACGACGACGCGGCCGGCCCCCTCCTCGCCGCGGCGGAAGTCGATGTCGGCCAGCGCGACGCCCGCGCCAGCCGGCGCGACCACGCCGGGGAAGGTGGGCGCCTGCGCGGCTTCGGCCTGCGCGGTGGTCACCGGCGGCTGCAGCGTGACCAGCAGCACGTTGCCCTCGGCACGCGCCTCGTACGGCACGTTGCGGATGAGGTTGAGGACGACGCGCGTGCGCTCGCCGGCCTCCACGACATTGACCGAGCGCAGGTTGCCCTGGTTGACCTCGATCAGACTCTTGCCGCTGGCGTTGGTGGTGGCCGGAAAGTCCAGCGCGATGCGCGGCGGCGTCTGCGTGGCGAAGCCCGCCGGCACGCCGGGCAGCGGCGCGCTCGTCTCGATGCGCACGACCTCGCTGCCGCCGACCACACTGGCGCTGACGGCCCGGATCGCCGCCTGCGCCCACGCCACGCCCTGGGCCGCCAGCAGCCCCACGCCGACCGTCCACGCCGCCCAACGCCGCCAGCGCCGCAGGGGCAGGCCCCTGCGCAACCCGCGGTTGACGTCTCGCTCGTTCATTTGCCGGTTCCTTCCTGCAGTTTCAGCGTTGCGGCGCGCTCCACCCACTCGCCGGAGGCGTCCTGCACGATCTCGCGCAGGGTGATCTGGTGGTCGTCGATCGCGGTGACGCGGCCGAAGTTCTGCCCCATGTAGTTGCCGACCCGCACCTGGTGCAGCAGGCCGTTGACGCGCACCAGCGCCACCCGCTGCCCCCCGCGCTGCAGCAGACCCACCATCGTCATGGTGTCGAGCGGGAAATCCTCCAGCGGCTCGCGACGGCGCTGCTGCTCGGCCAGCAGCAGGCGTGATACCGCAGGGTTGACCGCATCGCTGCGCAGTGCCTGCACCAACTTCTCGTCGCTGAACGGCGAGGTCTCGGCCGCCACGCTGTAGGTCTCGGGCTGGAACGCCGTCGGCGGACGCACCGGCTCGATCTTCGGGTTGGCCTGGGCGCGCTGCTGCGCCATCCACTGCGTCAGGTCGTCCGCCGAGCCCCCGCAGCCCGCCAGCGCCAACGCCACCAGCGCGGCGCCCCAACCTGCCCGCTGCTGCCGCTTCATTGCTTCGCTCCCTGCTGCGCCTTCCTGGACGCCGCCTTGCGCTGCAACACCTCCTCGGGGTCGAGGTAGCGGAACGTCTTGGCCGTGCTCTCCATGGTGAGCTGGTCGTTGCGGTTCGGCGTGGGGGCGATCGACAGGTTGTTCAGCGTCACGATGCGCGACAGGTGCGCCACGTCGGCCACGAACTGTCCGATCGCGTGGTACGAGCCGCTGACGCGCAGCGTGATCGGCAGTTCGGCGTAGTAGTCGCGCACCACCTCCTGCCCGGGACGGAACAGCTCGAACTGCAGCCCGCGCCCGATGCCGGCCTGGTTGATGTCCGACAGCAGCGCATCCATCTCGGCGCGACTGGGCAGCTGCTTTTCCAGCTGGGCCACGTACTGGCGCACCTGCTCGAGCTGCCCCTTCAGCGTATCCAGCGCCGCCGCCTTGGCCACCTTCTGCGTGTACTGCGTGCGCAGCTCGCCCTCGCGGCGCTGCGCCGCCTCCAGCGCGGCAGCCTGGTCGGCCAGCCACACGTACCACAGCGCCGCCAGCACCGCCACGCCCGCCGCCAGCAGCAGCAGCGCGCGCGGCAGCGCCGGCCAACGTGAGGGATCGTTGGGGTCGAGGTTGGTGAACTGGCGCCGCAGCCGCTGCTGCAGCGCGGCCCAGTCGACGCTGGGCTGGCGGGAGGGCTTGCCGCGGGCGATGGCCATCGGAGTCGTCCTTGCGTGTCGGGGGCCGTCAGGTGGCGCCGGCCGGCGGCGTGGCGGGCCTGGCGGCCGGGGCGGCCACCTCGCCCTTGGCCTGCGTGACGCGCAGCGAGAAGTTGAACACGCGCCGCTGGCCGCCCGGGTTGAGGTTCATCGTCGTGGCGACGATCTCGATCAGCTGCGGCTGCTTCAGCCATGGGCTGCCGCCGCCCAGGTTGCGCAGCAGCTCCGAGACGCGCTCCTGCGACTGCGCCACGCCGTTGATCGCGATCGTGGTCCCCTCCTGCTTGATCGAGCGCAGCGCCACCCCGTCGGGCAGCTGGCGCACCAGCTCGTTGAGCAGGTGCACCGGCAGGTTGCGGTCGGCCTGCAGACTCTCCACCGCGTCCTGCCGCGCCTTCAGCGCCTCCAGCTCCTCCTGCAGCGTGGCGATTTCCTTGATCTGCTGATCGAGCTTGGCGATTTCCTGCTGCAGCAGGCGATTGCGCGCGTCCTGCACGCCGATGCGCGCCTCGTAGACCGCATAGATGGCGCCAGCGACCAGCGCACCGCCCAGGACGGCCAGCCCGAGCTGGACATAGAACGCCTCGCGCCGCCGCTTGCGCGCCCACTCACGATGCGGCAGCAGGTTGATGGCGATCATGGCACGTACCTCCGCAGCGCCAGCCCGGTGGCCACCAGGTACGAGGTGGCCTCCGCGGCCAGACGCGCCGCCGGGATCGACGGCGACACCGCCATGCCGTCGAAGGGGTTGAGCACCGAGGCGGCAAAGCCGGTCTGCAGCGTCACCGCCTGCGCCAGCCCGGGCAGGCTGGCCGAGCCGCCCGACAGCAGGATGTGGTCGACCTTGTTGTGCGGCGTGCTGGTGAAGAAGAACTGCAGCGCGCGACCGAGCTCCTGACCCAGCGCGTCGAGGAATGGCTGCAGCACGGTCTGCGGGTAGTCGGGCGGCAAACCCGCCCCCCCCTGACGCTTGCGCAGCTCGGCCTCCTCGCGCGACAGGCCATACTGCCGCTCGATCATCTGCGTCAGGCCCTCACCCCCCACCGGCTGATCGCGCTCGTAGATCATCTCGTCGTTGCGCACCACCTGCAGCGCGGTGGACGCCGAGCCGATCTCGAACAGCGCCACCAGCAGGTTGCGCCCGCCGCCGGGCAGCTTCTCGATGGCGCGCCGCGCCGCCAGCCGCGAGGCGTAAGGCTCGACGTCGACGATGACCGGCTCCAGCCCGGCCGCCTCGGCCACGCCCTGGCGGTCGCTTACCTTCTCCTTGCGCGAGGCCGCCACCAGCACCTCCTGGTAGCCCGGCGCGCTCGGCGACGGGCCGACGACGCAGAAGTCCAGCGCCACTTCCAACAAGGGAAACGGGATCAGCTGTGCGGCCTCGGCCTCCACCTGCAGTTCCAGCTGATCCTCGTCGAGCTCGGCCGGCAGGCTGACCTTGCGCGTGATGACGGCCGAACCGGGCAGCGCCAGCGCCGCACGCCGGGTGCGCGTGCCGGCCTTGCGCACCAGGCGGCGCAGCGCCTCGGCCACCTCGTCGAACTTCTCGATGTTGCCCTCCGACACCCAGCCGCGCTCCAGCGGCTCGATGGCGCAGTGCAGCAGCCGCAGCGTCCCGGAGCGGTCACGCTCCAGTTCCACCAGCTTCAGGGTGGAGGAACTGATGTCGATGCCCAGCAGCGGAGCCGGCTCTCGACGTATCCATGATCCCAGCGCGATCAAATCCCACCCCCAGTCGGCCTTGGCATGGCGCGTAACGCCCTTGTGCAAGCAATCCTAGCAGTATTGCCGCCGCGAAGCCATCGCCCCCGGGGCTGCGCGCGCCGCCAGCGTTGTCAGCAGCCCACAGTGGCGCCGACCGCCCGAGGGGTACGCGTTCCTATAATGCCCGCGCACCATGCCCTCCGCGTCTCCTGCCTCCCCGTCCGGCTCGCCCCCTGCCTCCGGCGCCGGCACGTCCCGCCGCCCGCCGTGGCTGCGCGTGCTGCTGGGGCTGCTCGGCGGGCTGGCGGCGCTGGGGGCGGCCGCGGCGCTGCTGGTGGCGCTCGGCCTGGCGCTGGCCTACCCGAACCTGCCCGACGTCAGCGAACTGGCGGACTACCGGCCCAAGATGCCGCTGCGCATCTACGCGCGCGATGGCTCGCTGCTGGGCGAGTTCGGCGAGGAGCGCCGCATCGTCGTGCCGTTCGAGGACATCCCGCCGGTGATGATCAACGCCGTGCTGGCCATCGAGGACGCGCGCTTCTTCGAGCACGGCGGGGTCGACTACCGTGGCCTGCTGCGCGCGGCGCTGGCCAACCTCGGCGAGGCCAAGAGCCAGGGTGCCTCCACCATCACCATGCAGGTGGCGCGCAACGTCTACCTCTCCAGCGAGAAGAGCTACCTGCGCAAGCTCTATGAGATCCTGCTGACGTTCAAGCTCGAGCACCTGCTAACCAAGGAGCAGATTCTCGAGATCTACATGAACCAGATCTTCCTCGGCCAGCGCTCGTACGGCTTCGCGGCGGCGGCGCAGACCTATTTCGGCAAGTCGCTCAAGGACCTGACCATCGCCGAGGCGGCGCTGCTGGCCGGCCTGCCCAAGGCGCCGTCGGCCTACAACCCCTACCGCAACCCCAAGCGCGCGCGCGCGCGCCAGCTGCACATCATCGACCGCATGCTCGACAACGGCTTCATCACCGAGGCCGAGGCGCGCGCCGCGCGCGCCGAGCCGCTGCGGCTGCGCCGCGGCCCCGCCGAGGATGAGCTGCACGCCGAGTACATCGCCGAGATGGTGCGCCAGGCGATCGTCGAGCGCTATGGCGAGGACGCCTACACCGCCGGCCTGAAGGTGTACACCACCGTCGACCCGGCACTGCAGCGCGCCGCCTGGCGTGCGCTGAGAAACGGCGTGCTCGAGTTCGAGCGACGCCAGTTCTACCGCGGACCGGAGCGCTTCATCGAGCTGCCGGCCGATCCGGCCGCGCGCGCCGCCGCCATCGACGACGCCATCGCCGCGCTGCCGGACGACGATACGCTGCTGACCGCGGTGGTGCTGGAGGCCAGCCCTGCCAAGGTCACGGTCACGCGCGGCGAGGGCGGCGTGATCGAGATCACCGGTGCCGGGCTGGAGCCGGTGCGCTCCGGCCTCGACCCGAAGGCGCCGCCGCACCTGAAGCTGCGCCCCGGCGCCGTGGTGCGCATCGTGCAGACGCCCCAGGGCTGGGTGCTGACGCAGACCCCGGAGGTGGAGGCCGCCTTCGTCGCCGTCGACCCGCGCGACGGCGGCATCCGCGCGCTGGTGGGCGGCTTCGACTTCGATCGCAACAAGTTCAACCGCGTCACGCAGTCGCAGCGCCAGCCCGGCTCCAGCTTCAAGCCCTTCATCTACTCGGCCGCGCTGGAAAAGGGCATCATGCCGGCCACCGTCGTCAACGACGCGCCGCTGTTCTTTCCGGCCAGCGTCACCGGCGGCAAGCCGTGGGAGCCGAAGAACTACGACGGCCAGTACGACGGTCCGATGACGGTGCGCACCGCGCTGGCCAAGTCGAAGAACATGGTCTCGATCCAGATCCTGCGCGCGGTGGGCACGCAGTCGGCGCAGCAGTGGATCACCCGCTTCGGACTGGACCCGGACAAGCACCCGCCCTACCTGACGATGGCGCTGGGCGCCGGGGCCGTCACGCCGCTGGAGATGGCCGCCGGCTACGCCGTGTTCGCCAACGGCGGGCACTACCTGCCGCCGGTGCTGATCACGCGCATCACCGATCCGCGCGACCGCGTGCTGATGGAGGTGCCGCCCCAGGCGCCGGACGAGGCCAACCGCACGCTGCCGGCGCGCAACGCCTTCCTCATGAGCCAGCTGCTCAACGAGATCACGCGCAGCGGCACCGCCGCGCGCGCCCAGGCGACGCTGAAGCGCCCGGACCTCTACGGCAAGACCGGCACCACCAACGACGCCCAGGACGCCTGGTTCGTCGGCTTTCACCCGACGCTGTCGGCCGCGGCGTGGCTCGGCTACGACAAGCCGCGCAACCTCGGCCGGCGCGCCACCGGCGGGGCGCTGGCGCTGCCGATCTGGATCGACTTCATGGCCCAGGCGCTGCGCCACGAGCCGGTGCACGAGCTGCAGCCGCCGCCGGGCGTGGCCTACAGCGGCGGCGACTGGGTGTACGAGGAGTACGCCGACGGCAGCTACGTGCGCCGGCTCGGCTTCGACGACCCCGCCACGGTCGCCCCCTCGGGCGACACCCCACCCGACGCGCAGGAGCGGCGCAGCATCCTCGACCTGTTCCGCCAGTAGGACGGACCGGCGCCGCGGTCCGCGGCGCGCACCGCGCCGCCGGGCGCCGCCGCGGCTCAGGGACGGAACGTCAGCGGCACGCCCGCCTGCGCCGAGGCCTCGCGCGACAGGTGCGCGAAGAACTCGCCGGCGCCCTTGGTGTCCATCCAGCGCGCGCCGTCGAAGCGGTAGTGGTAACCGCCGGAACGCGACGCCATCCAGATCTCGTGCAGGGGCTTTTGCAGGTTGATGACGATCTGGCTGCCGTTGCGGAAGGTCAGCGTCACCATGCCGCCGACGCGCTGGTTGTCGATGTCGGCGTCGGTCTCCTCGTTGAGGCGGTCGCAGTTCAGCTCCACCGCCTTGAGCACCGCTTCGGCCCGGTCGAGGTATTCGGTGTCGGTCATCGCTAGAATCGCCGCCATGCTTGGGAAGCTCATTGTAGGCCGCGCCGCACGGGCGCTGGCGACCGCCTTGGCCATGACCCTGACGGGATGTGGCCAGAAGGGGCCGCTGACGCTGCCGCCCGCGGCCACGGCGCCCGCCCAGGCCGCCCCCGCCCCGCATGACACCGCCCACCGCCCCGATGGCCCACGCTGACCCTGCCGCGCTGCCCGGCGCGCCGTTCTTCCACTACCGCGACGGCGAGCTGTGGGTGGAGGAGCTGCCGGTGGCGGCGCTGGCGCGCGAGCACGGCACGCCCCTGTTCGTCTATTCGCTCGCGGCGCTGCGCACCGCCGCCGGCGCGTGGCAGCAGGCGCTGGCCGGCCGCGACGCGCTGGTGTGCTACGCGCTGAAGGCCAACTCGACGCTGGCGATCGTGCAGGCGCTGGCGCGCGCGGGCTGCGGCGCCGACATCGTCTCCGGTGGCGAGCTGGCGCGCGCGCTGCGCGCCGGCGTGCCCCCCGAGCGCATCGTCTTTTCGGGCGTGGGCAAGACGCGCGCCGAGATGCGCGCGGCGCTACAGGCCGGCATCGGCTGCTTCAACGTGGAAAGCGTCGGCGAGCTCGACGTGCTGGATGCGGTGGCGCGCGAGCTGGGCGTGCAGGCGCCGGTGAGCCTGCGCGTCAACCCGGACGTCGACGCGCGCACCCACCCCTACATCTCCACCGGCCTGCGCGACAACAAGTTCGGCATCGCGCACGACGAGGCGCTGGCCGCCTACCGCCACGCCGCCCGCCTGCCGGGGCTGCGCGTGGTCGGCATCGACTGCCACATCGGCTCGCAGATCACCACCGTGGAGCCGTACCTCGACGCGCTGGAGCGTGTGCTCGACCTCGTGGAGGCGATCGAGGCCGAGGGCATCGCGCTGCACCACCTGGACCTGGGCGGGGGGCTCGGCATCGACTACCACGGGGAAACCCCGCCGACGCCGCCGGCGCTGGTGGGCGCGCTGCTGGCGCGGCTGGACGCGCGCGGCCACGGCCGGCGTCGGCTGCTGTTCGAGCCGGGGCGCTCGCTGGTCGGCAACGCCGGCCTCTGCGTCACCGAGGTGCTCCACGCCAAGCCCGGCGCAGCCAGGAACTTCCTGATCGTCGACGCGGCGATGAACGACCTGCCGCGCCCGGCCATGTACGGAGCCTGGCACGCCATCGTGCCGGTGCGGCCGCGCACGGACGCCCCCGCGCGGATGTGGGACGTCGTCGGCCCGGTGTGCGAAAGCGGCGACTGGCTGGGGCGCGACCGGGAACTGGCCGCGCAGCCGGGCGATCTGCTCGCCGTCGGTTCGGCCGGCGCCTACTGCATGAGCATGGCCAGCCACTACAACACGCGCGGCAAGGCGGCCGAGGTGCTGGTCAGCGGCGCGCGCGCGCAGCTCATCCGCGCGCGCGAGACGGTGGCCGACCTGTGGCGGCAGGAGCGCGCGCTCGCGCTCGACTGACCGCGGCGCGCAGCCGCCAGCCCAGCAGCAGCGCCAGCAGCGCGCCATACACCGCCACCTCGCCCCACAGGCGCTTGCCGCTGCGCATCCAGAACCAGTGCAGCAGCGCGAGCAGCGCCACCGCATACACCAGCCGGTGCAGCGCGCGCCAGCACCGCGCCCCCAGACGCCGGATCGCGGCGTCGAACGAGGTCGCCGCCAGTGGCACCAGCAGCAGCACCGCCACCGCGCCGACGAGGATGAACGGCCGCTGCGCCACGTCGCGCGCGATGGCGACCAGATCGCCACCCTGATCGAGCCACGCATAGGCCAGCAGGTGCAACAACGCGTAGCCAAACGCCCACAGCCCCAGCCCGCGCCGCCAGCCGGCCAGCGCCGACCAGCCGGTCAGTAGCCGCAGTGGGGTGACCAGCAGCGTCAGCCACAGCAGCCGCAGCGCCCACAGGCCCAGGCCGCGGATCAACGCCTCGGCCGGGTTGGCGCCGAGGCGGTCGGCCAGCGCCAGCCCCCACAGCCACACCGCCGGGCCCGCCAGCAGCAGCAGCGCCCAGGGCTTGGCCGCGCGCAGCCAGCGGTCCACGTCAGTAGAAGCGCCGCAGGTCCATGCCGGCGTACAGCCCGGCCACCTGCTCGGCGTAGCCGTTGAACGGCTGCGTCTTCAGACGCGGCGCCCACAGCCCGCCCTGCCCCAGCCGCCGCTCGGTGGCTTGGCTCCAGCGTGGGTGCGGCACGTCCGGGTTGACGTTGGCGTAGAAGCCGTACTCGTGCGGCGCGGCCACGCTCCAGGCGGTGGCCGGCTGGCGTTCGACGAAGCGGATGCGCACGATGGACTTGGCGCTCTTGAAGCCGTACTTCCACGGCACCACCAGGCGCAGCGGCGCGCCGTTCTGCGGCGGCAGCAGCTCGCCGTACAGACCGAAGGCCAGCAGCGTCAGCGGATGGCGCGCCTCGTCCATCCGCAGCCCTTCCACGTAGGGCCACAGCAGCACGCTGGAGCGCAGGCCGGGCATCGTCTCGCGGTCGGCCAGACTGTGAAATTCGACGAACTTGGCGCTGCCCAGCGGCCGTGCGTGCTCGATCAGCGCCGACAGCGAATAGCCGACCCACGGGATCACCATCGACCAGCCCTCCACGCAGCGCAGGCGGTAGAGGCGCTCCTCCATCGGAGCGAGCTTCAGCAGCGCGTCCAGATCCAGCGTCAGCGGCCGCGCCACCAGCCCGTCCACCTGCACCGTCCACGGCCGCAGCCGCATGCGGTGCGCGAGCCGTGCGGGGTCTTCCTTGTCGGTGCCGAACTCGTAGAAGTTGTTGTAGCCGGTGACCAGCTCGTAGGGCGTCGGCGGCTCGGGCGCGTGGGCACCGGCGACGGCGCTGGGCCGGGCCGCCAATGGCGGGCGCTGCCCGGGCCGGCCCGCCGGGCCGGACGCCGTCGCCCAAGCGGCCGGAGCGAGCGCCGCACCGGCTGCCCCCGCCGTCACCCAGCCCGCGCGCTGCAACCACTGGCGACGGTTTTCCACGATCGCCCGTGGCGTGATCTCGCTGGGCCGCGGCTGCATCGGGGCCACCCCTGCCGGATCATAGCGCGCCGTAGCTGTGCAGGCCGCTCAGGAACATGTTGACGCCGAGGAAGGCAAAGGTCGTCACGCCCAGCCCCGCCAGCGCCCACCACGCCGCCACCGTGCCGCGCAGGCCCTTGATCAGGCGCATGTGCAGCCACGCCGCGTAGTTGAGCCAGACGATCAGCGCCCAGGTCTCCTTCGGGTCCCAGCTCCAGTAGCCGCCCCAGGCCTCCGCCGCCCACAGCGCGCCCAGCACGGTGGCGATGGTGAAGAAGGCAAAGCCCACGGCGATCGCCTTGTACATCACGTCGTCGAGCACCTGCAGGCTCGGCAGCCGCTCGGCGATGCGCCGCCGCGCCGCCAGAATGCCGCCGACGATCAGCGCCGACACGCCAAAATAGATGAACCAGTAGCTCGCGCCCTGCTCGGCGGCGCCGCGGCGAAACACCAGCGGCTCGAAGCACAGCACGATGCCCAGCAGCCACAGCGGCGCGAGCTTGACCCAGCTCGTCTCGCCGGCGCTTTGCTTGATCAGGTAGGCAAACGCCAGCATCGCCGCGATGGCGAACGTGCCGTAGCCGATGAAGTTGGCCGGCACGTGCAGCTTCATCCACCAGCTCTGCAGCGCCGGCACCAGCGGCTGGATCTGATGCGCCTCGCGCACCACCGTGTACCACAGCAGAAAGCCCACCGCGGCACTGACGATCAGCATCGCGAACGCCCCCATGCGCCGCGTCTGGTAGCGATCCTCGTAGTACAGGTAGTACGCCGCCGTCAGCCACGCGAACAGAACGAACACCTCGTACAGGTTGCTGACCGGGATGTGGCCGATGCCGGGGCCGATCTGGTGGCTCTCGTACCAGCGCACCATCGTGCCGGTCAGCGCCAGCGTCACCGCCACCCAGGCGATGCGCGAGCCCAGGCGCTCGGCCGCCTCGCCCCCGCGCGGCGCCAGCAGCCCGATCCAGTAGAACACCGTGCTCATGAAGAACAGCACGCTCATCCACAGGATCGCCGACTGGCTGGAGAGGAAGTACTTCAGCAGGAACACCTGCTCGGCGCGCGCCAGGTCGGCGCGCCCGTCCACCTGATACAGCGCGATGGCCAGCAGCGACAGCACCGCCACCACCACCGTGAGCGGCTGCACCGGGCGCCAGAACCACGCCAGCGCGATCAGGCTCGGCACGGCGCCGATCAGAATCGCCCGCTCGTAGCCGTCCATCGCGTGGCCCCACTGCCACAGCGCCACCGCGGCGCCTGCGACGGCCAACAGGGCGTAGAGCCAGTCCCACGCCGTGCGGCGGGCCAGCCAGCCGCGCCAGCCGGGGGTCTGGTCGCCGGCCAGCTTGAGGTCGATTGTCTGCGTCGCGGTGCTCATCGTGCCGTCTCCTGCGCCTGGGTCGGGGTCAGCAGCCCCTTGAGGGTGTCGAATTCGCGGTCGTTGTCCAGCAGCTTGCGGTTGCTCGACAGCGCCATCAGCGCGCGTGCGCCGGCGCCGCCGGGGGCCAGCCATACCCAGAGCCGCCGCTCGCGCACGTACAGCATGGCAAAGATGCCGACGATCAGCAACACGCAGCCGATGTAGACGATCGTCTTGCCCGGCGCGCGCGCGACCTGGAACACGCTGGCCTGCACCTGCTCGAAGTCGGCCAGCTGCAGCACCAGCGGCGCCGGGTAGAAGAACGCATCCGACAGCGCCAGCACCGCCTGCGTCATGAAGGCGGCGGTGGCCTCGTCGCGCGCCGCGGGCGGCAGGCCGGCCTGGGCGCGGCTGAGCTGGTACAGCTCGAACAGCGTGCCGTTCAGGATGCGCAGCAGCACGTCGCCGAAGCGCTCGCGCTCGCCCTCGGGGATGTTGGCCTCCATGAACGCCGACAGCGCCAGCAGACCGCCCAGGCGCGGGGCCTCGCCGCGCGGCAGCCGCTCGATTTCAGGATCGTCGCCGGCAAACAAATCGATCGCGCGCTGCGCCGAGCCCAGCAGCGCCGTGCGCACGCCTTCCGGCTGGTCGCCGGCGGCCTGCGCCACGTAGCGCTGCGCCGCCAGGCGCCGAAGGCCGGTGTCCGCCAGCGCCGCCCGCAGGCGGATGAAGCCGTCCAATCCGTCGCGCTCGTCCACCGGCACGCGCAGGTAGCGGAATGGCTCTTGCGGCGTCTCGCGCACGCCAAGCAGATACACGCGCTGGCCGTCCAAGTCGATCGGCAGCATGTAGTTGTGGAATTCGCGCGCCTGCCCCGCTTCGTCGCGCAGCTTGTAGGTGACGCTGGGGCCGACGTTGCGCAGCTCGCGCTCCTTGACCGTCTTGTTGCCGGCGCCAAGGCGCGCCTCGATCGCCTGGCGCAGGTCCACCTTGCGCACGTCGGCGCCGCTGCCGCCCGAAGCCGCCGACATGTTTTCCACGTTGATGACGCGCAGCCCGGTGAACTCCAGCCGCAGGCGCTCCTGCCCGTTGGTCAGCGTCGTGGCCTCGCCGATGCGGCCCTGCACCTCGAACGGCCGCACCGCCGCCCCCATCGGCAGCGCGCGCAGCTTGACCAGCGACCCCCCGTCGTCGAAGCTGGACTGGTAGATCTGGATGCCGCGATGCTCCACCGGGTGGTTGACCTCCACCCGCGCCGGACGCGCCTCGCCGGTGTAGCGGTCGTGGATGACGATGTCGCTGGCAAACAGCCGCGGCATGCCGGTGTCGTAGTACTCGACGATGAACTTCTTCAGCTCGACCTCGAACGGCAGCTCCTGCAGCACCACGCCCTCGGGCTGCTGCAGCACCGCGATGCCGGCGCGCGTGCCCTCGGTGACCAGCAGGTTGCCGCGGAAGGTCGGGTTGGCGTCGCTCAGGCGGTGTTTTTCGGGCACTTCGGCGATCAGCCCGCCACCGCGAAACGGCTCTTTGCCGCCAAACCACAGCTGCATCCGCACCATCAGGTCGCCGTCGAGCAGCCCGCCGATGCAGATGATGACGATGGCCGCGTGCGCCGCCAGATACCCCAGCTTGTTGGCCGCGCCGGCCTTGGCCGCCACCATCCAGCCAGTGCCAGCGGGCGTCTCGCGCGCCTGCAGCCGCACCTTCCAGCCACGCGCCAGCAGCGCTTGCCCGATGCGCTCGGCGGCGGCGCGCGGCGCCTCGGACAACTGGCTTTCGGCTTTGTGGTGAAACGCCTGCAGGCTCTGCTCGCGCACGTGTTCCTTGAATTGGCGCAAATCCGCCAGGATCTTGGGCGTGTTGCGCACGATGCACAGCGAGGTGCTGACCACCAGGAACGCCAGGATCAGCAGGAACCACCACGCGCTGTAGACCGAATACAGGTCCAGCGTCGCGAACACCTCGTACCAGAACGGCCCGAACTGGTTGACGTAGTTGTTGACCGGCTCGTGCTGCTTGAGCACCGTGCCGACGATGGAGGCGATGCAGATGACCGTCAGCAGCGCGATGGCGAAGCGCATCGACGACAGCAGCTCCACCGCCGCGGCCAGGCGGCGGTGGGCTCGGGGCAGCTCGATGCCGGCGGTGGAGGCGCTCATGCGTCGCTCGACAAAAAAGGCAGGCCCGCCACGGACCTGCCTGCTCTCAGAGGGGGCGCGCTCGCGAAGGTTCCGCAGCCGCGTCCGCGCGTGGCAGCCCCAATATTACCGGAGACTGATATTTCCCCGCACCGGCCAGGGCCCACTGGCTCAGCGCAGCCCGGCGATGTAGTCCGCCAGCGCGGCGATCTCGACGTCGGTGAGGTAACGCGCGATCTCGTGCATCATCTTGCTGTTGGCGCGCTCGTTGCTGCGGAACAGCTTGAGCTGCGTGGCGGTGTACTCGGCGTGCTGGCCGCTCAGGCGCGGGTACTCGGCCGGGATGCCGCTGCCGGCGGGGCCATGGCAGCCGGCGCAGGCCGGGATGCGGCGGTCCATCAGCCCGCCGCGGTAAATGCGCTCGCCCAGCCGCACCTTCTCGGCGTCGGTGGCCGCGCCGGTGCTGGCCTTCTGGCTGGCCAGCCAGTAGGCGATGTCGCGCATGTCCTGATCGGACAGCGCGCTGGCAAAGCCCACCATCACCGCGTTGGCGCGCTTTCCGGATTTGTATTCCTGCAGCTGCTTGATCAGATACTCCGGGTGCTGCTGCGCCAGCTTGGGGTTGGCCGCGGTGGTGGAGTTGCCGTCGGCGGCGTGGCAGGCCACGCACACCTGCCCGTACAGGGTGGCGCCGCGCTTGACGTCCGGCTGCGCCGGTTGCGCGTGGGCGTTCCAGGCGAGGGCGGCGGCCAGGGCGGCGCCGAGGAGCAGGGCGTTGGTTTTCATGGCGTGGTCGCGACGAGGGAAACGGCGGACGGCGGCAGGATGGGGCCAAGGCTGCGGCTGGCGGCCATGGCACGGCCCGCACGCGGGTTTCGAAACGCACTCGATTCTACAATGCGCCACCCTGCCCGCCCCGCCCGCCCATGGATCCGAACCTCGCCGAGCTCCCGGCCCCCGGCCGCCTGCAGGCCTGGCTGCACACCGCGCGCTTCCTCACCGAGGCGCCGCGGCTGCGCGACCTGCCGCCGCTGCAGGCCCCCGAGATCGCCTTCGTCGGCCGCTCCAACGCCGGCAAGTCCACCTGCATCAACACGCTGGCGCAGCAGCGCCAGCTGGCGTTTGCCTCGCGCACGCCGGGTCGCACGCAAAGCATCGTGCTGTTCGCGCTGGGCCGCCAGGGCGCCACCGACGCCGTGCTGGCCGACCTGCCCGGCTACGGCTACGCCGCCGTGCCGCAGGCCGCCAAGCGGCGCTGGCAGCAGACGATGGCCGATTACCTGGTCAGCCGGCCCAACTTGCGCGCGGTGGTGCTGCTGTGCGACGCGCGGCTGGGTCTGACCGAACTGGACGAGGCGCTGCTGGAGCTGATCCGCCCGCGCGTCGAGCGGGGGCTCGACTTCCTCGTGCTGCTGACCAAGGCCGACAAGCTCTCGCGCCAGGAGCAGCAGCGGGCGCTGTCGATCGCGCGGCTGCAGACGCGCGGCGGCGAGGCGATGCTGTTTTCCGCGCTCAAGCGCCAGGGCGTCGACGAGGTGGCCCGACGGCTTTGGCAGTGGACGCACCCGGCCGCCGCCACCCCGGCGGCCTGACCCCGCGGCAGTTCCCGGCCGTCAGCCGGGATCCCGCGGCGCCTTGTAGCGCGCGTAGCCCCACAGGTACTGCTGCGGACAGCGCCGGATCAGCGTCTCCATCGCGCGGTTGATCTGCGCCGCCGCCTCGGCCGGGCCGGCCGCCAGCGGCTCCTCCATCACCTGCGCCCACGGCTGCACGTGCACCACGTAGCCGCGCCCCCACGGCAGGCGCTGCCCCCACGCCAGCAGCACCTGCACGCCCGGCTGCTGCGCCAACCGCGCCGCCAGCGTCATCGTGTAGGCCGGCCGGCCGAAGAACGGCGCCCACACCCCCTGCCCCAGCGGCGGTACCTGATCCGGCAGCAGGCCCACCGCCTCGCCGCGGCGCAGCGCCTGCATCAGCTGCCGCACCCCGGCCAGCGTCGTCGGCACCGCCGCCATGCCGGGACGCTGACGCGCCTGCCGCAGCAGCGCCGCCAGCGCCGCCTGGCGCGACGGCCGGTACAGCACGGTGATCGGCGCGCCGCGCGGCACGCCGAAGCGCTCGGCGTAGGCGCGCGGCGTCACCTCGAAGCAGCCCAGATGCGGCGTCAGGAACAGCACGCCGCGCCGCTGCGCCAGCGCCGCCTCGATGTGCGCGGCACCCTCCCAGCCCACGCGCACCGGTGGCCCGAACCACAGGCGCGGCAGCTCGGCCACCTGCTGGCCCGCGGCGCCCACCGAGGCCCAGCGCGCCCGGCCGCGCAGCCCCGCCAGCCGCGTGTGCGCGCGCCAGCGCCGCCGGTACGGGGCGGAGGCCAGCCACGCCGCCCACCCCCCCAGCCAGCCCAGCCCCTGCACCAGCGGCAGCGGCAGCCACGCCAGCAGCGCCACCAGCGCCCGCACGATCCGCTGCGTCACGTCCTTCGATCCACCGGATATAATCCCCGCCCCATCGCCGAGTTACCGAACTACTTGCGGGCGATTCACAAATGCCGCTAAAGCGTTCGCCATCCCACCCCTTGCCGGGGCCGGCGCAACGCCGGCAGCCACCAGACCAAGGAGTGTAGACGCCATGGCGAACGACTTCCTCTTCACCAGCGAATCCGTCTCCGAAGGCCACCCGGACAAGGTGGCCGACCAGATCTCGGACGCCATCCTCGACGCCATCCTCGAGCAGGACCCGCGCAGCCGCGTCGCGGCCGAGACGCTGTGCAACACCGGCCTCGTCGTGCTGGCCGGCGAGATCACCACCAACGCGCACGTGGACTACATCCAGGTCGCGCGCGACACCATCAAGCGCATCGGCTACGACAACACCGAATACGGCATCGACTACAAGGGCTGCGCGGTGCTGGTGGCCTACGACAAGCAGAGCAACGACATCGCGCAGGGCGTCGATCACGCCAGCGACGACTACCTCAACACCGGCGCCGGCGACCAGGGCCTGATGTTCGGCTACGCCTGCGACGAGACGCCGGAACTCATGCCCGCGCCGATCTACTACGCGCACCGCATCGTCGAGCGCCAGGCGCAGCTGCGCAAGGACGGCCGCCTGCCCTTCCTGCGCCCCGACGCCAAGAGCCAGATCACGATGCGCTACGTCGACGGCCGCCCGCACAGCATCGACACCGTGGTGCTGTCCACCCAGCACAGCCCCGAGATGAGCGACGGCAAGCACATGAAGCCCGCCTTCATCGAGGCCTGCATCGAGGAGATCATCAAGCCGGTGCTGCCCAAGGAGTGGCTGCGCGACACGCGCTACCTGATCAACCCGACCGGCCGCTTCGTCATCGGCGGCCCGCAGGGCGACTGCGGCCTGACCGGACGCAAGATCATCGTCGACACCTACGGCGGCGCCTGCCCGCACGGCGGCGGCGCCTTCAGCGGCAAGGACCCGACCAAGGTCGACCGCTCCGCCGCCTACGCCGCGCGCTACGTGGCCAAGAACATCGTCGCCGCGGGGCTGGCGCGCCAGTGCCAGATCCAGGTCAGCTACGCCATCGGCGTGGCGCGGCCGATCAACGTCACCGTCTACACCGAAGGCACCGGCGTCATCCCGGACGAGCAGATCGCCAGGATCGTCGGCGAGGTCTTCGACCTGCGCCCCAAGGGCATCATCCAGATGCTGGACCTGCTGCGCCCCATCTACGGCAAGACCGCCGCCTACGGCCACTTCGGCCGCGACGAGCCGGAGTTCACCTGGGAGCGCACCGACAAGGTCGAGGTGCTGCGGGATCTGGCGGGGGTCAGGGGCTGAGGCCCTCGCCCGGCAGATCGGCCAGACCCGGAGCGGCTGCGTCCTTCGCCGACAGCAACGGCCCCTGCGGCAGCCCCTGCAGCGGCCACTCGATCGCCAGCTGCGGGTCGTCCCAGCGAATGCAGCGCTCGAGTTCCGGCGCGTAGTAGTCGGTGGTCTTGTAGAGGAAATCGGCCTCGTCCGAGAGCACGACGAAGCCGTGCGCCAGACCCGGCGGGATCCACAGCATGCGGTGGTTGGCGTCCGACAGCTCCACGCCGACCCAGCGGCCGAAGGTCGGTGAGTCACGCCGGATGTCCACCGCCACGTCCCACACCACCCCGCGCGCCACGCGCACGAGCTTGCCCTGCGCCCGTGGGGGCAGCTGGTAGTGCAGCCCGCGCAGCACGCCGCGGCGGCTGCGGCTGTGGTTGTCCTGCACGAACGCGAGGCCGCGCAGGCCGGTGGCGGCCTCGAAGTCGCGCTGGTTGAAGCTTTCGAGGAAGAAACCGCGCTCGTCGCCGAAGACGCGCGGCTCGAGCAGCAGCACCCCGGGGATGGCGGTGGGCGTGACGGTGCAGGGCATGGCAGCCTCACTCCCCCAGCAGCGCCAGCAGGTAGCGGCCGTAGCCGCTCTTGGCCAGCGGCTGCGCCAGCCGGGCCAGCTGCTCGTCGTCGATCCAGCCCTGGCGCCAGGCGATCTCCTCTGGGCAGGCGATCTTGAGACCCTGGCGGCGCTCCAGCGTGGCGATGAACTGGCCGGCCTCCAGCAGGCTGTCGTGCGTGCCGGTGTCCAGCCACGCGTAGCCGCGCTTCATGATCTGCACGTTGAGCTGGCCACGCTCCAGATACGCCTGGTTGACGGAGGTGATCTCCAGCTCGCCGCGGGCGCTGGGTTGCACCGTGCGCGCGATGTCGACCACCTGGGCGTCGTAGAAATACAAGCCGGTGACGGCGAAGTTCGACTTGGGGCGCGCGGGCTTTTCCTCGATCGACAGCACCCGGCCCTGCGCGTCGAACTCCACCACGCCGTAGCGCTCGGGGTCGTGCACGTGGTAGGCGAACACGGTGGCGCCCTCCGTGCGGGCGTCGGCGGTGCGCAGCAGGGGCTGCAGGTCGTGGCCGTGGAAGATGTTGTCACCCAGCACCATCGCGCTGGGAGCACCGGCGAGGAAATCGGCACCGATGATGAACGCCTGCGCCAGCCCGTCGGGACTGGGCTGCACGGCGTACTGCAGGCTGATGCCCCACTGGCTGCCGTCGCCCAGCAGCTGCGCGAAGCGCGGCGTGTCCTGCGGCGTGCTGATGACCAGCACCTCGCGGATGCCGGCCAGCATCAGCGTGGCCAGCGGGTAATAGACCATCGGCTTGTCGTAGACCGGCAGCAGCTGCTTGCTGACCGCCAGCGTGGCCGGGTGCAGCCGGGTGCCGGAGCCTCCGGCCAGGATGATGCCCTTGCGGCCCGAGGGAACCTGTCTCGTGATGGATGTCGAATCCATGTGGCAGGAACGGTTCGAAGCGAATGATGAAGCAGATCAGGGCAAAGCCGTCCAGCCCTGCACCCACCGCACCACGCCGAGGCGCCAGTCCGGCAGGTTGAGGCCGAAGGTGGCGCGCAGGCGTGCGGTGTCCAGCCGCCCGTTGCGCGGACGCGCCGCGGGCGTCGGGTAGGCGCTGGAGGGGATCGGCTCGACGGTCTGCACGCGCCAGCCGGCGTCGGGCCAGCGTGCGCGCGCCTGCTCCAGGAGGAAGGTGGCGTAGCCGTGCCAGGTGGTGGCGCCGGCGGCGGCCAGGTGGTAGGTGCCGGCGAGCCGTACCGCGTCAGGGTCGCGCAGCACGCGCGCCAGCAGGTGCGCGGTGACGTCGGCGATCAGGTCGGCGCCGGTGGGCGCGCCCCACTGGTCGTCCACGACCGTGAGGCGCTCGCGTTCGCGCGCCAGCCGCAGCATCGTGCTCGCGAAGTTGCCGCCGCGCACGCCATAGACCCACTGCGTGCGCAGGATCAGGTGGCGGCCCCACGCGGCGCGGATGGCCTCCTCGCCGGCAAGCTTGGTGGCGCCATAGACGTTCAGCGGCGCGGGCGCGTCGTCCTCGCGCCACGGCCGCTCGCCGGCGCCGTCGAAGACGTAGTCGGTGCCGTAGTGGATCAGCCACGCGCCGCAGGCCGCCGCGGCCTCGGCCAGCGCGCCCGGGGCCTCGGCGTTGATGCGCCGCGCTCGCGCGACCTCGCGCTCGGCCTGGTCCACGGCGGTGTAGGCGGCGGCATTCACGATCGCCGCCGGCTTGAGCGCCGCCACCGTCCGGCGCAGCCCCTCCAGATCCTGCAGGTCGCCGACGAGCGGGGTGCCGCTTTCCGGATGGGCGCCGCCGGTGCGCCCCAGCGCGACCACCTCGCCCAGCGGCTGCAGCGCGCGCTGCAGCTCCCAGCCGACCTGGCCGTGGGCCCCCAGCAGCAGCAGGCGCGGGGCGCTCATGCCGCCACCATCCCATACTGCCGCGCGACCCATTCGCGGTAGGCGCCGCTTTGCGCACGCGCCACCCATTCGGGGTGGTCGAGGTACCACTGCACGGTCTTGCGGATGCCGCTGTCGAACGTCTCCGCCGGGCGCCAGCCGAGCTCGCGCTCGATCTTGCGCGCGTCGATGGCGTAGCGCCGGTCGTGGCCGGGCCGATCCGGCACGTGCGTGATCAGCTCGGCGTAGCGTTCGATCGGCCGGCCGGTGCGCGCGTCCGCCACGCCGCGCCGCGGCGCCGGGGCCAGCTCGTCCAGCAGCGCGCAGATGGTCTGCACGACCTCGAGGTTGGTCTTCTCGTTGCGGCCGCCGATGTTGTAGGTCTGGCCGGGCTGGCCGGCCTGCAGCACCCGGCGGATGGCGGCACAGTGGTCGCGCACGTAGAGCCAGTCGCGCACCTGCCGGCCGTCGCCGTAGACCGGCAGCGGCCGGCCCGCCAGCGCGTGGACGATCATCAGCGGGATCAGCTTTTCCGGGAAATGAAACGGCCCGTAGTTGTTGGAGCAGTTGGTGGTCAGCGCCGGCAACCCGTAAGTGTGGTGCCAGGCGCGCACCAGGTGGTCGCTGGCAGCCTTGCTGGCGCTGTAGGGGCTGTTGGGCTCGTAGCGGCGCGTCTCGGCAAACGGGGGATCGGCCGGGCCCAGCGTGCCGTAGACCTCGTCGGTGCTGACGTGCAGGAAGCGAAACGCCGCGCGCTCCTCCTGCGGCAGACCGCTCCAGTAGCCGCGCACCGCCTCCAGCAGGCGAAAGGTCCCGACGACGTTGGTCTGGATGAAGTCCTCCGGGCCGTGGATCGAGCGGTCGACGTGGCTTTCGGCGGCGAAGTTCAGCACCGCGCGCGGACGGTGCTGCTGCAGCAGCCGCTCCACCAGGGCGCGATCGCCGATGTCGCCGCGCACGAAGACGTGGCGCGCGTCGCCCTGCAGGCTGGCCAGGTTGTCGAGGTTGCCGGCGTAGGTCAGCTTGTCGAGGTTGACGACCGGCTCGTCGTGGTGTTCGAGCCAGTCGAGGACGAAGTTGGCGCCGATGAAGCCGGCGCCGCCGGTGACGAGGATGGTCATGGCAGGCGGAAGAAGCGTCAGGGGCCCGGCCCACGGGCGGGCGGGCGGCGGGTCGGCCACCGATTGTGGCACGGGGAGCCGGCCGCGGGCCCCGCGACGCGGGCTGCGTCCGCCCTCAGGCCCGCGGTCGATCTCCCCCAAGCGGGGGATGGGCGAACGCAGGACACCGCCGTATCCTGACCGGGCGTGATCGCGAGAAACGGGGGATGCGAGCCATGGGCGCACAGGGGCGGGGCTGGGTGACCGCGGTGGTCGTGGCGGTGCTGCTGGGCTGGGCCGCTGGCGCGCGGGCGCAGGTGGAGGCCAACCGCGCCAGCGCCGCGGAGCTGCAGACGGTGCGCGGCATCGGCCCGGTGCTGGCCGCGCGCATCGTCGAGGCGCGCGCGCAGCGGCCGTTTGCCGGCTGGGACGACTTCGAGCAGCGGGTGCCGGGCGTCGGCGTCAAGACGGCGCAGAAGCTGTCGCTGCACGGCCTGCGCATCGACGGCCGCAGCTACGGCGCCGAGGCCGCCCGCCACGCCGACCCCGCTGCTTCGCGGCCCGTGCCGGCTGCTCCACCGCGCGCGACGGACACGGCTGCCCCGGCTCCGCCGAAGGCCGCGCCACCGGCGGCGCGCACGGGCCACGCGCCGCCCCCGCACGCCTACCCGGCGATCCCCGGGCTGTCGCAGCCCGACGCTGGCGCCCGTTGAACGTGTCGCCGTCTTCCGCCGGCACGCTTCACCCACGCTGCCGCTCCGGAACCTGTCTGCACGCGGATGGCTCGGCGGCAGGCTTGTTTGCTCAAACGAACGAACGTTCGTATCATTGCCCACCATGACGACACCTGCCTCGACCCCCGCCCAAGCCGCTTTCGACGCCGCGCTGCAGCGCGTCAAGACCCTCACCGAGCGCCCGGACAACGCCACGCTGCTGCAGCTCTACGCCCTCTACAAGCAGGCCACCGAGGGCGACAACACGAGCCCGAAGCCGAGCCTGACCGACCTCGTGGCGCGCGCCAAGTGGGACGCCTGGAGCAAGCTCAAAGGCGTGAGCCGCGAGGAGGCGATGCAGCGCTACGCCGACCTCGTGGCCACGCTGGCTTGATCGCGCCCCGGCCGGCGCCCCTCAGCCCCGTGCCGGCGCGGCCACGCGCCGCACCTGCACCGCGCAGTCGTAGAAGGTCGGCGCCGCGCCCAGGTCGGTCAGCGCCTGGCTGGTGAGTTCGTTGACGTTGCGGCCGTCGGGGCTCAGCTTGCGCCACCAGATGCCAAGCCCCACCACGACGCCGGGCCGCGCCCGCCCGTTGACGCGGGCGCGCAGGCGGCAGGCGCCGCGGTCGTTGAACACCTCGACCCAGTCGCCGTCGGCGATGCCGCGCGCCGCGGCGTCGTCGGCGTGGATCTCCAGCGCCGGCTCGCCCTCGGCGTCGCGCAGCGACACCACGTTGACGAAGGTGGAGTTGAGGAAGTGGCGCGCCGGCGGCGTGATCAGCGCCAGCGGGTAGCGCGAGTCGGCTCCGGGCGGCTCGTGGTTCGGCAGCACCTGCGGCAGCGGATCCAGCCCCAGCGCCGCCAGCCGCGGGCTGGCCAGTTCGCACTTGCCCGACGGCGTCGGAAAGCCGCCGTCGGCAAACGGCGCCTCGGGCCAGGGCAGGCTGACCCAGCCGCGCGCCAGCAGGGCCTCGAAATCGACCGCGTCGCCAAACGCCTGCCGGCACAGCGTCAGGTCGTCGTCGGCGAAGCACGGCTCGTCGAACCCCAGCCGCCGCGCCAGCGCGCGAAAGATCGCCGTGTTGGGCCGCGCCTGCCCGAGCGGTTCGATGGCCGGGCGGTTCAGCAGCACGTCGGTGTGGCCGTAGCTGAGGTGGATGTCCCAGTGCTCCAGCTGCGTGGTGGCCGGCAGCACGAAGTCCGCGAGGTCGGCGGTGTCGGTGGCGAACTGCTCCAGCACCACGGTGAACAGATCCTCGCGGCGCAGCCCGCGCTGCACCTGGCCGCCTTCGGGGGCCACCGCCGCCGGGTTGCTGTCGTAGACGACCAGCGCCTCGATGCGCGGGCCGAAGGCGGCGTCACCCGGGTGCAGCAGCGCCTGGCCGATCGTGCTCATGTTGACGCTGCGCGGCTGCGGGCACGGGCTGCGCGCCAGCAGGTCGGGGCGGTGCAGCGCGTCCCAGCGCACCGGGTAGGTGCCGGAACTCGACAGCAGCAACCCGCCGCCGCGGTGCCGCCAGGCGCCCCACACCGCCGGCAGACAGGCCACCGCGCGCACCGCGTTGCCGCCGCCGTGCGTGCGCTGCATGCCGTAGTTGAGGCGAATGCCGACCGGCTCGCCGGCGCGCACCGCCGCCTCCACCGTGCGCGCCAGCGCCTCGATCTGCGCCGCGGGCACGCCGCACGCTGCAGCCGCGCGCGCAGGCGGCCACTGCAGCGCCCGCGCGCGCAGCGCTTCCCAGCCCAGCGTATGCCGCTGCAGGTAGTCCAGATCGGCCCAGCCGCGCGCGAACGCCTCGTGCATCAGCGCGTAGGCCAGCGCCGCGTCGCTGCCGGGCAGCACGGCCAGGTGCTGGTGGCACTTCTCGGCCGTCTCGGTGCGGCGCGGGTCGATGCAGACGAGCTGCGCGCCGCGGCGCTTGGCTTCCTGCGCATGGCGCCAGAAGTGCAGGTTGCTGGCGATGCTGTGGCTGCCCCAGATCAGGATCACGCGGCTGTGCGCGAACGCCTGCACCGGCATGCCGACCTTGGCGCCCAGCGTCGTCTCCAGCGCCACCGCGCCGGCGCTGGCGCAGATGGTGCGCTCCAGCCGCGAGGTGCCGAGCCGATGGAAGAAGCGCGCCGCCATCGCCTCGCCCTGCACCAGCCCCATCGTGCCGGCGTAGCTGTAGGGCAGGATGGCCTGCGGGTCGCGCGCCGCGATCGCCTGCAGCCGCGCGGCGATCTCGTCCAGCGCCTCGTCCCACGACACCGGCACGAAACGCCCGCTGCCCTTGGGGCCGACGCGCTTGAGCGGCTCGAGCAGGCGCCCGGGATGGTAGACCCGCTCCAGGTAGCGGCTCACCTTGGTGCACAGCACGCCGGCGGTGTGCGGGTGATCGGGGTTGCCCGCGAGCCGCACGGCGCGCCCGTCCCGCACGGTGGTGACTAACGAGCAGGTGTCGGGGCAGTCATGCGGGCAGGCGCCGAGCACGGTGCGCGGCGCGGCAGCGGGGGCGGCGGGATGGAGGTCGGCGTGCATCCGCGCATGATAGGCGGCACCGGCGGCGGCGCACCACGGCAGCGCCGCCGCCGCGGGCTTGCGGCGCGCCCCTTCCCCGCCGCCGCGGGGCGCGCTACGATGCCCGCCATGAACCTGATCGAGCCGATCGTCGCCGAGGCGGCGCGCTTTGCCGAGCTGCGCCGCGACCTGCACGCCCACCCCGAGCTGTGCTTCGAGGAACACCGCACCAGCGGGCTGGTCGCCGCACGGCTGGCCGAGTGGGGCATCGAGGTGCACCGGGGGCTGGCCAAGACCGGCGTGGTCGGCGTCGTGCACGGCCGCGACGGCGGCGCCTGCGGCCGCATGATCGGCCTGCGCGCCGACATGGACGCGCTGCCGATGACCGAGCTCAACACCTTCGCGCACGCCAGCCGCCATCCCGGGCGCATGCATGCCTGCGGTCACGACGGCCACACCGCGATGCTGCTGGCCGCGGCGCGGCACCTGGCGCGCGCGCGCGACTTCGACGGCACGGTGGTGCTGATCTTCCAGCCCGCCGAGGAAGGCGGCGGCGGCGCACGGGAGATGATCGCCGACGGGCTGTTCGAGCGCTGGCCGGTGGAGGCGGTGTTCGCGCTGCACAACTGGCCCGGGCTGCCGGCGGGGCACTTCGCGGTCAGCCCCGGGCCGGTGATGGCCTCCAGCAACGAGCTGCGCTGCGTGCTCACCGGCAAGGGCGGCCACGCGGCGCTGCCGCACCTGGCGGTCGACCCGGTGCCGGCGGCGTGCCAGCTGGCGCTGGCATGGCAGACGGTGGTGGCGCGCAACGTGCGGCCGATCGACGCCGCGGTGGTATCGGTGACGATGCTGCGCGCCGGCGAGGCCACCAACGTCATCCCCGACCAGGTGGAGCTGCAGGGCACGGTGCGCACCTTCCGCGTCGAGACGCTCGACCTGATCGAGCAGCGCCTGCGCGAGCTGGCGCACGGCGTGGCCGCGGGCTTCGGGCTGCAGGCCGACTTTGCGCTGCGGCGCAACTACCCGCCCACCGTCAACCACGCGGCCGAGGCGGCGTTCGCGGCCGAGGTGGCGCGCGAGGTCGTCGGCGCCGAGGCCGTGCACGCGCAGGAGCCGACCATGGGCGCGGAGGACTTCGCCTACATGCTGCAGGCGCGGCCCGGAGCCTACCTCTTCATCGGCAACGGCGACGGCGCGCACCGCGCCGCGCACGGCCCCGGGCACGACGCCGGCCCGTGCACGCTGCACAACGCGCGCTACGACTTCAACGACGCGCTGATTCCGACGGGAGCGAGCTTCTGGGTGCGGCTGGCGCAGCGCTGGCTGGCGCGGCCCCGCTGAACCGGGCCGCAGCGCCGAAGCGGCTGGCGGCGATCGTCAGCAACCCGTCGAAGATCAGGCCCTCGACCAGCTCGAACGGCACCGTCAGGTACGGTGCCATCTTCCAGCCCGCCCCGCCGGTCATCAGGCACACCGGCACCTGCCCGGTGTGCAGGCGCAGGTTGTCCCACATGCGCTGCACCGCGCCGGCGATGGCGAACGTGCCGCCCGAGGTCAGCGCGTCGCTGGTGTTGGTGGGGAACGGGCGCACGTCGCCGGTGGGCACGTGCAGCCCGGCGGTACCGGACTCCAGCGCGCGCAGCATGATGCCGTGCCCGGGCAGGATGATGCCGCCGAGGAAGCGGCCGTCGGCATCCAGCGCCTCCACCGTCACCGCGGTGCCGACCATGACGACGATGCACGGGCGGTGCTGGCCGCGCGCCAGCAGGCGCTGGCGCGCCCCGATCATCGCCACCCAGCGGTCCGAGCCGAGCCGCGCCGGATGGTCGTAGCCGTTGACGACGCCGGCCTCCTCGGCGCGCGGCACCACCCACTGCGGCTGGGCATCCCACTGCTCCAGCTGCTCCTCGACACGGTGGCGCACGCCGGCGCCGGCGACGATGCTGCCCAGCACCCAGCGCGGCGCGCGCAGCTGGCGCCAGTCGCCCTCGGCCAGCGTCTCGATGTTCTCGAGGAACTGCACGCCGTGCGCCAGCAGCCGCGCCCCCGGGCGCGGCGCGTCGTACAGCGCCCACTTCAGGCGCGTGTTGCCCACGTCCAGCGCGAGCAGCGTGGTGTCGTCGGGGGCCCCGGCCGTCATGCGGCGATCATAAACCTGCACGACCGCCCCGCCGGCCGGCTCAGTTCTGCCGCCACGGCAGGCCGCGGTGGCGCCAGCCGCCCAGACGGCCGCGATGCCCCTCGGCGTCGAGGTCGCCCTCGAAGCCTTCCAGCACGTTGTACGCCGTGGCACCCAGCTCGGTGGCGCGGCGCGCCGCGGCGATCGAGCGCGCCCCGCTGCGGCACAGCATCAGCAGCGGCTTGCCTTCGGCCGCGAGCCGGCGCACGCCATCGTCGAAGGCGGGATTGGGCTGCATGCCGGGCCACTGCTTCCAAGCCAGCGCCTGCGCGCCGGGCACAAAGCCGACCCACTCGCGCTCGGCATCGGTGCGCACGTCCACCAGCACGGCGCGCCCTTCCTGCACCCAGCGCCAGGCCAGCTCCGGCGCCACATCGCCGGCGTAGCCCTGCGCGGGGCGCGGCACCTCGCGCTCGGCACCGTCGGCGTCGTGCCGGATGCCGCCGCGCAGGTTGGCCGGCACCGCCTCGTCCATGCGCCGCGGCCGCGGCAGGTTCAGGTTGTTCATCAGCGCGACGAACTCCGCCAGCGACTTGCCGGCCAGACGCGGGTTGTGCGCCTTCTCGTGGCCGATGGTGGAATGGGTGCGGCCATGGTAGTCGTGTCCGGGCCAGACGATGGCGTCATCGGGCAGCGTGAACAGCCGCTCGGTGATGCTGCGGTAGAGCGCCTCGGCGCTGCCGGACTGGAAGTCGGTGCGGCCGCAGCCGCCGATCAGCAGCGTATCGCCGGTGAAGACGTGCGTCTGCCCGTCCACCTGCCACACATAGCTCATGCTGCCGGCGGTGTGGCCGGGGGTGGTCAGCGCGCGCAGCCGCTGGGCACCGAAGGCGAGTTCGTCACCGTCCTGCAGCGCGCGGTGCACGGTGGTGATGCCGCAGGCCGCCGGCGCCGCGGTGTGGGCGCCGGTGTGCTCCGCGAGCTTGAGCGCGCTGGTGACGTGGTCGGCGTGCGCGTGCGTCTCCACCACCCAGACGAGCCGCAGGCCGTGGTCGCGCAGCACCTGCAGGTCGCGCTCGAGCTGCTCGTCCACCGGGTCGAGGATGACCGCCTCGCGCGTGTCGGCGTCGAACAGCACGTAGGTATAGGTGCAGGAATCGGGATCGAACAACTGGAGCGGGCGCATGACCCGATTCTGGCACCAACCGTCAGGCAAAGCGCGCCAGCAGGTCGGCCACGTCCTCGGCCGGCGTGTCGCCCTGCGCCATCACGCAGCCCACCATCATGAAGAACGACTTGTCCAGCGCCTTGCGCGCGGCGGCCAGCTGCTGCGCCACCTGCTCGCAGTCGGCATCGGTCTCGATCAGGCGCTGGATGCCGCGCAGCTGGCCCTCGACGCGCTTCAGGCGCAGCAGCAGGGCCTTCTTGCGTTCGGGATCCTGGACGGCGGTCATGGCGGCTGGGGGACAGGTCTTTATACCCCGTATGGTATCCAAACCGCCATGAAAGTCAATGCGCGCCGCGCCGGTTGCACCTTTTTCAAAGATCGCGTGAAAAGTTTGCCATCGAGCTGCCAGTTGCGTCACCTGCGTGACGCCCGGCGGCGCCACCCCGGTGAAAACCCGGATCCACCGCCGCCCCGATACCCCCCACGATACGAACTCCCGGGGGCAGTCCCGGCCATTCCATGACGAGGAGACACGCGATGACGCAGACTTCCACCGCCCCGACCCGCCGCCGCCTGCTCAAGGGCGCGGCCGTCGCCGCCGGCGCGCTGGCCGCCCCGATGGTGGCCGTGGCGCAGACGACGACGCTGCGCTTCCAGTCCACCTGGCCGGCCAAGGACATCTTCCACGAGTTCGCCAACGACTTCGCCAAGAAGGTCAACGACATGGCGGGCAACCGCCTGAAGATCGAGGTGCTGCCGGCCGGTGCGGTGGTGCCGGCGTTCCAGCTGCTGGAGGCGGTGGCCAAGGGCACGCTGGACGGCGGCCACGGCGTGGTGGCCTATCACTACGGCAAGAACTCGGCGCTGGCCCTGTGGGGCTCCGGCCCGGCGTTCGGCATGGATCCGAACATGGTGCTGGCCTGGCACTACTACGGCGGCGGCAAGGCGCTGCTGGAGGAAATCTACAAGAGCCTCAACATGGACGTGGTGTCGTTCCTCTACGGGCCGATGCCGACGCAGCCGTTCGGCTGGTTCAAGAAGCCGATCGCCAAGGTCGAGGACCTCAAGGGTGTCAAGTTCCGTACCGTCGGGCTGGCGGTGGACCTCTACACCGACATGGGCGCAGCGGTCAACCCGCTGCCCGGCGGCGAGATCGTGCCGGCGCTGGACCGCGGGCTCATCGACGGGGCGGAGTTCAACAACGCCTCCTCCGACCGCATCCTGGGCTTTGCCGACGTGGTCAAGCACTGCATGCTGCAGAGCTTCCACCAGAGCGGTGAGCAGTTCGAAATCCTGTTCAACAAGGCCAAGTACGACGCGCTGCCCGCCGAGCTGAAGGCCATCATCGACTACGCCGTGCAGGCCGCCAGCGCCGACATGAGCTGGAAGGCCGCGCACCGCAACTCGCAGGACTACCTGGAGCTGAAGAAGGCCGGCGTCAAGTTCTACAAGACGCCGGACGCCATCCTGCGGGCGCAGCTGGCCTCGTGGGACAAGGTGATCGCCAAGAAGAGCGCCGAGAACCCGATGTTCAAGAAGGTGCTCGACAGCCAGCGCGCCTTCGCCGAGCGCGTCGGTGGCTGGTGGAACGACTACACGGTCGACTTCAAGATGGCCTGGAACCACTACTTCCGCCGTCAAGGAGGGGGACAGCAGCGCGGCTGAGGCCGCGCGCGGGGTCGGCCAGCGCCGGCTCCGGGGTGCTGCCGCGACGGCGCCGGCGGCGGCACCCGCCGCCTTACCACCGGGCGCCGTGGACGGATGAGCGCATGACCCCCCGCTGGCTCCTGACCATCGACCGCCTCTCGGCCCTCGTCGGGCAGGCGTTCGCCTGGCTGATCGTCGCGCTGACGCTGGGCATCACCTACGAGGTGTTCGCCCGCTACGTGCTCAACGCGCCGCACGACTGGTCGCTCAACGCCCAGGTGATGATGTACGGCACGCTGTTCATGCTGGCCGGCGCCTACACCCTCTCGGCCGGCGGCCACGTGCGCGGCGACGTGCTGTACGGCTTCCTGCGCCCGCGCACGCAGGCCGTCATCGACCTGCTGCTCTATGCCGTGTTCTTCCTGCCCGGCACCGTGGCGCTGACCTGGGCCGGCTGGAGCTATTTCCAGGATTCGCTGGCGATCCGCGAGCAGACCTTCTCGGCCACGCCGCTGCCGCTGTACCCGTTCAAGTTCGTCATCCCGCTGGCCGGCGCGCTGCTGCTGCTGCAAGGCGTGGCGGAAATGGTGCGCTGCGTGCTGTGCCTGCGCGACGGCGCCTGGCCGGCACGCCAGCACGACGTCGAGGAAGTCGACGTCGACAAGCTCAAGGCGATGGTGCACGTGCGCGACGAGGACATCGCCGCGCTGGACCGCTACGTCGTCGACGACGCCGGCGCAGCCCGGACGGGAGAGCGCTGATGCGCCGCGAACTGTGGTTCGGCTTCACGCTGATGGGGCTGATCGTGGCCGGCACGGCCTGGATGGCGCTGTCGGCCGACACCCTCACCAACGGCCACTACGGCCTGATGATGCTGGCGCTGGTGGTGGTGGCCATCATGCTCGGCTTTCCCACGGCGTTCACGCTGATGGGCATGGGCATCATCTTCACCTACTTCGCTTACCACTCCGGCGGGCAGAGCGCCGCCGGCGCCGTCAAGCAGACGCTGGACCTGATGGTGCAGCGGGCCTTCTCGGTGATGAGCAACGACGTGCTCATCTCCATCCCGCTGTTCGTCTTCATGGGCTACCTGGTCGAGCGCGCCAACCTGATCGAGAGGCTGTTCAAGAGCCTGCACCTGTCGCTGGCGCGCGTGCCGGGTTCGCTGGCGGTGGCCACGCTGTTCACCTGCGCGGTGTTCGCTACCGCCACCGGCATCGTCGGCGCGGTGGTCACGCTGATGGGGCTGCTGGCCTTTCCGCAGATGCTGAAGGCCGGCTACGACGTGCGCGTCTCCGCCGGGGCCATCACCGCGGGCGGCTGCCTCGGCATCCTGATCCCGCCCTCGGTGCTGCTGATCGTCTACGGCGCCACCGCAGGCGTCTCGGTGGTGCAGCTGTACGCCGGCGCCTTCTTTCCTGGCCTGATGCTGGCCGGGCTGTACGTGCTGTACGTGATCCTGCTGGCCAAGCTGCGGCCGCACACCATGCCACCTCTGCCGGCCGAGCAGCGCACCGTGCCGCTGCCGCCGCTGACCGAGCGGCTGGCGCAGGCGGTGCGGGGGGCGGTGCTGCCGGCGCTGCTGCGCGCGCTCAAGGGCCGGCGCAACCTGGGCGTGCCGACCGGCCATCTGCTGCGCCAGCTGGGCATCGCGCTGCTGCCGGCGCTGCTGTTTGCCGTGGTGGCCCTGCTCAGCTGGCACGTCAACACCCGCCCGGTGGCGCCGACGTCGGAGGCGGTCGGCCTGCAGTCGCTCGAGGACGAGACGGCGCGCGTCGCCGACGACGGCGGGCTGGCCGAGCCTCCCGGCGGCGACGCCCCCCTGGAGAGGGCGGGCTTGGCCGAACCTCCCGGCGCGGCGGAGGGGGATGGTCTGCAGGCCCCGCCCGGCAGCGGCCAGCAGCCCGAGCCGTCGCCGGTCGCCGCAGCGGGTGCGCCAGGCGATCCCGCGGCAGCCGCGCCGGGCCGCACGCCGCCCACCACCGGCTGGTGGATCGGCTTTGGCGCCGGCATGGCGGCGCTGGTGGCGTTCTACGCCGTCTTCACTTGGCAGCGGCTGGAAATCCTGCGCATGCTGCTGGCCAGCTTCTTTCCGCTGCTGTTCCTAATCCTGGCGGTGCTGGGCTCGATCGTGTTCGGGCTGGCCACGCCCACCGAGGCCGCCGGCGTCGGCGCCTTCGGCGGCTTCCTGCTGGCGGTGGCCTATCGGCAGTTCAACTGGGGGGTGCTGAAGGAATCGGTGTTCCTCACCGCCAAGACCACCGCGATGGTGTGCTGGCTGTTCGTCGGCTCGGCCATCTTCTCGGCCGCGTTCGCGCTGCTGGGCGGGCAGGAGCTGGTGGAGCGCTGGGTGATGTCGCTCAACCTGAGCAAGACCGAGTTCCTGATCTTGAGTCAGGTCATCATCTTCCTGCTCGGCTGGCCGCTGGAGTGGACCGAGATCATCGTCATCTTCATGCCGATCTTCATCCCGCTGCTGGACAACTTCGGCGTCGATCCGCTGTTCTTCGGTCTGCTGGTGGCGCTGAACCTGCAGACCGCGTTCCTGAGCCCGCCGGTGGCGATGAGCGCGTTCTACCTCAAGGGGGTGAGTCCCCCGCACGTGACGCTGAACCAGATCTTCGCCGGCATGCTGCCGTTCATGGGCATCCAGATCGTGGCCATCGTGCTGCTGTACCTGTTCCCGGCCATCGGGCTGTGGCTGCCCAAGGTGCTCTACGGCTGACCGTCGCCCCCCGGCCCCGACCGCAGCCCCCGTCGTGGCAACGCTCCGCCCGGATCGGACGACGGCCCGCACGGACTGGTGCCGGGTGGCGTTCTCCATTAACATTGACGTTTACGTAAACGTCAATGCCGCGCGCCCCGGCGCGCGCCACCTCCCGTGCCGACAGGAGACACCACCGTGACCCAGCTCGCCGCCGAGTACCAGGCCCTGGCCCAATACCGCCCGACCCACAAGGTACGCTTCGTCACCGCCGCCAGCCTCTTCGACGGGCACGATGCGGCGATCAACATCATGCGCCGCATCCTGCAGAGCATGGGAGCGGAGGTCATCCACCTCGGGCACAACCGCAGCGTGGATGAGGTCGTCACCGCCGCGCTGCAGGAGGACGTGCAGGGCGTGGCCGTCAGCTCCTACCAGGGCGGCCACATGGAGTATTTCACCTACATGGTCGATCAGCTGCGCGCGCGCGGCGGCGCGCACGTGCTGGTGTTCGGCGGCGGCGGCGGCGTCATCGTGCCCAGCGAAATCCGCGCGCTGATGGACTACGGCGTGGCGCGCATCTACAGCCCGGAGGACGGCCAGCGCATGGGGCTGCAGGGGATGATCGGCGAGATGATCATGCGCTGCGACCACGACCTGTCGGTGCACGCGCCGACCTCGCTGGAGGCGATCCGCGGTCACGGTGATGCGGCCTGGCGGGCGCTGGCGCAGCTGATCACCGCGCTGGAAAACGGCAAGGCCGACCCGGCGCTGGTGCAGGCGCTGCGGCAGGAGGCGGCGCAGGCGCGCGTGCCGGTGCTGGGCATCACCGGCACGGGCGGCGCGGGCAAGAGCAGCCTGACCGACGAACTCATCCGCCGCCTGCGGCTGGACCAGGACGATGCGCTGCGCATCGCCGTCCTCAGCATCGACCCGAGCCGGCGCAAGAGCGGCGGGGCGCTGCTGGGCGACCGCATCCGCATGAACGCCATCGGCCCGTGGGCGCAGGGCCCGCGCGTCTACATGCGTTCGATGGCCACGCGCGACTTCGGCAGCGAGATCAACCCGGCGCTGCCGGACGTGATCGCCGCCTGCAAGGTGGCCGGCTTCGACCTCGTGATCGTGGAGACCTCCGGCATCGGGCAGGGCGATGCGGCCATCGTGCCGCACGTGGACGTGCCGCTGTACGTGATGACGCCGGAGTACGGCGCGGCCAGCCAGCTCGAGAAGATCGACATGCTGGACTTCGCGGAGTTCGTCGCGATCAACAAGTTCGACCGCAAGGGCGCGCTGGACGCGCTGCGCGACGTGGCCAAGCAGGTGCAGCGCAACAAGGAGGCCTGGGGCAAGCGGCCGGAGGACATGCCGGTGTTCGGCACGATGGCCGCGCGCTTCAACGACGACGGTGTCACGGCGCTCTATCAGGCGCTCAAGGTCCGGCTGGCGCAGCTGGGCCTGATGCTGCCGCTGGGGCCCGAAGGGGGACGGCTGCCGCGCGTCGAGACGCGCCACAGCACGATGCTCAACGCCATCGTGCCGCCGCAGCGCAGCCGCTACCTGGCCGAGATCGCCGACACCGTGCGCGCCTACAAGCGGCGCGTGCGGGCGCAGGCGCGGCTGGCGCGCGAGGCGCAGCAGCTGCGCGCCGCCGCCGCGATGCTGACCGAGGCCAAGCCCGACAAGCCCAAGGCCGCCCAGGCCGCGCTGGAGCTGGCCGAGCAGCGCGAGCAGCGGCTCGACGCCGATGCGCGCAAGCTGCTGGCGCAGTGGCCCGACATGCAGAAGGCCTACGCCGGCGACGAGTACGTCGTGCGCATCCGCGACAAGGAAATCCGCACGCGGCTGGTGCACACCACGCTGTCGGGCAACAAGATCCGCAAGGTGGTGCTGCCCAAGTACGAGGACCACGGCGAACTGCTCAAGTGGCTGATGCTGGAAAACGTCCCCGGCAGCTTTCCGTACACCGCCGGGGTGTTCGCCTTCAAGCGCGAGAACGAGGATCCCACGCGCATGTTCGCCGGCGAGGGCGACCCGTTCCGCACCAACCGGCGCTTCAAGCTGCTGTCGGAGGGCATGCCCGCCAAGCGCCTGTCCACCGCGTTCGACTCGGTCACGCTCTACGGTCACGACCCCGACCCGCGCCCCGACATCTACGGCAAGATCGGCAACTCCGGCGTCAGCGTGGCCACGCTGGACGACATGAAGGTGCTCTACGGCGGCTTCGACCTGTGCGACCCTTCCACCAGCGTGTCGATGACGATCAACGGGCCGGCGCCGGCGATCCTGGCGATGTTCTTCAACACCGCCATCGACCAGCAGATCGACAAGTTCCGCGCCGACAACGGCCGTGACCCCACCGACACCGAGATCGCCAAGATCAAGGCCTGGGTGCTGGAGAACGTGCGCGGCACCGTGCAGGCCGACATCCTGAAGGAGGACCAGGGCCAGAACACCTGCCTGTTCTCCACCGACTTCAGCCTGAAGGTGATGGGCGACATCCAGGAGTACTTCGTCCATCACAACGTGCGCAACTTCTATTCGGTGTCGATCAGCGGCTACCACATCGCCGAGGCCGGCGCCAACCCGATCAGCCAACTGGCCTTCACGCTGGCCAACGGCTTCACCTACGTGGAGGCGTATCTGGCGCGCGGCATGCACATCGACGACTTCGCGCCCAACCTGTCGTTCTTCTTCAGCAACGGCATGGACCCGGAGTACACCGTGCTGGGCCGCGTGGCGCGGCGCATCTGGGCCGTGACCATGCGCGACAAGTACGGCGCCAACGAGCGCAGCCAGAAGCTCAAGTACCACATCCAGACCTCGGGGCGCAGCCTGCACGCGCAGGAAATCGCCTTCAACGACATCCGCACCACGCTGCAGGCGCTGATCGCCATCTACGACAACTGCAACAGCCTGCACACCAACGCCTACGACGAGGCGATCACGACGCCGACGGAGGAATCGGTGCGCCGCGCGATGGCCATCCAGCTCATCATCAACCGCGAATGGGGCCTGGCCAAGAACGAGAACCCCAACCAGGGCAGCTTCATCATCGAGGAGCTGACCGACCTGGTGGAGGAGGCGGTGCTGGCCGAGTTCGAGCGCCTCGCCGAGCGCGGCGGGGTGCTGGGCGCGATGGAGACCGGCTACCAGCGCGGCAAGATCCAGGACGAGAGCATGCACTACGAGATGCTCAAGCACACCGGGGAGCTGCCGATCATCGGCGTCAACACCTTCCGCAACCCGCACGGCGACCCGATCCCGGAGTCGCTGGAGCTGGCCCGCTCCACCGAGGAGGAGAAGCAGTCGCAACTGCAGCGCCTGCGCGACTTCCACGCCCGCCACGCGCACGAGGCGCCGGCGATGCTGCAGCGGCTCAAGGACGCCGTGATCGAGAACCGCAACGTCTTCGAGGTGCTGATGGACGCGGTGCGCTGCTGCTCGCTGGGCCAGATCACCCAGGCGCTGTTCGAGGTCGGCGGCCAGTACCGGCGCAACGTCTGAGTCAGGACGGTACCGCTGGGCGCCTTGGCCAGAGACGTGCCAAGGTCGGGGGCGATCGTCAAGGATGGGCGACGCAACGGAGCATCACGAACGATGGGTACGCTGACCGTCACCGCCAAAGGGCAGATCACGCTGCCCCGTCGTTGGCTGCAGCGTCTCGGGGTCACGCCCGGCCAGCAGGTCGAAATCGAACCGCTGCCGGACGGCGGGTTGGTCCTGCGCCCAAGGGTACGGCGCACGCTGGATGACTACGTCGGCTGCCTGCCGCCGCCGGCGCGGGCGCTGAGCCTGGACGAACTCGACGAATGGGCGCGCGAGGGCTGGACGAGCCGATGCCGCTGACGCTGGACACCAACATCCTCGTCCGACTGGCCACGCGCGACGACCCGGTTCAGGCCGAAGCCGCCCTGCGCGTCCTGCGCGCGGCCGATCGCCTGGTGATTCCGTTGCCGGTCTGGTGCGAGCTCGCGCGGGTGCCGCTGCGCGGCTACCGCCACTCCGCGAAGCAGGTGGCGCACGCCATCGGGACGCTGATGGACGTGGAGCAAGTGGTCTGCGACCGTGAGGCTGTCCGCGCGGGTCTGGCCATGCTGGCCGCCGGCGCAGACTTCGCCGATGGCGTCATCGCACGCGCGGGTGTCCAGATGGGGGCCGACGCCATGCTGACGTTTGACCGGACGGCGGCCGCGCGACCGTCCTCGGTTCTGGGCTTGAAAGCGGTCGTGCCGCCCGGCGAAGAGACGTAAGGTCAGTCGTCGCCCACCGGCCAGGCCACGCCCTGGTCGGTCAGGACGGCATCCAGCGGCACGTCGTGCGGCTCGGGCTGCAGCCACGGCACGAAGGCGCTGGCGTAGGCCAGGCCGACGGTGACCGGGCGCGGACGCAGCCGCGCCAGCGTGCGGTCGTAGAAGCCGCCGCCGTAGCCCAGCCGCACGCCCGCCGGCCCGTAGCCGACGCACGGCACGAACAGCAGCGTCGGCTGCACCACCTCGGTGTCCTTCGGCTTCGGGATGCCGTAGGCGTCCTCCTCCATCGGGCAGCCGGGGTACCAGACGTGGAAGCGCAGCGTGCCGGCCGTCTTGTCGATCACGGGCAGCGCGATGCGCCGCTGCTGGCGCGCCGCGCGCGCGTCCTCCACGTTGGCCGCCTCCTGCCAGCGGTGCAGCGCCGGCAGCGGATCGAACTCGCCCTTGATCGGCCAGTAGGCTCCCACCACCGTGTCGCTGCGCCCGACCATCCAGACGCGCATGACGCGCTGCAGCGCCTCGTTGCGCGCCAACCGGTCCGGCAGACGCTGGCGCTCGGCGATCAGCTTGCCGCGCCAGTACGCCTTGCGCTGGGCGGCGTCGAGCGGCTCGGACTGGCGCGCGGGGTCGAGCTTGTCCATAATCCCTCTCATGGGCATCGGGGCATCGCGCCGCATCTTACCCGCGCTGCGCCGCGCCGCCACGGTGGCGGCGCTGGCGCTGCTGGCCGTGCTGGCGCCGGCGCGCGCGCAAGGCAGCGGCGAGGAGACCGCGCGGCGCGCGGTGCTGGAGATGCGCGAGGCATTCCAGAAAGGGGACGCGGCGCGCCTGGCGGCGCTGCGCCCGCGCCTGGACGGCCACCTGACCGAACCGCTGGCCGACTACTGGCTGCTGCGCAACAGGCTGGAACGCGCCGACACCGGGGAGGTGCGCGCGGTGCTGGCGCGCTGGGCCGGCAGCTACTGGGAGGATCGGCTGCGCAACGACTGGCTGCTGCTGCTCGGCGCGCGCGGCGACTGGGCCACGCTGCTGGAGGAAGCGCCGCGCTTTCGCATGAACGACGACCCGGAGGTGCGCTGCTGGGTCGCGCTGGCCCAGGTGGAAACCGGCGCGGCCAGCCCCGCCAGCGTCGCCGAGGCGGTGCGCACCGCCTGGCTGGGCCAGCGCACGGCGGCCCCGGGATGCGCGCGCGCAGCCGGGCGGTTGATCGCCGCCGGCGCGCTGCCGGCGGAGGTCGCTTGGCAGCGCGCGCGGCTGGGCGTGGAGGCCGGGCGGCTGGCGGTGGCCACGCAGGCGGTGGCGCTGCTGGATGCCGACTGGGCGGCGCTGGTGGAGCGCGCCTTCAATGCCCCGCAGCGCTACCTGGACGACAAGCTGACCGCGGTGCGCCACCGCACCAAGGAGATCGTCACGCTGGCGCTGATCCGGCTGGCGACGCAGGATCCCCAGGCCGCCGCGGCGCACGCCGAGCACCTGCGCTGGCGCGCCCAGCTCACCGCCGAGGAACGCGCCTGGGTGTGGGGTGCGATCGGCCGCCGCACCGCGCTGCGCCTGCAGCCGGAGGCGCTGGATCACTTCGCCCGCACATGGGAGGCGGCGCTGCCGGACGAGTGGCGCGCCTGGCACGTGCGGGCGGCACTGCGCGCCGGCGACTGGGCCGCGGTGCGCCGCGCCATCGGCCTGCTGTCGCCGCAGGCGCAGCAGGATCCGACGTGGATCTACTGGCTGGCGCGCGCGCTGCGCGCCAGTGACCAGGCCGGCGAGGCCGCGCAGGCGCTGCTGCAGCGCATCGCCGGGCCGGAAGGGTTCTATGAGCAGCTGGCCGCCGAGGCGCTGGGCCAGCCGGTGACGCTGCCGCCAGCGCCGCCGCCGCCCACCGCGGCCGAGCGCGCCGCGGTGCGGGCGCTGCCCGGGCTGCAGCGGGCGCTGCTGCTGATCGACTGGGGGCTGCGCACGGAGGGGGTGCGCGAGTGGCATTACGAGGTGGCGCTGCACGTCCCCGGCGGGCTGCCGGAGCGCGAGCTGCTGGCCGCCGCCGCCTGGGCGTGCGAACGCGCGGTCTGGGACCGCTGCATCAACACCAGCAGCCGCACGCGCCAGCAGGTGGACATCGCGCAGCGCTACCCCACCCCGCTGCGCGAGCTGGTGGTGCCGCGCGCGCGCGCCATCGGCCTGGACCCGGCCTACGTCTACGGCCTGATCCGGCAGGAAAGCCGTTTCGTGATGGACGCGCGCTCGCACGTCGGCGCCAGCGGCCTGATGCAGGTCATGCCGGCCACCGCGCGCTGGACGGCGCGCCGCATCGGCCTGCGCGACTTCCAGCCGCACCAGATCGACGACCCCGAGGTCAACGTGACGATCGGCACCGCCTACCTGAAGCTGGCGCTGGATGACTTCGAGGGCTCGATGGCGCTGGCCGCGGCAGCCTACAATGCCGGTCCGGGGCGGCCGCGCCAGTGGCGCCAGGGCCCGGTGCTGGAGGCCGCGGTGTGGGTCGAGAACATCCCGTTCGACGAGACGCGCGACTACGTCAAGCGGGTGCTGGCCAACACCCACGTGTACGCCGCGCTGCTGACCGGACAGCCGCAGTTGCCGTCGGCGCGCCTGGGCGCCACCATCGGGCCGCGGCTGGCCACCGCGCGCGCCCCCGACACCGAACTGCCGTGACGCCGGCCGTCGGCGCCGCGGCGCCACGTCTTGCGAGGAGTCCATGAACCACGTGCTCGTCCTGGGCGGCACCGGCTTCGTCGGCCGCCACGTCTGCGAACACCTCAACCGCCTGGGCATCCGCGTCACGGTGCCGACGCGCCATCTCGAACACGCCAAGGCCGTCCAGATGCTGCCGATGGTGACGGTGGTGCCGGCCGACGTGCACGACGACCGTGCGCTGCAATGCCTGCTGCGCGGGGTCGACGCGGTGGTCAATCTGGTGGCGATCCTCAACGGCAGTGCCGCGCAGTTCGAGCGCGTGCACGTCGCGCTGCCGCAGCGGCTGGGCGAGGCGATGCTGGCCGCCGGCGTGCGCCGTCTCGTGCACGTCAGCGCGCTCGGGGCCGATCCGGCCGGCCCGTCGCGCTACCTGCGCAGCAAGGGCGAGGGCGAGCGTGCCCTGCAGGCGCTCACCTCGGCGGGGCTGGCGCTGACACTGCTGCGCCCCAGCGTCATCTTCGGCGCCGAAGACCGCTTCCTGAACCTGTTCGCGCGGCTGCAGCGCAGCCTGCCGGTGGTGCCGCTGGCCGGGGCGGATGCGCGCTTTCAACCGGTGTGGGTCGGCGACGTCGCGCAGGCCATCGTCGCCTGCCTGCAGCGCGACGACACCATCGGCCGCACGTTCGAGGCGGTCGGCCCGGAGGTGTGGACGCTGGCGGATCTGGTGCGGCTGGCCGGACGGCTCAGCGGCCACCCGCGCCCGGTGCTGCCGCTGCCGCGCGCGCTGGCGTACTTCCAGGCCCTGCTGATGGAGCTGCTGCCGGGCGAGCCGCCGCTGACCACCGACAACCTGCGCTCGCTGGAGGTGCCCAACGTCGCCAGCGGCACGCTGCCGACGCTGGCCGACCTGGGCCTGGTGCCCAGCGCCGTGGAGCCGGTGGCGGCACGCTACCTGAATCTGGACGGCCCGGCCGATCCGCTGATCGCGATGCGCCGCACCGCGCATCTGCGCCGCTGAGACGGCCCAGGGCGCAAAAAAAGCGGCCCGGGTGCACGGGGGCGCCGCGCGCCACCGCTTCCCGGGCCGGACCCACGCAGGGAGCACCCCACGCCAGAGGAAAGCGCAGCGGGCGTCCCCCCACCCGCCGGCTGTTCGACCGGATGCCCCCGGCACCCGGTACGGACTCAGAACTTGCGGCTGTACTGCACCCCGAAGCCGTTCTGGTGCATGCCGATGCGCGTGCCCGTGGGGTTCACGTTCATGCTGGAAAAGTCCACGCTCGGCCCCACCACCGTCTCGCGCCGGCCGTGCCACAGCGCGAACGTCCACTCGGTATCCTTGTCCGGCGCGTACGTGGCGCCGAAGGTGAGGTGCTCGCGAATCACGCCGGGGGCCAGCACGTTGAACATCGCGTCCTGCGGCCGGATCGGGTTGTCGCCCTTGTTGTAGCCGGCGCGCAGCGTCCACTGCGGGCTGGCCTGCCACTGCACGCCGACCTTGACGACGCCGATGTCGCGCCAGCCGAAGCCCGGCCCCGCCGCCGCGCCGAGCGGCTGGCCCGCCATCAGCTGGCTCAAGCTGCCGTTGGCGATCGCCGGCACGCCGCCGTACTTGATGCGCGTGGCGTCCAGCGCCACCGTCAGCGCCGGGGTCAGCTGCACCGCCACGCCGACGCCGTAGTTCTCGGGGATGTCGAAGTCGCCGCCGCCCGCGAACAGCCCCTTGTACTTGTCGAAGCGGCTCATGTCGGTCTTGGGCGAGTAGGCCGCGCCGACCGAGACGCGATCCCCCAGCTTGCCGAAGTAGCCCAGGCGCACCCCGATGCCGGTGCTGGTGTCCTTGCCGCGGTTGGTGACGTCGCCCGGGGACTGCGACATCATCGAAAAGCCCTGCAGACCATAGGCCTCGAAACGCTGCAGCACCAGCAGCGGCGAAATCCCCAGCGCGTGTCCGTCGGCCACCCGGTAGGCCAGCGTCGGCGCCACGATCAGCTGCATCAGGTCCACGCCCAGCTTACCCTGCCCGCCCATCAGGTTGACGCCATTGGGAAACGGCGCGTACGAGGTGTTCATGCCGCCGTTGCCGTACACCGTCACGCCCAGCGCCAGCTTCTCGGACAGCTTCACGTTGTAGCCGAACTCCGGGATCAGGAAGGCGGTGCGGCCGCTTTCCACCACCGGCGTGGCCCCGACGAACTGCGCGTCGCGATAGGGGCGGAAGATCTCGGCGCCGACGTCCCAGCGGTTGCCGGCGAAGGCCGCGGCGGCCGGGTTGTTGACGCCGGCAAACGCATCGTGCGCCAGCGCGATGGAGGCGCCGCCCATGCCCTTGGCCTTCAGGCCGAAGCCGTGCGGAAAGTAGCCGTTGGTGGCCTGCGCCCAGGGGGCGGCCGCGAGCAGCGCGGCGGCGGCCGCGGCGTGGCGCATCCGGATGCGGGGGGTCGTCGTCATGCGGTTCTCCTCTCGTCGTCGAGGGGTGGGCGGCTCAGAATTCGCCCTTGGAGGCACGCTCCATCATGTCCCAGACGGCCTCGCGCACGCTCCACGCCTCCTCCTTCAGCGGCGAGGGCAGCTTGCGGCCCATCTTGACCATCATGTCCATGTTGAGCGTGTACAGCCACAGCCCGTCTGGCCGCTCCACCAGCGCGATGCGGCACGGCATGTAGGCGGCCATGTGCGGGCTGAAGTCGGCCATGCGGCGCGCGATGCTGGGGCTGCAGAACTGGTAGATCGTCAGCACCGGCTCCTTCTTGCCGGAGCGCGCCTCCAGCTCCTTGGACAGCGGCAGCGTGCCGACGTCGCGCATGTTGCGCTCCACCATCACGTTGCGCATGATCTCCTCGACGTCGGCGACCTTCAGGCCCGGCTTGACCTTGCGCTCCCACGTGGTGGCCACCGCGATGTCGCCGCCGCCCTCGATCCAGCGGTCCCACATCTTCATCGCCTCGGCGCCGGCGCCGTCCTCCAGCTTGCCGATCGTGGCCAGCGTGCCACACCCCGACAGCGCCACCGCCGCCACCAGCGCCCCCGTCCCCAGCGCCAGCCGGCGCCACCATCCCTGCCTCGTGCTCATGAACCGTCCTCCTGACCCGCTGGTCTTGCGAAAAATCAAACGTGGCCGCAGCATAGCCGCCCGCCCCCGCAGGCGGCATCCGGTTTTACCCTAGGGGGTAGGGTTCAAAAGGCGCGCGATGATGACGAACCGCCGCCGCGCGGCCCGCGCCCCGGGCGCAGCGGGCGCTTTTTTGGCACACTGCGCGCTGGGCGCATCCGCATCCCCATCCCTGTCGAGGTTCATTCCCATGAGCGACGCTTCCACCCCTGGCGCCTGCGCCACCCCACCGGCCGGTCATCCGTCCGGCTCGCGCTACCGCAGCGAACACCAGCGCGACGTGGTCAACCGCTTGAAGCGCATCGAAGGCCAGGTGCGCGCCCTCATCGAGATGGTGGAGGCCGGCCGCCCGTGCGAGGACGTCGCCCAGCAGATGTCGGCGGCGCGCAAGGCGATGGACAAGGCGTTCTTCCGCATGATGGCCTGCTCGGTGATGGAGTCGGTGGCGGTGGCCGACGATCAGACCCTGCGCGAGGTCGAGCGCTCCACGCGCATCCTCGAGAAGTACGCCTGACGGTGGAGGTCTATCTCGTCGGCGGTGCCGTGCGCGACGGGCTGCTGGGCCACTTTCACGTGGGGCACCGGCGGCCGGACGGCAGCGCGCACGCCGACCGCGACTGGGTGGTGGTGGGCGCCACGCCCGAGGCGATGGTGGCGCGCGGCTTCGTGCCGGTGGGACGCGACTTTCCGGTCTTCCTGCACCCCCAAACGCGCGAGGAGTACGCGCTGGCGCGCACCGAGCGCAAGACCGCGCGCGGCTACCACGGCTTTGCCTTCCACGCCGCGCCGGACGTGACGCTGGAGCAGGATCTGGCGCGGCGCGACCTGACGATCAACGCGATGGCGTTGCCGGCGGCGGCGTTGCGCCCCGACGGCACCTTCGACCCCGACGACCCGCGCCTGGTGGATCCGTACGGCGGACGGCGTGACCTGGCGGCCAAGGTGCTGCGCCACGTCACGCCGGCGTTCGCCGAGGACCCGGTGCGCATCCTGCGCATGGCGCGCTTCGCCGCCCGCTGGCCGGACTTCACCGTCGCGCCCGAGACGCTGGCGCTGATGCGCGCGATGGTGGCGCACGGCGAAGTGGATCACCTGGTGCCGGAGCGGGTGTGGCAGGAGCTCGCGCGCGGGCTGATGGAGCCGCGCCCGTCGCGCATGTTGCAGGTGCTGCGCGACTGCGGCGCGCTGCGTGTGCTGCTGCCGGAGGTGGACCGGCTGTGGGGCGTGCCGCAGCGCGCCGACTACCACCCGGAGGTGGACACCGGCGTGCACCTGGAGCTGGTGCTGGACATGGCCGCGCGGCTGCAGGCGCCGCTGGCGGTGCGCTGGGCCTGCCTGGGTCACGACCTCGGCAAGGGCACCACCCCGCCGGAGGTGCTGCCGCGCCACCTGGGCCACGAAGAGCGCAGCGTGCGCCTGCTGCGGCAGGTGGGCGCGCGCTGGCGCGTGCCGCGCGAGTGTCAGGAGCTGGCCGAGGTGGTGGCGCGCGAGCACGGCCACATCCATCGCTGCGCCCAGCTGGGCGCCGCCGCCACGCTGAGGCTGCTGCAGCGCTGCGATGCGCTGCGCCGTCCGCAGCGCTTCGAGCAGGTGCTGCTGGCGTGCGAGTGCGACGCGCGCGGCCGCCTGCACCACGAGGCGCGCCCCTACCCGCAGGCGGCGCGGCTGCGCGCGGCGCTGCAGGCGGCGCTGGCGGTCGACACCGCCGCCGTGGCCGCCGCGGTGCAGGCGCAGCACCCCTCCGCGCGCGACCTCGGCCCGCGCATCGGCGCCGCCATCGAGCACGCCCGCGTGCAGGCGGTGGCGCAGGCGCTGGCGGCTCAGGACGGCGCAGCCCCGGCAGAGACAGCCGCCGGTGCCTCCCATGGAGGCGGCGCGGCGCGCCAGCGCTCCACCCAGCCGGGCCAGTCGGCCATCGGCATCGGCCGTGCCACGCCGTAGCCCTGCGCCTCGTCGCAGCCCATCTGGCGCAGCGCCCGCGCCAGGCCGTCGTGCTCCACGCCCTCGGCCACCACCGTGCGGCCGAAGGTATGCGCCAGCCCGATGATGGCCTGCACCACCTGGCGGTCGTCGGCGTCGTCGAGCATGCGCATCACGAACGAGCGGTCGATCTTGACCTTGTCCACCGGCAGACGGCGCAGGTAGCCCAGCGAGGCGTAGCCCATGCCGAAATCGTCGATCGCCACCGAAATGCCCAGCGCGCGCAGCTGCTCGATCGTGCGCGCCGCCTGGTCCAGGTTGTCCAGCGCGGCCGACTCCACCAGTTCGATCTCGAGCAGCCCGGCCGGCACGTCGGGCGCCGCCGCCAGCAGCAGTTGCAGCCGCGCGACGAAGTCGGCGCGCAGGAAGTGGCGCGCCGCGATGTTGACCGCCACCGGCACGGCGCAGCCCTGCTGCCGCCAGGCGTGCTGCTGACGCAGCACCGTGCGCACCGCCCACTCGCCCAGCAGCTCGATCAGCGCGTCCTGCTCGATCAGCGGGATGAAGCGGTCCGGCGTCCACAGCGTGCCGTCGCCCTGCGGCCAGCGCACCAGCGCCTCGGCGCCCACGAGGCGACCGTCGGCCAGACGCACGCGCGGCTGGTAGTGCAGCACCAGCTCGTCGGCCTCCAGCGCCACGCGCAGCCGCTCGCGCAGGCGCTGCTCGGCCTGGGTGCGCTGGCTGAACTCGAGGTCGAACATCACGTAGCGGTTGCCGCCCTGCTGCTTGGCCTGGTAGAGCGCCTGGTCGGCGTGGCGCAGCAGCGTGTCGGCGTCGCTGTCGTTGACCGGGTACAGCGTCACGCCGATGCTGGCGTGCACCAACGCCTCGCCCTGCGGCAGCGTCATCGGCCGGGCGACGGTCTCGCACACGCGCGTCAACGCCCGCTCCAGCTCCGCCGCGCCGCCCAGGCCGCCCAGCAGCAACACGAACTCGTCGCCGCCCAGCCGCGCCACCGTGTCCTCGGCACGGATGCAGCCGCGCAGCCGCTCGGCCACGCGCACCAGCAAGCCGTCGCCGGCTTCGTGTCCCAGCACGTCGTTGACGCGCTTGAAATCGTCCAGGTCCAGCATGCACACCGCCAGCAGCTCCTGCGAGCGGCGCGCGCGCGCCATCGCGCGCTGCAGCCGGTCGCCCAGCAGCAGCCGGTTGGGCAGCCGCGTCAGCGGATCGTGCAGCGCCTGCCAGCGCAGCCGCTCCTGCGCCAGCAGCTCGTCGGTGACGTCGCGCACCAGCCACAGCGTGCCCTGCGGCCGGCCGTCGTCGTCCACCAGCGGCACGCGGTCGCGCGCCAACAGCCGCCCGTCCGCCCCGGCCACCGGCGGCTCGCCGCCCATGGCGGTCTGCACCGACGGCGGCTCGGAGCCCGACGCCGCCGGCGCGGCGGCGGCGCGTTCGTCGTCGCGCCAGGCCGACGCCGGCAGCGCGCTGGCCTGCAGCAGGCGCGCCAGCGGCACCCCCTGCCAGGCCGCCGGGCCGCCGGACAGCCCCAGCAGGCGCAGCAGCGTGGCGTTGCACAGCTGCACGCGGCCGTCGGCGTCCAGTGCCAGCACCCCCTGGCGCATCGACCCCAGCACCGCCCGCAGGTAAGCGCGCTCGCGCGCCAGCGTCGCGCCGGTGCGGCGCAGCTCGGCCTCGTCGGCCTGCAGCCGCTGCAGCGTGCGGTTGACGCCTTCCATCAGCTCGCCCAGCTCGTCCTGGCGCGTCACCGCGATGCGCTCGTCGAGGTGGCCCTGGCGCACCCGGCGTAGCAGCGCCTGCAGGCGGCCGAGATCGCGCCCGAGGTTGCGCGCGATGCCGGCCGCCAGCAGCAGCCCGGCGGCCACGGTCAGCAGGCCGTACCACCAGCCCTGCCGCAGCACCGTCCACGGATCCAGCGCGTGACGCTGCAGGTCGTGGCCGATGCGCACCCAGCCGGCCAGCGAGCTGCCGTGCCACACCGGCGCCCACACGTCGAGCAGCTCGTCGGCTTCCTGCGCCACGAACGGCCGCAGCGCATCGCGGCGCTGCAGCTGGGAGCGGCTGAAGTCGTCCACCACGTACTGCCCGGCCAGCACCGGCGCGGTGTGGGCCAGCACCCGCCCCTGCGTGTCCAGCACCATCGCGTAGCGCAGATGGCCGGCGCTGCGCAGCACGTCGACCTGCTCCGTCAGCTGCCCGAGGTCGCGCGCCAGCACGCCGTGGCGCACCGCGGCGGCCAGCTGGCGCGCCTCCTGCAGCACGGCCTGGCGCTCCAGCTCCGCACGCGAGGCCAGCCCGCGGCGGCCGACGTCGGCCAGCGTGACGGCCAGCACCAGCACATGCAGCAGCGCCATCGACAGCGCCAGGCGGCGCAGGAACGACACCTGCCACAGCCAGCGCCACAGGCGCCGCAGCCCCGTCGGCGGCGCCAGCCCCTTCACGGCAGGCTCCCGAACGCGCGCTCGTAGTCGCGCAGGAAGCGACGCACCGGTTCGTAGCGCTCGTCGTCGGCACGCTCGAACCCTGCCAGCCCGGCCTGCTGCAGTCGCCGGCGCCCCTCCGGATCCTCGGCGAGATCCACCAGCGCCTGCACCACCGCGGCCACGGTGCGCGGATCCAGATCGTCACGCGCCACCAGGCCGTTGTTGACCAGCGCCGGCGTGCGCCGGTAGACCTCCAGCGTGGCGGCCACCGCCGGCTCGCGCTGCTGGAACAGGCGCCACGGCGGCGGCCACGTGAAGGCCAGATCGACCAGCCCCTGCGCGACGTTGAGGATGCTGGACTCCTGCGAGCCCACCACCTCGATCTTGAGGCGGTGCGTGCGGTCCAGCCCCTCCTGGTGCAGCTGCCAGCGCGGCAGCATGCAGGCCGCCAGCGCCGTCAGCGCCGGGCAGCTGACGCGGATCGGCTCGCCCGGCGCCGGCGGCTGCCAGCCGCGCCGCCTCAGCACCACGCCGTGGAACTCCTCATCCCCGCTGACTTTGCCGACCACGTGGTAGCCCCAGGCCAGCGCCTGCACGGTCTGGTAGGGGTTGGGCAACGCCAGCTCGGGCTCGCGGCCGCGCAGCTTGCTCTCGAAGTGGGCATAGTCGCTGGAAGCCTCCAGCCGCAGCTCGACGTCGGCCAGGCGGGCGTTGGCCCAGTCGACCAGGGGACCGTAGCGCTCGTGCAGCAGCGCCGGGTTGTGCAGCGGGTGCACCGCCAGCACCCACTGCGCCTTGCCCGCCATCGCGGGCCGCGGGCCGTAGTCGGGCAGCCGCGCGGCCGGCGGCCGCTCGCAGCCGGCCAGCACGACCGGCAGGAGCAGCCCGAGGACCACGCGTCCGATGCCACGCCAACCGACGCCGTGCGCCATGCCCTGCCCCTGCCGTCATCCTGGATGGACGGCAGTGTACGGGGGGCGGGACGCCGTGCCAACCCCCGCGGGAGCAGGGTCCCCTCAGCGCCGCGCCGCCAGCGCCGCCTGCACCCAGCGCACGATGTCGGCCTGGCCCATCGCGCCGGGCTGGCGCGCGACCTCGCGGCCGCCGACGAACAGCGCCAGCGTCGGGATGCTGCGGATGCCGAAGCGCGCCGCCAGGCCCTGCTCGTCCTCGGTGTTGACCTTGGCCAGGCGCACGTGCGGCTCCAGCTGGCGCGCGGCGGCCTCGAAGTGCGGCGCCATCATGCGGCACGGCCCGCACCAGGGCGCCCAGAAGTCCACCAGCACCGGCAGGTCGCTGCGCGTCACATGGCGTTCGAAGGCCGCCTCGTCCAGCGCCACCGGGTGGCCGGTGAACAGCGGCTGGTGGCAGCGGCCGCAGTCCGGCGCGCGGTCGAGCTGGTCGGCACGCACGCGGTTGGTGGTGTGGCAGTGGGGGCAGACGACGTGCAGGGTCTCGGCGCTCATGGCAAGGTGCTCCAAGGCGGTGGATCGGGTTCGACGGGAGGACGCGCCGCCCGGCACGCCGCCGGCGCATCGCTTCGACCCTGATGTGGGGTCGGTCCGACGGTCTTCAAGCCATACCCGCAACCGTATCGCGGCAGGCAGTCGACCCCGGCTCGGCCCGGGCACATCCCCGCAGGGGCTAGACCCAACGCGCGATCGCCGCGGCCAGCAGGCTCAGCAGCAGGGTGCTGGCCAGCGGCAGGTACCACTCGCGCCCGAACAGCCGGAATGCGAAGTCCCCCGGCAGTTTGCCCAGCCCCAGGCGCCTCAGCCACGGCCACAGGCCGTTGATCAGCACCAGGGCCAGCAGCGTCACCAGCAGCCAGCGCAGCATCGCCCCTCGCTCCCGCGCTCACAGCGTGTGCGTGCGGTCGCCGGCGGCAAAGCCGATCGGCACCCAACCGGCGGCGCTGGCCGGCGGCGCCAGCATCAGCACCTTGAACAGCTCGCCCATCTCGTGCTCGTGCACGAGCCTGGCCGCCATCGCGCGCTCGGCGATCGAGGCCTCCTGCAGCAGCGCCGCCAGGCCGGCGTTGAGCAGGAAGCGCCCCTGGCTGGTGTAGCCGAGCACCTCCAGCCCGGCCTCCTGCGCCGCCAGCGCGATGCCGGTGAAGTTGACGTGCGCGGTGATGTCCTTGGCGCCGACGTCGGTGAGCGGATCGTCGTCGGCGCGGTGCGCGCGGTGGCACCGCAGCGTGCCCTGCGCGCGCTGCGGGTGGTAGTACTCGTGCTCCGGAAAGCCGTAGTCGAGGAACAGCGCCACGCCGCGGCGCAGGTGCTGCGCCAGCGTGCGCACGAACGCCTCGGCGTGCGGATGGATCTCGGTGAGATAGTCGTGCGCGCCGTCGATCGCGCACGGCGGGCGCAGGTCGGTCGGGCGGTCCTGCCAGACGAGGCGCCCCGACGCCGCGTCCCATGCGACCCCGCGCTCGTGCCACAGGCCGCCCGCTCGCTGCAGCAGCGTGACCGGCATCGCGTCCAGCACCTCGTTGCCGAGCACCACGCCCTCGATCACCGCAGGCAGCCGCTCGTGCCAGCGCACGCGCGCGGCCCACGGCGCCAGCCGGCGCTGCTGGCGCGCGCGCAGCGCCCCCGAAACCTCCACGATGTGGTAGGCGACGTCCGCGCGCCCTTGCGCGTCCAGCGCCGCGAGCACCTGCGCGGCCAGCGCGCCGCTGCCGGCGCCGAACTCCCACACCGCGGCGGTGCCGCTGGCCTGCAGCGCCTGCGCCACCTGGCGCGCCAGCGTGGCACCGAACAGCGGACTCAGCTCCGGCGCCGTGACGAAGTCGCTGCCATCGAGCGGCCCGCGCCCGACGATGCCGCCGGCCCCGCCGGCGTAGTAGCCGCCCCGCGGGCTGTAGAGCGCCAGCGCCATGAAGCGGTCGAACGGCAGCCAGCCGCCCGCTTCGTCCAAGGCCGCCAGGACGGCGGACAGGGCAGGGGCGGCCGGGGTGAAGTGGGGGTCGTTTATAGTCGCCGGCATGATGTCCAGCACGGATTCTGCACGCTCGCCGCGACAGGCGGTTCCGTGGGCCCTGGTCACGGGCGGCGCCGCCCGCCTCGGACGGGAAGTGTGCCTGGCCTTCGCCGAGGCTGGCTGGGGGGTGGTCATCCATTACCGCTCCTCGCAGCAGGCCGCCGCGGCGCTGGCGCAGGAGCTGCAGGCCAAGGGTTCGCCGGTGGAGCAGGTACGCGCGGATCTGGCCGATCCGGCCGCGGTGGACGCGCTGCTGCCATCGCTGCCGACCGCGGTGCTCGCCCAGCTGCAATGCATCGTCCACAACGCCTCCGAATTCGTCGAGGACGACGGCTGGACCTACACGGCCGATGGCCTGCAGCGCCACCTGCAGACCAACCTGCTGGCGCCGCTGCGGCTGACGCAGGCGTTTGCCGCGCAGGCGCGACGGCGCGCAGCCGGCGCGCAGGCGCCTGCCGCCGACATCCCCTGCGTCGTGCACATCCTCGACCAGAAGGTGCACAACCTCAACCCGGACTACTTCACCTATACGCTCAGCAAGCTGGCGCTGGAGCGCGCCGTGGGCCTGCAGGCCCAGGCGTACGCGCCGTGGCTGCGCGTCTGCGGCGTCTCGCCGGGTCTGAGCTACGTCAGCGGCCCGCAAACGCTGGACAATTTCGAGCGCGCGCGCCGGGTCAACCTGCTGCGCCGCCCGCTCGAGCCGGCCGACATCGCGCGCACGGTCGTGCACGTGGCGCGCACGCCCGGGATCAACGGCTGCGTGATTCCGGTGGACAACGGCCAGCACCGGCTCGGGCTGGCGCGCGACGTGATGTTCGCCCTCGACCTCGGACTCGCCCCATGAACCCCTCGCTGCTGCTGGCGTTTGCGGCGCTGGAGCCGGAGCTCGCGCGCCACGCGCGCCTGCTGTCGCTGCGCGGCCTGACCCTGCCGGTGCGCATCGGCGTCCACGCCTTCGAACGCCAGGGGCCGCAGCGCCTGCGCATCGACGTCGACGCCTGTGTCGACCTGGCCGAGGCGCACGCGCGCGAGGACCGCCTCGACGCCACCTTCGACTACGACGTCATCCGCGACACCATCCGCACCATGGCCGCCGAACGCCACTTCGAGCTGCAGGAAACGCTGTGCGACGCCATCCTGGCCTGGCTGATGACGCAGCCCGGCGTGCTGGCCGCGCGCGTGCGCACCGAAAAGCCCGACGTCTATCCGGACTGCGACGCGGTGGGCGTCGAGCGCATCGCGCTGGGGCGGCCATGAACGGCGCACCGCCCACCCAGCACAAGATCGGCCGCCAGGTGCTGGCGCTGACCGGGCTGCGCTTCCACGCCAACCTGGGCATCCTCGAGCACGAGCGCGAGCGCTCGCAGCCGATCCAGGTCGACGCCGAGCTCAACCAGGGCTGGCAGCCGCTGCAGCCGCACGACGACGACATCCGGCACGTGCTGGACTACCGCAAGGTGCGGCAGATCATCATCGACGAGTGCACCGCCGAGCACGTCAACCTGCTGGAGACGCTGATCGGCAAGCTGGCCACGCGGCTGCTGCAGCTGCCCGGCGTCATCGGCGTGCGCGTGCGCATCGCCAAACTTGAGATTTTCGACGACTGCGAGGTCGCCATCCGCATGGAATGCGGCCAGTGGTAGGCGCGCGCGCACGGTTTGCGGGACAATCACCCCTTGGGCCGGCGCCTCGGCGCCCCCCAGGCGCGCGCCCCCGCGGCGGCCGCCGTCTCTGCCCGGACACACCGATGGACGTCGCGTTCGAAAACCGCAAGCTGGAAAAGCGCCTGTGCCGCCTGGTCGGCCAGGCCATCGACGACTACCACATGATCGAGGACGGCGACCGCGTGATGGTCTGCCTCTCCGGCGGCAAGGACAGCTATTCGCTGCTGGACATCCTGATGCGGCTGCAGCGGCGCGCGCCGGCGCGCTTCGAGCTGATCGCCGTCAACCTCGACCAGAAGCAGCCGGGCTTTCCCGCCGACGTGCTGCCCAACTACCTCAAGAGCCTGGGCATCCCGTTCCACATCGAGACGCAGGACACCTACTCCATCGTCAAGCGCGTCATCCCCGAGGGCAAGACGATGTGCAGCCTGTGCAGCCGGCTGCGCCGCGGCATCCTCTACCGCGTCGCGCGCGAGCTGGGCGCCACCAAGATCGCGCTCGGCCACCACCGCGACGACATCCTGCAGACGCTGCTGCTCAACATGTTCTTCGGCGCCAGGCTCAAGGGCATGCCGCCCAAGCTCGTCAGCGACAACGGCGAGCACGTCGTCATCCGCCCGCTGGCCTACGTGCCCGAGAAGGACCTGATCCGCTGGGCCGAGGTGCGCCAGTTCCCGATCATCCCCTGCAACCTGTGCGGCAGCCAGCAGCACCTGCAGCGCAAGCAGGTCGGCGACCTGCTGCGCGAGTGGGACCGGCGCTTCCCCGGCCGCGTGGCCAACATGCTCAAGGCGCTGCAGAACGTCGTGCCGAGCCACCTGATGGACCGCGGGCTGTACGACTTCGCCGGCGTGCGCGCCACCGGGCGCCCGCAGGCCGACGGCGACCTCGCCTTCGACGAGGAGGAGCTGCCCGCGCCGCCCGGCGCGGAGGCCGACGAGGACGGGGATGAGACCGCCGTGGCGCAGCCGCCGGCCGCAACGGGGCGGCGCGTGTTCGCGCTGACGCCGGCCGACTGACCCCCGAGGGGAGACGACCGATGGCCCCGACCCGACGAACGTGGCTGCCGATCGTGCTGGCCGCCGCGCTGCTGGCGGGTTGCGCCGGCACGCTGCGGCTGGAGCACACGGTGCGCAGCGAAGCGGCGTGGCCGGCCGCGGCGCGGCCGGCCGCCGGCGACCGCTACGTCTTCGAGCGCCTGCCGTCGCAGCGCGGCGGCGACGCCGCGCGTGAGCAGGACCAGCTGGAAGCGCTCGCCGCCGAGGTGCTGGCCAGCCACGGCCTGCAGCGCGCCGAGGCGGCGCCGGGGGCGGCGGCCAGCGCCGTGCCGTGGGGCGTGCAGCTGGTCGCGCGCTCGGTCAAGTACCCGTACGCGCCGTGGGACGCCCCCGAGCCGCGCCCCGGCTGGATGCCGTACGGCCAGATCGTCGTCGGCCGCGGCGTCGTCACGTCGCTGGGCCTGCAGTGGCAGGTGCGCCCGCCTTACTGGGTGCGCGAGGTGGCGCTGACGGTGCGCGACCGCCGCAGCGGCGAGGTGGTCTACGAGACGCGCGCCACGCAGGACGGCCCGTGGGCCGATGCGCCGGCGCTGTGGCGCGCGCTGCTGCAGGCGGCGCTGGACGGCTTTCCGCAGCCGCCGGCCGGGCCGCGGCGCGTCGTCATCGAGCAGCCGCGCTGAGCCCCTCCCGCCGCCGTCGCCCCGCTCAGGCCAGCGCCGCCTCGGCGCTGGCCAGCACCTTGCGCAGCGCGTCGGCCAGCTCCTTGGCGGCGAACTTGGCCACGTAGGCGTCGGCCCCGGCGCGCTGCACGTGGCGCTCGTTGGTGTCGCCGGTCAGCGACGAGTGAATCACCACCGGAATGACGCGCAGCGCCGGGTCCGCCTTGATGTTGCGCGTCAGCGTGAAGCCGTCCATCTCCGGCATCTCCAGGTCGCTGAGCACCACCGCCACGCGCTCCTGCACCGGCTGGCCCTTGGCGCGCGCGTCGGCGGCGATCTCCTGCAGCGTGGTCCAGGCCTCCTGGCCCGACTTGGTCATGATGAACGGCAGCCCCAGCGCCTTCAGCTCGGCCTCGATCATGCTGCGCGCGACGAACGAATCGTCCGCCGCCAGCACCACCGCACCGGGCTTGAGCCGCACCGCCGGCCCCACCTGATCCTGCTTGACCTCGACCTGCTCGTTGGGCATCACCTTCTGCAGGATCGACTCGACGTCCAGGATCTGCACCAGCTTCGTGCCACCCTGGCCGTCGTCGATGCGCGCGATGCTGGTCACCAGCCCGCGCGCCACCGAGGCGGTGTTGTCCGCCGCCAGGATCTGGTTCCAGTCCAGCCGCACGATGTCCTCCACCGACTCGGCCGCGAAGCCCTGCGTGGAGCGCGCGTACTCGGTCACCAGCATCAGGTTCAGACCGGTCTCGGGCGTGCAGCCCACCACCGCCGGCAGGTCGATCACCGGGATCACCTGCCCGCGCAGGTTGACCATGCCCAGCACGTGCTTGGGCGCGCCGGCCATCGCGGTGATCTGCGGCATCGCGACGATCTCGCGGATCTTGAAGACGTTGATGCCGAACAGCTCGGACTGCTGCGTACCGGGCGCCTTGCCGAGCCGGAACAGCAGCATCTCGAACTTGTTCGAGCCGGTCAGGTTGGTGCGTTCGTCGACTTCTTTCTGGAAAGCGCTGCTGCTCATGGGGATGGGCCTTCGATGGGCGGGATGCGGGCGATGCGCCCTGCGGCGCGCGTACCATTCTAGGGTCAACGCCCGCCCGCGCAAGCCCCCCCATGCAGCTGCTTACCCGCCTGTTTGCCATCCGCCACGGCGAGACGGCCTGGAACCGCGACGCCCGCATCCAGGGCCAGCTCGACATTCCGCTCAACGACACCGGCCGCTGGCAGGCGCAGCGGGTGGCGCTGGCGCTGCGGCACGAGCCGCTGGCGGCCGTCTACAGCAGCGACCTGAGCCGCGCGCGCGCCACCGCCGAGCCGCTGGCGCAGGCGCACGGACTGACGGTGCAGACGCACCCCGGCCTGCGCGAGCGCCACTTCGGTGCCTTCCAGGGCCGCACCTGGGCCGAGCTGGAGCAGGCGCACCCCGACGTGGTGCGTGCGTGGAAGGCGCGCGTGCCGGACTTCGCCCCGCCGGGGGGCGAGTCGCTGCTGGACGTGCACGCACGCGTGCACGCCACCTTCACCGAACTGGCCGCGCGCCACCCGGGGCAGGCGATCGCGGTGGTGGCGCACGGCGGCGTGCTCGACATCCTGTACCGCATCGCCAACCGCGTGGACCTGCAGGCGCCACGCGCCTGGGCGATGGGCAACGCGGCCATCCACCGGCTGCTGTGGACCGCCGACAGCGGCTTTGCGCTGCTGTCGTGGGGCGACACGCGCCACCTGGAGGAAGCCGACGAGGCCGGCCCGCGCGACGAGCAGGCCGCGGCCTGACCCCCCGGGGCGGCCGGGCAATGACGCCGGTCAGGCGCCTTCGTCGTCGAACAGCGTGGCGCCGCCCTGCGCCGGCGGCGCCACGCCCAGGTGGCGGTACGCCGCCAGCGTCGCGCAGCGGCCGCGCGGCGTGCGCTGCAGGTAGCCCTGCTGGATCAGGTAGGGCTCGATCACGTCCTCGATCGTGCCCGGCTCCTCGCCGATGCTGGCGGCGATGTTGTCCAGCCCCACCGGGCCGCCGTCGAACTTGTGGATCACCGCCTCCAGCAGCTTGCGGTCCATCAGGTCCAGCCCGAGCGGGTCCACGTCCAGCATCGCCAGTGCGCGCTCGGCAATGGCGCGCGTGATGCGGCCCTGGCCCTTGACCTCGGCGTAATCGCGCACGCGGCGCAGCAGCCGGTTGGCGATGCGCGGCGTGCCGCGCGAGCGCCGCGCGATCTCCAGCGCCCCCTCCGGCTCGATCGGCGCACCCAGCAGCCCGGCCGAGCGCGTCACGATGCGGGAGAGTTCCTCCGGCGTGTAGAACTCCAGCCGCGCCACGATGCCGAAGCGGTCGCGCAGCGGGTTGGTCAGCATCCCGGCGCGCGTGGTCGCCCCCACCAGCGTGAACGGCTGCAGGTCCAGCTTGATCGAGCGCGCCGCCGGCCCCTCGCCGATCATGATGTCGATCTGGTAGTCCTCCAGCGCCGGGTAGAGGATTTCCTCCACCACCGGTGACAGGCGGTGGATCTCGTCGATGAACAGCACGTCGTTGGGCTCGAGGTTGGTCAGCAGCGCCGCCAGGTCGCGCGGCTTTTCCAGCACCGGGCCGCTGGTCTGGCGCAGGTTGACGCCCAGCTCGTGCGCGATGATGTGCGACAGCGTCGTCTTGCCCAGCCCCGGCGGGCCGAACAGCAGCACGTGGTCCAGCGCCTCGCCGCGCTTCCTGGCCGCGCCGATGAAGATCTCCAGCTGCTCGCGCACCTTGGCCTGGCCGACGTACTCGTCCAGCCCCTTGGGCCGCAGCGCGCGCTCCAGCGCCTCCTCGCGGCTGGACTCGGGCGCCGCCGAAACCAGCCGCTGCCGCGGCGCGAACGCGAAGTCGTCGGTCTCGATGGTCATTTTTTCCCCTTCGGACCGAGTTTGCTTTTCAGTTGATCGACATCTTCCTCCACCTCATCATACTCATTTTTGTGTATCTTTTTACCATCAATATCAATCTTTACGTCGTTCAAAAACCTGGCGAAACCTTCATTAAGATGGCTTAATTTATTTATAAAATGCCAATCAAGAACCTCCCGCTCGCGGGCTTGAAAGACCACACCAGAATCATCAGGACTCTCTAAATCAAGTTTAATAACGCCGATACCAAAAGCATCCGACAATCTTCTCAGCTCAGAGCGAAACTCCTGATCATCACTGATTTCTGCGGCCACGAGATAGCCGTAGTTTGCCCACGAGGAGTTGCTTACAGCCTGAAAGAAAGCCTCTCTCAGATTAGAGAAGTTGAGACCAACCTTGAGCTCGAAAGAAAACAATCTAATAGGCAGCGATCCAGTGGCGCGAGCAAGCTCCAGCGCTCCATCACCCATCTCCGGAAATCGAACCCCCACCAGATCTGGGTGCATCCACTCGCTAAAACTTTTTTTCAAAGATTTTTCATGGTAGATGGTTTTTACATAAACCCTGTCCAAATAGAAAAATGCAAAATAGGCAAGAAAGGGATGCAGGTCACGCTCCTTGATACTTTTAGTGCCACCAAGAAAAACATCTTCTTTTTCCGAAATATCCTCAGCCTTTTCCAACTGGTACCCAGCACTCTTTAAACCAAACAAAACAGGGCTTTCTCCCAGCCTAACAAATCTCGTATCAGGATTATCTTTGGTATCAACATAAAGCCTTGCTGCCAAGGTCATCCAGGGAGTTTTCCCTTGGGTCTTCAGTTTTTCCGACAACCCGCTCTCAACCGCTTTCTTCCATATTTCCGACGGCGCAAGCGCAACTCCAGATGCTTTCAAAACCTCTTCGGCCAAATCGAGAAATGTATATTTCGCCATACGCCCCTCCGCCTCCAACTGACATTACCGTGCCAGCGCCTTCAGCGCCAGCTTGATCCCCTCGGCCACGCCGACGCCGGCGGGCAGCCCCTTGAGCGCCGCGGCGGCCTCGCGCTCGCTGTAGCCCAGCGCCAGCAGCGCCTGCTGGATGTCGGCCTGCGCGTCGTTCAGCGGCGCGCCAGACGGCGCGGGCCCAAGGTCGGGGGCGAGACGCCCGCGCAGCTCCAGCAGCAGCCGCTCGGCGGTCTTCTTGCCGATGCCGGGGATCTTGACGAGGCGGCCGGCCTCCTGCGCCGCCACGGCCTGCGCCAGCTCGGCCACGCTCAGGCCCGACAGCACCGCCAGCGCGATGCGCGGGCCGACGCCGCCGATCTTGATCAGCTCGCGAAACGCCGCGCGCTCCGCCGCGGTGGCAAAGCCGTAGAGCAGCTGCGCGTCCTCGCGCACCACCAGATGCGTCAGCAACGCCACCGGCTGGCCCAGCGCCGGCAGGCCGTAGAAGGTGCTCATCGGCACCTCCACCTCGTAGCCGACGCCGCCGCAGTCCACCAGGATCTGCGGCGGCTGCTTGTCGATCAGGGTGCCCGTCAATTTGCCTATCATTGCCCCACCTTGCGCCGCTGCGCGCCCGACCGCCGCCAGGGCGACCGGGCCCGTCAGGCCGGCGCCCTCGCCAGCCCACCTCGCCCGGGGATTATCCGCCTTGATCCTGCGCCACGCCTTCACCCCCACCGACGCCAGCCGGCTGGCGCACGTCTGCGGCCCGCTGGATGCGCACCTGCGCACCATCGAGGCGGCGCTGCAGGTGCGCATCACGCACCGCTTCGGGCACTTTCGCGTCGAAGGGCGCAAGGCCGCCGCCACGCAGGCGCTGGAGGTGCTGCAGGCGCTGTACGAGATCGCGCGCGACCCGGTGCCGGCCGAGACGGTGCAGCTGATGCTGGCCGGCGACGGCCCGCAGCCGCAGGCCGACCCGGCCGCGCCGGTGCTGCAGACGCGCCGCGGCGAGATCCGCGGCCGCACCGCCAACCAGGCGCGCTATCTGGCCGCCATCGCCGGGCACGACATCACGTTCGGCATCGGCCCCGCGGGCACCGGCAAGACGTATCTGGCGGTGGCGTGCGCGGTCGATGCGCTGCAGCGCAGCGCCGTGCAGCGGCTGGTGCTGACGCGCCCGGCGGTGGAGGCCGGCGAGCGGCTGGGCTTTCTGCCCGGCGATCTGGCGGCCAAGGTGGACCCCTACCTGCGCCCGCTGTTCGATGCGCTGTACGACCTGATGGGCTTCGAGGCGGTGCAGAAGGCGCTGGAGCGCCAGCAGATCGAGATCGCGCCGCTGGCCTTCATGCGCGGGCGCACGCTCAACCACGCCTTCGTGATCCTGGACGAGGCGCAGAACACCACGCCGGAGCAGATGAAGATGTTCCTGACGCGCATCGGCTTCGGCTCCAAGGCCGTGGTCACCGGCGACGTCAGCCAGATCGACCTGCCGCGCTCGCAACTGTCGGGCCTGATCGACGCCGAGCGCGTGCTGCGGCGCGTGCCGGGGATTGCATTCGCGCGGCTGACCAGCGCCGACGTGGTGCGCCACCCGCTGGTGGCGCGCATCTACAGCCCGGAGGACGGCCAGCGCATGGGGCTGCAGGGGATGATCGGCGAGATGATCATGCGCTGCGACCACGACCTGTCGGTGCACGCGCCGACCTCGCTGGA
>NZ_VJND01000005.1 GCF_007556605.1 Tepidimonas sediminis | reverse complement strand
GGGCGGCGCTGGGGGGTGGGGCTGCCGCTGGCGTCGGGACTGGTGCTGGGCGGGGCGGTGGTGCACCTGCTGGCCGACGCGCAGACGGCGCAGCTGCGCCTGCGCGCCGAGCAGGCCGGCGAGCAGGCCGCGCAGGCGCTGCAGCGGCGGCTGGATGCGCAGCTCGACGCGCTGGAGGCGATGGGACAGCTGCTGGCGCGCGACCCGGCCATCGGCCAGGAAGCCTTCGAGCAGGCCGCCGGGATGTGGTTGCGCCGCTACCCGGGCACGCAGAATTTCACCTTCAACTGGCACGTCCCGCGCAGCCAGCGCGCGCGCTACGAGTGCTGTGAACCGGGCTGGCCGATCCTGGGACGGGACGCGGCCGGGCGGCGCTTTCCGGCCGCGGATGCCGACGAGCACATGGTGATCACGCGCCTGGCCCCGCTGGCCGGCAACGAGGCCGCACGCGGGCTGGACGTGCTGAGTTACGAGCCGCTGCGCCGCGCCGTGCGCCAGGCCATCGCCAGCGGCCGGCCGCACGCCACCGAGCCGTTCCGGCTGGTGCAGGAGCAGGGCGCGCAGCGCGGCATCGTCGTCTACCACGCGGTGCACGCGGCTCAGCCGCCGCACGCGCTGCTGGGCATCGTCTCCAGCGCGTTCCGCATGGGCGACGTGACGCGCGCCGCGCTGGAGGCGCTGCCGCTGCCCGGCCTGGCGCTGTGCCTGATCGACCTGGACGCCAGTCCGGGCAACCGGCGGCTGGCGGGCGCCGAGGGCTGCGAGCTGGCCGAGCCGCCCGCGCCGCTGCCGGCGCGCCATGCCTGGCCGGTGCGCTTCGCGCAGCGCCACTGGCAGCTGCGGCTGGACGCCACCGAGGTCTTCTGGCGCCAGGCCGCCACCGACGCCCGGCTGCACCTGACCGCCAGCACCGGCTTCGTCGCCGTCGGGCTGCTGACGGCGTTCCTGCTCGTGACCACCGGACAGCGTCGCCGCGTCGAGCAACTGGTGCGCGAGCGCACGCTGGAGCTGGCCCGCAGCCACGCCCAGCTGCAGCAGCTGGCGCATTACGACACGCTGACCGGCCTGGTCAACCGCAACCGCTGGTCCGAGCTGGCGCGCGCGGTGCTGGACAGCGCGCAGCGCGAGGGGCGCCAGGTGGCCATCATCTACCTGGACCTGGACCGCTTCAAGCACGTCAACGACAGCCTCGGCCACGCGCAGGGCGACCGGCTGCTGCAGGCGGTGGCGCAGCGGCTGCAGGGCTGCCTGCGCGGCCGCGACGTGGCGGCGCGCTTCGGCGGCGACGAGTTCGTCGTGCTGCTGCCGTGGGTGAAAGGCCGCGAAGGCGCCGCGGTGGTGGCGCGCAAGATCGCGCGCGTGCTGGACGCCTCCATCGAGCTCGACGGCGCGCGCGTGCGCATCGGCGCCAGCTTGGGCGTGGCGCTGTTTCCGGACGACGGCGCCGACCTCGACACGCTGCTGCGCCACGCCGACACGGCGATGTACGCCGCCAAGGCCGCCGGGCGCAACCAGTGGCGCTTCTTCGAGCCGTCGATGCAGACGCACGTCTCGCGCCGGCTGCAGCTGGAGTCGGCGCTGCGCGAGGCGCTGGCCGATCCGTCCGGCAGCGGGCTGCGGCTGGCCTTCCAGCCGCAGGTGGCGGCGCGCGACGGCCGCCTGGTGGGACTGGAGGCGCTGCTGCGCTGGCAGCATCCGGTGCTGGGCACGGTGCCACCGGCCGAATTCGTGCGCGTGGCCGAGGAGGCCGGCATCGTCGACCGCCTGGGTCACTGGGTGCTGCGGCAGGCGCTGGCGCAGCTGGCGCGCTGGCGCGCCGACGACCCGGCGGGCTTTGCGGCGGTGCGCGTCGCCGTCAATGTCTCGGCGCACGAGTTCGCCCACGCCGACTTCGTCGCGCAGGTGCGGCAGGCGCTGGACGGGGCCGGCCTGCCGGCGCAGGCACTCGAGCTGGAGATCACCGAGAGCCTGCTCGTGCAGGGGCGCACCGACGTCATCGAGCGGCTGCAGGCGCTGCAGACGCTGGGGGTGCGGCTGAGTCTGGATGACTTCGGCACTGGCTACTCGAGCCTCGGGTACCTGAAGCGGCTGCCGATCGGCACGCTCAAGATCGACCGCGGCTTCGTCGAGGGCATCCCGGCCGACCCGGACAGCGTGGCCATCGTGCGCGCCACGCTGTCGATGGCACACGACCTCGGGCTGGAGGTGGTGGCCGAGGGCGTGGAGACGCCGGCGCAGCGCGACTTCCTGCGCGCGCACGGCTGCGCCGCGCTGCAGGGCTGGCTGTACGCACGGGCGCTGGCGGCTGACGAGGTGCCGCACTGGCTGGCCCGTCATGCCCGTGCCACGACCGCATGAGCACCGCGATGGACCTCAAGCCCCTCGTCACCCTGCTGGCCATCGTCAATCCGCTGGCCGTCGTGCCGTTCTTCATCCACTACACGCAGGGCATGAGCCGCGCGCAGCGCCGCCGCACGGTGCTGGTGTCGTCCTGCACGGCGTTCGCCGTCATCGCCGCCAGCGCCGTCGCCGGGCTGCAGATCCTGGACTTCTTCGGCATCTCGCTGGCCAGCTTTCAGGTCGGCGGCGGCATGCTGCTGCTGATGTCGGCGATGGCCATGCTCAACGCCCAGCCGGCCGAAGCCAAGGCCACGCAGGAGGAGGTGGCCGATGCGGCCAGCCGCACCTCGATCGCGGTGGTGCCGCTGACGATCCCGCTGCTGACCGGCCCGGCCACCATGTCCACCGTCGTCATCTACGCCGAGCGCGCGCAGACTTTCTGGCAGCACGCGGCGCTGGTCGGCTACGGCGTGGTGGTGGCGCTGGCCACCGCGGCGTGCTTCGCGCTGGCGGAACCGATCGCGCGCGTGCTGGGCAAGACCGGCATCAACGTCATGACGCGCCTGATGGGCCTGATCCTGGCCGCGCTGGCGGTGGAGGTGATGGCCGCCGGGCTGCTGCGGCTGTTTCCGGCGCTCGGCGCTGCGGGGTGAGGCACGGCCCCGGGACCGGCATGCAGGCGCGGTCACGGGGTTTCGTTACCATCGCGTGCATGCCGCACACCGCCCGCCCCCTGCACGTGCTGATGATCTGCATGGGCAACATCTGCCGCAGCCCCACCGCGCACGGCGTGCTGCGCGAGCGCCTGCGCCGGCGCGGGCTGCAGGCGCACATCGTGGTCGATTCGGCCGGCACGCACGGCTACCACGTCGGCCAGCCACCCGACCCGCGCGCCCAGGCGCACGCGCGCGCACGCGGGTACGACCTGTCGGACCTGCGCGCGCGGCGCCTGACCGTGCAGGATTGCGAGCGGCACGACTGGCTGCTGGTGATGGACGCGGCCAACGAGGCCGTGGTGCGCTCGCTTTGCCCGCCGCCGCACCAGCACAAGATCCACCGGCTGGCGCGCTTCGCCCGCCGTCACGCGGTGCACGAGGTACCCGACCCCTACTACGGCGGGCCGGAGGGCTTCGAGCGCGTGCTCGACCTCGTCGAGGACGCCGTCGAAGGATGGCTCGATCACGTGCTGACCCCTCATCCGCAGCCTCCCATCCCCACGCCATGACGAACGACACCGCCGCTGCGCTCCCTCACCCCGGCCCGCTGGCCGGCGTGCGCGTGCTGGAGCTCGGTCAGCTGATCGCCGGGCCGTTTGCCGCGCGCGTGCTGGCCGACTTCGGCGCCGACGTGATCAAGATCGAGCCGCCCGGCCAGGGCGACCCGCTGCGCAAGTGGCGCCTGCTGCGTGACGGCACCTCGGTGTGGTGGGAGGTGCAGTCGCGCAACAAGCGCTCGGTCTGCGCCGACCTGCGCACGCCCGAGGGGCAGGCGCTCGTGCGGCGGCTGGCGGCCGAGGCCGACGTGGTGATCGAAAACTTCAAGCCCGGCACGCTGGAGGGCTGGGGCCTGGGCTGGGAGCAGCTGCACGCGCTCAACCCGCGGCTGATCATGCTGCGCGTCTCCGGCTACGGACAGACCGGCCCCTACGCGCACAAGCCGGGCTTTGCGATCCTGGGCGAGGCGATGGGCGGCCTGCGCCACCTCACCGGCGAGCCGGGGCGGGTGCCGGTGCGCTGCGGTGTCTCGATCGGCGACTCGATCGCCGCGCTGCACGGCGTCATTGGCGTGCTGCTGGCGCTGTACCACCGCGACGCGCACGGCGGCCAGGGCCAGATGGTGGACGTGGCGCTGTATGAGAGCGTCTTCAATCTGATGGAAAGCCTGCTGCCGGAGTACGACGCCTTTGGCGTGGTGCGCCAGCGCAGCGGCAGCGCACTGCCCGGGATCGCGCCGTCCAACGCCTACCGCTGCCGCGCCGACGGCGACGAGGCCGAACCCTACGTGCTGATCGGCGGCAATGGCGACGGCATCTTTCGCCGCCTGATGCAGGCGATCGGCCGCCCGGACCTGGCCGACGACCCGGAGCTGGCGCACAACGACGGGCGCGCGCGCCGCGCCGCCGAGCTCGACGCCGCCATCGAAGCCTGGACGCGCCAGCGCACCGTGGACGAGGTGATCGCCGCGCTGGAGGCCGCCGACGTGCCGGTGGGCCGCATCTACACCGCCGCCGACATCGCGCACGACCCGCACTACGCCGCGCGCGGCATGGTGGTACAGGCCACCGACCGCGAGGGCCGGCCGCTCAAGGTGCCGGGCATCACCCCCAAGCTCAGCGCCACCCCCGGCGCGCTGCGCACGCCGGCGCCACGGCTGGGCGAGCACGGCGACGCGGTGGCGCGCGCCGGCTGGGGCGCGGCCTGAGCCACCGCCAGCGAGCCCGACATGACCAGGGAGGACCGACCGATGATCGACGCCACCGCCGACCACGCGGTGTCCGCCACCGCCGCCGCGTTCGTGCCGCCGCCGCGGCGCGCCGCCTGGCGCCGGCTGCAGGCGCTGGCCGCCGCCCCGCAGCCGCACCTGTGGCAGCGGCTGGCCGCGCAGGACCAGGCGCGCACCCGCGCGCTGACGTTCGAGGCCGCCGGGCTGACGCTGGACGCCACGCACCAGGCGCTGGGCCTGACGGAGTGGGAGGCGCTGCTGGCGCTGGCGGCCGAGTCGCGCGTCGCCGAGCAGGCCGAGGCGCTGCGCCGCGGCGCGCCGGTCAACGCCACCGAAGGCCGCGCCGCGCTGCACGTGGCGCTGCGCGGCAGCCACTGGGCCGACGCCCCGTGGGGCGAGACGATCAACCGCGCCGTGCGGCAGGAACTGGATCGCATGCTGGAGGCCGCCGAGCGGCTGCGCGCCGGCGCCTGGCCGGGCACCGGCGGCGCGCCGATCACCGATGTCGTCAACCTCGGCATCGGCGGCTCGGATCTGGGGCCGCGCATGGCGGTGCAGGCGCTGGCGGCCCACGCGCACCCGCACGTGCGCGTGCACTTCGTCTCCAACCCCGACGCTTGGGCGCTGCACGACACGCTGCGCCGGCTCGACCCGGGGCGCACGCTGTTCATCGTGCAGAGCAAGTCGTTCACGACGGTGGAGACGCAGCGCCTGGCCGACAGCTGCCGGCGCTGGCTGACCGACGCCGGCGTGGCCCCCGAGCGGCAGGCGCCGCACTGGATCGCCGTCACCGCGCACCCCGACCGCGCGGTGGCCTGGGGCGTGCCGCGCACGCAGACCTTCGTCTTTTGGGACTGGGTCGGCGGGCGCTACTCGCTGTGGAGCGCGATCGGCTTGCCGCTGGCGGTGGCGATCGGCCGCGCGGGCTTCGAGCAGCTGCTGGCCGGCGCGCACGCGCTGGATCGGCACGCCTGGGAAGCGCCGCCCGAACGCAACCTGCCGCTGGCGCTGGCGCTGCTGGGAATCTGGAACCGCAATTTCCGCGGCTGCCCGACGCACCTGCTGGCGATCTACGCCTGGCGCCTGGGCGAATTCGCGCGCCACGTGCAGCAGCTCGACATGGAGTCCAACGGCAAGCGCGTGCACGTGGACGGCAGTCCGGTGGCGGTCGACACCGGTCCGATCGTCTGGGGCGGCCAGGGGCTGGACGCGCAGCACGCCTACTTCCAGCTGCTGCACCAGGGCACGCACCGGGTGGCGGTGGACTTCATCGGCGTCTGCCAGGATGACACACCGCTGCCGGCCGCCGACGAGCACCGGCGGCTGGTGCACGCCAACCTGCGTGCGCAGGCGCGCGCGCTGGCCATCGGTCGCGACCCGCAGGCCACCGCCGAGGCACTGCGCGCCGAGAGACTGGACGAGACCGAAGTGCGCCGGCTGACCCCGCACCGCACCTACCCCGGTGGCACGCCGAGCAACCTGCTGTGGCTGCCGCGGCTCGACCCGTTCCACCTCGGGGCGCTGGTGGCCGCCTACGAGCACAAGGTGTTCTACCAGGCCGCGATCTGGGGCATCCACCCGTTCGACCAGTGGGGCGTGGAGCTGGGCAAGACGCTGGCGCGGACGGTGGACAATAGCGCCTGCCCGTAACATCGAGCCCACCGCCGTCGACGCCGCGCCATGCCCCAGCCCGCCGATTCCGCCGCCCGCTCCCGCGTCCCCCCGAAGGACCAGCCACTGGTGGACGACATCCGACTGCTGGGCCGCATCCTCGGCGACGTGATCCGCGAGCACGAAGGCGAAGCGACGTTCGAACTGATCGAGCGCATCCGGCAGCTGTCGGTGGCCTACCGGCGCCATGCCGACCAGCGTGCCGACCGGCAGCTCAAGGCGCTGCTGCAGGGCCTGAGCGACGCGCAGGCGGTCAGCGTCATCCGCGCCTTCACCTACTTCAGCCACCTGGCCAACCTGGCCGAGGACCGCCACCACGTGCGCCGCCGCGAGGTGCACGAACGCGCCGGCCATGTGCAGCCCGGCAGCCTGGCGCACACCTGGAAGCGGCTGCAACGCCGCGGCGTGGCCAGCGCGCAGGTGGCGCAGGCGCTGCGGCACGCCTACCTGTCGCCGGTGCTGACCGCGCACCCGACCGAGGTGCAGCGCAAGAGCATCCGCGACGCCGAGGCGGCGATTGCCGAGCTGCTGCGCGAGCGCGACGCCATCCGCGCACAGGCCACCGCGGCCGGCAACCGCCGCGGTGACCGCGTGCTGGCGCGCAGCCTGGCAGCCAACGAAGCCGCGCTGCGCGCGCGCATCACGCAGCTGTGGCACACGCGGCTGCTGCGCTTCACGCGCCTGACGGTGGCCGACGAGATCAGCAACGCGCTGGCCTACTTCGAGCGCACGTTCATCGGCGAGCTGCCCCGCCTGTACGGCGAGCTGGAAGCGGCGCTCGGCGAACGCGTGCCGCCGTTCCTGCGCCTGGGACAGTGGACCGGCGGCGACCGCGACGGCAACCCCAACGTCGACGCCGGCACGCTGGAGCTGGCGCTGCAGCGCCAGGCCGACCTGATCCTGCGCCACTACCTGCGCGAGGTGCACGCGCTGGGCGCGGAGCTGTCGCTGTCGGCGATGCTGCTGCCGCCCCCGCCGGCGCTGCAGGCGCTGGCGGCGGCCTCACCAGACCGCAACGCGCACCGCGAGGATGAGCCCTATCGCCGCGCCCTGATCGGCCTTTACGCCCGGCTGGCCGCCACCCTGCGCGAGCTCACCGGCGGCGAGGCCGCGCGCCATGCGGTGGCGCCGTCCGACCCTTACCCGTCGGCGGAGGCGTTCGTCGCCGACCTGCGCGTGCTGGACGAGGCGCTGGTGGCGCAGGGCTGCGCGGCGCTGGCCGAGCCGCGCCTGCGCCCGCTGCTGCGCGCGGCGGAGGTGTTCGGCTTTCACCTGGCGACGCTGGACCTGCGCCAGAGCAGCGACCAGCACGAACTGGCGGTGGCCGAGCTGCTGGCCGCCGCGGGGCTGGAGCCCAACTATCGCGCGCTGCCGGAGGAGGCCAAGCGCCAGGCGTTGCTGGCGGCGCTGGCGGACCCGCGACCCCTGCGCATCCCGGAGCGGGCCTACTCGCCGGTCACCGAGCGGGAGCTGGCGGTGTTCGCCGCCGCGCGGCGCGCGCGCCGGCGCTTCGGTGCCGCCGCGATCCGCCACGCCATCATCAGCCACACCGAGGCGGTCAGCGACCTGCTGGAGGTGCTGCTGCTGCAGAAGGAGGCCGGCCTGCTGCACGGCGCCTGGGGGCACGACGCGCGCGCCGAGCTGATCGTCGTGCCGCTGTTCGAGACCATCGAGGACCTGCACCAGGCCGCCACCATCATGGCCGACTACTACGCCATCCCGGCGGTGGCGCAGCTGGTGGCGCACGGCGGGCCGCTGGAGTACGGCGAGCAGGACATCATGCTCGGCTACTCCGACAGCAACAAGGACGGCGGCATCGTCACCAGCAACTGGTGCCTGTACCAGGCCGAGGTGGCGCTGGCGGCGCTGTTCGACCGCCTGGCCACCACGCTGCCGCGGCCGGTGCGCATGCGCCTGTTCCACGGCCGCGGCGGCACGGTGGGCCGCGGCGGCGGACCGAGTTACGAGGCGATCCTGGCGCAGCCGGCCGGCACCGTGCGCGGTCAGCTGCGCCTGACCGAGCAGGGCGAGGTGATCGCCTCCAAGTACGGCCACCCGGACATCGGTCGGCGCAACCTCGAGACGCTGGTGGCCGCGACGCTGGAGGCCACGCTGCTGCCGCCACGCCAGCCGGTGCCGCGCCGCTACCTGCAGGCCGCCGAGGCGCTTTCGCGCGCCAGCATGGCGGCCTACCGTGAGCTGGTCTACGGCACACCGGGCTTTGCCGACTACTTCTTCGCCGCCACGCCGATCCGCGAGATCGCCGAGCTCAACATCGGCTCGCGCCCGGCTTCGCGCACCGGCACGCAGCGCATCGAGGACCTGCGCGCGATCCCCTGGGGTTTCAGCTGGGGCCAGTGCCGCCTGACGCTGCCGGGCTGGTACGGCCTGGGCAGCGGGGTGGAGGCGCTGCAACGCGACATGGGCAAGGAGGCGGCGCTGGCGCTGCTGCGCGAAATGCACCAGCGCTGGCCGTTCTTCGCCACGCTGCTGAGCAACATCGACATGGTGCTGGCCAAGAGCGACCTGGCACTGGGCGCCCTGTACGCGCAGCTGGTGGAAGACCGCGCGCTGCGCCGGCGCGTCTTCGGCGCCATCGAGGCCGAATGGCAGCGCACGCACGCGGCGCTGGAAGCCATCACCGGCCACGCGCAGCGGCTGGCCGCCAACCCGGCGCTGGCGCGCTCGATCGCGCACCGTTTCCCTTACATCGACCCGCTGCACCACCTGCAGGTCGAGCTGATCCGCCGCTACCGCGCCGGCAACCACGAGGAAAAGGTCAAGCGCGGCATCCACCTGTCGATCAACGGCATCGCCGCCGGCCTGCGCAACACCGGCTGATCCCCATGACGACGCCCCGCCGCAAGCTGCCCATCGGCATCCAGACCTTCGCCAAGATCCGGCGCGAGGGGCATTACTACGTCGACAAGACGCCGCTGATCGCGCGTCTGGCCGAGCAGGGCGGCGCCTACTTCCTCTCGCGCCCGCGCCGCTTCGGCAAGAGCCTGCTGCTGGACACGATCGCCTGCGCCTTCGAAGGCCGCCGTGAGCTCTTCGACGCGCACGACGGCGCCGACGGCAGCGCCCCGCGCGAGAAACTGTTCCTTGCCGACCACTGGGACTGGGCCAGGCCGCACCCGGTGATTCGCCTGAGCTTTGCCGAAGGCCGGCTGGAGAAGCGCGAGGAACTCGAGCGCCACATCCGCCGCCAGCTGCGCGAGCAGGCGCAGCGCTTGGGCGTGGCGTTGGAAGACCCCGAGGACATCCCCGGCAGCTTTGCCGACCTCATCACCCGCACCGCCGAAGCCCACGGCAGCCAGGCCGTGGTGCTGGTCGACGAATACGACAAGCCCATCCTCGACAACCTCGAGACGCCGGAGGTCGCCCGCGCCATGCGCGAGGGCCTGCGCAACCTCTACAGCGTCATCAAGGGCAGAGACGCCGACCTGCGCTTCGTGCTGCTGACCGGCGTGTCCAAGTTCAGCAAGGTTTCCATCTTTTCGGGCCTGAACAACCTGCGCGACATTACCCTTTCGCCCGAGTACGGCACGCTCTGCGGCTACACCGACGACGATATCGACACGGTGTTTGCGCCGGAGCTCGAGGCCGCCGCAGCCGAGGGCCAGCCGCTGGACCGCGAGGAGATCCGCCGCTGGTACAACGGCTACCGCTGGGGCCCGGTGAGCGTCTACAACCCGTTCGACGTGCTGCTGCTGCTGGCCGAGCGGCAGTTCCGCGCGCACTGGTTCGAGACCGGCACGCCGACGTTTCTGGTGCACTGGCTGCGCGGCAAGGGGTTCTTCACGCCGCGGCTGGAGCGCATGCTCGCGGAAGAGGATTTGCTGTCGGCCTTCGATGTGGACGACATCGCCGTGGAGGCGATGCTGTGGCAGACCGGCTACCTGACGATCCGGCGCGTGGAGGACTGCGGCGGGCTGCTGAGCTATGAGCTGGGCGTGCCCAATCGCGAGGTGCGCGGCGCGCTCAACCGCGCGCTGCTCTACTTCGGCTGGTACCCGGCCGAGCAGCGCCAGTTGCTGCAGCCGCGCACGCTCTACCATGCGTTGCTGCAGGCCGACACCGACGCGCTGCGCGCGCACTTCCAGCGCCTCTACGCCAGCATCCCGCACGACTGGGTGCGCGCCAACCCCATCGCCCGGTACGAGGGCTACTACGCCAGCGTCTTCTACAGCCACTTGGCCAGCCTCGGCCTGGACATCGTGCCGGAGGAGGTCTCCAACCCGGGCCAGTGCGACCTCGTCATCCGTCACGCCGGCCGCGCCTGGGCGATCGAGTTCAAGGTGGTCGACGGCGAGGAGCCCACCGGCGAGGCCATGCGCCAGCTCAAGGCCCGCGACTACGCGGCCAAGCACCGCGGCGCGCCGGGCATCACGGAAGTGATCGAGCTGGGCGTCGAGTTCAGCCGTGCCAAGCGCCAGATCGTGGGGTGGGAGGTGGCGCGCACGCCCGGCGTCAAGGAGAACGACCATGCTTGAACGCATCCAGGCCTGTCTTCCGTCCCTGCCCGCGGCCGAGCAGCGCGTGGCGCGGCTGGTGCTGGAGGATCCGCGACGCTTCGCGCAACTGCCCGTGGGTGAACTGGCCGCGCTGGCCGGGGTCAGCAAGCCCACCGTGCTGCGCTTCTGCCGCAGCCTCGGCTATGAGGGGCTGACTGATTTCAAGCTCAAACTGGCCGGCACGGTCAGCGAAGGCGTGCCCTACATCCACCGCAGCGTCGACGAGGGCGACGACGTGCCGGAGGTCGCGGTCAAGGTCATCGACAACACCGTGGCGGCGTTGCTGAAGTTCCGCAACGAGCTGTCACCTGCGGCGCTGCGCCAGGCCGTGCAAGCGCTGGAGCAGGCCTGGCGCGGCCGCCACCGCATCGAGCTGTACGGCGTCGGCAATTCCGGCGTGGTGGCGCTGGACGCGCAGCACAAGCTGTTCCGCCTCGGCGTCAACTGCCGGGCGTTCGCCGACGGTCACCTGCAGGTGATGAGTGCCGCGCTGCTCAAGCCCGGTGACGTCGCCCTGGTGTTCTCCAACTCCGGGCGCACGCGCGACCTCATCGACGCCACCGACGTGGCGCGCAAGAATGGCGCCACCACAATCGCGGTGACGCGCACGCGCAGCCCGCTGGCGCTGACCGCCGACATCCATCTCGCCGCCGACCACGCCGAGCGCTATGACCAGGACATGCCGATGCTGTCGCGCCTGGTCCACTTGGTGCTGGTCGACGTCCTCGTCACCAGCCTGGCGCTGCGCATGGGCGCGGCCCAGGTGCAGCCGCTGCTCAAGGCGGTCAAGGCCCAGATCAGCAGCAAGCGCTATGCCTGAGATTCCCAGCCTCCCTCCCGACCTTACCCTGGCCTTCATCGGTGGCGGCAACATGGCCACCGCCCTGATCGGCGCGCTGGTGCGCAGCGGCCAGCCCGCCGCACGCGTGCTGGTCGTCGACCCCGGCGAGGCGGCGCGCACGCGCCTGCAGCGCGACTGGGGCGTGACCACCCTGCCGACGCCCGACGCGCGGCTGCAGGCCGCTGGTCTGGTGGTGTGGGCGGTCAAGCCGCAGCAGTTCCGCGAGGCCGCGGTGGCCGCCGCCCCGTTCGTCGGCGGCGCGCTGCAGCTCAGCGTCGCAGCCGGCATCCGCTGCGCCAGCATCGCCGCCTGGACCGGCGCGGCGCGCATCGTGCGCAGCATGCCCAACACGCCGGCGCTGGTGGGTCGCGGCATGACCGGGCTTTACGCCACCGCACAGGCCACGGCGGCCGACCGCGCGCTGGCCGAGGCGGTGATGGGCCTCACCGGCGCGCTGCTGTGGGTCGAGGACGAGGCGTTGCTGGATGCGGTCACCGCGCTGTCCGGCTCCGGCCCCGCTTACGTGTTCTACCTGCTGGAGGCGATGCGCGAAGCCGGCACGGCGATGGGCCTGACGCCCGAACAGGCGCTGACGCTGGCCATCGAGACGTTCGCCGGCGCGGCCGAGCTGGCGCGCCAGGCCGGCGAGCCGCCGGAGACGCTGCGCGCGCGCGTCACTTCCAAGGGCGGCACCACCGCCGCGGCGCTGGAGGTGCTGCAGGCGCGCGACGTGCACGGCGCCTTCGTCGCGGCGCTGCAGGCGGCGCGGCGGCGCGCCGCCGAGCTGGCCGACGAGTTCGGCCGCAGCGACTGACGGCATCCGCACCGCCGGGGCCGCGCGGCGGCTCAGCCCCCCAGCGCCAGCTGCAGCGCCAGGCCCGCGAACAGCGCCGCCCCCAACCAATGGTTGAGCCGGAAGGCGGCGAAACACCCCTCGCGCGTGCGGTCGCGGATCAGCCGGGCGTGCCACGGCACCTGCGCCGCGGCGGCGGCCACGCCGGCGGCGAACCACGGCCCGCCGGCGTGCGGCCACACCAGCGCCGTCCACAGCACCAGGTGCAGCGCGTAGAACGCCAGCACTGCCGCCACGTCCCAGCGGCCGAGCGTGATCGCCGAGGTCTGGATGCCGATGCGCAGGTCGTCGTCGCGGTCCACCATCGCGTACTCGGTGTCGTAGGCCAGTACCCAGAACAGGTTGGCCACGAGCAGCCCCCAGGCCAGCGCCGGCACCTCGCCGCGCACCGCCGCGAATGCCATCGGGATGCCGAAGCTGAACGCCACGCCCAGCACCGCCTGCGGCATGGCGAAGAAGCGCTTGGTGTACGGGTAGAACACCGCCACCGCCAGCGCCGCGAACGACCACGCCACCGCCGCGGCGCTGGTGGTCAGCACCAGCGCGAAGGCCACCAGCGCCAGCGCCGCGCCGACCGCCAGCGCCTCGCGCGCGCTGAGGCGGCCGCTGGTCACGGGGCGCTGGGCGGTGCGCTTGACGTGGCGGTCGAACTCGCGGTCGGCCACGTCGTTGACGCAGCAGCCGGCGCTGCGCATCAGGATGGTGCCGGCGACGAACACCAGCAGCAGGTGCCAGCCGGGCCAGCCACCGGCGGCCAGCCACAGGGCCGACAGCGTCGGCCACAACAGCAGCAGCCAGCCTGCCGGGCGGTCCCAGCGGATCAGGTCCAGGTACAGCGCCAGGCGCGCGCGCCACGGCAGCGGGGCGGGCAGCGAGCCGCTCATCGGTTCTCCTCCTCGATGCGTCAGGTCAGGCGCCGGCACCCGCGCAGCTCGCAGGCGTAGACTGCGTTGCGCAGCGCCGCGATCGCCTCGTAGCGCGTGAAGCTGCGCCGCCACACCAGCACCACCCGCCGCGACGGCGGCTCGCCGGCCAGCGGAACGTAACGCACGTAGGCCTGCACGCCGTCGGGTGGGGCGACGCTCGGGCCGCCCTCGCCGGGCAGCGCCCCCTTGGGCACCGACAGGCGCGGCACCAGCGTCACGCCCATGCCGGCGGCCACCATGTGCTTGATCGTCTCCAGCGACGAGCCCTCGAAGCTCTTCTGGATGCCTTCGGCGCTGTCGGAGAAGCGCGCAAACTCCGGGCAGACTTGCAGCACGTGGTCGCGGAAGCAGTGCCCGTTGCCGAGCAGCAGCATGGTTTCGCGCTTGAGCTCCTCCACCGTGACCTCGGCGCGCGCGGCCAGCGGGTGGTCGCGCGGCACCACGGCGACGAACGGCTCGTCGTACAGCGGCGCCACCGCCAGGTTGGCGTCCGGAAACGGCTCGGCCAGGATCGCCGCGTCGATCTCGCCCAAGCGCAGCTGCTCCAGCAGCTTGGCGGTGAAGTTCTCCTGCAGGATCAGCGGCATCTGGCGCGCGCGCTCGATCACCTGCCGCACCAGGTCGGGCAGCAGGTACGGCGCGATGGTGTAGATCAACCCCAGCCGCAGCGGACCGGCCAGCGGATCCTTGCCGCGCTTGGCGATCTCCTTGATCGCAGCGGCCTGCTCCAGCACCACCTGCGCCTGGCGCACGATCTCCTCGCCCAGCGGCGTGACCGTCACCTCGGCTGCGCTGCGCTCGAAGATCTTGACCTCCAGCTCCTCCTCCAGCTTCTTGACCGCCACCGACAGCGTCGGCTGCGAGACGAAACAGGCCTCGGCCGCGCGGCCGAAATGGCGTTCACGCGCCACGGCGACGATGTACTTCAGTTCCGTCAGGGTCATCGGCGACTCTCTCGCACAGGCGGCGATTATCGGTTCAAGCCTTCAGATAGTCCATGCACGCCCCCAGCCAGCGCTGCACGTGCGCCTGCGCCCGCGCCGGCTCCTGCCGCCACACTCGCGGCGCCCAGCGCCGCGCCCATTCCAGGATCGGCTCGTCCTGCTCCAGATCCGCGAAGCGCAGCATCGGCATGCCGGACTGGCGCGCGCCGAGGAACTCGCCGGGGCCACGGATCGCCAGGTCGCGCCGCGCGATCTCGAAGCCATCGGTGGTCTGGGCCATCGCGCGCAGCCGCTCGCGCGCCGTTTCGCTCAGGCGCCCGTCCTCGCCGGGGCTGTAGAGCAGCACGCACACCGAAGCCAGCGCGCCCCGGCCGACGCGGCCGCGCAGCTGGTGCAGCTGGCTCAGGCCGAAGCGCTCGGCGTGCTCGATGACCATCAGCGAGGCGTTGGGCACGTCCACGCCGACCTCGATGACGGTGGTGGCCACCAGCACGGCCACCTGCCCGGCGGCAAACGCCTCCATCACCGCCTTCTTCTGCGCCGCCGGCAGGCGTGCGTGCAGCAGCCCGACGCACACCGGCTGGCCGGCGGCGTCGCGCACATCCTGCAGCGCCGCGGTCAGCTCGGCGTGGGTGGCGGTGGCGGCGCGCAGGTCCAGCGCCTCGCTGTCCTCCACCAGCGGGCAGACCCAGTAGACCTGCCGCCCCTGCGCCACCTGCGCGCGGATGCGCTCGATCACCTCGGCGCGGCGTGCCGCGGCCACCAGCTTGGTGACCACCGGCGTGCGCCCGGGTGGCAGCTCATCGATCGTGGAGACGTCCACGTCGCCGAAGGCGGCCATCGCCAGCGTGCGCGGGATCGGCGTGGCGCTCATCATCAGCAGGTGCGGCTCCAGCCCCGCGGCTTCGGCGCCGGTCTTGGCGCGCAGCGCCAGCCGCTGCGCCACCCCGAAGCGGTGCTGCTCGTCGACGATGGCCAGCCCCAGGCGCGCAAACGTCACCTGCTGCTGGATGACGGCGTGCGTGCCCACCACCAGCGCCGCCTGCCCGGCCTCGATGGCCTGCAGCGCCGCGCGGCGCGCCGCGCGCGGCTGCGCGCCGGTCAGCCACGCCACCTGCAGGCCGCGCGGCGCCAGCAGCGGCTGCAGCCACTGCACCAGCTTGCCGAAGTGCTGCTCGGCGAGGATCTCGGTGGGCGCCATCAGCGCGCACTGCCAGCCGGCCTCGATCGCGTGCGCCGCCGCCAGCGCCGCCACCACCGTCTTGCCGCTGCCGACGTCGCCCTGCAGCAGGCGATGCATCGGCTGCGCACGCCGCAGATCGGCCACGATCTCGGCCACCACGCGCTGCTGCGCGGCGGTAAGCGCAAACGGCAGCGCGGCCTCGAGCTGCGCCGGCAGACCACCCGCCGCGGCCTGCAGCACCGGCGCGCGCAGCCGCGCGCGCGCCTGGCGCGCCTGCCACTGCGCCAGCTGCTGCGCCAGCAGCTCCTCGGCCTTCAACCGCAGCCACGCCGGGTGGCGCCGGTCCTGCAGGGCCGCAGGCGGCGTGCCGGCCGGCGGCTGGTGCAGGAAGTGCAGCGCCTCGCGCAGCGTCCACACGCGCCCGGCCGCGCCAGGCAGCTCGGCCAGCGCCTCGGCCGGCACCGTTTCGTCCCAGCGCACGCGTGGCAGCGCGCGCGCGATCACCGCGCGCAGATAGGCCTGCGGCAGACCGGCGGTGGTCGGATAGACCGGCGTGAGGCCCTGCGGCAGCGGCGCATCCGCCTTCAGCAGCCGCGGATGCACCATCGTCCAGCCCGCCCAGCCGCCGCGCAGCTCGCCGTACGCGCGCACGCGCGCGCCGGGTGCCAGCATCTGCCGCTGCGCCGGGTAGAAGGTGAAGTAGCGCAGCGTGACGTGGACGCCCTCGGCGCTGACGAGGCGCGCCACCAGCTGGCGGCGCGGGCCGGGCTGCACCTCGCAGGTCAGCACCGTACCCTCCACCAGCGCCTCCTGGCCATCGCGTGCCTGCGCCAGCGGCGTCACGTGCGTGAAGTCCTCGTAGCGCAGCGGCAGATGCAGCGCCAGATCCTCCGGCCGCACCAAGCCGAGCCGGCGCAGCGCCCGCTGCGGCCCGCTGGCGGCTGCCCCGGCTTCGTCACGCGGGCGGTCGGACTCGGCGGTGGCGGCGCGGCGCGGCATGCGGCGATGCTAGCACCCAGGGGTCGGCCCCGGGGGCGCGCCCGGCCTCAGGTGCGCGCCGGCACGCCCGCGTCGGCCGCCGGCCACTCGATGCGGTCGCGTCCGGCGCGCTTGGCGCGGTACAGCGCCGCGTCGGCCCGCGCCAGGCACGCCGCCCACGGCTCGCCGGCGACGTGCAGCGCCACCCCGGCCGAAAACGTCACCGGCACCTCGCCGGCGCGCACGCGCTCGGTCACCGCGACGCGCAGCCGCTCCAGCAGCGCCTGCACCGCCCCCCGCTCGCCGTGCGGCAGCCACAGCACGAACTCCTCGCCACCGAGCCGGTAGAGCCGGTCGGTCTTGCGCAGCACCGCCTGCGCCACGCTGGCGAACTGGCGCAGCACCGCATCGCCGCCATCGTGGCCGAGGCGGTCGTTGATCGCCTTGAAATGGTCCAGATCGACCACCACCAGTGCGCCCACGCTGGCGCCGCGGGCAGCCTGCGCCAGCTCCAGTTCCAGCAGCCGGCGGTTGCCCACGCCCGTCAGCGCATCCAGCAGGCTCAGCGTGCGCCAGGCGGCGATGTGGCGCTGCGCCTGTTGCGCCACCACGTAGCCCAGCAGCGCCGTCAGCAGCGCGGTGAAGACGAAGAACGGCAGGCCCTCGCTGCCGCCCAGCTCGCTCCACGACAGCCCGGCCGCGCCGGCCACCGCCAGCGCGCCGAGCAGCATGGCGGCGCGCGGCGGCACCAGGAAAAACAGCATCAGCACGCCGGGGTAGGTCCAGAACAGCGCCGCGAAGCGCGCCGCTACGCCAATGGCCCAGATACCCCCGACGATGGCCAGCGCCACCACCCAGCCCGGGGCGCGCGTGTCGCCGGTGCGCCAAGCGTAGCCGGCCGCCGCGCTGAGCAGCACCGACAGCACCAGGTCGTTGGCCATCGCCACCCAGTTGCCCTGCCAGGCGCGGTAGACCGCAAACGGCAGCAGCCACACCACCGCCACCAGCACGCCCAGCACCAGCACCCCGAGCGTGTAGTCGGCGCGCACGCGCCCCCACAGCGCCGCCCAGCCGGTGGCGTTCGCGTTCGCGGCCGGGGCGGCGTGGGGGGTGGGTGGAGGTCGCAGCGGGTGGTGCATCGGTCAGCTCCCTGACGAACGTTCGTTCTCGGTGATCGTAGCCCAGTGCGCGCGGCCTTGCCCTGCCTTGACCCGATGGCCGCGGGAAAACCCTAGAAAGGCGCGGCCTGGGCGCGGCGCCATCGGCGCACCTGCGACAATCACGTCCTTGCTGACTTGGCACGGGCCCGTCCGGCCCTCGAGCGACATGACGACCCCTCCCCCCGCCGCCGCACCGGGGCGCACCTGGACCACCAGCGACTTCGACTTCCACCTCCCGCCGGAGCTGATCGCCCAGCACCCGGCGCCCGAGCGCAGCGCCGCGCGCCTGCTCGACGGCCGCGGCTGGCCGCCGGCGGACCGCATCTTCCGCGAGCTGCCGGGGTTGCTCGAGCCGGGCGACCTGCTGGTCTTCAACGACACGCGGGTGATCAAGGCGCGCCTGTACGGCGAGAAGCCCACCGGCGGGCGGCTGGAGCTGCTGGTGGAGCGGGTGCTGGCCGACGGCGAGGTGGTGGCGCACATGAAGGTGAGCAAGAAGCCCGCCCCCGGCACCGTGCTGCGCATGGCGCCGCAGGCCGACGGGCAGCCCGCCTTCACCGCCACGCTGCTGGGCCGCTGGCCCGAGGCCGACGGGCCGCTGTTCCGGCTGCGCTTTTCCGACGACCCCTACGCCCTGATGGAGCGCCACGGCCACGTGCCGCTGCCGCCCTACATCGAGCACCCCGACACCGCCGAGGACGAGCAGCGCTACCAGACGGTCTTTGCCCGAAATCCCGGTGCGGTGGCCGCGCCGACCGCGGCACTGCACTTCGACGAGGCGGTGCTGGCGGCGCTGGAGGCGCGCGGCGTGCGGCGCGCCAGCGTCACGCTGCACGTGGGGGCCGGCACCTTCCAGCCCGTCAAGGGCGAGGACATCCGCGCCCACCGCATGCACCGCGAGTGGTATCGGATCCCGCCTGAGACGCTGGCGGCGCTGGAGCGCACGCGCCGCGCCGGCGGGCGCGTGCTGGCGGTGGGCACCACCACCGTGCGCACGCTGGAGAGCTGGGCGCGCAGCGGTGCCACCGAGGGCGACACCGACCTCTTCATCACGCCGGGCTTCGACTTCCGCGTGGTGGACCTGATGGTCACCAACTTCCACCTGCCGCGCAGCACGCTGCTGATGCTGGTGTCGGCGTTCGCCGGCTACGAGCATGTCATGGCGCTGTACCGCCACGCGGTCGAGCGGCGCTACCGCTTCTTCAGCTACGGCGACGCGATGCTGCTGGCGCGCGCGGGCTGTTGCGGCACGCCGGCCGCCTGAGGCGGCTTCAGCCCGCCGCCGCGCCCGGCCTGGGCAAATAGCGCACGCCGGGCAGGCCGGCGTAGTCGGCGCCCTGCGTCCACAGCGTGGCGCCGAACTCCTGCGCCATCGCCAGCATGATGGCGTCGGCCATCGCCAGCCGGTGCCGCTGCGCCACGCGCGCGGCCGCCACCGCGCGCGCATCGGTCAGGTCCAGCACGCGGCCCAGCCGCATCACGTCCAGGCAGCGCGCCACCAGCTCCTGCGGCAGGTGCCGCGCCAGCACGCGGTGCACCTCGTACAGCGCGATGCACGGGACCAGCAGGTGACGGCGGTCCTCGATGACCGGCTTGAACACGGGCCCGTTGGGACCGGCACGAAAGAACTCGATCCAGCCGGAGGAGTCGACGACGTTCATTCAGTCGAACTCCCGGTCGGGCTCCTTCGGCGGCTCCAGGTCATCGCCGAGGTCGTAGCCCTTGAGCATGCCGTAGTAGGCGCTCATCGGCGTCTCGGGCCGGATCACGAGCTCCTGGCCGCGCAGCTCGAACCGGATGTAGGAGCCAGGCCGGATGCCGAGCTTGGCCCGCATCGCGGCGGGCAGCGTGACCTGCCCCTTGCTGGACACGACGGCCTCGACGACTTCCATGGCGACTCCTTTACCGATGACGATGTAAAGCGAATTCTATGGTAAAGCATCCGCCCCCGTACAATGGCGTCCATGCTGAGCTTCGAACTGCTGGCCACCGACCCGACCAGCCACGCCCGCCGCGGCCGCCTGACGCTGACGCACGGCGTGGTGGAGACACCGATCTTCATGCCGGTGGGCACCTACGGCACGGTCAAGGGGGTCACGCCGCGCAGCCTGCTGGAGATGGGCGCGCAGATCATCCTCGGCAACACCTTCCACCTGTGGCTGCGGCCGGGGCTGGAGGTGATCCGCGCCTTCGGCGGGCTGCACCGCTTCGAGCAGTGGCCGCGGCCGATCCTGACCGACTCCGGCGGCTTTCAGGTCTGGTCGCTGGGCGCGATGCGCAAGATCACCGAAGAGGGCGTGCACTTCGCCTCGCCGGTCAACGGCGACAGGCTGTTTCTCTCGCCCGAGGTCAGCATCCAGATCCAGACGGCGCTCGACAGCGACATCGTGATGCAGCTGGACGAGTGCACGCCCTACTGGCAGGGCGACCAGCAAAGCGGCCACGTCACCACCGAGGCCGAGGCGCGCGCCAGCATGGAGCTGAGCCTGCGCTGGGCGCGGCGCAGCAAGGCCGAGTTCGAGCGGCTGGGCAACCGCAACGCGCTGTTCGGCATCGTGCAGGGCGGCATGTTCGAACACCTGCGGCAGGAGTCGCTGGAGGCGCTGGTGGAGCTGGACCTGCCCGGCTACGCCGTCGGGGGGGTGAGCGTCGGCGAGCCGAAGGAGGACATGCGCCGCATCCTGGCGCACACGCCGCACCGCCTGCCGGCGCACAAGCCGCGCTACCTGATGGGCGTGGGCACGCCGGAGGATCTGGTGGAGGGCGTGGCCTGCGGCGTGGACATGTTCGACTGCGTGATGCCGACGCGCAACGCGCGCAACGGCACCTGCTTCACGCGCTATGGCGACCTCAAGATCCGCAACGCGCGCCACAAGACCGACCCGCGCCCGATCGACCCGAGCTGCACCTGCTACGCCTGCGCGGGCACCAGCGGCGTGAGCTGGAACGACGGCGGTCGCGAGGGCTTCGCGCGCGCCTACCTGCACCACCTGGACCGCTGCGGCGAGATGCTCGGGCCGATGCTGGCCACGATCCACAACCTGCACTACTACCTGAACCTGATGCGCGAGATCCGCGCGGCGCTGGAGGCCGGCACGTTCGCGGCCTTCCGCCAGCGCTTCGCCGCCGAGCGCGCCGCGGGGGTGTGAGCCCGGCCGCGCGTCACGCCGGCGCCGCTGCGGCGGCAGCCTGCGCCTCGGCGCGCACCTCGGCGGTCAACTCCGCCAGCTGCGCCTCGTCCAGCGTCTCGCGCTGCAGCAGCGCCTGCGCGCAGCGCTCCAGCACCGCGCGGTGGCGCTGCAGGATCGCCGTGGCGCGCTCGAACGCCTCCATCACGATGCGGCGCACCGCCTCGTCGATGCGCGCCTGCGTCTCGGGGCTGCGCGGGCAGCCGCCGGCGGCCAGCCCCGGCACGTCGAGGAACGTCGGGCGCTGCGCCTCGTAGGCGATGTAGCCGAGCGACTCCTCCATGCCGTAGCGCATCACCATGTCGCGCGCGATGTCGGTGACCTTGGCGATGTCGTCCGCCGCGCCGGTGGACAGGTGCCCGAAGACGAGCTTTTCCGCCGCGCGCCCGCCCAGCAGCACCATGATCTTGCGCTCCAGCTCCTCGCGCGTCATCAGGTAGCGGTCTTCGGTGGGGCGCTGGATGGTGTAGCCCAGCGCCCCGATGCCGCGCGGGATGATCGAGACCTTGTGCACCGGGTCGCTGCCCGGCAGCGCCAGCGCCACCAGCGCGTGCCCCATCTCGTGGTAGGCGACGATCTCGCGCTCGCGCGGGTTGAGCAGCCGGTTTTTCTTCTCCAGCCCGGCGACGATGCGCTCGATGGCGGCGGTGAAGTCCTGCAGCGCCACCGCCTCGGCCCCGCGGCGCGTGGCCGCCAGCGCCGCCTCGTTGCACAGGTTGGCCAGATCCGCGCCCGAAAAGCCCGGCGTCAGCGCCGCGATCTGCTCCAGATCGACGTCGGCGGCCAGTTTGATCTTGCGCGCGTGCACGCGCAGGATCTGCACGCGCCCGGCCTTGTCCGGACGGTCGACCAGCACCTGGCGGTCGAAGCGGCCGGCGCGCAGCAGCGCCGGGTCGAGGATCTCGGGCCGGTTGGTGGCCGCCAGCAGCACCAGCCCGGTGCCGCTGTCGAAGCCGTCCAGCTCCACCAGCAGCTGGTTGAGGGTCTGCTCGCGCTCGTCGTGGCCGCCGATGGGGCCGCCGGCGCCGCGCGCGCGGCCCAGCGCGTCGAGCTCGTCGATGAAGATGATGGCCGGCGCCTTGGCGCGCGCCTGCTCGAAGAGGTCACGCACGCGCGCCGCGCCGACACCGACGAACATCTCGACGAATTCGCTGCCGCTGATGCTGAAGAACGGCACGCCGGCCTCGCCGGCCACCGCCTTGGCCAGCAGCGTCTTGCCGGTGCCGGGCGGCCCCACCAGCAGCACGCCCTTGGGCGCGCGCGCGCCCAGCCGCCCGTAGCCCTGCGGATCCTTCAGGAAGGCGACGATCTCCTGCAGCTCGGCCTTGGCCTCGTCGACGCCGGCCACGTCGGCGAACGTCACGCCGGTGTCCTGCTCGACGTAGATCTTGGCGCGGCTCTTGCCGATGCTCATGAAGCCGCCCATGCCCTGGCGCTCCAGCGCCTTGCGCACGACGAAGAACCACAGCGCGAAGAACACCAGCGCCGGCACGACCCACGACAGGATGTCGCGCAGCCAGGTGTTCTCCACCACGCGCGTGTAGGGCACCTCGTAGCGACCGAGCCGCTCGGCCAGATCCGGCTCGACGCGGTTGGCCACGATCACCGTCTTGCCGCCCGGCTCCGGGTTCTTCAGCCGGCCGGTCAGGGTCGTCTCGCCGACGATCACCTCGGCCACCTTGCCGTCGGCCAGCGCCTGCTCGAAGGCGCTGTACGGCACCGGCTCCACCGTGCGCGCGGTCTGCCACAGGTTCTGCATCCACAGCAGCAACAGCAGCGCCAGCATCCAGTAGCCGACGTTCCACGACGTCCTTGCGTCCGGCTTCATCGCCCGTTCCTCCTCGCGCGCCGCGCGCGGGCGCGCCATCGTCGACCCTTCGTCCCGGCGGACCGGCTGGCCCGCCACCTGCATCGCCGCGGCGGCGTCAGCCGCACGACGGCTCACCCAGCCGGCGCAGGCGCGCGCGCAGCCGCTCGATCTCTTCCTCCAGATCGACCACCAGGGCGGCCAGCTCCGGGTCGGCGTCGAAATGGCGCTGCAGCCACGCCAGCCTGCGCACCCGCCGCAGCACGGTGGCGTCGAAATCGTCACCCTCGGCGGTGATGCGCCCCTCCTGCCGCGCACGCTGCCACCACTGCGGTGCCACGCCGGCGGCCCGGCACAGCGCCGCCGCATCCAGTCCCGGGGTCTCCAGGCTCACTTCCACCCGCACCACTTCCAGCTCCATCAGCGGCTCCTTTCAGCCTCGGCGGCGGCCACCTTGCGCGCGTCGAAGTCGGTCAGTTCGGCGGCCATGCGCTCGTACAGCGCCTTGGCGCGCGGGTCGTAGGCGCTGGGCAGGATCACGCGCAGCTGCAGCTCCAGGTCACCCGGCTCGCGCGCCGGCAGCCCCTTGCCGCGCACGGTCAGGGTTTGCCCGCTCTGGCTGCCGGCCGGCACGCGCACCTTCAGCGTGCCGCCGTCCGGCAGCTCCACCGGCACCACCGCGCCCAGGGCCGCCTCCCAGGGCGCCAGCGGCAGCTCGGCGATCAGCGTCTTGCCCTCCAGCCGGAAGCGCGGGTGCGGCCGGATCACCACCTCCAGATAGAGGTCACCGGGCGGCTCGCCGGGGCCGCCCTGGCCGGCTAGGCGGATCATCTGCCCGGCGCGCACCCCGGCCGGGATCCTGACCTCCAGCGTGCGCGTGCGCAGCGCCAGGTGCCCGCGCTCGTCGAGCTGCGGCACCTGCAGCGACAGCGTCTTCGTGCCGCCGCGCCAGGCGTCCTCCAGATCCAGCACCACCTTGGCGTGGTGATCTTCGCCGCGCAGCGGCGCGCCGCGGCGCGGGCCGCGCGCGGCGGCACGGGCGCCGGCCATGCGGCCGAACAGCTCACTGAAGAAATCGCTGAACTCGGCCGCGTCCATCCCCTCCGGCGCGCCGTGGAACTCGAAGCCGGCATCCCAATCCGGCGGCGGCGTGAACGCCTGCCCGGCCCGACGCCCCTGCGCCAGCCGGTCGTAGGCGGCGCGCTTGTCGGGATCGGACAGCACCGCGTAGGCCTCGTTGACCTCGCTCATGCGCTGCGCCGCATCCGGCTCCTTGCTGACGTCCGGGTGGTACTTGCGCGCCAGCTTGCGGTACGCCTTCTTGATCTCGTCGGCGCTGGCGTCGCGCGCCACGCCCAGCACCGCGTAATAGTCCTTGAACTCCACCGCGGTCCTTTCCTGCCAATGACACCGCCTGTGCAAATGGGGCCCGGCGGGCGCCCTTTCAACCCGATCCGGCCCCGTCGGATACGAACACCGTCAGCACGCCGGTGTAGCCATAAAGGCGGTGGTGCGCAATCTCGCCCGCTGCAAAAAATCCGATCGCTGGCACGTCCCCCAGCGCCTGGCGAAGCAGCTGCCACTCCGCGCTCGGCGCGCCGAAGTGCGGCCCGCCGCGGCCGTTGCAGCTGATGTAGATCGCCCCGGCGACGCGACTGGCCGGATCGAGCGGCTCGTCGGCCTCGCCGGCCAGCGCCTCGCGGATCTCGGCACCGATGCGCAGCAGGTCGGCACGCGCGGCCTGGGCATGGCGCTCGCACAGCGTCCAGCCGGCCCCCACCGGCAGCGGCTCGGCCACCACCAGCGCGCGCTGCGCCGGATCCAGCCCCACCAGATGACGCACCAGCACATCTTCGCCCAGCCGCAGCGGCACACGCCCCGGCGCGGCCGCCGCCGGCGGCGGCGCGGGGCTGGGCACCACCCAGCCCACCAGCACCGTGCGCAGCCGCGCCACCACCGCCGCCAGATCGCGCCCCGCCAGGCCCAGATCCTCCAGCACCACGTCCAGCGCCGGCCGGCCGTCCAGCGCCTCCACGCGGTGGCCCTGCGCGGCGGTGACGCGCCGCAGCGGCGTGACCGCCCGCACCCCCTGCGTGACGCGCGCCACGATACCGACGTCGGGTGCAAAGGCCACGCCACTGAGCCCGCCGTGGAAGATCCCCTCCGCCGCCGTCCGCCCCTGGCCCGCCAGGCCGCCACGGCTGCTGCGCGCGATCTGCAGCGAACCCGCCCGGCTGGCCACCAGGCCGCCGAACACGTAGTGGCCCAGCGTGCGCCCGGCCAGCTCCTCGATCAGCTCGGGCAGATCCGGCACCGAGGGGTCGGCATGCACCAGCGCGGTCTGGGCGACGAAACCCTCCGGCCCCTGCGCCGGCGGCAGCGGCGCCACGCCATTGAAGACCCGGTAGCGCTGCGGCGCCAAGTCGCACAGCATCACCGCCAGGCCCGGCTCGTCGAAGTATTCGGTGGCGCCGGCGCCGATGGCCACCCCGACCGCACCGGCCCAGTCCGTCACCTGCGGCAGTGCGCCGGCCAGCCGTTCCAGCAGCTCGGGGAGATGGGCGGCATGGTGGTCGGTCGCGTACAGCAGGCCCAGCGGCCAGTCACGACCCGGTTGCCGCGCCATCTGGGCCTGCAGCTGCGCCAGCACCTGCCGGGCAGCCTGATCCCAGGCCGCATGGCCGGCGTGCGCGTGCAGGAAGCGTCTCATCGCCGCGTCCGTCGTGCCGCAGGCCTGGTCGGCGCCCCGGCGGGGGGCGCGGGCGTCTGCGCCGGGGCCGGGGCGGCCGCCGCGGGCGGGGTGGCCTGCGCCAGCTCCTGCATCGTCTGCGCCGCAATCGTCTGGAACTGCTCGGTCACGGCACGCCACCAGCGCACCGGATCGACCGCCGGCTGAGGTGCCGCAGCCGCCTCCTCCGGCGCCGGCGCCGCGGCCGCCTGCGGGTCGGCGGCCGCATCGGCGCGGCCGGCGGCCATCGCCTGCCCCATCTCCTGCAGCCCGACGTTCATCGAACGCAGCGCCGCCAGCGTCATGCGCTGCACCTGCAGCGCCTGGATCGTGGCCTGCAGCGCGCGCGCGTTCTGCTCGAGCCAGAAATGCACCGCCTGCAGGTCGCGGATGCGGCGGTCGAGCTCGTCGATGTCCAGCACCGGCGCCACCCACTGTGCCCACGGCGGCGCGGCGCCGGTCGCGCCGGATGGGGCCGCCCCGCCCGCCAGCCCCTGCAGGTAGGCAAAGCCGGGAAGGTAGCGCGCGTACGGCGCCCACGCCTGCTGCCAGGCACTGAAATCGGGGGAGGAGGTCATCCGCGTCTCTCCTGCACGGCGCCGGATCGGCGTCGCCCGTAGCATGCCACAGTCGGCGTTGACCCGGATCAAGCCCGACTCCGGCGGCCGCGCCGGCTGCCTTGGAAGGCGCCGCGTTCGGCCGCACAATCGCGCACTGACCACCGTTCGTTTTTCTTCCTTCCGGATGGCGCGACCATGACCGACATCTCCGACACCTACGCCCAGCAGCTGCAGCAGATGCGCAGCGAGCTGATCGCCCAGATCCGCGCCCGCCGCGGCGGCAAGATCGGCCGCGCCGAGGCGGCCACCGATCCGCACGAAGTGCAAAGCGGCGACTGGAACCAGTTCGACGGCGAGCGCGACCTGGAGCAGGCGCTGGACGAACGCGAGACCGCCGCGCTGCGCGACATCGACGCCGCGCTGCGCCGCATCGCCGACGGCACCTTCGGTCTGTGCGTGGACTGCGGCGCCGAGATCCCGGCCGCGCGCCTGCACGCCGCGCCGACGACGCTGCGCTGCCTGGCATGCCAGCAACGCTACGAGCGCCAGCATCCCGCCGCCGCACCGTCGTTGTGATCGCGCTGGCGGTGGCCGGTGCGCACGCGGCCGTGCTGGCCTGGCTGGCCATCGCGCCCCCCTCCGCGCTGTCCCCCGCGGGCAGCCGGCCGCTGCCCGGCTGGGTCACGGTCGCGCCCGCCGCGCCGGCGGTGCAGCCGGCATCCGCCGTCCCGGCGCCGCGCCCCCGGGGGGCGGCCAGCCGCCCGGCGGCGGCCACCCCGACCCACGCGGTGGCCCCCGAACCCGGCCCCCTTCCCGTGGAGCCCGAGCCGGCGGCAGCCGCCGCCGAGGCCGCCACCACGCCCCCCACTCCCCCGGACCAAGGGGAAAGCGGCCAAGCGGATGAGCCGCTCGCCCTCGCGGCCCGCGCCGCCCCCCCGGCCGCGCCAGCCGCCGCCGAGGCCGCCGCGGACGACCGAGCCGGCGACGCGGCTGCTCCCGGGGCGCTCGTCTGGCCGCGGCTGGCCGAATTGCGCTACGACGTCGAAGGACGCGCGCGCGGTGTGGGCTACCGCGCCGAGGCGACGCTGCGCTGGCACGCCAGCGCCGCACGCTACGAGACCGAGCTGACGCTGCGCGCCCTGTGGCTGCAGCGCGCGCAGCACAGCAGCGGCGAGCTCCTGGCCACCGGCCTGCGCCCGCAGCGCTTCGCCGACCGCGGGCGGCGCGAGCGCGTGCTCACCTTCACGTGGTCGGACGACGGCGGCCAGGCGCGGCGCGACGGTGACGAGCCCGCCCTGCCCGTGGCAGCCGGCACGCAGGACCGGCTCAGCCTGTTCGCGCAGCTGGGCGCCCTGCTGATGCGCGACGGCGCCCAGCCAGGCCAGCGCTGGACGCTGCCGGTGGCAGGTTTCGGCGGTGTGCAGCCGTGGACCTTCGAGGTGGAGGGTGACGAGACGCTGGCGATGGGGCCCGGGCCTGTGACGGCGGTGCGGCTGCGCCGCCTCGGCCATGGCGGCGGCCCCGACGTCACCCTCTGGTACGCTGCGGCCAGCTGGGGGCCGCTGCCGGTGCGCGTGCGCCTGCGCGAAACCGACGACCAGCTGGTCGATCAAACGCTGCGGGAGGGCCGGCTGGAACCGGCCCCTTGAAAAAGACACCCGCGGCCCGATATCCGGGCCAAGGAAGGCTGGCCGCCGGCAGGGTCATGCGACAGCCGGCTGGCGCGGCCAGCGCGATGCGAGGACAGTGACGCCATGCAGATGCTCTACAACTCCGACAGCTTTGCGGTGGTCCACATCCTGGCCAACGCGCAGGAGGTGGCCAGCGCTGCCAGCGGCGAAACCCCGGGGCCGGTGCTGCCGCGCCACGGCTTCGAGATCGTGGACAAGCGCTCCGGCAAGGAGGTCTACCTCGACGGTTCGTGGGCCGAGCTGTTCCAGCGCCAGATCGAGGCCTGGCAGCGCGAGCACCCGACGCAGGAAGAGGTCGAGGAGGCGCTGGAGCGCTACGCCACGCTGGCGCAGACGCCGGTGGTGGTGCACTGACGCCGCCCGCACGCCCGGCCACGGTGGCCGGGCGCCGGCGGCACGCCAGGTTTCAGTCGAACGGCCGCGGCCGCAGCGTCGCCTCGGTGGACGGCGGCAGGATCGGCAGCTGGAACACCGGCTGCTCACCGGTGAGCGTCTTCAGGAACGCCACGATCTGCGCGTTTTCCTGCTCGGTGAACTTGCGGCCGAGCTGCAGCCGGCCCATGATGTCCACCGCCTCGGCCAGCGTCCAGACCGCGCCGTCGTGGAAGTACGGGTAGGTCAGCTCGACGTTGCGCAGCGTCGGCACCTTGTAGCTGAAGCGGTCGGCGTCCTTGCCGGTGACCGCGGCGCGACCGTCGCCGGCGCCCTTGTACGGCTCGACGATGCCCATCTTCTGGAACGAGTTGCCGCCGAGGTTCGGGCCGTTGTGGCAGGCCACGCAGCCGCTCTCGTTGAACAGCTTGTAGCCGGCCAGCTCGTCCTTGGTCAGGGCGTCCTTCTTGCCCAGCAGGTACTGGTCGAAGCGCGAGTTGGGCGTCACCAGCGTCTTCTCGAACTCGGCGATGGCGTCCGTCACCATGTCGATGTCGATCTTGTCCTTGCCGTAGATCAGCTTGAACTCGCGCGCGTAGGCCGGGATCGACTGCAGCACGTCCACCGCCAGCGTGTGCTGGAACGCCATCTCGCCGGGGTTGGCGATCGGCCCGCCGGCCTGCTCCTTCAGGTCGGCGGCACGGCCGTCCCAGAACTGCGCCAGGTTCAGCGCCGAGTTCAGCACCGTCGGCGCGTTGATCGGCCCTTTCTGCCACTTGTGCCCGATGGAGGTGCTCAGGTTGTCCGAGCCGCCCATGCTCAGGTTGTGGCACGAGTTGCACGAGATGAAGCCCGACTTGGACAGGCGCGGGTCGAAGAACAGCTTCTTGCCCAGCTCGACCTTGCCGAGGTCGACCGACTTGGGCGGCTGGATCGGGGCGTAGAGGTGGTCGAACGAGCGCTCCTGCGCCACCACGGCCAGCGCGGCGGCGGCCACCGCGCCGGCCACCAGGGTCACGCGGGCGAGACGACGTTTGCGGGAGTTCATGATGAGTCCTTTCTTGGTCTTCGGATCGCCAGCCGGTGCCCATCCGGCAATGGCGAAGACCATTCTGGACTCATGGTCTTTGGGCGCGCTTGACCCCGGTCAAAAAGTCGCCCGCACCCGATATAAAACGACAATTACGATCATTGCTCGTACCTATCGGGCGCGCCCACCTCGCTCACTCCTCCAGCAGGCTGCGCAGCATCCACGCCGTCTGCTCGTGCACCGACAGGCGCTGCGTCAGCAGGTCGGCGGTCGGCTCGTCGTGCGCCTCGTCCACCAGCGGGAACAGGCCGCGCGCGGTGCGCGCCACCGCCTCGTGGCCCAGCGCCAGGATGCGCACCATCTCCATCGCCTTCGGCGGCTCGGCCGGCGCATCCGGCAGCGAGCTCAGGCGCGCGTACTGCCCGTAGGAGGCCGGCGCCACGTGCCCGAGCGCGCGGATGCGCTCGGCGATCGGGTCGATGGCGTTCCACAGCTCGGTGTACTGCTGCATGAACATGTCGTGCAGGCTGTTGAACATCGGGCCGGTGACGTTCCAGTGGAAGTTGTGCGTCGTCAGGTACAGCGTGAAGGTGTCGGCCAGCAGCCGCTCCAGCCCCTGCGCGATGGCGGCGCGCTGGGCCGGCGCGATGCCGATGTCCACCGGGGTGGCGGCGCGGCTGGTGGTCTTGGTGGCGTTCTTCTTGGCCATGGTCGTCAAGCTCCTCGATAGAGTTGGGGTATGGAACCGGTGTCACGCCCATCTTAGCGGCGCCGCGCCGATAATGGGCGCATGACGATCGACCCGGTACGCCGGCGCTGGCTGCGCCACGGGGCTGTCGCCACGCTGGCGGCGCTGGCCCCGTGGGCGGGCGCGGCCACCCGCCCCGTGCAGGGCGACGACGCGCGCGCCGTGGTGGCCGACGAGCAGGCGCGGCTGGCCTGGGTACGCGCGCGCCTGGCGGCGCTGCCGGGCGCGGCCGACTGGCTGCTGCTGGGCGAGCAGCACGACGCCGACGCCCACCAGTGGCTGCAGGCCGCCGCGGTGCAAGTGCTGGCGCGGCAGGGGCGGCTGGCCGCGCTGGTGCTGGAGATGGCCGAGCGCGGCACGGACACCGCGGCGCTGGCCCCCGACGCCGACGAGGCCGCGGCGCGTGCGGCGCTGGCCTGGCACGAGGCCGGCTGGCCGTGGCGGCGCTACGGCCCGGTGGTGATGGCGGCGGTGCGCGCCGGCGTGCCGGTGGCCGGCGGCAACCTGCCGCGGCGCCGGCACGCCGAGGTGATGCGCGACGCCGCCTGGGACGACACGCTGACCGACGCCGAGCAGCGCGCCGCGCTGCACCGCGCGCTGGACGAGGGCCACTGCGGCCTGCTGCCGGCGGCGCAGCTGCCGGCGATGGCGCGCATCCAGCTGGCGCGCGACGACGCGATGGCCGCCACGCTGCTGGAGCGGCGCAGCCCGGGCCGCACGGTGCTGCTGGTGACCGGCGCGCAGCACGCGCGGCGCGACCGCGGCGTGCCGCACCACCTGGCTCGTCTTGGCGGGGCCGCCGCCGCGCGCGCCTGCGTCAGCGTGGAGCTGCGCGCCACCGACGCCGCGCAGGCCGAACCCGACCCGGCGTTCGATGCGCTGTGGCTGACGCCGGCCATCCCGCCGATCGATCACTGCGCCGGGCTGCGCGGCCGCGGCTGACGCCCGCACCGCCCGGTCAGGCCCACGCCGCCAGCGGCTCGGGCGACGCCGGTCCGGCAGCCTGCAGCGCCTGCGCGACGACGCGCAGCACCTCGGCGCCGTAGGCGGCGCGCTTCTTCTCGCCCAGGCCCGGGATGCCGGCCAGGTCGTCGTCGCACTGTGGCAGGCGCTGCGCCAGCGCCACGAGGGTCGCGTCGTGGAAGATCACGTAGGCCGGCAGGTCGTGCGCGCGCGCCACCTCGGCGCGCCAGCGCTTCAGCGCCGCCAGCACCTCGCGCTGGCGCAGCGGCAGCCGCTCGACGCTGGCCAGCGCGCGCGCCGGCCGCGCCGCCCGCTCGGCGCGGCGGCCTTCGGCGACCACGCGCAGGTGCAGCGGCTGCTCGCCGCGCAGGATCGGCCGCGCCGCCGGCGTCAGGTGCAACGTGTGGAACTCCCCGGCCACCTGCACCGCGCCGCGCGCCACGAGTTGCCGCAGCACGCGCCGCCAGGTCGCCTCGTCCAGCTCGCGCCCGATGGCCCAGGTGGACAGCCGCTCGTGCCCGTGCGCGCGCACCTTGTCGGTGGCCTGGCCGCGCAGCACGTCGATCACATGCCCGGCGCCGAAGGCCGCGCCGCTTTGCTGCAGGCGGTAGATGCACGACAGCAGCTTGCGGGCCGCCTCGGTGGCGTCCCACGTCTGCGGGGGCTGCAGGCAGTTGTCGCAGTTGCCGCACGGGGGACTTGCCTCGCCGAAGTAGGCCAGCAGCTGCTGGCGGCGGCAGCCGGTGGATTCGGCCAGCGCCAGCAGCGCCTCCAGCTTGGCGCGCAGCACGCGCTTGAACGCCTCGTCGGCGCCGCTGTCGTCGATCAGGCGGCGCTGCTGCACCACGTCCTGCAGCCCGTAGGCCATCCAGGCGTTGGCCGGCTCGCCGTCGCGGCCGGCGCGGCCGGTCTCCTGGTAGTAGCCCTCGATGTTCTTCGGCAGGTCCAGGTGCGCCACGAAACGCACATCCGGCTTGTCGATGCCCATGCCGAAGGCGATGGTGGCCACCATCACGAGGCCCTCCTCGCGCAGGAAGCGGTCCTGGTGGCGCTGGCGCGTGGCGGCGTCCAGCCCGGCGTGATAGGGGAGCGCGCGCAGCCCAGCGGCCTGCAGCCGCGCGGCCACCTCCTCCACCTTGCGGCGCGAGGCGCAGTAGACGATGCCGGCCTCGTGCCGCCCGTCCGGCAGCGTGTGCTCGTCGGCCACGAAGCGCAGCAGCTGGCGCAGCGCGTGGTCCTTCTCGACGATGGTGTAGCGGATGTTGGGGCGGTCGAAGCTCGCCACGAACGTGCGCGCGCCCTGCAGCCGCAGGTGGGTGACGATGTCCTCGCGCGTCAGCGCGTCGGCGGTGGCGGTCAGCGCGATGCGCGGCACGCCCGGGCAGCGCTCGGCCAGCACCGCGAGCTCCCGGTACTCCGGGCGAAAGTCGTGCCCCCACTGGCTGACGCAGTGCGCCTCGTCGATGGCCAGCAGCGCCAGCCGCCCGGCGGCATGCAGCGCCTGCAGCCGGGCCAGAAAGCGCGGCGTGACGATGCGCTCCGGCGCCGCGTACAGCAGCGTCAGTTCCCCGCGCATCAGCCGCTGCTCCACCGCCGCGGCCTCCTCGGGCGCGAGGGTGGAGTTGAGAAAGGCCGCCTCGACGCCGGCCTCGCGCAGCGCGCCGACCTGGTCGTGCATCAGCGCGATCAGCGGCGAGACCACCAGCGTCACCCCCAGCCCCGCGCGCTGGCGCACGATGGCCGGGATCTGGTAGCACAGCGACTTGCCGCCGCCGGTGGGCATCAGCACCAGCGCGTCGCCGCCGGCGGCCACGTGCGCGACGATGTCGGCCTGCTGGCCGCGGAAGTCCGCGTAGCCGAACACCTCGGCCAGCACGCGGCGGCCTTCGGCGAGCGCCTGCGCGGGCGTCAGCGTCACATCTGTTCCCAGGGCAGCCCCTCGAAGCGCCAGCCGTTGCGGCTGGAGCGGTGAAAGTGCTCGTCCAGCTCGCCCTCGAAGCCGTGCACCACGTGGGCCACGTCGGTGAAGCCCGCGGCCTCCAGCGCCGCGCCGGCCTCCAGCGTGCGCTTGCCGCTGCGGCAGATCAGCAGCACCGGGCGGTCCAGCCGGCCGGCCTCCTGCAGCACCTTGCGCGCGAAGGCTTGCGGGTCCGGCGTCAGGTCCGGGTACTCGTACCACGGGATGTTGACCACGCCCGGCGGACGGCCGACGTAGAGCGACTCGATCTCCATGCGCACGTCGACGAACAGCGGCTGGTCCTCCGGCGGCCGGCCGCGCTGCGCCTGCAGCCAGGCCCACGCTTCCTTGGGTTGCAGATGCCGCATCGCGCACCCCACCCTCAGCCCTGCGCCGCCAGCTTGCGCGCCGCCTCCAGCGCGAAGTAGGTCAGCACCCCGTCGGCGCCGGCGCGCTTGAAGGCCAGCAGGCTCTCCATCATCACCGCGTCGTGGTCCAGCCAGCCCTGGGCGGCGGCGGCCTTCAGCATCGCGTACTCGCCGCTGACCTGGTAGGCGAAGGTGGGCACCTTGAACTCGTCCTTGACGCGGCGCACCACGTCCAGGTACGGCATGCCGGGCTTGACCATCACCATGTCGGCGCCTTCGGCCAGGTCCAGCGCCACCTCGCGCAGCGCCTCGTCGGAATTGGCCGGGTCCATCTGGTAGACCTTCTTGTCGGCCTTGCCGAGGTTGGCCGCGCTGCCGACCGCGTCCCGGAACGGCCCGTAGAAGCTGCTGGCGTACTTGGCGCTGTAGGCCATGATGCGCGTGTGCACATGGCCGCGCGCCTCCAGCGCCTGGCGGATGGCGCCGATGCGGCCGTCCATCATGTCGCTGGGCGCGACGATGTCCACCCCAGCGGCGGCCTGCACCAGCGCCTGCTTGACCAGCACCTCCACCGTCGCGTCGTTGACGATGTAGCCGGTCTCGTCCAGCAGCCCGTCCTGCCCGTGGCTGGTGTAGGGGTCCAGCGCCACGTCGGTCATGACGCCCAGATCGGGCACGCGGGCCTTGAGCTCGGCCACCACGCGCGGGATCAGTCCATCGGGGTTCCACGCCTCGCGCCCGTCGGGGGTCTTGAGCGCCGGGTCGATGACCGGAAACAGCGCCAGCACCGGAATGCCGAGGTCGGCGCACTCGCGCGCCACCGGCAGCAGCTGGTCCAGACTGAGGCGCTCCACCCCGGGCATCGAGGCCACCGGCTCGCGCCGGCCATGGCCGTCGAGCACGAACACCGGGTAGATCAGGTCGTGCACCGTCAGATGGTGCTCGCGCACGAGGTTGCGCGTGAAGACGTCGCGGCGCAGGCGGCGGGGCCGCGACAGCGGGTACGGGGCCGGGTGGCCGGCGGAAGGACTGGGCACGTTCATGGCCCCGTATTGTGACGCCACTGCGCGCCGCGCCCCCGCCTCAGGCTCGCGGCACGGCCTGCACGACGTCGACCACGCAGCGGTCGCGTCCGGCGCCCTTGGCGCGGTAGAGGCAACGGTCGGCGCACACCAGCAGGCCACGCAGCGCCGCGGCCGCCTCCTCGGCGCTGGCCGCGGCCCCGGGCGTGGGCGCCGGCTGCCACACGCACACGCCGATGCTGGCCGTCAGCGCCAGCCCGGCCAGCGGCTGCCGCGCCACCGCCTGGCGCAGCCGCTCGGCATGCGCCTGGGCCGCGGCGGCGCCCAGCCGGGGCAACAGCAGCGCGAATTCCTCGCCGCCGTAACGCACCAGCACGTCCTCGGGGCGAACGTGCTCGCGCAGCCGCTGCGCCAGCTCCTGCAGCACCTGGTCGCCGCGGTCGTGGCCGTGCTGGTCGTTGACATCCTTGAAGTGGTCCAGGTCCAGCATCATCGCCGTCAGCGGCTCGCCGCCGCGCCAGGCGCGGCGCACGTGGCGCGGACCCAGCTCGTCGAGCAGGTAGCGGTTGTGCAGGCCGGTCAGGGCATCGGTGACGGCCTGGCGCGCCAGCAGCGCGTGCTGATGGCGCACCTGCTGCAGCAGCCGCCAGTAGCGCACGAGGTTGCTGACGCGCGCACGCAGCTCCTCGGCGTCGATCGGCTTGGTGACGTAGTCGTTGGCGCCGCGGCGCAGCATCTCGACACGGCGCACGCGCTCGTCGAAGCCGGTGTAGGCCAGCACCGGCAGCTCGGCGAGGTCGTCGCGCCGGCTGCGGATGGCCGACAGCAGACCCAGCCCGGTCAGCGGCCCCGGCAGCACGACGTCGACGATGACGAGATCGAACGGCTGCTGCTCCAGCCGCTCCAGCGCCTGCTGCGCCTGCAGCACGTGCTCGACCTCCATGCCCAGCGGCGCCAGCACCTCGGCGGTGGCCGCGGCCATGGCGGGCGAATCCTCCACCAGCAGGATGCGCGCGCGCTGCAGGTCGGCCTGGCGGCGCAGCAGCGCGCGCAGGTGCGGCGCCAATTGATCTGGCGCGGCGCGCACCAGCACCTCGGTGAAACCGCCTTCCAGCGCGCCCAGGCGCAACGGCTCGGCGTCGTCGCCGGTGATCAGCACGACAGGGAGCACCGCGCAGCAGGGGACCTGGCGCAGGCGGCGCAGCAGCTCCAGCGCCCCCATGTCGGGCAGATGGCGCGAGACCAGCACGAGGTCGACGTGCAGGCCGCCGGCCAGCGCCTGCAGCGCCTCCTCGCCGTGGCCGAAGACGTGCACCTCCGCCCCCTCGGCCTGCAGCAGCCCCTGCACCACCGCGCGCGCCGCGACGTTGGCGTCGATCAGCGCGACGCGCACGGGCGCGGGCGACGAGGCGGGAGCGGTGATTTCGACCATCGGGCGCTGGACGAGGCTTTGACGTTCATGCTAGCACGCGCCCGGCTGCCCCCCCTGGGCGGCGCAGCGCGCGCAGAGGCAGGCGCGGCCGCGCGCCGCCGGCGGCACGCGCGCCAGCAGCCCGGGCGCAAACGTCACCCGCGTGCACCAGCACGGCGGCTGCGGCTGGCCGCTGCGGCGCTGCGCCTCCATGGCGCAGGCGTTGTCACCGCCGCACAGCGGGCAGCGGCTCGGGTCAGGGGCGCGCTCGGCGGTCGTCATGCGTCCACCCTGGGCGAGCGGAGCCGGCCGGCGGGCGGCACGACCGCCGCGCCGGCCCGATCGGCGCTGTCAGCGCGCCGCCGCGGCGGCCTTGACCTTCTGCCGCCAGGCGTGCAGCAGCGGCTCGGTGTAGCCGCTGGGCTGCTCCTTGCCCTTGAACACCAGGTCCAACGCCGCCTGGAACGCCATGCTGGCCTCGAAGTTCGGCGCCATCGGGCGGTAGTTGGGGTCGCCGGCGTTTTGCTGGTCCACCTTGCGCGCCATGCGCTCGAAGGTGGCGCGCACCTGCGCCTCGGTCACCACGCCGTGGTGCAGCCAGTTGGCCACGTGCTGACTGCTGATGCGCAGCGTGGCGCGGTCTTCCATCAGGCCGACGTCGTGGATGTCGGGCACCTTGGAGCAGCCGATCCCTTGATCGACCCAGCGCACCACGTAGCCGAGGATGCCCTGGATGTTGTTGTCCAGCTCGGCCTGCTTGTCGGCCTCGCTCCAGTTCGGGTTGGCCGCCACCGGCACCGTCAGCAGGCCCGCGAGCAGCGTGTCGCGCTCGGCGTCGGCGTCGATTCTCTCCAGCTCCTGCTGGACCGCGGCCACGTCCACCTGGTGGTAGTGCAGCGCGTGCAGCGTCGCGGCGGTGGGGCTGGGCACCCAGGCGGTGTTGGCGCCCGCCTTCGGGTGCGCGATCTTCTGCTCCAGCATGGCCTTCATCATGTCCGGCATCGCCCACATGCCCTTGCCGATCTGGGCGCGGCCGCGCAGCCCGCACTTCAGGCCCACCAGCACGTTGTTGCGCTCGTAGGCCTGGATCCAGGCGCTGCTCTTCATGTCGTTCTTGCGGATCATCGGCCCGGCCAGCATGGCGGTGTGGATCTCATCCCCCGTGCGGTCCAGGAAGCCGGTGTTGATGAACGCCACGCGGCTGGCCGCCGCGGCGATGCAGGCCTTGAGGTTGACGCTGGTGCGGCGCTCCTCGTCCATGATGCCGAGCTTGACCGTGCTGTCCGGCAGCCCCAGCATGCTTTCCACGCGGGCGAACAGCTCGTTGGCGAAGGCCACCTCCTTCGGCCCGTGCATCTTGGGCTTGACGATGTAGATCGAGCCGGCGCGGCTGTTGCGGATCGGCTCGCCGCTGGGCAGGCGGCCTCGGCCCTGCAGGTCGTGCAGCGCGATCGTCGTCGTGATGACCGCATCCATGATGCCTTCGGGGATCTCGCGCACCGTGCCGTCGGCGTCGGTGTAGAGGATGGCCGGGTTGGTCATCAGGTGGCCGACGTTGCGGATGAACAGCAGCGAGCGGCCTGGCAGCACCACCTCGCCGCGGCCGTCCGGCGCAGTGTAGCGGCGGTCACCGTGCAGGCCGCGCGTCAGCGTCCGGCCGCCCTTGTCGAAGCTTTCGGTCAGCCAGCCCTGCATCATGCCGAGCCAGTTGCGGTAGCCCAGCACCTTGTCGTCGGCGTCCACCGCGGCGACCGAATCCTCCAGGTCCAGGATGGTGGACAGCGCCGCCTCCAGCACCACGTCGCAGACGCCGGCGGCGTCGGTGGCGCCGATCGGGTGCGTGCGGTCGATGCGGATGTCCAGATGCAGCCCGTGGTGGCGCAGCAGCACCGACGACGGCGCCGCCGCCTCGCCTTGGTAGCCGACGAACTGCGCCGGCTCCTTCAGGCCCGTCACCGCGCCGCCGCGCAGCGTCACGCGCAGCGCGCCGTCCACCACCGCGTAGGCCGTGGCGTCGGCGTGCGAGCCCTGCACGAGCGGCGCCGTCTCGTCCAGCACGCGGCGCGCCCAGGCGATCACCTTCTCGCCACGCTTCTCGTTGTAGCCGGGGCCCTTGGCGCAGCCGTCGTCCTCGGGGATGACGTCGGTGCCGTAGAGCGCGTCGTACAGGCTGCCCCAGCGCGCATTGGCCGCGTTGAGCGCGTAGCGGGCGTTGAGGATCGGCACCACCAGCTGCGGGCCGGCCTGCGTGGCCAGCTCGGCGTCGACGTTGGCGGTGGTCACGCGCACGTCGCCCGGCGGCGGCACCAGGTAGCCGATCGTCTCCAGGAACTGGCGGTAGGCGACCGGATTCTTGATCGGGCCGGGGTTGGCGGCGTGCCATTTGTCGAGCTCGGCCTGCAGGCGGTCGCGCTCCGCCAGCAGCGCGCGGTTCTTCGGCGCCAGGTCGGCGACGATGGCGTCGAAGCCGCTCCAGAAGCGCTCGCTCGTGATGCCGGTGCCGGGCAGCACCTGGTCTTCGATGAAACGGAACAGGTTTTCGGCCACCTGCAGGCGGCCGCGGGTGACGCGGGTCGTGGACATGGGGACTATCTCCGGAAAACGGACCCGTGGGAGGCGCCGGCGGTGCAACGCACCGGCTCGCCAAGGCCCCACGGCTTGACCCGTGACTCTAACAACCACGAGCCCCCGGATCGAGAGGGTGGCGACGGCCTCAGCCATGACCGGAAGTTGCATAATCGGCCTCGATGGACAAGCTCAAGGCGCTGGAGACCTTCGTCGCCGTGGCGCAGCGCGGCAGCCTGGCCGCCGCTGCCCGCGCCGAGGGCGTGGTGCCGGCCATCATCGGGCGGCGGCTCGACGCGCTGGAAGAGCACCTCGGCGTCAAGCTGCTGGTGCGCACCACGCGGCGCCTGACGCTGACCCCCGAGGGCAGCGCCTTCCTGGAGGATTGCCAGCGCCTGCTGGCCGAGCTGGCGCAGGCCGAGGCCAACGTCAGCGCCGGCGGCAGCGCGGTGCGCGGCCACCTGCGCGTCACCGCGCCGGCCGGCTTCGGGCGGCGGCGCATCGCGCCGCTGGTGCCGCGCTTCCGCCAACTCCATCCGGACGTGACGGTGTCGCTCAACCTGAGCGACCGGCTGGTCGACCTGGTGGCCGAAGGCTACGACTGTGCCGTGCGCGTCGGCGACCTGCCGGACTCGTCGCTGGTGAGCGTGCGGCTGGCCGACAACCGCCGCCGCGTCGTGGCCGCGCCGGACTATTTGCGCCGCCGCGGCACGCCGCGCACGCCGCACGAGCTGCTGCAGCACGACTGCCTGATCCTGTCGTCGGAGGCGTCGCAGACGCGCGGCTGGGCGTTCACCGTGCCGGGCGAGGATGGCCGCCGCCGCGTGATGCACGTGCGCCCGCGCGGCCCGCTGGACTGCACCGACGGCCAGGTGCTCTACGAATGGTGCCTCGCGGGCCTCGGCCTGGCCTGGCGCAGCACCTGGGAGGTGCAGGCCGACCTCGACGCCGGGCGCCTCGTCAGCGTGCTGGACGACTACGCCGCCCCGCCCAACGGCGTCTACGCGGTCTTCCCGAGCGCCCGCCACCTGCCGCGGCGCGTGCGGGCGTGGGTGGAGTTTCTGAAGGAGGCGTTTCGGGCCGACGCGACGGCTTGACCCCATCCTCACGGCATTTCCATCAAAAGCACCCCGGCAGCTCAGCCATGAGCAGCCCTTCGTCCCGCCCCGCCGCGGCCACCACCCGCCCATCCGCCCCCACCAGGCGGCTCAGCCCGCCGTAGCGCATGTCGCCTTCCGCGCCGCAGGCGTTGGCGTAGGCGATGGCCACGCGCGACTCGGCGGCCAGGCGCGGCAGCGTCAGGCACGGCGCGTCGTCGTACGGCAGCATGTTGGCGGTGGGAGCGAGGATCAACTGCGCCCCTTGCCGCGCCAGCGCCCGCACCGCCGCCGGCTGCTCGACGTCGAAGCAGATCAGCAGGCCGATGCGCCAGCCGCCCCACTCGAACGGCGCGGCCGGGGCCTCGCCCGCCGTGAAGCGCGCCCGATCCGCCGCGCCGAACAGGTGCACCTTGCGGTGCACGGCGAACCGCTGGCCGTCGGGGCCGATGGCCTGCACGGCGTTCCAGGGCCTGGCGCCGTCGGGGTGGCGCTCGGGCCAGCCGTAGGCGATGCCGAGGCCTTGGCGCTGCGCGATGGCGGCCACCGCCCGCGCCAGCGGCCCGTCGGCGGGTTCGGCCAGCGCGGCCAGTTGCTCAGGGGCGATCAGGTAGCCGGTCAGCGCCATCTCGGGCGTCACCAGCCACTGCGCGCCCTGCGCCGCCGCGCGCGCGGCCGCCGCCTCCAGCCGGCGCAGCGCCGCGGCCACGTCGCCGGCGGCCGGGTGCGGGGTTTGCCAGAGGGCGATGCGCATCGGGTGATCCTCAATCCGGCAGCGCCACCGGGCCGATGTGCGGATACCAGTCGCCGGGGCCGGGGTTGTCCGGGTGGCTCGCACCGCCCAGGTGGCGCACGATGCCCCAGACGGCATTCAGCGCCGTCTGCACCGCGCCTTCCACCCACGCGGGGGTGAAGGAGATGTCGTCGCCGGCGAGGAAGATGCCGCGCTCGCGCTCGGGCAGCGCATCCTGCATGAAGTGGCCGACCATGCGGTGGTTGTAGCGGTAGTGGCCCGGCAGCGCGCCCTTGAAGGCGCCGAGGAAGTAGGGATCCGCCTCCCACGAGATGGTGATCGGGTCGCCGATGATGTGGCTGGCGATGTCCACGTCGGGGTAGATCTTGCGCAGCGCTTCCAGCGCCAGCTGCACGCGCTTGGCGCTGTCGTAGGGCAGCATTTTCAGCGCGTCGCTCATCCAAGCGTAGGACAGGCAGATCACCCCGGGCTGGTCCGGCCCGTTGTCGAACAGGTAGGTGCCGCGCGTGAGGCGATCGGTCAGCGTCATGCCCATCACCGGCCAGCCGCTCTCGCGCAGGTCGTTCCAGAACGGGCGATCGACCATGACGAAGGTCTTGGACGACTGCATGTAGCGCGTGCGGTCCAGCGCCATCCACAGCTTTTGCGAAAACAGCGACTCCTCGCACGCGATCTGCGTCGTCAGCAGCCAGCTCTGGCAGGTGACCAGCACCGCGTCGTAGCGGCGCGTGTGGCCCCAGGCGTCAGTGACCTCCAGCTGACCGTTGCCAGCGCGCTGGATGGCCTTGACCGCGGGCCTGGGGGCGCCGTGGTGCAGCTTGGCCAGCGTCGTGCCCTGCGGCCAGTGGACCAGACGCTGGGGCGCGTGGTGCCACAGGCCCAGCGGCACCTGCTGCACGCCGCCGACGATCAGGTGCTGGTTCTCGTCGCAGCCGGTCAGCACCACGCGCAGGATTTCCAGCATCGAGTTCGGAAAATCCGAATCCCACCCGCCGGTGCCAAAGCCCACCTGGCCGAACACCTCGCGGTGGTGGAAGCTCAGGCGCTGGAAGGCGCTCGATTGCGCGACGAAGTCGTAGAACGTGCGGTCGTCCCAGCGCGGCACCAGCGCGTTCCACAGCGTCTTGACGCGCTCGACGTCGCGCTGGCGCATGGCCGTCTGCAGCTCGGTGAAGCCCGCGCCCTCCTCCAGCGCGTCGCTCCAGGCCTGCGCCACCTCGCGGAACAGCGGCGGCAGATCCTCCAGCGTGCGCGCCCAGTGGGTCTGCCCCTCCAGATCGATGACGGTGCAGTTGGCCGCCGGCGTCAGCGGGTTGGGGAACGGGCGGCTGCGCAGGCCCAGCATGCGGACGTAGTGGTAAAAGCCCGTGGACGACAGCGGAAAGCGCATGCCGCCCAGCTCCGCGATCGCGCCGCTGCCGCCCTCGAACGGCTGCGAGCGCAGCCGCCCGCCCATGCGCGAGGCCTCATAGACCACGGGCTTCAGGCCCAGCTTCATCAGCTCGTAGGCCGCCGTCAGCCCGGCCATGCCGGCGCCGACGATGGCCACCTCGGTGCCGAGGCGGCTGGCGGGCAGCGTGCCGAGCCCCGCCGGATGCGCCAGCCACTCGTCGTAGGCGAACGGAAAGTCGGGCCCGAACATGGTGATCGGCGCATCGGCGGCGCGGCGCGCGGGGGGCTTCAACGTCACGGCCATCGGTGAGGTCTCCTCTTCAGGGTAATGTGGGGAAGGACGGCAACGCGGTGAGGGCGGGCAGCCGCTCAGCGCAGCAGGCTGGCGACCAGCGCCGCCGCGGTGCCCCACATCAGCAGGGCCACCAGGCCGTCCAGCGCGCGCCAGACGCGCAGCGAGTTGAGCCGCCGCCCGAGCCAGAACGCCGCGCCGCCCAGCAGCACAAACCACAGCACCGAGCCGGCCGCCGCGCCCAGCCCGAACACCGGCTGCTGCGGCCCCCAGGCCAGCGACGCGGTGCCGATCAGCACCGCCGTGTCCAGCCACGCGTGCGGGTTGAGCCACGAGAACGCCAGCGCCTGCAGCACGGCCTGGCGGCGCGTCACCGGAGCCGGGGCGCCCGCCTGCACCGGTGTCGCGCCCCCGTCCGCCACCGGCGCGGCGGCCGGCGGCCGCCAGAAGCGCCGCGCCGCCTGCCAGCCGTACACCAGCAGGAACAGCACGCCGGCGCCGATCAGCGCGCCGTGCAGCTTGTCCGACAGCCCGCCGAGCCGGGCCAGCCCCGCCACGCCCAGCGTGATCAGCACGATGTCCGCAAGCGCGCAGGTCAGCACCGTCAGCCACAGGTGCTGGCGCTGCAGGCCGGTGCGGATGACATGCGCGTTCTGCGGGCCGATGGCCATGATGAGCGACAGGCTCATCACCAGACCGGCGGTGAAGCCCGGGGCGGCCAGCCCCGGCAGGGTGGCGGTGAAGGTGGTCATCGTGCGTGCTCCCGAGGGTCGTCGTCGAGGTTCGTGGCGGCGGGCCGGCGCCGCGCGGCCTGCCTGGCTTGCGCGCAGTGTCGCCGCAGCCGCTCGCGGTTTAAATGGTTTTGACGATAAATCGAGTGCATCAAGTTTGGCTAAACTGTCAGCCATGCTGGACGCCCGTCAGCTCGAGGCCCTGGCCGCCGTGGTCGAGCACGGCAGCTTCACCGCCGCCGCGCAGGCGCTGGCGCTGACGGTGGCCGCGGTGTCGCTGCGCGTCAAGGCGCTGGAGGCGCAGCTCGGCCAGCGGCTGGTGGTGCGCGGCAAGACGGTGCGCGCCACGCCGGCCGGACAGGCACTGCTGGCGCACGTCAAGCAGGTGCAGCTGATGGAGGCCGACCTGCTGGAGCGGCTGGCCGGCGGGGCCGGGCAGCGCTGGCAGAGCGTGCCGGTGGCGATCAACGCCGACTCGGCGGCGGCGTGGTTTCTGCCCGGCGTGGCGCCGCTGCTGGCGCGCCAGCGGCTGCTGCTGGACCTGACCATCGACGACCAGGACCACACGCACGAACTGCTGAAGAGCGGCAGCGTGATCGGCTGCGTGACCACGCGCGCCGACGCCATGCGCGGCTGCGTGGCCGAGCCGCTGGGCGTGATGCGCTACCGCTGCGTGGCCACGCCGGCGCTGGCGGCGCGCGCGCGCACGCCGCAGGGGCGCGTGACGCCGCACCGGCTGCTGGCGCTGCCGGCGGTGATCTTCAACCGCAAGGACGCGCTGCAGGACGTCTGGCTGGCGCAGCACTTCGGGCTGCGCGGGGCGCGCTACCCGCGCCACTTCATGCCGGCGGTGGACGCCTTCGAGCGCGCCATCGAGCTGGGGCTGGGCTGGGGCATGGTGCCGGAGATGCACCTGCAGGCGCGCGCCGGCCGGCCGGAGCTGGCCGAGGTGCTGCCCGGCGCGGTGGTGGACGTGGCGCTGTACTGGCAGCACTGGGAGCGCGAGCCGCCCACCGCGCAGCGGCTGACGCGCGCGATCCGCGACGCGGCGCGCGCGGCGCTGCGGCCGATGCCGGGGTAGCGGCGGCACCGGCGCCCGCCGCGTGCGCCGGCCGTGCGCCAAGCCCTGGGCGCCCCCCCGCGAAGCGACCACCGCCGACGCGGGTTTGCCGCCGGCCGCACAATCCACGGCGAGTCTTCCCCGCCGTACCCGCGCCCGGCGACCCACCCGACCCACCGTGCCCATGACCGATCCCGCGTTCGCCCGCAACGTCCTCGGTGGCCCGCTGCGGGCCTGCTCGTACGATCCGCTGACCGGCCATTTCCGCGACGGCTGCTGCCACACCGGCCCGCACGACGTCGGCCGCCACGTCGTCTGCGCCAAGGTGACGGCGGAGTTCCTGGCGTTTTCGCTGCAGCGCGGCAACGACCTGGTCACGCCGCGGCCCGAGTGGCGCTTCGCCGGCCTGAAGCCCGGCGAGCGCTGGTGCCTGTGCGCGCTGCGCTGGAAGGAGGCGCTGGAGGCGGGCGTGGCCCCGCCGGTGATCCTGGAGGCCACGCACGAGGCGGCGCTGCAGGTGGTGAGCCTGGCGGACCTGCAGGCGCACGCCTGGCACCCGGCCGGCACCTGACGGTGGCCCCATCGGGGCGGCCGGCGGCGCGGTAGCATCGCGCCGATGGACACCCGCCCCACCCCGCCCGAGGCGCCGCCGGCCGGCGACGGCGCCATCCGCCGCCCGGGCCTGCTCGGCTCCTGGCCGGAGATGACCTACGCCGGCGTGCTCAGCTTCATGCGCCGCACCTACACGAGGGCGCTGGAGGGCGCCGACGTCGTCGTCAGCGGCATCCCGCTCGATCTTGCCACCACCTACCGGCCCGGCGCGCGGCTCGGGCCGGCGGCGATCCGCGCCGCCAGCGTGCAGCTCGCGGAGCTCAAGCCCTTCCCGTGGGGGTTCGATCCATTCGAGACGCTGGCGGTGATCGACGCCGGCGACTGCTGGCTGGACGTGCACCGGCCGCACACCATCCCCGGCGCGATCCGCGACCACGCGCGGCGCATCCTGGCCAGCGGCGCGCGCATGCTGACCTTCGGCGGCGACCATTACGTCACCTACCCGCTGCTGCAGGCGCACGCCGAGCGCTTCGGCGCGCCGCTGGCGCTCATCCACTTCGACGCCCACTGCGACACCTGGCCGGACGACGCGCCGGACTCGCTCAACCACGGCACGATGTTCCACAAGGCGGTGCGCGAAGGGTTGATCGACCCGGCGCACTCGGTGCAGGTCGGCATCCGCACCTGGAACGACGACTTCATGGGCTTCAACGTCCTGGACGCGCCGACGGTGCACGCGCGCGGCGCCGACTGGGCGCTGCGGCAGATCCTGGCCATCGTCGGACCGCGGCCGGCCTACGTGACGTTCGACATCGACTGCCTGGACCCGGCCTTCGCGCCCGGCACCGGCACCCCGGTGGCCGGAGGGCTCACCAGCGCGCAGGCGCTGCAGATCGTGCGGGGACTGGTGCCGCTGAACCTCGTCGGCATGGACGTGGTGGAGGTCAGCCCCCCATACGACCACGCCGACATCACGGCGCTGGCCGCCGCGCACGTGGCCTGCGACCTGCTGTGCGTGCTGGCGGCGCAGCGCGGGGCGGGCCGACGCTGAAGACGCCGCGGCGGCGGTTCCCGCGCAGGGCGGCGGCCTACAATCCCGCCCCATGCTGCAAGTCCATCGTGAACTGCGGGCGGCGCTGGCCGCCGCGCTGGAGGCCCTGCACCCCGGCGCGGGCGAGCGCGCCGCCTTCGAAAAACCGAAGGTCGCCGCGCACGGCGACCTGGCCATCACCGCCGCGCTGCAGCTGGCCAAGCCGCTGGCCACCAACCCTCGCGCGCTGGCGCAGACGCTCGCGGAGCGGCTGCAGGCCACCGAGGCGTTCGCGCGCTGGGTGGCGGCGCTGGAGATCGCCGGCCCGGGCTTCATCAACCTGCGGCTCAAACCCGCCGCCAAGCAGCAGACCGTGCGCGAGATCCTGAGCGAGGGCGAGCGCTGGGGCCGCAAGCCCCCCACCGGCCAGCGCGTCATCGTCGAGTTCGTCTCCGCCAACCCCACCGGGCCGCTGCATGTCGGCCACGGGCGGCAGGCGGCGCTGGGCGATGCCATCTGCAACCTGCTGGAGACGCAGGGCTGGCAGGTGCACCGCGAGTTCTACTACAACGACGCCGGCGCGCAGATCGAGAACCTGACGCGCTCGGTGCAGGCGCGCGCGCGCGGCCTCAAGCCCGGCGACCCCGGCTGGCCGGCCGACGCCTACAACGGGGACTACATCCAGGACATCGCCGACGACTTCCTGGCGCGCAAGACGGTGCAGGCCGCCGACCGCAGCGTCACCGCCAGCGGCGACGTCGAGGACTGGAACGGCATCCGCGACTTCGCCGTGGCCTACCTGCGCCGCGAGCAGGACCTGGACTTGAAGGCGTTCGAGGTGCGCTTCGACCAGTACTATCTGGAGTCCAGCCTGTACGGCAGCGGACGCGTCACCGAGACGGTGCGCCGCCTGATCGAGGCCGGCCACACCTACGAGGCCGACGGCGCGCTGTGGCTGCGCACCACGCGGTGGGGCGACGACAAGGACCGCGTGATGCGCAAGTCCGACGGCAGCTTCACCTACTTCGTGCCGGACGTGGCCTACCACGTGACGAAGTGGGAGCGCGGCTTCACGAAGGCGATCAACATCCAGGGCACCGACCACCACGGCACGATCGCGCGCGTGCGCGCCGGGCTGCAGGCGCTGGGCATCGGCATCCCGCCCGGCTACCCGGACTACGTGCTGCACACCATGGTGCGCGTGGTGCGCGGCGGGCAGGAGGTCAAGATCAGCAAGCGCGCCGGCAGCTACGTCACGCTGCGCGACCTGATCGAGTGGACCAGCAAGGACGCGGTGCGCTTCTTCCTGCTGAGCCGCAAGCCCGACACCGAGTACACCTTCGACGTCGACCTGGCGATCCAGCAGAACAACGACAACCCGGTGTATTACGTGCAGTACGCGCACGCGCGCATCCGCTCGGTGCTGGCGCAGTGGGGCGGCGAGGAGGCGGCGCTGGCGCAGGCCGACCTCGCCCCGCTGGACGGTGAGGCGGCGCTGGCGCTGATGCTGGAGCTGGCGCGCTGGCCGCAGGTGATGGAGGCCGCCGCCGCCGACTTCGCGCCGCACGACGTGGCGTTCTACCTGCGTGAACTGGCCGCGGCGTACCATCGCTACTACGACGCCGAGCGCATCCTCGTCGACGACGAGCGGGTGCGCCTGGCGCGTCTGGCGCTGGTGGCGGCCACCGCGCGCGTGCTGCGCAGCGGCCTGGCGCTGCTGGGCGTCAGCGCCCCCGACAAGATGTGAACGATGGCCGCCCAAGGATTCGACGCGATGCGAGCCGCCGCCTCCCGCCCCGCCCCCGCCGCCGGCCGCGCGCGCGGCGGCACGCTGCTCGGCTTCTTCATCGGCCTGCTGGTCGGCGTCGGGGCGGCGCTGGCGGTGGCGGTCTACGTCACCAAGGTGCCGATCCCGCTGGTGGACCGCGGCGTGCAGCGCAAGCCGATCCAGCCCGACACCGAGGCCGAACGGCTCAAGGGCTGGAACCCCAACGCCGGCCTGAGCAACGCCAAGGTGCCGGCGCCGGCGGCCGGCACCGACGCCGCGGCCGCCCCCGCCGCCAGTGACGCCGCCGCCGCGGGTGGCGACGCCAGGACCGCGACCGACCAACCCAAGGCCGAGGCCGGGCGCGACCCGATCGCCGAGCTGATCCAGCAGCGCAGCGGCGCCGCGGCGGCCGACACACCCGCCGCCGACCCGTTCGTCTACTACGTGCAGGTCGGCGCGTTCCGCAGTGCCGAGGAGGCCGAAGCCCAGCGCGCACGGCTGGCGCTGCAGGGCTTCGACGCCAAGGTCAGCGAGCGCGAGCAGGGCGGCCAGCGCATCTGGCGCGTGCGGCTGGGCCCGTTCAACGGCAAGGTCGACGCCGAGCTGATGCAGGAGCGCCTGCGCGCCAGGCAGTTCGACACCGCCCTGGTGCGCGTGCAGCGCTAGGGGCACGACGGCCCCTGCCGGAACCGCCGCGGCCTGCACGGCCTCCAACTCGGCGCCGACGCAACCCTACGGAACGATCATGCAGCGACGCGACTTCCATCGCCTCACCCTGGCCGGCGCCACGCTGGCCGCCCTGTCCCCGCGGCTGCCGGCGCAGCCCGCGCTGCGCGAGGGCACCGACTACCGCCGTCTGGCCAGGCCCGCGCCGGTGGACACCGGCCCCGGCCAGATCGAGGTGCTGGAATTCTTCTCGTACAGCTGCATCCACTGCTACCGCTTCGAGCCGCTGATGACCGCCTGGATGCGGCGCCAGCCCAAGGAGATCGTCGTGCGCCGCGTGCCGGTGGGCTTCAGCGCGGCGTTCGAACCGCTGCAGCGGCTGTACTACACGCTGGAGGCGCTGGGGCGGCTCGGCGACCTGCACGAGCGCGCCTTCAAGGCCGTGCACGAGGAACGCGAGCGCTTCAACGGCCTGGAGGCTGCCGCCGCCTGGGCCGCCAGACAGGGCGTGGACCGCAACGCCTTCACCCAGACCTGGCAGTCGTTCGGCGTCAGCGGCAAGGTCAAGCGCGCGATCCAGCTGCAGGACGCCTACGAGGTCGACGCGACGCCGTCGCTGGGCATCGCCGGGCGCTTCCTCATACCCGGACAGGCCGAGCGCACGCTGGTGGTGGCCGACGCGCTGATCGCGCGCGTGCGCCAGGCCTGACGCCGCCTCCCGCGCCCGCGCCAAGGGCGCCGGCGTGGCACAATCGGTCGGCGACCGACCGATTGGAGCAAGAACCGTGCCCGCCCTGCCCCCGCCCCGCCTCTGGCCCGTGCTGCTCGCGCTGGGCGCGGCGCTGGCCGCCCGCGCCGAACTGGCCGACCGGCAGGCGCCGATGCACGTCGAGGCCGACGCGCTGCGCTACGACGAGGCGCGGCGCACCAGCCTGTTCAGCGGCAACGTGCAGATCAGCAAGGGCACGATCCGCATCCGCGCCCAGCAGGTCGAGGTGCGCCAGGACGAACAGGGCCACCAGTTCGGCACCGCGCTGGGCGCGCCGGGCCAGCGCGCCTTCTACCGCCAGAAGCGCGAGGGCCTGGACGAGTGGATCGAGGGCGAGGCCCAGCGCATCGAGTACGACGGCCAGGCCGACCGCGTCACGCTGCGCGGCGACGCCGAGCTGCGCCGGCTGCGCGGCACGGTGCTGGCCGACCGCAGCACCGGCGCCGTCATCGTCTACGACAACCGCGCGCAGACCTTCACCGTGGACGGTGCGCCCGCCGCGGGCACCGGCGGCGGCGGACGGGTGCGTGCGACGCTGACGCCGCGCGCCGCCGACCCAGGCGCGCAGCAGCCGGCACCGGACGTGCCGCCGCCGGCGCTGCAACCCAGCCTGCGTCCGGAGCGCCGACCGTGAGCACGCCGCCGCCCGCCTGCCCCGCCGATGCGCCGGGCTGCCTGCGCGCGCAGGGGCTGCACAAGCGCTACCGCACGCGCACCGTGGTGCACGACGTCTCGCTGCAGGTGCGCGGCGGCGAGGTGGTCGGGCTGCTCGGGCCCAACGGGGCCGGCAAGACCACCTCGTTCTACATGATCGTCGGGCTGGTGCGCGCCGACGCCGGCGAGCTGTGGATCGACGGGCAGCCGATCGGCCACCTGCCGGTGCACCGGCGCGCGCGCATGGGGCTGGGCTACCTGCCGCAGGAGGCGTCGATCTTTCGCAAGCTGACGGTGGAACAGAACGTGCGCGCGGTGCTGGAGCTGCAGCGCGACGCGCGGGGCCGCCCGCTGCCGGAGGGCGAGCTGCGCGCGCGGCTCGACGAGCTGCTGGCCGAGCTGCACGTCGACCACCTGCGCGACGCGCCGGCACCGGCGCTGTCGGGCGGCGAGCGCCGCCGCGTCGAGATCGCGCGCGCGCTGGCGGCGCGCCCGCGCTTCATCCTGCTGGACGAGCCGTTCGCCGGCGTCGATCCGATCGCCGTGATCGACATCCAGCGCATCATCGGCTTCCTGAAGAGCCGCGGCATCGGCGTGCTGATCACCGACCACAACGTGCGCGAGACGCTGGGCATCTGCGACCACGCCTACATCATCAGCGAGGGGCGGGTGCTGGCGCACGGCACGCCGGCCGAGATCGTCGACGACGCCGAGGTGCGCCGCGTCTACCTCGGCGAGCACTTCCGCCTGTAGGCCATGGGGCTGAAGACCGGTCTCGGCCTGCGCCTGACCCAGCAGCTGACGCTGACGCCGCAGCTGCAGCAGTCGCTGCGCCTGCTGCAGCTGTCGGCGCTGGAGCTGGCGCAGGAGGTCGAGCAGATGCTCGCCGACAACCCCTTCCTCGAGCGCGCCGAGGACACCGGCGCCGAGGAGCCGACCGACGTCGATGCGCCCGACGCCGCGCAGCCCTCCGAGCCCGGCGGCGACGAGACCACCGCCCGCTCGCCGGTGGCCGAGGAGGCACCGCCCGACACCGTCAGCGTGATGGAGGCCGCCGCGCCGCTGGCGCAGGAGGAGTGGGGCGCCCAGCTGGACGAGGACGCCGGCGGTTGGCGTGACGACGACCCCGACGCCGCGCTCGGCCCGGACTGGCAGTGGGAAGGCCCCGGGCTGGATCGGGACGGCCGCTGGCAGGACGACGACGAGCCGGCCAGCGCCGCCGACCTGGCCAGCCGGCCGGAACGGCTGCAGGACCACCTGCACGCGCAGGCGCTGGCGCTGCACCTGACCGCGGAGGAACGCGCCGCGCTGCACTTCCTGATCGAGTCGCTGGACGACGACGGCTACCTGGCTGAGCCGCTGGAGGCGCTGGCGCAGGCGCTGCTGGCGCGCGACGCCGAAGACGCCGACCCCGAGCGCGCCGAGGAGCTGCTGGCCTTGCTGCGCCGCGCCTTGGGCTGGCTGCAGGCGATGGAGCCCGCCGGCGTGGGCGCGCGCGACCTGGCCGAGTGCCTGCGCCTGCAGGTGCTGGAGCAGCGCGACTCGCCCGCGGCGCGCGCCGCGCTGGCACTGTGCGCCCAGCCGCTGGAGTGGATCGCGCGGCGCGATCTGCGCCGCTTGAGCGCGGCCACCGGGCTGCCGGAGGACCAGCTGCGCGCCGGGCTGGCGCTGCTGACGCGGCTGGAGCCCAAGCCCGGCCGGCGCTTCGCCCAGGCCGAGCGGCTCGTCGTCGTGCCCGACGTCCTGGTCACCGTGCGCGGCACCCGCTTCGACGTCCAGCTCAACCCGGCGACGCAGCCGCGGCTGCGCATCTGCGACGCCTACGCGCGCGCGCTGCGCCAGCACCGCGGCGGCGACCTGCAGCAACGGCTGCAGGAGGCGCGCTGGTTCATCCGCAACCTGCAGCAGCGCGGCGAGACGCTGCTGCGCGTGGCGCGCGCCATCGTCCAGCACCAGCGCAGCTTCTTCCTGCACGGCGAGGTCGGCATGCGCCCGCTGGTGCTGCGCGACATCGCCGAGGAGCTGGGCCTGCACGAATCGACGATCAGCCGCGTCACCACCGCCAAGTACATGGCCACGCCGCTGGGCACCTACGAGCTGAAGTACTTCTTCGGCTCGGCACTGGGCACCGACGGCGGGGGCAACGCCTCCAGCACCGCGGTGCGCGCGCTGATCCGCCAGATGATCGCCGAGGAGGATCCGCGCCAGCCGCTCAGCGATGCGCAGATCGCCGAGCGGCTCAGGGAGCAGGGCATCGAATGCGCGCGGCGCACCGTGGCCAAGTACCGCGAGGCGCTGCGCATCCCCACCGCCACCCTGCGCCGCGCGCGCTGACACGATCCTGCCCACCGAATGGATGACTTCGACCTTTACCTTCCGGCGCCGGGCGGCGCCGCCGGGCTGCTGGCCGACGAGATCGCGGCGCTGCTGGCCTGCCCGCGCGAGCGGCTGGCGGTGCAGCGCAGCGGCGTCGCCTTGCGCGCCGGCTGGGACGCGGTGCTGCGCCTGAACCTGCACAGCCGCATCGCGCAGCGCGTGCTGCTGCAGCTCTGGGAAGGGCCCTATCGGCACGAAGACGATGTCCATGCGGCCGCGGCCGCGGTGGCGTGGGAGGACTGGTTCGGCCCGCAGCAGACGATCAAGGTCGAGGTCACCGCGCAGGGCAGCCCGCTGCGCAGCGTGCAGTTCGCGGCGCTGCGCGTCAAGGACGCCGTGTGCGACCGGCTGCGCGCGCGCTGCGGCGCGCGGCCCAGCGTCGACACCGCGCGCCCCGACGTGCGGCTGCACCTGCACCTGCAGGCGCGGCAGCTGGCGCTGCTGCTGGACACCAGCGGCGAGCCGCTGTTCAAGCGCGGCTGGCGCGAGGACAAGGGCGACGCGCCGCTGAAGGAGACGCTGGCCGCGGCGGTGCTGGCCGCCACCGGCTGGGACGCCGAGGCCGAGGATCCGCTGCCGCTGGTGGACCCGTTCTGCGGCAGCGGCACGCTCGTCATCGAGGCGGCGCAGCGCCTGCTGCGGATGGCGCCGGGGCGCGCGCGGCGCTTCGCGTTCGAGGCGCTGCGCCCGCACGATGCGGCGCACTGGGCGGCGCTGCGCGAGCAGGCGCGCGCCGCCGAGCGGCCGTGGCCGGCAGGCCGCGGGGCGCGCGTGTTCGGCAGCGACGTGGCCTTCCGCATGGTCGACTTCGCGCGCCGCAACGCCGCGCGCGCCGGCGTGCTGGCGGTGCTGGAGCTGCGCGGCGGCGATGCGCTGCAGCGCCGCCCGCCGGTACCCGGCCCCGGCGTCCTGGTGCTCAACCCTCCGTACGGCGAGCGCATCGGCGCGGCCGGGGTGGCCGGCGCACTGGGCGCCGACGAGTTCTGGCAACGGCTGGCCGCACACTGGAAGACCTGCTGGGGGGGCTGGACCGCGTGGATCCTGTCGCCCGACGCGCAGCTGCCGCGCCGCCTGCGCCTGAAGGCCACGCGGCGCGTGCCGCTGTTCAACGGGCCGATCGAGTGCCGCCTGCTGCGCTTCGCGCTCGAGGGCAGAAATGACACAGCTGACAATGGACACGACCGTGAACGCGGCTGAAGGGTCGCTTTTTTGCAACTGCACGCGTTCACGTCCAGCAGCCGGCGTCAGCTTGTGGTAAAGTTCTCGTCGGGTCCTACGCGACCCCCCGCTTTTCCTCCCTGAGCGGGTGCCTTTGTGTGTGACAGCAAAAGGCTTGACCCCCCGGCAACTGGCCGGGGGTCTTTTTTTGCGCCGGCCATCGGGCGGGCCGGCCGCGCTCAGACGCGCTCCAGCACCAGCGCGATGCCCTGCCCGACGCCGATACACATCGTGCACAGCGCGTAGCGCCCGCCCGTGCGGTGCAGCTGATTGACGGCGGTCGTCACCAGCCGCGCGCCGCTGGCGCCCAGCGGATGGCCCAGCGCAATCGCGCCGCCGTTGGGGTTGACGCGCGCGTCGTCGTCCGGCAGGCCCAGCAGCCGCAGCACCGCCAGCGCCTGGGCGGCGAACGCCTCGTTCAATTCGATCACGTCCATCTGCTCGAGCTTGAGGCCCGTGCGCGCCAGCACCTTGCGCGTGGCCGGCGCCGGGCCGATGCCCATGATGCGCGGCGGCACGCCCGCCACCGCCATGCCGACCACGCGCGCGCGCGGCGTCAGGCCGTGGCGCGCCGCGGCGGCTTCGCTGGCCACGATCAGCGCGCAGGCACCGTCGTTGACGCCGCTGGCGTTGCCCGCGGTGACGGTGCCGTCGGGCCGCACCACGCCCTTCAGCTTGGCCAACGCCTCCAGCGTCGTCTCGCGCGGGTGCTCGTCGTGCGCCACCACGGTCGGCTCGCCCTTGCGCGAAGGGATGGTCACCGGCACGATCTCCTGCGCCAGCACGCCGGCCTGCTGCGCCGCCAGCGCCTTGCGCTGCGACGCCAGCGCGAAGCGGTCCTGATCCTCGCGCGCGATGCCGAACTCGGCGGCGACGTTCTCGGCCGTCTCCGGCATCGAGTCGGTGCCGTGCAGCGCCTGCATGCGCGGGTTGACGAAGCGCCAGCCGATCGTCGTGTCGTAGACCGCGTTGGTGCGGGCGAAGGCGGTTTCGGCCTTGGGCATCACGAACGGCGCGCGGCTCATGCTCTCCACGCCGCCGGCGATCATCAGCTCGGCCTCGCCGGCGCGGATGGCGCGCGCGGCGCTGCCCACGGCATCCAGCCCGGAACCGCACAGCCGGTTGACGGTGGCGCCCGGCACCTCCACCGGCAGGCCCGCCAGCAGCGCGGCCATGCGCGCGACGTTGCGGTTGTCCTCGCCGGCCTGGTTGGCGCAGCCCAGGATCACGTCGTCCAGCGCGCCCCAGTCGACGCGCGGGTTGCGCGCCATCAGCGCCTCGATGGGCTTGGCGGCCAGGTCGTCGGTGCGCACGCCGGACAAGGCGCCGCCGTAGCGGCCGATGGGGGTGCGGATCGCATCGCAGATGAAGGCGTGGGTCATGGCAGGCAGTCGGAAGGGGATCGAAGAGGGAAACCGGCGGGAGGCGCCTCACGACGCGACCTCTCACCCGATGCGAGGCTCAGGCGCGCTTGGCCACCAGCGTCAGGATCTCGTAGCTGGCCACCAGCTCGCCGTGCTGGTTGGTGACCTCCACGTCCCACGCCACCACGCCCTGGCCGCGGCCCTGGGCGTCGGTCTTGGCGCGGTCGATCTTGCGCTTGCAGGTCAGGCGCGCCTGGATGGTGTCGCCGATGGCCACCGGCTTGACGAAGCGCAGCGTCTCCAACCCGTAGTTGGCCAGCACCGGCCCCGGCGCCGGCGAGACGAACAGGCCCGCCGCCGCCGACAGCACGAAGTAGCCATGCGCGATGCGCCGGCCGAACGGCGAATCCTTGGCGGCGATCTCGTCGAAGTGCATGTAGAAGTAGTCGCCGGAGATGCCGCCGAAGGCGACGATGTCGGCCTCGGAGACGGTGCGGCGGTGCGTCAGCAGGCTCTCGCCGATGCGCAGGTCCTCGAAGTGGCGGCGGAACGGGTGCACCTCGGTCTCGAGGCGCGCGCCGCCGCGCACGTACTCGCCGGTGACGGCGGTCAGCATGGTCGGCGAGCCCTGCACCGCGGCGCGCTGCAGGTAGTGCTTGACGGCGCGCAGGCCGCCCAGCTCCTCGCCGCCGCCGGCGCGGCCCGGCCCGCCGTGCTTCAGCGGCGGCAGCGGCGAGCCGTGGCCGGTGGATTCGGCCGCCGCCTCGCGATCCAGCACCAGCAGCCGGCCGTGCCACGCCGCCGCCACCGGGATCGCGCGCGCGGCCACCTGCGGGTCGCGCGTCACCAGCGTGGCCACCAGGCTGCCGCGCCCGCGCGCGGCCAGGGCCAGCGCCTCGTCCAGGTCGTCGTACGGCAGCAGCGTGCTGACCGGCCCGAACGCCTCGACCTCGTGCACCGCGGCGTGGCCGTGCGGGTCGCGCGCCAGCAGCAGCGTCGGGGGGAAGAAGGCGCCGTCGGCCGTACCTTCGCCCAGCGGCGCGAAGTCCGGTCCGCCGTCCCACACCACCTCGGCACCGGCGCGCAGCTGCGCCACGCGCTCGGCCACGTCGCGCTGCTGCGCGCGCGAGGCCAGCGCCCCCATGCGCACGCCCTCCAGCGCCGGGTCGCCCACCACCACCTTGGCCAGCCGCGCGCGCAGCCGCTCGGCCACGGCGTCGAGGTGGCGGCGCGGCACCAGCGCGCGGCGGATCGCGGTGCACTTCTGCCCGGCCTTGACGGTCATCTCGCGCACCACCTCCTTGACGTAGAGGTCGAACTCCTCGTCGTCCGGGGTGACGTCGGGGGCCAGGATCGCACTGTTGAGCGAGTCGGCCTCGGCGTTGAACGGGATCGACTCGCGCACCAGGTTGGGGTGCGCGCGCAGCCGCGCCGCGGTGTCGGCGCTGCCGGTGAAGGTGACCACGTCCTGCCCCTCCAGCCGGTCCAGCAGGTCGCCGGTGCCGCCGATGACGAGCTGCAGGCTGCCCTCGGGCAGCAGGCCGCTTTCCACGATCAGGCGCACCAGCGCCTCGGTCAGGTAGCTGGTGGCGGTGGCGGGCTTGCCGATGCACGGCATGCCCGCGAGGAACGTCGGCGCGAACTTCTCCAGCAGCCCCCAGACGGGAAAGTTGAAGGCGTTGATGTGCACCGCCACGCCCGCGCGCGGCACCAGGATGTGCGTGCCGGCGAAGTGCCCCTGCTTGCCCAGCGGCACCGGCGGTCCTTCGTGCAGCAGGTTGCCGCTCGGCAGCTCATTGCTGCCCAGGCTGGCGTACGCGAACAGCGTGCCGATGCCGCCCTCGATGTCGATCCAGCCGTCCTGGCGCGTCGCGCCGGTGTGGGCCGATACCGCGTACAGCGCCTCCTTGCGCTCGATCAGAAACTTGGCCAGCGCCTTCAGGCGCGCGGCGCGCTGCTGGAAGTCCAGCCGCAGCAGCGCCGCCTGCGCCCGGCGCGCGTGCGCCAGCGCCTCGGCGAAGTCGATCGGCTCGGCGTGCGTGGCCGCCACCGCTCGGCCGTTGACGGCGCTGCGCAGCGTCTGCGCGGGGGTGTGGCCGAGCCAGCGGCCGGCGATGTAGCTCTGCAGGACGGGGGTGTCGTTCATCGGGATCAGGTTCTCGGTCGGTCGATACGGCATGGGAGCGCCGCGCCGGCCCGGGCGCGGCGACGGGATGGACATCAGGCCGCGGCGGGGGATGGGGCGGCCGGTTCGACGGCCCGGTGGCCGCCCAGGCCCAGGTAGGTCTCGACGATGCGGCGGTCGTGCAGCAGGTTCTCGGCCGGACCGTGCAGGACGATCGCGCCCATCTCCAGCACGTAGCCGCGGTCGGCGATCTGCAGCGCGGCGCGGGCGTTCTGCTCGATCAGCAGCACCGACACGCCGACCTCGCGCAGCCGCGCCACGGTCTGCAGCACCTCGCGCACGATCAGCGGCGCCAGGCCCAGCGACGGCTCGTCCAGCATCAGCAGGCGCGGCTTGGCCATCAGCGCGCGGCCGATCGCCAGCATCTGGCGCTCGCCGCCGGACAGCGTCGCGGCCATCTGGGCCCGGCGCTCGCGCAGGCGCGGAAAGATCGCGAACACCTCCTCCATTCGCTCGCGCTGCGTGCGGTCCCCGCGGCGCCAGCGCGCAAAGCCGCCCAGCAGCAGGTTGTCCTCCACCGACATCTCACCGAACAGCTCGCGCTTCTCGGGCACCAGCGCCACCTGGCGCGCCACCATGCGCTCCACGCTCGGACGCGGCACCACCTCACCGGCCACGGCCAGCTCGCCGCGCGAGGGCAGCAGGCCCATGGCGGCGTTGAGCAGCGTGGTCTTGCCGGCGCCGTTGGGGCCGATGACGGTGACGATCTCGCCCTCGTGCACGTCGAGGTCGACCTGGTGCAGCGCCTCCACCGGCCCGTAGGAGACGGAAAAGCTGCGCAGGCGCAGCAGCGGGGGACGGCCGGCCTGGCTCATGCCACGCTCCCCAGCCCGTCGTCGCCCAGGTAGGCCGCCAGCACGCGCGGGTCGCGCTGCACCTCGGCCGGGGTGCCGCGCGCGATCACGGTGCCGAAGTCGAGCACCGTGATGCGGTCGGCCAGGTTCATCACGAATTCCATGTCGTGCTCCACGATCAGGATGCCCAGCCCCTCGCGGCGCAGCTGATCCAGCAGCCGCGCCAGCGCCTGCTTCTCCAGGTGGCGCAGGCCGGCGGCGGGTTCGTCCAGCAGCAGCACCGCCGGCTGGGCCGCCAGCGCCCGGGCGATCTCGACGATGCGCTGCTGCCCCAGGGCCAGCGACCCGGCGGGCGCGTGCGCGTGCTCGGCCAGCCCGCAGCGCTCGATCTGGCGCATCGCCTCCGCCAGCAGCGCCGCCTCCTCGTGGCGGTCGAGCCGCAGCATGCTGGCCAGCCAGCCGCGCCGCCCGCGCAGGTGCGCGCCCAGCGCGACGTTGTCCAGCACGCTGCGCTGGCCCAGCAGCCGCACATGCTGGAAGGTGCGCGCCAGCCCGCGGCGCGCGAACGCCCGCGACGGCTGGCCGGTCATCGGCTCGCCCAGCAGCCGCACCTCGCCCTCGGTCGGGTCGTCGACGCCCGAGATCATGTTGAAGAACGTGCTCTTGCCGGCGCCGTTGGGGCCGATCAGCGCGTGCACCTCGCCGGCGCGCACGTCCAGCGACACCTGGCTGTTGGCCACCAGGCCGCCGAAGCGCTTGGTGACGTCGCGCGCCTCGATCAGCACGGTGCCGGGCGGCGGCAGCGCCCGGCGCGGCAGCGGTGCGGCCGCCGGCAGCCGCGGCGGCGCCGGCCGCACCCCCAGGCGGTGCGCCCAGCGCGCCAGCGTCGGCCACAGGCCGTCGGCGTAGCGCTGCAGCACCACCATCATCAGCAGGCCGAAGACGATGATCTCGAAGTTGCCGCTGGTGCCCAGCAGCCGCGGCAGCCAGTCCTGCAGCTGCTCCTTCAGCAGCGCGATCAGCGTGGCGCCCAAGACCGCGCCCCACAGGTGACCGCTGCCGCCGACCACCGCCATGAACAGGTATTCGATGCCGATGTTGATGTTGAACGGCGTCGGGTTGACGAAGCGCTGCAGGTGCGCGTACAGCCAGCCCGACAGCGCCGCCAGCAGCGCCGCCAGCAGGAACACCTGCGCGCGCAGCCGCCCGGTGTCCACGCCCATCGACTCGGCCATCACGCGCCCGCTCTTGAGCGCGCGGATGGCGCGGCCGGTGCGCGAATCCAGCAGGTTGTGCAGCGCCCACAGCGCCAGCAGCACCACCGCCCAGATCAGCACGCCCAGCTGGCGCGGATCGGCCAGCGACAGCCCCCCCAGCTCCAGCGGCATGATGCCGGTGATGCCGGTGTGGCCGCCGAGAAAGCCGAGGTTGCCGAACAGGAAGTAGAGCGACAGCCCCCAGGCGATGGTGGCCAGCGGCAGGTAGTGCCCGCCCAGGCGCAGCGTCACCGCGCCCAGCACGCCGGCCACCAGCGCCGTCAGCGCCAGGCCCAGCGCCAGCCCGAGCCACGGCAGCAGCGCCGGCGGCACGCCCGCCAGCGCCTCGGCCACCGCCGGCGCGGTGCACACCCAGGCCGTGGCGTACGCGCCCAGCCCGACGAAGGCGGCCTGGCCGAACGAGGTCATGCCGCCCACGCCGGTCAGCATCACCAGACCCAGCGCCACCAGCGCGTGCAGCCCGATGTAGTTGAGCAGCGTCACCGTGAACGGCGGCAGCCAGCCCCACGCGGCGGCCAGCGCCGCCACCGCCAGCAGCACGAGCGTCCGCGTCGTCAGCCAGCCGGGCGCGCCGGCCAGTGGCGCCGCCGCGGAGGTCGGGGTGGCCGGCGCGCTCATTCCTCGTCCTCCACGTGGTGGCTGCGCAGCGAGCGCCACAGCAGCACCGGGATGATCAGCGTGAACACCAGCACCTCCTTGAACGCGCTGGCCCAGAACGACGCGAACGCCTCCAGCTGTCCCACCAGCACCGCGCCCAGCAGCGCCAGCGGGTAACTGGCCAGCCCGCCGATGATCGCGGCCACGAACCCCTTCAGCCCGACCAGGAAGCCGGTGTCGTAATAGATCGTCGTGATCGGCGCGATCAGCAGACCCGAGACCGCCCCGATGGCCGCCGCCAGCGCGAAGCTCAGGTCACCCGACAGCTCGGTCGGGATGCCCATCAGGCGCGCGCCGACGCGGTTGATCGCGGTGGCGCGCAGCGCCTTGCCCAGCAGCGTGCGCTCGAAGAAGGCGAACATCGCCAGCACCAGCACCACCGTCACGCCCACCACCACCAGCGCCTGACCGCTGACCGGAATGCCGCCCAGCTCCAGCCGGGCCTCGGAAAACGGCGGCGTGCGCGAGCCCTCGGCGCCGAAGAACCACAGGCCCAGCCCCATCAGCACGCCGTGCAGCGCCACCGCCACGATCAGCAGCACCAGCACCGTGGCGTGCGCCAGCGGCCGGAACGCCAGCCGGTACGTCAGCGGCCCCAGCGGCGTGACCAGCAGCAGCACCGCCAGCGCCTGCGCCAGCGGGGTGGCGGGGCGCCAGACCAGCAGCGCCAGCACCGCCAGCGCCGGCAGCACCACGCACCACAGCAGCGTGGACCACCAGTCCACGGTGGCGCCGCGGTGCTGGCGCCACAGCTCCAGCGCCAGCACCGCGGCGGCCATGGCCAGCAGCAGCCACAGGATGCCGGGCGTGGCGCCGGCCTGCAGCGCCGCCATCGCCAGCGCCGCGTACGCCACCAGCTCGCCTTGCGGCACGAAGATCACGCGCGTGACCGAGAACACCAGCACCAAGGCCAGCGCCATCAGCGCGTAGACGGCGCCGTTGACGATGCCGTCCTGCGCCAGGAAGAGGGCGATCTGCAGGTCCATTCAGCTCAGGGCGCGTACTTCCAGGTGCCGTTGTCGACGCGCACCATCACGCGCGCGCGCTGATCCAGCCCGTTGTGGTCGGTCGGCGACATGTTGAAGATGCCGTGCGCGCCAGCCACGTTCTTGACGTTTTCCAGCGCGTCGCGCAGCGCCGCCCGGAATTCGGCCGTGCCGGGCTTGGCCTTCTTGAGCGCCTCGGGCACCGCGGCCTGCAGCAGCAGCCCGGCGTCCCAGGCATGGCCGCCGAAGGTGGTCACGCTGCCCTTGCCGTAGGCGTCCTCGTAGGCCTTGACGTAGGCCTGGGCCGACTTCTTGACCGGATGGTCGTTGGGGAGCTGGTCGGCCACCAGCATCGGGCCGGCGGGCAGCAGCGTGCCCTCGCAGTCCTTGCCGCAGACGCGCAGGAAGTCGTTGTTGGCCACGCCGTGGGTCTGGTAGATCTTGCCGGCGTAGCCGCGCTCCTTCAGCGTCTTCTGCGGCAGCGCCGCCGGCGTGCCCGAGCCGGCGATCAGCACCGCGTCAGGCCGCGCCGCGATGATTTTGAGCACCTGGCCGGTGACGGAGGTGTCGGTGCGGTTGTAGCGCTCGTTGGCGACGATGTTGAGCTTCTTCAGCCCGGCCGCCTTGGCGAACTCCTGGTACCAGCCCTCGCCGTAGGCGTCGGCAAAACCGATGAAGGCCACGTTGCGCACGCCGTTGTCGGCCATGTGGGTGGCAATGGCCATCGCCATCAGGATGTCGTTCTGCGGCGTCTTGAACACCCAGCGCTTCTTGTCGTCCACCGGTTCGACGATGCGCGCCGAGGCCGCCAGCGAGATCATCGGCACGCGCGCCTCGGCCACCGCGTCGATCATCGCCAGCGAGTTGGGCGTGGTGGTGGAGCCGACGATGACGTCGACCTTGTTTTCGCTGATCAGCTTGCGCGCGTTGGTGACGGCGGCGGTGGTGTCGCTGGCGTCGTCCAGCACGATGTAGTTGACCTTCTCGCCGGCGATGGTCTTGGGCATCAACGCGACGGTGTTCTTTTCCGGGATGCCCAGCGACGCGGCCGGCCCGGTGGTCGACAGCGTGACGCCGACGTTGATGTCGGCCCAGGCGGTGCTCAGCCCGGCGACGGCGGCCAGGGCGAGCAGGGTCTTGCGCAGTTTCATCGTGGTCTCCTCGAGGGTGGTCAACGCGCGGGCAGGATGGTGCATGTCCCACCTCGCCCGCACCAGGTCATGCGCCGCAGCATGCATTATCGTGCATGCCTAGCGCTCGTCGAAACTCAGCACCAGTTTCGGCGTGCAGGCCCGGGCCTGGCAAGTCAGCACAAACCCGGCCGCCACCTCGGCCTCGGTCAGGCCGAAGTTGCGCTCCATCGTCACGCGGCCCTCCAGCACCTTGGCACGACAGGTGCTGCAGACGCCGCCCTTGCACGAGTACGGCAGGTCCAGCCCCGCCTCCAGCGCCGCGTCCAGCACCGCTTCGCCGGAGCCGATCGGCACCTCGTGCTGCTTGCCGTCCAGCACGACGATGGCCTGGGCGGCGGCGTGCGCGGCGCGGCGTGCCTCGGCCGCGTCGACGTCGGCCTGCACCTTGGCGGCCTGGGCGGGGTCGGTGGTGAAGCGCTCGCTGTGGATGCGCTGCGCCGGCACGCCCGCGGCCAGCAGCGCACGCTCGGTGGCCTGGATCATCGCCTCCGGCCCGCAGATGAAGACCTCGTCCATGCTGGCCGGCGGCAGCAGCGCGTCCATGATCGCGCGCACCTTGGCCTCGTCCAGCCGTCCCTGCAGCAGGTCGACCTCCTGCGCCTGGCGCGACAGCACGTGGATCATCGTGAAGCGATCCGGGTAGCGGTCCTTGAGGTCCTGCAGCGCCTCGTTGAACATGATGCTGGCGGTGCGGCGGTTGCCGTAGACCAGCGTGAACTTGCTGTGCGGCTGCTCCTCCAGCGTGCTGGCCACGATCGACAGGATCGGCGTGATGCCCGAGCCGGCGGCAAAGCCCACCCGGTGCAGCGCGCGCGGCCGCTGCACGGTGAAGCGGCCCTGCGGCGGCATCACCTCCATCACCTGGCCGGGGTGCAGCGACTGCACCGCCCAGTTGGAGAAGCGCCCGCCGGCCACCGGCTTGATGCCGATCTCCAGCTCACCCCAGCGCTCGTAGCGCGAGCGCGGACTGCAGATCGAATAATTGCGCCGCAGCTCCTCGCCATCGAGCCGCGCGCGCAGCGTCAGGTACTGCCCGGGCTCGAAGCGGAAGGTCTCGCGCAGCTCCTCGGGCACGGCGAAGGTGACCGCCACCGCGCCGCCCGCCTCGGGGCTGACGCGCTTGATCATCAGGGGATGGAATCGCGGCACGCTCATCGGGGCGCCTCGCTGTTCTTTCTTGGGGGGTCAATGGGGTTTGAAGTGGTCGAACGGCTCGCGGCAGTCCAGGCACTGCCACAGCGCCTTGCAGGCGGTGGAGCCGAAGCGCGACACCTCGCGCGTGTGCGTGGAGCCGCAGCGCGGGCAGGCCACCGCCTCGTCGCCGGCGGCGCGCGGCACGAAGCGCAGCACGCGCTCGCCGGCCGGCGTCGGCCCGGCGCAGCGGCCCGGCGGCGCGATGCCGTAGGCGCGCAGCTTGGCGCGCGCCGCCTCGCTCATCCAGTCGGTGGTCCAGGCGGGGGCCAGCTGCGTGACCACCCGCGCCGGCACGCCCAGGCGCTCGAGCGTCGCGCGCACGTCGTCCTCGATCTGCGCCATCGCCGGGCAGCCGCTGTAGGTGGGCGTGATGACCACCTCCACCAGCGCCGGATCGTCGGCGGCGGCGCGCACGTCGCGCAGGATGCCCATGTCGGCCAGCGTCACCACCGGGATCTCCGGATCGGTGAGCGCCTCCAGCGCGGCGCGCACGCGCGCCAGCAGCGCCTCGTCGACGGTGGGCAGGGCGGCGGTCATGGCGGGGGCTCCGGCGGGGTGGCTCACCACTGCGCGCCGGGGTGGGCGCGCGCCACCGACTGCATCTCCGCCAGCAGGTAGCTCAGGTGCTCGGAGTGCAGCCCGGTCTTGCCCTGCGGCACGTAGCCCTCGTCGCTCGGCAGGCGCAGCGTGGCGTCTTCCAGCGTCGCCGCCACGGTGGCGCGCCAGACGTCGCGCAGACCCGCCACGTCGACGCCGACGCCGGCCTGCACCGCCGCGCGCTCGAAGTCGCTCGGCGCCCAGAACTCCTGCGTGTACGGCATCAGGTGGTCGAAGGCGGCCTGCATGCGCGCGTGCGACTCGTCGGTGCCGTCGCCCAGGCGCACCACCCATTCGCTGGCGTGGCGCAGGTGGTAGCGCGCCTCCTTCAGCGACTTGGCGGCGATCGCCGCCAGCGGCTCGTGGCGGCTGGCCTGCAGCGCGTCCCACAGCGGCACCATCAGCGCGCTGTAGAGGAAGTTGCGCGCCAGCGTCACGCCCCAGTCCATGTCGCCCTGGGCGTAGCCGACGCGCGGCAGGCTGGCCGGCAGCTCCAGCAGCACGTAGTTGCGGAACTGGTGCGCGTCGCGCCAGTAGGCGTAGGTGTCCTCGGTGGCGTCGCCGCCTTCCAGCCGCGCCACCTCCTGGTACAGCAGGCGCGCCTGCCCGATCAGGTCCAGGCTCTGGTTGGCCAGCGCCAGGTCCTCCTCCAGCACCGGGCCGACGCCGCACCACTGGCAGTTGCGCTGCGCCAGCACCAGTGCGTTGTCGCCCAGGTGCAGCAGGTAGTCGACCAGCACGGTCGTCTCGGTGGCCACGGCGTCCATCACATGTGCCCCACTTCTTCGGGGATGTCGTAGAAGGTCGGGTGGCGGTAGATCTTGTCGGCCGCCGGCTCGAAGAACTCGCCCTTGTCGTCGGGCCGGCTGGCGACGATCGCCGCCGAGGGCACGACCCAGATGCTGACGCCCTCCTGGCGCCGGGTGTAGATGTCGCGCGCCATCTGCAGCGCGTGCGTGGCATCGGCCGCGTGCAGGCTGCCGCAGTGCTTGTGCTCCAGACCCTGCTTGCTGCGCACGAAGACTTCCCACAGGGGCCAGTCCTTCAGCGCCGGGGTGGCGGTGCCGGAGGGGGTGGTCTCGCTCATCGTCTCGCTCTCCTCTCGTCGGGGGTGCCTCGTCAGGCCGCGGCCCGTGCGGCGCGCGCCTGGCGCTTGCGCGCGTGCGCCAGCGCCGCCTCGCGCACCCAGGCGCCGTCGCGGTGCGCCTTGATGCGCGTGCCCAGCCGCTCCTTGTTGCAGGGGCCGTGGCCGTTGACGGTGCGCCAGAATTCGTCCCAGTCGATCTCGCCGAAGTCGTAGTGGCCGCGCTCGGGGTTCCACTTCAGCTTCGGATCGGGCAGCGTCACGCCCAGCACCTCGGCCTGCGGCACGGTGGCGTCGACGAACTTCTGGCGCAGCTCGTCGTTGCTGATGCGCTTGATGCCCCAGCGCATGCTCTGCTCGCTGTGCACGCTGGCGCTGTCGGGCGGGCCGAACATCGCCAGGCACTTCCACCACCAGCGGTTGACCGCGTCCTGCACCATGCGGCGCTGCTCCTCGGTGCCGCGCATCATCGTCAGCAGCAGCTCGTAGCCCTGGCGCTGGTGGAAGCTCTCCTCCTTGCAGATGCGGATCATCGCGCGCGCATACGGCCCGTAGCTGCAGCGGCACAGCGGGATCTGGTTCATGATCGCCGCCCCGTCCACCAGCCAGCCGATGACGCCGACGTCGGCCCAGGTCAGGGTCGGGTAGTTGAAGATCGAGCTGTACTTGGCGCGGCCCGACAGCAGCTGCTCGATCAGCTCGGCGCGGCTGACCCCCAGCGTCTCGGCCGCCGAGTAGAGGTAGAGACCGTGGCCGCCTTCGTCCTGCACCTTGGCCAGCAGGATGGCCTTGCGCTTGAGGCTGGGCGCGCGCGTGATCCAGTTGCCCTCCGGCAGCATGCCCACCACCTCGCTGTGGGCGTGCTGGCTGATCTGGCGGATCAGCGTGCGGCGGTAGGCCTCGGGCATCCAGTCCTGCGGCTCGATGCGGCCGTCGGCGTCGATGCGCGCCTGGAAGGCCGCCAGCTTGTCGGCCGGCTCGTCGGGCTGGATGGGCTGAACCTTGGCCGAGGCCGGGTCGGGGATGCTCAGCGCTTGGGTGTACATGGCGGATCTCCTCGTGGGGTCACAGCGGCCGCGGCCGCTCGTCCTGCACGCGCCTGGCCTTGCCGGTCTGGGTGCGCGGCAGCGTGTCGGCGTCCAGCACCGTCACGCGGGTGCTGACGCCGATGAAGGTCTTGATGCGGTGCTGCAGCTCGCGCGCGATGGTGGCGCGCTCGGCATCCGTGAGGCGCCCGCTCAGGTGGCGCTGCAGCTCGCAGCGCACCTCCAGCTGGTCCAGATGCCCCTCGCGCGTCAGCACCAGCAGGTAGTTGCCCGACAGCTGCGCGTCGCGCAGGATCTGCTCCTCGATCTGCGTCGGAAAGACGTTGACGCCGCGCAGGATGATCATGTCGTCGGTGCGGCCGGTGATGCGGCCCATGCGGCGGAAAGACCGCGACGTGGGCGGCAGCAGCCGCGTGCGGTCGCGCGTGCGGTAGCGGATGATGGGCATCGCCTCCTTGGTCAGCGAGGTGAAGACGAGTTCGCCCTCCTCGCCGTCGGGCAGCACCTCGCCGGTGTCGGGGTCGATGATCTCGGGGTAGAAGTGATCCTCCCAGATCACCGGGCCGTCCTTGCTTTCGATGCACTCGTTGGCCACGCCCGGCCCCATCACCTCGGACAGGCCGTAGATGTCCACCGCGTCCAGCCCCAGCTTGCGCTCGATCTCGGCGCGCATGCCCTCGCCCCAAGGCTCGGCGCCGAAGATGCCGACCTTGAGCGGGATCTGCTCCGGCGGGATGCCCAGCCGCTCGAACTCCTCGGCGATCACCAGCGAGTACGACGGCGTCACCATGATGATGTCGGGCTTGAAGTCCATGATCAGCTGCACCTGGCGCTCGGTCTGCCCGCCCGACATCGGAATGACGGTGCAGCCCAGCCGCTCGGCGCCGTAATGCGCGCCCAGCCCGCCGGTGAACAGGCCGTAGCCGTAGGCCACGTGCACGATGTCGCCGGGGCGGCCGCCGGCGGCGCGGATGGAGCGCGCCACCAGATGCGCCCAGGTGTCGATGTCGCGCTGGGTGTAGCCGACGACGGTGGGCTTGCCGGTGGTGCCGGAGGAGGCATGGATGCGCACCACGCGCTCGCGTGGCACGGCGAACATGCCGAACGGGTAGTTGTCGCGCAGATCCGCCTTGGTGGTGAACGGAAACTTGGCCAGGTCCGCCAGCGTCTTGAGGTCGTCCGGATGGACGCCGGCGGCGTCGAACTTGGCGCGGTAGTGCGGCACGTTCTCGTAGGCGTGGCGCACGCTCCACTTCAGGCGCTCGAGCTGCAGCGCCGCGATCTCGTCGCGGCTGGCGGTCTCGATCGGCTCCAGGTCGCCGGGGCGCGGGGCTTTGACGGGCATCGTCGGGTCTCCTCTGTCCTGCCAGGTCGTGTCTCGTCGGCTCGGTGGTCTCAGGCGGCGCCGGCACGGCCGTCGGCCTGCTGCAGGCCGGCGATCACCTCACCACCGATGCGATGGCTCTTGCCGCGGAATAGCGCCACCACGCGCCCGCCGCGCACGCGCACCGTGATGTCGTAGACGCCGCTGCGGCCGGCCAGCGCGCGCTCCACCGCCTCGGCCTCCAGCACCTCGCCCTCGCGCGCCGGGCTCAGGAAATCGATCTGGCACGCCGAGGCCACGGTGTTGTGGTTGTGGCTGTTGCAGGCGTAGGCGAACGCGCTGTCGGCCAGCGTGAAGATCAGCCCGCCGTGGCACATCGCGTGGCCATTGACCATGTCGGCGCGCACCGGCATCGACATCACCGCGCGCCCGGGGCCGATGGCCTCCAGCCGCATGCCCAGCGCCTGGCAGGCGCGGTCGCGCGACCACATCGCGGCGGCGGCGGCCTCGGCCAGCGCCTGGGGGTCGGTGGGGGTGGGCGGGGTGGCGCTCATCGTGATACAGAAACCATGATGAAACCTTTGCTTTCAGTATCAAACGCGGGCGCGACGGCGGCCATAGGGGTTTTCCCGCACGCGGCCGACGCACGGCGCACGAGCCGACGAACGGCACGCGCCGCAGCCGCCCGCGGGACGGCCGCAGCCCATGTCACCGGGGGAGGCGGAGGCGGTCAGACGCCGGGCGGCGCGCCCAGCGAGCACTCGTCGTCGGCCGGCTCGAAGCGCTGCCACACCCACGGCGCCGCGGGCGGCCGGTGGCCGTCGGCCAGTTGCAGCCGCGCGTCGAGGTGCGCTTCGGCCGGTGCCAGCAGCTGACGGTAAAGGCGGCGGCACACCTGGCGCGCGCGCTCGCCCGGCCACTCGCGCGGCAGCAGCTCGGCGGGCAGCTGCGGGTCGCGCAGCAGCAGCCGGCGCCAATCGTGGATCAGCAGCGTGCGGCCGAGGAAAGCCGTGGCCGGCGGCACCGCATGGCCGCGCAGCGCCGCCTCGATGGGCGCGTAACACGCGACGAACGCCGCGTAGTGCTGCGCCAGCGCGGTCAGGTTCCACGCCTGCTGCACCAGCGTGCGATTGGGCGCCACGCCGCGCAGCGGCAGGCGTTGCGCGCGCAGCGGCAGCAGCGCGCCGACCCAGGCGCCCAGCCCGTCGGCGCCCAGCGCCTCCAGCGTCGCGCCGGGTTCGGCGCTGGGGTGCACGTAGAGTCCGCCGGGCAGCTCGCCCCAGCCCTGCCAGAACAGCGAGCGGCGCAGGCGCTCGCGCACGCGCGCCGGCAGCGCCTCGGTGACGACCAGCAACCGCCAGTGCAGGTCCCAGCTCGGCGCACGCGCGGCGTAGATCTGGCGCGCGGCCTCGTCGACGCGCGCCAGCCCCGCCTCGGTCAGCAGGTAGTCGGTGCGCCGGCCGTGCGCCCGGGTGGTCAGCCAGCCATCCTGCACCAGGCGGTAGACCGCGGTGCGCACCAGCCGCTCGTTGACCCCCAACGGCGCCAGCAGCTCGATCAGGCTGCCGAGCCACAGGCGCGCGCCGCGCGGCAGCACCGCGTCGCCGAACACCGTCACGATCAGCGAGCCGGCCTGCACGCGCTCCTGGCGCGCGTGGGCGGCGATGCGTTCGTTGAGCAGCGCCAGCGCGGCGCTGGCGCCATCCGCGGCGGCGGAGACCATGCCGTGATGGTAGCGCCGCCGCGGGCCGGCGCGCCGGTCAGTCGTCGGCGCGCAGCGCGCCCTGGGCGCGTCCCTTGCCGGCGCGCGCCGGCGGCTTGCACAGGCCGCAGACGTAGTGGCGATGGTTGACGTAGGGATCGGCGACGAAGTGGCCGCCGCACTGCGTGCAGCGCGCGCGCGTCAGCATGCCGGCGTCCATGAAGCGGCTCAGCCGCCAGGCGCGCGTGAACGACAGCAGCGGCTCCAGCCCGCAGGCGCGCATCTGCTCCTCGTACAGGCGGTAGGCCTTCATCACGGCGTCGATGTCGTCGATCGCCACCGCCTTCAGCAGCGACTGGCGGATGTTCTCGAACAGCGAGGCATGGATGTTGGGCTGCCACTGCAGGAAGTAGTCGGTGGAAAACGGCAGCTGCCCCTTGCTCGGCGAGCGCCCGGTGACCTCCTTGTAGAGCTTGAGCAGCCGCTCGTACGACAGGCTGGTCTCGCTTTCCAGCACCTGCAGCCGCGCGCCGAGCTGGATCAGCTGCACGGCGCGTTCGACGTCGCGGCTTTCGGCCAGCAGGCTGCGGCCGGCGGTCTTGCGCGGGGTGGCGGCGGTGGCGGTGGTCATGGCGGGGCTCCTCGGATCGGTCGGATGGCGGTGCGAGGGGAGGACGGGTCAGGCGGCGGCAGCCTGCGCCAGGCGGCTGGCCATCAGGATGCTGCCGTGCAGGCGCTGGGCGGCTTCGCCGACCGAGCGCTGCGGCGCATGGCGGCTGGCCAGCAGCGCAAACACCATCTCGTCGTCGGCCTGGAAGCGGCACAGCAGCGTGTTGGTGCTGGCCAGCTTGAGCACCTGCGCCGGCGACAACGCGGCGATCAGGTCGGCGGCCTCCTCGGTCAGGCCGAGACGGAACGTCGCCTCGGCCTTGTCGGCGCGGATCAGGCGCTGCGCCAGCATCAGGTAGGTCAGGTTGGCCTCGCGGATCTCGGCCAGCAGCTGGTCGCGCTCGTCGTCGTGCGGCAGGGTGGCGGTCATGGCGGTGCTCCTTCTCGGCTGCCTTGCCGTCCGGCCGGGGTTGCTAGCACGGGGCGGCAAGCGGTGTTGCGTTGAAAAGGATTGTGAAAACCGCCCTGCTTCACTTGAATCCGAAGGTGTCTGTTCGCGACGTCGGCCGGCGGCCGACCGCGTGTCGGAAAAAATCTGACAGCCGACGTCGGCCGCCCGTCACGCGGCGCTTGACGCCCGATGGCAACCTGCCGCAAGGATTGGACCAGCCCAAGCGTTCGACTGGCGGGTGCGCGCCGCCCGCCCGCACCCTCTGGGGCGGCGCGACGACGCCCTGTTCGGGCAGGTGCCGCGCGTGCTCAACCAGATCGTGGTGCTGGCCTGAGCACGGACCGTCACGCCGCGCCGCCGCGGCGCAGCCGCTCGCTGTTCCAGTAGACGTCGTCACCACCGCCGTGGCGGTTGAGCACGCGCGCCAGCACGAACAGCAGGTCGCTCAGGCGGTTGAGGTACTGACGCGGGGCGTCATGGATGGCCTCCTCCTGCCCCAGTGCGACGACGTGGCGCTCGGCGCGGCGCGCCACCGTGCGGCAGACGTGCGCCAGCGCCGCCGCGCGCGTGCCGCCCGGCAGGATGAACTCCTGCAGGCGCGGCAGGCGCTCGTTGTAGTCCTGCAGCGCCTGGTCCAGCGTCAGCACCGCCTCGGGCTGGAGCAGCTGGTGGCCGGGCATGCTCAGTTCGCCGCCGAGGTTGAACAGCTCGTGCTGGATCGCCACCAGCAGCGCGCGCACGTCGTCGGGCAGCGGCTCGGTCAGCAGCAGCCCGATGAAGGAGTTGAGCTCGTCGACGTCGCCCAGCGCATGGATGCGCAGGCTGTTCTTGCTGACGCGCTGGTTGTTGCCCAGGCCCGTGGTGCCGGCGTCGCCGGTGCGGGTGGCGATCTGGGTCAGGCGGTGGCCCATGGTACGAGGTTCCTCGGCGATGCGACCGCGACATTATCCAGCGTGGTGACGGCCACGGTGCTGCTAGCGTGATAGCATCCGTCCGATCGAATGGTTGGCACGCGTGGAGACGACCGATGGCGCAGGTGGTGGTGCGACGTCTGGAGGAAGGCGTCAAGCAGGCACTGAAGGCGCGCGCGGCGCGCCACGGCTGCAGCATGGAAGAGGAGGTGCGCCGCATCCTGCGCCGCGCGGTGCAGGAGGAGCCCGCGGCGGCGGCGCCGGGGCTGGGTTCGCGCATCGCGGCGCGCTTCGCCGGACTGGGCCTCGACGACGAATGGCCGACGTGGCACGGGCACGAGGCGCAGCCGATGGAGCCGCCGCAGTGAAGCTGCTGGACACCAACGTGCTGTCGGCCCTGATGCGGCGCGAACCGGACGCGCGCGTGGTGGCGTGGCTCGACGCTCAGGAGCCTGAGACGGTATGGACGACCACGATCACGGTGTTCGAGGCGCGTTGCGGGCTGGCCCTGCTGAGCGAGGGCCGGCGCCGGCAGGCGTTGCTGGCGGCGCTGGAGGCGCTGCTGGAGGATGACCTGCGCTGGCGCGTGCTGCCGCTGGACGCGCGGGCGGCGACACTGGCGGCCGAACTGGCGGCCCGCCGGCGGCGCCAGGGTCGCCCGGTCGATCTGCGCGACACGCTGATCGCCGGCATCGCACTGGCGCACCGTGCCACCATCGTCACCCGCAACCGGCGCCATTTCGCCGACTTGGAGGTCGACGTGGTCGACCCTTGGGCGGCCGACTGACCCATCCCGATACCGCAAGCCCCACCCCGGCGTCCAAGCCCGCACAGTCCACCGGAAGGCCTCTCGATGAACGCCCCCCTGACCGCCCCCCTCCTGCCCGACGTGCAGCCGCGCCCCGTGCCGCCCGAGGCGCTGGCCGCGCTGCAGGCGCGCTTCGGCGCGCAGTTCTCCGCCGCCCAGGCCGTGCGCGAGCAGCACGGCCGCGACGAGTCCGCCTTCACGCACGTGCCGCCACCGGCGGCGGTGGTGTTTGCCGAATCGACGCAGGACGTGGCCGACGCCGTGCGCCTGGCGGCGCAGTGGCGCGTGCCCGTCATCCCGTACGGGATCGGCTCGTCGCTGGAGGGGCACCTGCTGGCGGTGCAGGGCGGCATCAGTCTGGACCTCAGCCGCATGAACCGGGTGCTGGCGGTGCACGCGGAGGACCTGACCGCCACCGTGCAGCCGGGCGTGACGCGCCAGCAGCTCAACGAGGCGCTGCGGCACCTGGGGCTGTTCTTCCCGATCGACCCGGGGGCGGATGCGACGCTGGGCGGCATGACCGCCACGCGCGCCAGCGGCACCAACGCGGTGCGCTACGGCACGATGCGCGACAACGTGCTGGCGCTGGAGGTCGTCACCGCCAGCGGGGCGGTGGTGCGCACCGGCACGCGCGCGCGCAAGAGCAGCGCCGGCTACGACCTGACGCGCCTGTTCGTCGGCAGCGAAGGCACGCTGGGCATCTTCACCGAGATCACGCTGCGGCTGTACCCGCTGCCGGAGGCGGTCTCGGCGGCGGTGTGCTCGTTTCCGAGCGTGGAGGCCGCCGTGCGCACGACCATGGCCATCATCCAGATGGGCGTGCCGATCGCGCGCTGCGAGCTGCTGGATGCGCGCACGGTGCGCGCGGTCAACCGCCACAGCGGCCTGGCGCTGCGCGAGGAGCCGATGCTGCTGATGGAGTTCCACGGCTCGCCCGGCGGCGTGCGCGAGCAGGCCGAGACCGTGCAGGCGCTGGCCGCCGAGCACGGCGGCCAGGCGTTCGAGTGGGCCAGCACGCCGGAGGAGCGCACGCGGCTGTGGACGGCGCGCCACCACGCCTACTTCGCCGCGGTGCAGAGCCGCCCGGGCTGCCGCTGCATCACCACCGACGTGTGCGTGCCGATCAGCCAGCTGGCCGACCACGTCACCGCCGCGGTGGCCGAAGCCGACGCCGCCGGACTGCCCTACTTCCTCGTCGGCCACGTCGGCGACGGCAACTTCCACATGGGCTACCTGATCGACCCGGACGACGCCGGTGAGCGCGCGCGCGCCGAGGCGCTCAACGCCGCGCTGGTGCAGCGGGCGATCGCCGGCGGCGGCACCTGCACCGGCGAGCACGGCGTCGGCCTGCACAAGATGGGCTTCCTGCGCGCCGAGGCCGGCGAGGAGGCGCTGGCGCTGATGCGCGCGATCAAGCGGGCGCTGGACCCGCACGACATCCTCAATCCGGGCAAGATCGTGGCGGGCTGATCCCCGTCCCCCGCACGCCGTGCCGACCTCCAGCGCTCCGCCCCCGCCGCCGCGCGCCCGCCTGGCGCTGGGCATCGTGACGCTGTACGCCAGCTTCGCGGCACTGTGGATCCTGCTGTCGGACACGGTGCTGGGCTGGTGGGTGGACGACGCCCCGACGCTGGCACGCCTGGGCATGGTCAAGGGCTGGGCGTTCGTCGCCGTCACCTCGGTGCTGCTGTACGTGCTGCTGTACCGCTGGTCCGCCCCGGCGGCCACCGCCACGGCCGACGCCACCGGTACGCCGCGCGTGGTGCCGCGCTGGGCGGTGGGCGTGCTGGCCCTCACCATCGTCGGGGTGACGGTGGTGCTGCTGCTGGAGCGCCACCAACGCAACCTGGCGCAGGCTCGCCAGCAGCTGCAGCTGACGCTGCGGGGTTACGCGACGCTGCTGGCGCACTGGGACGCCGAGCGCCGCGCGGACGCGGCGCAGATCGCCGGCTGGCGCTCGCTGGCGCAGGACTGGGCGGCGTTGGGCGACGCCGCCAACCCCGGCGCCGCCCGCCAGGCCCTGGAGGCCAGGCTGGCGCGGCTGCTGCGCGACGGCCGCCACCGCGCCGCCGCGCTGCTGGACGCCGACGGCCGGGGCGTGTGGGCTGGCGCCGCGCCGCAGGACGCCACCACCGCGCTGGCGGCCCTGGCGCCGCGCGCCGCCGCCGGCGCGCTGGTCCGCGAGGTGTGGGCCGAGGCCGATGGAACGCTGCGCTGGGCCTGGGCGGCGCCGCTGGAAGGTGGCGTCGAGCGCCCGGGCGTGCTGGTGCTGCTGGCCGACGAGCCGCGCGAACTGCTGCGCGACGCCGCGATCGGCAACCCGGCCCTGCCGTGGCGGCTGGCGCTGATGCTGCCGTCGGCCGCCACCGCTTCGGTCTGGTGGGGCCCCGGCGGCCCGCCGCGCCAGGCGGCGGCCGACGCCGTGCTGACCGAGACCGTGGCACCGCTGCCGGACGCGCCGCTGCGGCTGGTGGTGCAGCTCGACGCCAGCTGGATCCGCCAGCAGACCCTGCACGACGGCCAGCCGCTGTTGATCGCGGCGTTGCTGGCGCTGTTTGCCACCGTGGTCGGCGTGCGGCTGTTCGACCAGCGCGCGCGCCTGCTGCGCAGCGAGGCGCACGCGGCCGAGCTGCAGGCGATGCGCGACCGCCTGGCCGACAGCGAGGCGCGCTACCGCCTGCTGGCCGAGCAGTCGGCCGACGTCGTCTGGCTGTACGACCTGGTGCAGGAGCGCTTCCTGTACGTCAGCCCGGCGGTGCAGCGGCTGATCGGCCGCGAGCCGCACGAGCTGCTGGGCCGCCCGCTGGACGACGTGCTGACGGACCAGGCGCGGCAGCACGTGCGCACCCGCCTGCCGCAGCGGCTGGCGGAGCTGGCCACCGGGCGCGCCGAAGCCCGCATCGAGACCACCGAGCTGGCGCTGCTCCACGCCGACGGCCGCCTGGTGCTGACCGAGACCGTCTCCACGGTGATCGTCGACGGCCACGGCCGGCCGCTGCAGCTGCAGGGCATCACGCGCGACGTCACCGCCCGGCGCGAGGCCGAGGCGCACGTTCGCCGGCTGTCACGCGTCGTCGAGCAGAGCCCCGCGGCGGTGCTGATCACCGATGCCGACGGCCGCATCGAGTACGTCAACCCGGCCTTCGAGCGCATCAGCGGCTACCGTGCCGAGGAGGTGCTCGGCCGCAACCCGCGCATGCTCGGCGCCGGCCAGGTGCCCCCGGAAACCTGGCGCGAGGTCTGGCGCGCGTTGCGCGCCGGCCAGCCCTGGACGGGCGAGATCGTCAACCGCCGCCCGGACGGCAGCACCTACCTGCAGGCGGTCACGCTGGCGCCGGTGCACGACGAGCGCGGCCGCATCACGCACTTCGTCTCGGTGCAGCTGGACATCTCGGCGCAGCGCGACGCCGAGCAGCGCGCCGACCGGCTGGCGTGGTTCGACCCGCTGACCGGGCTGCCGAACCGTGCGCGGCTGCTGCGCGCGCTGGACGATGCGTTGGCGCACGCGCGCCGTCACGGCCAGCTGCACGCGCTGCTGCTGCTCAACGTCGACCGCTTCAAGACGCTCAACGAGGCGCTCGGCCACGCCGCCGGCGACGCCCTGCTGCGCCAGCTGGCGCAGCGCCTGCAGGCGCTGGGCGAGGACACGCTGCCGGCGCGCCTGGGCGGCGACGAGTTCGCACTGCTGCTGCGCTGCGGCACCGCCGCGGTGCTGGGCGCCTCGCACCGCGCGCAGTCGCTGGCGCACGCGCTGCAGCAGGCGGTGGAGACCGGCTTCGAGTTGGATGGCCGCCCAGTGCACGTCACCCTCAGCATCGGCATCGCCCTGCTGCCGCACGGCGAGGACGACACCGCACTGGAGGTGCTGCGCCGCGCCGACACCGCGTTGCGCCGCGCCAAGGAGGCCGGCGGCCACCGCTGCGACTTCTTCGACGCGGCGCTGGGGGCCTCGATCGCGCAGCGCTTCACGATCGAGCAGGAGCTGCGCCGCGCGCTGGCGCACGACGAGCTGCGCCTGTTCCTGCAGCCGCAGGCCGACGCGCAGGGCCGCTGGCGTGCCGCCGAGGCGCTGGTGCGCTGGCAGCACCCGCAGCGCGGGCTGGTGCCGCCGGCGGAGTTCGTGCCGGTGGCCGAGGGCTGCGAGCTGATCGAGCCCATGGGGGAGTGGGTGCTGCGCGCCGCCTGCGCCGTGCTCGGCCGGCTGGCGCGGCAGGGCCGCCGTGTCACGCTGGCGGTCAACGTCAGCCCGCGCCAGTTCCACCATCCCGGCTTCGTCGACGCGGTGCGCGCGGCGCTGCAGGATCACGGCGCCGCCGGCACCGACCTGGTGCTGGAGGTCACCGAGGGCGTCGTCGTACAGGGCGTGGAGGCGGTGGTGCAGCGCATGCAGGCGCTGACCGCGCTGGGCGTGCGCTTTTCACTGGACGACTTCGGCACCGGCTACTCGTCGCTGGCCTACCTGAAGCGGCTGCCGATCCATGAGCTGAAGATCGACCGCGCCTTCGTGCGCGACGCGCCCGACGACCCGAGCGACGCCGCGCTGGTGGAGGCCATCATCGCGGTGGCCGAACGGCTCGGCCTGCGGGTGGTGGCCGAGGGGGTGGAGACCGACGCGCAGGCGGCGTTCTTTGCGCGCTGGCCGCACGTGCTGCAGCAGGGCTACCGCTGGGGCCGCCCGGCGCCGGCCGACGAGGTGCTGGCCGCCTGGCCGTGGGACGACGGCGCCGGCGCGCCGGGCGGCGCCACGCGGTAGGCCCACACCGGACGGCCGTCCGGACAGTGCCAGACGAAGGTCGGCTCGGTCTGCGGCAGCGCGAACTCCAGACTGACCAGCCACGTGCCGGGGCGCATCTCGGCGGCGGCCTTGGCCGCCGCGCGCGGCATCGTCTCGGGACGCTGGAACAGGTACACGAGGTCGTAGCGCGACCAGTCCTCGGTCCAGAAGTCGCCGCGGCGCACGTGCGCGCCGGCCGGCGCACGCCACCGCGCCAGCAGCACCAGCGGCCAGGCGCGCTCCACGCCGTGCAGCTCGGCGTCGGGATAGGCGCGCTCCAGCGCGCGCAGGCCGTCGCCGGCACCGCAGCCGGCATCCAGCACGCGCGCGCGCGGCGGCAGCCACACCGCCTCGCGCAGGCCGTCGAGCGCGCCGGGCGGGGTCGGGTACAGCGGCGCGTCGCGCCACGCCCGCCACGGGTAGAGGGCCAAGGCCGCCAGCGCCAGCAGCGCCCAGGCCCACGCCGGCGGCATCGGCAGCAACCCCGCGGCCAGCACCCACGACAGCGGAAACCCCAGCGCCATGATGACACGCCGCGCCGGCGTGCCGCCGCGCCGCACGGCCCACAGGCAGGCCAGCAGCGCGACGATCCCGAACGCCTCCGGCACCGGCCGCCGCAGCCCGACGCGCAGCGCCACGTAGCCGGCCCACGCCGCCAGCCACAGCAGCAGCGCCGGCAGCGGCCAGCGGTCGGCGCGGCCCGCGCGGGGGTCGGGGCGCGGCGGCTTCACGTCGCCCGCTCAGCCAGCCAGCGCGCGCAGGCGCTCCAGCAGCCCGTCGAGCTCGTCCAGCGAGGCAAACGCAATCGCCAGCTCCCCCTGCTCGTCGACGCGGGCGCCACGCTTGACGCGCTTCTTTACCCGCACTTCCACCTGCGCCGCCAGCAGGTCCGACAATTCCTCCTCCAGCCGGCGCACGTCGCGCGACTTCTCGCGCTTGGGGCGCGGGGGCTTGAGCGCAAACGTCTCGCCCAGACGGCGCGCCAGCGCCTCGGCCTCGCGCACCGACAGGCCCTTGGCGGCGATGGTCTGCGCCGCGGTGATCTGCGTGGCCTTGTCCAGGGTCAGCAGCGCGCGCGCGTGCCCCATGTCGAGGTCGCCGGCCAGCAGCATGGTCTGCACCGGCTCGGCCAGCTGCAGCAGGCGCAGCAGATTGGTGGCGGCGCTGCGCGAACGGCCGATGGCCTGCGCCGCCTGCTCATGCGTCAGCCCGAAGTCGCGGATCAGGCGCTGCAGGCCCTGCGCCTGCTCCAGCGGATTGAGGTCCTCGCGCTGGATGTTCTCGATCAGCGCCATGGCGGCGGCGGCTTCGTCGGAGACGTCGCGCACCAGCACCGGCACCACCTCCAAACCCGCCAGCCGGGCGGCGCGGAAGCGCCGCTCGCCAGCGATGATCTCGTACACCGGACGCGCGCCACGCGGCGCCGCCGGCGCGAACGGCTGGCCGGCCACGCTGGCGTGCCAGGCGCGCAGGCGCTCCTCGCCCACCTCCTCCGGCAGGCGCCGCACCAGCACCGGCTGCATCACGCCCTGCGCGCGGATGCTTTCGGCCAGCTCGTACAGCGCCCCTTCGTCCATGCGGGTGCGCGGCTGGTACTGGCCGGGCACCAGGTCCGACAGCGGCAGCTCGCGCGGCGCCTCGGGCCCGGCGGCGTCGACGCTGGGCCCGAGCAGCGCGTCCAGACCACGGCCCAGGCCCTTGGGCTTCTTGTTCAGGGTCATCGGTATCACATCCGTTCGATGCGCGCCACCATCTCGCGCGCGAACTCCACGAACGCCTTCGAACCGCGCGCCGACGGGTCGAACACCACCCCCGGCAGGCCGTAGCTCGGGGCCTCGGCCAGCCGCACGTTGCGCGGGATGACGGTGTCGAACACCTTGTCGCCGAAGTGCGCCTTGAGCTGGTCGCTGACCTGCTGCTGCAGCGTGATGCGGGCGTCGAACATCACGCGCAGCAGACCGATCAGGCGCAGGTCGCGGTTGAGGTTGGCGTGCACCTGCTTGATGCTGTTGACGAGGTCGGCCAGCCCCTCCAGCGCGAAGTATTCGCACTGCATCGGCACGATGACGCCGTGCGCCGCGCACAGGCCGTTGAGCGTGAGCAGGCTCAGGCTGGGCGGACAGTCGATCAGCACGAAGTCGTACTCGCCCTGCACCGGCTGCAGCGCCGTGCGCAGGCGGTGCTCGCGCCGCTCCAGCCCGACCAGCTCCACCTCGGCGCCGGCCAGCTCGCGGTTGGCGCCGAGCACGGCGTAACCGATGCGCTCGGGCCGCCGCGCCGCCTCGGCCACCCCGGCCGCGCCCAGCAGCACCTCGTACACGGTGGGCGCCAGCGTGCGCTTGTCCACCCCGGAGCCCATCGTCGCGTTGCCCTGCGGGTCGAGGTCCACGAGCAGCACGCGCTGCCCCACCTGCGCCAGCCCGGCGGCCAGGTTCACCGCGGTGGTCGTCTTGCCGACCCCGCCTTTCTGGTTGGCGATGCAAAACACGCGCGCCATGCGCTCACCCTGCGGCTGACATGTGGGCGCCGAGTTTACGGGGTTTTGTCGCCGTCCCGGCGACGCAGCCAGACCAGGCAGCGCTCGGCGTCCAGCCCCGGCACGGTCAGTGGTTCCACGTGAAACACCTCCGCCCAGGGCGGCAGCGCGGCGATCTCGTCGTGCGGCACGCGGCCTTTCATCGCCATCCAGACGCCGCCGGGCGCCAGCGCGCGGCGCGACCAGGTGACGAAGTCCGCCAGCGCCGCGAACGCCCGCGCGGTGACGACGTCGAACGGCCCGTCCACGCCCTGCACGCGCGCGTGCACGGCGCGCAGGTTCGGCAGCGCCAGCGTGGCCGCCACCTGCGTGACGAACGCGGCCTTCTTCGCCACCGCGTCGACGCAGGTGACCTGCCAGCGCGGCTCGGCGATCGCCAGCACCACCCCCGGCAGTCCGGCGCCGGAGCCGACGTCCAGGATGCGCGCTGCGCCGTCGCGCCCGCGCGCCACCAGCTCGCGCCGCAGCGGCGCCAGCACCGCCAGACTGTCGAGCAGGTGGTGCGTCAGCATCTGCGCCGGGTCGCGCAGCGCAGTCAGGTTGATCGCCGCGTTCCAGCGCTGCAGCAGCGCCAGATAGTCCAGCAGGCGCCGCTGCGCCGCCTCGTCCAGCGTCAGCCCGAGCGCGCGCAGCCCGGCGGCCAGCGCCGCCGGCAGGTCCGTCGCCGGCACGCTCATGCCGCCTGAGGCGCCGCCGCGCCTTCCGCTTCGGCCGCGGCCGCCTCGGCGAAGCCCTTGAAGCGCCCCCGCTTCAGGTGGATCAGCAGCAGCGAGATCGCCGCCGGCGTCACGCCGGAGATGCGCGCCGCCTGGCCGAGCGTCTCGGGGCGGTGCTGCTGCAGCTTCTGCCGCACCTCGATGCTGAGCGCCTTGACCTGCATGTAGTCCAGGTCTTCCGGCAGGCGCAGGTGCTCGTAGGCGGCGGCACGCTGCACCTCGTCGCGCTGGCGCTCGATGTAGCCAGCGTACTTGGCGCCGATCTCGACCTGCTCCGTCACCGGCTCGTACAGCTCGCCCAGCGTTTCACGTGAAACACCGTCCGCGGGCGGCGCGAAGCGGCCGCCCTCCAGCGACATCAGCCCTTCGTACGAGACCCCGGGGCGCCGCAGCAGGTCGAACAGACTGTGCTCGTGCGTCAGCGCCTGGCCGAGCACCCGCTCGGCTTCCGCCGCCGAGACGTTGCGCGGGTGCGCCCACGTCGCCTTCAGGCGCGCCGTCTCGCGCTCGATGGCATCGCGCTTGCGGCAGAACGACGCCCAGCGCGCGTCGTCCACCAGGCCCAGGCGGCGCCCGATCTCGGTCAGGCGCAGGTCGGCGTTGTCCTCGCGCAGCTGCAGCCGGTACTCGGCGCGGCTGGTGAACATGCGGTACGGCTCGGTGACGCCCTTGGTGATCAGGTCGTCGATCAGCACGCCGAGATAGGCCTGGTCGCGCGTCGGCACCCAGGGCTCGCGCCCCAGCACCTGCAGCGCGGCGTTGAGGCCGGCGTGCAGGCCCTGCGCCGCCGCCTCCTCGTAGCCGGTGGTGCCATTGATCTGGCCGGCGAAGAACAGGCCGCGGATCGCCTTCGTCTCGAACGTGGCGCGCAGCGCGCGCGGGTCGAAATAGTCGTACTCGATCGCGTAGCCGGGGCGCAGGATGTGGGCCTGCTCCAGCCCGGCGATCGAGCGCACCAGCGCCAGCTGCACGTCGAACGGCAGGCTGGTGGAGATGCCGTTGGGGTACACCTCGTGCGTGTCCAGCCCCTCCGGCTCCAGGAACACCTGGTGACTGTCCTTGTCGGCGAAGCGGTTGACCTTGTCCTCGACGCTGGGGCAGTAGCGCGGCCCGACGCCCTCGATCTTGCCGGTGAACATCGGGCTGCGATCGAAGCCGGAGCGGATGATCTCGTGCGTGCGCGGATTGGTGTGCGTGATCCAGCACGGCAGCTGGCGCGGGTGCATCTCCGGGCGCCCCATGAAGCTGAACACCGGCACCGGGCGACCCTCGGTTTCCGAGCCCGGCATGCCGTCGCCCGGCTGCTCGGTGCAGCGGCTCCAGTCGATCGTGCGGCCGTCCAGGCGCGGGGGCGTGCCGGTCTTGAGCCGCCCCTGCGGCAGCCTCAGCTCCTTGAGCCGCGCCGACAGCGCCACCGCCGGCGGATCGCCGGCGCGCCCGCCGCTGTAATGCTGCAGGCCGACGTGGATTTTGCCGTCGAGGAAGGTGCCGGTGGTCAGCACCACCGCGCGCGCACGGAAGCGCACGCCGATCTGCGTCACCACGCCCGCCACCCGGTCGCCCTCGACGACCAGATCGTCCACCGCCTGCTGAAACAGCCACAGGTTGGGCTGGTTCTCCAGCCGGCGCCGGATCGCGGCCTTGTAGAGCTTGCGGTCGGCCTGCGCGCGCGTGGCGCGCACCGCCGGCCCCTTGCTGGCGTTGAGGATGCGGAACTGGATGCCGGCCTCGTCGGTGGCCAGCGCCATCGCACCGCCCAGCGCGTCGATCTCCTTGACCAGATGACCCTTGCCGATGCCGCCAATCGACGGATTGCAGCTCATCTGACCCAGCGTCTCGAGGTTGTGCGTCAGCAGCAACGTGCGGCAGCCCATGCGGGCCGCGGCCAGCGCCGCCTCGGTGCCGGCGTGGCCGCCACCGACGACGATGACGTCGAACTCTTCGGGATACAGCATCGACCGAGCGCTCCAGCGACGACGGGCCGCAGCCCCCGACGGGCCCGGCCCCTTGCATGACAGGGGACGCATTGTCCCACGATCGGCCCGACCCCGCACCCGGGTCGACCACCGGTGGCTCACCAGCGCCGCGGCCGGAAGCCCTTGGGCGTCGTGAGCTCGAACATGTCGTCGCGGATGCGCGCGGTGTAGAGACCCGCGGCCTGCGCCTCTTCCTCCACCCCGGCGTCCCAGTCGATGCCGGCCAGGATCCCCACGCGCGCCTTGCCCTTGAGTTCCGGCAGGCAGTCGAACAGCGTCTCCAGCCGCTCGATCAGCCGCCCGATCGCCTCGCGCTTGACGCGGCTCTTGACCTCCACCACCACCACCGTGTTGACCTTGCCGTTGGCCCAGGCCAGCACGTCGTATTCGCGCTCGCGGCCATCCTTGCGGATGCGGCTGCGCGGATTGACGATTTCCATGTGAAAGCGCCGCCGCAGCAGCCGCTCCATCGTCGGCAGCGCCATGCCCTCGGCAAAATAGCCGAACTTGTCGCCCAGCCCGCCGATCTGGCGCTTGAGTTCGCGCAGCTGACGGTCGGTCTCGCGCCCTTCCTCGCGCAGCTCGCGGATCAGATGGTCGGTCTCCTGCAGACGCAGCGCGGTCTGGCGTCCCTGCTCGGCCAGGGCCGCGATCATCGCCTTGAGGTCATCCCAGGACAGTTCGGTGGCGGCGGTCATCGGCACGGTCGGGGTGGCGGTCACGACGTCGTTGCAGTCTAGCACCGTCGAGCCGACGACGCCGGCGCGGCGCGTTTCACGTGAAACCGGCTCGACCGCTCCGAGCCGATGGCTCCCGCGCCCCGCGAGGGCTTGCCTTGCGTCAATCGGACGTCGTACAGTGCAGGGTATCGTTGGCGCTTCCGTCACCCTTCATCGGAGACCCGCACATGACCCGCAACGTCGGCGGCATCGACCGCATCCTGCGCATCGTCATCGGCATCGCCCTGATCCTCGGCGCCGTCAGCGGCACCATCGGCGTCTGGGGCTGGATCGGCATCGTCCCGCTGGCCACCGGCCTGATCGGCTGGTGCCCGCCCTACGCGATCTTCGGCATCAACACCTGCAAGACCGACGCCGGCAAGCAGGACTGACCGGCGCCATGAGGGCAGCCGACCGGGGGACCACCGGCCTGTCCGGGGGCTGTCGACCGCGACCATGCCGCTGAGCCGGCCGCGCCTTGCGCTCGTGCTGGCCGCCCTGCTGATGGCCGCGTCTCCGCCAAGGGCGGCCGCGGCCGGCGTGGCGGCCGAGGCCGCGGCACTTTCGTTTGGCGAGGTATTCGCCCGGCACACGGTGCCGATGCTGCTGATCGAGCCGGCCAGCGGACGCATCCTGGATGCCAACGCCGCCGCGGCGGCCTTCTACGGGTACGCGCAGGCGACCCTGCGCACGATGCGCATCCAGGACATCAACCAGCTCACCGCCGAGCAGGTGGCCGCCGAGCGCGCGCTGGCCGCGCGTGAGGAGCGCAACTACTTCCTCTTTCCGCACCGCCTGGCCAGCGGTGAGGTGCGCCCGGTCGAGGTCTACTCGGTGCCGTTCGAGGTGCAGGGGCAGCGGCTGTTGCTGTCGATGGTGCACGACCTGTCGGCACAGCGCGTCAGCGACCACGAGCGCTGGCGCTACCAGGTCCAGCTCGAAGAGGCCGTGCGCCGGAGCGTGCAGGACATCGAGCGGCTGCACCGGCAGCGCCTGCTGCTGGGCGCTGCCGCCGGCGTGCTGCAGCTGCTGCTGATCGCCGGCCTGGCGGCATGGCTGTGGCGCAGCCGGCAGCTGCAGCGCGAGGCCGAGGCGGCACGCGATGCGGAGGCGCACACGGCTGCGGCGCTGCGCGCCGGCGAAGCCAGGCTGCGTGAGGAGCTGGCCGCGCGCCAGCGGCTCGAGAACCTGATCTGGGGCACCGACCTGGCGACGTGGGAATGGGATCTGACCAGCGACGCGCTGCAGGTCAACGAGCGCTGGGCCGCCATGCTGGGCTACCGCCGTGCACAGCTGGAGCCGCTGACCCGCGCGACCTGGCGCGATCTGCTGCATCCGGCCGACCTGCAACGCCACGAGGCAGCGCTGCAACGTCACCAGGAGGGGGATGCGCCGCTGTACGAAGCCGAGCTGCGGCTGCGCCACCGCGACGGTCATTGGGTGTGGATCCTGGAGCGCGGCAAGGTGGTCGAGCGCGACGAGGTCGGCCGAGTGCGGCGCATGGCCGGCGTGTCCTTCGACATCACCGAGCGCAAGCGGGCCGAGGACGAGCTGGCGCTGGCCGCAAGCGTGTTCACGCATGCGCAGGAAGGCATCCTGATCACCGACGAACGCACCCGCATCGTGCGCGTCAACGACGCCTTCTGCAGCCTGACCGGCTACACGCGCGAGGAGGTGCTCGGCCAGACCCCGGCGCTGCTGCGCTCCGGCCGCCACGACGAGGCCTTCTACCGCGCCATGTGGGACGAACTGCAGCGCCACGGGTTCTGGATCGGCGAAATCTGGAACCGGCGCAAGGATGGCCGGGACCTGGTGGAGCTGATGGCCATCAGCGCCGTGCGCGACGGTACCGGCGAAGTGCGGCACTACGTCGGGCTGTTTTTCGACATCACGGACCAGAAGCTGCGCGAACAGCGGCTGGAGCACGAAGCGTTTCACGACGCGCTGACGGGGCTGGGCAACCGCCTGCTGCTGCGCGACCGCCTGCAGCAGGCCATCGCACGCGCCCAGCGCCACGGCGGCACGCTGGCGCTGGCTTACCTCGATCTGGACGGCTTCAAGGCCATCAATGACACGCATGGCCATGCCGTCGGCGACCAGCTGCTGCGCGTGATGGCCGAGCGCATGCGCAGCCTGGTGCGCAGTGTCGACACGGTGGCGCGCCTGGGCGGTGACGAATTCGTCGTGCTGATCGCCGACCTGCAGGATCCACGGCAGGCCGAACCGCTGCTGCGACGTCTCCTGGCGGCGCTGGCTGAGCCGGTGGAGTACGGCGGCCAGCGCCTGCAGGTCACGGCCAGCATCGGCGTGGCGTTCCTGCCCACCAGCGGCGCGCACGATCCGGACCAGCTGCTGCGCCAAGCCGACCAGGCGATGTACCAGGCCAAGCAGACCGGACGCAACCGCGTGCACGTGCACGGCGCGCCCGACACCCCTCCCCCGTCGTGAGGCCCGCAGCGGCTGGACCGTTCAGGCCGCCGGCGCCGGCTCGGCCCAGCGCGCGCGGATCGCCAGCATCGCCGGCAGCTCATCGAGAAAGGCATCCACCAGGCGCGGCTCGAAGTGCCGCCCGCGCTGCTCGCGCAGCAGCGCCACCGCCTCCTCCACCGGCCAGGCGCGCTTGTACGGCCGCGCCGAGGTCAGCGCATCGAACACGTCCGCCAGCGCGACGATGCGCCCGGCCTCCGGAATGTCCTCGCCGGCCAGGCCGCGCGGGTAACCGCTGCCGTCCCACTTCTCATGGTGCGTCCAGGCGATGTCGCGCGCCATGCGCAGCAGGTCCGAATCGTCGCCGTCGAGCAGTTGCGCGCCGATGGTGGCGTGGGTCTTCATGATCTCCCACTCGTGCGGCTCGAAGCGCCCCGGCTTGAGCAGCACCGCGTCGGGGATGCCGATCTTGCCGATGTCGTGCATCGGCGCGGCGTGCAGCATCAGCTCCACGGCCGCGTCGTCCCAGCCGACCGTGCGCGCCAGGTGCGCGGCCATGTGGCTCATGCGCAGGATGTGGTGGCCGGTCTCCTCGTCGCGGTATTCGGCTGCACGGCCGAGCCGTTGCACCACCTGCAGCCGCGTGCGCCGCACCTCCTCGGTGCGCTCCCGCACCAGCGCCTCCAGCGTCGCCGCCTGGTCATGCAGCAGCCGGTGCGCCAGGTGCGCCTGCAGCAGGTTGCGCACGCGCATCGCCAGCTCGTTGAGGTCGAACGGCTTGGTCAGGTAGTCGCGCGCACCGGCGTCGAGCGCCCGCAGCAGGAAGTCCCGCCCGGGCTGCGCGGTCAGCACGACGATCGGCGGCAGCAGCGGGTCGGCCAGCGCGCGCAGCTGCGCCATCACCTCGAAGCCGCTCAGGTGCGGCATGTTGAGGTCGAGCAGGATCAGATCCGGGCGCTGCGCGCGGTAGCGCGGCAGCACCTCGCGCGGGTCCTGGATCGCCTCGACGTTGGTGTAGCCGTGGCTGGCCAGCATGCGCTGCAGCAGGCGCAGGTTGGCCGGCTCGTCATCCACCAGCATCAGGCGGGCGTGTTGCATCATCAGGCTCATGCGGTCGATCCTCCGCCCTGCGGCGGGCGCCGCTGCTGCAGCAGCTCGTCGATGCGCTGCAACAGCCGCGGCACGTCGAACGGTTTGGTCAGATAGTCGTCGAAGCCGGCGGCGCGGCCGCGCTGCACGTCGCCGGGCAGGGCGTTGGCGGTCAGCGCCACCACCGGGATGGCGCGCGTGGCCGCATCCTCGCGCAGGATGGCCAGCACCTGGTAGCCGTTGAGCCCCGGCATCGAGATGTCCAGCAGGATCAGGTCGGGGCGGTGCGTACGCGCCAGCTCCAGGCCGAGCGAGGCCGTGTGCGCGGTCAACAGCGCGATGCCCGGGCGGCGCGCCAGAACCTGCGCCATCAGGCGCAGGTTGGCGGGATTGTCCTCGATGTAGAGCACGGTGTGGCGCGGTGCGGCCGCATCGGCCGGCGCCGCCGGCGCCGCCGGCATCCCGCGTTCGGCCCACGAGGCCGCGGCCGCCGCCGCGTCGGCGCGCGGCAGCTCGATCCAGAACGTGCTGCCTTCGCCGACGACGCTTTCGACGCCGATGGCGCCACCCATCATCTCCACCAGCCGGCGCGAGATCACCAGGCCGATACCGGTGCCCTCGATCTCGGTGGTCTCCGCCCCCAGCCGGTTGAACGGCTGGAACAGCTCGCCGAGCCGCTCGGGCGCGATGCCGGGGCCGGTGTCGCTGACCAGCAGCCGCACGCGCTCCCGGCCCGGCTCCAGCATCAACTGCACGCGCCCCTGCGGGCGGTTGTACTTGATCGCGTTGGACAGCAGGTTCAGGATGACCTGCTTCAGGCGCGTGCGGTCGGCACGCACCACCACCTCCTCGACCGCCGGCACCGCCTCCAGCGTAATACTGCGTGCCTGCGCCAGCGGCAGCACCAGCGTCACCGCCTCGGCGGTGAGCGCGCGCAGCTCCACCGGCTCCAGCGACAGGTCCACCCGCCCGGCCTCGATGCGCGACAGGTCCAGCACCTCGTTGATCAGCTCCAGCAGGTGCTGGCCGGCCTTGAGGATCTCGTCGACGTCGGCGCGCGCTTCCGGCGGCAGCGCCGGGTCGGCCCGCAGCAGCTGCGCGAAGCCGAGGATCGCGTTCATCGGCGTGCGCAGCTCGTGGCTCATGCTGGAGAGGAACTCCGACTTGGCCTGGTTGGCGCGCTCGGCCTCCTCGCGCGCGCGCACCAGCTCCTCCTCCACCGCCTTGCGGGCGCTGATGTCGACGTGGATGCCGATCATGCGCCGCGGCTGGCCGGCGGCGTCGCGCTCGACCACGCTGCCGCGGCACAGGATCCACTTGTAGCCGCCGTCCTTGCAGCGCAGGCGCAATTCGACCGCATACTGCTCGCGCCGGCCGGCCAGGTAATCCTCCAGCACCCGTGCCACGCGCGGCAGGTCGTCGGGGTGCACCGAGCCGCGCCACTGCGCGATGGTGGGCTCCAGTTCGCCGCGCGCGTAGCCGAGCATCGCCTCGTAGTGGCCCGACATCTCCATGCGGCCGCTCGAGATGTCCCAATCCCACACGCCGTCGCCGGCGCCTTCCACCGCGATGGCGAAGCGCTGCTCGGTCTCGTGGATGCGCCGCTCGGCCTCGACGCGGTCGGTGACGTCCTGCACCGTGCCGACCAGCCGCACCAGCCGTCCCTGCTCGTCCAGTTCCGGCTGCCCCAGCTCGTGGACGTGGCGCACCGTGCCGTCCGGCCGCACGATGCGGTGCACCACATCGTAGCGCCCGGTCGTGCGCGCCTCGTCCTCGCGCGCCAGCACCAGCGCGCGGTCCTCCGGGTGCACCGCGGCGCGGAACAGCTCGATGCTGGGGGTGATGGATCCCGGCTCGTAGCCGAAGATGCGGTAGATCTCGGCGGACCACACCAGCTCGCCGGTGCGCAGGTCGGCCGACCAGTTGCCCAGGCGCGCCAGCTCCTGCGCCTGCAGCAGCTCGCGCGTGCGCTCGGCCAGCGCCAGCTCGGCCATCTTGCGCGCGTGGATGTCCTGCACCACGCCCAGCATGTGCAGCGGACGGCCCTGCGCGTCGCGCTGCACCGCGCCGCGCTCCAGCAGCCAGCGCACCGTGCCGTCGGGCCACACCACGCGATGCTCGATCTCATACGGCACGTCGCGCTCGACGCAGGCGTTGACGGCGTCGATGACGGCCTGGCGGTCGTCCGGGTGCACGGCCTTGAGAAAATTCTCGTAGCTCGTCTCCAGCTCGCCCTCGGGGTAGCCGAACAGCGACGCGATGCGCTCGCTCCAGTACAGCTCGCCGGTCTGGATGTTCCAGTCCCAGGTGCCGATGTTGGCGTAGATCTGCCCGCGCCGCAGCCGCTCCTTGTGCACCTCCAGCGCCCCCAGCGCCTCCTTCAGCGGCGTCACGTCGGTGCGGATCGAGACGTACTGCACCGGCGTGCCGTCGACACCCGGCACCGGCGCGATGGTGCTGACGACCCAGTACGGGCGGCCGTCCTTGCGCCGGTTGCAGATCTCGCCCTGCCAGATGCGCCCGGCGCGGATCGTCGCCCACAGGTCGGCGTAGAACGCCGGCGGATGCGCGCCTGACTTGACGATGCGGTGGTTGGCGCCGAGCAGCTCCTCGCGCGCGTAGCCGCTGACGGCGCAGAAGCGCTCGTTGACGTAGGTGATGCGGCCGGCCGCGTCGGTGATGCTGACGATGGCGTGGGCATCCAGCGCCTGCAGGATGTGCTGGCGCTGGCGCTGCAGCGCCTCCAGCCGCCGCGCGCGCTGGCGCTCGCGGCAGCAGCGCAGCGCGCGCGCCTGCACGGTGGCCACGAGCTGGGCTCCATCCACCAGCTTGACCAGGAAGTCGTCCGCGCCGGCCGCCAGCGCCGCGCGCTGGCGCTCAGGGTCCTGCTCCGCCGACAGGAACAGCACCGGCAACCGGGCCGCGTCCGGCCGCTGACGCAGCGCCGCGGCCAGCTCGACGCCGTCGAAGTCCGGCATGTGCAGATCCAGCAGCAGCACGTCGGGGTCGAACGCCTCCAGCGCCTCGAACAGGCGCGCCGGCGCGCTCAGCGTGCGCACCTGCATGCCGGCCCGGCGCAGCAGCTCGGCATGGAGGATCCGGCTGGCCTCGTCATCGTCGACCACCAGCACGCGCCAGTCGCTGCGCCCCAGGCACGGCAGCAACGTCGCCAGCGCATCGGGCAGCTCGCTGGCCGCACGCTCGAAATCCACGCAGCACGCCGCGCCGGCGCGCACCGCCGCCACGTAGGCCGGCAGGTCGTGCCGGGCCGCCAGCACCACGCACGGCACGCCCGGATCGGCGCACCAGCGCGCCAGTTCGCCCGCATCGGCCAGCGCGTCCCACGCCACCACGCGCGCGTTCAGCACCCCGGCCGCGGCCGGCAGCGGCTGCGGTGCGGTCACTTCCGCCACGGTCCAGCCGTCGGCCTGCAGCGCCTCGCGCGCCTGCCGCGCCGCCGCCCCGTCGGGCACGCACCACTGCACCGTGCCGGCCTGCAGGCCGACGGTGTCGTTCAGACGCCACTGCCGCGCGATCATGCGGCGATTGTTGCCGGAACCGCCTGCGGGCCGGCCTCATACCAAGGCAGTGCCGGACCGAACCAGCGCGCCACCTCGTGCGCCGGCAGCGCTGGGGCCAGCAGCCAGCCTTGGATGGCGTCGACCCCGTGGCGCCGCAGGTGCCAACGCTGGGCCTGCGTCTCGACCCCCTCGGCCACGGTCTGCAGGCGCAGCAGCCGCGCCAGCCGCGCCACGCCGCGCACCACCGCACCGTCGGTGGCGTCATGCGGAATGCCACGCACGAACTCGCGGTCGATCTTGATGCGGTGCAGCGGCAGGCGCTTGAGCTGCGCCAGCGACGAGTGCCCGGTGCCGAAATCGTCCAGCGCCAGCTGCACCCCCTGCGCCATGAGCTGCTGCAGCGTGGCGCGCGCCTGCACCGGATCGGCCATGGCCTGCGATTCGGTGATCTCCAGCTCCAGCGCCGCGCCCGGCAGGCCATGGCGCTGCAGCGCGCCCTGCACGCGCTGCGGCAGATCGCCCAGCCGGAACTGCTGCGGCGAGAGGTTGACCGCGACGCGCACCTCCGCGCCCTGCGCGCGCCAGCCGCGCGCCTGCCGGCACGCCTGCTCCAGCACCCAGTCGCCCAGCGGCACGATCAGGCCGCTGCTCTCCGCCACCGCGATGCAGCGCGCCGGCGGCACGGCCCCCAGCACGGGGTCGTGCCAGCGCAGCAGCGCCTCCACCGTGCGCACGCGGCCGTCGGACAGGTCCAGCTGCGGCTGGTAGTGCAGCTGCAGGCCGCCGTGGCGCAGCGCGTGCTGCAGCCGCTCGTGCACGCGCACGCGCTCGTCCAGCGCGGCGGCCATCGCCGGCGCGTAGCGCGCCACGCCGCGGCGGCCGGCCTCCTTGGCGGCGTACATCGCCAGGTCGGCGCAGCGCAGCAGCGCCTCGGCATCGGCGGCGTCGTCCGGAAACAGCGCCACGCCGACCGAGGCGCCCAGGCCCACCTCGGCATGGTCGAGCGCGAACGGCTGCGCCAGCGCCTGCAGCAGCTTGGCCGCCACGCGCTCGGCCGCCGCGCCGTCGGTCACCTCCGACAGCAGCACGACGAACTCGTCGCCGCCCAGGCGCGCCACCACGTCGGCGCCGCGCACGCTGGCGCGCAGCCGGCGCGCCACCTCGATGAGCACGCGGTCGCCGGCCACGTGTCCGTAACCGTCGTTGATGCCCTTGAAGTCGTCCAGGTCCACCAGCAGCACCGCGCCGCGGCGGCCGCCGCGCTGCGTCTGCAGCACCGACAACCGCAGCAGCTCGTGCAGCTGGGCGCGGTTGACCAGGCCGGTCAGCGCATCGTGCGTGGCCTGGTGGCGCAGCGCCTCGGCCATGCGGCGCGCCTCGGTGACGTCGCGCATGAAGACCACCGCGCAGCGCGCGCCGGCCACCTCGCACACCCCGAGCGCGATGTCCACCGGCACCTCGTGGCCGTCGCGGTGGCGCAGCCGCAGGTTCGGCACCCGCCCCATCGGCCGGCTGTGCGGATGGCGAAAAAACTGCTGCACCCACTGGCGGTGGCGCCCGGCCAGCCCGAACGGCAGCAGTTCGTCCAGCGGGCAGCCCACCAGCGCCTGCGGCGGGTGGCCGGTCAGCCCCTGCACCGCCGCGTTGGCCAGCACGATCGTGCCCTGCGCGTCCACCAGCAGCACGGCATCGGGCGCGGCGGCCACGATCGCCTCGCCCAGCTCGGCGCAGCCCTCGCCGAACTCGGCGCTGGCCAGCGCCTCGCGCAGCCGCTCGTGCACCACCACCGCCGCGGCGTCCCGCTCCCCGTGCAGCGAGCCCATCGCCAGCCCTCCCCAGCGGCGCCGGGCTCAGGCCGCCTTGCGCGCGGCGGCATGGGCCTCGCGCGGCAGCGGCCGGTTGACGGCGGTATCGTCCCACCTGGCCGGCACGGCGGCGGCACGGACGGCCGCCGCGCCGCCGCGCCACACCGCCACCGCCTCGCCCAACCGCTCGGCCTGCTGGTGCAGGCTGCGCGCCGCGGCGGCCATCTCCTCCACCAGCGCGGCGTTGCTCTGGGTGTTCTGGTCCAGCTGCGCCACCGCCTCGCCGACCTGCGCCACGCCGCTGGACTGCTCGGCGCTGGCGGCGGAGATCTCGTTGACCAGCTGCGTGACCTGGCGCACCTGCTCGACGATCTCGCCCATGCGCGCGCCGGCCTGCGCCACCAGCTCGGCGCCGCCGCGCACCTCGGCCACGCTGCCCTGGATCAGCGCCTTGATCTCCTTGGCGGCGTCGGCGCTGCGCTGCGCCAGCTGCCGCACCTCGCCGGCCACCACCGCAAAGCCGCGGCCGGCTTCGCCCGCACGCGCCGCCTCCACCGCGGCGTTGAGCGCCAGGATGTTGGTCTGGAAGGCGATGCTGTCGATGACGGCGACGATCTGCTCGATGCGCTGGGAGCTGGCGGTGATGCGCTCCATCGTGCGCACCACGTCCTGCACCACCTCGCCGCCGGCGGCGGCCACGCTGCTGGCGCTGGTGGCGAGCTGACTGGCCTGCTGCGCGCTGTCGGCGTTGTGCCTGACGGTGGCGGTGAGCTGCTCCATCGAGGCGGCGGTCTGCTCCAGGCTCGCGGCGTTGCTCTCGGTGCGCGCCGACAGGTCCTCGTTGCCCTGCGCGATCTGCTCGGCCACGGTGCCCAGGCCCCCGACCTGCTGCGCCACGTCGTCCACCAGCGCGCGCAGGTTCAGCCCCGACTGGTTGATCGCGCGCAGCACCATGCCGATGTCGTCCACCCGGTTGAGGTTGAGGTTCTCGCCCGGCGAGCCGCTGGCCACGGCCTGCGCCTGGCGGCGGATGGCGCGCAGCGGCACGACGATCTGGCGCATCAGGAACACGTCCGCGAGCAGCGCGGCCAGCACGGCGGCGGCGGCCACCACGCCCTCGGCCGCCCACGAGCCGCCGAGCATCGCCATCACCGCGCCCACCAGCACCGGCAGCAGCGCCGTGCCCCACACCGCCAGGCGGATGCGCGCCGCGGTGGACAGCCGCTGCGGCAGGCTGCGCCAGGCCTGCCAGCCGGTGCGCACGATCAGGCCCTTGTGGAACGCCAGCCCCTGCGCGCGCCCCTCGCGAAAGCGCCGGTACAGCGCCTCGGCGGCCTCGATCTCGGCGCGCGTCGGCGCGGTGCGCACCGACAGGTAGCCGGCCAGCTGACCGTCGCGCACCATCGGCGTGGCGTTGGCGCGCACCCAGTAGTGGTCGCCGTCCTTGCGCCGGTTCTTCACCAGCGCCGTCCACGACTCGCCGCCCTTGATCGTGGCCCACATGTCGGCGAAGGCCTCCGGCGGCATGTCCGGATGGCGCACGATGTTGTGCGGCTGGCCGGTCAGCTCGGCGACGTCGAAGCCGCTGACGGCGATGAAGGCCGAGTTGGCGTAGGTGATGCGGCCCTTGGGGTCGGTGGTCGACAGCAGCGTCTGGCGACCGTCGAACGGGAACTCACGCTGGGTGACGGGCTGGTTGATGCGCATGGCCCCCTCCTGAAAACTGCGCCGGGACCGCCCAGTATGGCCTTCCTTCGTCGGCCAATGTGCAACAATGTGCTAAAAGTCAAACCAATACTGACTCCAAAGTGACGAAAGTCACTCCCGATGCGGTTCGCGGCGTCTCAAGCCACCAAAACGGAAGCTTCGCGGTGTACGTGAGGTCACCATGAATCTTGATGGGCGATCAGCCCATCCCCCCCCCCCCGGTTTTCCCAAGGTCCGGGCCGGGCCCGAACCATTGCAGCCGCCGGCGACCCAGGCGAAGCACCAGCCCGTCGCGCTCCAACCGCGCCAGCATGCGCGAGGTGGTCTCCGGCGCGCAGCCGCACAGCTCGGCCAGATCGTCGCGCGGCGGCAACCCGATCTCGCGCGTGCCCTGCTCGCGCCCCAGCAGCTGCACGGTGGCCGCCACGCGCGACAGCGCATCGGGCAGGCGCGCCACCGCGGCCCAGTCCGCCAGCGTCTCGGTCACGCGCAGCTGGTGCCGCACCAGCCAACCGGCCACTTCCGGCGACTGGCGCACGCCCGGGCGCACCATCGCCAGCGGCAGCTCGCACACGCGCGTCGGCAGCACCGCCACGGCGTCCGCGCCCGGCCCTTCGGCCACCAGCGCGCGCAGGCTCAGCGCGTGGCCTGCGCCCAGCACCGCCACCGCGCGCGGGCCGCCAACGCCCGGGTTGCGCCGCAGCAGCAGCGCGCCCACCTTGATCGCGTGCAGGTGGCGCGACGGCACGCCCTGCGCCAGCAGCGTCTCGTCGGGCGCCAGGCGGCGCTCGCGCACGTAGGCCTCGTCCAGCCCCGGCTGGCGCAGCAGCGGCCGCAGCGCGCAGACCGACTGGGTGGCGCAGCGGTTGCAGGGCGAGGCGGGCGGCATCGTCGGGCTCCTCGGCAGGCGGCGCTAGCGGTAGACGTCCGCCTCTCCCGGCGGGCGGGTCTTGAAGCGCCGGTGCAGCCAATGGTACTGCCCCGGGTCGGCCTCGATCCAGCGTTGCAGCTCGGCGTTCATGCGCGCGGCGTCGGCCGCGTCGTCCCCGGTCGGAAAACCCGCCAGCGGCGGAAGCACCTGCACCGTGTAGCCGCGCGCGTCCAGCCGGCCGATCACCGGCACCACCGGCGCGCCGCCCAGCGCCGCCAGCCGGCCCAGCGACGTCACCGTGGCCGCCGGCACGCCGAAGAACGGCGCGAACACCGCCGCCTCGCGCCCCAAGTCCATGTCCGGCAACAGGTAGACGGCGTACCCGGCGCGCAGCGCGCGCGCCAGCCCGCGCGTGCCGTCGCGGCGCGACACCGTCAGCGGCCGGCCGAAGCGCTCGCGCCCGGTGCGCACCCAGGCGTCCAGCCGCGCGTTGACCTGCGGCGCGTACATGCCGGCCCAGGGGCGCTCGATGGCCTGCGTCAGCCGCGTCCACGCCGCATCCAGCCCCATGAAGTGCGGGGCGAACACCAGCACCGGGCCGGGCTGGCGCAGCGCTTCCACCGCCCCCTGCAGCCGCACGCGCCGCGCCACCACCGCCGCCGGCGCGTGCCAGAGCCAGACGCGGTCGACGAACGCCTGACCGAAGTGCACGAAGGTGCGCCAAGCCCAGCCGAGCCGCCGCCGGCGCGAGGCATGCGGAAAACACAGCGCCAGGTTGCGCAGCACCACGCGGCGCCGCGCCACGCCACCGACGAACAGCGCCGCGCCCAGCAGCCAGCCCGCCGCGCGCAGCAGCGGCAACGGCAGGCGCGCCAGCGCGCGCAGCCACGGCGGGCCGGGCGGGGCATCGGCGGTCAGGGCGGGGCATGCCATCGGTGGCCGGCATGATAGCGGCGCGGCCACCGCGCCTGGTCGCGCCCGGCGCACATTAGCCCCGCGGCCGCGGTTCAGAACGGCGCGTCGAGCCGGATCCAGGTGGTCTTCAGCTCGGTGTACTTGTCCAGCGCGTGCAGCGACTTGTCGCGCCCGATGCCGCTCTGGCGAAAGCCCCCGAACGGCACCGTGATGTCGTCCTCGTCGTACTGGTTGACGTGCACGGTGCCGGCGCGCAGCGCGCGCGCCACCGCGTGCGCCTTGTTGAGGTCGCGCGTCCACACCGCCGCCTGCAGGCCGTAGATGCTGTCGTTGGCCTGGCGGATCGCGTCCTGCGCGTCGGTGAAGGTGATCACCGACAGCACCGGGCCGAAGATCTCCTCGCGCGCGATCGTCATGCCGTTGTGCACGCCGTCGAAGATGGTGGGCTGCACGTAGCAGCCGCCCGGCACCGGCTCCACCGCCTGCCCGCCGGCCAGCAGCCGCGCACCCTCGGCCTGGCCGAGCTCGATGTAACGCATCACGGTGCCGAGCTGCTGACGGTCCACGATCGCGCCCATCACCGTGGCCGGGTCGCGCGGATCGGCCGGCTGGTAGCGCGGCACCAGCTCCAGCGCCCGCTGCAGGAACGCGTCCTTGATCGAGGCCTCGACGAACAGCCGCGACGGCGCGTTGCAGCTTTCGCCCTGGTTGAAGAACACGCTGCCCACCGCCGCCTGCACCGCGCGGTCCAGGTCCGGGCAGTCGGCGAACACGAGGTTCGGCGACTTGCCGCCGAGCTCGGTCCAGGCGCGCTTGAGGTTGCTCTGGCCGGCCATGACGTGGATCTGCTTGCCCACGCGCGTGCTGCCGGTAAACGCGATCGCATCCACGTCCATGTGCAGCGCCAGCGCGCTGCCGGCCTCCGGCCCGAAGCCCGGCACGACGTTGAACACCCCCGGCGGCAGGCCGGCCTGCAGCGCCAGCTCCGCCAGCCGCAGCGCGGTGAACGGCGACTTTTCGCTGGGCTTGAGCACCACGCTGTTGCCCACCGCCAGCGCCGGGCCGACCTTCCACGCCGCCATCAGCATCGGGTAGTTCCACGGCACGATGACGCCCACCACCCCGACCGGCTCGCGCGTCACCAACGCCAGCGCGGTGCGCGGGGTAGGCGCGATCTCGTCGTACACCTTGTCGATCGCCTCGCCGTACCAGCGGATGCAGTTGGCGGCGCTGTGCACGTCCACGCTGCGCGCGTAGCGCACCGGCTTGCCCATGTCCAGCGTTTCCATGCGCGCCAGCTCGTCGGCATGCGCCAGGATCAGCTCGGCCCAGCGCACCAGCACGCGCTTGCGCGCCGCCGGCGCCTGGCGCGCCCAGCGCCCGTCCTCGAACGCCGCGCGCGCCGCCGCCACCGCCGCGTCGATGTCGGCACCGCCGCCGCGCGCGACGTCCGCCAGCAGGCGGCCATCCACCGGCGAATGCTTGGCGTAGGTCTGGCCGTCGCGCGCCCAGACGCGCTGGCCGTCGATGAGGGCGCGGCCGTCGAAGGCCGGCAGGGTCTCGGAAGGGATCGTCGTCATCCGGGTCTCCTCACTCGGGCGGCGCCGGCGCGGCCCCTGCCGCGCGACGCACCGCCATCACCGCCCCCATCGTAGCCACCCCGAGCCGCGCCGGCCCCGGCCATTGGCCCGCGCGGCGGGCGGACCGCTTGGGCGGGCTGGGCCCCCGTGGCGCCAAGGCAGGGCAGGCCGGCATGCGCCACCGGGTAGGCCAGCGCACCGCGCTCAGCGTGAGCCGCCTTCGGCGCCCTCACCCGCCTGATCCAGCCCGGCGGCCAGCCCCTGTACACGGCGCCGCAGGTCCGGCAGGTCCCGCTGGACGGTACGCCAGACGATCGCCAGATCGACGCAGAAGTAGCCGTGCGCGATCGCGTTGCGCATCTGGTACGCCGCCGCCAGCGGCAGTTCCGGATGGGAGGCGGCCACCTCCGGGTGGTGCCGCAGGATGCCGTGGCTGGCCTCGCCGATGATCTCCAGGTTGCGGATCACCGCATCCTGCACCAGCGCCTCGCCCAGAAAACCGGCCTCGTCCAGACCGGCGGTGTAGCGGTCGATGCGCTCGATGGCCTCGAGGATGTGGGCCAGATACTCCGCCAGCCGCGGCCGGGCACGGGGCGTCATACCGGCTCGGCCTCGGCCAGCACGGCGACCCGGAAGCCAGAGGGAAGCGCGCCCGGCGTCAGCACGTCGACCGGCACGCCGAGCAGCTGGCCGAGCTCGTGCCGGATCGCCCCGAGGTCCAACAGGGTCATCTGCGGCGTCGGATCGACCAGCAGGTCGAGGTCGCTGCCGTCGGCGTCCTCCCCCCGCAGTACGGAGCCGAACACGCGCGCGTTGCAGGCGTGGTGGGCCTCGACGATGCGGCGGATCGCGGCGCGGTGGGCTGCGAGGGCTTCGGAGGGTTTCACGTCCTGGGGGTCTCCGATCCAGACGGGGTCGGCTGCGGCGCGGCAGGAAGGGCAGGCTCGTGCGGAACCGAGAGGACGCCGATCCGCCGCGCTCGCCAAGGCATGCTGACAGTCGAAGACGATATTACAAAAGCTCGGGGCGCGGAAGGGCGTCCGCCACCGCCCGCCCGTCAGGTGCCGCAGAAGGTGACGTAGCGCCGCGCCCAGTCGCGCGGGGCCGGCTCGGCGTGGCGGGGGTCGGCCGGCTCGTCGAACGGGCGCTGCAGCGCGGCGTGCAGCGCGCGCCACGACGCCAGGCTGCCCTGCAGCGCGGCGGCCAGCGCCTCCTCCACGCGCAGGTTGCGCGGAATCACCGCCGGGTTGGCGCGGCGCAGGGCGGCGGCGACCTCCCGCGCCGGCACGCCGCCGCGCAGCAGCCGCGCAGCCCAGCGCACGAGCCACCCGTCCAGCGCCGCCGGCTCGCGCAGCAGGGGGGAAAGCGCCGCACGGGCCGCCGCCTGCAGCGCCGCCTCGCCCCCGTCCACGGCGGCGGCCACCTCCGCCAGCCGCCGGTGCGCCAGCGTCCAGTCCGCCTCCTGGGCCTGCAGCCCTGCCAGCCAGTCGGCGATCAGCGCGTCGTCGTCGGCCGCCCAGGCATCATCCGGCCCCTCGTCGGCCAGCCATGCCCACGGGCCGGCGGCGGGCGCCGCCCCGGGCGGCGTCAGACCGAGCCTGGCGCGCATCGCCGCGCGCCACGCGCGCCGCCACGCCGGCGTGAAGCCGCGCACCGCCTCGGTGGCCACCGCCACCGCCTGCTCCTCGTCCGTGTGCAGCAGCGGCAGCACCGTCTCCGCCAGCCGCGCCAGGTTCCACGCCGCGATGCGCGGCTGGTTGCCCCAGGCGTAGCGCCCGCCGTGGTCGATCGAGCTGTGCACGGTGGCCGGATCGAACGCCTCCATGAACGCGCACGGGCCGTAGTCGATCGTCTCGCCGCCGATGGCCATGTTGTCGGTGTTCATGACGCCGTGGATGAAGCCGACCGCCATCCACTGCGCGACCAGCCGCGCCTGCCGCGCCACCACCGCGCGCAGCCACGCCAGCGCCAGCTCGGCGGGCACCTGCGGCACGCCGCCATCGGGCACCGGCGGCAGCGCCGCGGCCAGATCCGGGTCGTGGCGCCGCAGCGCAAAGGTCAGCAGCCGGCGCAGCAGCGCCGCCTCGCCCTGCGCCGCCACCCACTGGAAGGTGCCGACGCGCAGGTGGCTGGCGGCCACGCGCACCAGCAGCGCGCCGGGCAGCGGCTCGCCGTCGCGCCAGACCGTCTGGCCGGTGGCCAGCACCGCCAGCGCGCGCGTGGTCGGGATGCCCAGCGCATGCATCGCGGCGCTGACCAGCGCCTCGCGCAGCATCGGCGCCAGCGCCGCCAGCCCGTCGCCGCCGCGCGAAAGCGGCGTCGGGCCGCTGCCCTTGAGCGCCACGTCCACGCGGCGCGGCCCGGCGGGGGTGGCCAACTCGGCTTCGCCGAGCAGCAGCGCGCGCCCGTCACCGAGCCGCGGCACCCAGCCGCCGAACTGGTGCCCGGCGTAGATCTGCGCCACCGGCCGCGCGCCCGGCGGCAGCGCCTGCCCGGCAAGAAAGGCCTCACCGTCCGCGCGGCGCAGCCACGCCGGGGGCCAGCCCAGCGCCTGCGCCAGCGGCTCGTCCAGCGTCAGCAGCGCCGGGGCCGGCCAGCGCCGCGCCGACCACGGGATCGCCAGCTCCGGCAGCGCGGTGGCGAAGTCGGCGTGCAGCGGCGGCGGGCCGGCTTCGGCGGCGGCGGCCAGCAGTGCCGGGGCGGGTCGGGGATCGTTCATGGCGGCACGAGCGTAGCGGCGCGCGCGCCGCCGCGCCGCCCGCCGCCCGCATCACCCCTTGAGGGCCGCGGCCATTTCCCGCTCGCGCCGGCGCGTGGCGCGCGCCACCCAGACGGCGTAGCCGACGATGACGGTGGTGACGACGACGATCAGGATGGTGGCGGCGGCGTAGATGGTGGGGTTGATGCCGCGGCGCGCGTAGCCGAAGATCACCTGCGGCAGCGTGTTGACGCCGGGGCCGGAGAGGAATTCGGAGATCACCACGTCGTCGAACGACAGCGTGAACGACAGCAGGAACGCCGCCAGCACCGCCTGCGCGATGTTGGGCAGCGTCACGAGGAAGAACACCTGGTGCGGCCGCGCGCCCAGGTCCATCGCCGCCTCCTCGATGCGGCGGTCCATCTCCAGCAGGCGCGACTGCACCACCACCATCGCGTAGGCCATGCCCATCAGCGTGTGGCCGAGGATGATGGTCAGCATGCCGCGCTGCGGCCAGCCGAAGACGTTCTGCGCCCCCACCATCAGCAGCAGCAGCGAAAGTCCGATGATGACCTCCGGCATCACCAGCGGCGCGTTGACCATGCCGGAGAACACGGTGCGCCCCCAGAAGCGGCGGTAGCGCACCAGCACGAAGGCGGCGAACGTGCCCAGCACCGCCGACAGCACCCCGGTGGTCAGCGCGACCTTGAGCGAGACGAAAAAGCCGTTGACGATCTTGGTGTCGTTCAGCAGCGCCTCGTACCAGCGCAGCGAAAAGCCGGTGAACACCGCGTCCTGCCGCGTGCTGTTGAACGAGAACACGATCATGAACACGAGCGGCGCGTACAGGAACGCGTAGACCAGCAGCAGCCAGCCCTTGCCGAAATGGCGTGCGAGGAGGTTGCCCATGCCCCAGCCCCCGGTTCAGTGCTGCGCGGCGGCCGCGCGCTCGCCGCTGTAGCGGTAGTAGATCGCCAGCGGCACGACGATCAGGCCGATCATCACCACCGCCAGGGCCGCGGCGCGCGGCCAGTTGTTGGCGGTGAACATCTCGTCCCACACCACGCGGCCGATCATGAGGTTTTCCGGGCCGCCCAGCAGCGACGGGATGACGAACTCGCCCACCGACGGGATGAACACCAGCATGAAGCCGGCGATGATGCCGGCCTTGGACAGCGGCACCGTCACCAGCCAGAACGCCTTCCACGGCGTGGCGCCGAGGTCGTAGGCCGCCTCCAGCAGCCGCCAGTCGAGCTTGACCAGCGTCGCGTACAGCGGCAGCACCATGAAGGGCAGGTAGACGTAGGTCATGCCGACCAGCATCGACACGTTGGTGTAGAGCAGGTGCAGCGGCTCGTCGATGAAACCGACGGCCATCAGCAGGCGGTTGAGGATGCCGGCGTCGGCCAGGATCCCCTTCCACGCGTAGACGCGCAGCAGGAACGACGTCCAGAACGGCAGCATCACCATCAGCAGCAGCGCCGGGCGCACCGAGGCCGGGCTGCGCGCGATGAAGTACGCGAACGGGTAGCCGATCAGCAGGCACAGCGTGGCGGTGATGCCGGCGTACGCCACCGAGCGCACGTAGGCCTCGACGTAGAGGGTGCGGAACAGCGGGCCGTCCCACTCGGTCTTGAAGATGGTCCAGTAGTTCTCGTACTTCAGGCGCAGGACGCCGGCCGCCTCGTCCCACAGCGGGCGGAACGGATCGATGCCGTCGCCCATGTCGACGAAACTGATGTAGAGCAGGATCAGGAACGGCAGCAGGAAGAACACCGTCAGCCACGCGAACGGCACGGCGATGACGAAGCGCCGGCCCGGCAGCGGCACGGTGGGGGCGGAAGCGGTCGATCCGGTCATGGCGGCGGACTCCCGGCAGGTGGCTCAGTCGCGCAGCACGACGCCGGCGGTGTCGCGCCACCAGAACCAGACCTCGTCGTCCCAGGTGATGTCCGACAGGTCGTGGCGCGAGGTGTTGGCCTCGGTGATGCGCACCTTGTGGCCCTGCGGCGTCACCACGATGTAGGCGTTGTAGGAGCCGAAGTAGGCGATCTCCTTGACGCGGCCCTGGAACAGGTTGCAGGCCACGCCGTCGGGGCGGTGCTTGGCGATCTCGATCTTCTCCGGCCGGACCGCCACGCTGATCGGCATGCCCACGGTGCCGGTGGTGCCATGGCCGACGTGGATGCGGCCGATCGGCGCGTCGATCGCACAGTGGTCCGGCTCGTCCACCGCCAGCGTGCCGTCGAACAGGTTGACGCTGCCGATGAAGTCCGCGACGAACCGGTTGGCCGGGTACTCGTACATCTCCTGCGGCGTGCCGACCTGCAGCACGCGGCCCTTGCTCATGACGGCGATGCGGCTGGCCATCGTCATCGCCTCCTCCTGGTCGTGCGTCACCATCACGCAGGTCACGCCGACCTGCTCGATGATGTTGACCAGCTCGAACTGCGTCTGCTCGCGCAGCTTCTTGTCCAGCGCGCCCAGCGGCTCGTCCAGCAGCAGCAGCTTGGGCCGCTTGGCCAGGCTGCGCGCCAGCGCCACGCGCTGCTGCTGGCCGCCGGAGAGCTGGTGCGGCTTGCGCCGCGCGTAGGCCGTCAGCTGCACCAGCGCCAGCATGTCGCCGACGCGCTTTTCGATCTCGGCCTTGGGCAGGCCCTCGCGCTTGAGGCCAAAGGCGACGTTCTCCCACACGTCCAGGTGCGGAAACAGCGCGTAGCTCTGGAACATCATGTTGACCGGCCGCTCGTACGGCGGCAGGCCCGCCACGTCCTGCCCGCCCAGCAGGATGCGGCCCGAGGTCGGCGTCTCGAAACCGGCCAGCATGCGCAGCAGCGTGGACTTGCCGCAGCCGGAGCTGCCCAGCAGCGCGAAGATCTCGCCCTTGCGCACCGACAGCGACACCTCGTCGACGGCCACCACCTGGTCGAACTTCTTGACCAGCCTCTCGGTGACCAGGTAATGCTCCGCATCGACCGGAACTCGCGGGGCTTCAGCCATGACGCCTCTCAGCAGGGAAGGGGGCCCGGGAGACGGGCAGGAAGCGGCCGGCGGCCGCAACGACAAAGCGCAACGGGCTGCCTGCCCGCGGGGGGAGCACAGCCCGTTGCGTCATGGAAGCGTGCCGTGCGCGCGGCGCGGCGCCGTCAGCCACTCACTTGCCGCGCTTGAACGCGTTGTAGGCCGAGGCCATCGCCTCGCGCGCCTCGTTGGTGTAGCTGCTGGGCTGGATCAGCTTGGGCATGTAGTCGGCCGGCGGGAAGATCGACGGGTTGTTGACCACCTCGGGCTTCATCTGGTCGCGGCCCTTGGTGTTGCCGGTGTTGTAGCCCATCTCGTTGGCCATCGCGGCGGCGTTTTCCGGACGCAGGAAGAAGTCGATGAACGCGTGCGCGTTGTTCGGGTGCTTGGCGTCCTTCAGGATCGCCATCGTGTCGAAGAACGCCAGCGCACCGGTGGAGGGCAGCAGCGCGACGATCTCGTCCTTGGAGCCGGTCTCGGCGGCGCGGCTGGCGGCGATGTTGATGTCGCCGGCCCAGCCGATGACGGCGCAGGCCTTGCCGCTGGCGATGTCGTCGATCATCGTCGAGCTGAAGATGCGGATGTCCTTGCGGACCTTCTTGAGCATCTCCACCGCGGCCTTGTAGTCTTCCGGGTCGTTGGAGTAGGCGTCCTTGCCGATGTAGTGCAGCGCCACCGGGATGATCTCGGTGGGCGAATCGAGGTAGGCGATGCCGCAGCTCTTGAGCTTGGCGGTGTACTTCGGATCGAACACCAGGTCCCAGGCATTTTCGGGCATCGGCATGCCGCCCAGGGCCTTCTCGACCTTCTGCTTGTTGATGCCGACGGTGGTAAAGCTCCAGCCCCACGGCACCAGGTACTGGTTGCCCGGGTCGACGCGGTCGAGCACCTTCATGACCGCCGGGTCGAGGTTGGCGTAGTTGGGGATCTTGGCCTTGTCCAGCGGCTGGAACAGGCCGGCCTCGATCTGCGGCTTGGCGAACACGCTGCCGGGCACGACGATGTCGTAGCCGGTGTTGCCGGCCACCAGCTTGGCGTGCAGGGCCTCGTTGGTCTCGAAGGTGTCGTAGTTGACCTTGATGCCGGTCTCCTTCTCGAAGGCCTCCAGCATGCCCTCGGGAATGTAGTCGGGCCAGTTGTAGATGTTGAGCACCTTCTCGTCATCCAGCACCGGGCCGGCCGGGGCCTGGGCGACCGCGGGGGCCGGCGCCGGGGCGGGCTGGGCGACGGGTTCTTCCTTCTTGCCGCAGCCGGCGGCGAACGCCGCGGCCAGGGCCAGCGCGAGCAGACGCTTCTTCATGTCCACACTCCTGTCGAAAGCCAGTGGAAGACGGAACGCAAGCCAGTGTTCCGATGCAGCAGGCCGGTGCGGACCGATGCCCACCCGACGCCCGAGAACAGCTCCGCCGGGCATTGTAGGGCAGGGTCAACCCTGAACGCGCCCCTGGCGTTGCAAATCCGCCCACGTGGCGTCCAGCGCACGGCGGATCAGGCCGATCATGACGTCGATGTCGGCACGCGTCATCACCAGCGGCGGCGCGATGATCATGCGCGCGCCCACCGCGCGCATCACCACGCCGGTGTCGAAGCAGTGCTGGCGGCACAGCAGGCCGACCTCCCAGTCCTCCGGAAATGGCTCGAGTGTGGCCTTGTCGCGCACGAGGATCAGGCCGGCCACCATGCCGCAGCTTTCCGCCACGCCCACCAGCGGGTGATCGGCCAGCGTGGCGAAGCGCTCGGCCAGGTAGGGCCCGGTGTCGTCACGCACGCGCTCGGGCAGCCGCTCGCGCTGCATCAGGTCGAGGTTGGCCAGCGCCACCGCGCAGGCCACCGGATGACCGCTGTAGGTGTAGCCGTGCGTGAACTCGCCACCGTCCACCAGCACGCGCGCGACGCGCTCGCCCACCAGCACGCCGCCCAGCGGCACGTAGCCGCTGGTGACCGCCTTGGCAAACGTCACCAGGTCGGGCTTGATGCCGAAGCGCTCGTAGGCGAACCAGTGCCCCAGCCGGCCGAAGGCGCAGATCACCTCGTCGCTGATCAGCAGGATGCCGTAGCGCTCGACGATGCGCTGCACCTCCGGCCAGTAGGTCGCCGGCGGGATGATGACGCCGCCGGCGCCCTGCACCGGCTCGGCGATGAAGGCTGCGACCTTGTCGGGGCCGACCTCGAGGATCTTTTCCTCCAGCCAGCGCGCGGCGCGCACGCCGAACGCCTCGGGCGTCTCGCCGGGCAGGCGGTGCTGCCAGTAGTACGGCTGCTCGATGTGCACGACGCCCGGAATCGGCAGGTCGCCCTGCTCGTGCATGGCGCGCATGCCGCCCAGCGACGCCGCCGCCACCGTGGAGCCGTGGTAGGCGTTCCAGCGCCCGATGATGACCTTGCGCTGCGGCTGACCCATCAGGTCCCAGTAGCGGCGCACCAGCCGCACGTTGGTGTCGTTGGCCTCCGAGCCGCTGCTGGTGAAGAACACGTGCGTGAAGCGCCTCCCGTCCACCGGCGGGGCCAGCTCGCTCAGCCGCCGCGCCAGCCGCACCGGCGGCTCGGTGGTGGTCTGGAAGAACGTGTTGTAGAACGGCAGCGTCAGCATCTGGTGATACGCCGCCTCGGCCAGCTCGCGGCGGCCGTAGCCGGCGTTGACGCACCACAGGCCGCTCATGCCGTCCAGGATGCGGTGACCGTCGGCGTCCCAGATCCAGATGCCCTCGGCGCGCGTGATGACGCGCACCCCCTTGGCGGCCAGCGCCGCATGGTCGGTGAACGGGTGCAGGAAATGCGCCGCATCCAGCGCGCGCAGCTCGTGCGTGAGGTCGGGGTCGGCCACGGCGGTCATCGCGGGTCTCCTTCGGTGGGGCGGGCCGCCGGCCGCGGCGGCCGCGCGGGGGGGTCAGACGTGCAGCAGCAGGTGCTCGCGCTCCCACGGCGAGATCACCTTCATGAACTCCTCGAACTCCAGTTCCTTGATCTCGGTGTAGATGGTGATGAACTCCTCGCCCAGCACGTGGTGCAGGTCGGGCTCGCGCCGCAGCCAGTCCAGCGCCTCGCCCAGGCTGCGCGGCAGCGCATACGGCGACAGGTACGCGTCGCCGCGCATCTCCGGCTTGGGCTTGATCTTGTGCACGATGCCGAGGTAGCCGCAGGCCAGCGTCATCGCCATCGCGATGTAGGGGTTGGCGTCCGCCCCGATGACGCGGTTTTCCAGCCGGCGCGCCTGCGGCGGCGCGATCGGCGAGCGGATGCCGACCGTGCGGTTGTCGTGGCCCCACTCGATGTTGATCGGCGCGGCGGTGTGGCGCGCCAGCCGCCGGTAGCTGTTCACGTAGGGCGCCACCAGGGCCATCGCCGCCGGGATGTAGCGCTGCAGCCCGCCGATGTAGTGGTAGAACATCTCCGAGGGGCTGCCGTCCTCGTTGCTGAAGACGTTGCGGCCGGTCTCCTTGTCCACCAGGCTCTGGTGGATGTGCATCGCGCTGCCGGGCTCGCCGGCGATCGGCTTGGCCATGAAGGTGGCGTACATGTCGTGGCGCAGCGCCACCTCGCGCACCGTGCGCTTGAACAGGAACACCTCGTCCGCCAGCTCCAGCGGGTGGGCGTGGAAGAAGTTGATCTCCATCTGCCCGGCGCCGACCTCATGGATCAGCGTGTCGACGTTGAGCTCCATCTTCTCGCAGCAGTCGTAGATCTCCTCGAACAGGGGATCGAACTCGTTGACCGCGTCGATCGAGTACGCCTGGCGCGAGGTCTCGGCGCGGCCGCTGCGGCCGATCGGCGGGTGCAGCAGCGTGTTGGGGTCGGTGTTGCGCGCCGTCAGGTAGAACTCCAGCTCCGGCGCCACCACCGGCTGCAGGCCCAGCGCGTCGAACAGCCCGCAGACGTGGCGCAGCACGCTGCGCGGCGCATACGGAATGAGCTTGCCGCTGTGGTCGAAGCAGTCGTGGATGACCTGCGCGGTGGGGTCGGCCACCCACGGCACGATGCGCGCGGTGGCCGGATCCGGGCGCAGCTGCATGTCGCGCTCGGTCGGGTCGATGACGTCGTAGTACGGCCCGCTGGAGGGCTGCTCGCCGGTGACGCTCATCGCCACCACCGAGGCCGGCAGGCGCATGCCGCGGTCCTCGGTGAACTTCTCGCGCGGCAGGATCTTGCCGCGCGCCACGCCGGTCAGGTCGGGCACCAGGCACTCGACCTCGGTGACGCGGCGTTCGTTGAGCCATTGCTCCAGGTCGTTGAAGGTCTTCAGTTGCTTGGCGCTGCTCATGTCGGTCTCCTTGGCCCTGTGGGGGAGGGCGGCCGGCGGGCCGCCCGGTGCGGGCATTGTCGCCGCGCGGCGTGCGCCGGCGCCAGCGCCCGGACGACGCTCCCTCAGGCAGGGGTTTCGGGGGCAGCGGCAAAGGCGCGTGCCTCGGCCAGCCGGCGCGCGCGGCGCTGGCGCACCGCCTCGCCGAAGGCGCGGAAGATCGCGCTGGAGAGCGCATCCTCCCGGCAGCGCCACTCCGGGTGCCACTGGACCGCCAGCGCGAATGTCGGCGCGGCCTCGAACTCCACCGCCTCGATGAGCCCGTCGGGCGCGTGCGCCACCGCGCGCAGGCCGCGCCCGAGCCGCTTGATGCCCTGGCCGTGCAGCGAGTTGACGCGTACCACCGGCGCGCCGCCGGCCAGCCGGTGCAGCAGGCTGCCCGGCTGCAGCGTCACCTCGTGGCGCGGGGCGTACTGCTGCTCCAGCGGCGCGTCCTTCGGCTCGCGGTGGTCCAGATGGCCGGGCAGCGCGTGCACCGCCTGGTGCAGGCTGCCGCCGAGTGCGACGTTGATCTCCTGAAAACCGCGGCAGATGCCCAGCAGCGGCACCTCCTGCGCCAGCGCCTCGCGCACCACCGCCAGCGTCACTTCGTCGCGCTGCTCGTCCAGCGGCAGGCGCGGGTCGGCCACCGCCTCGCCGAAGTGGCGCGGGTGCACGTTGGACGGCGAGCCGGTCAGCACCACGCCGTCCACCTGCGCCAGCAGTTGCGGCACCTGCGCGGCATCCGCGAGCGGAAACATCACCGGCTGCGCCTGCGCGCCGACCTTGACCGCGCGCGCATACTTGTCGCCCAGCACCAGATAGGGCTGCGCATGCGCCGTCTCGCCCAGCAGGCGGTGATCGGCAGGCATCCATACCCAGGGTGGGAGTGCGTCGTCGTGCATGATGGGGCCATTCTGCGCGCCGCCGACAGGCACAATCGGTGCCATTTGCATGCCCCCCGAAGGGCCACTTGCGGCTTTGCCAAGCGCTCGATGCCATGACGCTGTCCACCACCTTGCTGGCCGACCATCTGGCGGCCGAACTGGCACGCGAGGACGGGCCCGCCGGCCCGGGCAGCGGCCTGCCGCTGAACCGCCGCCTGGCCGAGGCGCTGCGGCGCGCGATCCAGGACGGGCGGTTGGGCGCCGGCGACCGTCTGCCCTCCAGCCGCGAGCTGGCGGCCGACCTGCGGCTGTCGCGCAACACCGTGGTGGCGGCGCTGGAGCAGCTGGCCGCCGAGGGCTGGGTGCGCGGCCGCGTCGGCAGCGGCACGTTCGTGGCCGAACCGCCGGCGGGCCTGGGCGCGATGCCGCGGCGCGGGGCGCCGGCGGCGGCGCTGCCCGGGCTGTCGCGCCGCGGCCAGCGGCTGGCGCGCACGCGCAACGCGCAGCACCTGGAGGTGCAGCCGTTCACGCCGGGAGCGGCGGACTTCAGCGCCTTTCCGGTGGCGCTGTGGCAGCGGCTGCAGAACCGGCACTGGCGCGGCGCGCGGCCGGAGATGCTGGACTACACGACCTCGGGCGGCTACGGCCCGCTGCGCCGCGCGGTGGCCGATCACCTGCGCGTGGCGCGCGGCATGCGGCTGCAGCCCGAGCAGGTCATCATCACCAGCGGCACGCAGCAGTCGCTGGAGCTGTGCGCGCGCCTGCTGGCCGACGAGGGCGACATCGTCTGGATCGAGGATCCGGCCTACTGGGGCGCGGCCAAGGCGCTGCAGGCCTGCGGGCTGCGGCTGCACGCGCTGCCGGTGGACGCGCAGGGGTGGGCGCCCCCGCCGGCGCCGGCGCCGGCGCCGCGGCTGATCTATGTGACGCCGTCGCACCAGTACCCCACGGGCGCGGTGATGCCGCTGGCGCGCCGGCGCGCGCTGCTGGCCGAGGCGGCACGCCACCAGGCCTGGGTGCTGGAGGACGACTACGACAGCGAATTCCGCTTCGACGGCGCGCCGATCGCCGCGCTGGCCGGGCTGGACGACGATGGCCGCGTCTGCTACCTGGGCACGTTCTCCAAGGTGCTCTATCCGGGCCTCAAGCTCGGCTATCTGGTGGTGCCGCGCGCGCTGGTGGAGGACTTCCGCCAGGCGCACTACGACCTCAACCGCCCCGGCCAGCTGCCGCTGCAGGCCGCGCTGGCGGAATTCATCGAGCTGGGCCACTTCGCCAGCGCGCTGCGGCGCGCGCGCCAGGCCTACGCGGCGCGGCGCGCGCAGCTGCTGCAGGCGCTGCAGCCGCTGCGCGCGCTGCCCGGCGTGGCGCTGCAGGGCGCCGCGCAGGGGCTGCACCTGTGCCTGCAGCTGCCGGGCCAAGCCGACGACGCGGCCATCGCGCAGCAGCTGGCCGCCGAGGGCATCACGGTGCGCCCGCTGTCGGCGTACTGCCTGGCGCGGGACGACCTGCGCGGGCTGCTGATCGGCTACGGCTACGCGCAGCCCGGCCTGATCGAGCCGTGCGCGCGCCGCCTGGTCGAGGTGGTGCGGCAGGCGCTGCAGCAGCCCGCCTAGAGGGTCGTCAGCCGATCAGGTCACGCAGCCGGTGCCACGCCATGCCCAGCGCCAGCAGCGGCGTGCGCAGCCACGGCCCGCCAGGGAAGGGCCGGTGACGCAGCCGCGCGTAGACGTCGAAGCGCTCGGTCTGCGCGCACGCCGCCTCGGCCACCACGCGCCCGGCCAGCCCGGTCAGCGCCACGCCGTGGCCGCTGAAGCCCTGCAGGTAGTAGATGCGATCGCCGGCGCGGCCGAAGTCCGGCGCGCGGTTCATCGTGATGTCGACGAAGCCGCCCCACAGGTGCGTCAGCTGCACGTCCTGCAGCTGCGGAAACACCGCCAGCATGCGCCGCCGCATCGTCTCGCGCAGACGCGGCGGCGTCATCGTCGTGTAGCTGACGCGGCCGCCGAACAGCAGCCGCCGGTCGGCGCTGAGGCGGAAGTAGTCCAGCACGACGTTGTTGTCGCTCACCGCCGCGCCGCTCGGGATCAGCGCCGCGGCGCGCGTCGCGGGCAGCGGCTCGGTGGCGACGATGTAGGTGCCCACCGGCATCACGCGCGCATGGATGGCCGGCAGCACGCCGGGGCCGAGCTCGGGCAGCAGGCAGTTGCCGGCCACCACCGCCAGCTCGGCCTGCACCTCGCCGGCGTCGGTGACGGCGCGCACGCCGCCGGCGCTGCGCTCGAGCCGCCGCACCGCACTGCCCTCGTGCAGCACGGCGCCGGCCTGCTGCGCCGCCTGCGCCAGGCCCAGCGTGTATTTCAGCGGATGCAGGTGACCGGAGACGCGCTCATGCGCCGCGGCGACGTAGCGCGGGCTGTCGATCCAGGCGCGCAGCGCCGTTCCTTCGGCCCAGTCGGTGACGAAGTCGTAGTCGCGCGCCAGCTGCTCCATCTCGGCGCGCAGCTGGCGCGCCTTGCGCGGACGGTCGGCCACGTACACGTAGCCGCGGCGCCATTCGCAGTCGATCCGATAGCGCCGCACGCGCTGCTCGATCAGCTCCACCGCCTCCAGGGACCATCGCCACGCCTGGCGCGCCAGGTCGCGGCCGAGCTGGCGTTCGAACGGTGCCATGCCGCTGGCGTAGCCGACGAGGGCCTGCCCGCCGTTGCGCCCGCTGGCGCCGCCGCCGACGCGGCCGGCCTCCAGCACCACGACGCGGCGGCCGCGCTCGGCCAGCTCCAGCGCGGCGCTCAGGCCCGCCAGCCCGGCGCCGACCACCACCACGTCGGCGCGCACCGCGCCCCGCAGCGGCGGCAGGGCGGGCGGGCGCTGCACGCTCGCCTCGTAGTAGCTGTCGGTGTTGAGCTGGGTGTCGGAGCGCAGCAGGCTGGGACGCATGGCGGCAGGTTCGGACGGTCCGCGCGGAGACCGCGGCGCACCGTCTAGGGTACGCCGGCCAGGGGGCTGGGCGCGGGACCAATCGGAGCACGCCGGCACGGACCGGCGCCGGACCTGCAAACCCCCGCCGTGATCGGGGTCGGCCAGGCTGTCACGCAACGGTCACGGCCGCTTCGAACAATGGGAGCCTGCCTCGCCGGTTCCCCGGACGGCGACTGTCTCAACTCTCCGCTGAATCCACCCTGCCATGGCCAAGGACTTCGACCTGATGGAAGACTCCAACCGCAGCGCCAACCCGACCATCCACGAGGTGTCGGACCCGGCGCGGCGCATCTTCGTGCGCGGCACGCTGGCCAGCGCCGCCACCGCGCTGTTCGGCGGCGGCCTGCTGGCCGGCTGTGCCAGCACCGGCGGCACCCAGGCGGCCTCACTCGGTCGCGGCATCGGCTTTGCCAGCGTGCCGATGCGCGACGTCGACGAGGTGCTGGTGCCGCCGGGCTACACCGCGCGGGTGCTCTACCGCTGGGGCGACCCGGTTGGCATCGCCGGCAAGATGCCGGCGTTCAAGACCGACGGCTCCAACACCGCCGAGGAGCAGGCGCTGCAGGCCGGCATGCACCACGACGGCCTCGCCTACTTTCCGCTGGACGGCAGCCGACGCGGGCTGCTGGCGGTCAACCACGAGTACACCGACGACGGCCTGCTGCACCCCGACGGCATGAAGACCTGGAACGCCGAGAAGGTGCGCAAGTCCCAGGCCGCGCACGGCGTCTCGGTCATCGAGGTCGAGGCCACGCCGAACGGCTGGCGCCAGGTGCTGCCGTCGAAGTACGCGCGCCGCATCACCGCCACCACGCCGATGCTGATCGGCGGCCCGGCGGCCGGACACGCGCTGATGAAGACCGCCGCCGACCCGACCGGCACGCGCGTGCTGGGCACGCTCAACAACTGCGCGCACGGGGAGACGCCCTGGGGCACCTACCTGACCTGCGAGGAAAACTTCATCAACTACTTCCACGGCCCGGACAACCCCGACGCGCATGGCAAGCGCTGGGGCCTGAAGAAGGGCGGCACCGGCTACCGCTGGCACGAGTTCGACGAGCGCTTCGACGCCACCAGGCACCCCAACGAGCCGAACCGCTTCGGCTGGGTGGTCGAGATCGACCCGATGGATCCGACCATGACGCCGATCAAGCGCACGGCGCTCGGCCGCGCCGCGCACGAGGGCGCCACGGTGGCGCTGACCGACGACGGCCGAGCTGTGGTGTACATGGGCGAGGACGCGCGCTTCGAGTACATCTACAAGTTCGTCAGCCGCGACCGCGTCAAGCCGGGGGGCTTCGCGGCCAACCGCGACCTGCTCGACCACGGCACGCTGTACGTGGCCAGGTTCCACGCCGACGGTACGGGGGAGTGGCTGCCGCTGGTGCACGGCCAGGGCCCGCTGACGGCCGCCAACGGCTTCGCGGACCAGGGCGAGGTGGTGATCAAGGCGCGCCAGGCCAGCGACGCGCTGGGCGCCACCAAGATGGACCGGCCCGAGTGGACGGCGGTGGACCCGCTCACCAAGGAGGTCTACTGCACGCTGACCAACAACAGCAACCGCGGCCGCGACAAGAGCCCGGGGGTGGACGCGGCCAACCCGCGTGCAAACAACACCATGGGCCACATCATCCGCTGGAAGGAAAACGGAGACCTCGACGCCACCCGCTTCACGTGGAGCCACTTCGTGCTGGCGGGCGACCCGTCGCTGCCGCGCGCCGAGGCCAAGGGCAACATCCGCGGCGACATCTTCGGCAGCCCGGACGGCCTGTGGGTCGATCCACGCGGCGTGCTGTGGATCCAGACCGACGTGTCGACCTCGACGCTGGGCAAGGGCGACTACGTCAACCTGCCCAACAACCAGATGCTGGCCTGCGACCCGACCAAGGGCGAGATCCGCCGCTTCCTGGTCGGCCCGCGCGGCTGCGAGGTCACCGGCGTGGTGATGACGCCGGACCTGCGCACGATGTTCGTCAACATCCAGCACCCGGGCGAAAGCCCGAGCGAGCGCAGCGACCCGGACGCGCCGACCAAGTACTCGCGCTGGCCGGACGGCGGCCGCCCGCGCTCCGCCACCATCGTCATCACCAGGAACGACGGCGGCGTGATCGGACTGTGAGCCCGCCGGCGCCAGCTGCCGGTCTTTCATCTGGACACCTCACACCGGCCCCTTGGGGCCGGTTTTTTTTTCATACGGCCGTCTCCCTTGGGTGGGAAGCTGCGATCGCTGTCGCCAACCCCGACACGGAGGAGCACCCACCATGCGCTTTTGCCCGTTTTCCGTGCTGCGTCACGGCGGCCTTGCCGTCGCAGCGCTTGTGCTGTCCGGCGCCGCCGCGGCCCAGACCGTGCGCTTCGTCGCACTGGGCGACATGCCCTACGGTGCGCCGGACAAGAGCTACCGGCCCTACCGCGCGCTGATCGAACGCGTCAACGCGCTGCAGCCTGCCTTCACGATCCACGTCGGTGATTTCAAGGCTGGTTCCACGCTGTGCAGCAACGAGGAGTTTTCCGCCCAGTTGGAGCACTTTGGCCGCTGGCGCGGCGCCGTGGTCTACACCCCGGGCGACAACGAGTGGACCGACTGCCACCGCGCCAACAACGGCGGCTACGACCCGCTGGAGCGGCTGGCCACGCTGCGCCAGCGCTTCTTCACCCCCGGCCGTTCGCTGGGCCAGCAGCCCATCACGGTGGAAAACCAGTCCACCGTCATGCCCGCCTTCGCCGACTACGTGGAAAACCAGCGCTGGTGGGTTGGCGACGTGCTGTTCGTCACCGTGCACATCGTGGGCAGCAACAACAACTTCGAGACGCGCGACCCCAAGGCCGCAGCCGAATTCTTCGCGCGCGACCGCGCCAACGTCGCCTGGCTGCGCGCCGCCTTCGAGCTGGCGCAGCAGCGCCACGCGCGGGCCATGGTGGTGGCGATGCAGGCCGACCCGTTCGACAACCAGCAGCCGCCCGAGACGTTCCCGCGCCACTCGGGCTTTGCCGCCAGCATCGGCGACACGCTGGTGCCGCTGGCGGCGCAGTGGGGCCGGCCGGTGCTGCTGATCCACGGCGACAGCCACGTGCTGGCCTTCGACAACCCCTTCAAGCACCAGAAAAAGCCGGTGCTGAACCTGACGCGTCTGCAGGTGCCGGGCGCGGCCGACGTGCGCGCCGTCGAAGTCATCGTCGATGCCCGCGCTTCGGAGCCGTGGACGATCCGGGTGTTCGGCACGCAGCCGTGACGCCCGTTGCGCACACGCCACACCTCGGGTCGTACCCGATGGACTTCACGGGCCTGTCACGGGCGCGCGCTGCAATCGAGTCCGTGGCCGACCCCTGCAGGGATCACCCATCCGGATGATGCCCGGTGAGCCTGGGCATCGCTTCCTCTCCAACCCGAAACGCAACGTTCATCATGAAAAAGTCTGTGATCGCGATGGCCGCCATGCTGGCGGCCGGGGCCGCGCTGGCCCAATCGAGCGTGACCCTGTATGGTCGCGTGGACCTGTCGGTGGGCAACCTCAAGGACAAGGTCAAAAACACCTCCACCACCCAGATGTTCCAGGGCGGCGACGGTGGTCTGACCACCTCGCGCTGGGGCCTGCGCGGCACCGAGGACCTGGGCGGCGGCCTGAAGGCGGCCTTCAAGCTGGAAAACCGCTTCAACGCCGACACCGGCGCGTCGCAGGACCCGTACTTCAAGGGTGAGTCCAGCCTGTCGCTGACCGGTGGCTTCGGCGAGGTCAAGCTCGGCCGCAGCACCACCGTCTACGACGACGTGCGCGCCCTGGGCCAGAAGTTCGACGTCTTCGATTCGGCCTTCACCGCCTCCAGCAACGGCGTGTTCAAGGGTGCCGGCGGCGACTACGCCTCGCGCTTCGACAACAAGATCAGCTACTACACCCCGGTGATGGGCGGCTTCTACGCCGGCCTCGATTTCGCCTTCGACGAGGACGCCACCAAGAGCGCCGATCGCCATGCACTCAAGCTCGGCTACAAGGACAAGGCGTTCGAGATCGCGCTGGCCCATCAGAACGAGAAGGACAAGGGCGACAAGTACACCGCCCTGGCCGGCAGCTATGACTTCGGCTCGTTCGCGCTTTCGGCCGTCTACAACCATCGCAACGGCAGCGCGGCCAACGGCGACGACAACGAGTACGCCCTCGGCGTGACCGTGCCGGTGGGCGCCTGGTCGCTGTCGGCCGGCTACGCCCACGCCAAGACCAAGAAATCGACCGCGGGTGCCAAGGACGGCAAGGCCCACGGCTTCGCCCTCGGCGCCACCTACGCCCTGTCCAAGCGCACGCGCCTGTACGCCGGCTACCGCGACGTGGTGGTCAAGAATGCCGCTGGCGCCAAGACCAAGGACGAGCGCCTCTACGCCGTCGGCGTGCGCCACGACTTCTGAACGGCCATCTGGCTGGTGGGCTGACACGCCCGCCAGCCGACCCGACTCTCCAAGGGGTTGTCCGTCGGTCCAACGTGTTGTCCGCGGCACAACGTCGTTGCCCCGCGTCCGCGCGGGGCTTTTTGTTTCACGCAGCGCTCGCGCCCCCGCTCCGGTACTGAATCGCACGCGCCGCGCCGCCCAGTTCCTCCAGAAAGACACGCGTGCGCGCCGGCAGGTGACGCCGGCTCGGCAGCGCCGCGTACAGCGACCAGCGGTCGGCCACCCAGTCGGGCAGCACGCGCACCAGTGCTCCCTGCGCCAGCGGCTGCGCCACCAGGTCCAGCGCCACCGCCACGATGCCGCCGTCGCTCAGCGCCACGCGCAGCAGGGTCTCGACGTGGTTGCTGCACACCACCGGCTCCAGCGGAATGTCCACCCGCTCCGGCGGCCCGTCGAGCCGCATCAGCGTCCAGGCGTGGCGGTGGGTGTCGAGTCCGCGGTAGCGCAGGCAGCGATGCCGCACGAGCTCGGCCGGATGGGCAGGCGCGCCCATGCGTCGCAGGTAGGCCGGCGAGGCCACCAGGGCACTGTGGCCGCTGGCGACGCGGCGCGCGATCAGGCCGGTGTCGGCCTCGCCCTCGACGGCGAACAGCGCCACGTCATGCCCCTCGACGGCGGGTATGCCGTAGCTCTGCACGTCCACCTCCACCCGCAGATGCGGGTGGGCGTCCAGCAGCCGCGGCACCAGCGGCGCCACCAGCACGTTGGCCAGCATCGGCGTGGCCAGCACGCGCAGCACCCCGTCGACACGGTGGCTGCGCTGGGCCACCAGCGCATCGGCCTCGTCGAGATCCGCCAGGATCGATCGCACCCGTTCCAGGTACAGCGTGCCCTCCTCGGTCAGCGCCACGCGGCGCGTCGTGCGGTGGAACAGCCGCACGCCCAGCTCGGCCTCCAGCTCCGCCACCAGGCGCGTGATGCTGGGCGGCGAGAGGTCCAGCACCCGCCCCGCGGCGGCGAAACCCCCATGCTCGGCCACCGCGACGAAGGCGCGCAGTCCTTGCAAACGATCCATATGAGGCACCAATTATTTTGATATACGAACTAGTATATTACAAATAATTGTCTTTTTATTTGTTTATCAAATCATTACAGTCCGTCTCACCGATCCCCGACGGGGACGTGATCCCTCGAAACCCTCTTCGATGATGAAAGGACGGACCATGACGTACGACAGCTTTCTGCGCAACGCGCTGATCTCGACCCTGCTGGCCGCCAGCGCCGCCAGCTGGGCGGCGGGCTTCCCGGCCGCCAGCGGCGAATTCTCGGCCGCCGACCAGGCGACCGTGGCGACCCAGGCGAACCGTACCAGCCAGGCCGTGGCGCCCCAGGGTCGCACGCGCGCCGAGGTGCTGGCGGAGCTGGAGCAGGCGCGCTGCCGCGGCGACCTGCCGTTTGACGGCGAGACCGGCCGCACCTACCGCGAAGTCTTCCCGGGCCGCTACCCGTTGCCGCACTGCCGCTGAAGCGGCAGCGCCCGCTGCCGCCACGCCGCCGCCGCGCCGATCCACAGCGCGGCGGCCGAGCCGAGCAGACCGCGCTCCAGCCCGCCCGGACCGTCGCCGATCCAGCCGACCGCGGCCGGCCCGACGATCTGACCGAAGGCGAAGACGATCGTGAACAGGCTGATGCCGCGCGCCCACAGCGCCGGCGGCAGGTTGTGGCGCACCAGCGCGGTGGTGGAGGCCACCACCGACAGGAACACCGCACCGAACAGCAGCCCCGAGGCCAGCAGCGCCGGCCAGGCGTGCGTCACCGCGGGCAGCAGCGTGGCCAGCCCCAGCAGGGCGTTGAGGCGCGCCAGCGGCTGGCCATCGCGGTGGCGGTCCAGCAGCCCGGACCACAGCCGCGCCGACGCCATCACCGCCAGCCCGAGCAGCGCATAGAACAGCGTGACGTCGCCGTCGGCGACCCCGCGGTCGCGCAGCAGCGCGATGACGAACGTCATGTAACCGATGTAGCCCACGCCAAACAGCGCGTAGCCAAGCAACGCCGGTGCGAAGACGCGCAGCAGCCGTGGCGGTGCGGCCGCCGATCCGGCCGGCGCGGGCGTGCCCTCGGCCGCACCGGCCGGCGGCAAGGCGCGCACCGTCGCCTGCAGCCCGACCCACGCCAGCGCACACACCGCCGCCAGCGCCCACCAGGCCCATGCCCAGCCGTGCGGCCGATCCACCGCCCAGGCCAGCAGCGGGGGCACCGCCAGCGCCGAGACGGTGATGCCAAGGCCGACCCCACCGTAGTACAAACCGAGCAGCAGGCCGGCGTGACGGGGCCAGGTCGGCCCCAGCCGCGCCGCCAGCAGGCCACCGGCGACGAACACCCAGGCGCTGGCCACCCCGGCCAGCAGCCGCTGCAGCAGCAGCGCGGCCTCGTCGGTGACAAAGCCGCTGCCGGCCATGAACGCCGCGGCCAGCGCGGTGCCGCCGCGCAGCACCGCCGGCGCCCCCAGCCGACGCAGCAGGACCGGAACCGACAGCGCGCCGAGCAGATAGCCCACCGCGTTGGCGGTGTTCATCGCCCCGGCCAACAAGTAGCTCCAGCCGAGGTCGGCGCGCATCGCCGGCAGCAGCAGACCGTAGGCGAAGCGCGTGATGCCGAGCGACACCGCCGCCGCCAGCGACAGCCCCAGCGCCAGCGACACGCCGCGCGCCAACGGCGGCGAAGCGGATCCCTGGGCGTGCGGCGACATGGTCCTTCCATCCTAACCGCGACACCCCTAAGCTGGCCTCACCATGCGCGACATATCCGTCCCGATCGACCCGGCGCGTCTGCACGGCCTGCTCGAGCAGGAGCGTCGGTGCTTCCTCGAGCGCCACCCGCGCTCGCGGGCACTGGCCGAGCAGGCCGCACGCCACTTCCTGTTCGGAGTGCCCCTGCACTGGATGCGCGACTGGCCCACGCCGGCCACGCTGTTCGTGCGCGCGGCAAGCGGCGCCGAACTGACCTGCGCCGACGGCCACGTGCTGGCCGACTTCTGCCTCGGCGACACCGGCGCGATGTTCGGCCACTCCCCGCCGCCCGTCGCACAGGCGCTGGCCGAGCAGGCCGCGCGCGGCCTGACCTGCATGCTGCCCGACGAGCGCGCCGCCGAGGTGGGCGCGCTGCTGGCGCAGCGCTTCGGGCTGCCGTGCTGGCAGCTGGCGATGACCGCCAGCGACGCCAACCGTTTCGTGCTGCGCTGGGCGCGCGCCATCACCGGCCGGCCGCAGGTGCTGGTGTTCGACGGCTGCTACCACGGCGCGGTGGACGACACGCTGGTGGACCGCGACCCGGCCAGCGGCGCGACGCTGCGCCGGCCCTCGGTGCTGGGGGCGGTGCACGACCATCCCGACTTCACGCGCGTGGTGCCGTTCAACGACCTGGCGGCGCTGGAGCGCGCGCTGGCCGACCGGCAGGTCGCGGCGCTGCTGGCGGAGCCGGCGCTGACCAATTGCGGCCTCGTGCCGCCACAGGCAGGCTTCTGGCCCGCGGCGCAGGCGCTGTGCCGGCGCCACGGCACCCTGCTCGTGCTGGATGAGACGCACACGCTGTCCAGCGGCGTCGGCGGCTGGGCACGCACGCACGGTGTGATGCCGGATTTCTGGGTCGCCGGCAAGGCGGTGGCCGGGGGCGTGCCGTGCGCGGTGTACGGTTTCACCGAGGAGGTGGCGCAGCGCATGCGCACCGCCAAGGAGACCGCCCCGGAAGGCCACAGCGGCATCGGCACGACGCTGACCGCCAGCGCGCTGACGCTGGCCGCGCTGCGGGCGGCGCTCCAGCATCTGCACACCGAGGCCAGCTACGCCTTGATGCAGGCGCGCGCCGAGGCGCTGCACGCCGGGCTGACGGCACGCCTGCAACGGCGGCGCCTGCCATGGACCGTCACGCGGCTGGGCGCGCGGCTGGAGCTGCAGTTCATGCCGGATGCGCCGCGCCACGCCGACGACGTGCGCGGCCACGCGCAGCCGGCGCTGGAGCAGGCGCTGCACCTGTTCATGCTGAACCGCGGCGTGCTGCTGACGCCGTTCCACGGCATGATGCTGTGCTCGCCGGCGACCGGGCCGGCGCACGTGCAGCGGCTGCTCGCCGCCTTCGACGACTGGCTGGCGGCGCTCAGCCTGTGAGCGTGGCCGCCGCCGACGGCGATCAGGCGCCCAGGCCGATCGGCGCCGGGGCGACCTCCAGGATGCGCTGGAACAATCGTTCGTAGGCCGGACCGGGCGGGTGGCCGGTCAGCGGATCGCGGTTGGCCTCGAAGGCCTCGTCCAGCGCCTGCCAGTCGGCCGGCTCCAGCACGCGCTGCGCCGCCGGCAGGATCTCCTGCTCCTCCAGCCGCATGTGCTCCAGGTAGAAGCCGAGGTAGCGCTCGCACGCCTGCACGAACGCCTCGCGCCGCTCCTCGCCCAGCCACTCCCACGCCAGCAGCAGGTGCTGCAGCTCGCGCACCTGCTGCTCGCCCTTCATGTGGTCCTGCTCCAGCCGGTCGATCACCGGCAGCAGCTCCGGCGCACGCTTGGCCACGCGCGGAAACAGCAGATCGGACTCCTTCGGATGGTGCAGCCGCTCCGGAAATTCGTCGATGTAGAACAACATCGCGCGCACCGTGTCGAAGAAGCGCTGGCGCTGCCCTTCCTCGGGACCATAGCGGATCAGCCACAGCAGCGAGCGCAGCATCGCCGCCAGCGCGGCGTGCTCCTCGCGAATGATGCGCAACGAAGCCGGAACGGACATCGGCAACCCTCCTCGACCACCGTCAGACCGCAGCTTCGCAGCGGCGGGCGCGTTGCGGCTTGACCTGCGTCAAGAATCGGCGCCCTGCCGTGGCCGCCAGCGCGTCAGCAGCAGGGCATTGGAGACGACGCTGACGGAGCTGGCCGCCATCGCCGCACCGGCCAGCACCGGGTCGAGCCAGCCCAGGGCCGCCAGCGGGATGCCGGCGGCGTTGTAGACGAACGCCCAGAACAGGTTCTGACGGATCTTGCGCACGGTGCGCTCGGCGATGTCCAGCGCCGCCGGCACCAGGCGCGGGTCGCCACGCAGCAGCGTGATGCCGGCGGCCTGCAGCGCCGCCTCGGCACCCTGGCCCATGGCGATGCCAAGATCCGCGGCGGCCAATGCCGGCGCGTCGTTGACGCCGTCGCCCACCATCGCCACCGCGCCGTGACGCTGGCGCAAGGCCGCCACCGCCGCGGCCTTGTCGCCCGGCAGCACCTCGGCCTGCACCTCCCCCGCTTCGGGTCGCAGACCCAGCCGGCGCGCCATCGCCTCGGCGGCTGCCCGCTGGTCCCCGCTGATCATCACCACCGCCAGTCCGCGTCGGCGCAGCGTCCGCAGCGCCTCGGCCGCGCCGGCCCTTGGCTCGTCGGCCAGCGCCAGCAGCGCCAGCGGCCGCCAGCGCCCCTCGTGCTGCCAGGCCAGCAGCGACAAGGTCGCGCCGGCCTGGCGCTGCGCCGCCAGCACCGGCTGCCACGCCGCGGGCAGCGCCTGCTCCTGCAGCGCCGGCTCCAGTTCGCGCAGCCATGCCAGGCTGCCCAGCGCCAGCGGCACCCCCTCCACCCAGCCGCGCACGCCACGCCCCGGCACGCTCTGCACGTCCACCGCCGGGGCCAGCGCGGCGGGGCCGGCGGCGGCGCGCACCGCCTGCGCCAGCGGGTGGCTGCTACCCTGCTGCAGCGCAGCCGCCGCGCGCAGCGCCGCCTCGGGATCCACTCCCGGCGCCGGCTCCAGCTGCACCAGGCGCGGACGGCCCTCGGTCAGGGTGCCGGTCTTGTCGAACGCCACCGCACGCACGCGCGGCGCGCGCTCCAGCGCTTCCGGATCCCGGATCAGGATGCCGTGGCGCGCCGCCGCCCCGGTGCCGGCCATGATCGCCGTGGGCGTGGCCAGCCCGAGGGCGCAAGGGCAGGCGATCACCAGCACCGCCACCGCGTGCAGCAGCGCCTGCTCCAGCGGCACGCCCGCGGCCCACCAGCCGCCGAAGGTGAACAGCGCCACCAGCACCACCACCGGCACGAACACCGCCGCGACGCGGTCCACCAGCCGCTGCACCGGCGGCTTGGCCGCCTGCGCATCCTGCACCAGCGCGATGATGCGCTGCAGCGTCGAGGCCGCCCCGACCGCGGTGACGCGCACCTCGATGGCACCGTCGCCGTTGACGCTTCCGCCCACCACGCGGTCGCCCGGCTGACACGGCCGCGGCAGCGGCTCGCCGGTCAGCAGCGCCTCGTCGACGGCGGTCTGCCCGGCCTCGACGACGCCGTCGGCCGGGATGCGCTCGCCGGCGCGCACCAGCACCCGGTCGCCCGGCAGCAGTTCGGCGGCCGGAATGTCCTGCGGCTCGGTGCGCCGCACGCCGTCGGGCAACAGGTGCGCCACCTCCGGCCGCAGCGCCTGCAGGGCGCGGATCGCCGCGCCGGTGCGACGCCGCGCGCGCGCCTCCAGCCACTTGCCCAGCCGCACCAGCGCGATCACCACCGCCGCCGCCTCGTAATAGAGATGCGGCGTCTCGCCAGGTGCCGCGCGCCACCACAGCCAGGTGCTCAGACCCCAGGCCGCGCTGGTGCCCAGCGCCACCAGCAGCTCCATGTTGCCACTGCCATGGCGCAGCGCCGCCCAACCGGCACGGTAGAAGCGCGCCCCGAGGATGAACTGCACCGGCGTGGCCAGCAGAAACTGCGCCAGAGGCGGCGGCATCAGGTGCCAGCCCATCGGCATCGCCGCCATCGGCAGCACCAGCGGCGCTGCCAGCACGAGGCCGAGCAGCACCCACCAACCCTCCCGGCGCAGCCCGGCCTCGGCACGCGCCTCGTCGTCGACGTCGTCGTCCAGCGGACGCGGCTCGTAGCCGGCCTCGCGCACCGCGCGCTGCAGCCGCGCGCGCATCTCCGCCGCCGGCACGGTGCCATCCCACTGCACGCGCGCCCGCTCGGTGGCCAGGTTGACCTGCGCCTGCGTCACGCCGGGCACGCGCGCCAGCGCCCGCTCCACGCGCGCCACGCACGCGGCACACGTCATGCCACCGATGCCGAGATCGCACGACGGCCCGGTCGGCGCGGGGGAAGCATTGGGGTCAGCCATGACGGGACGGCTCGCCTTGGCGGGCAGGAGCCCGCGTGCCTATCATGCCACGGCCGGCGCGCCCGCTTCGCCGCGCGCCACGCACGTTCACCGTTCCGGTCGAGAAGGAGTTCCCGCGATGCCACACGTCTTCCAGGTCCAGGGCATGTCCTGCCAGCACTGCGTCAAGGCCATCGAGCGCGCCATCCGCGCACTCGACGCCGATGCGCGCGTCCACGTCGATCTCGCCAGCGGCCGGGTGGAGATCGAATCGGCGCTGCCGCGCGAGGCGCTGGCCGCCGCGATCCGCGAGGAGGGCTACACCGTCGCGTCCTGACCACGTCCCGCCTGGGGACAATCCGGTGGACAACGCCAGCACAAGCGGCGGGTTGTCCACATGGCGGCGCCGGAATGCCGCATTTGTCCCCATCGGCGCGCCGCCCACGCAGGCCACTGACCACAGCCTCATGCCACGCGCAAATCCTTGTCAGACGGCGCGTGATCGCGGTTGTCCACGGCGCGGTGCGGGCTTCCAGCTACCACGACTACCCTGAATCACCAACTTTGCGGATGACGAGGGACAACCGCACCGAACCCAGGCCGACCACCCGGCAGGCCGCTTGCGGTGGCGCTGCTAAGATGCGCGCTGTCCACCCACCGACCATGCACCGTTCGAACGCCACCGACACCCCGCTCGAGATCCGCCCCACGGACTGGTCCGTGCTGTGCGCACGGCTGCGGGGCGGCCGGCTGGAGGCGGTGCTGGCCGAACTGGAGCAGCGCTACGGGCGCAGCGGCTTCTTCGAGGGCGAGCCGCTGGTGCTGGATCTGGCGCAATGGCCGGCCGAACACGATCCGACGGCGCTGGAGGTGGAAGCGCTGCTGCGCGCACTGCGCGGCATCGGGCTGCAGCCTGTCGGCTACACCGGCGCCAGCGCCGGCTGGACCGAGGCGCTGCGCGGCCGTGGTCTGCTGCCCGCCACCGACGTGGCGCCGTCCGGCGCACGCGCCGCGGCGAGCCCGGTGTCCGTCGCCCCGGCTCCGCCGCCCGCCCCGGCGTCGGCGCTGGTGGTGGAGCGCCCGCTGCGCTCCGGCCAGCAGGTGTACGCGCGCGGGCGCGACCTCGTCGTGCTGGCGATGGTCAACCCGGGCGCCGAGGTCATCGCCGACGGTCACGTGCACGTCTACGCGCCGCTGCGCGGGCGCGCGCTGGCCGGTGCGCGCGGTGACGCGCAGGCGCGCGTGTTCGCGCTGGCGTTCGAGGCGGAGCTGGTATCGGTGGCCGGCGTCTATCAGACCGCCGAGCACGGCTGGCCTGACGCCGTGCGCGGTCGCGCCACGCAGGTGCGGCTGGTGCACGCCGAGGGGCGCGAGACGCTGCGCCTCGAACCCCTGAACTGAACCTCATACCCGAACGAAAGCACACCATCCATGGCCAAGATCGTCGTCGTCACCTCCGGCAAGGGCGGCGTGGGCAAGACCACGACCAGCGCCTCGTTCGCCACGGGGCTCGCGCTCAAAGGCCACAAGACCGTCGTCATCGACTTCGACGTCGGCCTGCGCAACCTGGACCTCATCATGGGCTGCGAGCGCCGCGTGGTGTACGACTTCGTCAACGTGATCCAGGGCGAGGCCAACCTGAACCAGGCGCTGATCCGCGACAAGCAGGTCGACAGCCTGTACGTGCTGGCGGCCAGCCAGACGCGCGACAAGGAGGCGCTCAAGCAGGAGGGCGTGGAGCGCGTGCTCCACGACCTGCTCGGCATGGGCTTCGAGTACATCGTGTGCGACTCGCCGGCCGGGATCGAGACCGGCGCGCTGATGGCGATGCACTACGCCGACGAGGCGCTGGTCGTCACCAACCCGGAGGTGTCCTCGGTGCGTGACTCCGACCGCATCCTGGGCATGCTGGCCTCCAAGACGCGCCGCGCCATCGAGGGGCGCGAGCCGGTCAAGGAGCACCTGCTGATCACGCGCTACAACCCGAACCGCGTGCAGGAAGGTCAGATGCTGTCGCTGCAGGACATCCAGGACATCCTGCGCATTCCGCTGATCGGCGTCATCCCGGAAAGCGAAGCGGTGCTCAATGCCTCCAACCAGGGCATTCCGGCGATCCACCTGCACGGCACCGACGTCTCCGAGGCGTACAAGGACGTCGTCGACCGCTTCCTCGGCCAGGACAAGCCGCTGCGCTTCATCGAGGCCGAGAAGCCCAGCTTCTTCAAGCGCCTGTTCGGGAGGTGAGTCCCGTGTCGCTGCTGTCTTTCCTGCTGGGCGAGAAGAAGAAGACCGCCGCCGTCGCCAAGGAGCGGCTGCAGATCATCCTGGCGCATGAGCGCGCCGGGCGCAACGCCGGCCAGCCCGACTACCTGCCGGCGCTGCAGCGTGACCTGGTGGCGGTGATCGGCAAGTACATCGCGATCCACCCGGACGACATCAAGGTCAACCTCGAGCGTCACGACGACCTGGAGGTGCTGGAGGTCAAGATCGAGCTGCCGGACACGCGGCCGTGACGCTGTCGCTCTGGACCGACGTCATCGGCACGCTGGCGGCCACCCTGACCACGATCAGCTTCGTGCCGCAGGCGTGGCTGACGTGGCGCACGCGCGACGTCGCCGGCATCTCGCCGGGCATGTACGCGCTGTTCGCGCTCGGCGTGGCCCTCTGGCTCGTCTATGGCATCCTGCTGCGCGCCTGGCCGATCATCGTCGCCAACGCGATCACGCTGACGCTGGCGCTGCTGATCCTGACCATGCGGCTGCGCTACGGCCCGCGCCGATCGGCTGCGCATGATCGGCCGTCACCGTCCGGCCGCACCGGTCGTTGAGGAGGGTGGCTGGCCGGTTTCACGCGGCAGCGCGTTGCAGGCGGTCGCGCACCCCGTCCCAAGTCGGGTCGGCCGGCGGCCGCTCGACCCAGATCAGGCGCGTGGCGTCGTCATCCAGCTCGCGCAGCGTGGCGAAAAGCTCGCGTGCCGCCGCCTCGGCCTCCTGCGGCATGCGGCGCAGGCGCACGTGCGGGCTGACGGTGCGCAGCGGGCTGCGGTGGTACACCGCCAAGGCCTGCGCCTGCGCACCAAGCAGGTCCAGCGCCGTCTGCAGCTCGACGGCGTCCATCAGCCGCACCTTGGCTCGCGGCGCGTAATGCGAGGGCAGCGTCCCCGAGGCGCGCGGGGCGGCTTCGTCGCGGTCGGCCACGGTGATGCCGGTTGCGCGCTGCAGCGCGTCGCGGCCGATCATGCCGGGCCGCAGCAGCACCGGTGTGCCGCGCGTGCAGTCGACGATGGTCGATTCGATGCCCACCGGGCACGGCCCGCCGTCCAGGATCAGCAGCTCGGCCTCGGACAGCGCCCCCAGCTCAGCGGCCACGTGCGCGGCCTGCGTCGGACTGACGCGGCCGAAGCGGTTGGCGCTGGGCGCCGCCAGGCCGAGGATGCCGGCCGCGCGGCAGGCGGCCAGCAGCGCCTGTGCCACCGGGTGCGCCGGGCAGCGCAGGCCGATCGAGGGCTGACCGCCGGCGGCGGCCTCGGCGACGCCAGGTCGGCGCGGCAGGATCAGCGTCAGCGGTCCGGGCCAGAACGTCGCCATCAGCGTGCGCGCCACCGGCGGGATCGCGGCGGCGTAGTGCGCCACGGCGGCATCCCGTTCGGCCGCGGTTGCCCCACCCACGTGCACGATCAGCGGGTGGTCGCTCGGTCGGCCCTTGGCGGCGAAGATGCGCGCCACCGCCTGCGGCTGATCGGCGTCGGCCGCCAGGCCGTAGACCGTCTCGGTCGGCAGCGCCACCAGATGCCCGGCGCGCAGGCGCGCCACCGCCTCGGCGATGGCGGCGTCCCGCCCCGGGCCCTGCGCGTCGCGGATCAACGCCATGGCGCGAGGCCCAATCGGGCGGCCGCCTGCAGCGCCACGCGCCGCGCTTCGTGCCCGTCGGCGGCGGTGACGGTCAGATGCCCCATCTTGCGGCCCGGGCGGGCGTCGAGCTTGCCGTAGAGGTGCAGGTGCACCCCGGGCAGCGCCAGCACCCCCGCCCAGTCCGGCGTGACCGGCTCACCGTCGCGCCACCACAAGTCGCCCAGCAGGTTCAGCATCACCGCCGCGCTGTGCGCACGCGGCGCCACCAGCGGCAGACCGGCCAGCGCGCGCACCTGCAGCTCGAACTGCGACACGTCGCAGGCGTCGATCGAATAGTGGCCGCTGTTGTGCGGCCGCGGCGCCATCTCGTTGACCACCAGCGCGCCGTCGGCGCTGCCGTCGTCGACGACGAAGAATTCGACGCACAGCACGCCGACGTAGCCGAGCTCGGCGGCGATGGCCTGCGTGGCCGCCAGCGCCTGCTGCGCCAGCCGTGCCGGCAGCAGGCCGTCGAACACCTCGGTGACCGCGAGGATGCCGTGGCGGTGCAGGTTGCGCTGCACCGGCAGCGCCACCATCGCCCCATCCGCGCCGCGCGCCACGATCACCGACAGCTCGTCGCGCAGCGCCAGCTGCCGCTCCAGCACGCACGGCACGCGCCCGAGTTCGGCCCACGCGACGGCCAGTTCGTCGCGACGGGTCACGCGCCGCTGACCCTTGCCGTCGTAGCCCAGGCGCGCGGTCTTGAGGATGCCGGGCAACAGCGACTCGGGCACGCGCGCTAGATCAGCCTCCGCCTCGATCACCGCGTGCGGTGCCGGCCCGATGCCACTGGAGCGCGCGCTGGCGGCGAAGTGCGCCTTTTCGGCGCGGCGATCCTGCGCCACCGCCACCGCCGCGGCACCCGGCGCCACCGGCCGGTGCGCCGCCAGGCTGGCCAGCACCTGCGCCGGGACGTTCTCGAACTCGGTGGTGACGGCCTCGCAGCGCTGCATCAGCTGCGCCAGCCCCTGCTCGTCATCGTAGGCGGTGGCCACGTGCACGTCGGCCACGCGCCCGGCGGGGCTGGCCGGATCGGGATCGAGCACCGCGGCCTGAAAGCCCATCGCCTGCGCCGCGTGCACGAACATGCGGCCCAGCTGGCCGCCGCCCAGCACACCCAGCGTCGCCGGGCGGCCGCCGCCGGCCAGCGGCCCGGGCAGGATCACGCCGCTCATCGGGCCGCTCCGGCCGGCGGCAGCGTCATCGCGCGCGCCGCCGCGGTCTGTTCGGCGCGGAACGCCTGCAGGCGCTGGCGCAGCGCGGCGTCCTCGTTTGCCAGCATCGCCACCACGAACAGCGCCGCATTGGCCGCCCCTGCCGCGCCGATCGCGAACGTCGCCACCGGCACGCCCTTGGGCATCTGCACGATCGAGTGCAGCGAGTCGACCCCCTGCAGATGGCGGCTCGGCACCGGCACGCCCAGCACCGGCACGGTGGTCTTGGCCGCCAGCATCCCCGGCAGGTGCGCCGCGCCGCCGGCGCCGGCCACGATGGCCTTCAGCCCGCGCGCCTCGGCGGCCTCCGCATAGGCGAACATGTCGTCGGGCATGCGGTGGGCCGACACCACGCGCGCCTCGTGCGCGATGCCGAACTGTTGGAAAATGGCGACCGCGTGCTGCATGGTGTCCCAGTCGCTGCTGGACCCCATGACGACACCGACCTGGACGTTGCTGCTGGACATGGCGACCCCGGGGGGATGGATCCCGACATTCTAGAGAAACGGACGCTGCCACGATGATCGACGTCACGCTCGCCAACTTCCAGACCGAGGTGCTGGAAGCCTCCCTCACCACGCCCGTGCTGGTGGACTTCTGGGCCCCGTGGTGCGGCCCCTGCAAGGTGCTGGGTCCGATCCTGGAGAAGGTCGAGCAGGCCTACGGCGGCCGCTTCAAGCTGGCCAAGGTCAACACCGAGGAGGAGCAGCAGCTCGCCGCCTACTTCCAGATCCGCAGCATCCCGACCTGCATCCTTTTCGTCGGTGGCCAGCCGGTGGACGGCTTCATGGGCGCGCTGCCGGAGGGCCAGGTCAAGGCCTTCCTCGACCGCCACCTGCCGACGCCGGAGGAGATGGCCGCGCAGGCCGAGGTCAGCGAGGCGCTGCAGGCCGCCGCCAGCGGCGACACCGAAGCCGCGCTGCAGCACCTGCGCGATGCGCTGGCGCGTGACCCGGACAACGACGATGCGCGCTACGACCTGGTGCGTCTGCTGGTGGAAAGCGGCCGGCTGGAAGAGGCCTCGGCGGCGCTGGCACCGGCGCTGGGCAAGCTGCCGCTGCCGCTGCGCTTCGAGGCGCTGCGGCACTGGATCGACGCGCTGGAATTCGCACGCCACGACCCGCGCGGCCAGTGGCCGCTGGACAAGTTCGACGAGCTCATCGCCGCCAACCGGCGCGACTTCGAGACCCGCTTTGCCAAGGCGCGCGTGCTGATCGCGCGCGGCGAGTGGACCGCCGCGATGGACGAGCTGGCCGAGATCATCATGCGCGACAAGAAATGGGCCGACGAGGCGCCGCGCAAGACCTACGTGGCGCTGCTGGAGCTGCTGACACCGCCGCCGCGCGAGGCGGGTGCCGCCGCGCCCAAGTCCGCCGCCGGGCTGGAGATCGCCGGCCACAGCGCCGCCGCACCCGACCCGCAGGCCGAGCTCGTCTCGCGCTACCGGCGCAAGCTCAGCATGGCGCTGAACTGATGACGACGATCACCGTCCGCTTCGTGCAGCCCGGGCCGCACGGCCCGCGCCTCGACACCGAACTGCAGGTGCCAGCCGATGGCCGCAGCCTGATGAAGGTGGCCGTGGAGGCTGGCGTGGACGCCATCGCCGCCGACTGCGGCGGCAACCTGACCTGCGCCACCTGCCACGTCATCGTGCCGCCCGAGTGGCGCGAGCGGGTCGGTGTGCCGTCGGCCGACGAGGACACGATGCTGGACTACACCGCGGTGGAACGCCAGCCCGGCAGTCGCCTGAGCTGCCAGATCCGCCTGCGCCCCGAGCTCGACGGCCTGTGGGTGGAGCTGCCCGAGCGCCAGTATTGACGCCGGCAGCGCGCCTCTTGACACTTCTTCACATGCGCGCCATGCGGCCTTGACATGGGCCGGCCACACTGCCTGGGTGGCGGCGAGAGGCGGGGCGCGGCGTCCCGCCGTTGCGCCACGCATGGCAAGGAGTGTCACCGATGAACACGATCGACGCGATGAAGGCCTGGCGCCCGGCACTGGCGGCCGGGCTGTTGACGTTGGCGGTCGGCTCGGCCTGGGCGACGGGGCCGGGCATGCCTTCCGCCCACGCCGCGATGCCGCCGGCGGCGGTGCCGGGCGGGCCGGCCGGCGACGAGGCGCGCGCCGAGCGCATGGTCGAGCACCTGGCGCGCGGGCTGGACCTGCAGCCGGCGCAGCGCGAGCAGCTGCGCGCACTGGCCCAGGGCGCCAGCACCGACCTGCGCGCGCTGCGCGAGGAAGGCCGCGCGCTGCGCGCCGAACGCCACCGGCTGCTGGCCGCGGTCACGCTGGACGAAGCGGCGCTGGAGACGCTGCGCCAGCGCGAGCTGGCGCACCACGACCGCCTGAGCGCGCGCATGCAGCGCTTCATGCTCGACGTCGCCAGGGTGCTCACGCCCGAGCAGCGCCAGCGCTGGGCCGAGCGGCTGCAGCGCCGCGGCGAGCACCGCCACGGAGGTCATCATCCCGATGGGTACGCCCATCCTGCTGGTCGATGACGACCTGCGTCTGGCCGGCATGCTGGCCGACTACCTGGGCGCGGCCGGCCTGACGGTGGAGACGGCGCCCAGCCTGACGGCGGCGCGTCTGCGCCTGCGCACGCCGCCGCCACCGCAGGCGATGATCCTGGACCTGATGCTGCCCGATGGCGACGGGCTCGATCTGTGCCGAGAGCTGCGCGCGAACGACGCCACGCGCGCGCTGCCGATCCTGATGCTGTCGGCGCGCGGGGAGCCGGCCGACCGCGTGGTCGGGCTGGAGCTCGGCGCCGACGATTACCTGCCCAAGCCGTTCGAGGCGCGTGAGCTGCTGGCGCGGCTGCGCGCGCTGCTGCGGCGCAGCCAGCGCGACGCCGGCGCGGCGCCGCAGGTGCTGCGCATCGGCGCGCTGGAACTCGACCTCGGCGCGCACCAGGTGCGCGTGCACGGCCAGCCGCGCGAGCTGACCGCGCACCAGTTCCAGCTGCTGGTGGTGCTGGCGCGTCACGCCGGCCGGGTGCTGACGCGCGAGCAGATCATGGATGCGCTCAAGGGCCATGCGCCCGAGGCATTCGACCGCTCGATCGACGTGCACATCTCCCGCATCCGCGCCGCCATCGAGGACGACCCGCGCCATCCACGGCGCATCCTGACCGTGCGCGGCACCGGCTACCTGCTGGCGCGCCCGGGCAGCGGCGCGGAGGCGCTCGCGTGAGGCGCCTGTACCTGCGTTTCTACGCGGCGCTGCTCGGCGCGCTGCTGCTGTTCGGCGTGCTGGCGCTGGCGGCGTTCGAGTACCACGCGCAGGCGCAGCGCGAAGAGGAGCGCGCCGCCTGGATCGACCTGGCCGGCGGCTGGGCCGAGCCGGCGCTGGAGCCGCTGGCCGAGGCCGAGGCACCGCCGGCGCGGCGGCTGCTGGCGGTGGCGGCCACGCTGGCGCTGCTGGCGCTGCTGATCGGTGCGGCCGCGCATCCGGTGATGCGCTCGCTCAGCCGCCGGCTGGAGGCGCTGCGCGCCGGGGTGCAGGCCTTCGGCGCCGGCGAACTGGGCCGGCGCGTGCCGGTGCAGGGGCGCGACGAGGTGGCGGAGCTGGCCGTGGCCTTCAACGCCGCCGCGGCGCGCCTGGAGGCGCTGGTGCAGGCGCAGCGGCGGCTGCTGGCCAATGCCTCGCACGAGCTGCGCTCGCCACTGGCGCGGCTCAAGCTTGCGCTGGAGCTGCTGGACGGCGCTGCGCCCGCGGCGGCGGCACGCCACCGCGCGGAGATCGCGCGCAACATCGCCGAGCTGGATGCGCTGATCGACGAGCTGCTGCTGGCGGCGCGGCTGCAGGCCGACGCCGTGTCCGAGGCGGCGCTGCAGCCGGTGGACCTGAGGGCGCTGGCGGCCGAGGAAGGCGCCGCCGCCGGCGCGCGCCTCGACCTGCCGGCTGAGCTCGATCCGGTCCCGGGCGACGCGCGGCTGCTGCGCCGCGCGCTGCGCAACCTGCTGGACAACGCGCGCCGCTACGCGCCGGGTGAGCCGCCGCAGCTCACGCTGCGCGACGGCGGCGATCACGTCGAGCTGCGCGTGGCCGACCGCGGCCCCGGCGTGCCCGCAGCCGAGCGCGAGCGCATCTTCGAACCCTTCCATCGCCTGCCCGGTCATGCCGAGCACGCCGGCGGGGTCGGCTTGGGGCTGAGCCTGGTGCGCCAGATCGCCGCCGCCCACGGCGGCCGCGTGCACTGCGAGGATCACCCCGGAGGCGGCGCCTGCTTCGTGCTGTGGCTGCCGCGGCAGGCGCCGGCGGCAGTCGCTCAGCCCACCAGCCGCGCCAGCGCCTCGCGGTAGCGCGCCGCGGTCTGCTCGATCACCTCCGGCGGCAGCTTCGGCGGCGGGGGCTGCTTGTTCCACGGCCGCCCGTCCACCTGCGCCGTCTCCAGCCAGTCGCGCAGGTACTGCTTGTCGAAGCTCGGCGGGTTGACGCCCTCGGCGTACGACTCGGCCGGCCAGTAGCGCGACGAATCGGGGGTGAGCACCTCGTCCATCAGCGTCAGCGTGCCGTCGGCGTCCAGCCCGAACTCGAACTTGGTGTCGGCGATCAGGATGCCGCGCGTGGCGGCGTAGGCGCTGGCGGCCTCATAGAGCCGGATCGAGACGTCGCGGATGCGCTCGGCCAGCTCGCCGCCGATGCGGGCGACCATCGCGTCGAACGTGATGTTCTCGTCGTGTTCGCCGACCGCCGCCTTGGCCGCCGGCGTGAAGATCGGCCGCGGCAGCTTGCTGGCGTTGCGCAGCCCCGCAGGCAGCGGCACGCCGCACACCGCCTGCGTCTGCTGGTATTCCTTCCAGCCGCTGCCGGCCAGATACCCGCGCACCACCGCCTCCACCGGGATCGGCCGCAGGCGCTTGACCAGCATCGAGCGGCCGCGCACCTGGTCGCGCTCCTGCGGCGCCACGACGCTTTCCGGATCCTCGCCGGTCAGGTGGATCGGGCACAGGTTGGCGCCGTGGGGCCCCAGCCGCTCGAACCAGAACAGGCTGAGCCGGGTCAGCAGCTCCCCTTTGCCGGGAATGGGCTCGCCCATGACGACGTCGAACGCGCTGATGCGGTCGGTCGTCACCATCAGGATGCGGTCATCGCCGACGGCGTAGTTGTCACGCACCTTGCCGCGGCCGAGCAGCGGCAGGCTCGTCAGATGGGAGGTGTGCAGCGCGCAGGTCATGGGCCGCGATGGTAGCGCAGCGCCGCGCGCGCCGGCGTCACGAGCCGCCGCGCTTGTACACCGTGACCTGTGCCAGACCCCGGCCGGGTACGAACACGTAGCCGTAGTCGGCACGCCGGCCATCCTCGACCTTCCAGCGAAACGCGACCGCACCTGGCGTGCCATCGTAGCGGCAGCTCAGCTTCTCGATCGTGATGCTGGTGCGCGCCTGTGCCACTCCGCGCGGCGTGTAGTAACTGGCGGTGTAATGGCGCGTCTCGCCCTGGCGCCAGCGTCCGATCGGGAACTTGGCCTCGCGCATCGGCCCGATGCGTGAGTCGTCGACGCGCCCGATGGCCTCACCGTCGAACGTGATGGCCACGACTTCGCGTGCCCCCGGCACGGTGCGCTCGTAGGCCGGCAATGTCGGACCGTAGGCCGTGCGGTGTTCGACGGGCCCGCTCAGCGTGGTTTCTCCGTTGCTCGGTGGGCTGCCGTCGGCGTAGACGCCGACGAACGGGTAGCGCCGCTGCACCGGCCCCAGCCGCAGCACCTCCGCGTCGGGCAGCGGCTCGCCGGTGAGCAGTTCCACCGGCAGAAAGCGCTCGGTCACGGAAGGGTCGTGCTCGCAGTCCGGTACGGCCGGCTGGGCCAGCGTCACGGCGGCGCATCCCGCCATCAAGCCCGGCACGAGCGCGCGCCATGTCTTCGCCACCCATCGCATCTCGTTCTCCAATCGGCCGTGTGGGACCAGCGCCCGATCGTAGGGGAGCGCGCCGGCGCTGGCATCCGGGGCATCCCGTATCGCGGCCGGGCGAGGTCCGCGCCGAAAAGAAAACGGCCATCGCCGGTCGCGATGGCCGCAAGGCCGGCGGGCCAGGCCCATCCGGCCCGCCGGCTCAACACGGCTGCAGCTTACCTCAGGCGCGCTGCAGGTTCGGGTAGCGCACGTGCTCGACCAGCTCCTGGATCTCGCGCTTCGGCGCCGGCGTCAGCAGGCTGACGACGATGATCACCGCAAAGCCCACCGGCACGCCGAAGATGCCGGCCGAGATCGGCTGGATGCCCCACCACATGTTGTCGGCGACCGGGCTGGTCACGCCGAAGACGCTGCGCAGCCACGGTTGCGTGGTGGCCATGTAGTAGAACGTCACGCCAAAGCCGGCGATCATGCCCAGGATCGCCCCCCACTTGGTGGCACGCTTCCAGAAGATGCCCAGCGTCAGCGCCGGGAAGAAGCCCGCCGCCGCCAGCGAGAACGCCGCCGAGACAAGGAACAGGATGTCGGCCGGCTTCTGCGACGCCACGTAGGCCGCCAGCAGCGCCACCACCAGCAGCAGCACCTTGGAGATCATCACCCGCCGCGCGGTGGTGGCGTTCGGGTCGATCATCTTGTAGTACAGGTCGTGCGACAGCGCGTTGGCGATCGTCAGCAGCAGGCCGTCGGCGGTGGACAGCGCCGCGGCCAGACCGCCGGCGGCCACCATGCCCGAGATCACGTACGGCAGGCCGGCGATCTCCGGCGTGGCCAGCACGATGATGTCGCCGCCGATGCGCATCTCGCCGAGCTGGAAGATGCCGTCCTTGTTGACGTCGGTGACCGACAGCAGCGCCGGGTCGACCTTGCTCCAGTTGGCGATCCAGGCCGGCAGCTTGTCGAACGGCGTGCCGACCAGCACCGTGAAGACCTCGTACTTGACCAGCACCGCCAGCGCCGGCGCGGTGAAGTACAGCAGGAAGATGAAGAACAGCGACCAGCCGACCGACTCGCGCGCCTCCTTGACGCTGGGGGTCGTGTAGTAGCGCATCAGGATGTGCGGCAGCGCCGCCGTGCCCACCATCAGGCAGAACACCAGCGCCAGGAAGTTGCGCCGCGATTCGTTGAAGGTCTTCTGCGCCTTCTCGTCGCCGTTGGGGTCGCCGGCGAAGGCCTGCGCGTGGCGCGGCATGCCGGCCAGCGGCCTGGCGCGCGCCTCGGCCGCGGCCTTGGCCTTGGTCCAGGCCTCCTTGGCGGCGGCCTCGTCCTTCGGCAGGCTGGCCAGCGCCTTCTCGGCGGCGGCGATCTGGTCGGCCGGCGCGTTGGCGGCGCGCAGCTCGTCCAGCTTGGCCTGCGCCGCGGCGCGGTCGGCCGCCAGCGCCGCCGGCACGTCCTTGAGCTTCTCTTCCAGCGCCTTGGCCTGCGCCTTGAAGGTCTCGATGACCTCCTTCTCCTTCGGGTCGTCGATCAGGCGCTTCTCGGCCTCGGTGACCTTGACCAGCTGCTGCCCGTAGACCAGCTGCGGAATCGGCACGCCGGTCTGCTTCACCGACAGCCACACCACCGGGATCATGTAGGCGATGATCAGGATGATGTACTGCGCCACCTGGGTCCACGTCACCGCGCGCATGCCGCCGAGGAACGAGCACACCAGGATGCCGGCCAGCCCGAGGAAGATGCCGATCGAGAAGTCCACGCCGGTCAGGCGCGTGGTGATCAGGCCCACGCCGTAGATCTGCGCCACCACGTAGACGAACGAGCAGAAGATCGCGATGATGATGCCGATGAAGCGGGCGAGGTTGCCGTCGTAGCGCGCACCGAGGAAGTCGGGGATGGTGAACTGCCCGAACTTGCGCAGGTACGGCGCCAGGAACAGCGCCACCAGGCAGTAGCCGCCGGTCCAGCCCATGATGAAGGCCAGGCCGCCGTAGCCGGTCAGGTACAGCGTGCCGGCCATCCCGATGAAGGAGGCGGCCGACATCCAGTCGGCGCCGGTGGCCATGCCGTTGTAAATCGCCGGCACGCGCCGGCCGGCGACGTAGTACTCGGCGGCGTCGTTGGTGCGGCTCATGATGCCGATGCCGGCGTACAGCAGCACCGTGGCGAACAGGAAGATGTAGCCGATCCAGTTCTTCGGCAGGCCCATCTGTTCGAGGATGGCCAGCACGACGACGAACACCGCAAAGCCCCCGGTGTACCAGCCGTACACCTTGTTGAGCTGCTGGCGGAAGGCCTTGTTGCTGCCGGCGGAGAACACGCCGCCGGACGCTTCGGGGGTCAGTCCAGCCATGGCCTCACTCCTCCTCTTCGGCGACGCCGAATTCCTGGTCCAGCCGGTTCATCGTGCGGGCGTAGTACCAGATGATCAGCACGTACACCACCAGCGCGCCCTGCGCGCCGACCCAGAAACTGAACGGCCAGCCGAAGAAGTTGAAGCTAAGGTCACGGGCGAAGTACCCGATCACGAAGGTGACGAAGAACCAGATCGCCAGCAGTACGCCGGTGATGCGCAGGTTCTTCTGCCAGTAGCGCTCGTGCGCCTCGGACAGTTGCTGCATGATGTCTCCTCACACCGTCTACGCGATGACCGGGGCGAGCCCGGCCCACCGGATCCACGCGGGCGGACGCGCCGCCGCGCCCTGCAACCAGGGTACCCGGGCCTAGCCGGCCGGCGACAGCCCCGTCTCGCGCGCGAGCTGGGCCGCCACCTTGGGCTCGAAACCTTGCAGGTGCCGGATGATGCGGCGCGCCTCCTCGGTCTCGGCCCGGTCGGCATGAATCCGCGCCATCTGCGCCCAGGCGTACGGACTCATGGGTTGCAATTCGGTGTTGCGCTTGAGCGCCTGCAGCGCTTCCTCGGCGCGACCCTGCGCCATCAGCGCCAGCCCCAGGCCGTACCAGGCCCGGTCGAGCTGCTCGTCCAGCGCCAGCGCCTGGCGAAAACTCGCCTCGGCAGCGGCGGCCAGGCCGAGCCGCTCCTGCAGGAATCCGCGGTTGAACCAGTGCGCCGCGACCTCGGGCTGCAGTGCCACCAGCTCCTCCAGCAGCGCCAGCGCCTCCTCGCTGCGGCCGGCCTGCGCCAGCAGGTGGGCGTGCGTGGCCAGCAGCGCCGCATCGCGCGGATGGGCCGCACGGGCACGCGCCAGCAGCGCCAGCGCCTGCGCCTCGCGCCCGAACCACAGCAGCACGCGCACGCGCCACAGCACCCCGGAGGCGGAATCCCACCAGCGGCTCATCGGCATTGCTCCACCCCGATCGTCAGGCAGTGCTCGATCTTGGCCAGCGTCACGGCCAGGTACAGCGCCGCCATCAGGCAGAAGGCGATGAACGGATGCAGCCGTGGCGCGAATTGCCGTGGCGCCAGCAGCCGGCCGAGTGCGGTCCAGGGCTTGTTGAGGATCTGGAACAGCTGGTAGAAGAGGTTGGTCTGGCGGCGCGCTCCGGCCAGCACGTACAGCGCCCCCTGCCCGGCCAGCGCCAGCAGGCCGATGTAGAGGATCAGTTGCACGAGGTTGAGCCAGAACAGCATGGCGGCACGACGGACCGTGACGATGGAATGCGGAGCGGATGGTCGCGCAGCGGCGCTTACCGCAACCTTACAAAGGCCGTCAGGTTCGGGAAAGTCCTAGGGTGCAGGATGCAGCGCGGCCCTTTTGCCGCAGAATGGGAGCCGCCCCGAAGCCAGGAGTGCGACCGTGGAGCGCCATCCCCCCCCGTTGCCGTCGGCTGACGAATGGCTGGCGGCCCAGCGTCAGGTGCAGGCCGACTGGGCCGCGCACAGCGGCTCGGCGCCGCCGCTGGATCTGCCGCTGGCCGAGGCGGCGCGGGGTGCGCCGGTGAGCCTGCCTGCCGCCGCGCCGCTGCGGCAGGCCTTGGAATGCATGACCCGGCAGCGCATCGGCTCGGTGCTGGTGGTCGACGAGGACGGGCGGCTGCAGGGCATCGTCACGCGCCACGACGTGCTGCAGCGGGTGCTGCTGGCCGACGGCGAGCTGCAGCGTCCGCTGGCCGACGTGATGTCGCGGCCGGTGCACGCGCTCACCCCCGCCGACACGGTGCACGATGCGGCGGTGCTGATGGCGCGCGCGCGTATCCGCCACGTGCCGGTGGTGCGGGACGGCGTGCCGGTGGGCATCGTCTCGGAGCACGATCTGTTTGCGCTGCAGCGCCTTTCGGTGCGCCACGTCGGCGAGACGATCGCGGCGGCGGTGGAGTTGGCGGACTTCCAGCACGCCGCCGCCGAGATCCGCGCCTATGCGCGCCATCTGATGGCGCAGGGCGTGCAGCCGCGTCAGCTGACCGCGCTGATCGCGCGCTTCAACGATCAGCTCACGCAGCGCCTGATCGAGGTCGAGCTGCGACGCCACGGCCTGGACGACGGGGCGATGGCGTGGCTGGCGCTGGGCTCGGAGGGGCGCGGCGAGCAGACGCTGGCCACCGATCAGGACAACGCACTGGTCTTCGAGCCCGACGGCGATGACGTCGAGGCCGCGCGCGCGCGCTGGCTCGCCTGGGCGCGCGGCGTCAACGAGGCGCTGGACGCCTGCGGCTACCCGCTGTGCAAGGGCGGCATCATGGCCGGCAACCCGCCGTGCTGCCTGACGCGCGCGGAGTGGGCGGCGCGCTTCGCGCGCTGGATCGAGGGCGGCAGCCCGCAGGAGCTGCTGCAGGCCAGTGTGTTCTTCGACCTGCGCGCGCTGGCGGGCCGCAGCGACTGGGTGGAGGCGCTGCGCGCCGACATCCTGGCGCGCACGCGCGCCTCGCCACGCTTCATCCGCCAGCTGGTGCAGGCGCATCTGGAGCACGGCGTGCCGCTGACGTGGTGGGGCGGCCTGCGCGCCCGCCGCGAGGGCGCGCACCGCTGGCTGGACCTGAAACTGCAGGGCACGGCGCTGCTGGTGGAGGCCGCGCGCATCCTGGCACTGGCGCACGGCGTGGCGGCCACCGGCACGCGCGAGCGGCTGCAGGCCGCCGGGCCCGCCGCCGGGGCGCCGGCGGCCGAGGTGGCCGGCTGGGTGGCGGCGTTCGACTACCTGCAGACGCTGCGGCTGGTGCGGCAGATGGAGCCCGGTGCCGAGGGCGAGCCCAACCGGCTGGACGTGCAGCGGCTCAATCCGCTGGAGCAGCGCATGCTGCGCGCGGCGCTGCAGGTCATCCGCGGGCTGCAGCAGCGGCTGCAGCTGGACTATCTGCGCTGAAGGGCGCGCCGTCGGCGGTGCGGTGCGATCAGGCCACGGTGCCGACCTTGAGCATGTTGGTGCCGCCCGGCTGGCCCATCGGCTCGCCGGCGGTGATGACGTAGCGGTCGCCCGGCTGCAGCCGGCCGCGCGCCTTGAGCTGCTGCACCGCCTGCTCCAGCGCCGTGTCGCGGTCGGCGCTGCCGCCGACGCAGCGCAGCGCGTGCACGTTGCGGTACAGCGCCAGCCGGCGCGCCGTGGCCAGCCGCGGCGTGATCGCGAAGATCGGGATGTCCACGGTGTGGCGGCTCATCCACAGCGGGGTGGAGCCGGACTCGGTCAGCGCGATGATGGCGCGCGCGTGCAGGTGCGCGGCGATGAACAGCGCCCCCAGCGCGATCGACTGGTCGATGCGCGCGAACGTCTTGCCGACGAAGTCGTGGTCCAGCGCGTCGTGATACGCCTGCTCGGCCGCCAGGCAAATGCGCGCCATCTCCTGCACCGTCTGCAGCGGGTACTTGCCGGCGGCGGTCTCGGCGCTGAGCATCACCGCGTCGGTGCCGTCCAGCACCGCGTTGGCCACGTCGCTGACCTCGGCGCGCGTCGGGATCGGCGCGTGGATCATGCTCTCCATCATCTGCGTGGCGGTGATGACCAGCCGATCGTGCGCGCGCGCCAGGGCGATCATGCGCTTCTGCAGCGCCGGCACGGCGGCGTTGCCGACCTCCACCGCCAGGTCGCCGCGCGCCACCATGATGCCGTCGCTGGCCTGCAGGATCGCCTCGAGTTCAGGAATGGCCTCGGCGCGCTCGATCTTGGCGATCAGGCCCGGGCGGTGGCCGTCGCGCGCGGCCTCCTCGCACAGCCGCCGCGCCAGCCGCATGTCGTCGGCGTTCTTCGGAAAGCTCACCGCCACGTAGTCGGCCTGCAGCGCCATCGCGGTGGCGATGTCGGCCATGTCCTTGGGCGTCAGCGCCGGCGCCGTCAGCCCCCCGCCGCGCTTGTTGATGCCCTTGTGGTTGGACAGCTCGCCGCCCGTGACCACGCGCGTGTGCACCGCCGCGCCCTCCACGCGCTCGACGCGCAGCTCGATCAGCCCGTCGTTGAGCAGCAGCACGTCACCCGGCACCACGTCGCGCGGCAGTTCCTTGTAATCCAGCCCCACCGCGTGCTCGTCGCCCGGCTCGGTGCGGGCGGCGTCCAGCGTGAAGGCGGCGCCCTCCACCAGCGTCACCTTGCCGTGCGCGAACTTGCCGACGCGGATCTTGGGCCCTTGCAGATCGGCCATCACGGCCACCTCCTTGCCGGCGCGTGCGGCGGCCTCGCGCACCGCGGCGGCGCGGCGGCGGTGGTCATCGGCCGTGCCGTGCGAGAAATTGAGCCGCACCACGTCCACGCCGGCGCGCACCATCGCTTCCAGCATCTCCGGGGTGTCGCTGGCGGGGCCCAGCGTGGCGACGATCTTGGTGGCGCGCAGCGGCATGGCGGTCGGTCTCCTCGGATGATCTTGGGCGCGCAGCGTACCCGCTTTATGTAACAAAATTACGAAGGTCATTGTAGCGTCGCGTCCCCGCCGCGGCGGCGGCACGGCCGCCGCTGGGCGGCGGTGCGTGCGCTTTATCATGCCGCCATGGCCCGAACCCCGTTGCCGCTGGCTGGCGTGCACGTCGTCAGCCTGGCTCTGAACCTGCCCGGCCCGGCGGCGCTCGTGCGCCTGCGCGCGCTCGGTGCGCGCTGCACCAAGGTCGAACCGCCCGCCGGCGACCCGATGCGCGCTTACTGCGAGGCCGCCTGGGCGCAGATGCACCGCGGCGTGCGCACCGTCGCGCTGGATCTGAAGGATACGGCCGGCCAGCGCCGCCTGCAGCGCCTGCTGGCCGGGGCGGACGTGCTGCTGACGTCGTTTCGCCCCTCCGCCTTGGCCAAGCTGGGGCTGGACGCGGCCACGCTGCAGGCGCGCCACCCGCGCCTGTGCCTCGTGCGCATCGTCGGCGCGGCGGGTGCCCGCGCCGAGGAGGCCGGCCACGACCTTACCTACCAGGCCGAAGCCGGGCTGCTGGAAGGTCTGGATCTGCCACCCAGCCTGCTGGCCGACATGGCCGGTGCGCTGATGAGCGTCGAGGCGGTGCTGGCCGCGCTGCTGCAGCGCGCCGCCACCGGCCGCGGCGCGGTGCGCGACGTGGCGCTGGCCGACGCCGCCGTCTGGCTGGCGCAGCCGCGCGCCTGGGGCCTGACCGCCCCCGGCGGCCTGCTGGGCGGCGCTCACGCCGGCTACCGTGTCTACCGCTGCGCCGATGGCCGGGTGGCCGTGGCGGCGCTGGAGCCGCACTTCGCGCGCCGGCTGGGCGAAGTCGCGGGCCTGGGGCCGCTGACGCCGGCGCAGTGCCTCGAACCTGCCACCGCTGCGGCCCTGGCCGCCTGGTTCGCCGCCCGCACCCGCGCCGAACTGGACGCGCTGGCACGCCAGCACGACCTGCCTTGGGTGACGCTGGGGGAGTGACGGTGCGCCGCCCTCGCCGGTGAGAGGGCTTAGGCGATCCCTCGAGACGAGGCCGACTCTGGCCTCGGGCAACCGAGGCGACCGGTCGGCACCCGCAACCGATCCTCGTGAACCGAAAATGCAATCTATCGGATAAAAATGATGGATTGCATTTTGATGGGATCACCCCTACCATCGACTCCAGCATGGACCGAAGGAGCACACCATGGCCCGCCTGCGTCGCATCGCCCGCACCCACCGCCTGGCGCTGATGAAGACCGCCACCTACTACGTGATGCACATCACGGTGGCGATGACGGTCGCCTACGCCGTGACCGGCAGCTGGCTGGCCGCGCTGACGCTCAGCCTGCTGGAACCCACCGTCCAGGCGGTGGCGTATTTCTTCCACGAGCGCGCGTGGGCGCGTCTGGAGCGCCGTGAGGCTGCTCATGCCCCGGCGGCGAAGGCCGCGACGATCCCGCCCGGCGCGCTGCCCGCAGGCGGTTGACGCGGCAGGCCGGCCGTCTCAATACGCCGTGGCCGCGCGCGCCGCCTGGTCGTAGCGGCCGCTGAGCTGGCGCAGCGTGCGCGCCACCTCGGCCAGGCGGCGGTTTTCCTCCGGCTCGCCGGAAAAGCCCGGCATCAGGCAGGCCTCGCGCACCGCGCGGTAGCGCAGGCACAGCGCATGGCCGGCGTCGGTGGTGGCGTAGAACACCTCCTTGCCGCGCTTGGTGCCGGCCACCAGGCCCATGCCCTGCAGCTTGCGCACCGAGTACGACACGACGTGCGCATCCTCGATGTTGAGCACGAAGGCGATGTCGGCCAGGCGCTTCGGGGTGCGGCGGTGGTTGATGTGGTGCAGCACCAGCACGTCGGTGGGCGTCATGTCCTTGACGCCGGCGGCGCCCATGCAGCGGATCAGCCAGCGGTTGAAGGCGTGCGCAGCGATGATGAGGCCGAACTCGAACTCCGACAGCTCGGGCGACTTCTCGGAGACCAGGTGCGCGGACGAGACGATCGGCCGGTCCGGCGAGGGAGGCTCGACGGTGGGCAGCGGCGCGGCGGCGTCGGCGCGGGACGAGGGGCGGGCGGAAAGGCGAGCGCGTGTCATGGCGCCGATCCTACCCCCGGCCGTGCGTGGTCACCCAAGCATCGAGGGTAAACCATGACGATGTCACGTTGATAAAACGTTGACGTTTTATCGACGTGCTGTTAACGTTCGGGCACCGACCGCGCCGGGCGCGGCGGTTCCTCGGTCCCCGCTTTTCCGTCGTCACAGGAGAGAGTCCGATGCGCGCCACCCTTGCCACCTTCGCCGCCGCCGCCACGCTGACGCTGGCCCACGCCACCGCCGCCGCCCAGAGCGTCAAGTGGGACATGCCCACCGCCTACCCGGCCGGCAACTTCCACACCGCCAACATCCTGATGTTCGCCAAGGACGTCGAGCGTGCCACCGGCGGCAAGCTCACGATCACCGTGCACGAGAACGGCTCGCTGTTCAAGGCGCCGGAGATCAAGCGCGCCGTGCAGAGCGGCCAGGCGCAGATCGGCGAGGTGCTGATCTCCAACTTCTCCAACGAGAACCCGCTGTTCGGCATCGACTCGATCCCGTTCCTGGCCACCAGCTACGGCGAGGCGCGCAAGCTGTGGCAGGCGTCGCGCCCGGCCATCGAGGCGGCGCTGGACAAGCAGGGGCTGAAGGTGCTGTACGCGGTGCCGTGGCCGCCGCAGGGCATCTTCAGCGCCAAGCCGATCGAGTCGGCCGCCGACCTGCGCGGGGCCAAGTGGCGCGCCTACAACCCCAACACCAGCCGCATCGCGCAGCTGGTCGGCGCGCAGCCGGTGACGATCCAGGCCGCCGAGCTGACGCAGGCGCTGGCCACCGGCGCGGTCAGCGCCTTCATGACCTCCGGCGCCACCGGCTACGACAGCAAGGTGTGGGAGCAGGTCAAGTACTACTACGACGTGGCGGCGTGGCTGCCGAAGAACGTCGTGCTCGTTTCCAAGCGGGCTTTCGACGCGCTGGACCAGCCGACCCAGCAGGCGCTGCTGAAGGCCGCCGCCGACGCCGAGGCGCGCGGTTGGCGCGAGAGCGAGGAAAAGACCGCCTGGTACCTGGAGCAGCTGCGCAGGAACGGCATGACGGTCAGCAAGGGCTCGCCGCAGCTACAGGCCGATCTGCGCAAGATCGGCGAGACGATGATCGAGGAGTGGACGCGCCAGGCCGGGGCCGAGGGCGCGGCGGTGCTGGCCGCCTACCGCAAGTGACGGCGACGCGCCCGAGCCCGCGATGAAGGCCCTGAACCGCCTGTTCGACCTGGCTGCCTGGCTGGCGGCGGGTTTTCTGGTCGGCACGCTGGCGATGGTGCTGCTCGGCATCGCCGGGCGGCTGTGGCCGGTGCTGGCGCTGCCGGGCTCCGACGCCTACGCCGGCTATTGCATGGCGGCGGCGGCGTTCCTGGCGCTGGCGCCGACGCTGCGCCGCGGCGAGCACATCCGCGTGACGCTGGTGCTGCAGCGCCTGCCGGCGCCGGCGCGGCGCGCGCTGGAGCTGGCGGTGCATGCGGTGGGCCTGGCGCTGGCGGGCGGGCTGGCGTGGTTCTCGCTGCGGCTGGTGTGGCAGAGCCACGCCTTCCACGACATCTCCACGGGCCTCGACGCCACGCCGCTGTGGATTCCGCAGCTCGGCATGGCCGCGGGCACCGTGCTGCTGGTGCTGGCGCTGGCGGTGCAGTGGCTCGAGCACCTGCGCGGCCAGTCCGCGCCGGCCGCGCCGGGCGACGAGCCCGCGCGCATCGAATGACACCGCAGGGGGCGCGGCCGTGGAAGGGCTCATCGCCACGGTGCTGATCGGCGCCTTGCTGCTGCTGCTGGCCGCCGGGGTCTGGATCGGCCTGGCGCTGATCGGCGTGGCCTGGATCGGCATGGCGCTGTTCACCCAGCGCTCGGTCGGCGACGCGATGGCGCTGACCATCTGGGGCTCGGCCTCGTCGTGGACGCTGACGGCGCTGCCGCTGTTCATCTGGATGGGCGAGATCCTGTTCCGCACCCGGCTGTCGGAGGATCTGTTCCGGGGGCTGGCGCCATGGCTGCAGCGCCTGCCGGGGCGGCTGCTGCACACCAACATCCTGGGCAGCACGCTGTTTGCGGCGGTGTCGGGCTCGTCGGCGGCCACCTGCGCCACGGTCGGCAAGATGACGCTGCCCGAATTGCAGCGCCGCGGCTATCCCGACGCGCTGAGCCTGGGCACGCTGGCCGGCGCCAGCACGCTCGGGCTGCTGATCCCGCCGTCGATCATCATGATCGTCTATGGCGTGACGGCCGAGGTGTCGATCGCGCGCCTGTTCGTCGGCGGCATCGTGCCGGGCCTGCTGCTGGCGGCGCTCTTCATGGGCTACGTGATCGTCTGGTCGCTGCTGCACCCGCAGGCCATCCCGCCAGAACACCAGCGGCTGAGCCTGGCGGAAAAGCTGCGCGCCAGCCGCCACCTGCTGCCGGTGCTGTTGTTGATCGGCGGGGTGCTCGGCACCATCTACACCGGGATTGCCACCGCCACCGAGGCGGCGGCGGTCGGCGTCGTCGGCGCGCTGCTGATCGCCGCGGCGCAGCGGGCGCTGACCTGGGCGACGCTGCGCGACAGCCTGCTCGGCGCGGTGCGCATGTACTGCATGATCGCGCTGATCCTGGCCGGCGCGGCCTTCCTGACGCTGGCGATGGGCTACCTGGGCCTGCCGCGCCACGTGGCGACGTGGATCGGCTCGCTGGGGCTGCAGCCCTGGCAGCTCATCGCGGCGCTGGCGCTCTTTTTCATCGTGCTCGGCTGCTTTCTGGACGGCATCTCGATCGTCGTGCTGACGATGGGCGTGCTGCTGCCGACCGTGCAGGCCGCCGGGCTGGACCTGATCTGGTTCGGCATCTTCGTCGTCGTGGTGGTGGAGATGGCGCAGATCACGCCGCCGGTGGGCTTCAACCTGTTCGTGCTGCAGGGCATGACCGGGCGGCAGGTGACGGAGCTGGCCCGCCACGCGGCGCCGATGTTCGTCATCATGGTGCTGGCGGTGGTGCTGCTGACCGCCTTTCCGGAGCTGGTGACGTGGCTGCCCCAGCGCATGGCGGGCTGAGCCCCGCGCCGCGCCTGCTGCCGCTGGGCGACGCGGCCTGGACGGTGGAGTTCGGCGCGGCGATCGATGCGGCGCTGCATGCGCGCGTGCTGGCGCTGGAGGCCGCGGTGCGCGCCGCGCAGGCCAGCGGCGCGCCGCCGTGGGATGCGGTGCAGGACGTGGTGCCGACCTTACGCTCGCTGACCGTGCACTACGACCCGCTGGCCGGCGATGGCTTGGCGCTGGGGCAGGCGCTGCTGCAACTTGCGCAGCAGGCGGGCGCGGCGCCGCCGCGCGGGCGGCGCTGGACGCTGCCGGCGTGTTTCGACGCCGCGCTGGCGCCGGATCTGGCGGCGCTGGCGGCGCGCCAGGGTCTTTCGTCCGCCGAGGTCGTCGAGCAGCTGCTCAGCATGGAGCTGCGCGTCTACCAGATCGGCTTCATGCCGGGCTTTCCGTACATGGGCGGGGTGCCGCCGGCGCTGCAGGTGCCGCGCCTGCCCACGCCGCGCAAGGCGGTGCCGGCGGGCTCGATCGCGCTGGCCGGCGCGATGGCGGCGGTCTACCCGTGGGAAAGCCCCGGCGGCTGGCACCTGGTGGGCCGCACCCCGGCGCCGCTGTGGGATCTGCGCCGCGACCCGCCGGCGCTGCTGGCCAGCGGCGACGCGGTGCGCTGGCGCGCCATCGACGCCGCCGAATACGAGCGGCTGCGGCAGGCCGCGCAGCGCGGGGCGCTGGACGTGGCCGCCTGGTGCGAGACGCCGGCGGAGGCCGCCGCGTGAGCGCGGTGCTCGAGGTGCTCGACGGCGGCGTCGGCACCACGGTGCAGGACCTGGGCCGCCGCGGCCGGCGCCACTGGGGCGTGGCGCTGGCCGGGGCGCTGGATCCGTGGTGGGCGCGCGCCGCAAACGCGCTGCTGGACAACCCGTCCGAGGCGGCGCTGCTGGAGCTGCGCCTGCTGGGGCCGAGGCTGCGCGCGCAGGGCGCTGCGGTGCGCGTCGCGGTGGTGGGCGACGTGGTGGTCACGGTGGAGCGCGCCGCCGGCGCGCGGCAGCCGCTGCCCGGCTGGTGCAGCGTGACGCTGCAGCCCGGCGACGCGCTGCGCCTGGGGGCGGTGCAGGGGCTGGCCTACGTGGCGGTGGCCGGCGGCCTCGACGTGCCGCCGGTGCTGGGCAGCCGCGCCACCCACGAGCGCACCAAGATGGGCGGGCTTGAGGGCCGCGCCCTGCGCAGCGGCGACCGGCTGCCGTGCGCCGCGGCGGACGCCGACCGCGGCGTCGAGCGCCGTGCCGACCCCTTGCCGGACGACGACGGCCCTATCCGCGTGCTCTGGGGCCCGCAGGACGACCACTTCACCCCGGCGGCGCGGACGCTGTTGCTGCAGGCCGACTGGCGCCTCACGCCCGAGCGCGACCGCATGGGCATGCGGCTGGCGGGCCCGGCGCTCGCGCATGCCAGCCCGGCGCACGCCGACATCGTCTCCGACGGCGTGGCGCCCGGCGCGATCCAGGTGCCGGCCAGCGGCCAGCCGATCGTGCTGCTGGCCGACGCGCAGACCGTGGGGGGTTATCCGAAGATCGCCACCGTCATCCAGGCCGACCTTGGGCGGCTGGCGCGCTGGCCATCGAACCGTCCTCTTCGGTTCGAGGCGGTGACGCTGGAGCAGGCGCGCGCGGCGCTGCACGCGCGCCAGTCGGCTTGGGCCGCTTGGGCGGCGCGGCGGCAAGCGTGGCGCCCGCCCGGATACCTGGACGAGGCGCGGCTGTACGGCGCCAACCTGATCAGCGGCGTGCTGCGCGCCGCGCTCGACGACGCCCCGTGGGCGGGGCTGGAGGATGGTGAATGACCCCCCGAACCCTTTGCGTGGACCTCAACGCCGACCTGGGCGAAAGCTTCGGTGCCTGGACGATGGGCGACGACGAGGCGTTACTGGCCATCGTCGGACGGGCCAACGTCGCCTGCGGCTTCCACGCCGGCGACCCGCTGGTGATGCGCCGCACCGTGCGCCGCGCGCGCGAGCGCGGCGTGGCCATCGGCGCGCACCCGAGCTTTCCGGACCTGCAGGGCTTCGGCCGCCGGCGCATGGAGATGGAGCCCGAGGAGCTGCAGGCGCTGCTGATCTATCAGATCGGTGCGCTGGCCGGGGTGTGCCGCGCCGAAGGGGTGCGGCTGGCGCACGTCAAGCCGCACGGCGCGCTCAACAACATGGCCTGCGCCGACGAGGCGCTGGCGCGCACCGTGGTCCAGGCGGTGCGGGCCTACGATCCCGCGCTGCCGCTGCTGGCGCCGGCGTGCTCGGCGCTGGAGCGCGCGGCGCTGGCGCTGGGCCAGCCGCTGCTGCGCGAGGTGTTCGCCGACCGCGCCTACCAGGACGACGGCCAGCTGGTGCCGCGGCGCCAGCCGGGCGCGGTGCTGCACGACCCGGACGAGGCGGTGGCGCACGTGCTGGCGATGCTGCAGGCCGGCGGCCTCGTCACCCGCGGCGGGCGCGTGCTGCCCACCCCGATCGACAGCGTCTGCGTGCACGGCGACGGGCCGCAGGCGCTGCAGACCGCACGCCGGCTGCGTGCTGCGCTGGCGCAGCGCGGCTGGCTGGCGCCCGCCGCCGTGGCATGATGCGCGCCATGCGGGCCGCCGCCCGCGAAGGAGGGCCGACCGCCATGACCGATTCTGCGCTTGCCACCCCGACGCGCCGCCGCTGGCTGGCGTGGGCCGCGGCCATGCCGCTGGCCGCGGCGCTGCCCGGCTGCGGCTACAACGAATTCCAGCGCCTCGACGAGGAGGTGCGCGCCGCCTGGGCCGAGGTGCTCAACCAGTACCAGCGCCGCGCCGATCTGGTGCCCAACCTGGTGGCCACCGTGCAGGGCGAGGCCAACTTCGAGCGCGAGACGCTCACACGCGTCATCGAGGCGCGCGCCCGCGCCACCGCGATCCAGGTCACGCCCGAGATGCTGCAGGACCCGCAGGCGCTGCAGCGCTTCCAGGCCGCGCAGGGCGAGCTGGGCGGCGCGCTGGCGCGCCTGCTGGCGGTGGCCGAGCAGTACCCGAATCTGAAGGCCAACCAGGGCTTTGCCGACCTGCGCGTGCAGCTCGAAGGCACCGAAAACCGCATCGCGGTGGCGCGCAACCGCTACATCCAGGCCGTGCAGCGCTACAACACGCTGGCGCGCAGCTTCCCGACCAATCTGACCGCCAAGGTGTTCGGCTACGCGCCCAAGCCGGGCTTCGCCCCCGCCGACGAGGCCAGCCTGGCGCAGCCGCCGAAGGTGGAATTCCCGGCCGCGCCGGGGCGCTGACGGGGAGCGGCCGTGCCCGCTGCCGGTTTTCCGTTCGCCGCGCCCGCGGTGGCTGTGGGTGAGGGGCCGTGCGGGCGACCTGGTCCTCGCTACGGGTGGCTGCTCGGGGTCTGGCTGATGCTGCTGCTGGCGTGGGGCTTGCCGGCGCACGCGCAGTCCCTGCAGCCGGTGCCGGCGCTGACCGCCCGCGTGATGGATTTGACCGGCACGCTCAGCGCCGAGCAGCGCGCGGCGCTGGAGGCGCGGCTGGCCGCCTTCGAGCGCGAGCGGGGCAGCCAGGTGGTGGTGCTGCTGGTGCCGACCACCGCGCCGGAGGACATCACCGACTACACGCAGCGCGTCGGCGATGCGTGGAAGATCGGCCGGCGCGACGTCGGCGACGGCGTCCTGCTGGTGGTGGCCAAGGACGACCGCCGCGTGCGCATCGCCACCACCAAGGCGGTGGAGGGTGCGCTGCCGGACCTGCTGGCCAGCCGCATCATCGAGCGCGCCATCGTGCCGCATTTCCGCCAAGGCGACTTCTTCGGCGGGCTGCAGGCCGGCGTCGAGCAGATCCTGGCGGCGCTGGCCGGCGAGGCGCTGCCGCCGCCCGGGCCGGCCGCGGCCCGAGCCGGCGCGGCCGACGGCCCCGACGTCGAGGGGGCGCTCGTGTTCGCGTTCTTCGCCGTGCCGGTCATCGCCACCGTCACGCGCGCGCTGCTTGGGCGCGTGCTGGGGGCGGCGGCCACGGCGGGGCTGGCCGGGCTGGTCGGCGCCGGCCTGGGCCTGTCGGCCGGCTGGCTGGCGCTGCTGGTGCTGGCGGCGTTCGTGCTGGCGCTGTCGGGCGTGTCGGTCGGCCGCGGGGAGATTCGCGTCTGTGTCGAGGCCAGCCTGCCGCTGCGCTGGCTGTGGCCGCCGGCCGACTGGGACGC
>NZ_VJND01000004.1 GCF_007556605.1 Tepidimonas sediminis | reverse complement strand
CCACCCGCATCACCGAGGCGATGAAGCTGGCCTGCGTGCGCGAGATCGCGCAGCTGGCCAAGGCCGAGATCAGCGACGAGGTGGCCGCCGCCTACGCCGGGCAGGAGCTGCAGTTCGGCCCCGATTACCTGATCCCGAAGCCGTTCGACACGCGACTGATCCTGCGCATCGCGCCGGCGGTGGCGCAGGCCGCGGCCGAGTCGGGCGTGGCCACGCGGCCGATCGAGGACCTGGACGCCTACCGCGAAAGTCTGCAGCGCTTCGTCTACCAGACCGGCATCCTGATGCGGCCGATCTTCGCCGTGGCCAAGCGGCAGCAGCCGCTGGCGCGCGTGGCCTACGCCGACGGCGAAGACGAGCGCGCGCTGCGCGCGGCGCAGCTGGCGCTGGAGGAAGGCATCGCGCGCCCGATCCTGATCGGCCGCCCCGCCGTCATCGAGGCGCGCATCCGCAAGGCGGGGCTGCACCTGCGCCTCGGCGTCGACGTCGAGAACGTCAACCCCGAGGACGACCCGCGCTTCCGCCAGTACTGGGAGGCCTACCACCAGCGGATGAAGCGCGACGGCGCCACGCCCGAGGTCGCCAAGGCCGCCGTGCGCCGTTCCAACACCATCATCGGCGCGCTGATGGTGCACCTGGGCGATGCCGACGCGCTGATCTGCGGGCTGGTGGGCACCTACACCACGCATCTGGAGCGCATCGACGCGGTGCTGGGCCGCGCGCCCGGGGCCACGCTCTACGCCGCACTCAACGCCGTCAACACCGACCGCGGCCCGATCTTCATCACCGACACCTACGTGCACGAGGACCCCAGCGCCGAACAGCTGGCCGAGATCGCCTGGATGGCGGCGCAGCAGGTGCAGCGCTTCGGCATCGTGCCGAAGGTGGCGTTCCTGTCCCACTCGACGTTCGGCTCGTCCAAGCGCGCCAGCGCGCGCAAGATGCGCGCCGCGCGCGACCTGTTCGTCGCCGCGCACCCCGAGATCGAGTGCGACGGCGAGCTGCACGGCGACGCGGCGCTGGAGCCCGAGATCCGCGCGCGCTTCCTGTCGGACTCGACGCTGTCGGGCAGCGCCAACCTGCTGGTCTGCCCGAACCTGGACGCGGCCAACATCCTCTACAACGTCATGAAGACCACCACCAGCGGCGGCGTCACGGTCGGCCCGATCCTGATGGGCGTGCGCGCACCGGCCTACATCCTGACGCCGGCGGCCACCGTGCGCCGCGTGCTGAACATGACTGCGGTGGCCGCCGCCGCGGTGCAGCGCTGAACCGCGGCTGGCCGCGCCGATGGGCTGGCAGGCACGGCTCGAGCTGCACGGCAGCGCCGTCGGCGGGCGCAGCCGTCTGGCGTTTGCGCACGAAGGGCCGCTGCGTGTGCTGCAGACGCTGCACCCGGAAGGCCCGGCGGTGGTGCACGCGGTGCTGGTGCACCCGCCGGGCGGCCTCGTCGGCGGCGACGAGCTGGCCATCGACGTGCAGGTCGGCCCCGGCGCGCACGTGCTGGTGACCACGCCCGGGGCGACGCGCTTCTACCGCAGCGACGGCGCGCCGGCCACGCAGACGGTGCGCGCACGGCTGAGCGACGGCGCACGGCTGGAGTGGCTGCCGGCGGAGACGATCGCCTACCCCGGCTGCCTGGCGCGCAACGCGTTCGACGCCGAGCTCGCCCCGGGCGCGCAACTGCTGGCGTGGGAGGTCTGCGCCCTCGGCCTGCCACAGGCCGGCGCGCCGTTCGCCACCGGCGTGCTGCAACAGCGCATGGCGGTGGACGACGTCTGGCTCGACGAAGGGCGGCTGGATGCCGCCGATCGCTGGCTGCTGGACGGCGGCCCCGGCCTGGCGGGGCGGCGCGCCCTGGGCACGCTGGTGCTGGCCCGCGGCACGCCGTGGACCGAGGCCGAGCGCGAGCGGCTGCTGCAGGCCGTGCGCGCCGAGTTGCCCGAAAGCCTTGCACCCGTGGCCGCCGGCGCCACCTGCCCGCACGAGCGGGTGCTGGTGGTGCGGGCGCTGGCGGACATGATCGAGCCGCTGATGGCGCTGTGGCAGCGCCTGCGCGCCGTGCTGCGCCGGCAGGCCTGGGACCTGGAGGCGCCGCCGCTGCGCCTGTGGCGCGTCTGACGCGCTACAGCGCCACCATCGCGCGCACGCCGTGCGCGTCCATCTCGTCGCCGCCGCCGCTGGCCACCACCGCGCCGCGCTCCAGCACCACGTAGCGGTCGGCCAGCTCGCGCGCGAAGTCGTAGTACTGCTCGACCAGCAGGATCGCCATCGGCTCGCCGTCCAGCCCCTGGCGAGCCAGCTGGCGCAGCACGCGGCCGATGGCCTGGATGATGTTGGGCTGGATGCCCTCGGTGGGCTCGTCCAGCACCAGCAGACGCGGGCGCGCCGCCAGCGCCCGCGCGATCGCCAGCTGCTGCTGCTGCCCGCCCGAAAGGTCCCCGCCGCGGCGGCTCTGCATCTCGGCCAGCACCGGAAACAGCTCGAACAGCTGCGCCGGCAGCGCGGTGCCGGCGGGGCGGCTGGCCAGCCCCATCAGCAGGTTTTCGCGCACCGTCAGGCGCGGGAAGATCTCGCGCCCCTGCGGCACGTAGCCGATGCCGCGGCGCGCGCGCTCGTGCACCGGGCGGCGCGCCAGCTCCACGCCGTCGAAGGCGATGCGGCCCTGCCGGATCGGCACCAGGCCCATCAGGCTTTTCAGCAGCGTGGTCTTGCCCACGCCGTTGCGCCCCAGCACCACGGTGATCTCGCCGGCGCGCGCCTGCAGGCTGACGCCGCGCAGCGTGTGCGAGCCGCCGTAGTACTGATGCACGTCCTCGATCACCAGCATGACCGTCAGCGCCCCAGATAGACCTCGATGACGCGCTCGTCGCGCGCCACCTGCTCGAACGAACCCTCGGTCAGCACCGCGCCGTCGCACAGCACGGTGACCTTGTCGGCAATCGCGCGCACGAAGCCCATGTCGTGCTCCACCACCACCAGCGTGTGGTGCCCCTTGAGCTTGAGGAGGAGCTGCGCGGTGCGCTCGGTCTCGTCGTCCGTCATGCCGGCCACCGGCTCGTCCAGCAGCAGCACCTTGGGCTCCTGCGCCAGCAGCATGCCGATCTCCAGCCACTGCTTCTGCCCGTGGCTGAGCGTGCCGGCGGCGCGCCCGGCGACGTCCTCCAGGTGGATCAGTGCCAGCAGCGCCTGCAGGCGCTGACGCTGCGCGGCGCCGAGGCGGAAGATGAGGCTGGCGCGCACGCGCTTGTCACCCGCCAGCGCCAGTTCCAGGTTTTCCCACACCGTCAGCGGCTCGAACACCGTGGGACGCTGGAACTTGCGCCCCACGCCCAGCGCGGCGATCTGCGGCTCGCGGTAGCGCAGCAGGTCGATCGTGCTGCCGAGGAAGACGCTGCCGCGGTCCGGGCGCGTGCGGCCGGTGATGACGTCCAGCATCGTCGTCTTGCCGGCGCCGTTGGGGCCGATGATGGCGCGCAGCTCGCCGGGCGCGATGTCCAGGTTCAGGCCCTTGAGCGCCTTGTAGCCGTCGAAGCTGACGTGCACGTCGTCCAGGTAGAGGATGCGGCCATGGCTGGTGTCGATGGCGCCGGGCGCGACCGGGTGGGCGAAGGCCGCGGCACGCCCGCCGCTGGCGCCTTCGGAACCGGCGCGGCGCTGCGCGCGCTGCCAGCGCTCGGCGCCGCTTTGCAGCAGATCCGGGGTCATGCGCCCCCCTCCCCGCGCGGCGCGCGGCGCACCCAGCGCCGCCACAGGCCGACCAGCCCCTGCGGCATCCACAGCGTCACCGCCACGAACAGCGCGCCCAGTGCGTACAGCCATACCTCCGGCGCCACCACCGTCAGCCAGCTCTTGGCGCCGTTGACCGCGAACGCCCCGACGATCGGGCCGACGAGCGTGCCGCGGCCGCCGACTGCCGTCCACACCGCGATCTCGATGCTGGCCGCCGGGCTCATCTCGCGCGGGTTGATGATGCCGACCTGCGGCACGTACAGCGCCCCGGCCAGTGCGCACATCACCGCCGACAGCGTCCAGATCGTGAGCTTGTAGGGCAGCGGGTCGTAGCCGCAGAACATCACGCGCCCCTCGGCGTCGCGGATCGCCTGCAGCACGCGGCCGAACTTGCTGGCCACCAGCCAGCGCGCCAGCAGGTAGCAGCCCAGCAGCGTCAGCCCCGTGACGACGAACAGCGCCACGCGCGTCTCGGACGTCGTGATCGGAAAGCCCAGGATGCGCTTGAAGTCCGTGAAGCCGTTGTTGCCGCCGAAGCCCGTCTCGTTGCGGTAGAAGAGCAGCATCGCCGCCAGCGTCAGCGCCTGCGTGATGATCGAGAAATAGACCCCCTGGATGCGCGAGCGGAACGCGAAGTAGCCGAACACCCACGCCAGCAGCCCCGGCACCAGCACGATCAGCACGAGCGTGGCCGCGAAGCTGTGCGACAGCGCCCAGTGCCACGGCAGTTCCTTCCAGTCGAGGAAGACCATGAAGTCCGGCAGCTCGCTGCCATAGTGGCCGTCGGTGCCGATCTGGCGCATCAGGTACATGCCCATCACGTAGCCGCCCAGCGCGAAGAACAGCCCGTGCCCGAGGCTGAGGATGCCGGTGTAGCCCCAGATCAGGTCCAGCGCCAGCGCGCAGATGGCGTAGCACATGATCTTGCCGAGCAGCGTGATCCAGTGGTCGCTCAGGTGCCAGACGCTGTCGGGCGGCACCGCGAGGTTGAGCAGCGGCGCCACCCCGGCCACCAGCGCGACGGCCAGCCACAGCGCGCGCGCCTGCGGCGCCAGCAGCCGCGGCCCGCGCGCGCCGGCCGGCTGCGGCCCTGCGGTCGATGCGGCGGTGTTCATGCCTGCCTTCCTTTCAGCGCGAACAGCCCCTGCGGCCGCTTCTGGATGAAGATCACGATCAGCACCAGCACGGCGATCTTGGCCAGCACCGCGCCGGCCCAGCCCTCCAGCAGCTTGTTCAGCAGCCCCAGCCCCAGCGCCGCCAGCACCGTGCCGGCCAGCTGGCCGACGCCGCCGACCACCACGACCATGAAGGAGTCGATGATGTAGGCCTGCCCCAGGTCCGGTCCGACGTTGCCGATCTGGCTCAGCGCCACGCCGGCCAGCCCCGCCACGCCGGAGCCGAAGGCGAACGCCAGCGCATCGACGCGACCGGTCGGCACGCCCATGCAGGCCGCCATCGGGCGGTTCTGCGTCACGCCGCGCACGAACAGCCCGAGCCGCGTGCGCGCCAGCACCCACGCCACCGCCGCCAGCACCGCCGCGGCGAACACCAGGATCGCCACCCGGTTCCACGGCAGCACCAATCCCCCCGGCAGGGCCAGCGCCCCGCTGAGCCACGCGGGGTTTTCCACCGTGACGTTCTGCGCGCCGAACAGGCTGCGCACCGCCTGCATCAGGATCAGGCTCAGGCCCCAGGTGGCCAGCAGCGTCTCCAGCGGCCGGCCGTAGAGGTGACGGATGACGCCGCGCTCGATGGCCGCGCCGACCAGCGCCGCGGTCAGGAACGCCACCGGCAGCGCGGCCAGCACGTACCAGTCGAACCACTGCGGCCACAGGCGCGCGAACAGCTGCTGCACGACGTAGGTGGCGTAGGCGCCGACCATGATCAGCTCGCCGTGCGCCATGTTGATGACGCCCATCAGGCCGTAGGTGATCGCCAGCCCCAGCGCCGCCAGCAGCAGGATCGAGCCCAGGCTCAGCCCCGTGAACACCGTGCCGCCGACTTCAGCCAGAGCCAGCGTGCGCTCCAGCGCCTGCTGCGCCTGGCGCAGCGCCTGCGCCACCGCGGGGTCGGTTTCCTGCGCGCGCTGCTGCTGCAGCAGCGCAAGCGCCAGGCGCTCCCCGCTGCCGCCCAGCACCCCGGCGGCGGCGCGCCGCCGCGCCGGGTCGGCGTCGGCCAGCTCCACCGCCGCCTGCGCCTGCGCCAGCAGCGCCGCCGCGCGTCCGTCCAGCGGCGGCTGGCGCTGCGGGTCGAGGGCCGCGCGCAGCAGCGGCGCGAACGCCTCGTCCGGCTCCTCCAGCAACGCGCGGCGCAGCGTCGCGGCCGCCGTGCGCTGACGCTGCGGGTCAGCCTCCTGCAGATCCAGCGCCGCCAGCGCCAGCGCCAGCGCCGCGCGCAGCCGGTTGTTCAGCAGCGGCGCCTCGGCCTCGGGCGGCAGCGGCTCGGGCGCGCCGCTGTCGGCACGCACCGCGCTGCCGTCCGGCTGCTCGATCCAGACCCGCCCCTCGTGCACGCGCACGCGCTCGTCCTGCAGCGCGCGCAGCAGCGCCGCCGCCGCCGGATCCGGCGCGGCGGCCAGCTGCGTGATGGCCTGCACGCGCTCGGCCACCGTGCCCTCGGCCACCGCCAGCGCCTGCTCCGGCGTCAGCGCCGGGGCCAGCCGCGGCAGCAGCAGGCACAGGCCGGCCAGCAGCGCCGCCGCCCACGGCCGCCATGCGCGCATCGTCATCCCCTGCCCTCCCGCCTGCGTCAGGCCTTCTCCGGCACGTCCTTCTTCTTCTCGTTGCCGGGGATGAACGGGCTCCACGGCTGGGCGCGGATCGGGCCCTTGGTCTTCCAGACGACGTTGAACTGGCCGTCGGCGCGCACCTCGCCGATGAACACCGGCTTGTGCAGGTGGTGGTTGCGCTCGTCCATCTTGACCTTGAAGCCGCTCGGGGCGTCGAAGGTCTGCCCGGCCATGGCCTCGATGACCTTGTCGGTCTCGGTGCTCCTGGCCTTCTCCACCGCCTGCTTCCACATGTGGATGCCGATGTAGGTGGCCTCCATCGGGTCGTTGGTCAGCGGCTTGTCCTTGTGGCCGGGGATGTTCTTGGCCTTGGCATAGGCGGCCCACTTCTTGATGAAGGCGTCGTTGGTCGGGTTCTTGATCGACATGAAGTAGTTCCACGCCGCCAGGTGCCCGACCAGCGGCTTGGTATCCACGCCGCGCAGCTCCTCCTCGCCGACGCTGAAGGCCACCACCGGCACGTCGGTGGCCTTGAGGCCCTGGTTGCCCAGCTCCTTGTAGAACGGCACGTTGGAGTCGCCGTTGATGGTGGAGATCACGCAGGTCTTCTTGCCGGCGGCGGCGAACTGCTTGATCTTGGCGATGATGGTCTGGTAGTCGCTGTGGCCGAACGGCGTGTATTCCTCCATGATGTCCGACTCGGGGATGCCCTTGGACTTGAGGAACGCGCGCAGGATCTTGTTGGTGGTGCGGGGATAGACGTAGTCGGTGCCGAGCAGCACGAAGCGCCTGGCGCTGCCGCCGTCCTTGCTCATCAGGTATTCCACGGCGGGAATCGCCTGCTGGTTCGGCGCCGCGCCGGTGTAGAAGACGTTCTTGCTCAGTTCCTCGCCCTCGTACTGCACGGGGTAGAACAGCAGGCCGTTCAACTCCTCGAACACCGGCAGCACCGACTTGCGGCTGACCGAGGTCCAGCAGCCGAACACCGCGGCCACCTTGTCCTGCGTCAGCAGCTGGCGCGCCTTCTCGGCGAACAGCGGCCAGTTGGAGGCCGGATCGACCACCACCGGCTCGATCCTGCGCCCCAGCACCCCGCCGGCGGCGTTGATCTCGTCGATGGTCATCAGCGCGATGTCCTTGAGCACCGTCTCGGAGATCGCCATCGTGCCCGACAGCGAGTGCAGGATGCCGACCTTGATCGGACCGGACTGGGCGCGGGCGGGCAGCGGGCCGAAGGCGGCCAGCGCGGCGGCGGCCGAGAGGGCCTTGAGCGTGGAGCGACGTTGCATCATGGTGGTTCTCCGCGAGTGACAGGGAAAGCGTGAAGGTGCTCGCAACGATTCCCATGCTAGGCACCGCGCCCCGCCGCGTCTGTACGCCGGATGGCGTACGCGCGCCCGGCCGCTACACCCCGCCGCCCGGGCGCAGCTGCGGCACGCGCTGCAGCGCCAGCGCCGCCGCCGCGGTGCGCGTCTCCACGCCGAGCTTGGCGTGGATGCGCTCCAGGTGCTTCTTGACGGTGGCCGGGCTGGCGCCGACGATGTCGGCGATGTCGCGGTTGATCTTGCCCTGCACGACCCAGTAGAGCACCTCGGCCTCGCGGGCGGTCAGGCCGAAGGTGCTCATCAGCGCCTCCAGCACGCTGGTGTCGGAGGTCTCCTGCATCACGATCAGCCAGTGGCCGCCCTCGCTGTCGGCGCTGGTGTCGGCCGGGTCGTCCACCGAGCGGTACAGCCGCAGCGTCAGCCGCCGCGTGCCCTGCGTCAGCGTCAGCCGCGGCGGCTCCGCCGGCGCCGGATCGCCGCGGCACAGATCCGGCCCGTGGCGGCGCAGCCACTGCAGCACCGGCTCCGGCGTCACCGGCGCCTCGGTGCCGCAGTAGCGCCACAGCAGCTCGCGCGCCAGCGGCGTCTGCCACAGCAGCCGGCCGTCGCGCATGCGCACCGTGATGGTGGCAAAGCCGAACGCATCCAGCGCGTTGCGCGCCTGCTGCTGCACCATCGAACCCTGGCGGATCTGGCGCGAGGTGCGCAGGTGCACGCCAATGCGCGCGATCACCTCCTGCGGCTTGACCGGCTTGGTCACGTAGTCCACCGCACCGGCGGCGAGTCCTTCGATCAGGTGCTCGGTCTCGGTCAGGCCGGTCATGAACAGGATCGGGATGCCGGCGGTGCGCTCGTCGGCCTTGAGCCGGCGCGCCACCTCGAAGCCATCCATGCCCGGCATCAGCGCATCCAGCAGGATCACGTCGGGCCGCGCCTGGCGCGCGCGCTGCAACGCGGTGGGGCCGTCGCTGGCCACCAGCACCGTGTAGCCGGTCTCGTCCAGCATGTCGTGCAGCGCCGCCAGGCTCTCGGGCACGTCGTCCACGATCAGCACCAGCGGGCCGGTTTCACTCTCCAGCACGTGCGGTCGCATCATCGGATGCCTCCATCAGCCATCGCTCCAGCAGGTCGAAATCCAGCGCGCGCGCCGCCTGCCGCACCGCCTCCAGGCCCGGCAGGGGCGGCGCCTCGTCCAGCAGCCGCAGCACGCCGCGCGCCCAGCCCAGCCGCACCCGCTCCAGCAGCGCCGCGCGCAGCGGCGCGGGCCAGGCGTGCAGCCCGGGGCAGGCCGGCACCGCGGCGGGCGGTGGCAGCGCCGCCGGCGCAGCGCCGGCTGCCGGCGCTGCGGCGACGGCGGGGGCGGCCACCTCCGGCAGGTACAGCCGCAGCCGGAACGTCGTGCCCTGCCCGAGCGCGCTGCGCACGGTCAGCTCGCCGCCCATCAGTTCGGTGAGCATGCGCGCGATCGTCAGCCCCAGCCCGGCGCCGGCGGCGCGGCTGGCGGCCGCCCCGCGCGCGAACGGTTCGAACACCCGCTCCAGCTCCGAGGCGCTCATGCCCGGGCCGGTGTCGGCGACCTCGATCGTGGCCAGCTCCCGCGCCCAGGCCACGCGCAGCGTCACGGTGCCGGCGTCGGTGTAGCGCACCGCGTTGCCGAGCAGGTTGAGCAGCACCTGACGCAGCCGCGCCGCATCCGTGCGCACCGCCGCCGGCCAGCGCGGCGGCCCCTCCAGCGCGAAGCGCAGTCCCTTGGCGCGCGCCTGCGGCGCCAGCAGCGCGGCCACCTCCTCCAGCAGCGCGCGCAGGTCGGTCGGGCGCAGGTCCAGCGTCACCCGCCCGGCCTCGATGCGCGCCAGGTCGAGCGTACCCTCCACCAGCGACAGCACGTGCTCGCCGGCGCGCTGGATCATCGCCAGCGCATGCGCCTGGCGCGCATCGGGCACGGCGTCGCGCTGCAGCGCCTGCACGTAGAGCATGATGGCGCCCAGCGGCGTGCGCAGCTCGTGGCTGATGGCGCTCAGGTAGCGGCTCTTGGCCTCGTTGGCGCGTTCGGCGGCGCGCCGCGCCGCCTCGGCCTGCTCGCGCGCGCGCTGCAGCTGGGCGTCGGTGCGGCGGTGCGCGTCGATCTCGCGCAGCAGCAGCCGCGTGTAGCGGTTCGATTCGCGCTGCGCCACGTGGCGCGCGCGCTGCGCCAGCACCAGCCACCACACCACCCCTGCCGCCAGCGCCAGCAGCACGACGTAGACCTTGCGGTAAGCCTCGTGGATGAGCGCCGCCGGCGCGCCCAGCGCCTGCGCGTGGCGCAGATCCTGCTGCGCCAGCAGCGCCAGCAGTCCGGCCAGCACCAGCGCGGTGACCGCCAGCAGCACGAGATAGTGCGCCACCCCGGCGTCCAGGTACGGCTGCCAGCGCCGCGGCAGCCAGCGCCGCAGCCACGCGCGCAGCTGCGTGCCCAGCCGCGCGTGCGGCTTGCAGGCGTCGCCGCAGCGCGCATCCAGCGTGCAGCACAGCGAGCAGATCCAGCCACCGTAGGCCGGGCAGCGCGCCATGTCCGGCCCTTCGTAGTCGCCCTGGCAGACGACGCAGCGCAGCACCGCCGGCGTGACCGACGCGCCCGGTGGGGCGCCGGCCACCGCCGGATCCGGCGTGCGCGCCAGATGATGGCGGCCGCGCGTCCAGGCCCCCAGCAGCACCGCGAGCACGAACGCCGCCCCCATCGACACCAGTGCCGAAAACGCCTGCGCCAGCGCGCCGAGCATCCCGACGTGCGCCGCCACCCCGAGCAGCGTTGCTCCCACCATCGCGCCGACCCCGACCGGGTTGACGTCCACCAGGTGGGCGCGGCGGAATTCGAGGCCGCGCGGCGACCAGCCCAGCGGCTTGAGCACCACCAGGTCCGCCACCACCGCCACCAGCCACGCCAGCGCCACGTGCGCGTACAACCCCAGCACCGCCCCGAGCGCCTGAAAGACGTTCATTTCCATCAGCAGCCAGGCCAGCGCGATGTTGAACGCCATCCAGACCACGCGCCCGGGGTGGTGATGCGTCAGGCGCGAGAAGAAGTTGCTCCACGCCAGCGACCCGGCGTAGGCGTTGGTGACGTTGATCTTGAGCTGCGAGACGACGACGAACAGCGCCGTGGCCGCCACCGCCCAGGCAGGCGGCAGCAGGTGCTCGTAGGCGACGCGGTACATCTGGTTCGGATCGACCGCGTGCGCCGCGTCCACCCCGTGCTCCAGCGCCAGATGCGCCAGCCACGCGCCCGCCAGCATCTTCAGCACCCCAGGCACCACCCAGCCCGGGCCGCCGACGGCCACCGCCGCCCACCAGCGCCAGCGCCGCGCGGGGTGCGGCGGCGGCATGAAGCGCAGGTAGTCGGCCTGCTCGCCCATCTGCGTCACCAGCGCCAGCGCCACCGTCAGCGCCGCACCGAAGCGGTGCCAGTCGAATCCCCCGGCGGCCTCGATCGCACCATCACGGTGCAGCCAGCGCGCCACCGAGCCCGGATCCTGCACCAGCACCGCCGCCCACGGCAGCAGCATCAGCACCAGCCACGGCGGCTGCGTCCACAGCTGAAAGCGCCCGATCAGCGTCACGCCGTGCGTCACCAGCGGAATCACCACCAGTGCGCACAGCAGGTAGCCCCACGACGGCGGGATGCCCAGCGCCAGCTCCAGCGCGTAGGCCATCACCGCCGCCTCCAGCGCGAAGAAGATGAAGGTGAAGGTGGCGTAGATCAGCGAGGTCAGCGTCGAGCCGAGGTAGCCGAAGCCTGCCCCGCGCGTCAGCAGGTCCATGTCCACGCCGTGGCGCGCCGCCGCCACGCTGATCGGCCAGCCCACCAGCGCGATGATCACCCCCGCGGCCAGGATGGCTGCCACCGCGTGCGCGACGCCGAACTGCAGCATCAGCGTGGCGCCCACCGCCTCCAGCACCAGGAACGAGGCCACGCCAAAGGCCGTGTTGGCCACGCGCGCGGCGCTGAAGCGGCGAAAGCGCAGCGGTGTGTAGCGCAGCGCGTAGTCTTCCAGCGTCTCGCTGGCGACCCAGCGGTGGTAGGCGCGGCGCACCGGCGCGATCGGCGCCGACGGCGCCGGGCGCGGCTCGACGGTGCTGGAAACGGGTGGCATGCGCGGCTGGCTTGCAGCTTTCGTGCCATGCCGCCGTCGGCTGGCACAGGGCTTGCTTGCTCACCGGGCATGGATCTGACCCCGCGTGAAAAGGACAAGCTGCTGATCTTCACCGCCGCGCTGCTCGCGGAACGGCGCCGCGCGCGCGGGCTCAAGCTCAACTACCCGGAGGCGGTGGCGCTGATCAGCGCCTACGTGCTGGAGGGCGCGCGCGAGGGCAAGACGGTGGCGCAGCTGATGAGCGAAGGCCGCCGGGTGCTCACACGCGACGACGTGATGGACGGCGTCGCGGAGATGATTCACGACATCCAGGTCGAGGCCACCTTCCCCGATGGCACCAAGCTGGTCACCGTGCACCAGCCGATCGCATGAGCCCCCTCGGCAAAGCAGGAGATGTTCCCATGACCACGTCCTCGTTTCGTAGTCTGGCGTTGCCGCGCCGCGCAGGCCCGTCGCTGGCGACCGCCGGCCTCGGGCTGGCGGCTCACACCGCCTGGGCCCATACCGGCGTCGACATGGGCGCCCACCATGGCTGGCTGGCCGGTCTGATGCACCCCTGGAGCGGACTGGATCACCTGCTCGTGATGCTGGCCGTCGGCGTCTGGAGCGCGCTGGCCACGGCGCGCGTCTGGCTGGCGCCGCTGAGCTTTGCCGCCGTGCTGTGGCTGGGCGCCTGGGGTGCCCAGCAGGGCCTGGCGGTGCCGGCGGTGGAACCGATGATCGTCGCCTCCATGGTGGTGATCGGGGTGTTGATCGCCCTGCAGGCCGCCTGGCCGGCCCCGGTGGTGGCGGCGATCGTGGCGGGCTTTGCGTGGTTTCATGGCGCCGCCCATGGGCAGGAGCTGCAGGGCGGCGCGGCCCTGGCGGGCATGGTGCTGAGCACAGCCGTGCTGCACGCCTTGGGCATCGCGCTGGGCGTGACGCTGCGGCGCTGGCACGCCTGGGCACCGCGCGCCAGCGGCGCGCTGGTCGCGCTGGCTGGCTTCTACACGCTGCTCGCCCGCTGAGGAACCGACGATGACCGCCGCCGACCGTGTCATTCCCGGCGAAATCCTCACCGCCGACGGCGAGCTCGAGCTCAACCCGGGCCGGCCCACCGTCACGCTGGTGGTCAGCAACACCGGCCAGCGCCCGATCCAGGTCGGTTCGCACTACCACTTCGCGGAGGTCAACGCGGCGCTGGCCTTCGACCGCGCCGCCGCGCGCGGCATGCGCCTCAACATCGCCAGCGGCACGGCGGTGCGCTTCGAGCCGGGCCAGCAGCGCACCGTCGAGCTGGTGCCGTATGGCGGGGCGCGCCAGGCCTGGGGCTTTCGCGGTCTGGTCAACGGGCCGCTGGATGATGACGCACACGGAGGCTGACGCACGATGGCCACGATCCCGCGCCGCGCCTATGCGGAGATGTTCGGCCCCACGGTGGGCGACCGGGTGCGCCTGGCGGACACCGGGCTGTGGGCCGAGGTGGAAGACGATCTGACGCTGCGCGCCGGCGGCTACGGCGAGGAGGTCAAGTTCGGCGGTGGCAAGACGATTCGCGACGGCATGGGCCAGAGCCCGCGCAGCCGCGCGCAGGGCGCGGTGGACCTGGTCATCACCAACGCGCTGATCATCGACCACTGGGGCATCGTCAAGGCCGACATCGGCGTGCGCGACGGCCGCATCGTCGCCATCGGCAAGGCCGGCAACCCCGACACGCAGCCGGGCGTGGACATCGTCATCGGCCCCGGCACCGAGGTGCTGGCGGCCGAGGGCATGATCGTCACCGCCGGCGGCTACGACAGCCACATCCACTTCATCTGCCCGCAGCAGATCGAGGAAGCCCTGATGTCGGGCATCACGACGATGACCGGCGGCGGCACCGGGCCGGCCACCGGCACCAACGCCACCACCTGCACGCCGGGGCCGTGGTTCATCGAGCGCATGCTGCAGGCGGCCGAGGCGTTTCCGATGAACCTGGGCTTCCTCGGCAAGGGCAACGCCAGCCGCCCCGAGGGCCTGCGCGAGCAGATCGAGGCCGGCGCCATCGGCCTGAAGCTGCACGAGGACTGGGGCTCCACGCCGGCGGCGATCGACACGTGCCTGTCGGTGGCGGAGGAAACCGACACCCAGGTCGCGATCCACACCGACACCCTCAACGAAAGCGGCTTCGTCGAGGAGACACTGGCGGCGATGCGCGGCCGCACCATCCACGCCTTCCACTGCGAGGGCGCCGGCGGCGGCCACGCGCCGGACATCCTGCGCATCGTCGGCGAGGCGCACGTGCTGCCCTCCTCCACCAACCCGACGCGGCCCTACACCATCAACACGCTGGACGAGCACGTGGACATGCTGATGGTGTGCCACCACCTCGACCCGGCCATCGCGGAGGATCTGGCGTTCGCCGAAAGCCGCATCCGCAAGGAGACGATCGCCGCCGAGGACATCCTGCACGATCTGGGCGCCATCAGCATCATGAGCAGCGACAGCCAGGCGATGGGCCGCGTCGGCGAGGTCATCACGCGCACCTGGCAGACCGCGCACAAGATGAAGGTGCAGCGCGGCTGGCTGGCCCCGCCGCCGGGCCGCGCGCGCGGCGTCGAGCACGAGCCGCGCAACGACAACTTCCGCATCAAGCGCTACGTGGCCAAGTACACGATCAACCCGGCGATCGCGCACGGCGTGGCGCACGTGGTCGGATCGGTGGAGGTCGGCAAGTGGGCCGACCTGGTGCTCTGGAAGCCGGCCTTCTTCGGCGTCAAGCCCGCCGTCGTCGTCAAGGGCGGCCTGATCGCCGCCGCCGCGATGGGCGACCCCAACGCCTCCATTCCGACGCCGCAGCCGGTGCACCTGCGCCCGATGTTCGGCGCCTTCGGCGAGGCGGTGGCGCGCACGTCGCTGACCTTCGTGTCGCAGGCGGCGCTGGCCGCCGGCGTCGGGCAGCGCTGCGGCCTGCGCAAGCCGCTGGTGGCGGTGCGCGGCTGCCGCGGCATCGGCAAGCGCGACATGGTGCTCAACGACGTCACCCCGGTGATGGAGATCGACCCGCAGACCTATGCGGTGCGCGCCGACGGCGAGCTGCTGGTGTGCGAGCCGGCGGCGGTGCTGCCGATGGCGCAGCGTTACTTCCTGTTCTGAAACGTGGGCGCGATGACGATGGCCTCCACCGCCTCGACGACGCTGCTGGCCACGCGCGTGCTGCCGCGCGGCGGTGGCCTGGCGCGCACGCTGCTGGCGCGCGCCCCGGCGCTGGTGCTGGACTGGGCGCAGCGCCAGCGCAGCCGCTTCGAGGCCGCCGACACGCTCGGGCGGCGCATCGGCGTCTTGCTGCCGCGCGGCACCGTGCTGCGCGGCGGCGACGCACTGGTGCTGGCCGACGGCGGCCTGCTGCGCGTGGAGGCGGCGCCGGAGCCGCTGCTGCGCGTGGCGCCGTGCCCGCGGCACGGCACGCCGCTGGACCTGCTGCGCGCCGCCTACCACCTCGGCAACCGGCACGTCGCGCTGCAGATCGGACCCGACCACCTGCAGCTGGAGCGCGACCCGGTGCTGGCCGACCTGCTGCGCGGGCTGCACCTCGACGTCACCGAGGTCGAGGCGCCGTTCGAGCCGGAGGCCGGCGCCTACGGCCACCACGGCCACGCGCATCCGCACGGGCACGGGCATCACCCCGGGCACGGTCACGACCATGAGCACGACCACGGCGCTTCCAGCGACCACGGGCACCGGTACGCACCGTGAGCCGCCGTCCGGGGCCGGCGCGGTCGGCGACGACGCGCTGCTGGCGCTGCTGTGGCTGGCCTCGCCGGCGCTGCCGCTCGGGGGCTTTTCCTACTCGGAGGGGCTGGAGGCGGCGGTGGAGGCCGGCCTGGTGCACGACGAGGCCAGTGCCGCCGAGTGGCTGCTGGCGCAGCTGCACCTGGCACCGGCGCGCGCCGACCTGGCGGTGACGGCGGCGGCGCTGCCGGCGTGGCGGCAGGCCGACTGGAGCGCCCTGCGCGAACTGGACGGCTGGGTGCGGCGCACGCGCGAAAGCGCCGAGCTGCGCCTGCAGACCGAACAGCAGGGTCACGCCGTGGTGCAGTGGCTGACGGGACTGGCGCCCGGGCTGCACCCCGCCCCGCCGCCGGCAGCCGTGCCGGCGGACCTGCGCCAGCCGACCTACCCGGTGGCCTACGCCTGGGCGCTGGCGAGCCTCACGCCGCCGGCGCTGCCCGTCTCGCAGGCGCTGCTGGCCGCCGGCTTTGCCTGGTGCGAGGCGATGGCGCAGGCCGCGATCAAGGCCGTGCCGCTCGGCCAGGCGGCGGGGCAGCGCCTGCTGGCGCGGCTGCGCGCGGCGCTGCCGGCGCTCGTGGCCCGCGTCGCGGCACGGCCCGCCACGCAGCGCCAATCCTTCACCCCGATGCTGGCGATCCTGTCGGCCCGCCACGAAACGCAGTACAGCCGCCTGTTCCGCTCATGAACGCTCCCCTGACCGTCACCCCGCTGCACGCCATCCCCGGGCGCACCAAGCCGCTGCCGCCGCTGCGCGTCGGCATCGGCGGCCCGGTCGGCTCCGGCAAGACCACGCTGCTGGAGATGCTGTGCAAGGCCATGCGCGACCGCTGGGACCTGGTCGCCATCACCAACGACATCTACACCAAGGAAGACCAGCGCCTGCTCACCCACAGCGGCGCGCTGCCGCCCGAGCGCATCCTCGGCGTGGAAACGGGCGGCTGCCCGCACACCGCGATCCGCGAGGACTGCTCGATCAACCTCGAGGCCATCGACCGCATGCTGCGGCGCTTTCCGGACGCCGACATCGTCTTCGTCGAAAGCGGCGGCGACAACCTGGCCGCCACCTTCAGCCCGGAGCTGTCGGACCTGACGATCTACGTCATCGACGTGGCCGCCGGCGAGAAGATCCCGCGCAAGGGCGGACCCGGCATCACCCGCAGCGACCTGCTGGTGATCAACAAGATCGACCTGGCCCCCCACGTCGGCGCGAGCCTGGAGGTCATGGCCGCCGACACCGCGCGCATGCGCCCGGATGCCGAGCGCCGCCCGTGGGTGATGACCAACCTCAAGACCCTGCAGGGGCTGGACGAGGTGGTGGCGTTCATCGAGCGGCGCGGGCTGCTCGGCCTGGCCGCCTGAGCACGGCGGGGCGGCCGCGCTACACTCGTGCGGCCAGCTCCCTCGCACCCGACCGATGCCCGCCGCCACCCCGCCCGTCGACCCGGTTCCGTTCGTCGCCATCGCGGCGCTGCTGGGCCTGCTGGTCGGCAGCTTCCTCAACGTCGTCATCCACCGCCTGCCGCGGATGCTGCAGCGGCGCTGGGCGGCGGAGTGCGCCGCGCTGCGCGGCGAGGCGGTCGCCGAGGCGCCGCGCTACGACCTGCTGGCGCCGCGCTCGCACTGCCCGCAGTGCGGCACGCCGATCCCGTGGTGGCGCAACGTACCGCTGCTGTCCTTTGCGCTGCAGCGCGGCCGTTGCGCCGCCTGCGGCGCGCCGATCGGCTGGCGCTATCCCCTCGTGGAAGCGGCCACCGGCGCGCTGTTCGCCTGGTGCGCGTGGCGCTACGGCTGGCAGCCGGCCGCGCTGGCCTGGGCTGGCTTTGCCGCGACGCTGCTGGCGCTGGCCGCCATCGACTGGGACACGACGCTGCTGCCGGACGACCTGACGCTGCCACTGCTCTGGGCGGGCCTGACCGCCGCGGCGCTCGGCTGGACGGGACAGGCCCTGCCGGACGCGCTGTGGGGGGCGGTGGCCGGCTACCTCAGCCTCTGGAGCGTCTACTGGGCGTTCAAGCTGCTCACCGGCAAGGAGGGCATGGGCTACGGCGACTTCAAGCTGCTGGCAGCACTCGGTGCGTGGCTGGGCTGGCAGGCGCTCATTCCCCTGGTGCTGGTCGCGTCGCTCTTGGGCGCCGCGGTGGGGCTGGCGATGAAGGCACTTGGAACCCTGCGCGAGGGCCGCTACGTGCCGTTCGGGCCGTTCCTCGCCTTCGGCGGGTTGCTGGTCTGGATGACAGGCCCGCACGCGCTGCTGCGCTGGGTGGGGCTGGCATGAACACGCCGCTGCGCATCGGCCTGACCGGCGGCATCGGCAGCGGCAAGAGCACCGTGGCGCGCATGCTCGCCGAGCTCGGCGCCGACGTCATCGACGCCGACGCGATCGCGCGCGCCGTCACCGCCGCCGGAGGCGCCGCGATCGAGCCGATCCGCGCTGCCTTCGGCCCCGCTTTCATCGACGCGAGCGGCGCGCTGGACCGCGCGCGCATGCGAGCGCTGGCCTTTTCCGATCCGCAGGCCAAGGCGCGGCTGGAGGCGATCGTCCATCCGCTGGTGCGCGCCGAGATCGACCGGCGCGTGGCGGCCAGCGCCGCCGACACCGTGGTGCTGGATCTGCCCCTGCTGGTGGAGTCGGACGCGTGGCGGCAGCGCTGCGACCGCGTCTGGGTGGTCGACTGCGAGCCCGAGACGCAGATCACGCGCGTGATGGCACGCAGCGGCTGGCCGCGCGCGCAGGTCGAGGCGGTGCTGGCGCAGCAGGCCAGCCGCGCGCAGCGGCTGGCCGCGGCCGACGTCGTCATCGCCAACGGCACCGGCACGGATCTTTCCACTCTGCGCGAGCGGGTGCGACAGGCCTGGGCGCGGCGGCGAATGCCGCTATCATGACCGCGTGATCCTCTACGAATACCCCCTCAACGAGCGCACCCGCACCTACCTGCGCCTGGAGCATCTGCTCAAGCGGCTGGGTGTGCTGGTGCCCCGTGAGCATCCGCTGGACCACCACCATGCGCTGCAGACCCTCTTCGAAATCCTCGAGGTGGGCGCGCGCGCCGACCTCAAGAGCGAAATCCTGAAGGATCTCGAGCGCCACAAGCAGCAGTTCGAAGGGTGGCGCGGCAACCCCGCGATCTCGGAGGCGGCGCTCGACCATGTGATCGGCCAGATCGACCGCTGCTACGGGGCGCTGCGTGACGACGAGGGCCGGCCGGGACACGCACTCGGTGGCGTGGAGTGGCTGCAGTCGGTGCGCAACCGCATCGTCATTCCGGGAGGCACCTGCGCCTTCGACCTGCCCGCCTACCACGACTGGCAGCACCGCCCGGCCGCCGAGCGGCAGGCCGACCTGGCGCGCTGGGCGCAGGAGGTGGCCTGCCTGGCCGAGCCGGTGCAACTGCTGCTGCAGCTGCTGCGCGAATCGGCGGTGGCGCAGAAGGTCTACGCCACGCAGGGCCAGTTCCAGCAGAACCTGCCGCAGAGCCGCACCTTCCAGCTGCTGCGCGTCTGGATCGACCCGGCGCTGCAGCTGATCCCGGAGATCAGCGGCAACCGGCTGCTGGTGTCGGTGCGGCTGCTGCGCCGCGGCGAGGCAGGCAAGCTCGAGCACGCCGCCGACGCCGAGGCCGAACTCGAACTCCACCTGTGTGCGTGAGGGCACGACGATGACCACCTCACGGCCCCGCCGCAAGCTGCCCATCGGCATCCAGACCCTGCGCGACATCCGCGAGGGCGGCTACTACTACGTCGACAAGACGCCGCTCATCGCGCGCCTGGTCGACAGCGGCAAGCACTACTTCCTCTCGCGCCCGCGCCGCTTCGGCAAGAGCCTGCTGCTGGACACGATCGCCTGCGCCTTCGAAGCCCGCCGCGAACTGTTCGACGCGCACGATGGATCCGACGGCAGCGCCCCGCGCGAGAAACTGTTCCTTGCCGACCACTGGGACTGGGCCAGGCCGCACCCGGTGATTCGCCTGAGCTTTGCCGAGGGACGGTTGGCCGAAGGCGCCAAGCTCGAAGCCCACATCCACCATCAGCTCGACACCAACGCCGCCCGGCTCGGCGTGAGCCTGCCGCCCGTCGGCGAAGACCCGCACATCCGCTTCACCGAGCTCATCACCCGCGCCGCCCAAGCCCACGGACAGCAGGCCGTGGTGCTGGTCGACGAATACGACAAGCCCATCCTCGACAACCTCGAGACGCCGGAGGTCGCCCGCGCCATGCGCGAGGGCCTGCGCAACCTCTACAGCGTCATCAAGGGCAGAGACGCCGACCTGCGCTTCGTGCTGCTGACCGGCGTGTCCAAGTTCAGCAAGGTCTCCATCTTCTCGGGCCTGAACAACCTCAACGACATCACGCTGGACGAGCGCTACGGCACGCTGTGCGGTTACACCGATGAGGACATCGACACGGTGTTTGCGCCGGAGCTCGAGGCTGCCGAGCAAGAGGGCCAGCCACTCGACCGGGACGAGATCCGCCGCTGGTACAACGGCTACCGCTGGGGACCGGTGAGCGTCTACAACCCGTTCGACGTCCTGCTGCTGCTGGACAAGCGGCAGTTCCGCGCGCACTGGTTCGAGACCGGCACGCCCACCTTCCTGGTGGAGTGGCTGAAGAGCCGCGGCTTTTTCACGCCGCAGCTGGAGCGGCTGATCGCGGATGACGAGCTGCTCTCCGCCTTCGATGTGGACGACATCGCCGTGGAGGCGATGCTGTGGCAGACCGGCTACCTGACGATCCAGCGCACCGAGGTCTGCGACGGCGTGCGCGAGTACGAGCTGGGGGTGCCGAACCTGGAGGTGCGCGCGGCGCTCAACCGCGCGCTGCTGCGCGCCTGGCTGCCGCAGCGGCCCGAAGGCCGCATGACCGACGTGGTGCGCATGCTGCGCGCGGCCGACACCGACGCGCTGCGCGCGCACTTCCAGCGCCTCTACGCCAGCATCCCGCACGACTGGGTGCGCGCCAACCCCATCGCCCGGTACGAGGGCTACTACGCCAGCGTGTTCTACAGCCACCTGGCCAGCCTCGGCCTGGACATCGTGCCGGAGGAAGTGTCCAACCCGGGGCAATGCGACCTCGTCATCCGCCATGCCGGCCGCGCCTGGGTGATCGAGTTCAAGGTGGTCGACGGCGAGCAGCCCACCGGCGAGGCCATGCGGCAACTGAAGGCCCGCGACTACGCCGCCAAGCACCGCGGCGCGCCGGGCATCACGGAAGTGATCGAGCTGGGGGTGGAGTTCAGCCGCGCCAAGCGCCAGGTCGTCGGGTGGGAGGTGGCGCGCGCGGGCGCGCACGCTTGACGAGGCAACCCGATGGGAATGACCGGCAGCCCTCCTCCCGGCTTTGCGCCGCGCACCGTGCGCTGTCCGGCCTGCGGACGGCCGGCGCGCTACGCGCCGGACAATCCGTGGCGGCCGTTCTGCAGCGCCCGCTGCAAGCAGGTGGACCTGGGCGCCTGGGCCAGCGAGGCGTACCGGGTGCCGGATCCGACACCTCCGACGCCGGGACCGGAGACGCCCCCGCACTGACGCCAGCCGGGGCGCGACGCTCACGCCGCCAGCGACGCGCGGATTTCCGAAAAGCTGCTGGCCAGGTCGAGCACGTCGATCGGCTGGCCGAGCTGGCGCTCGATCTGCGTGTGCGAGATGATGCCGCGGATCCACGGCCCGTGGCCCGCGCCGGCCTTCTCCGCCACCAGCAGGTGGCGCCGGCCGACCGCCTTGAGCGTGGCGATCACGTCGGCGACGCTGCAGCGCTTGAGGTCGTCGTAATCCACCGCGTCGAACGCCTCCAGCGGCGTCATCACGTCGGCCACCACCAGCTCGTCGTAGGTGACGCCACGGCGCTGCGCCGCCAGCAGCGGCCGCTCGCCCTCCAGGTCGGCGGCGGTCACCAGCCCCTCCACGCACGGCAGCTCGCGCACGACGAACAGCAGCCGCACGCCCTGGTGGATCATGGTCTGGCGCGCCGCGCGCAGCGTCTCCTCCGGCGTGGTGGTGGCCGCGCGCACCTCGGTGAGGTCAGTCATCACCGTGATGCCGGGGGAATGCAGCGTCACCGAGGGCCGCTGTGGCGGCTGGGCCTGCACGATGCAGGTGCCCGGCGGAAAGCGAAACGGCGTCAATCGCGACATGGCCTTGCTCCTGTGCTGATGCCCTGCTCAGGGCCCTGCGCGCAGCGTAACGGGGCGGATGCACGCTGGCAAGGGGGCCGGCCCTATGACGGCGATTGCCTCAGGCACCCTGTCCGTTGCCGTCCTGCTCCATCCAGCGCAGCAGCGGCCACGTCCCGGGCAGCACCGGCGCCACCGTCACCGGCAGGGTCTGCCACGCGAACGCCTGCCCCTCGTGCATCTGCAGCTCGCCGCACCAGTCGAACACGCGGCAGACGTGCAGCCGCACGCGCGCGTGCGGGTAGTCGGCCTCCAGCACGCGCCACGGCTGCGCCGCCCCGATCGTCACGCCGATTTCCTCCTGCAGCTCGCGGCGCAGGGCCTGCTCCACCGACTCGCCCGGCTCCACCTTGCCGCCGGGGAACTCCCAGTGCCCGGCGTAGGCCTTGCCGGGCGGGCGCGTGGTCAGCAGAAAGCGCCCGGCGCGGTCGATCAGCACGCCGACCGCCACGTCCACCACCGGCCGCGGGCCGGGCGCGCGCGGCCGGTCGGCATCGACCACCAGCACCTCGTCGGGCGCCTGTGCGGCGGCGGGTTTGGTCATGCCCCCTCCGCGGACGTGCGGCCCGCCCAGTCGCGCGCGAACTGGTAGGCCACGCGCCCGCTGCGCGCGCCGCGCTCCAGCGCCCACACGAGGGCCGCGCGGCGCGCCTCGTCCCACTGCGCCTCGGGCACGCCGTAGGCCGCCAGCCACTGCCGCACCACGGCCAGGTATTCGTCCTGGCTGAACGGGTAGAAGCTCACCCACAGGCCGAAGCGCTCCGACAGCGACACCTTCTCCTCCACCGCCTCGGCCGGGTGCAGCTCGCCGTCGTCGCCGTAGGTGGCGGCGAGGTTGTCGCGCATCGTCTCGGGCAGCAGGTGGCGGCGGTTGCTGGTGGCGCAGATCAGCACGTTGGGCGTCGCGGCGGCCACCGAGCCGTCCAGAATCGACTTCAGCGCCTTGTAGCCCGGCTCGCCTTCCTCGAAGCTCAGGTCGTCGCAGAAGACGAGAAAGCGCTCCGGCCGCGGCGCCACCACCTCGACGATGTCGGGCAGGTCGGTCAGGTCGCCCTTGTCCACCTCGATCAGGCGCAGGCCCTGCGGGGCGTATTCGTTCAGGCACGCCTTGATCAGCGAGCTCTTGCCTGTGCCGCGCGCGCCGGTCAGCAGCACGTTGTTGGCCGGCAGCCCGCGCACGAAGCGCTCCAGATTGCGCTGCACCCTGGCCTTCTGCTCGTCGATGGCCTGCAGGTCCTCGAGCCGGATCGAGGCCACGTGCCGCACCGGCTCCAGCACGCCGTGCGCGCCGCGCTTGCGGTAGCGAAACGCCACCGACGCGCCCCAGTCCGGCGCGCAGAGCGGCTGCGGCAGGATGGCCTCGATGCGGTCGATCAGCGCCTCGGCGCGCGCCAGCAGCCGTTCGAATCGTTCGTTCATCGCTTCGCCATCAGCTGCGGTAGTCGGCGTTGATGCTGACGTAGTCGTGGCTCAGGTCACACGTCCACACGGTCTCGGCGGCGGTGCCGCGCCCCAGGTCCACGCGCACGGTGATCTCGCTTTGCTTCATGACGCGCTGGCCGTCCTCCTCGCGGTAGGCCGGGTGGCGCCCGCCGCGCGTGACCACGTGCACGTCGTCCAGGAACAGCTCGATGCGGCCCTGGTCCAGATCGTCGAGGCCGGCGTAGCCCACCGCCGCCAGGATGCGGCCCAGGTTGGGGTCGCTGGCGTAGAAGGCGGTCTTGACCAGCGGCGAGTGCGCGATCGCGTAGGCGACCTTCAGGCACTCCTCGGCGTCGCGCCCGCCCTCGACGCGCACGGTGATGAACTTGGTGGCGCCCTCGCCGTCGCGCACGATGGCGTGCGCCAGCGTGCGCGCGACCTCCGTCACCGCCGCCAGCAGCGCCTGCCCGGCAGGACTGTCCAGCGACGTGATGCGCGCAAGCGCCGCGCGGCCGGTGGCCATCACGATGAACGAATCGTTGGTGGAGGTGTCGCCATCGACCGTGATGCGGTTGAACGAGCCATCGGCGGCGCGGCGGGCGAGTTCCCCGATCAGCTCCGGGGCCACCGGCGCGTCGGTGGCCACGAACCCCAGCATGGTGGCCATGTTGGGCCGGATCATGCCGGCGCCCTTGGCGATGCCGGTCACCGTCACCGGCACGCCGTCGATCGTCACGCGGCGGCTGGCGGCCTTCGGCACGGTGTCGGTGGTCATGATGCCCTCGGCCGCGCGCAGCCAGTGCGCGCCGTCCTCGGCCGCATCGGCCAGCGCCTCCGGCAGCCCCGCCACGATGCGCTGCACCGGCAGCGGCTCCATGATGACGCCGGTGGAAAACGGCAGCACCTGCTGCGGCGCCACGCCGAGCCGCTGCGCCAGCGCGATGCACACCGTGCGCGCGTCGATCAGCCCCTGCTCGCCGGTGCCGGCGTTGGCGCAGCCGGTGTTGACCACCAGCGCGCGGATGCCCTGCCCCGCGGCCAGGTGCTCGCGGCAGACCTGCACCGGCGCGGCGCAGTAGCGGTTGCGCGTGAAGACGCCGCCCACCGCGCTGCCGTCGTCCAGCAGCATGACGGTGAGGTCCTTGCGGTTGGGCTTGCGCACGTGCGCCTCGGCCACGCCCAGGCGCAGGCCGGGCACGGGCAGCAGATCGGCGGCGTCGGGAACGGTCCAGTTGACGGCCATCGCGGACTCCTCGGGCGGCAGCTCAGGTCAGCTTGCCGTGGCAGTGCTTGTACTTCTTGCCGCTGCCGCACGGGCACGGATCGTTGCGGCCGACGCGCGGCATCGAGGGCACCGGCGGGCGGGCGAGCAGCCCGGCATCGGCGGTGGTCTCGGCCTCCCCGGTCTCGGTCGGCGCGGTGTAGGTGACGTTGGTCAGGTGCGTGGCGCGCGCCTCCATCTGCTGCGCCGCGCCGCTCATCTCCTCCGGCGTCTGGATGCGCACGTTCATCAGGATGCGCGTGACCTCGTCGCGCACCGCGTCCAGCATCTGGCCGAACAGCTGGAACGCCTCGCGCTTGTACTCCTGCTTGGGCTGCTTCTGCGCGTAGCCGCGCAGGTGGATGCCCTGGCGCAGGTAGTCCAGCGCGCTCAAATGCTCGCGCCAGTGCTGATCCAGCGTCTGCAGCAGCACCACGCGCTCGAACGGCCGCAGCGCCTCCGCCCCGGCCAGCCGCACCTTGGCCTCGTAGGCGTCGTGGGCGGCCTGCACGACGCGGCGCACGATGTCCTCGTCGTCCATCTCGCTGGCCTGCTGCACCTCGGTCACCAGGTCCAGCGTCAGCCCGTAGCGTTCGGCCAGCGCCTGCTGCAGGCCGGGCAGATCCCACTGCTCCTCCACGCTGCCGGCCGGCACGTACTGGCGCACCAGGTCGGTGAAGCAGCCTTCGCGCAGCGCGGCGATCTGGCCCGACAGGTCCGGCGCATCGAGGATGTCGTTGCGCTGCTGGTAGATGACCTTGCGCTGGTCGTTGGCGACGTCGTCGTACTCCAGCAGCTGCTTGCGGATGTCGAAGTTGCGCGCCTCGACCTTGCGCTGCGCGCTCTCGATGGCGCGCGTGACCATGCCGGCCTCGATCGCCTCGCCCTCGGGGATCTTGAGCCGCTCCATGATGGCCTTGACGCGCTCGCCGGCAAAGATGCGCATCAGCGGGTCGTCCAGGCTCAGGTAGAAGCGGCTGGAACCGGGGTCGCCCTGGCGGCCGGCGCGGCCGCGCAGCTGGTTGTCGATGCGGCGGCTCTCGTGCCGCTCGGTGCCGATGATGCGCAGGCCGCCGAGCTGCTTGACCTTCTCGTGGTCGGCCTGCCACTGCTGGCGCAGCTGCTCCATGCGCTGCGCCCTGGCGGCCTCGTCCAGCGCCGGGTCGGCCTCCACCGCGGCGATCATCTTCTCCAGGTTGCCGCCGAGCACGATGTCGGTGCCGCGGCCGGCCATGTTGGTGGCGATCGTGATCGCGCCCGGGCGACCGGCCTGGGCGATGATCTCGGCCTCGCGCGCGTGCTGCTTGGCGTTGAGCACCTGATGCGGCAGCCCCTCGCGCTGCAGCAGCTGCGACAGCAGCTCGGAGTTCTCGATCGAGGAGGTGCCCACCAGCACCGGCTGGCCGCGCTCGTGGCAGGCGCGGATGTCCTCCACCACGGCGCGGTACTTCTCGGCCAGCGTCTTGTAGACGCGGTCCTGCTCGTCGCGGCGCTGGCTGGGCTTGTTGGGCGGAATGACCACCGTCTCCAGCCCGTAGATCTGCTGGAACTCGTAGGCCTCGGTGTCGGCGGTGCCGGTCATGCCGGCCAGCTTGCCGTACAGGCGGAAGTAGTTCTGGAACGTGATCGAGGCCAGCGTCTGGTTCTCCGGCTGGATCGCCACGCCCTCCTTGGCCTCCACCGCCTGGTGCAGCCCGTCGCTCCAGCGCCGCCCCACCATCAGGCGTCCGGTGAACTCGTCGACGATGACGACCTCGCCGTTCTGCACCACGTAGTGCTGGTCGCGGTGATAGAGGTGGTGGGCCTTGAGCGCCGTGACCAGGTGGTGCAGCAGCGTGATGTTGGCCGGATCGTAGAGCGAGGCCCCTTCCGGCAGCAACCCGGCGCGCGTCAGCAGCTCCTCGGCGCGCTCGTGCCCCTGCTCGGTCAGGTGGATCTGGTGCGACTTCTCGTCCACGGTGAAGTCGCCCGGCTCGACGACGCCTTCGCCGGTGCGCGGGTCGGCCTCGCCGATCTGGCGCTTGAGTTGCGGTACCAGCTGGTTGACCTTGACGTAGAGCTCGGTGTGGTCCTCGGCCTGGCCGCTGATGATCAGCGGCGTGCGCGCCTCGTCGATCAGGATCGAGTCCACCTCGTCGACGATGGCGTAGTGCAGGCCGCGCTGCACGCGGTCGCGCGCCTCGTACACCATGTTGTCTCGCAGGTAGTCGAAACCGAATTCGTTGTTGGTGCCGTAGGTGATGTCGGCGGCGTAGGCGGCCTGCTTGGCCTCGCGGTTCATCAGCGGCAGGTTGACGCCCACCGTGAGCCCCAGCCACCTGTAGAGCCGACCCATCCACTCGGCGTCGCGGCCGGCCAGGTAGTCGTTGACGGTGACGACGTGCACGCCCTTGCCGGTCAGGGCGTTGAGGTACACCGGCAGCGTGGCGGTCAGCGTCTTGCCCTCGCCGGTGCGCATCTCGGCGATCTTGCCCTGGTGCAGCGCGATGCCGCCCATCAGCTGCACGTCGAAGTGGCGCATCTTCATGACGCGCCGGCTGGCCTCGCGCACCACCGCGAACGCCTCGGGCAGCAGGTCATCGAGCGACTGCCCCTGCGCCAGGCGCTGCCTGAACTCGGCCGTCTTGGCCTGCAGCTGCTCGTCGCTGAGCAGTTGCAGGGCCGGCTCCAGCGCGTTGATGCGCTCGACGATGCGGCGGTAACCCTTGAGCAGCCGGTCGTTGCGGCTGCCGAAGATCTTGGTCAGGAACGGAATGGCCATGGAAACCCCGCCACGCCCGCCCGAGAGCGCCGGGCGTGCCGTGCTGTGCGTGCTCACTCAAAAGAACCGGCCGCGGACCTGCACGCCGCAGCCGGACGAACACCGGCCGGCAGCCCCAGGGAGACCGCCGGCCATGATGGCAGGCATTGTAGCCCTGCAAGCCGCGCTACCGTCAGCGCGGCATCGGCGCGGCCTGCACCTGCACGCGCACCGTCTCCAGCGTCGGCCAGCCGGCCGCACGCGCCGCCGCCAGCAGCACCGGCGCCAGCTGGCGCACCTTGGCCGCCACCGACGGATTGGCCGCCAGCAGCCACCATTCGCGCTCGTCCAGCGGGCCGGGCTGCACCTGCTCGCGCAGCAGCGGCGGCAGATGCACCACCACCCGCCGCAGCAACCGCGCCGAGGCCCACGCGCGCTCGGCCACGTCGGCCAGCGTGGCGTTGGCGCGCACCGCCTGCTGCAGCGTCAACATGACGGCCCGGCCCTCACTGCGGCTGCGGGCCGGTCTCGCGCACGCACTTGGCCACGAAGCTCGTGCGTGCGGCGCCTGCCAGCTTCCTCTCGCCGGCCTGCGCCTCGCAACGCGCCTGCGCCTCCTGCCGGCACTTCTTCACGAACGACGTCCTGGCCGCACCGGCCAGCTTGCGCTCGTGCGCCGCGGCCTCGCATGCGGCCGCCTCGCCCTCGGCGGCCCACGCCGCCGCGGCCGTCCACCCCAGCATCAGCGCCAGTGCGGCGCCGCCGACCCTGCTCATCCGCATCGTTACCCTCCTTGCCCCTCGCACGAGGGGCTCACCGCGCGCTAGTCTAGCGGCTGCTCACGGCGTCGGCAGCAGCCTCAGCAGCCGACCATCGGGCGCGTCGGTCAGCACGTACAGCCAGCCGTCCGGCCCCTGGCGCACGTCGCGGATGCGCTCGCCCAGCTCCTGCAGCAGCCGCTGCTCGCGCACCACGCGTGTGCCATCCACGTCCAGCCGCACCAGCTGCCGGCCGCGCAGCGCGCCGATGAACAGGCTGCCGCGCCAGGCCGCCCCGTAGCGGTCGCTGGTCAGCCACGCCATGCCGGACGGCGCGATCGACGGCGTCCAATGGTGCAGCGGCGGCACCATGCCGGGCTTGTGCGTGCCCTCGCCGATGCGCCCGCCCCCGTACTGCTCGCCGAACGTCACCACCGGCCAGCCGTGGTTGCCACCGCGTTCGGGGCGGTTGAGCTCGTCGCCGCCCTGCGGGCCGTGCTCGTGCACCCACAGCCGTCCGTCCGGGCCCCACGCGGCGCCCTGCGGGTTGCGGTGGCCGTAGCTCCAGATCTCCGGCAGCGCATCGGCTCGCCCGACGAACGGGTTGTCAGGCGGGACGGCGCCGTCCTTCGTCACGCGCACGATCTTGCCGTGGTGGTTGTCGAGCGCCTGCGCATCGGCCATGCGGTGGTAGCGCTCGCCCAGCGTCAGGAACAGCGAGCCATCGGGCGCCTCGACGATGCGGCAGCCGAAGTGCAGACGACTCGCCACCCTGGGCCGCTGGCGGAAGATCACGCGCACGTCCTCCAGCCGCGCGGCATCCGCGCTCAGTCGCGCGCGCGCCAGGGCGGTGGCGTTGCCGCCGTCCCCCGGCTCGGCGTAGCAGAAGTGGAGCTGCCGGTTGCGCGCGAAGTCGCGGTCCAGCACCAGATCCAGCAGCCCGCCCTGCCCCACGGCGTCGACGCGCGGCACGCCGGCCACCGGGGCCGACAGGCGCCCGTCCGGCTCCACCACGCGCAACCGCCCGGGCCGCTCGGTGACGAGGAAGCGCCCATCCGGCAGGAATGCCACCGCCCACGGGTGCTCCAGCCCACGCGCCACCTCCTGCACGCGCAGACCGCGGGCGGCCACGGCCGCCGCGCCCAGCGCCAGCGCGAGCGCCAACCCGGCGCAGCCCAGCCACCTCCGCCATGATCCGTCGGCTTTGACCGTCATGACGCAAGGATGACGCGCCGCGGCGGTGCCGTCAACCGGCGCGGGAACCTGCGCCTTAGCACTCGATCCAAGAGAGTGCTAACATGATACGAACGCGCAACCGGAGAGGAGAACCGATGAGCGCCCCGTCCCTTGCCCTGGCCCCCGCCGCCGCGGGCACCCTGCCGGCGGCCTCGTGGAGCAGCACCAGCCTGACGCTGCCTCCGCTGGGCAACCTGGACGCCTACATCAGCGCCGTCAACCGCATCCCGATGCTCAGCGCCGAGGAAGAGCGCGAATGCGCGCGCCGTCTGCGCGAGCGCGGTGACCTGGAGGCTGCCGCCAAGCTCGTGCTGTCGCACCTGCGGCTGGTGGTGGCGATCTCGCGCCAGTACCTGGGCTACGGCCTGCCGCAGGCCGACCTGATCCAGGAAGGCAACATCGGCCTGATGAAGGCGGTCAAGCGCTTCGACCCGGCGCAGGGCGTGCGGCTGGTCAGCTACGCGGTGCACTGGATCAAGGCCGAGATCCACGAGTTCATCCTGCGCAACTGGCGCATGGTCAAGGTGGCCACCACCAAGGCCCAGCGCAAGCTGTTCTTCAACCTGCGCTCGCTCAGGAACGGCCTGAAGGCCGACGCCGACGACGACGCCGGCCGGCGCGAGCGGCTGACGCAGGCCGAGATCGACGCCATCGCGCGCGACCTCAACGTCAAGCGCGAGGACGTCATCGAAATGGAGGCGCGCCTGAGCGGCGCCGACGTCGTGCTGGATCCGCTGCCGGCCGACGACGGCGAGGAGACGCTGGCACCGATCGCCTACCTCGCCGACCAGCGCCACGAGCCGACCGAAGTGCTGGCCGCGCGCGAGCGCGAGCGGCTGGCCACCGACGGCATCGAGCAGGCGCTGGCGCAGCTGGACGAGCGCTCGCGGCACATCATCCGCGCGCGCTGGCTCGACGTCGACGAGCACGGCCACGGCGGCAAGACGCTGCAGGAACTGGCCGACGAATACGGCGTCAGCGCCGAGCGCATCCGCCAGATCGAGGCGGCGGCGCTGAAGAAGCTGCGCAAGGCGCTGGAGCCCTACGCCGCCTGACACCCCGTGGCGCGGCGCCGCGCGCGGCCCCGTTCAGGCCTCGCGGCGCAGCGCGGGGAACAGGATCACGTCGCGGATGCTGGCGCTGTCGGTCAGCAGCATCACCAGCCGGTCGATGCCGACGCCGCAGCCGCCGGCCGGCGGCATGCCGTACTCCAGCGCGCGGATGTAGTCGGCGTCGAAGTACATCGCCTCGTCGTCGCCAGCCTCCTTGTTGGCCACCTGCGCATGAAAGCGCGCGGCCTGGTCCTCGGGGTCGTTCAGTTCCGAGAAGCCGTTGGCGATCTCGCGGCCGGTGATGTAGAGCTCGAAGCGCTCGGTGATGCCGGGATCGGCGTCGCTGGCGCGCGCCAGCGGCGAGATCTCGGTCGGGTGGTTGCAGATGAAGGTCGGCTGCCAGAGCTTGTCCTCCACCACCTCCTCGAAGTAGAGCACCTGCAGCGCGGCCAGGCTGCGCTGCTGCAACCGCTCCTTGGCCTCGTCCACGCCGAGCTTGCGCAGCTGCGCGCGCAGCCAGTCGGCGTCGTCGACGCGCTCGCCGGCGTCGGTGTGGCGCAGGATGGCCTCGCGGATGGTCAGGCGCTCGAACGGCTGCTCCAGGTCGACGTCACGCCCCTGATAGACCAGCTTGCCGTCGCCGCAGACCGCGCGCGCCACGCGCCGGATCATGTCCTCCGTGAAGGCCATCATGTCGGCGTGGTTCCAGTACGCGGCGTAGAACTCCATCATCGTGAACTCGGGGTTGTGCCGCACGCTGATGCCTTCGTTGCGGAAATTGCGGTTGATCTCGAAGACGCGGTCGAAGCCGCCCACCAGCAGCCGCTTCAGGTACAGCTCCGGCGCGATGCGCAGGTACATGTCCTGGTCCAGCGCGTGGTGGTGCGTGACGAACGGGCGCGCGTTGGCCCCACCCGGGATCGGGTGCAGCATCGGCGTCTCGACCTCGAGGAAACCGTGCGCCACCATGTGCTCGCGCAGCGCGGTGACGGCCTGGCTGCGCGCCACGAAGCGCTGCCGCGCCGTCACGTCGGTCATCAGGTCGACGTAGCGCTGGCGGTACTTCAGCTCCTGGTCGTGCACGCCGTGAAACTTGTCCGGCAGCGGCCGCAGGCTCTTGACCACCAGACGCAGCCGCTCGACCTTGATCGACAGCTCCCCGGTGCGCGTCTTGAACACCGTACCCTCGGCCCAGAGGATGTCGCCCAGGTCCCAGTGCTTGAACGCCTCGTAGAGCGCCTCGCCCACGCCGTCCTTGGTGACGTAGAGCTGGATGCGCCCGCCGGTGGGACCGAAGGAGGCGTCCTGCAGCGTGGCGAAGCTCGCCTTGCCCATGACGCGCTTGAGCATCATGCGGCCGGCGACGCTGGCGCGCGCGCGCATCGGCTCCAGCAGCTCGTTGCTCATGTGGCCGTACTCGGCCTGCAGCTGCTCGGCGCTGTGCTGCGGGCGCACGTCGTTCGGAAACGCCGGCGTGCCGGCCTGGCGCAGCGCCGCGAGCTTGGCGCGGCGCTCGGCGATGAGCTGGTTGTCGTCGGCGTGGGACGTGACGGGATCGGCGTGGGTCATGGTGTGGCGGACGGGCGTGGCACCGCCCCGCGCGGCCCGCAAGGAGGGCGCGCAGGCGTCGGGGCGGACGGAAAGACGGACCGGCGGCTCAAGGCCGCCGATGTCCCGATTGTAGGCGCGCGGACCGTCGCGCCTTCAGGCCGCGGCGGCGGCCTCACCGAGGTAGGCCGCGCGCACCTTCGGGTCGTCCAGCATGGCCTTGGCCTCGCCGTGCATGATGATCTCGCCGGAGTCCATCACGTAGCCACGGTCGGCCACCTGCAGCGCGCGGCGGGCGTTCTGCTCCACCAGCAGGATGGTCATGCCCTGCGCGTGCACGTCGCGCACCACCTCGAAGATCTTGTCGACCATGATCGGCGACAGGCCCATCGACGGCTCGTCCAGCAGCAGCAGCCTGGGGCGGCTCATCAGCGCGCGCGCCATCGCCAGCATCTGCTGCTCGCCGCCGGACATCGTGCCGGCCAGCTGGTCCTTGCGCTCCTTCAGGCGCGGAAACAGCGCGAACATGCGCTCGATGTCGCGCTGGATCTCGGCCTTGTCGGTGCGCACATAGGCGCCCATCAGCAGGTTCTCGACGATGGTCATGCGCGTGAAGACGCCGCGGCCCTCCGGCACCATGGCCAGTCCGCGCTTGACCAGATCCCACGAGCCGACGCCGCGGATCGGCTGGCCATGGTAGACGATCTCGCCGGCCTCGGCCAGCAGCATGCCGGTGATGGCCTTCATCGTCGTCGTCTTGCCGGCGCCGTTGGAGCCGATCAGCGTGACCAGCTCGCCCTCGCGCACCTCCAGGTCGATGCCCTTGACGGCCTTGATGCCGCCGTAGGAGACCTTCAGGCCCGTGACCTTCAGCAGGGTGTTCGCCATCTCAGTGTCCTTGCGTGCCCAGATAGGCCTCGATCACCTTGGGGTTCTTCTGCACCTCGGCGGGCGTGCCCTCGGCGAGCTGCCTGCCGTAGTCGAGCACGGTGACGCGGTCGCACAGGCCCATGACCAGCTTGACGTCGTGCTCGATCAGCAGGATCGTGCGCCCGTCGGCGCGGATGCGCTCGATCAGCTCGCGCAGCTGCACCTTCTCGGTGGCGTTCATGCCGGCGGCGGGTTCGTCCAGCGCGATCAGCTTGGGATCGGTGGCCAGCGCGCGCGCGATCTCCAGCCGGCGCTGGTCGCCATACGACAGCGTGCGCGCCTTGTAGTCGGCGTAGCGCGCGATGCCCACGTACTCCAGCAACTCCATCGCCCGCTCGGCGATGGCCTTTTCCTCGGCCTTGAAGGTGCGCGTGCGGAAGATGGCGCTCAGGATGCCCGAGCGCGTGCGCACGTGCCGGCCGACCATGACGTTTTCCAGCACCGTCATCTCGGCGAACAACCGGATGTTCTGGAAGGTACGCGCGATGCCGGCACGGGCGACCTCGTGCACCGCGGTCGGGGTGTAGGGCTGGCCGTCCAGCTCGAACGTGCCGCTGTCGGGGGTGTAGAGGCCCGTCAGCACGTTGAAGAAGGTGGTCTTGCCGGCGCCGTTGGGGCCGATCAGGCCGTAGACCTGACCGCGCCGGATCTCGATGCCGACGTCGGAAAGCGCCTGCAGGCCGCCGAAGCGCTTGGAGACGCCGCTGACTTTCAGGATGGTGTCCGTCATGGATCGTGCTCCTCACTTGCTCAGCGACTTGCCATGCTCCGGCGCCGGCCACAAACCGCGCGGACGCAGCAGCATGATGACGATCATCGCCAGCGCGATCAGCAGCTGGCGCAGGATCTCCGGCGCCAGCCGCCCGTCGGTGAGGTGGTGCAGCGGACCGGCCAGGTGGCGCAGCAGCTCCGGCAGGCCGGCCAGCAGCAGCGCCCCCAGGATCACGCCCGGGATGTGCCCCAGTCCACCCAGCACCACCATCGCCACGATCATCACCGACTCCATCAGCACGAACGACTCCGGATAGACGCCGCGCATCAGCGAGGCGAACAGCACGCCGGCCACGCCGCCGAAGGTGGCGCTGGTGCCAAACGCCGCCAGCTTCAGGTTGCGGGTGTTGATGCCCATGGCCTTGGCGGCGATCTCGTCCTCGCGGATCGCCATCCAGGCGCGGCCGATGCGCGAGTCGGCCAGCCGGTAGCAGATGACGACCGTCAGCACGACGAAGAACAGGATCAGGTAGTAGTACAGGGTCACCGACTCGAAGGTGTAGCTCCAGTCGCCCAGCGAGACCGTGAGGCGCTGCGCCATGTTGTGGCCGAAGACGCTGACGGCGTCCACACCGGCGATGCCTTTGGGCCCGTTGGTGATGTTGATCGGGCGGTCGAGGTTGAGCATGAAGATGCGCACGATCTCGCCGAAGCCCAGCGTCACGATGGCCAGGTAGTCGCCGCGCAGCTTCAGCACCGGATAGCCCAGGATCAGGCCGGTGATGCCGGCCAGGATCGCCGCCAGGAAGATCACGATCCAGAAGCTCAAGTGGATGCCGTTCGGAAACATCGCCGCAATGGCGGGGAAGTTGTCCGCCAGGTGGCTGGAGGCCAGCAGGCTGTAGAGGTAGGCGCCGACGGCGAAGAAGGCGATGAAGCCCAGGTCCAGCAGGCCGGCGAAGCCCACCACGATGTTGAGCCCCAGCGCCAGCATCACGTACAGCAGCGCCACGTCGACGATGCGCAGCCAGGAGTTGCTGCCGGTGGCCTGCAGCAGCAGCGGCAGCACCAGCAGGCCGGCCGCAGCCAGCGCGAAGGTCAGCAGCTTGGCCTTGGAAGAGGAAGCTTGCGTCATGGTGTCGTTCCTCCCGGCGTCAGGCGCGGTCGGCCACGCGCTCGCCCAGCAGGCCCGACGGCCGCAGCGTCAGCACGATGGCCAGCACGATGAAGGCGAAGATGTCGGAATACTGGCTGCCGAGGAAGCCGCCGGTCAGCGGCCCGAGGTAGCCGGCCCCGAGCGACTCGATCAGCCCCAGCGCCACCCCGCCGACCACGGCGCCGGCCAGGTTGCCGATGCCGCCGAACACCGCGGCGACGAACGCCTTCAGGCCCGGCATGAAGCCCATCGAGTGCTGCACCGTACCGTAGTTGGACGCCCACATGATGCCGGCGATCGCCGCCAGCATCGCGCCGATGACGAAGGTGGCCGAAATGACGACGTCGGGCTTGATGCCCATCAGCGCCGCCACGCGCGGGTTCTCGGCGGTGGCGCGCATGGCGCGGCCGAGGTTGGTCCTGTTGACGATGAACATCAGCAGCGACAGCACGATGGCGGTGGTGGCCAGGATCGTCACCTGCGTCGGCGAGATCACCGCGCCGCCGAGGTTGAACGGCTCGCTCGGCAGCAGCGTCGGATAGGACTTCGGGTTGGGCTTCCAGATGATCATCGCCAGCGTCTGCAGCAGGATGCTCATGCCGATGGCGGTGATCAGCGGCGCCAGCCGCGGCGAATTGCGCAGCGGCTTGTAGGCGAGCTTCTCGATGCTGAAGTTGAGCACCGCGCACACCACCATCGAGATCAGCGCCGCCAGCGCCAGCAGCGCCCAGCCGGGCAGATCCGGCGAGGCCTCGCGCGCCCAGGTGATGATGGTCCAGCTGGTCAGCGCCCCCACCATCAGCACATCACCGTGGGCGAAATTGATCAGCCCGATGATGCCGTAGACCATCGTGTAGCCCAGTGCCACCAGCGCGTACATGCTGCCCAGCACCAGACCGTTGATGATCTGCTGTAGCAAGACTTCCATGAACGTTCTCCGTCGTGAGGAACCGGCCCGCCCGGCGGCTCCTGGCCGGCCGGGCTAGCAAAAAACCCGCCAGTGCCGGCCGTGTTGCGGCCTTGGGGCGGGTTGAAGTGCGCGGATTGTAGCCAAGCGCCTTGCCGCGATCGGTGATCGTTTGCCCTAGGCCGGGTGTCGCGCACTTCGGGTTTTCCCGAAGCAATCGAGGGGCCAGCCACGGTCGTGCAGCAGGCTCATCGATGTTTCAGCGCTTGCATTAGGCGGTCTTATCCGGCTCGCTGGCGCCCGCCGCACGTGCCTCGGCGTTGCGCCGGCGCAGCTCGGCGAGCTTCTCTCCGATGCGGATCTCCAGCCCGCGCGGCACCGGCTCGTAGAAACGCGGCTCCTCCATGCCGTCGGGAAAGTAGCGCTCGCCGGCGGCGAACGCATCCGGCTCGTCGTGCGCGTAGCGGTAGGCGCGCCCATGCCCCAGCTCGCGCAGCAGCGCCGTGGGGGCGTTGCGCAGGTGCAGCGGCACCGCCCGCGTGCCATCGCGCGCCACGAAGGTGCGCGCGGCCTTGTAGGCGGTGTAGACGGCGTTGCTCTTGGGCGCCACGGCCAGGTAGACGGCCGCCTGCGCCAGCGCCAGCTCGCCCTCCGGGCTGCCGAGCCGCTCGTAGGTCTCGGCCGCGTCCAGCGCCAGCCGCAGCGCGCGCGGATCCGCCAGCCCGACGTCCTCCACCGCCATGCGGATCAGCCGCCGTGCCAGGTAGCGCGGGTCAGCCCCGCCGTCGAGCATGCGCGCCAGCCAGTACAGCGCCGCGTCAGGGTCGCTGCCGCGCACGCTCTTGTGCAGCGCGCTGATGGTGTCGTAGAACGCATCGCCCCCCTTGTCGTAGCGGCGCAGGCGCTCGCCCAGCGTCGCCAGCAGCCAGGCTTCGTCCACCTCCGCGCGGCCCTGCGCGCGCGCGGCCACCGCCAGCGTCTCCAGGGTGTTGAGCAGCCGGCGCGCGTCGCCGTCGGCATAGGCCACGAGCCGCTGCCGCGCCGCCGCGGTGAGCGCCGGCACCTCGCCGCTGTCCAGCGCGCGGTCGATCAGCGCCTGCAGGTCGGCTTCCGCCAGCGGCTGCAGCACGTAAACGGTGGCGCGCGACAGCAGCGCGGCGTTGACCTCGAAGCTCGGGTTTTCGGTGGTGGCGCCGACGAAGGTGAACAGGCCGCTTTCGACATGCGGCAGGAAGGCGTCCTGCTGCGCCTTGTTGAAGCGGTGCACCTCGTCGACGAAGACCAGCGTCGCCTGCGGCGACAGGCCCGAGCGCGCGGCCTGCGCACGCTCCACGGCGTCACGGATGTCCTTCAAGCCGCCCAGCACCGCACTGATGGCGACGAACTGGGCGTCGAACGCCTGCGCCATCAGGCGCGCGATCGTGGTCTTGCCCACCCCCGGCGGCCCCCACAGGATGCAGCTGTGCGGCCGGCCGCTCTCGAACGCCAGCCGCAGCGGCATGCCGGGGCCGAGCAGGTGCGCCTGGCCGACCACCTCCGCGAGCGTGCGCGGCCGCAGCCGCTCGGCCAGCGGCACCGGCGGCGCCACGTGCGCACGGGCGTCCCTCGCCAAACCGGTCACGGACGCACCACCTCCACGCCGGGTGGGGGCTGGAAGCGGAACTGCGCCGCCGTCACGCCGGCAGTCTGCAGCGGCCCGAAGCGCAGCACCGAGCGCTGACCGAAGCCGTCCAGCACCTCCAGCACCTCCAGCCGCCCGTCGCGAAAGCCCACGGCGATGCGCTGGATCGCGCCGTCGCGGCTGGTGGGCGTGGCCTCCACCCAGTGCAGGCCTTCGCGCGGCTCGCCTTCGCGCAGCTCGAACGCCTGGCGCAGCGCGCGCAGATCCGCGCCGGCGGCCAGCAGCGCCGCGGGCGTGTGCGCCAGCGCCTCGGCCTGGCGCCGCGCGGTCACCTGGTTCAGATCCGGGTCGTGCAGCCACAGCGTCTGCCCGTCGGCGACGATGTCCTGCTCGAACGGATGGGTGTAGTGGAAGCGGAACCGGTCCGGCCGCAGGAAGCTGAACTCGCCGCGGCTGGTGCGCACGCGCGGCGGCTGGCCGTCGCGCCCGGGGGCCGTGACGGTCTGCGTGAAGCTGGCACGCCCCTGTTGCACGTTGGCCAGGAAGGCCTCCAGTGCGCGCAGGCCCTCGCCGGCCACGGCCGGCGGGGCCAAGGCAGCCGCCACAAGGGCCAGCACGATCGAGCGACGGGTCGGCATCATGAGGTGGGGGTGACGGTGCGGGGCGGCGGCTTGCGTCATTCAGGCCGTCCGCCCACCAGGATGTCGCGCTGGCCGCTGGCGGTCAGGGGGCTGACCAGGCCGGCCTTTTCCATGTCCTCCAGCAGCCGCGCGGCGCGGTTGTAGCCGATCTTGAGCTTGCGCTGCACGTAGCTGATGCTGGCCTTGCGGTCCTGCAGCACGATGGCCACGGCCTGATCGTACAGCGGGTCCTTCTCGCCGCCGCCCTCGCCGTCGGGCGCGCCCTCGGCGCCGGCGCCCTCCCCGGTGGCGGCCTCCAGCACGTCTTCCACGTAGTCGGGCTCGCCGTAGCGCTCCTTCAGGAACGCCACCACGCGGTGCACCTCGTCGTCGCTGACGAAGGCGCCGTGCACGCGCGTGGGCAAGCCGGCGCCGGCGGGCAGGTACAGCATGTCGCCCATGCCGAGCAGCGCCTCGGCGCCCATCTGGTCGAGGATGGTGCGGCTGTCGATCTTGCTGCTGACCTGGAAGCTGATGCGCGTCGGGATGTTGGCCTTGATCAGGCCGGTGATGACGTCGACGCTGGGCCGCTGCGTGGCCAGGATCAGGTGGATGCCGGCGGCGCGCGCCTTCTGCGCCAGGCGCGCGATCAGCTCCTCGATCTTCTTGCCGACCACCATCATCAGGTCGGCCAGCTCGTCGATCACCACCACGATGTAGGGCAGGCGCGCCAGCGGCTCGGGTGACTCCGGCGTCAGGCTGAAGGGGTTGGGGATCGACTCGCCGCGCTGCGCGGCCTCGTCGATCTTGGCGTTGTAGCCCGCGAGGTTGCGCACGCCCAGCTTGCTCATCAGGCGGTAGCGCTTCTCCATCTCGGCCACGCACCAGTTCAGGCCGTTGGCGGCCTGCTTCATGTCGGTGACCACCGGCGCGATCAGGTGCGGGATGCCCTCGTAGACGCTGAGCTCCAGCATCTTCGGGTCGATCAGCAGCAGCCGCACGTCCTTCGGCTCGGCCTTGTAGAGCAGACTCAGGATCATGGCGTTGATGCCGACCGACTTGCCCGAGCCGGTGGTGCCGGCCACCAGCAGATGCGGCATCTTGGCCAGGTCGGCCACCACCGGATGACCGGCGATGTCCTTGCCCAGACCCAGCGTCAGCAGGCTCCTGGCCTCGTGGTAGACCTGCGAGCCCAGGATCTCGCTCAGGTGGATGGTCTGGCGCCGCGCGTTGGGCAGCTCCAGCGCCATCAGGCTCTTGCCGGGGATGGTCTCGATGACGCGGATCGACACCAGCGACAGCGAGCGCGCCAGATCCTTGGCCAGGTTGACGATCTGCGAGCCCTTCACCCCGGTGGCCGGCTCGATCTCGTAGCGCGTGATGACCGGGCCGGGCTGCGCCGCCACCACCTGCACCTCGACGCCGAAGTCGGCGAGTTTCTTCTCGATCAGCCGGCTGGTCATCTCCAGCGTCTCGGGCGCCACGGTGGTGGGCTGCCGCGCCGGCGGGTCGAGCAGGTCCAGCCGCGGCAGCGGCGACTCCCCGTCGGCAAACAGCGTCTGCTGGCGCTCCTTGGCCACGCGCGCGCTGGGCTCCACCTCCGGTACCGGCCTGGCGATCTGCAGCCGCGCCGCCTTGGTGGTGGCCGACTCGGCCGGCGCTGCCGGGGCGGCCGGCGCCGGCACGGGAGCGCCCGCGTCGGCCAGCACCGGCTCGCGCGGCTCCACCTGCGCGCGCGCCGACGCGCCGCCCGAGCCCGCCTGCCGCGCCCGCGCCGCGCGTGCGCCGATGCGCGCGTCCTCATCGGCCTCGCGCCGCTCGCGCCAGCGCAGCCACGCGCCCTCCAGTGCCGCCCCGATCGCCTCGGTCACCTGCGCCCACGAGAAGCGCAGCGCCAACGGCAGACAGGCGGCCGCCAGCGCCAGCGCCACCAGCACCGAACCGACGTCGCCCAGCCAGCGCAGCGCCAGCGGCCCGAGCAGCGCCCCCAGCACGCCGCCGGCGGTGTGCCCCGGCAGCCAGGCGTCCCAGCGCGTCAGGCGCGTCCACTCCAGCGTGCAGCTGGCCGCCAGCACACCCGCCAGCGCGGCCCAGCGCGTCGCCGAGCGCCACACGCTGGCGGGCTGCAGCGGCTGCGCGGGCACCGCGCCGCCGCGCAGCCAGCGCGCCAGCGCCGCCAGCCACGCCCGCGCACCGGCCAGCACCAGCCACCACACCGAGGCGCCCAGCAGCGCGTAGCCCAGATCGGCCACCCACGCCCCGAGCCGCCCGCCCCAGTTGCGGTAGCCGACCCCGGTGCCGGAAGTCGTCCAGGCCGGATCGGCCGGATGGTGCGACAGCAACGCCACCAGCGCAAACCCGAGCGCCGCCGCCGCCATCAGCAGGCCGAGCTCCTGCGCGAAACGGCGCAGCCCCCGCGCCGGCGGCGGCGCGGCCAGGTCGGCGTGGAAGGCGTTGGCAGACCGGCTCATGGCGCTAGCTTACCCCAAGGGCTTCCGTACAATCCCCGCATGAGCACCTCGACCCTGCACGCGCGCGTCCTCATCCTCGGCTCCGGCCCGGCCGGCTACACCGCGGCGATCTACGCCGCACGCGCCAACCTCAAGCCCGTGCTGATCACCGGCCTGGCCCAGGGCGGCCAGCTGATGACCACCACCGAGGTGGACAACTGGCCGGCCGACGTGCACGGGGTGCAGGGGCCGGAGCTGATGCAGCGCTTCCAGCAGCACGCCGAGCGCTTCGCGACGCAGATCGTCTTCGACCACATCCACACCGCCGACCTGTCGCGCCGCCCGTTCACGCTCACCGGCGACGCCGGCACCTACACCTGCGACGCACTGATCATCGCCACCGGCGCCTCGGCCAAGTACCTGGGCCTGCCGTCGGAGCAGGCCTTCATGGGCAAGGGCGTGAGCGCCTGCGCCACCTGCGACGGCTTCTTCTACCGCGGGCAGGACGTCTGCGTCGTCGGCGGCGGCAACACCGCCGTGGAGGAGGCGCTGTACCTGGCCAACATCGCGCGCAAGGTCACGCTGATCCACCGCCGCGACGCCTTCCGCGCCGAGGCCATCATGGTCGACAAGCTGATGGAGAAGGTGCGCGAGGGCAAGATCGAACTCAAGCTCTGGCACGTGCTCGACGAGGTGCTGGGCGACGACAAGGGCGTCACCGGCGTGCGCATCCGCCACGTGCAGACCGGCGCCACCGAGGAGCTGGCGCTGCAGGGCGTCTTCATCGCCATCGGCCACAGCCCCAACACGCAGATCTTCGCCGGCCAGCTCGAAATGAAGGATGGCTACATCGTCACCCGCGGCGGCCGCGACGGCATGGCCACGATGACCAGCGTGCCCGGGGTGTTCGCCGCCGGCGACGTGCAGGACCACGTCTACCGCCAGGCCATCACCAGCGCCGGCACCGGCTGCATGGCGGCGCTGGATGCGCAGCGCTTCCTCGAGCAGCAGCCGGCGGCAGCCTGAAGCGCGCTTGCGGCCCCCGTGGGCCGCACCCCGTATAATTGAGGGTTTGCTGCCGGGCGCCCATGCAGGGCTGCGTGGCGGCAGATGAGGCCGCCCGTGAGCCGGAGCCGTCCACACGCCGTGTATCGTCCAGCCGAGGCACTCCACGTGTGGCAGGCGGCACAGCACAGGACACGGGCGAGGTGCGGCGCGCAAGGCCCCCGAAGGAGCACTGCGCGCCGTTGACGTTGATTGGAGTGACCAGCATCATGGCACGTGTGTGCGAAGTGACGGGCAAGAAGCCCATGGTGGGACACAACGTTTCCCACGCCAACAACAAGACCAAGCGCCGCTTTCTGCCGAACCTGCAGACGCGCCGCTTCTGGATCGAGAGCGAGAAGCGCTGGGTGCGCCTGCGCGTCTCGGGCGCGGCGCTGCGTCTGATCGACAAGGTGGGCATCGAGGCGGTGCTGGCCGACCTGCGCGCCCGCGGCCAGGCCTGAACCTAACGCAACGAGGAGTCCATCATGGCTGCCAAAGGCGGACGCGAAAAGATCAAGCTGGAGTCGACCGCAGGTACCGGTCACTTCTACACCACGACCAAGAACAAGAAGACGACGCCGGACAAGCTGTCGTTCATGAAGTACGACCCGGTGGCGCGCAAGCACGTCGAGTACAAGGAAACCAAGCTGAAGTGAAGCCGGGCGCCGGCCGCACGCATCATCCGGCCGGCCCCCTGCGTCACGACAAGGCAAAACCGCCAGCGTCTGCTGGCGGTTTTGCTTTGTTTCCGGTGCCGCCGCCCGCGGCGGCGTCACCGGGGTGATGGCAGGGCGCAGGCCCGCCACCGCCCCGCCTTGGCGGGAAGACCCGCCTCAGCCGGCCACCGACGCCAGGCGCGCCGCGCGCAGGCGCTGGGCGAAGTCACGCAGCGCCTCCACGCCGCTGTGCTCGGCACGCTGGATCCAGGCCTGCAGCTCGCGCGCCATCTGCTCGCGCGACAGCGTCGCATCCGACCACAGGCGGCGCAGCTCCTCGCGCATCGCATGCATCGTCGCCAGCGTCGGCGCGCGGTTCAGCAGCTGCTGCAGCCGCTCGCGCACCGGCGCCGGCACCTTGTCGTCGTCGCGGTGCAGCCAGCGTCGCGCCAGCTTCAGCAGCGACTCGTCGCCCACCTGCGCGCGCAGCGTCGCCCACTCGGCGCGCATGGCCGCGCGCATCCCGCGTGCGTAGCGCGCCATCACCTCGTAGCGGTTGGCCACGATGGCCTCCAGCGTCTGCTCGTCCGGCACCGGCTTGACGTCGCCGAAGGCCAGCCGCGGCGGCACCTTCTTCGGCCGCGCCAGCCCCAGCGCCGCCAGCATGCGGATGTAGACCCAGCCGATGTCGAACTCGTACGGCTTGACCGAGAACTTGGCCGACGTCGGGAAGGTGTGGTGGTTGTTGTGTAGCTCCTCGCCGCCGATGATCACGCCCCACGGGAAGACGTTGGTGCTGGCGTCGGGCGCCTCGAAGTTGCGGTAGCCCCAGTAGTGGCCGATGCCGTTGATGACGCCGGCGGCCCAGAACGGGATCCAGGCCATCTGCACCGCCCACACCGCCAGGCCGGCCGCGCCGAACAGGGCGACGTCGACGATCAGCATCAGGCTCACCCCCAGGCGCGAATGGCGCGCGTAGAGGTGGCGCTCGATCCAGTCATCCGGCGTGCCGTGGCCGTAGCGGCGCAGCGTCTCCTCGTTCTTCGCCTCGGCGCGGTAGAGCTCCGCGCCCTCCCACAGCACCTTGCGGATGCCGAACACCTGCGGGCTGTGCGGATCGCCCTCCTGCTCGCACTTGGCATGGTGCTTGCGGTGGATGGCCGCCCACTCCTTGGTGACCATGCCGGTGGTCAGCCAGAGCCAGAAACGGAAGAAGTGCGCCACGGCCGGGTGCAGATCCAGCGCGCGGTGCGCCTGGTGACGGTGCAGATAGAGCGTGACGCTGACGATGGTGAGGTGCGTCAGCACCAGGGTGAACAGGACGATCTGCCACCACGAGGCGGCGGTCAGCCCCTGGGCCAGAAAAGCGAGAAAGGCGTCCCAGCCCGATTCGATGAGAGACATGCAAGACCTTTGCGAGAACGGGAACCACATGGCGGCCGATGCGGAGCGCATCCACTGCCACGTCTCCCATTGTAGGGGCGAACCACACCGCCGTGGGATGGATGCGGGCGCCCGACACGGCCGTCGGGCGGGCGGCGGCCACCGTTCAGGCGGATCGCGCCGCCGGCGGCCCCCTGCGTACGGCTGCCGACGGTGCCGTGAACTGTTTTTTTGTACAGTATTGGCATGGTCAACGCCCTGCCCCATCCCGACGTCTGGCGCGCCGATGCACTGGCCGGATGGCGCCAGCCCGTGGCGGCCAGCGGCTGGGACGCCCTGGACGCGGTGCTGCCCGGTGGCGGCTGGCCGCTGGGCGCGCTGGTCGAGCTCGTCACCGCTGCAGCCGCGCTGCCATGGCGGCTGCTGCTGCCGGCGCTGCGCGCGGCCAGCGCCCAGGGACAGGTGGCGCTGGTCGGGCTGCCGCTGCAGCCCAACGCGGCGGCGTGGGCGGCGCACGGCGTCGCGCCACAGCGCCTGTGGCAGGTGCAGACGCAGGCGCTGCACGAGACGCTGTGGTGCGCCGAGCAGCTGCTCGCCTGTCCCGAACTGGCGCTGTGCTGGCTGCACGCGCCGCACCTGGACATGGCCGCCAGCCGGCGGTTGCAGCAGGCCGCCAGCGCCGCGCGGCGCGGTGCCGCCCTGGAGGGCGGCGATGGCTGGCCGGCGCCGCTGGTGGTGCTGAGCCGCCCGCTGCCGTCCAGCGGCACCAGCGCGGCGCCGCTGCGGCTGCAGGTGGCGCCGGACGGCCCGGCGGCGCTGGCGGTACAGGTGCTCAAGCGCCGCGGCCCGCCGCTGGCGCGGACGCTGCGGCTGCCCGCCCCCTGGGCGTGGAGCGAGTGGAGCCACGCATGAGCGCGCACCCTGCCTCCCCGCACGACGAAGCGGCCGCCGCGGCGCTGTGGGTGGCCTGCCTGCCCAGTCGGCCGCAGCCTGCGCCGGTCGCCGCGGCGCTGGCCGCGTTCGCTCCGACGGTGGCCACGCTGGAAGACGGCTGGGTGGCCGAACTGACGCGTACGCAGCGCCTGTTCGGGGGCCGCGGCGCGCTGCTGCGGCGCCTGCTTGAGCGGCTGCGCGCGCTGGGCTGGGCGCGCCTGGGGGCGGCGCCGACGCCGCTGGCGGCACTGGCGCTGGCGCGCAGCACCCCGGCAGCGGGCGGACTGCGCCACGCCCTGCCGCCACGCTGGCCGGCGGCGCTGGATGCGCTGCCAGCCGCCACCCTCGGCGCCGCCGCCCGGCACGCCACCACGCTGCAGGCGCTGGGCCTGCGCACCCTGGGGGCGCTGCGCGCGCTCGCCGCGGAACTGGCGCCGCGCACCGAGCCGGCGCTGCCGCTGGCGCTGCGCCAGTGCTACGGGGAGGCTGCCCTGCCATTGGTGCCGTGGCAGCCCCCGGCGGCCTGGCAGCGCACGCTGGAGCTGCCCGCCCCCGCCACCGACGCCAGCGCGCTGGCCTTCGCGGCGCAACGGCTGCTCGGCGACCTGCTGGCCTGGCTGCGGACACGCCAGCTCGGGGTGTTGCGCTGGGCTCTGGACTGGTCCGACCACGAGCCGGGGCTGCTGCTGACGCACCGCGAGCCGGTGCAGGATGGCGCCCGGCTGCAGCGCCTGCTGCACGAGCGGCTGGCGCGGCTGACGCTGCCGCGCGCGGTGCAGCGGCTGACGCTGCGCACGCTGCTGCTGGCGCCGTGGCAACCGACGGCGGACTCGCTGCTGGCCGGCGCGGGCGCGGCGCCAGCCAGCGCGGTCGGCTGGGATGCGGTGCTGGAGCGCCTGACCGCACGGCTCGGACCGGCGCGCGTGCGGCGTCCCGGGCTGTACGCCGTCTGGCACCCGCACCAGGCCAGCGTCTGGGAGCCGGCGGCTGACACCGTCGTGGCCGCTGCGCCCGAGCTGGCCCCGGACGCCGCTTGGCAGCCGCCCTGGTGGCTGCCGCAGGCGCGGCCGCTGGCCACCGACGCGCGCGGCCGGCCGCTGCACGACGGACGACCGCTGCGCCGCCTGCACGGCCCGCTGCGGCTGCGGCACAGCGCCGACGGCACGGCGCAGCGGGCCTGCATCGCGCTGGACCCCCACGGCCAGCCGTGGTGGCTGGAACACAGCGCCGGCGGCCGCTGGCTGGCCGTCGGCGTTTACGCCTGACCTCCCATGGCCCGCCCGCGACAGCCGCGCCCGGCGGCCATCCCGCTCACCCTGTGGGCACAGAGCGCCTACTCGTTCGGCGAGTCGTGCGCGGCGCCGGAGGCGCTGGTGCAGCAGGCGCAGGCGCGCGGGCATGCGGCGCTGGCGCTGACCGACGCCTGCACGCTGGGCGGGGTGGTGCGCGCCCACGTGGCAGCACGGCGGCTCGGGTTGCCGCTCCTCGTCGGCGCCCACTGGCGGCTGCACCATCCGGTGCTGCCGGGCGGCGGCTTCACGCTGGTGGCGCTGGCGATGAACCGCGCCGGCCACGGCGCCATCAGCCACTGGATCAGCCGCCTGCGCCAGCGCAGCGCGGCGCTGCCGCCGGCACCGGCGGACCCGCGACGGCTGCCGCTGCACGCCAGCTGGGGGGAGGTGCCGCCACTGCCGGGCTGCGTCCTCATCGCGCTGCCGTGGAGCTGGGCGCTGCCGCTGGCGCCGCGCGCGGCGTGGCGGCTGGCGCTGGCCGGGCTGGCAGCCGAGCTGCGGCGGCGCTTCGGCACGCGCGTGTGGCTCGGCGCCAGCGCCGACGGCTGGCTGCACGATGAGGCGTGGATCGCGCTGCTGCGCGAGGCGGGCCGACGCAGCGGCCTGCCGGTGGCGGCGGTGCCCGAGGTGCGCATGGCCGAGCCCGGCGAGCAGGCGCTGCTGGACGTGCTGACCGCCACCCGGCTGCACCGCCCGCTGCAGGATTGCGGGCTGGCGCGGCAGCGCCACGGTGAGGCTCACCCGTGGACGGCGCAGCGCTGGCGGCGGCGCTACCCGGCGGCGCTGCGCGCCGAGGCGCACCGCATCGCGGCGCTGTGCCGCTTCCGGCTCGACGAGCTGCGCTACGAATACCCGCCCGAGGTCGTGCCGCCTGGCCGCACGCCGGCGCAGCACCTGCGCGCGCTCACCTTCGAAGGGGCGGCGCGGCGCTACCCGCACGGCATCCCGGAGGGCGTGCGGCAGCAGCTGGAGCGCGAGCTCGCCCTGATCGCCGAGCTGCGCTACGAAGCCTATTTCCTCACCGTGCACGACATCGTGCGCTTCGCGCGCGGCCGCGGCATCCTGTGCCAGGGGCGCGGCTCGGCGGCCAACTCGGTGGTGTGCTATTGCCTGGGCATCACCGAGGTCGATCCGGCGCGCAGCCAGCTGCTGTTCGAGCGCTTCATCAGCCGCGCGCGCGCCGAGCCGCCCGACATCGACGTCGATTTCGAGCACCAGCGCCGCGAGGAGGTCATCCAGTACCTCTACGCCCGCTACGGCCGCGCGCGCGCGGCGCTGGCGGCCAGCACGATCACCTGGCAGCCCGCCAGCGCGGTGCGCGCGGTGGGGCGGGCGCTGGCGATGCCCGAGCCGGCCATCGAGCGGCTGGCGCGCTGGTGCCGCCGCCGCGCGCCACAGGACCTGCCGCCGCAGGCGCTGCAGGAGGCGGGGCTGGACGCCGACGACGCGCGCGTGACGCGCTGGCTGGCGCTGGCGCAGGCGCTGCTGGACCTGCCGCGCCACCGCGGCCAGCACACCGGCGGCTTCGTGCTGGCGCGCCACTCCCTGACGCTGACGGTGCCGGTGGTGCCGGCGGCCATGCCCGGGCGCACCGTCGTCGAGTGGGACAAGGATGATCTGGAGGCGCTGGGCATGCTGAAGGTCGACGTGCTGGCACTGGGCATGCTGTCGGCGCTGCGCGGCGCGCTGCAGCTCGCCTCGCGCTGGCGGGGACGCACGCTGACGCTGGCCGACATCCCGGCGGATGACGCCGCCACCTGGGCCATGATCCAGCGCGCCGACACGGTGGGCGTGTTCCAGATCGAAAGCCGCGCGCAAATGAGCATGCTGCCGCGGCTGCGCCCGGCGTGCTTCTACGACCTGGTGGTGCAGGTGGCCATCGTGCGTCCGGGGCCGATCCAGGGCGGCATGGTGCACCCCTACCTGGCCGCGCGGGCGCGCCAGCGCCGCGGCCTGCCGCCGCAGCTGCCGCACCCGGACCTCGCGCCGGCGCTGCAGCGCACGCTGGGCGTGCCGATCTTCCAGGAGCAGGTGATGCAGGTGGCCATGATCGCGGCGGGTTTCAGCGCCGGGGAGGCCGACGCGCTGCGCCGCGCCATGGGCGCCTGGCGGCGCAAGGGGGGGCTGGCGCCATTCGAGGACCGGCTGCGCGCCGGCATGGCCGCGCGCGGCTACCCGGCCGACTTCGTCGAGCGCCTGGTGCGGCAGATTCGCGGCTTTGGCGACTACGGCTTTCCGGAAAGCCATGCGGCCAGCTTCGCCCTGCTGGCCTGGGCCAGCGCCTGGCTGAAATGCCACGAACCGGCGGCGTTTCTGGCCGCGCTGCTCAACGCCCAGCCGATGGGTTTTTACGCCCCGGCGCAGCTGGTGCAGGACGCACGCCGCCACGGCGTCGAGGTGCGCCCGGTGGACGTGACGCGAAGCGACTGGGACTGCACGCTGGAGCCGCCGTCCGACCCCGCCGCGGGCCAGCCGGCGGTGCGCCTGGGCCTGCGGCTGGTGCATGGGCTGGGCGAGCCGGCGGCGCGGCGGCTGGTGGCGGCGCGCGCGCAGCGCGCCTTCCTCGACCTGGACGACTTGGCCACGCGCGCGCGGCTGACGCGCACGCAGCTGCGCGCGCTGGCGCAGGCCGATGCGCTGCAGGCGCTGGCCGGATCGCGCCGCCGGCAATGGTGGCAGGCCAGCGCCTGGCAGCCGCCGCTGGCGCTGGCCGAAGGCGTGCGCGCCGAGGCTTCGAGCCCGGCAGCGTCACGCCTCGCCGAGGCCCCACCGGCCCTGCCCGCCGCCACGCTGGCCGAGGAAGTCTGGGCCGACTACGCGGCGCTGGGTCTGTCGCTGCGCGCGCACCCGCTGGCGCTGCTGCGCGCGCGGCTGCCCCCCGATGGCCGTCGCGCCGCCGAGCTGCCCAACCTGGCCAGCGGCCGGCGGCTGCGCGTCGCGGGTCTGGTGACCGCGCGCCAGCGCCCGGCCACCGCGCGCGGCACGCTGTTCCTGACGCTGGAGGACGAGACTGGCAGCGTGCAGGTGATCGTGCGCGCCGCGCTGGCCGAGCGCACCGAGGCGGTGTGGCGCAGTGGCCGGCTGCTCATCGTCGAAGGCCGCTGGCAGCGCCTGGGCGCGCCGCCGCACGCGGCGGGGCACCTGGTGGCCTGGCGGCTGGCGCAGGCCGATGCGCTGCTGCACGGTCTGCGCCCCGCCAGCCACGATTTCCACTGAACGTCGCCCCACGGGCGCAGCCCGCCCGGTCAACCCCAACCGTGCGGGCGCAGCAGGCCGACCACCACGCCCTCGATGACCAGCGGCTCACCCGGCGCCACGACGAGGTCGGAAAAATCCGGGTTGGCCGCCTGCAGGCGCCAGCCGGCGCCGTCGCGCTGCAGCCGCTTGACGGTGACGTCGTCGCCGAGCCGCGCCACCACGATCTGGCCGGGGCGCGCCTCGCGTCCGGCCTGCACCGCCACCAGGTCGCCGTCGTGGATGCCGGCGTCGCGCATCGACCAGCCGCGCACGCGCAGCAGGTAGTCGGGCCGGCGCGCGAACCAGCGCGCATCGGCCGGGTAGACCGCCTCGACGTGCTCCTGCGCCAGGATCGGCGAGCCGGCCGCCACCCGCCCCACCAGCGGCAGCTGCAGCAGCTCGGCCGGCTCCTCGCCGCGCAGCCGGATGCCGCGCGCGCGGCCGTCGCGCAGCTCCAGCACGCCCTTGCGCTCCAGGGCGCGCAGATGCACCTCGGCGGCGTTGGGCGAGCGAAAGCCGAACGCGCGCGCGATTTCGGCGCGCGTCGGCGGCACGCCCTGCGCCTGCACGCAGCGCCGCACGTAGGCCAGCACCTCGCGCTGGCGCGCGGTCAGGCCGTCGGCGTCGCGCTGGCGCGCGCGGGTCGGCCGCGGCAAAGCCTCTTCACCCGCCATGCCCGCACTGTAGCATCAGGGCCCGGCATCCGTCGCGGGAGCCTGCCGGCGCCCCCCGCGGCGCGCGGCGCGCTCGGCCTGGCGCCGGGCCTCGGCGGCGCGTGCCGCCGCCATCCACGCCTCGAACGCCTCCGGCGTCTCCAGCGTCAAGCGCCCCAGCGCCCCGGCACGGAAGTCGGCCAGCACCACCTCGCCAGCCTTGTGGGGATCCACCTGCCCGCCCGGCAGCAGCGCGCCGCGGCGCCGGCCGATGGCCGCCAGCAGCGCGTGCGCCGGCTGCGCGGCCAGCTCCGCCGCCGTGCCCGGCAGGCGGTAGCGCGCCAGCAGGCGCTCGGGGTGCTCGGCCTGCAGCAGCGCCAGCAGCGCCAGCGCCACCTCCTCCTCGTCGTAGGCGTTGCGGCCGATGGCCCCGCTGGCCGCGAGCCGCCAGCCGCTTTCCGGCGCCAGGATCTTGGGCCACAGCAGGCCCGGCGTGTCGTACAGGTAGACGTCATCGGCCAGCGCCACGCGCTGCTCGTGACGCGTCACGCCCGGCTCGTCGGCCGCCTTGGCGACCCGGCGACCGATCAGGGTGTTCATCAGCGTGGATTTGCCGACGTTGGGGATGCCGGCGATGAGCACGCGCAGCGGCTTGGCCATGCCGCCGCGCTGCGGCGCCAGGCGCCGGCACTCCTGCACCAGCAGGCGCGCCGGCCCCGGCATCTGCGCGTGCAGCGCGATGGCGCGCGTGGCCTGCTGGGCGCCGTAGTGCGCCAGCCAGCACGCGGTGCGCTGCGGGTCGGCCAGGTCCTCCTTGTTGAGCACCTTCAGCGTGGGCTTGCCGGCCGTCAGCTCGGCCAGCAGCGGATTGGCGCTGGAGCCGGGCAGGCGCGCATCCAGCAGCTCGATGACGACGTCGATGGTCTTGAGCCGCTCGCGCAACGCCTTGACGGTGGCGTGCATGTGCCCGGGAAACCACTGGATGCTGGACATCGCGGCTTGTTCCGGATCTCAGGCGTGGGCGCGCAGCCAGGCGTGCAGCTCGGCCACCGAGCGCGCCACCGTCAGCGGCGCGTGCGCCAGCAGCTCGTCGTGCGCGTGCGCGCCGTAGTTGACCGCCACGGCCGCGCAGCCGGCGTTGCGCGCCAGCTGCAGGTCGTGCGTGGTGTCACCGACCATCAGCGTGCGCTCGGGCGGCACCTCCAGCGCCTCCATCAGCTCCAGCAGCATCTGCGGGTGCGGCTTGCTGGCGGTCTCGTCGGCGGTGCGGGTGTCGTCGAACAGGCCGTGCAGCTGCACCGAGCGCAGCGCCGCGTCCAGCCCGCGGCGGCTCTTGCCCGTGGCCACCGCCAGACGGTGGCCGCGCGCACGCAGCTCGTGCAGCATCGGCAGCACGCCGTCGAACAGCGTGACCTCGTGCTGGCGCGCGAACCAGTGGAACTGGTAGCGCCGCACCAGCTCCGCGTGCCGCTCGGGGGGCACCTCCGGCGCCGCGTGCGCCAGCGCCTGCGCCAGCCCCATGCCGATCACCCAGGCGGCGCGCTCGCGCGGCGGCTCCACGCCGCCGACGTCGCGCACCGCGGCCTGGATGCATTGCACGATCAGCGCCGTGGAATCGAACAGCGTGCCATCCCAGTCGAACACGATGAGATCGAAACGGCCGGGCGAATGCACCGCCTGCCCACACCCGATGGCATTTCCTGAGGACATGACCCTGTCACCCCCGCCCGAGGGATCCCGCCGCCACCGGCAGGTTCCCGCAGACGGCGAAATGAAAAAATCGAAAGGCGCCCGAGGCGCCTGCTGGACCATCCGCGCAGCGCCACCGTGGCGCTGCCGATCACGCGCGGGGGCGCACCGCCGCGCCCCGCTGCCGCATTACGAGGCGATGCGGTATTGCTCGATGTCGCCGCCGGCCTCCAGGATCGCGCGCACCCAGCCCGGCTTGCGCCCCGGCCCACCGGACCACGTCTCACCATTGGGCCCGCGGTATTTCGGCGCGGCCTTGGAACGGGCACTGCGACGCTTGCCGCCGCGCGCCGTGCCGGCCAACTCCTCGACCGTGATGTCGTATTCCTTCATCTTGGCGCGGATGTCGGCGATGACGCCGGCGCGCTCCTGTTGGCGGACCTGTTCGGCCTGACGCAGCAGGGCTTCGGCCTGGGCTTTGAGTTCGGCGTAGGTGGCCATGATCGACGTTCCTGGTTGAATGGGTGAAGGATTGAGACGACTGCAACGTCCGGGACGATCCGGATCGCTCGATTCTATTCCAAAAGCCGTGCCACGTCACCCCAGTTGCGCAATTCCGCCGGCAACGGCGCCTCCAGCGCCAGCGTCCGGTCCTCGGCCGGATGACGGATCGTCAATCGCCAGGCATGCAGGAACATGCGCCCAAGGCCGCAACGCGCCAACGCCCGGTTCCAGGCGAAATCGCCGTATTTGTCGTCGCCGGCGATCGGATGGCCGGCGTGCGCCAGGTGCACCCGGATCTGGTGCGTGCGTCCGGTCTTGATCGTGACCTCCAGCAGCGAGGCGACCGCATCGGCCGGCGCGGCGCAGGCTGGCGGCGGCGCGACCGTCCCGCGCAGGCGCACCAGCGACAGCGCCCGCTGGCCCTGCGGATCGTCGGGCGCCACCACGCGCACGCGCCGCTCGCCATCGGGCAGCAGGTAGCGCTGCAGCGGCACGTCGATGACCTTGCGCCGGGCCGGCCAAGCACCGCGCACCAGCGCCAGGTAGGTCTTGCCGGTGCTGCGCTGGCGGAACTGGTCCTGCAGAGCCTTGAGCGCGCTGCGCTTCTTGGCCACCAGCAGCACGCCGCTGGTCTCGCGGTCCAGCCGGTGCACCAGCTCCAGCAGCGGCGCCTGCGGGCGCGCCCGGCGCAGCTGCTCGATGACGCCGTGGGCCACGCCGCTGCCGCCGTGCACCGCCACCCCGGCGGGCTTGTCCAGCGCCAGCAGCCAGTCGTCCTCGTACAGCACCTCGAACGCCCGCGCGGGCACGTGCACGGCCGCCTGCCCGGCCGCCGGCGCCGGCGCCAGCCGCAGCGGCGGCACGCGCACCACGTCGCCCGCCGCCAGACGTGTCTCGGCGCGCGCGCGCGCCTTGTTGACGCGCACCTCGCCGCTGCGGATGATGCGGTAGATCAGCGACTTGGGCGCTCCCTTGAGGACACGCACGAGGAAGTTGTCGAGGCGCTGACCGGCCGTCTCGGCGTCGACCGTCAGGTGGCGCACGGTGGGTTGGTCGGCGCTCATGCGGCTGCGATCATCGGAAGGCTTTCCGGAACAACGGGTATCGGCCGGCCTGCGCCGCACGCGGCGCGCCGGTATAATCGGGGCGTCTGCCCGGTGGCACTCCGGGCAACCGTGCAAGGGCAGCGAGTGTACGCCACGCGGCCCCGGATGGTCCGGCAGACGAGATCGGCCGAACGTCCGCCCGTGCGCGACGCCGGAGGCGGAGGTGGTCCGGGCCGCAGCGAAGCCCCCACCCGCCGCACCGTCGCCACCGGCGGATGGACCGTCGCCTTTTGCAGCGAACCCGTACGGAATACCCAAACATGCAGCCGCCCCCGAGGGCGGTCGCGGCTGCATGCGGACACCCAGTGACCATCGCGACGCGCGCCCCGTGAAGCCTTTGCCCGGCCCGTCCACCCTGTTCACCGTGCTCCACGCGCCCACGCCCGGGTGCGTCAGCCGCGCCCTGCCCCGCCGCCGGCGGGGCATCGCCTGACGCCTGCCCCGCGGCTCTCCGGCAATTCCCAGTCGTTCGCTCGATCGGCTCCGGTTCACGGCTGCCTGCGCCCGTTCCACGGGCGCCGTCGACATCGAGAAAGAACGGAACGACACCATGAAACGCATGCTGATCAACGCCACGCAGGCCGAGGAGCGCCGGCTGGCGATCGTCGATGGGCAAAAACTGCTCGACTACGAAGTCGAGATCGAGGGACGCGAGCAGCGCAAGGGCAACATTTACAAGGCCGTGGTGACGCGCGTGGAGCCGTCGCTGGAGGCGTGCTTCGTCGATTACGGCGAGGACCGCCACGGCTTCCTGCCGTTCAAGGAAATCTCCAAGCAGTACTTCCAGGGCAACGTGCCGCCGTCGCAGGCGCGCATCCAGGACGTCATCAGGGAAGGCCAGGAACTGCTGGTGCAGGTGGAAAAGGAGGAGCGCGGCAACAAGGGCGCGGCGCTGACCACCTTCATCAGCCTGGCGGGCCGCTACGTGGTGCTGATGCCGAACAATCCGCGCGGCGGCGGCGTCAGCCGGCGCATCGAGGGCGAGGACCGCGCCGAATTGAAGGCGACGCTCGACAAGCTGGAATATCCCAGCGGCATGTCCATCATCGCGCGCACCGCCGGCATCGGGCGCGAGGCCGCCGAGCTGCAGTGGGACCTGAACTACCTGCTCAAGCTCTGGAACGCGATCGAAAGCGCGGCCAAGGCGCTGTCCAAGCCGGAGCTGATCTATCAGGAATCGACGCTGGTCATCCGCGCGATCCGCGACTATTTCAACAGCGACATCGGCGAGATCCTGATCGACACCGACGACATCTATGAGCAGGCGCGCGGCTTCATGTCGCACGTGATGCCGGAGTACGTCAACCGCGTCAAGCGCTACCGCGACAACGCGCCGCTGTTCTCGCGCTTCCAGATCGAGCACCAGATCGAGACCGCCTACAGCCGCACGGTGACGCTGCCGTCGGGCGGCGCGATCGTGATCGACCAGACCGAGGCGCTGGTGGCCATCGACGTCAACTCGGCGCGCGCGATCAAGGGCGGCGACATCGAGGAGACCGCGCTGCGCACCAACCTGGAGGCCGCCGACGAGGTGGCGCGCCAGGCGCGGCTGCGCGACCTCGGCGGGCTGATCGTGATCGACTTCATCGACATGGAGGACAGCAAGAACCGCCGCGAGGTCGAGAACCGCCTGCGCGAGGCGCTCAAGCAGGACCGCGCGCGCGTGCAGTTCGCGCCGATCAGCAAGTTCGGCCTGCTGGAGATGAGCCGCCAGCGCCTGCGTCCGACGCTGTCGGAGGGCGCCTCCATCCCCTGCCCGCGCTGCGGCGGCTCCGGCCACATCCGCGACACCGAGTCGTCGGCGCTGCAGATCCTGCGCGTGATCCAGGAAGAGTCGCTCAAGGACAACACCGCCGCCGTGCTGGTGCAGGTGCCGGTGGACGTGGCCAGCTTCCTGCTCAACGAAAAGCGCGTCGAGATCACCAAGATCGAGCTCAAGCAGCGCATCAGCGTGCTGCTGGTGCCGAACAAGTCGCTGGAGACGCCGAACTACAAGCTGGAGCGCTTGAAGCACGACGACCCGCGCCTGGACAACCTGGACGCCAGCTACAAGCTGGCCGACATCGTCGAGGACGTGGCGCTGGTGACGCGGCGCAGCCAGGAGCGCACCAACCGGCAGGAGCCGATCATCAAGGGGGTGCTGCCCGACACGCCCGCCCCGGTGAGCGCGGCGCGCGCCACCGAAGCCCCCGAGGCGGCCGCCGCCCCGGTCGCGCCGCCGGCTCCCGTGCCTCCGGCGGCGCCGGCACCGATCGCCGCAGCGGCGGTCACGGAGAAGGGCTTCTTCGCGTGGCTGCGCCGGCTGTTCGGGCTGCAGGCCGCAGCACCCGCCCCGCGCGCCACGCCGGCGGCCACCCCGACCGCTGCAGCCCCGGCGGCAGGCAGCGCCCCCGGCGGCGGCGAGGGGCGCCGGGGCAACCGCAACCGCCGCGGCCGCAACGGCGAGCGCGGCGCGGCCCGCACGGAGCGCAGCGGCGAGCCCGGCTCCGTCGGCGCGCCGCGCCCGGCGCGCGAGGAACGCCCGGCACGCCCCCCACGTCCCGAAACGGGCGCCGCCAGCGCGACCCCCGAGACCGCCGCGGCCGTGACCGCCGGCGACACCGCCGTCCCGCAGCCGGGTGGACGCGAGCGGGGCGAGCGGGGCGAGCGGCGCCGAGAACGGCCCGCCCGCCCATCGGCGCCGGAGACGCCACGGCCTGAGCCCACGCCGACCGAGACGGCGCCGGCGCAGCTGCCGTCGGCCGCCGCGGAGCAGCCGGCCGACGGCGTGGCCGCCGAAGCTCCGGCGCGCCCGCGCGGCGAACGGCGTCGCCGCGGCCGCCGCGGCCGCGGCGAGGCAGGCGCCGAGACCGCCGCCCCCGGAGCCCCGGCCGCGGAAGCCGGGCCGTCTGCGGAAGCGGCGGGTGAGCCCCGCCCCGCCGAGGTGGCGCCGCAGGGCGACGCGCCGCCCCCCGCACCGGCGGATGACGCCGCGGCCGGCGGCGAGCGTGAGCGCCGCCCGCGTGAACGCTACGGGCGCGAACGCAGCCGCGAGCGCCGCGGCGAGGCCGAAGCCCCTGCGGCCGGCGACGGGACGAACGTGACGGCCACGGCCCCCACGCCTCCCGCGGCCGAGGATGGACAGCCGGCGCGCCGCTCGTACTTCGACCTGACGCCTGCCGCGCCGCCGGCGGCTGCGGTGGCCGAACCGGTGGCTCCGGCGGCCATCGCGGCGACGGCGGAAACGGCAGCCGAACCGACGGCGGCCGTCACGCCGCCGGCGCCTGCCCCCGAGGCCGCGCCGCAGACCGCCGCCCCATCGGCGCCGGTGGCCTCCCCCTCCCCGGCGGCGAGCGCGCCCACGCCGGCTACCGCCGCGGCCACCTCCGCGCCCGGCGCAGGCGCGGCCGGCTTCGAGCTGCCGGTGGACGAGCTGGCACGGCTGGCACAGGCCGCCGGACTCGAATGGGTCCAGTCCGACCCGCAGCGCGTGGCCGCTGCGCAGGCCGCCATCGCCGCCGAGCCGCCGCCGGTGCATGTGCCGCGCCAGCGGCCGGCACCGCCCGAAGCGCAGGAGGGGCCGCTGGTGCTGGTCGAGACCAAGCGCGACCTGCGCACGATGCGCTTCCCGTTCGATGGCGCCTGACGGCCCCGTGGCGGGGCTTGACGCAGGTCAAGCCCCGCCGGCTGACGCGCGCCTACGCTTGCCATCACCATGGCTGAAACCGAGACCTTCCCCGACGTGCCGCCCCTGACGTGGAGCCCCGAGCTGGCCACGGGCGACGCGCGCATGGACGAGACGCACGAAGAGTTCGTCACGCAGCTGGCGGCGCTGCGCGCGCTGCCGGCCGAGGCGCAGCTGGAGCCGTACCGCGCGCTGATCGCGCACACCGAGGCACACTTCGCGCGCGAGGAGCGCTGGATGGTGGCGGTGGGCTTCGCGGAGGAAAACTGCCACGCCCATCACCACCGCGAGATCCTCGACATGATGCGCGCGGTGGAACGCCACTACCTCGACGGCGACACCGGGATCATCGGCCGCATGGCGGCGGCGCTCGCGGAGTGGTTCCCGATGCATGCGCAGACGATGGATGCCGGGCTGGCGCAGCACATGCGGGCGGTCGGCTTCGACTCGCGCACCGAGACGCTGGCGGATCCGAGCCGCGTGCGCCCGGCGACCATGACCGGCTGCGGCAGCGTGCACTGCAGCTGAGCGCCGGCCCCGGCACCAGGCGGGGCGAACTTTCACGGCCCGGCCACGGCATTTCACGTGCGCGGTCGGGCGGCGGCGCTACCATGGCGCGCATCGACGACGCCATGTGAGGAGACCGCCGCGATGACCGTCATCACCTGCATCGAGGATCTGCGCCAGCTGGCGCGCCGGCGCGTGCCGCGCATGTTCTACGACTACGCCGACAGCGGCGCCTGGACCGAGAGCACCTATCGCGCCAACCAGGAGGACTTCCAGCCGATCCGGCTGCGGCAGCGCGTGGCCGTGCCGATGGAGCCGCGCAGCACGCGCACCACGATGGTGGGCCAGCCGGTGACGATGCCGGTGGCGCTGGCGCCCACCGGCTTGACCGGCATGCAGCACGCCGACGGCGAGATCCTGGCCGCGCGCGCGGCCAGGCGCTTCGGCGTGCCGTTCACGCTGTCGACGATGAGCATCTGCTCGATCGAGGACGTGGCCGAGCACGCCGGGCCGGGCTTCTGGTTCCAGCTCTACGTGATGCGCGACCGTGACTTCGTCGGCCGCCTGATCGACCGCGCCAAGGCCGCCGGCTGCGGCGCGCTGGTGCTGACGCTGGACCTGCAGATCCTGGGCCAGCGGCACAAGGATCTGAAGAACGGTCTGTCGGCGCCGCCCAAGCCGACGCTGGCCAACCTGCTCAACCTCGCCACCAAGCCGCGCTGGTGCTGGGGCATGCTGCGCACGCCTCGGCGCCAGTTCGGCAACATCGTCGGCCACGTCAAGGGGGTCGACGACATGAGCAGCCTGTCGGCGTGGACGCAGCAGCAGTTCGACCCGACGCTGAACTGGCGCGACGTCGAGTGGATCAAGAACCGCTGGGGCGGCAAGCTGATCCTCAAGGGCATCATGGATCCCGAGGACGCGCGCCTGGCGGTGGAAAGCGGCGCCGACGCGCTGGTCGTCAGCAACCACGGCGGGCGTCAGCTCGATGGCGCCGAGTCGGCGATCCGCGCGCTGCCGCGCATCGTCGAGGCGGTCGGTGACCGCATCGAGGTGCACATGGACAGCGGCATCCGCAGCGGACAGGACGTGCTCAAGGCCTGGGCGCTCGGGGCACGCGGCACCTACATCGGGCGCGCCTTCCTGTGGGGACTGGGCGCGATGGGCGAGGCCGGCGTGACCAAGGCGCTGGAGATCATTCACAAGGAACTGGAGCTGACGATGGCCTTCACCGGCCACACCGACATCGAGAAGGTCGACCGCTCGATCCTGATCCCGGGCACCTTCCCGACCGCGTAGACGGCGCGCACCGGCCCGCGACGGCGGCAAGCGTCGGCGCCCGCCAAGCGAGACGCCCCCCGAAGGGGCCGTCTGCCATCTGCCCGCGCCGCACCCCGCCGCCCGTGGCGCGGCCGCGGACCAGCCGGGCGAACCGAACCCGCCACCGGCCCGGGCTGCCCAGGCCGGTGGCGCGGCACCGTCACAGCACGACGCCGGGGTTCTTCTCCATGCCGATCAGCTTGGGCTGGTTCAGCTTCAGCTTGCCGATCACCTTCTTGTCGCGCAGGTACTTGCCGACCACGTCCCAGATCGGCTCGGCGGTGCCCTGCACCCCCTCCTGCACCGACGCCCAGCCGGCCACCTTGTACTTCTTGTCGGCCTCCATCGGCTTGCCGCGGATCATCAGGTTCTGGATGCGCTGGCCCATCGGCGCGGCCGGATCGATCGTGTACTCGATGCCGCCGACGCGCACCATGTCGCCCCCCTGCTGGTAGTACGGGTCGGGGTTGAACAGGTTGTCGGCGACGTCCTCCATGATCTCCTTGATCTGGGCGCCGGTGAACTCGTTGAGCGTGGTCGTCGGGTAGGTGATGGCCATCTGGTCCATCATGCGCTCGAACGTGATCACTTCGCCGGGCAGCAGGCTGGTGCCCCAGCGCACGCCTGGCGAGAACGCCGCATCCGCGCCCTTGACCTCCATCAGCGCCTCGCAGATCAGCTGGTCCCAGGTGCCGTTGAAGTTGCCGCGACGGTACAGAAGCCCCTCGGTGACGGCGAGCTTCTCCTCCAGCTTGGCCTTGAACGGCGCGCGCACCTTCTCGATGTAGGCCGCCATCTCCTTGTCGGCCGGCAGCAGGTTGGCGAACACCGGCAGCAGGCGGTACTGATAGCCCTGCACCTTGCCGCCGCGCACGTCGAAGTCCAGCACGCCGAGGAACTTGCCATTGGAGCCGGCGTTGGTCACCAGCGTCTGGCCGCCGGCGTTCTTGACGATGACCGGCGCGGGCATGCCGTCGTGCGTGTGGCCGCCCAGGATCGCGTCGATGCCGCGCACGCGCGAGGCCATCTTGATGTCGACGTCCATGCCGTTGTGCGACAGCACCACCACGACCTGGGCCCCCTTGGCGCGCACCTCGTCGACCATCTTCTGCATGTGGTCGTCGCGGATGCCGAAGGTCCAGTCCGGCACCATGTAGCGGGGGTTGGCGATGGGGGTGTACGGGAAGGCCTGGCCGATCACCGCCACCGGGATGCCGTTCTGCTCCTTGATGACGTACGGCTCGAAGACCAGCTCCTCGAAGTCGGCCGTCTTGACGTTGTGGGCGATGAAGTCGATGTGACCCTTGAAGTCCTTCTCGACCACCTCCTTGACGCGCTGGGCGCCGAAGGTGAACTCCCAGTGCGGGGTCATGATGTTGACGCCCAGCAGCTTGCAGGCATCCACCATGTCCTGGGCGTTGGTCCACAGCGAGGTGGCCGAACCCTGCCAGGTGTCGCCACCGTCGCAAAGCAGCGCGTGCGGGCGGTCGGCCTTGAGCATCTTGACCAGCGTGCGCAGGTGCGCAAAGCCACCGACCTTGCCGTAGGTCTTGGCGGCGCGCTCGAAGTCGAGGTAGGTGAAGGCGTGCGCGGCGGCGGTGCCGGGCCGGATGCCGAAGTACTTCAGCAGGTGCTCGCCGACGATGTGCGGGGCGCGGCCGAACGCGTCGCCCAGGCCGATGTTGACGTTGGGCTCGCGGAAGTAGATCGGCAGCAGCTGCGCGTGGCAGTCGGTGAAGTGCAGGAAGCTGACGTTGCCATACTTGGGCACGTGGTAGAGGCGCTCGCCGGCACCGGGCTTGGCCGCCAGCGCATCCTCCGACGCGATGGCCATGCCGGAGGCGCTGGCCACGGCCAGCACCTGCAGGAATTCACGACGGCTGAAACTCATGGTACGGGACTCCTGGAATGTGGGGGGATGAGGCGCGAAAAAAGGGCCAGCGCGCCACCCGCGTGGCGCCGACTGGCCCCTGTGACCAGCTGCTGCGCCACGACGGGCGCCGCAGGCCGGCATGGTGCGCCGCGGTCACCGCGCCGTCAGGCGATGGTGGCCTCGTCGGTGCGCGACTCGCCCTTGTTGTCGGTCCACTTGACCACCACCTTGTCGCCCTTGGCCGCACCCTTGAACTTGAAGCTCAGGAACGGGTTCTGCGACACCGCCCCGCTCCACTGCGCCTTGAGCACCTCGCGCCCATTGTGCGTGGCCACCACGTCCGTGATGTAGTGCGCCGGCACCAGGTTGCCCGACGCATCGCGCCGCGTCCCAGGCTCCATCGGGTGGCTCATCAGCACCCGCACCGTCGTCACGCCACCGGCCTCGTTGGCACGGATGCGCATCGGATCTGCCATCTTCGCTCTCCTTCGTCTCTGTGACTTCTGGGCAGGTCGTCGCCGTCAGCCGCCGCAGCCGCCCAGCGTCACCTTCGTTTCCTTCACCGCCGAGTACAGCTTGCCGTCGGCCTTGACCACCGCCAGCACGTTGGTGCTCTGCCCCATCTTCAGCCGCGTCTGCACCTCAGGCTCCGTGCCCGCCGGAATCATGAACACCGCCGCCAGCGGCGTCGGGTTCTTCTCCACCAGCAGGTAGATCTCCGTCGTGTTGGGCAGCTTGCTGGCCGCCCCCACCGGCACCACCGCGCCGTTTTCCGCAATGTCGGGCGAGATGATCTGCACCTGGTCGTTCGTGGCCGGCTCGCCGCCAATGGCCTTGAGCGCCTCGGCCAGACTCTTGCTCGCAAACGCCTCGCGCGGCAGCGCCAGCGCCTGCTCGGCCGTGATCAGCCCCAGCGACACCAGCGTCGCCACGGCTCCGCCGGCCTTCAGCACGGCGCGTCGATTCTGTTTCATGACGTCTTCACTCCTTGCAAAAACGGTTGCCAAGGTACCGTAACCGGTATCTTACTTGTCCGGCGCGCCGGCCAGGATCCACTCGGCCAGGGTCTTGGCGTCGGCGTCGCTCAGCGCGGCCTGGGCCGGCATCGGCACCGGGCCCCACTTGCCGGCGCCGCCTTTCTTGATCGAGGCGGCCAGCTCCTCGGGCTTCATGCCCTTGTACTTCTCGGCCACCGCCTTGTACGCGGGGCCCACCATCTTCTTGTCCACGGCGTGGCAGCTCATGCAGGCGCTCTTCTGCGCCAGCGCCTTGGCGGCGGCGGCGTCCATCGCGTGGGCGGGCGCCGTCAGGGCGGCCAGACCCGCCACCGCGGCCAACGTCGTCATCAGTCGCTTCATCGTCATCTCCTGTCGCTAGGGAAAAGAGCCCGCGGGACGGGCGTCGGTTGGATCACGGACGGCGCCGGTTGGTTCGCCGCAAGGACGACGAACCTGCCGGCCGTGCCGTTCAGCTCTTGGGCGCCAGCGGCTCCTTGCGCGGCGGCTTGGTGGTGTCCCAGCCGCGGGTCGGACCGATGATGCGCTGCTGCTCGAACAGGTTGCCGTGCGCATCGCGCATGTTCTCGGGCAGCATCGACTTGATGTCGCCCTCGATCGGGCAGTTGTTCATGCAGCGCGTGTTCTTGACGTCGGGCTTGCCGCTGAACTTGTAGTTCGGCAGCCAAAGCCCGTGATCCAGCGTCATGCCGTTGCGATTCGGCATGCGCTTCTGCACCTCGGCGATGTTCTGGTCGCTCAGCACGAAGTTCTCGGGCAGGATATCGCCCAGGTGCAGGATGTAGGCCACCACGCCGTAGACGTCCTCCACCGACAGCGACTTCGGCGCGTTCCACGGCATCGCGCGGTTGATGTAGTCCCACAGCGTCGAGACGGTGGGCACCTTCATCAGCGTGGTGCGCTGGGGAAACGCCTTGTCGACGTGCAGGTTGGCCACGCGGCCGGTCTCGATGTCCTTCTTGGTGGTGCCGCCGACGATCGGCGTGAACACCTCGTTGGACTCGCCGAATTCGCCGTGGCACATCGCGCACTTCTCGTCCCAGACCTTCTGGCCGTGCGCCACCGAGCCGGAACCCTTCGGCAGGCCCTTGAAGTCCGGGCGCACGTCGATGTCCCAGGCCTTGATCTCGGCCGGCGTCGGCGGACGACCCAGGTCGGCCCAGGGCTTGGCGGCCTGCGGCTTGTTGGCGTGCGCGGCCCCGGCGAAGCCCGCGGCAAGGACGGCGGCCACCGCGGCCGCGCGAACGGTTTGTTGGAAGCGCTTCATGTTCAGTACACCTGCACGTTGGAGACTTCGCCGTTTTCCGACACCAGCCAGCTCTGGATGGCGTTGTTGTGGTAGATCGAGCGCGTGCCGCGCACCGCGCGCAGTTGGTTGATCTTGGGCTGCACGTAGCCGGTGGAGTCGATCGCGCGGCTCTGCAGGATGGCGGGCTTGCCGTCCCACACCCAGTCGAAGTTGAAGCGCGTCAGCGCCTTGGGCAGGATCGGCTTTTCCAGCCGCGCCGGGCGCCACGTGCGGCCGCCATCGACCGAAACGTCCACCGCCTTGATCGTGCCGCGGCCCGACCACGCCAAGCCGGAGATGTTGTAGTAACCCTTGTCCAGCAACATCTGGCCGCCCGATGGCGTGGTGATGACGCTCTTGCACTCTTGAATGCCGCTGTATTGGCGATGCAGGCCGTTGGGCAGCAGGTCGATGTAGTGGATCGACTCGTCCTTGGTGCCCCAAGGCATGTCACCGACCTCGATGCGACGCAGGTACTTGACCGAGCTGACCGCCTGCACGCCCGGCACCACCAGGCGCAGCGGGTAGCCGTTCTCGGGGCGCAGCATCTCGCCGTTCTGACCCCAGGCGACGATGACGTCGTCCATCGCCAGCTCGATCGGGATGGTGCGCGTCATCGACGAGCCGTCGGCACCTTCGGCCAGCACGTATTTGGCCCGCTTCAGGTCGATGCCGCACATCTCCAGCAGCGTGGACAGCAGCACGCCGGTGAACTCCGAGCAGCTCAGCATGCCGTGCGTGTACTGCACGGTGGGCACCGCCACGTTGGCCCACTCCATCGCGGTGTTGGCGCCGCACTCGAGGAAGTGGATGCGCGAGACGCTGGGCAGGCGCATCAGCTCGTCCATCGTGAAGACGCGCGGACGCTTGATCAGACCGTCGTCGCCGTGCACCATCAGCCGGTGCTTGGACGGGTCGATGTCCCACCAGCCCTGGTGATGGCGCTCGAAGTGCAGGCCGCTGGGGGTGATGATGCCGAACAGGCCCTGCAGCGGCGTGAAGCTGACCGAGGCCTGCGACACGCGCGTCAGGCCCGGGCTTTCGCGGCGCTGCAGGTTCTTCTCCCACTGGCTGGGCATGCCGTAGCCGCGCGCGGCCACCGGCTGGCCCAGGCCCGTGGTGTGCTCGGGCAGCTTGAGGATCGCATCCTCGCCCTCCGGCGCCGCCATGGCCTTGCCGGCGGCCACCGTGGAGGCCGCGCCCGCACCCATGGCCAGGGCCTTGGCCATGAAGCTGCGCCGCGCCTTGCGCGCCTTTTCCATCAGCTCGGAGCTGAGGTGGTTCTCCGGGGCAGGCAACACCCGGCCGATCACGTCGCGGAGATTGTCAGACACTGGCTTGTTCCTTTGTATCGAGAGGAAAGACCGAGGAAAACCGATCGCCGTCACGCTGCCCCCGGCCCTGGCGCGCCATCACCTGCGCGGCGATGACGCGGCACAGATCCAGCGGCGCGGAGTCCGCCACCCGGTAGAACACCTGCGTGCCTTCGCGCCGTCGCACCAGCAGGCCGGCCTGGTACAGCCGCCCCAGGTGACGCGAGACGTTGGCCTGCGCCAGCCCGGTGACCTGCATGATGTCGTTGACGCAGCGCTCCTGCTGGCACAGGGCATGCAGGATGCGCAGCCGCGCAGGCTCTCCCAGCACACTGAAGACGCGCCCGACCGACTCGAAGACCGGCTGCAGCTCGTGCGACGGGGTGCTGGCGGTGGAGAAGCTCACGCGACGGACTATATGAGCATTTGCGAATATATTGATTAGTGTAAACCCTGATGCCCACGCCAAGCTGACGGCGCAACCGACGAACGGTGACCTCAAGCCTGCAGCACGCCGCCACTGAGGCGCAGCCGGCGGTCGCAGCGCGCCGCCAGCTGCTCGTCGTGCGTGACGACGACGAAGGCGGTACCGTGGGCGCGCGCCAGCTGCAGCATCAGGTCGAACACCGCGGCGGCCGTGTCGCGGTCGAGGTTGCCGGTGGGCTCGTCGGCCAGCACGCACGCGGGCGCGCCGGCCAGCGCCCGCGCCAGCGCGACGCGCTGGCGCTCGCCGCCCGACAGCTCCGCCGGCCGGTGCGCCAGCCGCTGCCCCAGGCCGACCCGCTCCAGCCACTGCGCCGCCACGCGTGCGGCCGCCGCGTACGGCTCGCGGCGGATCCACAGCGGCATGGCCACGTTGTCCTGCGCCGAGAACTCCGGCAGCAGGTGGTGGAACTGGTAGACGAAGCCCAGCGCCCGGTTGCGCAGACGCCCCTGCTCGCGCGCCGACAGGCGCTGCCAGTCCTGGCCCAGCAGGCGCACCTGCCCGCCGCTGGGCGCATCCAGCCCGCCCAGCAGGTGCAACAGCGTGCTCTTGCCCGAGCCCGACGCGCCGACGATGGCCACCGTCTCGCCGGCGCGCACGTCCAGATCGACGCCGCGCAGCACCGTCACGTCCAGCCCCCCTTCGCGGTAGCGCTTGACCAGCCCCCGCGCCTGCAGCACCGGTTCACTCATGGCGCAGCGCCTCCGCCGGGCGCACGCGGCTGGCGCGCCAGCTCGGGTACAGGGTGGCCGCCAGCGCCAGCGTGAGCGCGATCAGCGTGATCGGCACGATGTCGCCGGCCTGCGGGTCGCTGGGCATGCGGCTGATCAGGTAGATGTCCTGCGGCAGGAAGGCCACGCCGAGCAGTCGTTCCAGCGCCGGCACCAGCGTGTCGATGTGCAGCGCCACCGCAAGCCCCAGCGCCAGCCCGGCCAGCGTGCCCACCACGCCGACCACCGCCCCCTGCACGACGAAGATCGCCATCACGCTGCCGGGGCTGGCCCCCAGCGTGCGCAGGATGGCGATGTCGGCGCGCTTGTCGGTGACGGTCATCACCAGCGTGGAGACGAGGTTGAACGCCGCCACCGCCACGATCAGCGTCAGGATGATGAACATCATGCGCTTTTCCAGCTGCACGGCGGCGAACCACGTGCGGTTGGCGCGCGTCCAGTCGCGCACCACCACCCCACCCTGCCCGGCGGCGGCCAGCGCCGCCTCCAGCTCCACCGCCACCGCGCGCGCGGCGTGCAGGTCGTCCAGCCGCACGCGCAGCCCCGTCGGCCCCTCGACGCGGAACAGCCGCTCGGCATCCTGCAGGTGCACCAGCGCCAGCGTGGCGTCGTACTCGTAGTGCCCGGAGTCGAACAGCCCGACGACGGTGAGCTGGCGCAGGCGCGGCGTGACGCCGGCCGGCGTGACCTGGCCGCCGGGCACGATCAGCGTGACCGGCTCGCCGATGGTGACGCCGAGCTGGCGCGCCAGCGCCGCGCCGAGCACCACGCCAAAGGCGCCGGGCTGCAGCTGCGCCAATGCCCCGCCGGCGAGATCGGCCCCCAGCGCCGTGACGTCTGGCTCCAACGCCGGATCGACGCCGCGCACCAGCACCCCCTTCATGTCCTGCCCGCGCGCCAGCAGCCCCTGGTCGGCGACGAACGGTGCCACCGCGCGCACGCGCGGGTGCTGGCGCAGCACCTGCGCGGCGGCGGGCCAGTCCGCCAGCGCCGCACCGTCGGCCGACAACACCTCCACGTGCGCCAGCACGCCCAGCATGCGGTCGCGCACCTCCTTCTGAAAGCCGTTCATCACCGACAGCACGATGATCAGCGCCGCCACCCCCAGCGCGATGCCCAGCATCGAGACCGCGCTGATGAACGAGATGAAGCCGTTGCGGCGCGCGGCGCGGCCGGCGCGCGTGTAGCGCCAGCCGATCACGAGTTCGTAGGGAAGTGGCATGCGGGCCCCTGCAGATTGCTCCCCCGCGATGGTACCCGCTGGCCGCCGGGGGCCGGCGGCAGATCGGGGACAATCGCGGCATGCATGCGCCCCGCCACTGGATCATCGCCCATGCCTGCGCCGATGACCCGGCCCTGCTGGCCGAACTGCCGGGCCTGGCGCTGCCGGCCCTGCGGCAATGGCTGCAGGCGGCGCGAGCGGCCGGTGCGGAACACGCCGGGGCGCAGACGCTGTCACCGCCGCACGAGCGCGCGCTGGCGCGCGCACTCGGCTGGCCGGTGCAGGACGGCGCGCTGCCATGGGCGGCCTGGCGGCACGGCCGCGCCGACCAGCCATGCGCGTGGCTGCTGCCATGCCACTGGCAGGTCAGCCTGGATCACCTGGTGCTGCTGCCGCCGCAGGCGCTGGCGCTGCAGGACGACGAGGCCGAGGCGCTGCGCACAGCCTGGGCGCCGCTGGCGCGCGAAGAAGGCCTCACTCTGGAAGGCGCGGACGGGCCGGCGTGGCGCTGGCTGGCCTGCGGCGCGGCGTTCGAGGGCTGGAAGAGCGCCAGCCTGGCGCGCGTCGCCCACCGCCGGCTCGATCCGTCGTGGCAGCCGGGCGCCGACCATGCGCAGGGCCGGCGGCTGCGCCGGCTGCTGGAGGAGGCGGCGATGCTGTGGCACGTTCATCCGGTCAACGCGGCGCGGCAGGCACGCGGACTGCCGGTGATCAACGGACTGTGGGTGGAGGGTGCCGGCCGCTGGCACGGGGAAGGGCCGCGCGCCGCGGAGGCGCGCGTGGTGTTGGTGGAGGATCTGAGCGCGGCGGCCTTGCAGGGACAGGTGACGGCGTGGCGCGAGGGCTGGCAGCGGCTGGACCGCGAGGTGCTGGCGCCGGCACTGCAGCAGGCGTGCGCGGACGGTGAGCCGCGCTGGCTGACGCTGTGCGGCGAGCGCGGCTGGCGCAGCTGGTGCCTGGATCCGGCCGCGCCGGCCGCCCCGCCGCGACGCCGCTGGTGGCTCTGGGGCCGGCGTGAGACCACCCCGGCGCCGCCGCAGGCATGGTGGGTCGACCTGTGAGACTGGAGCCCCGCCTCGTCCCTGCACGCGCGGCCTGGGCGCTGCAGCAGGCCGGCTGCGACGCGCTGCTGGCGCGGCTGTTCGCCGCGCGCGGCGTGGCCGACCCGCAGGAGCTGGACGACGCGCTGGCGCATCTGCCACCGCCGAACCGCATGCTCGGCGCGCGCGAGGCCGCGCAGCTGCTGGCCGACGCCATGCAGCAGGGGTTGACGGTGGGCATCGTCGCCGACTACGACTGCGACGGCGCCACCGCCTGCGCCGTGGCGGTGCGCGGGCTGCGTTGGCTGGGTGCCCCGCTCGGCTGGGATCGGGTGCGGTATCTGGTACCGGATCGCGTGCGCGACGGCTACGGCCTGACGCCCGCGCTGGCCGAGCGCGTGCGCGCGCTTGGCGCCGACATACTGGTGACGGTGGACAACGGCATCGCCAGCCTCGACGGCGTGGCGCACGCGCGTGCGCTGGGCCTGCAGGTGCTCATCACCGACCATCACCTGCCGCTGGTCCAGGACGGCCAGCCGCGCCTGCCCGGCGACTGCGTGATCGTCAACCCCAACCAGCCGGGCTGCCCGTTTCCGTCCAAGGCGCTCGCGGGCGTCGGCGTGATGTTCTACGTGCTGCTGGCGCTGCGCGCCGAGCTGCGCCGCCGCGGCGTCTTCGGCGCGCACGACCAGCCGCGGCTGGACGGACTGCTGCCGCTGGTGGCGCTGGGCACGGTGGCCGACGTGGTGCGGCTGGACGCGCACAACCGCCGCCTGGTGGCGCAGGGCTTGAGGCGCATCCGCGCCGGCGCGATGCCGCCGGGGCTGGCGGCGCTGCTGGCCGCAAGCGGCCGCCACGCCGCGCGCGCCAGCACCTTCGACCTCGGCTTTGCGGTGGCGCCAAGGCTCAACGCCGCGGGTCGGCTGCACGACATGGCCGTCGGCATCGAATGCCTCATCACCGACGACACCGCGCACGCCGAAGCCTTGGCGCGCCAGCTCGATGCCCTCAACCGCGAACGCCGCAGCGTGGAGGCGGCGATGCGCGAGCAGGCGCTGGCCCAGTTGGCGGAACGGGCGCTGGCCGACACCGCGGCGGCGGCGGCGCCGGCGGTCACGCTGTTCGACCCCTCGTTCCACGAGGGGGTGGTCGGCATCGTGGCGGCGCGGCTGAAAGACCGGCTGCACCGCCCGGTGTTCGTGTTCGCGCCGGCAAGGCTGGACGACGGCACGCCGTGCCTGAAGGGTTCGGGGCGCTCGATCGCCGGCTTTCACCTGCGCGACGCACTGGACGCCATCGCCAAGCGCCACCCCGGGCTGCTGCTGCGCTTCGGCGGGCATGCGATGGCCGCCGGCTGCACCGTCGGCCCCGACGCCTGGCCGGCGTTCGATGCCGCGCTGCGGGCGCTGGCCGCGGAGTGGCTGGACGAGGCGACGCTGCAGCGGCGGTTGCCCACCGACGGTGCACTGGAGCCGCAGCGGCTGCACCCGGACACCGCCGAGCTGCTCGACGCCCAGGTCTGGGGCCAGGGCTTTGCCGCGCCCGTGTTCAGCGACGAGGTCGAGGTGCTGGGCCAGCGGCTGGTCGGCGAGCGGCACCTGGCGCTGCGCCTGCGCGTGCAGGGCCGTCCGCTGGAGGGCATCTGGTTCGGCCATACCGAGGCGCTGCCGGCGCGGGTGCAGCTCGCGTACCGGCTGGAGGCCGACGACTGGCAGGGCCAGCGGCGCCTGCGCCTGATCGTCGAGGGCGCGCAGACGTGACGCCGCCGCTGGCGGTATGGGACGGCATCCCCGTCCTGCACCTGGACGACGCGCTGATCGTGGTGGACAAGCCCGCCGGGCTGCTGGCCGTGCCGGGCCGCGGCGCCGGCAAGGCCGACTGCGTGGCCGCGCGCGTGCAGCGCCACGCGCCGGACGCCATGATCGTGCACCGGCTGGACATGGACACCTCCGGCCTGATGGTGCTGGCGCGTGGTGCGGCGGCGCAGCGCGCCCTGTCGATCGCGTTTGCCGAGCGCCGCGTGCACAAGACCTACGTGGCCGTGGTGGCCGGCGTGCCGCTGCCACCCGCGGCGCCGGACGGCTGGGGCGACGTGCGCCTTCCGCTCATCGTCGATTGGCCGCGCCGCCCGCGCAGCAAGGTCGACTTCCGCCACGGTAAGCCCAGCCACACGCGCTGGCGCATCCTGGGGCTGGAGCGCTGGGGCGGGCTCTGGGCCACGCGGCTGGAACTGCAGCCGCTCACCGGCCGCTCGCATCAATTGCGGGTGCACCTGGCGGCGCTGGGCCACCCGATCCTGGGCGACCCGCTCTACGCCGAAGGCGCCGCCCGCCGCGCCGCCCCGCGCCTGCTGCTGCACGCGGCGGAGCTGGCGCTGACGCACCCGTCAAGCGGTCAGCCGTGCCGCTGGCTGCGTCCCGCGCCGTTCTGACGCGACCCCCCGTGACAGACAGGGGCGTGCCCGCGCTCAGGCTTGCGCGCCGGCGCCGTCGGCATCCGGATCGAGCAGCGCCAGCGCGTCGCGCAGCGCCGGCAATGCCTGCTCCGCGGCGCGCCGGCCCGCCGCGATGGCCGGCGCCGCGCGGTGAAAGTCCATCGCCGCCACGTCCGCCAGCGCCGGGCGGATGACGACGTCGGCCGGCTCGCCGGCCAGACGGCTTTGCGTGATGCGCCACTGCACGATGGCCATGCTGGTGGTCAGCACGTCCAGCAGCGACGGCAGGGCAGCCTCGCCCGAGGCTTCAGCGGCCTGCGCAGCCTCGGCGGCATCCTCCGCCCCCCCGCCGCGCAGGCGCCTGAGCACCCCGTCCAGCAGGCCGCGGCGCGGCCCGCGCGCGCGGCTGGCCACGCGCTGGCGCCGGCGCATCAGGTCCCAGTTCAGGTCCACCGCGATGACGAACTCCGCCCCCATCGCGCGCGCCAGCGACACCGGCACCGGGTTGACCAGCCCGCCGTCCACCAGCAGCCGCCCGTCCTGCCGCGCCGGCGTGAAGACACCCGGGATGGCGATCGAGGCGCGCACCGCGTCGATCACCGGCCCCTGGCGCAGCCAGACCTCGCGCCCGCTGGCCAGGTCGGTGGCCACGCAGCCGAACGGCTTGGGCAGCGCCTCGATGCCGCCGTCGACGAAGCGGCTGCGGAAAAACGCCTCCAGCTTGTCGCCCTCGATCAGCCCGCCACCGAAGCGCAGGTCGATCAGCCCGACCACCTGCCGCCAGCCCAGCGAGCGCACCCACGGCTCGAGCCGGTCCAGCTCGCCGGCGGCGTAGGCCGCCCCCACCAGCGCGCCGATCGAGGTGCCGCAGACGATGTCGGGCTCCAGCCCCGCCTCCTGCAGCACGCGCAGCACGCCGATGTGCGCCCAGCCGCGCGCCGCGCCGCTGCCCAGCGCCAGGCCGATGCGGGGGTGGGCAGAGGTGGCGCTCATCGGGCCGGTCGGGACGGCGTCACAGCAGCGGCACGCCGGTCTTGCTCTGGATGAACTCGCGCGTCACGCCGGGGGCCAGCTCCACGAGCTTGAGCCCCTCGGGCGTGACGTCCATCACGCCCAGATCGGTGATGATGCGGTCCACCACGCCCTTGCCGGTCAGCGGCAGCGTGCACTCGGGCAGGATCTTCAGGTCCTCGGTGCCGTCCTTCTTGCGCGCCACGTGCTCCATCAGCACGATCACGCGCGGCACGCCGGCCACCAGGTCCATCGCGCCGCCCATGCCCTTGACCATCTTGCCCGGGATCATCCAGTTGGCCAAGTCGCCCTTGTGCGTGACCTGCATCGCGCCGAGGATCGACAGGTTGATCTTGCCGCCGCGGATCATCGCGAAGCTGTCGTGGCTGCCGAAGGTGGCCGAGCCCTTGATGGTCGTGATGGTCTGCTTGCCGGCGTTGATCAGGTCCGGGTCGACCTCGTCCTCGTACGGAAACGGGCCGATGCCGAGCAGTCCGTTCTCACTCTGCAGCCAGACCTCGACGTGATCCGGCACGTGGTTGGCCACCAGCGTCGGCAGGCCGATGCCGAGGTTGACGTAGAAGCCATCCTGCAACTCTTGGGCCGCGCGGGCGGCCATCTCGTCGTGCGTCCAGGGCATGGTGGGTTCTCCTTGCTCGGTGGCGGGTCAGACCTTGCGCTCGCGCGTGGTGCGGCGCTCGATGCGCTTCTCTGGGGTGGGGTTGTGCACGATGCGGTGCACGTAGATGCCCGGCAGGTGCACGTCGTCCGGCTCGATGGCGCCGGTGGGCACGATGCGTTCGACCTCGGCGATGCAGATCTTGCCCGCCATCGCCACGGCCGGATTGAAGTTGCGCGCCGTCAGCCGGAAGCGCAGGTTGCCGGCCAGGTCGGCCACGTCGGCCTTGATCAGCGCCACCTCCGGAAACAGCGCGTGCTCCAGGATGTAGGTCTCGCCGTTGAATTCGCGGTGTTCCTTGCCCTCGGCGACGATGGTGCCCACGCCGGTCTTGGTGAAGAACGCCGGGATGCCCGCGCCGCCGGCACGCAGCTTCTCCGCCAGCGTGCCCTGCGGCGTGAACTCGATCTCCAGCTCGCCGGCCAGGTACTGGCGCTCGAACTCCTTGTTCTCGCCGACGTAGCTGGAAATCATCTTCTTGATCTGGCGCGTCTCCAGCAGCTTGCCGAGGCCGAAGCCGTCGACGCCGGCGTTGTTGGAGATCACCGTCAGGTTCTTGACGCCGCTGTCGCGCAGCGCGTCGATCAGGGCCTCGGGGATGCCGCACAGACCGAAGCCGCCCACGGCGATGAGCTGACCGTCACGCACCACCCCCTCGAGGGCCGCCTTGGCGCTGGGGTAGACCTTGTTCATGCTTGCTCCTGTGCGATGGTGGGAACGAGAGCGCTTACGATACACCGCATTCGTGTACGTAGGATGGCGTACCGGACAACCCCGAGGCCGCGATGCCCCCCGCCCCGACGCCCGCGCTGGACGACTACCGGCTGGCCTTCGAGCTGGCCCCGGTAGGGCTGGCGCTGTCGCGCCACCGGGTGATCGTGGACTGCAACGAGGCGCTGTGCCAGATGTTCGGCACTACGCGCGCCGAACTGGTCGGCCAGAGCTTTCGCGTCCTCTACCCCAGCGCCGCCGAGTTCGAGCGCATCGGCGAGCGCATCGCGCCGATCCTCAACGCCTGCGGCACCTACGCCGACGAGCGCCTGATGCGCCGCGTCGGCGGCCCGCAGGCCGGCCAGCTGTTCTGGTGTCACGTGATGGGCCGCGCGCTGGACCGCGCCGACCCGCACGCCGCCGGCATCTGGAGCTTCGAGGACCTGTCGGCCAGCCGCCCGGTGCAGCCGGGGCTGACGGCGCGCGAGCGCGAGGTGGCCGCGCTGCTGCTGAAGGGCTGCACCGCCAAGCAGGCCGCGCGCCAGCTCGGCATCAGCCCGCGCACGGTGGAGGTGCACCGCGCGCGCCTGATGCGCAAGGTCGGCGCGCGCAGCACGGTGGAGCTGGTGCAGCGGCTGCTGACCGGCCAGCCGGGCTGAGCCGGGCGGCGGGTTGTCCCCGGCGGCTGTGGATCAGCCTGTGCACAAGCCGGGGAAGACGCCGGCCAAGCGCGCCGCCCCAAGCCTTGGCGCCGGACTGCCGCTTTTTTGGGCAGCGCGGCGCCCCTCACTGGCGTGCCAGCCGCAGCGCCGGCGGCAGCGGCTGCGGATGGCTGGTGCGCCAGGGGTTGATGTCCAGCCCGCCGCGGCGCGTGAAGCGCGCCAGCACCGCCAGCCGCACCGGCCGGCAGCGCTGCCACAGATCGACGAAGATGCGCTCGACGCACTGCTCGTGAAAACCGCCGTGGCGGCGAAAGCCCACCAGGTAGCGCAGCAGCCCCTCCTGGTCGATCGGCGCACCGGTGTAGGCGATCTGCACACTGGCCCAGTCCGGCTGGCCGGTGACCGGGCACAGGCTGCGGAACAGGTCGGTGGTCAGCACCTCCTGCACCGGCGGCTGGGCGGCCTCGGCGCGCAGCCATGCCGGCTGCGGTCCGTCGTCGTCGCAGTCGACGTCGAGCCGATCCAGGCTCAGCCCCGGCAGCGCCGCGTGCAGCGCCGCACCGCCCCACTCCTGCGGCCCCCACAGGCGCACGCCCACGGTACCGGGCGGCTGCCCGCTGCCACGCCACAGCGCCTCCGCGAGGTCGGCGCGCAGCCGCGCGCGCACCTCCTCGGCGCTGGCGAAACGCGCGTGGTTGAGCCCGTTGAGGTAGAGCTTGAGCGACTTGCTCTCGATCAGGTTGGGCGATTCGGCCGGCACCGTGAACTGCGCGATGGCCACCTGCGGCTTGCCGCGCGGGTTCAGCCAGCTCACCTCGTACGCGGTCCAGACGTCGGCACCGGTGAAGGGGAGCGGCCCTGCGCAGCCCCACTCCACCCGAGACGCCGCGCGCGGCAGCGGGCACAGCAGGCCCGGGTCGTAGCGGTCGGGGCAGGCACTCGCGCGGCCCAGCGGCGTGTCCTGCAGCCGCGCGCCTGCCGCTGACGTTGCGGTCGGTTCGCTCATCCGATTCACCGGTCCGGGCTCACGGCGTGAACTCGCCTTCGCGCAGCCACTTGGTGGCGACCCATTTTTCCCCCTCCAGCACCGGTGCGCCGCCGTGCAGCGTCAGCGTCGCCGGATCGGGCCGGTCGTAGGCGAAGAACACCGCGCAGCCGCGCTGCGGCAGCACCTCCAGTCCGACGTCCGGAAAGGTCGTGGCCCCGCCGCGCGCCGGCTCGTTGAGGTACATCACCAGCGTGGCCACGCGCTGGCCGCCGCGCGCGGTGATGCGCGCCGTGCCCGGCGCGGCCGGATCGAAGTAATCGTAGTGCGGCTTGTACTGCGCCCCGGGGCGGTAGCGCAGCACCTGCAGACCCTCGCCGTTTTCCACCGGCCAGTGCACCAGGCGGCTCAGCCGCGCCTCGATGCGCTGGATCAGCGGCGTTTCGCCACGGCGGAAGAACATGCCATCGCTGGTGCGGTCGGCGTTGAGCTCCTCGCCACCGGTGCTCGTCTGCACCGTGCGCGAGCGGCGCAGGCGCGGCTCGGCCAGTGCGATCAGCGCCTCGCACTCCTCCTCCGACAGCACGTTGGCCAGCACCGCCAGGCGCGGCCGGCGCAGCGTGGCGATGACCGGCACGATGCGGTCGCCGGCGTCCAGCGCGCGCGGCGAGCCCTCCAGATCGAGGAAGGGCCGCGGCGGCGCGGGTGGCGCCGACGGCAGTGCCGCCACGTGCGCCTGCAGCGTCTCCTCCATCGCCGCCAGCGCCACATCCTCGTCCCAGCCGGCGCGGCGCATCGCCGCCAGTACCGACTCCGGCGTGCAGCCGGCCTGCGCCTGCTGCACGATCCAGGCGCGCAATTCCGGGGTGATGGTCTGGCTCATCGCGCCGCAGTGTAGCGCGCGGCGCGCCGCTTTCAGCCGCGCTGGTCGCGCCGGAACACCAGCCGCTCGGGCGTGGAGACCTCCGGCACGAAGCGGTAGCCCTCGCTGTCGAAGCCTTGCAGCGTCTCGACGTCGGCGGCGCGGTGCAGTGCGGCCCAGCGCGTCATCAGGCCGCGCGCGCGCTTGGCCAGGAAGCTGATGACCTTGTAGCCGCTGCCGCGCCGCTCCTCGAACACGCAGGTGACGACGCGCGCGCGCAGCGCCTTCGGATCGACGGCCTTGAAGTACTCCTCGCTGGCGAGGTTGACGACGAGACCGTCGTCCTCGGCGGCGCGCTGCGACAGGTACTCGGCGATGCGCGGGCCCCAGAACTGGTACAGGTTGCGTCCGCGCGGCGTGCTCAAGCGCGTGCCCATCTCCAGCCGGTACGGCTGCATCCAGTCCAGCGGCCGCAGCACGCCATAGAGGCCGCTCAGGATGCACACGTGGCGCTGCAGCCAGTCGAGGTCGTCCGGCCCCAGGCTGCGCGCGTCCAGCCCCTCGTAGACGTCGCCGTTGAAGGCCAGGATGGCCTGCTTGCTGTTGTGCGGGCCGAACTCCGGCTGCCACGCCTGGTAGCGCGCCACGTTGAGCTGCGCCAGCGCGTCGCTCAGGTCCATCAGCGCGGCCACCTCCTGCGGCGACTTCTGCCGCAGGATGGCGATCAGCTCGGCGGCCTGCTCGACGAACAGCGGCTGGGTGGCCACCGTCGTGGTGGGCGGCGTCTCGTAATCCAGCGCCTTGGCGGGGGATAGGATGAACAGCATCGGTGCGCAGCCTCCGGGCCGCGATGATAGCGGCGCCGGATCAGTCCGCCAGATCCCCCGCGAGGCTGGCCAGCGTCTCCGGCGCGATCGTCACGTGCGCCGGGTAGTGGGTGTGGTCGCAGCCGAGCTTGACCGCGGCGCCGGCCTTGATCGCCGCGCGCATCGCCGGCGTGAACTCGAAGCGCAGGAAGTGCACCGCCGAGGTCTTGTCGGGCGTCTCGCGGTCCAGGTCCTCGTCGGCGATGGCGTAGACGCGGCCGTGTCCCTCGACCTCGACGAACATGCGGTCCTCGATGCCGATCAGGCGCGCCAGCTCGCGCCGGCGCTCGTTGACATCCGGGTACTCGATCATCATCGTCGCCTTCCAGTTGGTGCCGTCCGGCACCAGCGGGGCGTAGGCGTCGATCTCGTCCTGGATGCCCTCTTCCTCGAAGATCTTCTCGATGCGCAGCATCTCCTGGATCTGGTAGCGCATCGACAGCTCGCTCTCGAACTGCACGGTGACGTGCTCGCCCAGGTGCACGGTACGCAGCCTGCGGTGCGCGATCACCTCGCCCTTGTGCGCCTTGCGCCACTTGGCGTAGGCCTCCAGCGGCATCAGCGTCTCGCGCGTGATCTTGCCGGTCAGTTGCATCGTGGTGATCATGGTCGCTCGCGTATGAACGGGGAATCAGGCGTCCTTCAGGCCGTAGGCGGTGGCCAGCATGGTCAGCGGATGCATCAGCCTGGGTGCGCCGAGCTGGTTGACCTCGAAGCCCTGCGCGATGTGATGGCCGCCCAAGGGGCAGTCGGAGCCGATCACGTCCGGCGCGCCGCCGCCCTTGTGCTGCGCCATGCTCTTGAACACCGGCTTGCCGATCTTCATCGCCACCGGGTGGGTGGCCTTCTTGACGCCGTAGGTGCCGGCGTGGCCGCTGCAGCGCTCCAGCGTCTGCACCTCGGTGTCGGGGATGAGCTTGAGGATCTCCTCGGTCTTGCGCCCCATGTTCTGCACGCGGCTGTGGCACGGCACCTGATAGCTGACCTTGCCCAGGCCGCGCTGGAAGTCGGTGCGCAGCAGCCCGTCGCGCCGGCGGGCGCTGAAGTACTCGAACGGGTCCCACATCGCCTCCTTGACGAGCTGCACGTCCGGGTCGTCCGGGAACATCAGCGGGATCTCCTGCTTGAACATCAGCGTGCAGCTCGGCACCGCCGACAGGATGGCGTAGCCGTCGCGCGCGTAGCGCGCCAGCACCGGGATGTTGGCCTCCTTGGCCGCGGCCACCGACGCCAGGTCGCCGAGCTCCAGCTTGGGCATGCCGCAGCAGCGCTCCTTTTCCACCAGCGTGTACGGGATGCCGTTGTGCTCGAGGATCGCCAGCAGATCGAGCCCGATGCCGGGCTCGTTGTAGTTGACGTAGCAGGTGGCGAAGATCGCCACCTTGCCCGGCGTGCGCTCGCCGTCGACCACCTGCGCGGCGCGCGCCTCGGGCGCGGCACGGCGCAGCGTCCGCGCGGCCAGCTCGGGCATCCAGGCGTCGCGGTGCACGCCCAGCACGCTTTCCATCAGCGCGCGCGCGGGCCTGGTGCGGTTGACGGCGTTGACCGCCTGCACCACCACCGGGATGCCGGCCAGGCTGCCGTGCACGTCGGTGGAGGCGAGAAACTTCTCCGCCGCCTTGACCTCGCCCTTGCGGAACTTGATGGCCTTGGCGCGCAGCATCGTGTGCGGGAAGTCCAGGTTCCACTCGTGCGGCGGCGTGTACGGGCACTTGGTCATGTAGCAGAGGTCGCACATGTAGCACTGGTCGACCACCTTCCAGTAGTCGGCCTTGGCCACGCCGTCGAGCTCGCCGGTCTTGCCCTCGTCGATCAGGTCGAACAGGGTCGGAAACGCCTGGCACAGGCTGACGCAGCGGCGGCAGCCGTGGCAGATCTCGAAGATGCGCTCCAGCTCCGCGAAGCACTTGGCCTCGTCGTAGAAGTCGGGGTTGCGCCAGTCCAGCGGGTGGCGCGTGGGGGCTTCCAGGTTGCCTTCGCGGGCCATCGTCGGTCTCCTCGCCTCATGTCGGGCCGCGCCGCGCACGCCGGGCGCGGGCGCCCCTTGTTGTCGGTCCGGGGTCGCCGCCGTGCGGGCCGGGGGCCACGCGGCGGCGCGGGCGGCCCCGTGCGGGGCCGCCGTGGGCAGGCCGATCCGGTACGGGTCAGTCGACCAGCTCGGCCAGCGCCTTGGCGTAGCGGTTGGCGTGCGAGCGCTCGGCCTTGGCCAGCGTCTCGAACCAGTCGGCGATCTCGTCGAAGCCTTCCTCGCGCGCGATCTTGGCCATGCCCGGGTACATGTCGGTGTACTCGTGCGTCTCGCCGGCGATGGCCGACTCCAGGTTCTGGCGCGTGGTGCCGATCGGCATGCCGGTGGCCGGGTCGCCGGCCTGCTCCAGGAACTCCAGGTGGCCGTGCGCGTGGCCAGTCTCGCCCTCGGCGGTGGAGCGGAACAGCGCCGCCACGTCGTTCTGGCCCTCCACGTCGGCCTTGTTGGCGAAGTAGAGGTAGCGACGGTTGGCCATCGATTCGCCCGCGAAGGCGTCCTTCAGGCACTGCTCGGTCTTCGAACCCTTGAGTTGCGGCATGGTCGTCTCTCCTGTCTGAGGGTGGTTGGGACGGACGCCACCACGCCACCTCGTCGGCGGTCATGGCGGACCACGACAACCTTAGCCACCTCGGCGCCGGCTGTCCAGCGGTCGGCGTCAATGCCCGCCATTGACGCCCTCAATCGGTGCGTCTCGGCCGTGGCACCGTCGCCCCGCCTCCTACAATCGGAGCTTTTCCGGTCGCCGGGCGGCGCTGCGCGCCCCGTCCCGGCGCACGCACGCCGTCGTTTCCGCCAAGCGAGCCATCCCCATGTCCGAACCCGTCGAGCAACCGGGCCTGCAGAGCCTGTCCAAGTCGTTCGAACCCGCCGCCGTCGAGCGGCGCTGGGGCCCCGAGTGGGAGGCGCGCGGCTACGGCCGTGCCGGCCACCGCGGCACGGGGGCACCGCAGCCCGGCGCCCCGGCGTTCGCGATCCAGCTGCCGCCGCCCAACGTCACCGGCACGCTGCACATGGGGCACGCGTTCAACCAGACCATCATGGACGCACTCACGCGCTACCACCGCATGCGCGGCTTCAACACGGTCTGGATACCGGGCACCGACCACGCCGGCATCGCCACGCAGATCGTGGTGGAGCGCCAGTTGCAGCAGGAAGGCCGCACGCGCCATGGCCTCGGCGCCACGCCGGAAGAGGCGCGCAGGAACTTCGTCGCCCGCGTCTGGGAATGGAAGGAAAGGAGCGGCAGCACCATCACGCAGCAGATGCGCCGCATGGGCGACAGCGTGGACTGGAGCCGCGAGTACTTCACGATGGACGAGCGGCTCTCCAAGGTCGTCACCGAGACCTTCGTGCGGCTGTACGAGCAGGGCCTGATCTACCGCGGCAAGCGCCTGGTCAACTGGGACCCGGTGCTGATGAGCGCGGTGTCGGACCTGGAGGTGGAAAGCGAGGAGGAGGACGGCTTCCTGTGGCTGATCGCCTATCCGCTGGCCAGCGGCGAGGGGCAGCTGGTGGTGGCCACCACCCGCCCCGAGACGATGCTGGGCGACGTGGCGGTGATGGTGCACCCGGAAGACGAACGCTACCGCCACCTGATCGGCCAGCGCGTGCGGCTGCCGCTGTGCGAGCGCGAGATCCCCGTCATCGCCGACGCCTACGTCGATCCGGCCTTCGGCACCGGGGTGGTCAAGGTCACGCCGGCGCATGACCCCAACGACTACGCCGTCGGCCAGCGCCACCAGCTGCCGCTGATCAACATCTTCCACCTGGACGCCACCGTCAACGACCAGGCCCCGGCCGCCTACCGCGGGCTGGACCGCTTCGAGGCGCGCCGCCGCATCGTCGAGGACCTGCGCGCCGCCGGGCTGCTGGTGGAGGTGCGAAAGCACCGCCTGATGGTGCCGCGCTGCGCGCGCACCGGCCAGATCGTCGAGCCGATGCTGACCGACCAGTGGTTCGTCGCGATGACCAAGATCAGCCCGCAGGACCCCACCGGCAAGAGCATCGCGCAGAAGGCCATCGACGCCGTGGCCAGCGGCCAGGTGCGCTTCGTGCCGGAAAACTGGGTCAACACCTACAACCAGTGGATGGCCAACATCCAGGACTGGTGCATCAGCCGCCAGCTCTGGTGGGGCCACCAGATTCCGGCCTGGTACGACGCCGAGGGCAACGTCTACGTCGCGCGCAGCGAGGCCGAGGCGCGCGCGCAGTTCGAGGCCTACGTCGCCCACCTGGGGCCCGAGCAGCGCGCCCCGCTGCTGGAAGCGGGTCTGAAGCGCGACCCGGACGTGCTGGACACCTGGTACTCCAGCGCCCTGGTGCCGTTCTCGACGCTGGGCTGGCCCGAGGCCGCGGAGGGCTCGGGCACCCCCGGCGCCATGAGCGACTACGACCTCTACCTGCCCAGCACCGTGCTGGTGACCGGCTACGACATCATCTTCTTCTGGGTGGCGCGCATGATCATGATGACCACCCACTTCACCGGCCGGGTGCCGTTCCGCCACGTCTACATCCACGGCCTGGTGCGCGACGCGCAGGGCCGCAAGATGAGCAAGTCCGAGGGCAACGTGCTCGACCCGGTGGACCTGATCGACGGCATCGACCTGCCGGCGCTGCTGGACAAGCGCACCACCGGCCTGCGCAAGCCGGAGCTGGCGCCCGCGATCCGCAAGGCCACCGAAAAGGAGTTCCCCAACGGTATCCCGGCCTACGGGGCCGACGCGCTGCGCTTCACGTTCGCGGCGCTGGCCTCGCTCGGGCGCAGCATCAACTTCGACAGCAAGCGCTGCGAGGGCTACCGCAACTTCTGCAACAAGCTCTGGAACGCCACGCGCTTCGTGCTGATGCACTGCGAGGGCCACGACTGCGGGCTCGCGGAGCACACCAAGGAGCAGTGCGCCCCCGGCGGCCCGTTCCACGGCTACCTGAGCTTTTCGGCCGCGGACCGCTGGATCGTCTCGCGCCTGCAGCGCGTCGAGCAGGCCATCGCGCAGGCGTTCGCGGACTACCGGCTCGATCTGGTGGCCAACGCCATCTACGCCTACGTCTGGGACGAGTTCTGCGACTGGTACCTGGAGATCGCCAAGGTGCAGCTGCAGACCGGCGACGAGGCGCAGCGCCGCGCCACCCGGCGCACGCTGATCCGCACGCTGGAAACGATCCTGCGGCTGGCGCACCCGATCATCCCGTTCATCACCGAGGAGCTGTGGCAGAAGGTGGCGCCGGTGGCCGGACGCGCCGGCCCGTCGGTGATGCTGGCGCCCTACCCCGAGGCGCAGCCGCAGCGCATCGACGAGCGCGCCGAAGCCGAGGTGGCGCGCCTGCAGGCGGTGGTGGAGGCGTGCCGCCGCCTGCGCGGCGAGATGGGCGTCTCGCCCGCCCAGCGGCTGCCGCTGTACGCCGTCGGCGAGGCCGACTTCCTGCGCCGCTGGGCGCCGGTGCTGCAGGCACTGGCCAAGCTCAGCGAGGTGCGTCTGTTCGATGACGAGGCCGCCTGGGCCGCCGCCGCGCAGGCCGCGCCGGTGGCGGTGGTCGGCGAGGCGCGCCTGTGCCTGTTCATCGAGATCGACGTGGCCGCCGAGCGCGCCCGCCTGGACAAGGAGATCGCGCGCCTGCAGGGCGAGATCGCCAAGGCACAGGGCAAACTCGCCAACGAAGCCTTCGTCGCCAAGGCGCCGGCGGCGGTCATCGAGCAGGAGCGCCAGCGGCTGGCGGACTTTTCCGCCACGCTGGCCAAGGTGCAGGCCCAGCGCGCGCGGTTGGGCTGACGGGCGCCGGCCTGCGCGGCGCCCTCTCCGGAGGGCGCGGCGGCTCTCGTCCAAAGGCAAAGCCCCCGCGAGCGGGGGCTTGGGCGTGGGCCTTGGCGGCGGCCGCGGGCCGGCCACAGTCAGACGCGGCCGGGGCGGCCCGTCCGTCACGGCGCCCGGCCGGACGCGGTGGCCGGTTCAGCGCCGCTTCAGGATCGAGATGTGCTCGCCGCCGTTCGATTCCTGGTGCAGCAGCTCGTTGCCGGTCTGACGGGCGAAGGCCTGGAAGTCGCGCACCGAGCCCGCGTCGGTGGCGATCACCTTGAGCACCTGGCCGCTGGTCATCTCCGCCAGCGCCTTCTTGGCCTTCAGGATGGGCAGCGGGCAGTTCAGCCCGCGCGCGTCCAGTTCACGGTCGATCTGCATGGTCATCGGTTCGCCTGTGGAAGCGTCCATTGTACGGTGAGCCACCCGCTCGTGGTCCGCGCCTTGGGCAAAACCCCGAGACGGCTGCCGGTTTGACCGGCCACCGGCCGCCGCCACGGGTGCTCAGGCCGGAAACACTCCGGTGGACAGGTAGCGGTCGCCGCGGTCGCAGACGATGAAGACGATGGTGGCGTTTTCCACCTGCGCCGCGATTCTCTGCGCCACCCAGCACGCCCCGGCGGCCGAGATGCCGGCGAAGATCCCCTCCTCGCGCGCCAGGCGGCGGCACATCGCCTCGGCATCCGCCTGGCTGACGTAGACCAGCTCGTCCACGCCCGAGGGGTCGTAGATCTTCGGCAGGTACTCCGGCGGCCACTTGCGGATGCCGGGGATGCGCGAGCCTTCGCTGGGCTGCGCGCCGATCACGCGGATCGCCGGGTTCTTCTCCTTCAGGAAGCGGCTCACCCCCGTGATGGTGCCGGTGGTGCCCATCGCGCTGACGAAGTGCGTGATGCGCCCGCCGGTCTGCTGCCAGATCTCGGGGCCGGTGGTCTCGTAGTGGATGCGCGGGTTGTCCGGGTTGGCGAACTGGTCCAGCACCTTGCCCTTGCCCTCGCGCTGCATCTTCTCCGCCAGGTCACGCGCGTACTCCATGCCGCCGCTCCTGGGCGTGAGGATCAGCTCGGCGCCGAACGCCTTCATCGTCTGCGCCCGCTCGATCGAGAGATCCTCCGGCATGATCAGCACCATGCGGTAGCCGCGGATGGCCGCCGCCATCGCCAGCGCGATGCCGGTGTTGCCGCTGGTGGCCTCGATCAGCGTGTCGCCGGGGCGGATCTCGCCGCGCTCCTCGGCGCGACGGATCATCGACAGCGCCGGGCGGTCCTTGACCGAGCCGGCCGGGTTGTTGCCCTCCAGCTTGCCCAGCACGACGTTGCCGCGCGCGCGGTTGTCCGGCTCGCCGATGCGCTGCAGCGCCACCAGCGGCGTGTGGCCGATGGCATCCTCGATCGTGGGGTAGCGGCGCGGGGCGCGGCGGCGGACAGGCTGTTTCGTGGAACGACTCATCGCGACGGCAGCAGGAGGTCGACAGGATCGGCGCGCCGGCCCCGCGGGGGCCGGTGGCGTGAATGTGCCATAATTTTCCGTCCACGGGCCGGAGTGGCGAAATAGGTAGACGCAGCAGATTCAAAATCTGCCGGTGGCGACACCGTGCCGGTTCGAGTCCGGCCTCCGGCACCAGCCCAGCTGCCGGCCGCCCCGCGGCCGCGCGCCCCAGGGCCGGCGCGCCTTTCCCATGATCACCCCCCTGCTGCCCCTCGTCGCGATCGTTCTCGGGCTGGCCGTGCTGGTCTGGTCGGCCGACCGCTTCGTCGCCGCCGCCGCCGCCATCGCGCGCCACTTCGGGCTGCCGCCGCTGCTGATCGGCGCGGTCATCATCGGCTTTGGCACCTCCGCGCCCGAGCTGGCGGTGTCGGTGCTGTCGGCGCTGGAGGGCAACCCCGGCATCGCGCTGGGCAACGCCTACGGCTCCAACATCGCCAACATCGGCCTCATCCTCGGCCTGACGGCGCTGATCAGCCCGATCGCGGTGCAGTCGCAGGTGCTGCGGCAGGAGCTGCCGATCCTCACCGCCGTCACCGCGCTGGCGCTGCTGCTGGCGTGGGACCTGGCGATCACGCGCGCCGAGGCCGGGGCGATGCTCGCGGTGTTCGCGGCGCTGATGGCATGGTCGATCTGGCAGGGCGTGCGGCACGGCGCCGACACGCTGGCCGCCGAGACCGAGGTCGAGCTGCAGGCCACGACGCTGCCGGTCGGCCGCGCCTGGGCCGAGCTGGCGCTGGGCCTCGTGCTGCTGGTGGCGAGCTCGCGCGCGCTGGTCTGGGGCGCGGTCAGCGTCGCGCAGGCGCTGGGCGTCAGCGACCTCGTCATCGGCCTGACGATCGTCGCGGTGGGCACCTCGCTGCCGGAGCTGGCCTCCTCGATCGCCGCCGCGCGCAAGGGCGAGCACGACCTGGCGCTGGGCAACGTGATCGGCTCCAACCTCTTCAACACGCTGGCGGTGGCGGGCCTGGCGGGCGCCATCGCGCCGATGCAGGCCGAGGCGGCGCTGCTGAGCCGCGACCTGCCGGTGATGGCGGCGTTCACGCTGGCGTTGTTCGTGCTCGGCTGGGGCTGGCGCGGCCGCCCCGGGCGCATCAACCGCGCCGAGGGCGCGCTGCTGATCGCCGGCTACGTCGGCTATTCGCTCTGGTTGGTGCGCGACCAGCTCGCGGCGGCCTGAGCCCAACCGTCCTCCACCGAGGGATAGCGCAGGCGCAGCCGCAGCTCGCGCTTGAGGCGCTGGTTGCGCAGCCGGCGTGACTCGTCCATGAACGACAGCACCGCCAACGGCAAGCGCCCCTGCGCCTCGGCGCGGCTGAGGCGCGGCGGACGCGGCAGACCGAGCAGGTCGGCCACCCGGTCCAGGCAGTCCCCCATCGGCAGCTGGGTGTCGTCGACCACGTTGACCACGCGCTGCGGACGGCCCAGCCACAGCGCCCGCACGCAGGCGCGCGCCAGGTCATCGGCGTGGATGTGGTTGGTGACGACGTCGTCCTCGCGCCGCAGCACCGGCAGGCCCCCCAGCAGGCGCTGCGGGGCCCCGCCGGGGCGATCCGGCGCGTAGATGCCGGGGATGCGCAGCAGCGTGACGCGGGCACCGGTCTGCCGTCCCCACAGGCGCCACGTCCGCTCGGCGTCCAGCCGCCGCCATGCCCGCGGCGTGCGCGGATCGGGCGCGCGCGTCTCGTCCACCCAGGCGCCGCCGCAGTCACCGTACACCCCGCTGGTGGAGCCGTAGACCAGCTGATGCGGCACGCTGCGCCGCGCCAGTGCCGCCGCCAGTGCGCGCGAGCGCGGGTCGCGCCGCCAGTCGCGCAGCCCCTGCGAAGGCGGTGGCGCCAGGTGCAGCACCCGCTGCGCCAACCCGGCCAGCCGCCGCAACGTGGGCGGCTCGTCCAGATCCCCGACCAGCGGCGTGACACCCAATGCGCGCAGCGCCGGCACGCGCGCCGGCGTCGAGGTCAGCGCCAACAGGCGCACCCGGCCGGCCAGGCGCCGGGCCACGCGCGTGCCCACGTCCCCGCAGCCGACGATCAGCAACCGCGTGCGGCGGAAGCGCGCCGGCAGCGCCCCACCCGTCGTGTTCAGCATCGGTTCACGTCCTCCGCATCAGACTTGGCGCCCACGGCGGCGCGAGCAGCACCGCCATTTGCGACAATCCCATCCTCGATTTCCTTGACACCCCTGCGGGCCCACCGCGCCAGAGTATGACATTCACCATCACCGTCGAACCCAGCGGCCGCACCTTCACCGCCACCGAGCACGAAACCCTGCTGGCCGCCGCGATCCGCCAGGGCATCGGCCTGCCCTACGGCTGCAAGGACGGCGCTTGTGGCTCGTGCAAGTGCCGCAAGCTCAGCGGCACCGTCACGCACGGGCCGCATCAGGACAAGGCCCTGTCGGCCGAGGAAGAGGCCGCCGGCCTGATCCTGACCTGCTGCGCCACCGCGCACAGCGACGTCGTGATCGAGGCGCGCCAGGTCACCGAGGCTGGCGCCTTCCCGGTCAAGAAGCTGCCGGTGCGCGTGCTGGCACTGGAGCGCGCCGCCCCCGACGTGATGATCGTGCGGCTGCAGCTGCCGGCCACCGAGCCGTTCCAGTACCGCGCCGGTCAGTACGTGGAGTTCCTGCTGCGCGACGGCAGCCGCCGCGCCTACTCGATGGCCACCGCGCCGCACGTGGCCGCCGAGCCGCCGCAGCTGGAACTGCACATCCGCCACATGCCGGGCGGCAAGTTCACCGACCACGTCTTCGGCGGCATGAAGGAAAAGGAGATTCTGCGCATCGAGGGACCGTTCGGCAGCTTCTTCCTGCGCGAGGAAAGCGACAAGCCGATCATCCTGCTGGCCTCGGGCACCGGCTTTGCCCCCATCAAGGCCATCCTGCAGCACATGCGGCACGCCGGCATCCGGCGGCCGACGTGGCTGTACTGGGGCGGCCGGCGTCCGCACGACCTGTACCAGGACGGCTGGGTCCGCGCGCTGGCGGCCGAGATGCCGAACCTGACCTACATACCGGTGGTCTCGGACGCGCTGCCCGAGGACGGCTGGCAGGGTCGCACCGGCTTCGTGCACCTGGCGGTGTTGCAGGACCACCCGGACCTGTCGGGGTTCGAGGTCTACGCCTGCGGCGCGCCGGTCGTCGTCGATTCGGCCCGCCGCGACTACGCCGCCGCCGGCCTGCCGCAGGACGCCTTCTACGCCGACGCGTTCACCTCCGAGGCCGACAAGGCTTCGGATGCGACGGCTTGAACGGTGGGGGCAGCAACAGTCTTCACCCCGCCTCGCGCAGCAGCCTCCGCACGTCGCTGGCCAGCGCCTGCGCCCCGCTGCCGTAGCGGTGGTACAGGCGCAGCCGCCCGTGCGTGTCGTACACGTAGCTGCCGGCCGAGTGGTCCATCGTGTAGCTGGTCGGTGTCGGCCCCTCGACTTTCCTGTAATAGACCTTGAACGCCTTGGCCAGTGCGGGCAGTTCCTCGGGGCTGGCGCGCAGGGCCAGGAACGACGGGTCGAAGCTGGCCATGTAGGCGCGCATCACCTCGGGCGTGTCGCGCTCGGGATCGACGCTGATGAAGATGCCCTGCAGCCGCTCGCCGTCCGCGCCGAGCAGGCGCTTGGCTTCGGCCAGCTCGCCCAGCGACGTGGGACACACATCGGGACACTGCGTGTAGCCGAAAAACACCACCACCACCTTGCCGCGGAAGTCCGCCAGCGTGCGCCGCTGGCCGTTCTGGTCCGGCAGGTCGAAGCCCTGCGCGTAGTCCGCGCCGGTGAGGTCGATGCCGTGGAACGCCGGCTGGTCGCTGCAGGCGACCAGCCACGGCGCGCCGGCCAGCGCCAGCAGGCCGCGCAGCGCGGCGCGGCGCGCGCCCGGCTCGCCGGGCGGACGGGGAACGGTGGACGGAGGCACGAAGGTCATGGCCAGAGCGTGACCAGGTAGTGGTCCACCAGCATCGCGGCGAACAGCAGCGACAGGTGAATCAACGAGAAGCGGAACGTGCGGCGCGCCTGCTCGTCGGAATACGACCGCCACAGCCGCCAGGCGTACGCCACGAAGCCGGCGTTGAGCACGACGGCGGCCAGCAGGTACAGCCAGCCGCTCATGCGCAGCAGATACGGCAGCAGACAGGCGGCAAACAGCACCAGCGTGTACAGCAGGATGTGCAGCCGGGTGAATTCGGAGCCGTGCGTCACCGGCAGCATCGGCAGGCCGGACTTGCGGTAGTCCTCGACGCGGTACAGCGCCAGCGCCCAGAAGTGCGGCGGCGTCCACAGGAAGATGATCAGAAACAGCACCAGCGCCTCGGCGGTGACCGCGTTGGTCATCGCCGCCCAGCCCAGCACCGGCGGCATCGCCCCGGAGGCACCGCCGATGACGATGTTCTGGGGCGTCAGGGGCTTGAGGATCACGGTGTAGACGATCGCATAGCCGACGAAGGTGGCCAGCGTCAGCCACATCGTCAGCGGATTGACCGCGAGGTACAGCAGCGCCGAGCCGGCGGCACACAGCGCGGCCGAGAATGCCAGCGCCTGCGCCCGGGTCAGCTCGCCGCGCGCCGTCGGACGCCAGGCGGTGCGCCGCATGCGCGCGTCGATGTGCTGCTCGATCAGACAGTTGAACGCTGCCGCCGCTCCCGACACCATCCAGATGCCGAGGCTGGCCAGCGCCATCGTGCGCCACTGCGCCGCGCCGGGCCAGCCCGGCACCGCCAGCACCATGCCGATGAAGGCGCAGAAGACGATCAGCTGGATGACGCGCGGCTTCATCAGCACGTAGTACTGCCGCCACACCGCCGGCAGTGGCTTGGGCGCGGGGATGCTGCCGGCGCTCATGCCCGCCCTCCCCCTGCCGCCAGCGGTCTGTCCAGCACCGGCGTGCGCGCGGCGCGGACGGCCGGCTGCGCCAGCCAGCCGCTCAGCACCACCACCAGCGCCGCCGCCCCACCGGTGTGCGCCACCGCCGCCACCAGCGGCCAATCCAGCACCACGTTGGACAGGCCGGTCAGCAGCTGCCAGCCGGCCAGCCCCCACAGCCAGCGCGCACGCGCCCGCTGGCCGATCCGCCACTGCCACACCCCTACCGCGGCCAGCGCCGCCAGCACGAGGTAGGCAAACAGCCGGTGCACGTAGTGGATCGCCGTCAGCGCCGCAAACGGCAGCGCCTCACCACTGCCCTGCACGCCCAGCTCGCGCCACAGCTCGAAACCGCGCGCGAAGTCCATCTCCGGCCACCAGCTGCCCTGACAGGTGGGAAAGTCACGACAGGCCAGCACGGCGTAGTTGGTGCTGACCCAGCCCCCCAGTGCGATCTGCAGCCACACCAGCGCGAACAACCCCCACAGCGCCGCACGCAGTGCCGCCGGGGTCTCCCCGGACGCCGATGGCGCCCCCCAGCGCACGTCCTGCCAGCGCAGCAGCGCCAGCAGCACCATGCCGCCGAGCAGGTGCAGCGTGACGATCGCCGGAAACAGCTTCATCGTCACCGTCAGCGCCCCGAACGCGCCCTGCAGGCACACCCACGCCAGCGTCAGCCACGCCCACCGCACCGGCGTGTGCGCACGCCGCCGCTCCACCGTGCTGACCACGGCCATGACCAGGATCAGCCCGCCCACCGCGGTGGCCAGGTAGCGGTGGATCATCTCGATCCAGGCCTTGGACCACGTCACCGGCCCGGTCGGCATCGCGGCCTGCGCGGCGGTGATGTCGGCGCGCGCGCCGATCGGACTGGCCGCCCCGTAGCACCCCGGCCAGTCCGGACACCCGAGACCGGAGTCGGTCAGACGCGTGAACGCACCGAACAACACCAGGTCGAACGTCAGGAACAGCGTCAGCGCCGCCAGCGCGCGCAGCCGCTGCACCGGCGGCGCGCCGCGGCTGCGCAACCACACCCACAGCAGCGGGCCGGCGGCGATCAGCATCCCCACCAGCAGCAGCCGGAACACCGGGCTCCAGTCGACGAAGGTCTCGAACGTGTCCACGCGGCGGGCTCCTGCGCGTCAGGGGCGGCCGGGGCGGTCCCACGAGCTGGAGGCGCGCATCAGCCGCTCCAGGTCGCGCCGCATGCGGCCCGGGTCGGCCTCGGCCGGAAAGCGCATCATCCAGTTGCCGATCGGATCGACCACGTACAGGTGGTCGCTCAGCCGGCGGCCCGGCGCCGGCTCCAGCCAGCGCGCCAGCTCGGCCTCGTCCACCCACAGCACGGTGGCGGCGGCGAGCGCCGGGCGCAGCCGTTCGGGGAACTCGCGACTGCCGGTGCGCAGCCACACCCAGTCCATGCGGTCCTTGTCCTTGCCGAGGCTTTCGCGCAGCTGGCGCTGCAGGTACAGGTGGCGCTCGCACTGCGCGTCGCAGGCGCTGTCGGCGACGCTGACGAACAGCCATTGGTGACGCAGCGCCGTCAGCGGCACGGTGCGTCCCTCGGTGTCCACGCCGGCGATGGCCGGCAGCGGCCGCTGCGGCTCGATCAGCTCGCCGTAGTTGCGCCGCCCCTCGGGCCGGATCACATAGTAGGTGAAGTACGACGCGATCACCGGCGAGGCCGCCACCAGGAACAGCAGCAGCATCTTCAGTCGCCCGGCGCGCGTGGCCGCCGGGTCGCGCACCATCGCGCCGCCAGGGGTCGGCAGCGCGTGCACCGTCAGCGTCAGCGGCTCGTCACGCCAGCCCGGTGCGCCGCCGGCGGGGGAGGAGGAATTGGAACCAGACATACAGGGCCGCGATCAGGCCCGCCAGCGCAAACCACTGCACCGCGTAGCCCAGGTGTTTCTCGGGGGCGACGGCCACCACCGGCCAGTCGCGCTGCAGCGCCAGCCCGTCGGCCGTGCGCTCCTCGCCAGGCCCGGTCTGCTGCACCGAGGCCAGCAGCAGCGGCAGCCGCCAGCGCGCCGCCGCGGCCGCCACGTCGATATTCTGCCGTATCGGGCCCTCCTCGTCGGGGCCGAGCTGGAACAGCCGCGACGGCGGCGGGGCGAGCCGCCCCTCCACCCGCACGACCTTGTCGTCCGGGGTGAGCAGTGCGGGCACGCGCGAGCGCTCATCGGCCAGGCGCGGCAGCCAGCCACGTTGCACCAGCACCGCCACCGGCGCCCCGTCGGCCTGCAGCGGCGTCACCGCGACGTAGCCGGCACGTCCCTGGTGAGGGCGGTTGTCCAGCAGCACGGTGGCCGGCGCCACCCAACGGCCCTGCAGGCGCACCGTGCGGCCGTGCAGCTGCTCGAGCGCACCGCGCGCGGCGGCGTCGCGCAGCTCGTCCCAGCCCAGCGGCGGTGCGGCACGCTGCGCCTGCTGCTGCGCCAGCAGCGCGCGCTTGAGCTCGGCGCGCCCGAGCTGCCAGACGCCCAGCGACGCCGTCAGCGCGAACGCCACCAGCGCGGCCAGGGTCACGATCCAGAAACGTGCAGGGCGCCGCATGTCCGCCGATAATCGCACACCATGAAAGCCCTCGTCCTGCTCGCCTTCGCCGGCATCGTCGCCAGCCTCGGCAGCGCGCTGGTGGCCATGATGCGCGGCGACTCCGCCAGCGGCGACGCGCGGCGCTCGCGCCGCATGGCGCGTGCGCTGACGATGCGCATCGGGCTTTCGGTGCTGCTGTTCCTGCTGCTCATCGTCAGCCACTGGATGGGCTGGATCCAGCCCACCGGTCTGCCGGTGCGCTGATCGTTCCGGCCGCGGCCCGCGCCACACCCCGACGGTTCGCCGACCATCGCGCGGCGCCGGCGCTCCAGCGGCACGCGCCCTGCCCAAGAACGAGCGGAGCGCCCCGCGGGCGCTCCGGGATGCACCTGCGGGTGCCGGGAGGCGCCCGCCCTCGCCGACCTCACATCCAGTACACCAGCACGTACAGGAACAGCCAGACGACGTCGACGAAGTGCCAGTACCACGCCGCGCCCTCGAAACCGAAGTGGCGGTCCTTGGTGAAGTGGCCCTTCTGCAGCCGCAGCGTGATGACGATCAGCATCAGCATGCCGACGAACACGTGCAGTCCGTGGAAGCCGGTCAGCATGTAGAACGTCGAACCGAAGATGCCGGAGCTCAGCTTCAGGTTGAGGTCGGTGTAGGCGTGGAAATACTCATAGGCCTGCACGACCAGGAACGTGGCGCCCAGCAGCACGGTCAGCCACATGAAGGCGATCGCCTTGGTCCGATGGTCATCCTGCAGCGCGTGGTGCGCGATCGTCAGCGTCACGCCCGAGGTCAGCAGCAGCGCGGTGTTGATGGTCGGCAGCCAGAACGGGCCGACGGTCTGGAACGGCTCGACGATGCCGGCAGGCGAAGCGGTGGCACCGGGCTGCACCGAGGGCCAAACCGCCTGGAAGTTCGGCCAGATGAGGGCGTTCTCGAGATTGCCCAGCGTCGGCACCGCGTGCGAGCGCGCCCACCACAGCGCGGTGAAGAAGGCGCCGAAGAACATCACCTCGCTGAAGATGAACCAGCTCATGCTCCAGCGGTAGGAGACGTCGATCTTGCGGCTGTACAGACCCGACTCGCTCTCGTGCACGGCGTCGCGGAACCATTGGTAGAGCACCACCAGCCACCACGCCAGCCCGAAGGCGAGCGACCACTTGCCCCACTCGACGCCGTTGATCCACTGGCCGGCGCCCAGAATGACGAAGAACAGCCCGAAGGCCGCCAGCGCCGGGTGGCGCGAAAGCCCCGGTACGTAGTAGTACGGCGTGCCGCCATGGGTGGTTGCAGACATGTTCACTCCTCGATGCAAAGTCGTTGTCTTGGTTCGTTTCCGGTGCCTGTCGACCTCAGCCGGCCCCCGCCACCCAGCGCACGATCGCCATCAGCAACACCACGAACAGCAGCGCCAGCACGACTCCCGTGGCCATGACGGCGATCGGATTGAGCCGCTGCACGTCCTGCTCGAAGTCGCTGCGGCGCCGCAGGCCGAGAAAGCCCCACAGCACGGCGCGCACCGTGGCCAGCAGCGCCACGGGACGGCGATGGGCAGGCGTGGTCATGACGGGCGCCCCCCGCCGAGGAGCCCCTGTGGCCCGCCGGCCGTGGGCGCCGGCGGCGTCGGCGCGCCGACCTCGAAAAAGGTGTAGGACAGCGTGATGGTCTTCACGTCCTTAGGCAGCTTGGGATCGATGATGAAGGCCACCGGCCACTCGCGCTTCTCGCCCGGCGCCAGCGTGTACTGGTTGAAACAGAAGCACTCCAGCTTGGTGAAGTGGTTGGCGGCCTGGCGCGGCGCGTAGCTCGGGATGGCCTGAGCGGCCATCGTTCGGTTCTGCACGTTCTGAAATTCGTACATCACCGTGGCCAGCTCGCCGGGGTGCACCTCCATCGAGCGCACCGCCGGCTTGAAGTGCCAGGGGCCGCGCACGTTGGTGTCGAACTCCACCGTGATCGTGCGCGAGGTATCGACCTGGGTGTTGACCGGATCGGTGCGGACCTTGCCGGGCAGGTTGCGCTCGCCCAGCGCCAGCACGTTGATGCCGGTGGCCTCGCAGATCGCGCGGTAGATCGGCACCAGCGCGTAGCCGAACGCGAACATGCCCACGGCGATGACCGCCAGCTTGCCGGTCATGCGCAGGTTGTCGGCGCGGCGCAAATCCACTGTCGACCCTCCGCTTGCGCGACGGCTCAGCGACCCAGCAGCACCAGCTTGGCCACGAAGCCCAGCGCGAAGGCCAGCGCCACCGACGCCAGGATCAGCCCCAGGCGCACGTTCTGGCGACGTTGTTCAGGCGTCATGGCGGTGTGCTCCTCGTGCCGCACGGCTCAGCCCACGATGCGCGTGGCGGTGGCATCCAGCTTGGGCGGCGTCTCGAAGGTGTGGTGCGGCGCCGGCGACGGCACTTCCCACTCCAGCCCCTCGGCCCCTTCCCACGGCTTCTGCGGCGCCTTCTCGCCCTGGCCGCGCATCATCGGCAGCACGACCGCGAGGAAGAAGTACACCTGCGCCAGCCCGAAGGCGAACGCACCGACCGAGGCGATCGCGTTGAAGTCGGCGAACTGCATCGGGTAGTCGGCGTAGCGGCGCGGCATGCCGGCCAGGCCGAGGAAGTGCATCGGGAAGAAGGTGACGTTGAACGAGATCATCGACCACCAGAAGTGGATCTTGCCGCGCGTCTCGTTGTACATGACGCCGGTCCACTTCGGACCCCAGTAGTAGAAGCCCGCGAACATCGCAAACAGCGAGCCGGCCACCAGCACGTAGTGGAAGTGCGCCACGACGTAGTAGGTGTCCTGGAAGTTGATGTCCAGCGGCGCCATCGACAGCATCAGGCCGGTGAAGCCACCCATCGTGAACACGAAGATGAAGCCCACCGCCCACAGCATCGGCGTCTCGAACGTCATCGAGCCCTTCCACATCGTGGCCACCCAGTTGAAGATCTTCACGCCCGTGGGCACGGCGATCAGCATGGTGGCGTACATGAAGAACAGCTGGCCGGTCACCGGCATGCCGGTGGTGAACATGTGGTGCGCCCACACGATGAACGACAGGATCGCGATCGACGCGGTGGCGTACACCATCGAGGTGTAGCCGAACAGCTTCTTGCGGGCGAACGCCGGCACGACCTGGCTAATGATGCCGAAGGCCGGCAGGATCATGATGTAGACCTCGGGGTGCCCGAAGAACCAGAAGATGTGCTGGTACATGATCGGGTCGCCGCCGCCGGCGGGGTTGAAGAAGCTGGTGCCGAAGTGGCGGTCGGTCAGCGTCATGGTGATGGCGCCGGCCAGCACCGGCATCACCGCGATCAGCAGGTAGGCAGTGATCAGCCACGTCCACGCGAACATCGGCATCTTCATCAGCGTCATGCCGGGCGCGCGCATGTTCAGGATGGTCACGATGATGTTGATCGAGCCCATGATGGAGCTGGCGCCCAGGATGTGCATCGCGAAGATCGCGGCGTCCATCGACGGGCCCATCTGCAGCGTCAGCGGCGCATAGAGCGTCCAGCCGGCCGCCGGCGCCCCGCCGGGCATGAAGAACGACAGCACCAGGATCAGGCCCGCCGGCACCATCAGCCAGAAGCTGAAGTTGTTCATGCGGGCGAACGCCATGTCGGAAGCGCCGATCTGCAGCGGCAGCATCCAGTTGGCGAAGCCGACGAAGGCCGGCATGATGGCGCCGAACACCATGATGATGCCGTGCATGGTGGTGAGCTGATTGAACAGCTCGGGGTTGACCACCTGCAGGCCGGGCTGGAACAGCTCGGCGCGGATACCCAGCGCCAGCAGCCCGCCGATCATCAGCATCGTGAAGCTGAACAGCAGGTACAGCGTGCCGATGTCCTTGTGGTTGGTGGCGAACACCCAGCGGCGCCAGCCGGTGGGCGCGTGGTGCTCGTGGTCGTGCGCGTGCGCGCCCGGGTGATCCAAAACTGCACTCATGGCCTCTTCCTCGTCACGTTGTCTTCAACTCTCACTGGCGCGCCGCCACCACTTCCTTGGGCTGCACGACATCCCCGGTGCTGTTGGACCAGCTGTTGCGCACGAAGGTCATCACGGCGGCCAGCTCGACGTCCGAGAGCTGCTTCCAGGCCGGCATCTGGGCGGCCGCACCGTTGACGCCGTTGAGCAGCACCGCCAGCATCTTGCCGTGGTCGGCGTCGGTGACCATCGCCGAGCCGTCCAGCGGCTTGATCGGGCCGGCGCCCTTGCCATTGGCCTGGTGACAGGCCGCGCAGTTGGCGGCGTAAACCTGCTCGCCGCGCGCCTTGAGCTCGGCCAGCGTCCACTCCTTGTTGGGGTCGTCGGCCTTGGCGGCCATGGCCTTTTTCTGCTCCGCCACCCACTTGGAGTAGTCCTCCTGCGAGACCACCTTCACGTGGATCGGCATGTAGGCGTGCTCCTTGCCGCACAGCTCGGCGCACTGGCCGTAGAAGTCACCGGTCTTCTCGGCACGGAACCAGGTGTCGCGCACGAAGCCCGGGATGGCGTCCTGCTTGACGCCGAAGGCCGGCACCATCCAGGCGTGGATGACGTCGTTGGCGGTGGTGATGATGCGCACCTTCTTGCCCACCGGCACCACCAGCGGGTTGTCGACCTTGAGCAGGTAGTCGTCCGTCGGGGTGACCTTGCCGCTGTCGGACATCAGGCGGTGCTGCGGATCCAGCGTCGACAGGAACTGGATGCCCTCGCCTTCCCCTTTCAGGTACTCGTAGCCCCACTTCCACTGCATGCCGACCACCTTGATCGTGAGGTCGGCGTTGGAGGTGTCCTTCTGCGCCACGATCACCTTGGTGGCGGGCAGCGCCATGCCGATGACGATCAGCAGCGGCACGATGGTCCAGCCCAGCTCCACCCAGATCGGCTCGGGCAGCTGCTGCGCCTGGTGACCGACCGACTTGCGGTGCTTGGCGATCGAGTAGAACATGATGCCGAAGACGACGACGAAGATCGTCGCGCAGATCGCCAGCATGAACCAGTGCAGCCAGTGCTGCTCCTCGGCGATGCGGGTGGCCGGCGGGTGGAAGTTGAGCTGATTGACCGCCGGCCCGCCGGGCAGGTCGTTGACCGCCGCCTGCGCCTGACCGACCCAGACGCCCGCGACCAGCGCCGCCGTGCCCAGCGCACCCCACACGCGCCTCAGGACGCCGCCCTCGCACCGGCACCCCGCTTGACCTGACTGCTTCATCGTGCTCACGTCGTTTGCCTCGAATATAAGCGTTGATTTATGTCAACGCGGATTACACCAAACTTCCTCCAGCCCACCACTACGGACTATCCCGAACCCGGCGGCGCGGGCTGCGCCAGCGCCCAGCGCAGCTCATGCGCCAGCTGCTGCCGCACCTCGGGCCGGACGTGCCGGCCCACCTCCACGATGCGCCCGACCGCGCGCAGCCGAACGAGATCGCGCGCATGCCCGGGCGACTCCACCCGCACCCACGGGCGCGGCAGCTGCACTGCCGCCGCCTTTCCAGCCTCCCAGCGGCGCACGTGCAGCAGCGCGGCGTCGAGCTCCAGTTCCTCCCGGTCGGCGGCGTGACGCGCCATCCAGGCGAACGCCAGCACCACCACCCCCAGCTCCAGGGCCGCAAACGGCAACACCAGCGTGGCGCCGAGCGACGCGAACATCAGCGCCACCGCCAGCAGCGCGCCGCACGCCAAGGCGAAGGCCGCGACGAACTGGCGCGGCGTCAACGCGCCGTTGCGCCGCAGCTGCCAGCGCCAGCCACCCGGCATGGCCTGCGCCAGCCGCAGCGCCGGCGGCATGGAGGGCTCCTCCGTTTGCTGCACGCCTGCTTCCGTCTTCCCCGCACCGCGGCGCTTGCCGCACCTTGATCACGGTCAAGAAAAGCCCACGAACCGGTTGATCCAGATCAATTGTAGTGGCAAACGGCGGGGGATCAGGGGATCCTCAGCCGGCGGCGCGCTGGCGCAGCTGCTCGCGCAGGCGCTGCAGCGGCACGGTCACCTCGCCGCTCGGGGCGCGCGGCGCCGGCTTGAACGCGTGGCCGTAGACGACCTCCACCGTCAGGCACAGCCGCCCCTGCGCATCGCGCGGCAGCTCGCGCTCCACCGCCGCCAGCCAGGTGACGTGCCAGCGGCGGCCGCGCAGCGCCGGGTGGCGCCCCGGGTGCCAGTTGCGGCCCCAGGCGCGCAGGTCCTCCAGCAGGCGCCGGGCATCGGCGTAGGTCAGGGTCAGCCGCTCCATGTCCATCACCGGCTCCGCATAGCCGAGTTCGACCAGCAGATCACCCCAGTCGTGCATGTCGACGTAGTCGGCCGCCGGCGGGGGCCAGCCATGCGCGGCGTGCAGCGCGCGCAGCTCGCGCGCGGTGTCGGGCCCCAGGCACGACAGCATCAGGAAGCCGTCCACCGCCAGCCAGTCCAGCCAATGGCGCAGCAGGGCGCGCGGCTGCGGCGCCGCGTGCAGCACCATGTTGGCCCACACCAGTTCCACCGGCTCGGCCACTACCCCGTCGGCGGCCAGCTGCGGCACGGTGACCGGCGCCGGCTCGGCAGCCCGGCCCCACGGCCACCAACGCCGGCGCGCGGCCGACGCCGGCGGCATCGAGGCGGCCGCGCCCGGGCCGCCCAGCCAGACGCGCGCCGCGCCGTAGCGCTGCGCCACGAGGCGGTGCGCCTGCTCACCACCCAGCCGCGGGGCCCAGCTCAGCCACGCCCGTGGCGTGCGCCGGATCCAGTCCAGCCGCGCCGCCATGCGCTCCCCCACCCATTCGTGCAGCCAGGGGCTGACCGGTGGCACGCGGCGCAGCCAGCGCGCCGCCGCCACCGGATCGAGGCCGGGCGGCGTGGCAGCGGCGGGGGTGTCCATGGGCGCGGCAGTATAGTGGCGCAGCGGAGACACGATCGATGGCGCGGGGATGGAGGGCCGACTGGCGCGCACGGCTGCCGGCGCGCTGCGAGGTCTGCGGCGACTGGCCGCACGGGCCGCTGTGCCCGCCCTGCCGGGCCGAGCTGGCGCCGTGGGTACCGCGCTGCCCCGGCTGCGCCCTGCCCCACCCGGATCACGTCAACCTTTGCCCGACCTGCCAGGCCGACCCACCCCCGTGGCGCGTGGTGCGTGCGCGGCTCGACTACGCCTACCCGTGGGACGCGTGGATCCTGCGCCTGAAGACCGCCGCCGGCCTGGGCCTGGCCGATGCGCTGGCGCAACTGTGGCTGGACGATCCGACGGTGGAGCGACTGCTGGCGGACGCCGACGGCTGGCTGCCGGTGCCGCTGGCGCCGGTACGGCTGGCCCAGCGCGGCCACAACCAGGCCTGGAGCCTGATGCGGGCGCTGGCGCGCCGAACCCGCACGCCACCGGCGCGCGCGCAGGTGCTGCGGCGCAACCCCACCGCCCCCGTGCTGCATCATCTGGACGCGGCCGGACGGCGCGCCCACGAGACCGATCTCTTCACCCTCGAGCCGCACGCCCTCGCCTGGGTGCGCGGGCGCCACCTGCTGGTGGTCGACGACGTCATGACCACCGGCACGACGCTGCGCGCCGCCAGCCAGGCGCTGCGGCAGGCCGGCGCCGCGTCGGTGGCCGCGCTGGTGCTGGCGCGCACCCCGCCGCCCGGCGCGCAGGGCGGCGGATAATCGCACGCCGATGTTTCACGTCGTGCTCGTCGCGCCGGAGATCCCGCCCAACACCGGCAACGTCATCCGCCTGTGCGCCAACACCGGCTGCACGCTGCACCTGGTGGAGCCACTGGGCTTCTCGATGGACGACAGGCTGCTGCGCCGTGCCGGGCTGGACTACCACGAGTACGCCGACGTGCGCCGCCACGCGGACTGGGCGGCGTTTCTCGCCGCCGCGCGGCCGGACCCGGCGCGTCTGTGGGCGCTGACCACGCGCGGACGCCGTCACGTGCACGAGGTCACCTTCGCCGCCGGCGACTGGCTCGTGTTCGGCTCGGAGTCGGGCGGGCTGCCGGCATCGGTGTTGGCCGACTTCGCGCCGGCGCAGCGGCTGCGCCTGCCGATGCGCCCGGGCCAGCGCAGCCTGAATCTGTCCAACGCGGTGGCGGTCACCGTCTTCGAGGCGTGGCGCCAGCAGGGCTTCGCCGGCGCCGCACCGCTGCCGGACGCCCCCGCCCATCAGGCGTAGTGCCGCAGCAGCAGCTCGGCCACGCAGGCCGGCTTGGGCGAGCCTTCCAGCTCCACGGTGACGTGCCAGACCACCTGCAACTGATCCGCCGCCAGGCGCTCGCACGCGTGCAGGCGCAGCCGCGCGCGCAGGCGGCTGCCCACCGGCACCGGCGCCGGAAAGCGCACGCGGTTGACGCCGTAGTTGATCGTCATGCGCGCCGCCTGCAGCCGCACCGCGCGCTCCATCCAGTGCGGCAACAGCGACAGCGTCAGGAATCCGTGCGCGATCGTGCGTCCGAACGGGCCGCGCGCCGCGCGAGCGGCGTCGACGTGGATCCACTGGTGATCGTCGGTGGCGTCGGCGAAGCGGTCGATGCGCTCCTGTGTGATCGTCAGCCAGTCGGTCACCGCCACCTCGGTGCCGACGGCGGCCTCCAGGGCCTCGAAGGTTGGAAAGATCTGCATGGGCCGCCACTGTAGCGGCGACGCGTGACCGCAGCGTGTCCGCCGCACGACAGGCGCCGGCGCGCGACAATGCGGCCATGTTCACTCCCAGCCAAGCCGACGTGCGCCGCTTCTTCTGCGGCGCCTACGCCAAGGGCCGTCAGGGCCTGCCGATGGAGCCGCTGGAGCTGCTGGCCTGGCACTGGATCGAGCGGCACCCCGAGTACCACGCCGAGCTGGCCGACCTGGATGCGGCGCTGGCTGCCATGCACGTGGCCGACCCGGCGCGCGACAACCCGTTCCTGCACCTGTCGATGCACCTGTCGATCAGCGAGCAGTGCTCGATCGACCAGCCGAGCGGCATCCGCCAGGCGGTGGAGCTGCTGGCCGCGCGCCGCGGCGACCTGCACCAGGCCCACCACGAGGTGATGGAATGCCTCGGCCGCATGATCTGGGAAAGCCAGACGAGCGGCCGAGCGCCCGACGGCGCGGCCTACCTGGCCGAGGTACAGCGGCGCGCGACGGCGGATTGAGGACGCCGGAGCCGAAACGAGAAGGCCCCGCCGGGCTGCACCCCGCGGGGCCTTGGCACGCCGCAAGGCCGTGCCGTGGAGGGCGACGCGGAGGGCACTCGTCACGCGCCGCCGGAAGCCAAGGATGGCTTCCATCCGATGGGGCCGGGCACCGGGGTTGCCCTCCGGCGCGGGCCTGCCGCCGTGCCGCTCCCCTTGCAGCGGGGTCAATGGCGCTTCACGACGGTGAAGGAAGTCTAGCGCGGAACGCGACCCCGAGGAGATGGAATTTTTTCATCACGGCGCGGCGTTCGATGGCGCCGGGCAGCCGGCGCGGCGGGCCTTGCGGGCCGCGTGGGCGGACGGCACGACCACCCATCGAGGTTATAAAAACATGATTCATAAGTCTTGACTCGGCATGAAGTGATCCCTACCATCGCGCCCCGTTGCATCGCTGAACCGTCGCCCGGGCGCGACACCATCGGGAAAAACCCCAATGGCGTCGGCGTGCGGGCGGCATCCGACCCGAAGAAAGGAGCGACGGCATGGATGCATGCACCTATCCGTTGAACGCCGCCCCCATGTCGGCGACGGCAGGCGCCGCGGCGGCGTTGCGGCGGCTGTGGCGTGCGCTGCACGGCGGCATGTCGCTGGTGGGCGCCGCCACCGTGGCGCTGGCGCTGCTGCTGCTGGGCCAGCCGCAGCTGCGCGCCGACCTCGAGCAGGCCGCCACGCAGTGGCTGCTGCAGCGCCAGGCTGGTGGCGAAGCCACGGCCGAGCCGGCCGCGACCGACCGGCCGGCCGCGACGGGACTGCAGAGTCTGCCGGCCGAGCAGGCGCGCATGGCCGACTGGCTGGCGCGCAAGTACCGCGTCGCGGCCGAGCCGCTGGCCGCGCTGGTGGCCGAGGCGCACGCCGTGGGCCGCCAGCTGGGCCTGGAGCCGGCGCTGCTGCTGGCGGTGATGGCGCAGGAGTCGCGCTTCAACCCGTTTGCCGCCAGCCCCATGGGCGCGCACGGGCTGATGCAGGTGCTCACGCGCGCCCATCTGGACAAATTCGAACCCCATGGAGGCCCCCAGGCGGCGTTCGACCCGCTCAGCAACCTGCGCGTCGGCGCGCAAGTGCTGCGCGAGTCGATTGCGCGCGCGGGCGGCTCGGTGCCCGGTGGTCTGCGCCTGTACGTGGGCGCCATCACTGTCGATGCCTCCGACTACATCAGCCGGGTTCTGAGCGAGCAGGAGCGGCTCAAGCGCGTGGCCGCCGGCCAGCGCGTGCCGTTCAACGCCGCGGTGCCGCTGCCGGCCTGGCCGGAGCCGGCCCCCGAGGCGGCGGCGCTGGAGGCGCTGGTGCGTCTGCCAGCCGCGGCGCAACAGCCCTCCTGATAGAATCGCGCCTGCGCGCGACTGGCGATAGGCCGCTCGGGTGGCTCGAGGCCGCCCGCCGCATCGGCCGACGTGGGGCCACACCACGGGGGAGCGCGCAGCGCCCGGCACCGCGCCGCGCGCCGCCTCGCCGTTCGCCTGGGCAGCCCGTGAGGCGCGACCGCCGCCGCGGGTCCACCGACCACGTCAGGACTGCCATGTTCAGCCGCAACATCCTCATCGAACAGACCGACCCGGAGGTGTGGGCCGCGATCCAGGCCGAAAACGCCCGCCAGGAAGCCCACATCGAGCTGATCGCAAGCGAAAACTACGCCTCGCCCGCGGTGATGGCCGCGCAGGGCACGCAGCTGACCAACAAGTACGCCGAGGGCTATCCGGGCCGGCGCTACTACGGCGGCTGCGAGCACGTGGACGTGGTCGAGCAGCTGGCCATCGACCGGCTCAAGCAGCTCTTCGGCGCCGAAGCGGCCAACGTGCAGCCGCACTGCGGCGCCAGTGCCAACGAGGCGGTGTTCCTCGCGTTCCTGAAGCCCGGCGACACCATCATGGGCATGAGCCTGGCCGAGGGCGGCCACCTGACGCACGGCATGGCGCTGAACATGTCGGGCAAGTGGTTCAACGTCGTCTCCTATGGCTTGAACGACCGCGAGGAGATCGACTACGAGGCGCTGGAGGCCAAGGCACGCCAGCACCGGCCCCGGCTGATCATCGCCGGCGCCAGCGCCTACAGCCTGCGCATCGACTTCGAGCGCATCGGGCGCGTGGCACGCGAGGTCGGCGCGATCTTCATGGTGGACATGGCGCACTACGCCGGCCTGATCGCCGCCGGGGTGTACCCGAACCCGGTGCCGCATGCGGACGTGGTCACCTCCACCACGCACAAGAGCCTGCGCGGCCCGCGCGGCGGCATCATCCTGATGAAGGCCGAGCACGAGAAGGCGATCAACAGCGCCGTCTTCCCCGGCCTGCAGGGCGGTCCGCTGATGCACGTGATCGCCGCCAAGGCGGTGGCGTTCAAGGAGGCGCTCAGCCCCGCGTTCAAGGCCTACCAGCAGCAGGTGGTCAGGAACGCCCAGGCGATGGCCGAGACGCTGCAGCAGCGCGGCCTGCGCATCGTCAGCGGCCGCACCGAAAGCCACGTGATGCTGGTGGACCTGCGCGCCAAGGGCATCACCGGCAAGGAGGCTGAAGGCGTGCTGGGCCAGGCGCACATCACGGTCAACAAGAACGCGATCCCGAACGACCCGGAAAAGCCGATGGTCACCAGCGGCATCCGCCTGGGCACGCCGGCCATGACCACGCGCGGCTTCACCGAGGCCGAGGCACGCCAGACCGCCAACCTGATCGCCGACGTGCTGGACGATCCGCGCAACCCGGCCACCGTCGAGCGCGTGCGCGCGCAGGTGGCAGAGCTGACGCGGCGCTTCCCCGTCTACGGGTGATGCGATGAAGTGCCCCTTCTGCGGACACGCCGACACCCAGGTGGTGGAGACGCGCGAGTCCGACGACGGGGTGTTCGTGCGCCGGCGCCGCCGCTGCGGCGCGTGCGACCGGCGCTTCACCACCTACGAGCGCGCCGAGGTGACGTTTCCGCAGGTGGTCAAGAAGGACGGCCGGCGGGTCGACTACGACGCCGCCAAGCTGCGCGCCAGCCTGGCGCTGGCGCTGCGCAAGCGCCCGGTCAGCACCGAGCGGCTGGACGCCGCCATCGCCCGCATCGAGGAAAGGCTGCTGGCCGACGGCGCGCGCGAGGTGCCGTCGCAGCGTCTGGGCGAATGGGTGATGCAGGAGCTGCGCGAGCTCGACCAGGTGGCCTACGTGCGCTTTGCCAGCGTCTACCGCAGCTTCGAGGACGTGGACGCCTTCAGGTCGCTGATCGACGAGGTGCGGGGCTGACGGCGCCGGCGGCGCGGATCGGCAGCCGCACCTGGGCGACGAACTCGCCCTCCGACTCGTAGGTGCGCAGGCGCGCGGCGCCGCCGTAGAGCAGCGCCAGACGCTCGCGCAGGTTGGCCAGTGCCAGCCCGTGCCCGCGCGTGGCCGCACCGGGTGGCGGCAGCGGGTTGCGCACGAACAGCACCAGGTGGTCGTCGTCGCGGAACGCCTCCACCGTGACGCACGCCCCCTCCGGACGCGGCTCCACCCCGTGGCGGATGGCGTTTTCCACCAGCGGCTGCACCGTCAGCGGCGGCAGCAGCGCGTCGGCCGGAGCGGTGTCGACGTGCCACGCCTGACGCAGGCGCTCGCCCAGCCGCACCTGCTCCACCGCCAGGTAGGTACGCGCCAGGGCCAGCTCGTCGGCCAGCGGCACCAGCGTGCGCGGCTCGGCCAGCAGGGCGCGGTACAGCTCGGCCAGATCCTCCAGCAACGCCTCGGCGCGTGCCGGCTCGCGGCGGATCAGCGCCAGCACGCCGTTCAGGCTGTTGAACAGGAAGTGCGGCCGCATGCGGCTCTGCAGCGCCAGCAGGCGCGCCTGCACCAGCGCCGGAGACAGGCGATGGTGGCGCCAGTCGAGGTAGCCCAGCAGCGCCGCCATCGTGAAGGCAGCCGCCGCGGCCAGCTGCCAGGGATCGAGCACGGTGCCCGGCACCAGCCGCGGCAGCAGCGCCGCCCACGCCAGCGCCAGCAGCGCCGCCAGCATCAGCGTCAGCGCCACGGCGACGCGGTACGGCCGCCGCCGCCACCACGCCGGCGCGGCGGCCAGCGCCGCCAGCGTCAGCGCCGGGGCCAGCGCCCACGCCAGCGGCGCCCACCACGCCGCCGGCCCCTGCCACCACGCCGCCCAGGCTCCCGCCGCCAGCACCCACGCCAGCGCGCGCCCGAGCACCGGGCGCGGGCGCACGTCGGGAAAGCGGTCGGGCAGGCTCACCGCGCCATGCTACACGGTGCGCGGCCCGCCCGGGCTCATGGCCGCAGGTCGTAGCGGTCGGCCTCCATCACCTTGACCCAGGCGGCGACGAAGTCGCGCACGAACTTCTCGCGCGCGTCGTCCTGCGCATAGACCTCGGCGTAGGCGCGCAGGATCGAGTTGGAGCCGAACACCAGATCGACGCGCGTGGCGGTGTGGCGCACGCGGCCGCTGGCGCGCTCGACCAGCTCGTAGCGGTTGGGGCCGGCGGGCCGCCACGCGTAGGCCATGTCGGTCAGCGTGACGAAGAAATCGTTGCTGAGCACGCCGACGCGCTCGGTGAAGACGCCATCGGCGCTGCCACCGAAGTTGGCGCCCAGCACCCGCAGGCCGCCGACCAGCACCGTCATCTCCACGGCGGTGAGGCCCAGCAGCTGCGCGCGGTCGAGCAGCAGCTCCTCCGGCGCGATGGCGAAGTCCCGCTTCAGGTAGTTGCGAAAGCCGTCGGCCACCGGCTCCAGCCACTTGAACGACTCGACGTCGGTCCATTCCTGCGTGGCGTCGCCGCGGCCGGGGTGGAACGGCACCTCCAGCGGCACGCCGGCGGCCTCGGCCGCCATTTCGACGCCGACGTTGCCGGCCAGCACGATCACGTCGGCGACGCTCGCGCCATACTGCTGCGCGATCGGCTCCAGCACCGCCAGCACCTTCTCCAGCCGCGCCGGTTCGTTGGCGTGCCAGCCACGCTGCGGCGCCAGCCGGATGCGCGCGCCGTTGGCGCCGCCCCGATAGTCCGAGCCGCGGAAGGTGCGCGCGCTGTCCCACGCGGTGGCCACCAGCTCGCCGACGGTCAGGCCACTGGCGCGGATGCGCGCCTTGACCGCGCCGATGTCCCAGTCCTTCGGCCCCGGCGGCACCGGATCCTGCCAGATCAGGTCTTCCTTCGGGACTTCCGGGCCGATCCAGCGCGTGCGCGGCCCCAGGTCGCGGTGCGTCAGCTTGAACCAGGCGCGCGCGAACACCTCGGAAAAACAGGCGTGATCCTTCCAGAACCGCTCGGCGATCGGGCGGTAGATGGGGTCCATCTTCAGCGCCATGTCGGCGTCCGTCATGATCGGCAGCGTGCGCCGCGTCGGATCCTCGGGGTCGGGCGGCATGTGCTCCGGGCGGATGCCAACCGGCTGCCACTGCCAGGCGCCGGCCGGGCTCTTGGCCAGCTCCCACTCGTAGCCGAACAGCAGTTCGAAATAGCCGTTGTCCCAGCGCGTCGGGTTCGTCGTCCAGGCGCCCTCGATGCCGCTGGTGACGGTGTCGCGGCCGATGCCACGCGTCGCGTGGTTCATCCAGCCCAGGCCCTGCTCCTCGATCGGCGCGCCCTCCGGCGCCGGGCCGAGCCGCTCGGCACGCCCGTTGCCGTGCGCCTTGCCCACCGTGTGGCCGCCGGCGGTCAGCGCCACCGTCTCCTCGTCGTTCATGCCCATGCGGGCGAACGTCTCGCGCACGTGCAGGGCGGTCCTGAGCGGATCGGGCTGGCCGTTGACGCCTTCCGGGTTGACGTAGATGAGGCCCATCTGCACCGCCGCCAGCGGGCTTTCCAGCGTCTCGGGGCGCTGCACGTCGGCGTAGCGCTGCTCGCTGGGAGCGAGCCACTGCGCCTCCGAGCCCCAGTAAACGTCCTTCTCCGGGTGCCAGATGTCCTCGCGCCCGAAGGCAAAGCCGTAGGTCTTCAGGCCCATCGACTCGTAGGCGACGTTGCCGGCCAGGATCATCAGGTCGGCCCAGCTGATCTTGTTGCCGTATTTCTTCTTGATCGGCCACAGCAGCCGGCGCGCCTTGTCGAGGTTGGCGTTGTCGGGCCAGGAGTTCAGCGGCGCGAAGCGCTGGTTGCCGGTGTTGGCGCCGCCGCGGCCGTCGGCCACGCGGTAGGAGCCGGCGGCGTGCCACGCCATGCGGATGAACAGGCCGCCGTAGTGGCCGTAGTCGGCGGGCCACCACGGCTGGCTGTCGGTCATCAGGCGGCGCAGGTCGGCCTTGAGCGCCTCCACGTCCAGCGTGCGCACCGCCTGCCGGTAGGCAAAGCCCGGCAGCGGGTTGGTCTTGACGTCGTGCTGGTGCAGGATGTCGAGGTTGAGGGCGTTGGGCCAGCGGGCGGTGGGTTGCTGGGCCGGCTGCTGGGTGGTGGCCGATCCGTGGTGGAACGGGCAGCCGCCGGTGGCGGTACGGGCGGGGGCGTTCATCGTGGGCTCCTTTCGTCGGGACGGGATCGCGACCGGACACCTCTTTGATAGCCAATAGCTATTTGATTTTGGCTTCCGATCGACCAGAGTGTACGCCGCCAGCTCCCCCGCGGTGGTCGTTTTTGCCTATGCGCGCCATAGCCAGGCCGCCGTCCGCCGCTATGATGGACGCATCGGGCGCATGGGGCGCCGCGGGAGCGTCGCGATGCAGTGGCTGGTGCTGGGGCTGATCGTCTTCCTGGGCGTGCATTCGGTGCGCATCGTCGCCGACGACTGGCGCACGCAGGTGATCGGGCGCGTGGGGTTGGGGGCATGGAAGGCGGCGGTGTCGCTGGCCTCGCTGGCCGGGCTGGCGCTGCTGGCGTGGGGCTACGCGCTGGCGCGGCAGGCGCCGGTGGTGCTGTGGGATCCGCCGCTGGCCACGCGCCACGCGGCCGCGCTGCTGACGCTGCTGGCCTTCGTGCTGCTGGTGGCGGCCTACGTGCCGGGCAACTGGCTGAAGGTAAGGCTGCGCCACCCGATGGTGCTGGGCGTCAAGCTGTGGGCGTTCGCGCACCTGCTGGCCAACGGCACGCTCGCGGACCTGCTGCTGTTCGGCGGCTTTCTGGTCTGGGCGGTGTTCGACTACCGCGCCGCGCGCCGCCGCGGCGACGGCCCGCCGGCCGCTGCCGACGACGGGAGCGAAGACGACACCCCCGACACCGAGCCGGATCCGCGTCACGTCGTCTCGCCGGTGGCGACGGTGGCCACGCTGGTGGCGGGCGTGGTGGCCTGGGCGGCGTTCGCGTTCTGGCTGCACGCGGCGCTGTTCGGCGTGGCGCCGTTCGGGCGCTGAGACGCCTCCGTCCTTCCGGAAGGCGTGACGCCGATCAGGACGCCCGGGCGGCTTCGTGATGCCGCAGCTGCCACGCGCAGGCCGCCGCCAGCAGCGCCGAGACGAGCGCCGCGACGAACACCGCCGGCAAGCCGTAGCGCGCGCTGATCCAGCCGCCGGCGGCCCCCGCCGTCACGCCAGCCAGCCCGTAGCCGATCACCGAATACAGCGCCTGGCCGCGCGCGCGCAGCCGCCCCTCGAAGTGGCGGTTGACGAAGCCGATGCACACCGTGTGGTGGGCGGCGAACGTGATCGCGTGCGTGGCCTGGGCCAGCAGCAGCCAGCCGAGTGAACCGGCCCCCCAGGCGGTGGCCCCCATGCGCAGCGCCGTCAGCAGCGCCGCCAGCAGCAGCCACTGCCCGTCGGAGAGCCGCGGCAGCCAGCGCCCCTGCGTGAAGAACCAGGCGATCTCCACCCCCATCGCGGTGGCCCACAGCAGCCCGATGACGCCCTTGCTCCAGCCGGCGGCGTCCAGGTGCAGCGAGAAGAACACGTAGAGAAAGACGTGCGCCAGCACGTGGAAGAACAGCGCGGCGAAGAACCACGCCACCACCGGCTGGCGCAGCCGTGCGGCCACGCCGTCGCCCGCGCCGGCGGCGGCCAGCCCCGGCAGCGGCCCCACCGCCGGCAGCCGCGCCACCGCCAGCACCACCAGCAGCAGCGTCGCGCTGGCCCACAGCGGAAAGCTGGCCAGGCCGTGGCGCTCGAACCAGGCACCGGCCAGCAGCACCGTCACCAGAAAGCCCAGCGACCCCCACAGCCGGATGCGCCCGTAGCGCGCGGCGTCGAAGCCGCCGTGGCGGCTGACCGCGTGCGCCAGCGCCGCCTCCGACAGCGGCATCATGCCGCTGGTGTGGGTGAACAGCAGCAGCAACACCAGCGGCAGCCACCACGGCGCCGGCTGCCACGCCAGGCCCAGCGTCAGCATCAGGCCGGCCAGCGCACACCAGCGCAGCCAGCGCAGCGGATCGCCGTGGCGGTCGCTCAGCCACGCCCACAGGTACGGCGCGAACACGCGCGTGGCCGACTGCAGCGCGGTGAGCAGACCGATCGCCCACAGGCCGTAGCCGAGCTGCTGCAACCACAGCGGCAGATAAGGGTTGAAAAAGCCGATGTGCGCGAAGTAGCCCGCCGACAGCGCCGCAAACGGCCACAGCGGCGGCGCCTGCCCGGCGGGCGGCGCGCTGGTCGTCATGCCTGCGGGGCCTGCGCCGGCACCGGCCCGGGCTGCACGCGCACGTCACCGCACTGGGCGCGGTGGCGCAGCGCGTGGTCCATCAGCACCAGCGCCAGCAGCGCCTCGACGATCGGCACCGCGCGGATGCCGACGCAGGGGTCGTGCCGGCCCCGGGTGGCGACCTCCACCGCTCGGCCGGCGGTGTCGATCGACGGCCGCGGCACCAGGATCGAGCTGGTCGGCTTGATCGCCAGCGTCACGACGATGTCCTGCCCGGTGCTGAGGCCGCCGAGCACGCCGCCGGCGTGGTTGGAGGCGAAGCCCTGCGGCGTGATGGCGTCGCCGTGCTCGCTGCCGCGTTGCGCCACGCACGCGAAGCCGTCGCCGATCTCCACGCCCTTGACGGCGTTGAGGCCCATCATCGCGTGCGCGATGTCGGCGTCGAGCCGGTCGTAGATCGGCTCACCCAGCCCCACCGGCACGCCGCTGGCCACCACGCGCAGCCGCGCGCCGACCGAGTCGCCGGCCTTGCGGATCTCGGTCAGGTACGCCTCCAGCGCCGAGACGTCCGCCGCCGGGGCGAAGAACGGGTTGGCGTCCACGTGCGCCCAGTCCTCGAACGGCACCTGCACCGTGCCGATCTGCAGCAGGCAGCCGCGCACGACGGTGCCGAACCGCTGCCGCAGCCACTTGCGCGCCACCGCCCCGGCGGCCACGGTCGGCGCGGTCAGGCGCGCGGAGGAACGCCCGCCGCCGCGCGGGTCGCGGATGCCGTACTTGTGCCAGTAGGTGTAGTCGGCATGCCCCGGCCGGAAGGTCTGCGCGATGTCGGCGTAGTCCTTGCTGCGCTGGTCGGTGTTGGCGATCAGCAGCGCGATCGGCGCCCCGGTCGTGCGGCCCTCGTAGACGCCGCTCAGGATCTGCACGCGGTCGGCCTCCTGCCGCTGGGTGACGAACTTGCTGCTGCCGGGGCGGCGGCGGTCGAGCTCGGGCTGGATGTCGGCCTCGGACAGCTCCAGGCCCGGCGGGCAGCCGTCGATGACGCAGCCGATCGCCGGCCCGTGCGACTCGCCGAAGTTGGTGACGCGAAACAGGGTGCCCAGGGTGTTGCCGCTCATGCGCGGCATTATCCCGCAGGCATCGCGGCGCCCGTCTGCGCGGCCAGCCGCACCGCCTTGGTGATCTGCTGCAGGCCGCGGCGCAGCTCGCTGCACGCGCGCAGCCACGCATCCATCGCATCCAGCGGCAGCCGCCCCTCGGAGCCGGCGCGCAACAGCGCCACCTTCAGGACCGCGTAGGCGTCCTCGACCTCGGTGGCGGCAGCCTCCAGGCCCGGCACGTCGTCAGCGTCACCGGCCTCCAACGGCGCCAGCAGCGCCAGCGCGCGCTGGCGAAACGCCGCCAGCTCCAGCAGCGGCAGCCCCTGCACCGGCTGCGGCCATGGCACCAGGGCCTCGGCGGCCTCCTCGGCCTGCTCCACCGCCACCTCGGCGTAGCGCGCCACGCGCAGCAGATCCGGCAGCCGTTCGGCGCTGTCGCGGCTGAGCTCGCTGCGCTGCAACCGCACGATGAAATCGGCCACGGCGCGCGCAAGCCCGCGCGCCGCGGCATGTGCGCCGGCCAGCCGCTGGCGCGCACGCTCCTCGCCCGCGCCGGGGCCGCCGCCCAGCGCCGGCAGCTCCAGCACGGTGCGCAGCGAGCGCGCCGCCAGCGCGCGCAGCCGCGCCAGCTCGCGCCGCAGCGCATCCAGCGCCAGCACCGGCACCGTCAGCACCGTCGGGTCCAGGTGACGTGGGCGCGCCTCGTCCTCCTCGGCGCGGCGGAAGCGCTGTTCCAACCACGCGGTCAGCCGCCCCGCCAGCGGCCACATCAGCACCACGCCCAGCACATTGAACGTGGTGTGAAACAACGCCACCGTCAGCGCCGGCGAGGGCGGCAGGCCCAGGGCCTCCTTGGTCTCCAGCAGCCAGCGCACCAGCCACGGCAGCAGCAGCAGCGCCACCGCGCCGGTGATGACGTTGAAGAGCACGTGCGCGGTGGCGGCGCGGCGCGCGTTGGCGGTGGCCCCCAGCGCCGCGATGACGGCCGTGACGGTGGTGCCGACGTTGGCGCCGATCACCACCGCGGCGGCACCCTGCGCGCTGATCAGGCCGGCCTGCGCGGCACTGAGCGCCACCGTCAGCGAGGCGCTGGAGCTCTGCATCAGCACCGTCAGCACCAGGCCGATGGCCAGCTGCGCCAGCACCATCGTCCAGTCGCTGCCGGCCGGCAGCTCGATGCGCCGCGCCACCCCTTCGAAGGCGTCCTTCAGCACCTCGATGCCGAGGAACAGCAGGCCAAAGCCCGCCAGCGCGGTGCCCAGCGCCCCGCGGCGCGTGCCCGGGCCGCTCAAGCGCAAGGCCACCCCCAGCCCGATCAGCGGCAGCGCCAGCGCATCGATCTTCACGCCGAAGCCAAGCAGGGCGACGATCCAGCCGGTCATCGTGGTGCCGACGTTGGCGCCGAACAGCACCCACAGCGCCCCGCCCAGCGTCAGCAGCCCGGCGTTGACGAAGCCGATGGTGGCCACCGTGACGGCGCTGGAGGACTGCACCAGCGCCGTCACCAGCACGCCGGCGGCCAGCCCGCGCAGCCGCGTGGCGGTGGAGGCGGCCAGGATCCGCTCCAGCGCCGGCCCCGCAGCCAGGCGCAGGCCATCCGTCATGAGCTCCATGCCCATGAGGAACAGGCCGACGCCGCCCAGCAGCCCGGCCAGCAGGGCCAGCACCCCGTCGCCCACGGCGTGCGGTCAGCGGACCTCGGCGGCGCCGCCGGCAGCCGTCGGGTCGCCCGCCGCGGTCTCTTCCTCCGGCCAGTCGCGGATGTAGGCCTTGAGCATCTTGTTCTCGAAGGTCTGCATCTCCACCACCGCCTTGGCCACGTCGTAGAAGCTGATGACCCCCATCAGCATGCCGCCGTCCATCACCGGCATGTAGCGGGTGTGGCGCTCCAGCATCATCGGACGGACCTGGTCGAGCTCGGTCTCGGGGGTGCAGGTCATGGGGTGGTCGTCCATGATGCTGCGCACCGTCACGTCGCCCACCGTGCCACCGTTGCGGGCGATGGTGTCGATGACCTCGCGGAACGTGAGCATGCCCACGAGTTCGCCGTGTTCCATGACCGCCAGCGAGCCGATGTCGAACTGCGCCATCGTCTCCACTGCGCGGGCCAGTTTCTCGTCCGGCGACACGGTGTAGAGCGTGCCGCCCTTGACGCGCAAAATGTCACGGACTTTCATCGTGGGCCTCCTGTCGTCTCCGATGTGCTCGCCACCCACGCGGGCGGTGCGGCTAATATAGTCCACAACACGAGGAGACACCATGCCCGGTTACGCCGATCCCGGCTTCGACACGCTGGCGTTGCACGCCGGCGCCGCCCCCGACCCCGTCACCGGCGCGCGCGCGGTGCCGATCCACCTGACGACCTCGTTCGTCTTCGAGTCGGCCGACCACGCCGCGGCGCTGTTCAACCTGGAGCGCGCCGGCCACGTCTACAGCCGCATCAGCAACCCCACCACCGCGGTGCTGGAGCAGCGCGTGGCCGCGCTCGAAGGCGGCATCGCAGCTCTCGCCACCGCCAGCGGGCAGGCGGCGCTGCACCTGGCCATCGCCACGCTGATGGGCGCCGGCGGCCACATCGTCGCCTCCGCCGCGCTGTACGGCGGCAGCCACAACCTGCTGCACTTCACGCTGCCGCGCTTCGGCATCGAGACCACCTTCGTGCCGCCGGGCGACCTGGATGCCTGGCGCGCCGCGGTGCGGCCCGACACCCGCCTGTTCTTCGGCGAGACGGTCGGCAACCCGGGGCTGGACGTGCTGGACATCCCCGCGGTGGCCGAGATCGCGCACGCCGCCGGCGTGCCGCTGCTGGTGGACTCGACGCTGACGACGCCGTGGCTGATCCAGCCGCTTTCGCTCGGCGCGGACCTGGTGTACCACTCGGCGACCAAGTTCCTCAGTGGCCACGGCACCGTCATCGGCGGCGTGCTGGTCGACGGCGGCTCGTTCGACTGGGACGCCGCGCACGCGCGCGATGGGCGCTTCGCGGAGCTGACCGAGCCGTACGCGGGCTTTCACGGCATGGTGTTCAGCGAGGAATCGACGGTGGGGGCGTTCGCGCTGCGCGCGCGCCGCGAAGGGCTGCGCGACTTCGGCGCCTGCATGAGCCCGCACACCGCGTGGCTGATCCTGCAGGGCATCGAGACGCTGCCGCTGCGCATGGCGCGCCACATGGCCAACACCGAGCGGGTGGTGGAGTTCCTGGCCGCACATCCGCTGGTGGCGCGCGTGTGCCACCCGCTGCTGCCGGATCACCCGAGCCATCGGCTTGCGCAGCGGCTGCTGCCGCGCGGCGCCGGCAGCGTGTTCAGCTTCGAGATCAAGGGCGGCCGCGCCCAAGGCCGCGCCTTCATCGAGGCGCTCAAGCTCTTCAGCCACCTGGCCAACGTCGGCGACTGCCGCAGCCTGGTCATCCACCCGGCCAGCACCACGCACTTCCGCATGAGCGACGAGGCGCTGGCCGCCGCCGGCATCGGGCCGGGAACGATCCGCCTGTCGATCGGGCTGGAAGACGCCGATGACCTGATCGACGACCTGAAGCGCGCCTTCAAGGCCGCCGAGAAAGCCGCCTGAAACCCCGCGGAGCCCTGACCATGCTGATCGACGTCCACGGCGCCCCGCTCTACGCCTACACCGGCGGCCGCCCGTTCGACCCCGCCCTGCCCACCGTGGTGATGATCCACGGCGTGCTCAACGACCACAGCGTGTGGATCCTGCAGAGCCGCTACCTGGCGCACCACGGCTTCAACGTGCTGGCCATCGACCTGCCGGGCCACGGCCGCAGCGGCGGCGATCCGCCGGCCCGCGTCGCCGACGGCGCGCGCACGGTGCTCGGGCTGCTGGATGCGCTGGGCGTGGAGCGCGCGGCGCTGGCGGGCCACAGCTTCGGCTCGCTGATCGCGCTGCAGGCCGCCGCCGACGCGCCGCAGCGCGTGTCGCACCTGGCGCTGGTCGGCACCGCCTACCCGATGCGGGTCTCACCCGCGCTGCTGGACGCGTCGCTCCACGCCCCCGAGAAGGCCATCGCGATGGTCAACGTGTTCAGCCACTCGACGCTGGCGCCGCCGCCGTCGGCGCTCGGCCCCGGCACGTGGCTCTACGGCGGCTCGCGCGCGCTGATGCGGCGCGTGCTGGCCAGCAACCCGCGCGTCAACGTGTTCCACCGCGGTTTCGTCGCCTGCGACACGTACCAGGACGGCGAGGCCGCCGCGCGGCGGCTGGCCTGCCCGGTGCAGTTCATCCTCGGCGCGCGCGACCAGATGACGCCGCCCAAGGCCGCCCAGCCGCTGATCGACGGCGCGCGCGCCGCCGGCGTGCCGGTGGAGGTGGTGCGGTTGCCGGCGGGCCACGCCCTGATGACCGAAGCCCCGGACGGCGTGCTCGATGCGCTGCGCGCCTTCTTGGGACGGATGCAGGCGCAGCCGGCCTGACGTGCCTGCCATGGCCAGCCCAGCGTCCCCCCACGCCACGGCCGAACGGAAGCCGTCGCAACCGGTGCCGCCGCAGGCGATCACGCCGCCGATGACGCGCGAGCGCGCCGAGGCCATCGCCGCCGGCTTCGACCTGCGCCGGCTGCCGCCGGACTTCCTCGCCAACCCGTACCCGGTCTACGCCGCGCTGCGCGCGCGCGAGCCGGTGCGCGCCATGCCCGACGGCAGCTGGTTCCTGACCCGGCACGCGGACCTGGTCGCGGTCTACCGCGACGCGGCCACCTTCAGCTCCGACAAGCACGTCGAGTTCGCGCCCAAGTACGGCACCGGCTCCCCGCTGTACGAGCACCACACCACCAGCCTCGTCTTCAACGACCCGCCGCTGCACACGCGCGTGCGCAAGCTGATCATGGGGGCGCTGACGCGGCGCGCCATCGCCGACCTGGAGCCGGGGCTGGTGCGGCTGGTCGACGGGCTGCTGGACCGGCTGCAGGCGCGCGGCGGCGGCGACCTGATCGAGGACTTCGCCGCCGCCATCCCGGTGGAGATCATCGGCAACCTGCTGGGCGTGCCGCACGACGAGCGCGGCCCGCTGCGCGGCTGGTCGCTGGCCATCCTGGGCGCGCTGGAGCCGGTGCTGAGCCCGGCGCAGCAGGAGGCCGGCGAGCGCGCCGTGCGCGAGATGCTGGACTACCTGCGCGTGCTGGTGGCGCAGCGCCGCCGCCATCCGCTCGATCCGCAGCGCGACGTGCTGACGCGCCTGATCCAGGGCGAGGCCGACGGCGAGCGCCTGAGCGAGACCGAGCTGCTGCACAACTGCATCTTCCTGCTCAACGCCGGGCACGAGACGACCACCAACCTGATCGGCAACGCGCTGGTGTGCCTGCACGAGTGGCCGCAGGAGAAGGCCCGGTTGCTGGCGCGGCTGCACGAGGCGCGCGACCAGCCCGAGGCGCAGGAGGCGATCCTGGGCGCGGCGGTGGACGAGTTCCTGCGCTTCGAGTCGTCCAACCAGCTCGGCAACCGGCGCGCGCTGCGCGACGCCGAGGTGGGCGGCGTGCGCCTGCCGGCTGGTGCGCTGCTGACGCTGTGCATCGGCGCGGCCAACCGCGACCCGGCCGTGTTCGCCGACCCGGAGCGGCTGGACCTCGCCCGCACGGACAACCGGCACCTGGCCTTCGGCTTCGGCGTGCACCAGTGCGCCGGGCTGAGCCTGGCGCGGCTGGAGGGCCGCATCGCCATCGGGCGCTTCCTCGCGCGCTTTCCGCGTTATGCGCTGAGCGAGCCGCCCCTGCGCGGCGGGCGGGCACGCTTCCGGGGCTTCCTGCGCGCGCCGTTCGTGATCGAGGGCTGACCGCCCGCTGGCGGGTCACCGCAGCCGCGCACCAACGCGGTGCGCTGGCGTGGGGATCGCCCGGCTGATCCGCCACGATCGTCCCACCCCGCCACGAGCCCGCACCCGGCACGCGTTTTGCTCTCCATCCCCCATCGGGGGGCGTCGCCTCCCCGCCGGAGGGGACACCGATGTCGGCCATCGTCGATCTGCTGTGGGTGCTGCTGTGCGCGGGCCTCGTCTTCGTTATGCAGGCCGGCTTTCTGTGCCTGGAGTCGGGGCTGACGCGCACCAAGAACTCGATCAACGTCGCGGCCAAGAACCTGTCGGACTTCGCGGTGGCGGCGCTGCTGTTCTGGGCGGTGGGCTTCGGCCTGATGTTCGGCCCGAGCATGGCGGGCTGGATCGGCACCGGCCTGTTCGGCCTCGCGGGCCAACTGCCGGACGAGCCGCGGCTGCTCGGCTTCGTGCTGTTCCAGATCATGTTCTGCGCCACCGCGGCCACCATCGTCTCCGGCGCGGTGGCCGAGCGCATGCGCTTCGGCGCGTATCTGGCACTGTCGGCCTGGGTGTCGCTGGTGGTGTACCCGGTGTACGGCCACTGGGCCTGGGGCGGCGCGTGGGAGCCGGGCACGCGCGGCTGGCTCGCGGAGCTGGGCTTCGTGGACTTCGCCGGCTCCACCGTCGTGCACAGCGTCGGCGGCTGGGTGGCGCTGCTGGTGGTGATGCGCATGGGGCCGAGGAGCGGGCGCTTCCCGGCCGAGGGGCCGCCACCGGTGATCCCGGCCGGCAACCTGCCGCTGGCAATGCTGGGCGCACTGCTGCTGTTCTTCGGCTGGCTCGGCTTCAACGGGGGCAGCACGCTGGCGTTCGATGCGCGCGTGCCGGGCGTGCTGCTGCACACGACGCTGGCCGCCGCGGCTGGCGCGGTGGCCGGGCTGTGGGTCGGGCGCTGGCTGCACGGCTACTTCGAGGTGCTGTACCTGATCAACGGCCTGATCGCCGGGCTGGTGGCGGTCACGGCCGGGGCGCACGCGCTGTCGGCACCGGCGGCGCTGCTGGTCGGGGCGGTGGGGGCGCTGGCGATGGCGGCGGCCAACGAGTGGCTGCTGCGCCGGCGCATCGACGACGCGGTCGGCGCGATCCCGGCGCACCTGGCCGCCGGCGCCTGGGGCACGCTGGCGGTGGGGTTGCTGGGCGACCCGGCGGCGCTGGGCACGGGACTCGACCGCGGCGCGCAGGTGGGGGTGCAGCTGCTCGGCATCGTCGTCTGCGGGCTGTGGTGCGCGCTGGCCACCGCGCTGTTCCTGTGGCTGGTGCGCGACCGCGACCTGCGCGTCACGCCCGAGGAGGAGCGCGGCGGCCTGAACGTCGCCGAGCACGGCGCGCGCACCGAGCTGATCGAGCTGCTCGACGCGATGGAGGAGCAGCGCCGCAGCGGCGACCTCAGCGCCCGAGTGCCGGAGGAAGACTTCACCGAGGTCGGCCAGATCGCGCGCGCCTACAACCGGGTGATCGCCGCGCTGCAGGCGGCCACCCAGCGCACGCTGGCGCTGGTGCGCGAGATGCGCGACGGGCTGCTGACCTTCGAGCCGGAAGGCACGCTGCTGAGCCTCAACCCGGGCGCCGAGCAGCTGCTGGGCGTGCCGGCCGGCGAGGCGCTGGGCCGGCCGCTGCCGGAGGTGCTGCGCCGCGCCGGCCACGCCAGCCCGCCGCCACTGGAGCGACTGACCAAACCCGGCGCGACCCTGGAGCTGCGCATGGCACGCGGCGGCGCGCGCACCTTCTACGAGCTGTCGATCGACGACTTCCACCAGGACGGGCGCACGCTGTACTCGGCGGTGCTGCGCGACATCTCCGACCGCAAGCACGTCGAGCTGCAGCTGCAGCGCGAGCGCGACCTGGCGCAGGTGACGCTGGCCTCGATCGGCGACGGCGTCATCACCACCGACGAGGCCGGCCTGATCCAGTACCTGAACCCGGTGGCCGAGCGCCTGACCGGCTGGCCGGCGCACCAGGCGCGCGGGCAGCCGGTCACCACCGTCTACCGCCTGCTGGACGAAGGCGGCGGAGAGCCGCTGCCGAATCCGGTGCGCGAGGTGCTGCACGGCAAGACGCCGGCGCCGCGGCGCGAGCACGCGCTGCTGCTGCGCCGCGACGGCGAACGCATCCCGGTGCTGGACACCGCCGCGCCGATCCGCAGCCGCGACGGCTTCCTGCTCGGCGCGGTGCTGGTGTTCCACGACGTGACGGTGACGCTGAACCTGGCGCGCGAGCTCAGCCACCAGGCCACGCACGACGCGCTGACCGGCGTGCCGAACCGGCGCGAGTTCGAGCGGCGTCTGACCGAGCTGCTGTCGCGCCCGGATCAGACGCGGCACGTGCTGTGCTACCTGGACCTGGACCAGTTCAAGGTCGTCAACGACACCTGCGGGCACGTGGCCGGCGACGAGCTGCTGCGGCAGGTGACGCAGCTGATCCGCAACCTGCTGCGCAGCGCCGACACGCTGGCGCGGCTGGGCGGCGACGAGTTCGGCCTGATCCTGCAGGGCTGCGACGCCGAGCACGCGCTGCCGGTGGTGCAGCGCATCCGCGAGGCGATCGCCGACTTCCGCTTCGCCTGGGGCGAGCGGTCGTTCGCCATCGGGGTGTCGATCGGCATGGTGCCGATCGGCCCGCTGGAGCGCGAGCCTGGCCCGCTGCTCGCGGCGGCCGATGCGGCCTGCTACGCCGCCAAGGAGGCCGGGCGCAACCGCATCCACGTCTATCAGCCCGATGATCGCCAGCTGCTGGAGCGGCAGGGCCAGATGCAGTGGGTGGCGCGGCTGCAGGCGGCGCTGGACGAGGACCGGCTGCGCCTCTACGCCCAGCCGATCGTGCCGCTGCACGGCGACGGCGGCGCGCCGCACGTCGAGATCCTGGTGCGGCTGGAGGAGGACGGCCGGCTGATCCAGCCCGGCGCCTTCCTGCCGGCGGCGGAGCGCTACGGCCTGATGCCGCGCATCGACCAGTGGGTGGTGCGCAATACGCTGGCGTGGCTGGGCGACCGGCTGCGCCAGCAGGGGCGGCTGGAGGGCCTGTACGCCATCAACCTGTCGGGCGCGTCGCTGTCGGACGAGCGCTTCCGCCAGGACCTGCAGACGCTGCTGCAGACGATGCAGCTGCCGCCCGGCACGGTGTGCTTCGAGATCACCGAGACCGCGGCGATGGCCAGTCTTTCCACCGTCGCCCACTTCATCGGCGAGGTCAAGCGCCTGGGCTGCCTGTTCGCGCTGGACGACTTCGGCAGCGGGCTGTCGTCGTTCGCCTACCTGAAGAATCTGCCAGTGGATTTCCTCAAGATCGACGGCAGCTTCGTCAAGGACATCGAGAGCGACCCGATCGACCTGGCGATGGTGCAGGCGATCAACGCCATCGGCCACGTGATGGGGCTGCGCACGGTGGCGGAGTACGTGTCGTCGGAGGCGATCCTGCAGCGCGTGCGCGAGCTGGGCGTGGACTTCGCGCAGGGCTACCACGTCGGCCAGCCGCAGCCGCTGGACGCGCTGGCACCGGTGCGGCGCATGCCGCGCTAGGGCGCCCCCGGCGCGGGACGCGGCGGCGGCAGCACCGCCGCCACCGTGGTCGTCTCCAGCGGCAGCGCGCGCCAGACGCCGGCGGTGGCCTCCTCCTGCGCCAGCCACAGCACGCGCGCGAGTTCAGCCAGCCGGCGCTCGCGCAGATCGACCAGCAGCACCCAGCGGCCCTCCTCGTCGCTCAGGCACCCGACCCAGCCCAGCGCCTGCAGCGCGCGCAGCGGCTGCTGCAGGTGCAGCGGATCGACGCGCAGCTGCCGCGCCAGCGCCTCCAGCGCCAGTCCGGGGCGCGCGCCGGCGCGGCTGGCCTGCAGCTGCGCCAGCAGCTCCAGCGCCAGCTGAAACGGCCAGCCCGGCGTGCCGCCGCGGCGCGCCACCCCCGCCAGCAGGAACGGCAGGTAGGCCACGATCACCGCCCCCAGCAGCACGATCAGCCACACCAGGTAGAGCCACACCAGCAGGATCGGCACGGTGGCAAACGTCCCGTAGACCGCCGAGTAGGTCGGCACCGTGCGCAGGTACCACGCCAGCGCCTGCTGCGCCAGCTCGAACGCCAGCGCCACGAACACCCCGCCGACGAGCGCGTGGCGCAGCCGCACCTGGGCATTGGGCACGTAGCGATAGAGCGCCGCCATGCCCAGCGCCAGCGCGGCAAAACCGGCCGCATCCAGCGCCCAGCGCACGCCCTGGTGCGCCACCGGCAGCCAGCCGCGCGACACCGACAGCGCGTAGGAGCTGGCGCTCAGCATCAGCGCCAGCACCAGCGGCGCCAGCGTCAGCACCGCCCAGTACACCAGCACCCGCTGCGCCAGCGGCCGCAGCCGCGGCACGCGCCAGATGTCGTTGAGCTGGCGGTCGATCGTCAGCACCAGCGCCAGGGCGGTGACCAGCAGCACGATCGCCCCGCCCAGGCCGATCTTGCCGGCCTGGCTGGCAAACTGCCAAAGATAATGGCCAACTTGGCGCGCGATGTGCGGCGGCACCAGCGCCTCCACCATCCAGCGCTGCACGCGCTGCTCCATCGCGCCGAAGGCCGGAAACAGCGCGAACACCGCCAGCGCCACCGTCACCAGCGGCACCAGCGAAATGGTGGTCGTGAACGTCAGGCTGCCGGCGGCCACCGCCAGCCGGTCCTGCGCGAAGCGCTCGCGCAGCGTCAGCCACGTGGTGCGCCACGGAAAGGCACGCAGCGCCGCCCAGCCGCGCCGCAGGCGCGCGGTCCACGCGGGGGCTGCTGTCTTGACCATGCCGTTATCATGCCAGCCGATGACCGAACGCGCCGCAGCCTCCCCCGCCGAAGCCACCAGCGCCGACCCCGACGCCGCGGTGCGCGCGGCGGCCGGGCGCACGCGCGCGGCGGCGGTGACGGCGCTGCTGGCGCTGATCACGCTGGGGCTGGCGTGGGAGCTGTGGCTGGCGCCGCTGCGCCCGGGCGGATCGTGGTGGGCGCTGAAGGTGCTGCCGCTGACGCTGCCGCTGGCCGGCCTGTTGAAACACCGTCTCTACACCTACCGCTGGATGAGCCTGCTGGTGTGGCCCTACGTGGCCGAGGGGCTGGTGCGCGGCCTCAACGACGCAGGTCTGTCGGCCACGCTGGCGTGGGCGCAGACCGGGCTGTGCGTGCTGCTGTTCGCCGCCAGCGCCGCGCACGTGCGGCTGCGCCTGCGCGCGGCGCGCGCCCGGCAGGCCGCCGCCCCCGCAGCCGAGCCGTCGGCCGGAGCGGCGCCATGACCGTGCCGCCCCCCCACCACGAGGCGCTGCTGGCCGCGCTGCGCGCCGCCGTCGGCCCGGCGCACGTGCTCACCGCCGCCGACACGGACCTGGAGCCGTGGGAGCGCGACTGGCGCCGCCGCCACCGCGGCCGGGCCCTCGCGGTAGTGCGGCCCGGCAGCACGGATGAGGTCGCCGCCGTGGTGCGCGCCTGCGCGGCGCACGGCGCGCCCATCGTACCGCAGGGCGGCAACACCGGGCTGGTGCTGGGCGGCGTGCCGGACGGCAGCGGCACGCAGGTGGTGGTCAGCACCGCGCGGCTCAAACGCATCCGCGCACTGGACGAGGCCAACCTGACGCTGACGGTGGAGGCCGGCTGCGTGCTGCAGGCCGCGCAGCAGGCCGCCGAGGCCGCCGGGCTGTGGCTGCCGCTGAGCCTGGCGGCCGAGGGCAGCTGCACCATCGGCGGCAACCTGGCCACCAACGCCGGCGGCACGCAGGTGCTGCGCTTCGGCAACGCGCGCGACCTGTGCCTGGGGCTGGAGGTCGTCACCGCCGACGGCCGCGTCTGGAACGGCCTGCGCGGCCTGCGCAAGGACAACACCGGCTATGACCTGCGCCACCTGTTCATCGGCAGCGAAGGGACGCTGGGCATCATCACCGCGGCGGTGCTCAAGCTCGTGCCGCGCCCGGCGGCGCAGCTGACCGCCTGGGCCGCGGTGTCCGACCTGGCCGCCGCGGTGGCGCTGCTGGGCCTGGCGCAGCGGGGGCTCGGGCCGGCGCTGACCGGCTTCGAGGTCATGAACGCCTTCGCGCTGGCGCTGGTGCGGCGGCATTTTCCGCAGCTGGCGGTACCGTTGGCCGGCGCGGCGCCGTACGCCGTGCTGCTGGAGACCAGCGACGCCGAGGGCGAGGCGCACGCGCGCGCGCGGCTGGAGGCGGTGCTCGGGCAGGCGCTGGAAGACGGCTGCGCGGCGGACGCCGTGGTGGCGGAAAGCCTGGCGCAGGCGCGCACGCTGTGGCACATCCGCGAGAGCATCCCGCTCGCACAGGCCGAGGAGGGCTTGAACGTCAAGCACGACATCAGCCTTCCGGTGTCGCGCATCCCCGCCTTCTGCGCCGAGGCCGAGGCCGAGCTCGCGCGGGCGGTGCCGGGCGTGCGGCTGGTCAACTTTGGCCACCTGGGTGACGGCAACCTGCATTTCAACGTGCAATGTCCCGAAGGTGCGGACGCCGCCGCCTTCCTGCGCGAGCACGAGGCGCGCATCCACGCGCTGGTCTACGACGCGGTGCAGCGCCACGGCGGCTCCATCAGCGCCGAGCACGGCATCGGGGCGCTCAAGGCCGCCATCCTGCCGCGCTACCAGGACGCGTTGGCGCTGGATCTGATGCGCGCCGTCAAGCGCGCGCTCGATCCCGCCAACCTGTTCAACCCGGGCAAGGTGCTGGCCTAGAATTGCCGGCTCGGCCGTGGCGCGCACCGCGCCCGGCCCCATCGCCCGCCCTCCGCCACCATGACCCCGCGCCCGATCCGCCGCCAGTACGAGGACTTCATGCGCCACGTCTTCGAGCACGGCACGCCGAAGACCGATCGCACGGGCGTGGGCACGCGCAGCGTGTTCGGTTACCAGATGCGCTTCGACCTGGCGGAGGGCTTTCCGCTCGTCACCACCAAGAAGCTGCACGTCAAGTCGATCGTCTACGAGCTGCTGTGGTTCCTGCGCGGCGACAGCAACGCGCGCTGGCTGCAGGAACGCGGCGTGACGATCTGGGACGAGTGGGCGCGCGAAGATGGCGACCTCGGGCCCATCTACGGCGTGCAATGGCGCCGCTGGCCCACCCCCGACGGCGGCCACGTCGACCAGATCGCCGAGGTGGTGCGGCAGATCCGCACCAACCCCGACAGCCGTCGCCTGATCGTCAGCGCCTGGAACGTGGCCGACCTGCCGCGCATGGCGCTGGCGCCTTGCCACGCGCTGTTCCAGTTCTACGTGGCCGACGGGCGGCTGAGCTGCCAGCTCTACCAGCGCAGCGCCGACGTCTTCCTCGGGGTGCCGTTCAACATCGCCAGCTACGCGCTGCTGACGCACATGGTGGCGCAGCAGTGCGACCTGCAGCCGGGCGAGTTCATCTGGACCGGCGGCGACTGCCACATCTACCACAACCACGTCGAGCAGGTGCAGCTGCAGCTCGCGCGCGAGCCCTACCCGTACCCGGAGCTGCGCATCCGCCGCCGGCCACCGACGCTGTTCGATTACGAATTCGACGACTTCGAGTTCGTGGATTACCGCCACCACCCGCCGATCAAGGCGCCGGTGGCGGTCTGACCGACAGCCCGCCCCGCGATGCTGACGCGCGCCCAGACGCTGGGCCTGATGGCGCTGACCCTGATGTGGGGCGTCAACTGGCCGGTGATGAAGCTGTCGCTGCAGGAGCTCACGCCGCTGCACTTCCGCGCCGTGACGATGACCGGCGGGGCGCTGTGGCTGTTCGCGTTCTACCGCTGGCGCGGCGTGCGGCTGGCCCCGGCCGGCGCCGAGTGGCGCAGCATCGTCACGCTGGCGCTGCCCAACATGCTGGGCTGGCACACGCTGGCGATCTTCGGCGTGGCGGCGCTGGCCTCCGGGCGCGCGGCCATCCTCGGCTTCACCATGCCGGTGTGGACCGTGCTGCTGGGGGCCCTGTTCTTCGGCGAGCGGCTGACGCGCCGCTCGGCCTTCGCGGCACTGGCGGTGGCCGCCGCAGTGGCGCTGCTGCTGGCCGACGAGCTGGCCGCGATGGCCGGTCGCCCGGTCGGCGTGGCGGTGATGCTGGGCGCGGCGCTGAGCTGGGCCGTCGGCACCCTGATGATGCGCCGCGCGCGCCTGACGCTGCCGGTGGAGGCGCTCACCGTCTGGATGATGCTGCTGACCGCTGCCGCGCTGTGGCTGCTGGCCGCCGCGTTCGAGCCGTGGCCGAGCTGGCGCTTCAGCCCGCGCATGTGGGCGCTGCTCACCTACGGCGTGTTCATGAACTACGGCTTTGCGCAGATCATCTGGTTTTCGCTGGCGCGGCACCTGCCGCCGGCCACCAGCGCGATGAGCGTGATGATGGTGCCGCTGATCGGCACCGCCAGCGCCACCGTCATCGCCGGCGAATGGCCGCGCTGGACCGACGGCGTCGCGGTGGTGTGCGTGATGGCGGCGATCGCCGCGGTGCTGGTGCCGCCGGCGGCGTGGCGGGGGTGGATGCGGCAGCAATAACGGGAATCGGAAACACCAGTCGGGACCACCGAGGTGGTTGCACGCTGCGTGGGCCGAAAGGTCAACCCGGATACAGGTCGTCCATCTCGACATCCAGCGCCGCCGCCAGTCGGGCCAGCAGGTCGGCCGATGGCGCAGCCTTGCCGCGCTCGATCATCGACAGCATTTGGCGCGTGCAGCCGACCCGCTCGGCCAGCGCCTGCAACGTCAAGCCCCGGTGCTCACGCCACAGCCGCAGCGGATGCTCACCGACCAAGCAACGCTCGACGAAGGACAGCGGCAGGGTCTCCTCGCCGCGCGCGACGGCCTCCTTGAAGTCGGTAATGTCCTGCAGTTCCTCCAGCCGCTCCAGCAGCACCGTCCACTCGGCAAAAGGTACCACGGCGGAGGCCGGCCGGCCATCCATCTCGATGATTTGCGCACGCATTGATCGATCAAAGACGGTCACTCCACGATCACATAGACCTTCGTGACCGTCTCCAGCACCTCGAACGCGCCGGCGAAGCCCGGCGGGATGTGGATCGACTGCCCCGGGCCGGCTTCCTCGAAGCCGCCGCCATCGCGATGCACGCGGCAGCGGCCCTGCAGCACGGTAAAGATCTCGCGCTCGGTGGGGCCAAAGGCGATGCGCCACTGGCCGGGCTCGCAGCGCCAGACGCCGGTGCTCAGCGTGCGCGCGCCCGCGAGCGGCGCCTCCAGCACGTTCCAGGTCTCGCGCCTTGGGTTGCCGACCAGGCGCCGGTCGGGCTTGGGGTGGGACACTTCCGGTGCCCACGGCATCGGGTGGCCGAAGGCGAGCAGGTCGCGGGCGGACATCAGGGCTCCTCCAGCCTGACTCAGGCGCGCGGCAGCGTCACGCCACGCTGGCCCTGATACTTGCCGCCGCGGTCCTTGTAGGAGACCTCGCAGACCTCGTCGCTCTCGAAGAACAGCACCTGCGCGCAGCCCTCCCAGGCGTAAATCTTGGCCGGCAGCGGCGTGGTGTTGGAAAACTCCAGCGTCACGTAGCCCTCCCACTCCGGCTCGAACGGCGTGACGTTGACGATGATGCCGCAGCGCGCGTAGGTGCTCTTGCCGAGGCAGATCGTCAGCACGTTGCGCGGAATGCGGAAGTACTCCACCGTGCGCGCCAACGCGAAGCTGTTGGGCGGGATGATGCAGTAGTCGCCGTGAAAGTCGACGAAGCTCTTCTCGTCGAAGTTCTTCGGATCGACCACCGTGCTGTGGATGTTGGTGAAGACCTTGAACTCGGGCGCGCAGCGGATGTCGTAGCCGTAGCTGCTGGTGCCGTAGCTGATGACCTTGCGGCCCTCGACCTCGCGGATCTGGGTCGGCTCGAACGGCTCGATCATGCCGTGTTCCTCCGCCATGCGGCGGATCCACTTGTCGCTCTTGAGGGTCATGGTGCGCAGAGGTACCTGGGGGTGATCGGCGCATTGTACGAAGGCCGCTTCGCCCGTTGGCGCCCACTCACGGCCATGCCACCGGGGGCCGGGCCCTGACTGTGACCGTGCCGGGCCGACGGCGCGTCGCCTCGAAGCCGTTGGCCAGCAGCGGCCACGCCGCGCGCACCTCCAGCGCCAGCCTCATCTCCGGCTCCAGCGCGCCCCTGCTCAGCAGACGCCGAAGGTGACGCCGGCGGCGCGCAGGTAGCGCCGGTAGGCGGCGCTCAGGCGGTCGGCCGCGCACATGGCCTCGCCGCCGGAGAGCGGCAGGCGCTTCGGGGTCTGGGATTCGAGGATCGGGCGATCCTGCGCGAAGATGGCGCTCTGGAAGTCGCGCAACGCCTCGTCCGGGGTGATGGTGTCGGTGGTGTGCTGCACGAACCAGACGCGGCAGGTTTCCGGCGTGGACGGGCAGGTCCACATCACGTAGGCGTCGGCCGGGGCGTCGCCCTCGGGCTGCTTCTGCAGCAGCGCCGCAAAGGGGCTCAGCACCTCGTAGCGGTAGCGCACCCAGGCGCCGCCCTGCGCGCTGGCGGTGGCGCGCGGCTGCCAGGCCGGGTAGTCCGGCACGACCGGGCGGCCGTCCGCGGTCAGCGTCACCTCGTACGGCGGCACCTCGGCGTGCGTCGGCGCGCCGAGCCAGCCGTCGTGCACCCAGGCGAAGTGCGCGGTGTCGAGGAAGTTTTCGATCGCGCGCGGGGCGCTGGTGGCCACGTCGAACGGCCCGTGCACGACGCGCCGCGGCGGCAGAGGGGGCAGCGCCGGCGGCGCGGGCGCGGCCGGGGTGCCCAGGCACACCCACAGCAGCCCGTGCGCCGACACCACCGCGTGGCGGTACGCGGCGTGGCTGACGGGCGGCGCAAAGCCCGGCAGCGCCGGGATCGCGCGGCAGCGCCCGTCGCCGTCGAAGCGCCAGCCGTGGTACGGGCACTGCAGCTGCCCGCCCACCACCGCGCCGAGCGACAGGCGCGCGCCGCGGTGCGGGCAGCGGTCGGCAAACGCCTGCACCGCACCGGCGCCGTCGCGCCACAGCACGAGCGGCTCGCCCAGCAGCGCAACCGGCAGCGGCGCCGCGCCGACGTCGCCGTCCAGGGCCACCGGCCACCAGTGGTCGCGCTCGATCATCGTCACTTGCCGGCCGGCACCTTGCCTTCCACGCCCTTGACGAAGAAGTTGACCTTGTCCTTCCACTCCTGGTCGGCCTTGACGCCCTGGGCCAGCACTTCCTTGCCGGTGTTGTCGACGATCGGCCCGGTGAAGACCTCGAACTCGCCGCTCTTCAAGCCCGCCTTGACCTCCTCGACCTTCTTCCTGGCCTCCTCCGGCACGACGTCGGCGATCTTGATCAGGTCGTTGACGCCCTCCTTGACGCCCAGCACCGTGCGCTTGCTCTGCCAAGTGCCGTCCAGCACCTCCTGCACCGCCTGGATGTAGTACGGTCCCCAGTTGACGACCGCCGAGGCCAGGTGCGCCTTCGGGCCGAAGCTGCTCATGTCGCTGTCCCAGCCAAACGCGTACTTGCCGTTCTTCTCGGCGGTCTGCAGCACGGCGGTGGAGTCGGTGTTCTGCAGCAGCACGTCGGCGCCCTGGTTGATCAGGCTCTGCGCGGCCTCGGTCTCCTTGGGCGGGTCGAACCAGGTGTTGACCCACACGACCTTGAGCTTGATGTCGGGCTTGACGGTCTGCGCGCCGAGCACGAAGGCGTTGATGTTGCGCAGCACCTCGGGGATCGGGAACGAACCGACGAAACCGAGCGTGCCGGTCTTGGTCATGTGCGCGGCGATGATGCCGGCCATGTAGGTGTCCTGGTAGAAGCTGGCGTCGTAGATGCGCATGTTGGGCGCGGTCTTGTAGCCGGTGGCGTGCTCGAACTTGACGTCCGGGAATTCCTGCGCCACCTTCAGCATCGGCTCCATGTAGCCGAACGATGTCGCGAAGATGATCTTGTGGCCCTGCGCGGCCAGGTCGCGGATGACGCGCTCGGCGTCGGCACCCTCCGGCACGCTCTCGACGAAGGTGGTCTGCACCCTGTCGCCGAAGTGCGCCTCCACCGCCTTGCGGCCGAGGTCGTGCGCGTACGACCAGCCGGCGTCGCCCACCGGGCCGACGTAGACCCAGGCGGCCTTCAGCGGCTCGGGCTTGGGCGCCTCGGCGGGCACCGCCGCGGGCTTGACCTCCTCCTTCTTGCCGCAGCCCACCAGGGCCGTGCCGGCCACCAGACCCAGCGCCGCGGCCGCCGCCGCGCCCTTGAGCCAGTCACGCTTGTTGCGATCGATCATGGTTTTCGACTCCTTGGTTGAAAACGGTGGCCCCGACGGGCCCTGGTCCGCACGACGCGGACGGATGGGGGGCAGGCGGATCACCCCCCCGGATGGAACGGCCGCCCGAGCGACTGTGGCATGTGCAGCCGGATCCACTGCGGGCTGCGCGAGATCAGCACCAGCACGACGACGGTGGCCAGATACGGCATCATCGTCAGGAACGGGCTCGGGATCTGCACGCCCATGCCCTGCAGGTGGAATTGCAGCATCGTGACCCCGCCGAACAGGTAGGCTCCAAGCAAGACCCGTGCCGGCCGCCAGGTGGCAAACGTCGTCAACGCCAGCGCGATCCAGCCCTTGCCGGCGATCATGCCCTCCACCCACAGCGGCGTGTAGACGGTGGAGACGTAGGCGCCGGCCAGCCCGCACAGCGCGCCGCCCAGCACCACCGCCAGCAGCCGGATGCGCCGCACCGGGTAACCCAGCGCGTGCGCCGACTCGGGGTTTTCGCCCACGGCGCGCAGCACCAGCCCGGTGCGCGTGCGGTCATACAGCCACACCAGCAGCAGCGCCAGCGCCACCGTCGCGTAGACCAGCGCGTGGTGGCGGAACAGCGCCACCCCGACGAACGGCAGATCGCCCAGCCACGGCAGGTGTGGCGCCGGCAGCTCCGGCAGCTTGAACTGCGTGTACGGCTGGCCGGCAAAGGCCGAAAGCCCCGCGCCGAACAGGCTCAGCGCCAGGCCGGTGGCGTACTGGTTGGTGTGCAGGTAGATGACCAGCCAGCCGAACAGCAGCGACAGCAGCGCCGCCACCGCCATGCCGGCCAGGAAGCCCAGCGGATGCACGCCCAGGTGCACCACGGCGGCGAAGCCGGCCAGCGCCCCGCACAGCATCAGCCCCTCGGCGCCGAGGTTGACGACGCCGACCTTCTCGTTGATCAGCAGCCCCAGTGCCGCGATCGCCAGCACCGTGCCGGCGTTGAGCGTGGCCGCGATCAGCAGCGCAAGCGTCTCCATCGCCCTGTCAGCCCTTTCCCCAGCGGATGCGGTACTGGATCAGCGTGTCGCAGGCCAGCAGCGCGAACAGCAGCAGCCCCTGGAACACACCGGTGATCGATTTCGGCAGGCCGAGACGCGACTGCGCCAGCTCGCCGCCGAGGTAGAACAGGCTCATCAGCAGCGCCGCGCCGATGCTGCCGACGGGGTGCAGCCGCCCGACGAAAGCCACGATGATGGCGGCAAAGCCATAGCCCGCCGGCACGTGGGGCGTGAGCTGGCCCACCGGCCCGGCCACCTCCAGCGCCCCGGCCAGCCCGGCCAGCGCCCCGGAGACACCCATCGCCAGCCACAGCGCCGCGCGCGACGAGAAGCCCGCATAGCGCGCCGCCAGCGGCGCCAAGCCCCCCACCTGCTGCGCAAACCCGGCGCGCGTGCGGAACAGGAACACCCAGGTCGCCAGCGCCGCCAGCAGCGCCAGGATCAAACCCAGGTTGACGCGAAGGTGCGACACCAGCCGCGGCACCAGGGCGTCGCCGTCGAAGCGCTGCGTCTGCGGGAAGTTGAAGCCGAGCGGATCCTTCCACGGACCGTAGACCAGGTAGTTGAGCACCTGCACCGCCACGTAGACCAGCATCAGGCTGACCAGGATCTCGTTGGCGTGAAAGCGGTCACGCAGCAGCGCGGTCAGCGCCGCCCACGCGAGCCCCCCCAGCGCGCCGGCCAGCAGCACCAGCGGCCAGGTCGGCCAGCCGGCGCCATGCAGCGCCAGCGCCACACCGGTGGCGCACACCGCCCCGATCACGAACTGACCCTCGGCGCCGATGTTCCAGACGTTGGAGCGAAAGCCGATCGCCAGCCCCAGCGCGATCAGCAGCAACGGCGTGGCCTTCAGCAGCAGCTCGCTCCAGCCGCGCAGGTCGCGCACCGGCTCCCAGAAAAAGACCCGCAGCCCGGCCCAGGGATCCTTGCCCAGCGCCGCGAACAACGCCATCCCGATCAGCACCGTCAGCACGAGGGCCAGCAGCGGCGAGGCCCAGCGCCACAGCGCCGAGGGCTGCGGACGACGCTCAAGCCGCAGCATCGCTCACCTCCTGCCCCGCGGCCAGCGGCGAACCCGGCCACTGCCCGGCCATCCACGCGCCGAGGCGCTCGACGCTGGCCTCCTGCACCGGCACGCTTGGCGACAGGTGCCCCTTGGCGATCACGTGCAGCCGGTCGCACAGCTCGAACAGCTCGTCCAGTTCCTCGCTGACGACCAGCACCGCGCAGCCGGCCTCGCGCAGCGCCAGCAGCGCGGCGCGGATCTGCGCCGCCGCGCCGACGTCCACGCCCCAGGTCGGCTGCGCGACGATCAGCACGCGCGGCCGCGCCTCGATCTCGCGCCCGACGATGAACTTCTGCAGGTTGCCGCCGGAGAGCGACTGCGCCGCCGCATCCGGCCCGGCGGCCTTGACACCGTAGCGCTCGATGATGCCGACGGCCTGCGTGCGCAGCGCCCCCAGCCGCAGCCAGCCGCCACGGGCGACGGTCTCGGTGCGCGTCAGCAGCAGGTTGTGCGCCAGTCCCAGCGCCGGCACCGCGCCGCGGCCGAGCCGCTCCTCCGGCACGAAGTGCAGCCCGAGGCGGCGGCGCCGCGCCGGGTTGGCGCGTGCCAGATCCCGGCCGTCCAACAGCAGCGCCCCCGGCGGGGCGCCCGGTTCCTCGCCGGACAGCGCCGCCAGCAGCTCGCGCTGCCCGTTGCCCGAGACGCCGGCGATGCCGACGATCTCGCCGGCGCGCAGCTCGAGGTTCACGTCGTGCAGGTCGGTGCCGAAGGCGTAGGGGCTCGGCAGCGTCAGGCCCGCCACGCGCAGCACCACCTCGCCCGGCGGGCGGCGTTGCGCCGGCAGCGGCGGCGGCTCGCGCCCGATCATCAGGCGCGAGAGCTCCGCATCGCTGGCCTGACGCGGGTCGACCTCCCCGGTGACGCGCCCGCCGCGCATCACCGTGCAGGCGTCGCACAGCGCGCGGATCTCGTGCAGCTTGTGGCTGATGTAGAGGATGCTGCAGCCCTCGGCCGCGAGCTGGCGCAGCACGCCGAAGAGCCGCTGCACCGCCTGCGGCGTCAGCACCGAGGTCGGCTCGTCCAGGATCAGCAGGCGCGGGCGGGCCAGCAGCGCGCGCACGATCTCGACGCGCTGGCGCTCGCCGACCGACAGGCTGTGCACCGGGCGCTCGGGATCGAGCTCCAGGCCGTAGGCCGCCGCCTTGTCGCGGATCGCCGCCACCACCTCGGCGCGCGAGGCCACGTCCTCCAGTCCCAGCCAGACGTTGTCGGCCACGGTCAGCGTCTCGAACAGGCTGAAGTGCTGGAACACCATGCCGATGCCCAGCTCGCGCGCCTGCTGCGGGCTGCGCACGCGCACCTCGCGGCCGTCCAGGCGCATCACGCCCTCGTCGGGCGGCACGACGCCGTAGATGATCTTCATCAGCGTCGACTTGCCGGCGCCGTTTTCGCCCAGCACGGCATGGATGCTGCCGGGACGCACGGTCAGCGAGACGCGGTCGTTGGCCACCACGCCGGGATAGCGCTTGGTGACGTCACGCAGCTCGAGTCGGGGAATCGGAGGGCTCATCGTGCGGTTCTGGCGGGCGCGCGCGGCGCGGGCGCAGGCACCCAGTCTGCGGCGAAGGTGCCGATGGTAACGTTGCCGTTGTCGCGGTTCCTGCCTTGGAAGCGGCCAGGCCGGCGGCCACGTCGCGGATGCGCTCGCGCAGCCACTGCGCCGCCGGTGCGTGATGGGTGCGATCGTGCCACAGCTGGTAGTACTTCAGGCGCGGAAACTCCAGCGGTGGCGGCAGCATGGCCAGCGGCAGCTGAGGCAGGAAACGTTCGCAGTACTGCCGTCCGGTGGTCAGCACCAGCAGGCTGTCGGCCACCATCGCCGGAATCAACCCGAAGTGCGGGCAACGCACCACGATGTTGCGACGCAGCCCGCGGCGCGCCAGGTGCTCGTCGATCACGCCCAAGGCGCCGGGCACCGGCGGCGTCGGGGCCACGTGCTCGGCGTCCAGCCAGTCCTGCAGCGTCCAGCCGCGCCGCAGCGCCGGGTGGTGCCGCGCCACCAGGCAGACCACCTCGTCGCCGAACAGGCGGCCCTGGTGCAGCTCGCCCGGCACCTCGGGCCAGTTGCCGATCACCACGTCCACCTCGCCGGTGGCCAGGCGCTGCCGGTAGTCCGGCGCACCACCCAGCGGCTGCAGCTCCACGCGGCAGTGCGGTGCCTCGGCCTTGACGCGTGCCACCAGCCGCGGCAGGAACCACGGGTCGAGGTAGTCGCTGGCAGCCACGGTGAAGGTGTGTTCGCTGCGCGCCGGGTCGAAGGCACGCGCCGCCGCCAGCATCGTGTCGGCCTGGCGCAGGATCTCCGCCGCCGGGGCGAGCATCCGCTGCGCCACGGCGGTCGGCACCAATCCCGCGCCGCCGCGCACCAGCAGCGCGTCGCCGGTCAGCCGGCGCAGGCGGCGCAGCGCGGCGCTCACCGCGGGCTGGTGCATGCCCAGCCGCACGGCGGCGCGCGTGACGCTGCGTTCCGTCAACACCGTGTGCAACACCCGAATCAGATGCAGATCGATGCTGTCCCAAGGCACGCCGCGTGACATACAGATTGGATTATGAGCAACATCTGAGTCATCGTATGTCATCGCCACCCCCGGCCGCTAGCCTTCGGACGCATGAATCCCGCCTTGCCAACCGAGCCCGTCGGTACCCTGCCCGCACCGCTCGTGCTGGTGCACCGGGGCCGCGTGCGCAGCGTGCCTGGCGTGGCGCCCGACGAGACGCTGCTGACGGTGCTGCGCCAGCGGCTGGGCCTGACCGGCGTCAAGGAAGGCTGTGCCGCCGGCGACTGCGGCGCCTGCACCGTGGCGGTGGCCGACGAAGCCCCGGACGGCACGCTGCGCTGGCGCGCGCTCAACAGCTGCATCCGCCTGGCGCACGGCGTGCACGGCTGCGCCGTGTGGACGGCGCAGGACCTCGCCGCCGATCCGCTGCTGCCCGGCAACGGCGCGCTGCACCCGGTGCAGCAGGCACTGGTGACCCACCATGGGTCCCAGTGCGGCTTTTGCACGCCGGGCATCGTGATGAGCCTGTTCGTGCTCGACCAACAACGCCCCGCCGGCGCCCCGGTGACACGCGAGCAGGCGGTGCGCGCGCTGTCGGGCAACCTGTGCCGCTGCACCGGCTATCGCCCGATCCTGGAGGCGGCGCAGGCGCTTTCGGCGCAGCTGCCGGCGCGGGCCGACGAGGCACGGCTGCGCGCGCTGCTGCGGCAGGCCGCGGCGGTGGCCGAGAACGGCACCCCCGAACACGGCGAGGACGCCCCCGCCTACCTGGCCCCGCGCACGCTGGCAGCGCTGCTGCGGGCGCGACGGCGCTGGCCGCAGGCGGTGCTGGTGGCCGGTGGCACCGACGCCGTGCTGCAGCTGACGCAGCAGCGCCGGCGCTGGGCGCAGGTGCTGGACGTGTCGCGCTGCGCGGAGCTGGCGCGCGTGCAGACGGCGGCCGACGAGACCGGCGCGGGCCGACTGCTGCGCATCGGTGCCGCCGCCACGCTGCACGAGGCGTTCGCGGCGCTGCAGGCGCACTGGCCGGTGCTGGCCGGCTACGAGGAGCGCTTCGCCGGCCAGCCGATCCGCCACGGCGGCACGCTGGGCGGCAACGTGGCCAACGGCTCGCCGATCGGCGACTCGATGCCGGTGCTGATCGCGCTGCAGGCGCGCGTGATGCTGGCCGCCGACGCCCGCGCGCCGCGGCGGCTGGCGCTGGAGGACTTCTACCTCGGCTACCGGCGCACCGCGCTGGCCCCCGACGAAGTGCTGGCGTGGATCGAGGTACCGCTGCCGGCGCCCGGCGAGCCGCCACTCATGGTGGCCGCGCACAAACTGTCCAAGCGCTTCGAGGACGACATCTCGACGGTGAGCCTGGCGATCGCCTGGCGGCTGGACGAGGCCGGGCGCGTGGTGCACGTGCGCATCGGCGCCGGCGGCGTGGCCGCCGTGCCGGCGCGCGCACGCGCGGCGGAGGCTTGCCTGCTCGGCCAGCCGTGGGACGCGGCGACGGTGCGCGCGGCGATGGCGGCGCTGCAGCGCGAATTCGAGCCGCTCAGCGACGGCCGCGCCAGCGCGGCCTATCGGCGCGCGATGCTGGCCAACCTGCTGTGGCGCACCTGGCTGGCGCATGGCGGCCAGCCGGACGGGCCGCCGATCCGGCTGGACGAGCCGCACGCCGCCGAGCGCCTGCTCGCCGCCACGGAGGGGCAGCCGTGAACGCGCCGCTGGCGGCCCTGCAACCCGAGGCGCTGGCCGAGAGCGCCTGCGGTGCCTCGCCGATGCACGAAAGTGCCGTCGCGCACGTCACCGGCGAGGCACGCTACGTCGACGACATCCCGGTGCCGGCCGGCACGCTGCATGCGGCGCCGGTGCTGTCGCCGCTGGCGCATGGGCGACTGCTCGGCCTCGATGCCGGCGAGGCGCTGGCGCTGCCCGGCGTGCGCGCCGTCGTCACCGCCGCCGACATCCCCGGCGACCGGTGGCTGGCCTCGTTCGCGCACGACGAGCCGATCCTGGCGCTGGACGAGGTGTTCTACGCCGGGCAGGTGGTGGCGCTGGTGGTGGCGGATGATGAGCGCACCGCACGCACCGCCGCCGCCTGCGTGCGGCTGGCGCTGGAGCCGCTGCCGGCGGTGCTGGACGTGGAGCAGGCGCACGCCCAGGGCCACTACGTGCTGCCGCCGGTGCACCTGTGCCGCGGCGACGCGGCAGCGGCGCTGGCGCAGGCGCCGCACCGGCTGCGCGGGCGCTTTCGCGCCGGCGGGCAGGAGCACTATTACCTCGAGACGCAGGTCGCACTGGCGATCCCGCACGAGCAGGACGAATGGACCATCCTGTCCAGCACCCAGCACCCGGGCGAGGTGCAGCACTGGGTCGCGCACGCGCTGGGGCTGGCCAGCCACCGCGTGCGCGTGCAGTGCCGGCGCATGGGCGGAGGCTTCGGCGGCAAGGAAACGCAAGCCGGCCACGTGGCGGTGTGGGCGGCGCTGGCGGCGCGCAGGGTGGGGGCGCCGGTCAAGCTGCGCCTGGGGCGCGACGACGACATGCGCATCACCGGCAAGCGCCACCCGTTCAGCTACAGCTACGACGTCGGCTTCGACGCCGAGGGGCGGCTGCTGGCGCTGGACTTGACGATGCTGGTCGACTGCGGCTTCAGCGCCGACCTCTCGGGCCCGGTGGCCGACCGCGCCGTCTTCCATGCCGACAACGCCTACTTCATCCCGCACGTGGCGCTGCACAGCTACCGCTGCCGCACGCATCGCCAGAGCTTCACGGCGTTTCGCGGCTTCGGCGGCCCGCAGGGCATGCTGGCGATCGAGACCATCCTCGGCGACGTGGCGCGCCACCTGGGGCTGGACCCGCTGGAGGTGCGGCGGCGCAACCTCTACGACGAGCGCCCGTGCCCGGCGTGGATCGGGCCGCTGCCAACCGGCGCGCTGCCGCTGCCGGCGCGGCGCGACACCACGCCGTACCAGATGCGCCTGGAGGACAACGTGCTGCCGGCGCTGCTGCCGGCGCTGGCGCAACGTTGCCGCTGGCACGAGCGGCGTGCGGCGGTGGCGGCGTTCAATGCCGCCAGCCCCGTCGTCCAGAGGGGGCTGGCGATCACGCCGGTCAAGTTCGGCATCAGCTTCACCGCGACGCAGTTCAACCAGGCCGGCGCACTGGTGCACGTCTACACCGACGGCAGCGTGCTGGTGCACCACGGCGGCACCGAGATGGGCCAGGGCCTGCACACCAAGGTGCTGCAGATCGTGGCCGACGAGCTGGGCGTGGCGCTGACGCGCGTGCGCATCGCCGCAAGCGACACCGCCGCCATCCCCAACGCCAGCGCCACCGCCGCCTCCAGCGGCACCGACCTCAACGGGCGCGCCGCGCAGCGCGCCGCCGCCAAGGTGCGCGAGCGGCTGGCCACCTTCGTCGCCGGGCTGGACGGCTGCGGCGCCGACGAGGTGCGCTTCGCCGGCGGCTGGGTGATCTCGCCGGCGCGGCGCCGCGCCTTCGACGACGTGGTGCGCGAGGCCTACGCCCACCGCATCCCGCTGTGGGCCGAGGGCTTTTACCGCACGCCGAAGATCCACTACGACAAGGCCACGCTCACGGGGCGCCCGTTCTACTACTTCGCCTACGGCGCGGCCTGCACCGAGGTCGCCATCGACACGCTGACCGGCGAGCTGCGCGTGCTGGCGGTGGACATCCTGCACGACGTGGGCCGCAGCCTCAACCCGGCGCTGGACATCGGCCAGATCGAGGGCGGCTTCGTGCAGGGGATGGGATGGCTGACCACTGAGGAGCTGGTCTGGGACGAGCAGGGCCGGCTGTGGACCACGGGGGCCAGCACCTACAAGATCCCCACCGCCGGCGACCAGCCCTTGCGCTTCCGCGTGGAGCTGTGGCCGCAGCCGAACCGCGAGGACAACGTGTTCGGCAGCAAGGCGGTCGGCGAGCCGCCGTTCATGCTGGCGCTCAGCGTCTGGGAGGCGGTACGCGACGCAGTGGCCAGCGCGCGCCGCCGCGCCGGGCTGCCGGCCGACGGGCCGCTGCCGCTGGATGCGCCGGCCACGCCGGAGCGCATCTGGCGCGCCTGCCACGCGGCCTGAGCCATCCGTCAGTCGAACAGCGACAGCTGGCGCGGATCGACCGGCCGCGCCGCAGCCGCAGGTGGCGTGGCAATGGCAGGCGAGCGGAACAGGTCCGACCGCAGCGCCGGCCCCTGCGTGGCCAGTCCCAGCCGGCGGCACGCCTGCGCAAAGCGCTGGCGCCACAGCTCGGCCCAGACGCCGCGGCCCGTCATGCGCGCGCCGAATTCGGCGTCGTAATCGCGCCCGCCATGCAGGTCGCGCACGCGCGCCAGCACGCGCGCCGCGCGCTCGGGGTAGTGCCGGCGCAGCCAGTCCGCGAACACCGTGCGCACCTCCCACGGCAGCCGCAGCACGGTGTAGAACGCGCAGCGCGCGCCGGCCTCGGCGGCGGCGGCCAGCACCGCCTCCAAGTCGTCGTTGAGAAACGGGATCTGCGGCGCGACGCTCACCCCCACCGGCACGCCGGCGTCGGCCAGCATCCGGATCGTGCGCAGCCGCCGCCAGGGCGCTGCGGCGCGCGGCTCCAGCCGCCGCGCCAGCTCGGCCTGCAGCGTCGTCACCGTCACGTAGACGGCGCACAACCCCTGCGCGGCCATCGGCGCGATCAGATCCAGGTCGCGCTCCACCCCGCTGCCCTTGGTCACCAGCACCCAGGGGTGGCGCGTCTCGGCCAGCACCTGCAGCAGCGCGCGCGTCAGGCGCAGCTCGCGCTCCAGCGGCTGGTAGGCGTCGGTGACGGTGCCGATGGCCACCGGCGCGGCGCGGTAGCCGGGGCGGGCCAGCTCGGCGCGCAGGCGCGCCTCCAGCCCGCGGCGCGCCACGATCACGGTCTCGAAATCCAGCCCCGGCGAGAGATCCAGGTAGGCGTGCGTGGGCCGCGCGTAGCAGTAGGCGCAGCCGTGCTCACAGCCGCGGTAAGGGTTGAGCGAGCGGTCGAAGCCGATGTCGGGCGAGTCGTTGTAGGTCAGCGCGCTCCTGGCTTCTTCCCAGCGCAGCTCGGTGCGCGGCGGTGGGGGTGCGTCCGGCTCGCGCTCCCAGCCGTCGTCGAACGGCTCGCGCGCCTCGTGCTGGAAGCGGTGCGCCAGGCGCAGCCCGCTGCCGCGGCCTTTCGGCAGCGAGGGGCGCAGCGCCACGCGCGACGGAATCGGGGGCACCATCGTTTCAGCGGATCTGCTCGATCGAGACGCGCTTGTCGGTGATCTGGGGAACGACCAGCGCGTAGCCTTCGTTCTGCCAGTGCACCAGTTCGGTGATCGCCGACGGGGCGATGCGCACGAACGGCTGCAGGTCCTCGGGCCGGTAGCCATAGTCCTGCAGCGCCAGCCCGCAGACGCGGAACTCCACCCCCTGCCCGGCCCAGTAGCGCATGCGCTGCACCACCTCGGCGTAGCGCGCCTCATGGTGGCGCGCCAGCGTCACGATCTCGGTGCCATGCATCAGCACGATGGCGCGCACGTCCTCCGGGAACAGGCTGTAGGGCGCCTCGAACAGCGGTTGAAAGAAGCTGCGCACCCAGTACAGCGCCGCAGCGAGCTTGTCGGGGTGATCGAGGTAGATGTCGAACAGCACCTTGGGCGCGCGGTAGGGCGTCTGCACGCGCTGGGCCTGCGCCAGCGCCGGTCCGGCGGCCAGCGCCGCCAGCCAGCCCAGCCAGCGCCGCCGCGACGGCCTCCTTGGCAACGCTTCCATCTCAAGCCTCCACTTCCGGGGCGGCGGCCGGCACCCGCGCACCCTGGACGACGACGCGGCGCGCAAACGGCGGCAACCCCGCCAGCATCATGCGCCCGTAGCCGGTGGCCGTCAAACGCGGGTCGTAGCAGACGATGCGCGCGCGGTCGTCCTCGCTGCGCAGGGCGCGGCCGACCCACTGCTGCAGCCGCAGCGCGGTGGCCGGCACCACCAGCTCGAGGAACGGGTCGCGGCCGCTGGCGCGCAGCCACTCGGCGCGCGCCTCGCCCACCGGGTCGTCCGGCGGCGCAAACGGCAGCTTGGTGATGAAGAGGTCGGCGCACAGCGCGCCGGGCAGATCCAGCCCCTCGCCGAACGACTGCAGGCCGAACAGGATCGACGGCTGTCCCGCGCCGACGCGCTCGCGGTGGCGCTGCAGCAGCTGCGCGCGCGGCAGCTCGCCCTGCACCAGCACGCGCTCGCGCAGCTCCGGCGGCAGCGCCTGGGCCACCTGACGCAGATGCGCGCGCGAGGTGAACAGCACCAGTGCCCCCTGCCGCACGCCGGGCAGGTCGCGCAGCAGCGCCTGCTGCACCGCCTGCTGGTAGGCCGGCAGGTCGCGCGGGTCGGCCGTCACGCCGGCCAGCACCAGCTCGCCCTGGCGCGCGTGGTCGAAGGGGCTCTCGACGGCCAGCGTCGACACGTCGGCATCGTCGGCCAGCCCGGCCTCGCGCAGGAAGAAATCGAAGCGCCCGCCGCCGCCCGTCAGCGTGGCCGAGGTCAACACCGCGGCGCGCACCTGCGGCCACAGGCGCGCGCGCAGCAGCGCACCGGGCTGGATCGGGCTGGCGTGGGCCACCACGCGCACGCTGCCGTCGCCGCCGGCGGCCGGTGGGACCAGCGTCAGCCACTTGGCCAGCGGCGGCTGGCCCGGCTCGGGCACGTGCGCCAGCCAGCGCACCGTGTCGCTCGTGGCCTCCAGCCGCGGCGCCAGCGTGCCCAGCTGCGCGTACAGCTGCGCCAGCCGGCGCGCCTCCTCGGGCTGCTCGCGCATCGCCCCGCGCAGCGCGGCGCCCAGCGCCCGCAGCGCCGCCAGCAGCGTCTCCGCGGCCTGCCCGCCCTGCCGCAGCGGCGCCTCCCAGCCATCCGGCACGCGTCCCAGCGGCCAGCGCACGCGCAGCGGCTCCTCGCCGTGCCGCAGCGCCCCGCCCCAGGTCTGCACCGCCAGCCGGGCCAGCTCCTGCAGCGCCGCGCGCAGCTGCGCCGCGGCCTCGGGCACGTCGGCCACCGCGTCGCACTCCACCTCCTGCGCCACGCGCAGCATGCGGCTGGAGAGCTGGTCGATCCAGGCCAGCCGCGTCAGTCCGGTGCGGCACGACCACTGCGCCAGCGCGGTGGCTGGCAGGTGGTGCGCCTCGTCCAGCACCAGCAGGCACTGGTCCGGCTCGGGCAGCTGGCGCGTGCCCAGCGTGGCCAGCAGCAGGTCGTGGTTGACGACGATGACCTGCGCGCCGACCAGCTCCTTGCGCCGCTCGAAGTAGACGCAGCCGCCGTAGAGCGGGCAGTGACGCGCCGAGCACGACGCCGCATCGGCCGCCACCGCGGCCCACCAGGCCGGCTCGGGCGGCTGCGGCAGGCTGTCGAGCTCACCATCCCAGCGCCCGTGCGCGAGGTCGTCGGCACGCGCATGCAGCCACGCCAGCCGCGCGGCCGCGCCGGTGGCGTCCAGCGGCGCCAGCAGGTCATCGTCTCCCTCGCCGGCGTCGGCCCCGTGCGGGTCGCCGAGCCAGCGCTCCAGCTTCAGACGACAGACGTAGCGCCCGCGGCCCTTGGCCAGCGCGAAGCGAAAGGGCGTCGGCAGCCGCGCGGCCAGCGCCGGCAGGTCCTGCCGCACCAGCTGCTCCTGCAGCGCCACGGTGGCGGTCGACACCACCACCCGCGTGCCGCGCTGCAGCGCCACCGTGATCGCCGGCACCAGGTAGGCCAGCGACTTGCCGACGCCGGTGCCGGCCTCCACCACCGCCAGGCGTCGCGGTCCTTGGCCGTCAGCGGCAACCTGCCCGGGCGCGCCGTGCGCCAGCGCGGTGGCCACGCAGGCCGCCATCGCGCGCTGGCCGGCGCGCGGCCGCAGCCCGCCGCCCTGCGCGATCAGGCCGTCGAACTGGTCCAGCGCACGTTGCGCCAGCGCTTCAGCGTCCTCCATGACCGCAAGTGTGTCACACCGCGTCCCGCCTTTCGGACGCATAATCGCCGCACGCAACGCCATCGAATGCGACCATGATCAGGGAGCCCACGTCCAGCCGCCACGCCAGTCCTCCATGACGACCGCCTCCCCGCCCGTCGATACCGCCTCCCCTGCCTGGGTGGTGCGGATCGAACGCTGGCTGCAGGCGTTCACGGCGTACCTGGTGCCGGTCCTGCTGGCCGTCCTGACCGCGCTGGCGCTGTGGCGCTGGCCGGAGGAGTTCGCCTCCAGCGAGGAGGCGCTGCCGCGCGTGCCGGTGCGCGCGCTGTTCACCGAGCCGGGGCGCGAGCTGGCGAGCGTGACGCCCGCGCTGCAGGCCCTCCCGCCCTCCGAAGCGTTCGATACCCGCCTCTCCGAGCAGCCGCTGTGGGTCTGGATCGACGTGCCCGCATCGCTGCGCGACGATGGCGGCGCGCTGGATTTCCCCTCGCGCCACGCCACGGCGCTGCGGTGCTGGGACGCGCAGACGCAGCAGCCGCTCGGCGCCATCGACCGCACGCGCCGCACCGCGGAGGCCAGCGGTGCGCTGCGGCCGTCGCGTGCCGGCTTCGTGCTGGAGACGCACCCCTGGCCCGCCAGCGTGGTCTGCCAGGCCCGCTTCACCGGCCCCGGGCGCCTGACGGTGCACGCCGTGCCGGCCACGACGCTGCAGGAGCTGGAGCGACGCTTTCACCGCAACGCCGGCTGGCTCGACGGGGGCTTGCTGCTGCTGGCGCTGTTCACGCTGGTGGCCGGCCTGATCAACCGCGAGCGCAACTACCTGATCTTCGCCGCCTGGCTGGTCATCAACCAGCGCATGGCGGCGCTGTCGGCCGGCTGGGACTATCAGTGGCTGGGGCTGCTGGTGCCGGCCGACTGGCTGACGCTGCTGCGCAAGCTGACGCTGGCGCTGTACTCCACGGCCACGGTCGTGCTGTTTCGCCACCTGTTCGAGGCCGACCTGCAGCGCACCGGTACCCTGCGCCAGGTGCGCTGGGTGGTGGTGGCATGCCTGCCGGTGCTGGGGGCGGCGCTGCTGCTGCCGTACCGGTTCTTCCTGCCGGTGATCTGGCTGGCCACCGCGCTGGGCGTGCTGGTGCTGGGGCACGCGCTGGCGGCGATCCTCGTGCGCACACGCTCGCGCGCGGCGGTCTGGTACGCCGCGGCGATGGCGGTGGCGCTGCTGGCCAGCGTCTACGAGGTGATCGCCGCCGCGCTCGGACTGAAAGGCCTGCTGGGCCTGGTCAACAGCGTCACCGCGGCGCTGGCCTCCAGCCTGCTGGCCTCGCTGGCCATCGCCGAGCAGTTCCGGGTCGAGCACGAGCAGCGCCTGGCGCTGCAAGCCGAGCTGCAGCACACGTTCGACTTCCTGCCGATCGGCCTGTTCACGCTGGATGCGCAGGGGCGGCTGCTGAGCGCCAACCCGGCGCTGCAGGCGCTGCTGCAGCGCCCCCTGGAGCCGGAGCACCACACCTGGTCCGATCTGTTTCCGCAGACCGACTGGGGGCAGCTGGCGGCCGAGGAACCCGGCCGCACGATCGAATTCGAAACCCGCCTGAACACCGGCGACGGCGGGGTGCGGCGCTTCCTGGTGCGCGCCGCGCGCGCCGGCGACAAGATCGAGGGCACGCTGCAGGACATCACCGACAAGGTGCTCGCGCACGAGCACCTGCAGTTCCTGGCGGATCACGACCCACTGACGCGCGTGCTCAACCGCCGCGGCATCGAGGCGTGTCTGGGTCGCGGCCTGCAGCGCCTGCGTCGCGGCAAGCCGCTGGCCGTGGCCTACCTGGACCTGGACCGCTTCAAGCTGATCAACGATCTATACGGCCATCCGGCCGGCGACGCCGTGCTGCAGCAGGTGTGCGAGCGCGCGCAGGCGCCGCTGGCCTCCCACATGTACCTCGGCCGCGTGGGCGGCGACGAGTTCCTGCTGGTGATGCTGGACACGCCGCTGCACCGTGCCGAGACGGTGTGCCGCGACATCCTGATGCGGCTGGCCAGCGAGCCGTACGCCGTCGGTGAGCGCGCCTTCCAGGTACGCGGCTCCATCGGTCTGGTCGAGGTTGCGCCGGGCGCCACGGCCAAGGACGTCGTGGCCACCGCCGACCGCGCCTGCCGCGAGGCCAAGCGCAGCCCGACCACCGGGCTGGTGGTCTACGAGCACGGCGCGCGCGCCTTCCAGGAGCACGAAGCCGAAATGCGCCTGGTGGAGCGGCTGGCCGCCGGCCAGGAAATCGAGGGGCTGTACCTCGAGATGCAGCCGATCATTTCGCTGCGCCACCCGCACCGTTCGCTCAACGTCGAGGTGCTGCTGCGCATGCGCGACGAGCACGGCGGCCGCGTGCCCACCGACCGCGTCCTGCGCGCCGCCGAGCACGCCGGCTGCATGAGCACGATCGACCGCTGGGTGCTGCGCAGCACGCTGCAGTGGCTCAGCGAGCAGCGCGAGCACCTGCCGCCGAACCAGTTCGTCTGCCTCAATCTGAGCGGCGCCTCGCTCAACGACGAGCGCTTCATCCAGGACGCCTACGCGATACTGGAACAGCACCGCGCGGTCACGCCAAGGCTGTGCCTGGAAATCACCGAAAGCGTCGCCTTGCACGACATCGGCAACACGCGCCGTTTCATCGACCGCGTGCGCAGCCACGGCGCGCGGGTGGCGCTGGACGACTTCGGCGCCGGCTACACCTCGTTCTCGTACCTGAAGGACCTGCCGGCCGACATCCTGAAGATCGACGGCAGCTTCATCGTCAACATGAACCGCCACCCGGCCAACGTGGCCATCGTCGAGGCCATCGTCAGCCTGGCGCAGAACCTCGGCATGAAGACGATCGCCGAATGGGCCGAGGACTTCGAGACCGTGGAGACGTTGGCCGAGATCGGCGTCGACTACGTGCAGGGCTGGGCGCTGTCGCGCCCGGTCGCGCCCGAGCAGGTGCTGCAGGCCCGCAGCGGCGCCGACTTCATCAGCGACGCCCGGCTGCACGACTACCTCAACACCCAACCCCCGGAGGACGAGCTGTCCGACGTGGACCTGGTGCTCGGGGAGCCGACGTCGGCACCGGCCTCATCCCCCAGGTCGATGTCGGGGTGATCGGTCTCGAACCAGAACGGGTACAGCGGGTGGCCCGCGCCGTCGTGGCGTGCGCGGCCGATGTCGCAATACATCACGCGGTGCGGCAGCCCGAACACGTGCGCCAACGGCACGAAACCCTGCGCGGGGTCGACGTCGCGAAACATCAGCCGCGCGTACTGCCGATCCAGCGGCGAGCGCGCCGTCACCAGCACGTAGCGCACGCCCTGCCGCTCGCACCACAGGTAGGCGGCCTTCAGCAGCACCGTCTTGACCAGGCGGCTCTCGGCCTGCTGCGCCACCGCCAGCCGCGTCACCTCGGCGCAGGGCGCCTGCGCCATCTCCGCCGGCAGCGTGTACGACTGCTCCAGCACCAGCGGCCGGTGGCGGTTGGTCTGGATCCGCAGCGTGCCAAGCAGCTCGCCGTCGACCTTGGACTCGGCCATCAGCACCGCTACACCCGGCTCGCGATCCAGCGGATCGGGCTGCAGCAGCCCTTGCGTCAGCGCCGCCGGCAGGTGGCGCGCGTAGGCGTCGTAGCGCAGGTGCGCCACGCGCCGCAGGTCATCGTCGCCCGCAGCGACGCGCACGCGGAACGGCAGACGCTCGCGGCGCGTGTGGCGCACGGCCAGCGGCTCGGTGGAGAACAGCGGCACGGCATACCAGCCCCCGGCGGCGGGGCGGAACGACACGGACGTTTCAGCGGACGATGGGGCTTGCATCGGGCACTCCTGTGACAGTAAAGCTCGACGTCTTCACTGTAGGTAGCCCTGCGCGCCACTAGAGTCGGCAACGCGCCGTTTCGCGTGTCAGGCTTTTTCTGACACGGGCGTCGTCCGCTTCATGCGGCCCGCCAGGATCCCATCGCTACAATCTGCCCACGCATCCGGGAAGTGTGGCCGAGTGGTTGAAGGCACCGGTCTTGAAAACCGGCAACCCGCAAGGGTTCGGGGGTTCGAATCCCTCCACTTCCGCCAACAACGTCCGACCCGCGGGGGCCTGCTCGCTTCGGGAGCCCGTCGATATCTGCCGGAATTCACGGAAAACCCGGGCAGACGTCCCTTCGCCTTGTTGGAAGCTACTCCACCGGCGCCCCGGCGCGGAACCACGCCGCCACGGCGGCGCGCTCGGCTTCGGTCATGCCGGTGGCGTTGTTCAGCGGCATCTGGCGCGTGACGGCCACCTGCTGGTGGATCGCGGCGGCGTGGGCGCGCAGCGCCGCGGGGCTGTCCAGGCGCACACCCTTCATCGCGGCCTCGCCGGCGTGGCAGGCGAGGCAGTGGCGCTGCACCAGCGCCTGGATCGTGACGCCGGAGGTCGCGGCCGCTCCGGCGGGGGGTACAGGCGTAGCCACCGCGGCGTCAGGCCGTGGCGCCAGTGCGACGATCACCGCGACGATGATCGCCGCCCCGGCCAGCGCCCACGGCAGCGGGTTCGGCGCGCGGCCGAGCTTGTAGCCGTGCCGCTGCACGAAATACTGCCGGATCAACGCGCCGCCCAGCATCATCGCGAACAGCACGGCGGCGCTGTGCTCGGCGCCGGTCAGCATGGGCCAGTGGTTGCTCAGCATCGCGAACAGCACCGGCAGCGTGAAGTAGGTGTTGTGCACGCTGCGCTGCTTGCCGCGCTGGCCGTGGATCGCCAGCGCCGCGCGGTCGACCGGCTGGCCACTGGTCAGCGCCGCCACCACCTTGCGCTGGCCCGGGATGATCCAGAACAGCACGTTGGCGCTCATCGCGGTGGCCAGCATCGCCCCCACCAGCAAAAACGCCGCCCGCCCGGGGTAGAGCGTGGTGACCAGCCAGCACGCACCGGCCACCACCGCCAGCATCACCGCGGCGATCAGCCGGTCGGCGCGCGGGCCGACGCCCGCCAGGCGGCAGGTCAGGTCATAGACCAGCCAGAACGCCACCAGCAGGCCGACCGCGACCGCCCCGGCCAGCGCCGGGCTCCAGTCCATGCGCGCCGGATCGACCAGATACACCTCGGCGTGCCAGAGGTAGCTGACCGCCAGCAACGCAAAGCCGCTCAGCCACGTGGTGTAGCTTTCCCAGTAGAACCAGTGCAGCTTGGAGTCGATGCGCGGCGGGGCGACGAGGTATTTCTGCGGGTGGTAGAAGCCGCCGCCGTGCACCGCCCACATGGCGCCATCGACACCGCGCTCGAGGAGCACCGGATCGGTGGGCTTGAGCAGGTTGTTGTCGAGAAAGACGAAGTAGAACGACGAGCCGATCCAGGCGATGGCGGCCACCACGTGCAGCCAGCGCAGCAGCACCCCCGCCCAGTCGATCAGGTAGGCTTCCATGACTTGCCACTCCAGGGCGGCCCACCACCGCGGGCGCTGTGGGCCGCCTCAAGTGCCGCCACCTCCGCTCCCGTTCGGGGCGGGCGCCGCTGCGACATTCCAGTGCAAAGTGTATGCAATCTGCAGCAGCTGCGCCGCCACCGAGGCCGCGATCACCGCCGGCTGCTTGCCGGGGATGCCCGGCAGGCCGATCGGGCAGGTGACGGCGGTGAGCTCCTCCTCGCTCCAGCCGCGCGCGCGCAGCCGCCGCGTGAACGACGCCCATTTGCTGCGGCTGCCGATCAGGCCGATGAACGGCAAATCGTCCCGGGCACGGCGGCGCTGCAGGCAGGCTTCGACGATGGCGAGGTCGAGGTCGTGGCGGTGCGTCATCACCAGCACCGCGCTGCCTGACGGCAGCGCCGGCACCGCGTCCGCGGGCGGATCGAGCGGCTCCGGCTCGAGGCCCGCCACCGGACCGGCGGGCCACCAGTCCTGGGGCTCGCGGGCGTCGATCCAGCGCAGCGCAAACGGCAGCGGGGCGAGCGCCGCTACCAGCGCGCGCCCGACATGGCCGGCGCCGAACAGCGCCACCGGCATGGCCGGCGCCACCAGCTGCGCGCGCCGCGCCTCGGCGTCGGCGGGCACCTCCAGCCGCTCGAACGCCAGCCACACCACGCCGCCGCAGCATTGCCCGAGTGTCGGCCCGAGCGCCACGCGCCGCTCCTCCGGCCCGGGGCAAGGCTGCTGCAGCCGCGCACGGGCGTGCGCCTGCGCCTGCCACTCCAGGTGGCCGCCGCCGATGGTGCCGACCAAGCCGCCCGTGCCGACGGCCATCCACGCACCGGGCTCGCGCGGGGCGGAGCCGGCCACGCGCTGCACGCGCACCAGCTCCACGGGGCCGGCGCGCAGCAGCGCCTGCAGCGCCTGGAAGTCGGCCTCGCTGCCCATCACTGGCGGCGACTCAGGAGCCGCGGTAGGTGGCATAGCTCCAGGGACTCACCAGCAGCGGCACGTGGTAGTGCGCCCCGGGGTCGGCCACGCCGAAATCGATCGCCACGCGGTCGAGGAACGGTGGCTCCGGCAGCACCACGCCGCGCGCGCGGAAGTAGGCCGCGACCTCGAACTCCAGCCGGTAGCGCCCGGCCTGCAGCGCGGCGCCGTCCAGCAGCGGGCCGTCCGGATTGCGCCCGTCGTCGTTGAGCGTGACGCTGCGCAACGTCTGCAGCGTCGTGCCGTTCCAGCGCTGCAGCGTCACGCGCAGCCCCGCGGCCGGGCAGCCGTGGGCGGTGTCGAGCACGTGGGTGGTCAGTCCCATTGCAACCCTCCAGGTCGTTTGCGCACTCGAGTGTATACAGTCCGAAGCCGGCGCGCTATCATGCACGGCATGACCGTGACGACCACCGCCACCATCGTCGAGGCGCTGACACGCGCCATCGTCGAGCAGCGGCTGCAGCCCGGTGCCAAGCTGGCCGAGCAGCGGCTGGCGGCGCACTTCGGCGTCTCGCGCACGCTGGTGCGGCAGGCGCTGCACCAGCTGGCGCAGCGCCGGCTGGTGCGGCTGGAGCCGGCGCGCGGCGCCTTCGTGGCCACCCCGTCGGCGCGCGAGGCGCGCGAGGTGTTCGCGGTGCGGCGCACGCTGGAAGGGGCGCTGGTGCGCGAGCTGGCCGGCACGCTCACCCCCAGCCAGCTGCGCGCGCTGCGCCAGCACGTGCGGCGCGAGGCGGCGGCGCTGGCCGGGCGCGACGTGCCGGTGCGCACCCAGCTGCTGGGCGACTTCCACGTGCTGCTGGCGCGCTGCAGCGGCAACCTGGTGCTGGCCGAGCTGCTGGACGACCTGCTGGCGCGCTGCTCGCTGGTGGCGCTGATGTTCCAGAGCGAGCGCGCCGCGGCCCATTCGCACGACGAGCACGAGGCGATCGTCGAGGCGCTGGCCGCGCGCGACGCCGAGCGCGCCGCCGCGTTGCTGGACGACCACCTGCGCCACGTGGAGGAAGGGCTGGCGCTGGACCGCCCCACCCCCTCCCCCGACGTGACCGTGGCGCTGCAGGAGCTGCGCGCATGACGCCGATCTACGACACCACCGCCGCCTACCCGCGCGACCTGCGCGGCTACGGACGCAACCCGCCCGATCCGCAGTGGCCCGGCGGTGCGCGCGTGGCGGTGCAGTTCGTGCTGAACCACGAGGAAGGCGGCGAAAACTGCGTGCTGCACGGCGACGCCGGCTCCGAGACGTTCCTGTCGGAGCTGTTCAACCCGGCCAGCTACCCGGCGCGCCACCTCAGCATGGAAAGCATCTACGAATACGGCGCGCGCGTGGGCGCCTGGCGCATCCTGCGCGAGTTCGAGCGGCGCGCGCTGCCGCTGACGGTGTTCGGCGTCGGCATGGCGCTCAAGCGCACGCCGGAGCTCACCGCCGCCTTCGTCGAGCTGGGGCACGAGATCGCCGCGCACGGCTGGCGCTGGATCCATTACCAGCAGATCGACGAGGCCACCGAGCGCGCCCACCTGCGGCAGTGCGTCGAGGCGATCCGCGAGCTGACCGGCCAGCCTCCCGCCGGCTGGTACACCGGGCGCGACAGCCCCAACACGCGCCGGCTGGTGGTCGATCACGGCGGCTTCGAGTACGACAGCGACTACTACGGCGACGACCTGCCGCTGTGGATGAAGGTGCGCCGCAGCGACGGCACCGACGTCATGCACCTGGTGGTGCCCTACACCCTGGACTGCAACGACATGCGCTTTGCGCTGCCGCAGGGCTACTCGCACGCCGACCCGTTCTTTCAGTACATGCGCGACACCTTCGACGCGCTCTACGCCGAAGGGGCCGAGACGCCGCGCATGATGAGCATCGGCATGCACAGCCGGCTGCTCGGGCGGCCCGGGCGCATCGTGGCGCTGCAGCGCTTCCTCGACCACCTGGAGCGGCACGACCGCGTCTGGATCTGCCGCCGCATCGACATCGCCCGCCACTGGAAGCGGGTGCACCCCGCCCCGCCGCTGCCATGACTACCCCGACGCTGGACGAGCTCAACCGCGCGCCGCTGCCGCAGGCGCTGGCCATGCTGGACGGCATCTACGAGCACTCCCCGTGGGTGGCCGAGCGCGCGCTGGCGCAGCGCCCGTTTGCGACGCTGGCGACCCTGCAGCAGGCGATGGTGGCCGCCGTGCGGCAGGCCAGCGCCGAGCAGCAGCTGGCGCTGATCCGCGCCCATCCGGAACTGGCCGGCAAGGCCATGATCGCCGGCACGCTCACCGCCGCCTCCACCGACGAACAGAGCCGGGCAGGCCTGACACACTGCACGCCGGAGGAATTCGAGCGCCTGCACGCGCTCAACGCCGCCTACCGGGCGCGCTTCGGCCACCCGTTCATCCTGGCGGTGCGCGGCCCGCACGGGCGCGGCCTGACGCGGCACGAGATCATCGCGGCGCTCGAGCGCCGGCTCGAGCAGCCCGCCGACGAGGAGCGCGCCGAGTGCCTGCGCCAGATCCACCGCATCGCCGAGCTGCGCCTGAGCGACCGCTTCGGTGAGCCGCCGGCGCTGGGTCAGCGTGTCTGGGATGCCCTGGCCGAGCTCGCCCGCCACAGCGAGCCGCCGTGGGCCGAGGCCGGCCAGCTCACCGTCACCTACCTGACCCCGGCGCACCAGGCGTGCGCGCGCACCCTGCTGGCGTGGATGCGCGAGTCCGGCTTCGACGAGGCGGGCCTGGATGCCGTCGGCAACGTGGTCGGCGTCTATCACGGCAAGCATGCGGATGCGCCGCGGCTGCTGCTCGGCTCGCACTACGATACGGTGCGCAACGCCGGGCGCTACGACGGGCGGCTCGGCATCGTGCTGGTGCTGGAGGTGGTGCGCGAGCTGCACCGCCTGGGCCGGCGGCTGCCGTTCGCGCTGGAGCTGGTCGGCTTCGCCGAGGAGGAAGGGCAGCGCTTTCCGGTCACGTTCCTCGGCTCCGGCGCGCTGGTCGGCGCGTTCGATCCGGCGTGGCTGCAGGCACGTGACGCGCACGGCGTGACGCTGCGCGAGGCGATGCTGGCCGCCGGGCTGCCCGGCACGATGGAGGCGATCGCCGCGCTGCGCCGCGACCCGGCGCGCTACCTGGGCTACCTGGAAGTGCACATCGAGCAGGGGCCGGTGCTGGCGCGGCGCGAGGCGCCGCTGGGCGTCGTCACCTCCATCAACGCCAGCGTGCGCGCCCGCGGCGCCTTCGACGGCCTGGCCTGCCACGCCGGCACCACGCCGATGGACGCGCGGCGCGACGCGCTGCTGGGCCTGGCGGAGCTGGCGCTGGCGGTGGAGCGGCTGGCGCGCGCGCAGCCACCGGCGGTCGGCACCGTCGGCATGGCCGAGGTGCCGGGTGGCTCGATCAACGTCGTGCCGGGCCGCTGCAGCTTCACGCTCGACCTGCGCGCCCCCAGCGACGGGCAGCGCGACGCGCTGCTCGAGCAGGTGCGCGCCGAGGCCGAGACGATCGCGCAGCGCCGCGGCCTGCGCCTGACCCTCGAGGAGACGCTGCGCGCCAGCGCCGCGCCGTGCGACCCCGGCCTGCGCGCGCGCTGGGCGCGGGCGGTGGCGGCGCTGGGCCTGCCGGTGGTGGAGCTGCCCAGCGGCGCCGGCCATGACGCGATGATGCTGCACCGCGTCATGCCGCAGGCGATGCTGTTCGTGCGCGGCGAACAGCTCGGCATCAGCCATCACCCGCTGGAGTCCAGCACTGCGCACGACATCGACCTGGCCGCGCAGGCGCTGCGGCGGCTGCTGCACGACTGGGCCGAGGAGCTTGCATGACCGCCCACGACGCGCCCCACCCTGACCACGCCCGGCTCGATGCCTGGATCGCCGCGCACTTCGACGAGCAGGTGCGCTTCCTGCAGGCGCTGATCCGCATCCCCACCGACACCCCGCCCGGTGACAACGCCCCGCACGCGCTGGCCACCGCCGAGTGGCTGCAGCGCTGGGGCTGGACGGTGGAGCGCCACCCGGTGCCGCCGGAGGAGGTGCGCGCTGCCGGGCTGACCTCGATCACCAACCTCATCGTGCGCCGCCGCTTCGGCCCCGGCCCGACGATCGCGCTCAACGCCCACGGCGACGTGGTGCCGCCCGGCGAAGGCTGGACGCGCGACCCCTACGGCGGCGAGGTCGCCGACGGGCGCATCTGGGGCCGCGCCGCCGCGGTCAGCAAGAGCGACTTCGCCACCTACGCGTTCGCGCTGCGCGCGCTGGAGGCGCTGGGCACGCCGCTGCGCGGCACGGTGGAGCTGCACTTCACCTACGACGAGGAATTCGGCGGCGAGCTGGGTCCCGGCTGGCTGCTGCGCCAGGGCCTGACCCGGCCCGATCTGCTCATCGCGGCGGGTTTTTCGCATCAGGTGGTGGTGGCGCACAACGGCTGCCTGCAGCTGGAGGTGACGGTGCACGGCACCATGGGCCACGCCGCCATCCCTGACAGTGCCACCGACGCGCTGCAGGCCGCCACGCACATCCTGCAGGCGCTCTACGCGCTCAACCGCGACTACCTGCAGGTGCGCTCGGCCATCCCCGGCATCACCCACCCCTACCTCAACGTCGGCTGGATCGAGGGCGGCACCAACACCAACGTGGTGCCGGGCCGCGTCACGCTGCGGCTGGACCGACGCATGATCCCGGAAGAAGATCCGGCCGAGGTGGAGGCGCGGCTGCGCGCCGTCATCGCCGAAGCCGCCGCGAGCTGGGCACCGCCGCGCGGCGGACGCGACGTGCGCGTGGAGGTGCGCCGCCTGCTGCTGGCGCACGCGCTCAAGCCGCTGCCGGGCCAGCAGCCGCTGGTGGCGGCGCTGCAGCGCCACGCGCGCGCCGTCTTCGACGAGGACATCCCCGCCGTCGGCACGCCGCTCTACACCGACGTGCGGCTCTACGCCGAGCGCGGCATCCCGGGCGTGATCTACGGCGCCGGCCCGCACACCGTGCTGGAGTCCAACGCCAAGCGCGCCGACGAGAACCTGCGCCTGTCGGACCTGCACGGCGCCACGCGCGTGGTGGCGCGCACGCTGCGCGACCTGCTGGCGACGTCAGGCTGAGCCCGACCGTGCAGCCGAGGTGAGCACCACCAAGTGGCGGGCCGTCGCTCCCGGCACGGCGTGGCGGTCAATGCGTGCATCGAACGTGACGAAACGGCAGCCATGCCGTACGGCCAGCCCGAGCAGGTACAGGTCGGTGATCTGGCGATGGCCTTGCACCCGACCCCAGACGACGGCTGCGTCATCCAGCAGGCTGTAGTCGTCGGCAAGAAAGCGGTGCGTCGGATGTTCGACGGCGCGGGCCAACCGGCGCGCCACCTCCGATGCCGGCAGCGGCGCGGGGTAGACCGGCTGCGACATGATGCGGACGCAGGCGTTTTGCGTCAGCGGCGACGATGCCCAACCTGAATCCAGATGACGTTGCAGCCAGTCGCGTGCCACTGCGTGGTCGACATGCCCGGCATCCAGCAGCGCGATCAGGACGTTGACGTCGAGCAGGCTGCGCATCAGATCGGACCGCCTTCGCGCAACCGGTCGATGATGTCGTTGGTCACTGCCCTGCCCCTGGGGGGAAAGGGTTCGAACCCCGCCAAGGGTTCGGCGGTCCGGGCCACGCCCGGCATCCGTTGCTCCCGCAGCGCCTGGCGGGCCAGGCTGGAGATCACCCGCCCGATCGGGACGCGCTGCTGACGGGCCAACTCGCGGGCGGCTGCCAGCACGTCAGGTTCCAGATCGAGCGTGGTGCGCATGGCGGAAATCGTACCGCATCACGGCATCCGGCGTCCGCCTCAACGGACCCCGCAGATCGTCCGTGTCCGCGTTGGTGCACGCGCGCACCTGCGCGGGGCACCGGGTTTGCCCGGGGTTGCGTCCATGGGGCATCTGTATACAGTTTTGCACACGAAACGACGGCTTGAGCCGTCGGCGCCGTTGGCATCGGAATTGCTTCCTCTGCGTCCGGCACACGCCTTTCCACCCAGGAGCAGCCTCATGGACAAGCGATCCTTCCTGAAACACGGCGCGGCACTGGCCGCCGCCTGCGCCCTGCCCGACCTGGCGCGCGCGCAGAACCTGCCGATCAAGTTCCAGCTCGACTGGCGCTTCGAGGGCCCCTCGGCGCTGTTCCTGCTGCCCGCCGCCAAGGGCTACTTCCGCGACGCGGGGCTGGACGTGACGATCGACGCCGGCACCGGATCGGCCGCGGCGGTGCAGCGGGTGGCCTCCGGCACGTACGACATGGGCTTCGCGGACATGGCGGCGCTGATGGAATTCCACGCCAACAACCCGGACGCGCCCAACAAGCCGCTGGCGGTGATGATGGTCTACAACAACACGCCGGCGGCGGTGCTGGCGCTGAAGAAATCCGGCATCGCCAGGCCCGCCGACCTCACCGGCAAGCGCATGGGGGCGCCGGTCTTCGACGCCGGCCGCAAGGCGTTTCCGATCTTCCAGAAGGCCAACGGCGTCGGCCAGGTCACCTGGGTCACGATGGATCCGCCGCTGCGCGAGACGATGCTGGTGCGCGGCGACGTCGATGCGATCACCGGCTTTTCGTTCACCTCGCTGCTGAACCTGGAGGCGCGCGGCGTCAAGCCCGACGAGGTGGTCATCATGCCGTACGCGGAGCACGGGGTGCGGCTCTACGGCAACGCCATCATCGCCTCGCCGAAGCTGGTGCGCGAGCGGCCGGCGGCGGTGACGGCGTTCCTGACCGCGCTGGCGCGCGGCGTGCGCGAGGTGCTGGCGCAGCCGGATGCGGCGATCGAGTTCGTCAAGCAGCGCGACGCCATCATCAACGTCGAGCTGGAGCGGCGCCGCCTGAAGCTGGCGCTGGACTCGGTCGTGATGTCACCGGACGCGCTGCGCGAGGGCTTCGGCCAGGTGGTGCCGGGCCGGCTGGCGCTGATGGCCTCGCAGATCTCCGACGCCTACGGCACCCGCACGCGCGTCGATCCGGGTGCGGTGTGGACCTCGGCGCTGCTGCCGCCGGCGCAGGCGCTGGACGTGTTCCCGCGCGCGCGCGGCTGAAGTGCGGACGCTGCGCCCATGACCGACACCGCCCCGTTCATCGAGTTCCGCGACGTCTGGCTCGCCTACAACGACGAGCTGCTCGCGCGCGGCCAGTTCGCGGTCGAGGCCATCGACCTGCAGGTGCCGCGCGGCGCCTTCATCGCCATCGTCGGCCCCTCCGGCTGCGGCAAGAGCACGTTCATGAAGCTGGCCACGGGGCTCAAGCCCCCCAGCCGCGGCAGCATCTGGGTCGACGGCCAGCGCGTCAGCGGGCCGCTGAAGATCTCCGGGATGGCGTTTCAGGCGCCTTCGCTGCTGCCGTGGCGCACCACGCTGGACAACGTGCTGCTGCCGCTGGAGATCGTCGAGCCGTACCGCAGCCAGTTCCGCCAGCGCCGTGCCGAGTTCGAGGCGCGGGCGCTGAAGCTGCTGCAGTCGGTCGGCCTGGGTGGCTACGAGCGCAAGTATCCGTGGGAGCTCTCCGGCGGCATGCAGCAGCGCGCCAGCATCTGCCGCGCGCTGATCCACGAGCCCCAGATGCTGCTGCTGGACGAGCCGTTCGGCGCGCTGGACGCCTTCACGCGCGAGGAGCTGTGGTGCACGCTGCGCGACCTGTGGCAGGCGCAGCGCTTCAACGTGATCCTGGTCACGCACGACCTGCGCGAGGCGGTGTTCCTGGCCGACACCGTCTACTGCATGAGCAAGAGCCCGGGCCGCTTCATCGTGCGGCGCGACATCCCGCTGCCGCGTCCGCGCGAGCTGGAAGTGACCTACAGCGCCGAGTTCACCGACATCGTGCACGAGCTGCGCGGCCACATCGGCGCGCTGCGCCGCCAGGGCAGCGCGCTGCCGCAGTGAAGCCCCCCGAAACGAAAAAGGACGCCGGACGATGGCCCATCGCAAGACCGCCGAACGCTGGGCGCCGTGGCTGCTGCTCGGCGCGATTCTGATCCTGTGGCAGGTGATCTGCTCGGGGCTGGGAGTGTCGGAATTCATCTTTCCGAGCCCCGCGCGCATCGCCGAGCAGCTCGTCGAGCACCGCGGCGCCATCGCGCAGCACGCCTGGCGCACCTTCTGGGTGACGATGGCGGGCTTTGCGATCGCCATCGTCGTCGGCGTGCTGCTGGGCTTCCTGATCGGCAGCTCGCGGCTGGCCTACGCCGCGCTCTACCCACTGATGACGGCCTTCAACGCGCTGCCCAAGGCCGCCTTCGTGCCGATCCTGGTGGTGTGGTTCGGCATCGGCATCGGGCCGGCGATCCTGACGGCGTTCCTGATCAGCTTCTTTCCGATCATGGTCAACATCGCCACGGGGCTGGCGACGCTGGAGCCGGAGCTGGAGGACGTGCTGCGGGTGCTGGGCGCGCGCCGCTGGGACGTGCTGACCAAGGTCGGCCTGCCGCGCTCGCTCCCCTATTTCTTCGGCTCGCTGAAGGTGGCCATCACGCTGGCCTTCGTCGGCACCACGGTGTCGGAGATGACCGCGGCCAACGAGGGCATCGGCTACCTGCTGATCTCGGCCGGCTCGGCGATGCAGATGGGGCTGGCGTTCGCCGGCCTGATCGTCGTCGGCGTGATGGCGATGCTGATGTATGAGCTCTTCAGCTGGATCGAGCGCCACACCACCGGCTGGGCGCACCGCGGCTCGCAGGCGGCGTGAGGCGGCGTGAGGCGGCGCGGCGGGGACCGGCAACGCCCCCCCGCCGGGCGGCCGGTGTCAGGCCGCCGCGAGTCCGCGGTGCACCTCGGTCTCGCCAGCCTCGGTCAGCATCTGCATCAGCTGGCGGCGGATCAGGATGCCAGGGCGGTCGGAATCCATGGAGTACTCGACTCCACGACGCTGCAGGTCGACCACCGCATCCGGGTCGGTCGATTCGAGGATGTCCTTGTCCTCGCGCGTGATCTCGTAGTCGAACTCGGTCAGCAGCTGCGCCGGGCAGTCCTCCTCGGTGTCGTTGCGGAACAGCCATTGGCACAGCTGGATGCGACCGTCGTCGATTGGCGTGAAGCAATTCAGGATCACGTGGCGCACGCCGCTCGGATACTCGATATCGAGCCGGCGTGCGAACGGCCGCAGGTAGGCGTTGCGCATGTGGCGCGTCGTGATCGGCTCGTTCACCCCGCTGATGCGGCGGAAGCGTTCCGGGTTGGCCGCCTCGATCACCGTCTCGGCATAAAAGCCGCGCTCGTTCTCGACGATCTGGTAGCGGCTCGGCTGCGGGCGCTCGGCCACGCCGAAGGTGGCGCGGTGCACGAAGCTGAAGTGGGCGTTGTCGAAGGAATTCTCCAGCGCCCGCACCGGGCTGGTGTGCCAGGTCTCGTAGAACTGGAAGATCGTGCGCCAGCCGGGCGCATCGAACTCCGGCATCGGCGGGATGTCGAGCTGCGGCTCCTCGAGCGCCACCCAGGCGTAGCCGTAGCGGGCGGTGCAGCGGTAGGCGCGCGTGCGGTAGTGGGCCGGGATCTCACGCCCCGGCTCGTACTGCGGGATCTCGACGACGCGACCCTCCCGGTCGTAGACCCAGCCGTGGTAGCCGCACTGCAGCCCGCCGCCCTTGCACCAGCCCTTGCTCAGGCGCGCGGTGCGGTGGCAGCAGCGGTCCTGCAGCGCGGCGGGCTGGCCGTCGGCGTCGAGAAACAGAACGATGTTTTCACCAAGCAGCGTGAACGGACGCGGGCCATCGCGCAGCGCCGACAGCGGCATGACGGCGTACCAGTGGCGGCGGAACACGGGTTGACGGGTGACGAGCATGGCGGACTCCGAACCGAAGGGTTGCAAGGATGGTCACGCCGGCACGCCGCCCTCAGAGCCGCGCGCCGGCCCCGAGAGCAATTTCCCGCCTGCCCCGATCGCAGGCTGAACGCTTCTACTCTCCGCGTACGGAGGAAGCAAGTTCCATACCTACGAGAAGGGTCGCCGCGCCTTCCCGGGTATCGCGACGGCCAGCCGCGCGGCAGGGACATCGCGACGCCCGCCTGCGCTCCGTCCCGGGGCGGTGGCGCACCACGACGGGGCAGCCACGGCACCGGCTTCGCGAAGGGGGCTCGCGCCGACCTGCGGCGAACGCGGGCGGAACCGGCCTGGCCGCCCGCAACGGCTGGCACCGCTCTTGCTTTTCAAAATCCGCACACACGGCTGCCCTCGTCCCATCAGGAGTCCACCGCATGAACAAGCGATCCTTCCTGAAACACAGCGCGGCATTGGCCGCCGCCTGCGCCCTGCCCGGCCTGGCGCACGCGCAGAACCTGCCGATCAAGTTCCAGCTCGATTGGCGCTTCGAGGGCCCCTCGGCGCTGTTCCTGCTGCCCGCCGCCAAGGGCTACTTCCGCGACGCGGGGCTGGACGTGACGATCGACGCCGGCAGCGGATCGGGCGCGGCGATCAGCCGCGTCGCGTCGGGGGCCTACGACATCGGATTCGCCGACCTCGGCGCCCTGATGGAGTTCCATGCCAACAACCCCGACACCCCGAACAAGCCGGTGGCGGTGATGATGGTCTACAACAACACGCCGGCGGCGGTGCTGGCGCTGAAAAAATCCGGCATCGCCAAGCCCGCCGACCTCACCGGCAAGCGCATGGGGGCACCGGTCTTCGACGCCGGCCGCAAGGCGTTTCCGATCTTCCAGAAGGCCAACGGCGTCGGCCAGGTCACCTGGGTCACGATGGATCCGCCGCTGCGCGAGACGATGCTGGTGCGCGGCGACGTCGACGCCATCACCGGCTTTTCGTTCACCTCGTTGCTGAGCCTGGAAGCGCGCGGCGTCAAGCCGGAGGAGATCACGATCATGCCGTATGCCACCCACGGCGTGCGGCTGTACGGCAACGCGGTGATCGTCTCGCCGCGCCTGATCCGCGAGCAGCCCACCGCGGTGCGCGGCTTCCTGAGCGCGTTCGCGCGCGGCGTGCGCGAGGTGCTGGCCCGCCCCGAGCACGGCATCGAATTCGTCAAGCAACGCGACGGCATCGTCAACGTCGAGATGGAAACGCGCCGCCTGAAGCTGGCGCTGGACTCGGTCGTGATGTCGCCGGACGCGCTGCGCGAGGGCTTCGGCCGCGTGGTGCCAGGCCGGCTGGCACTGATGGCCTCGCAGATCTCCGACGCGTTCAACACGAAGACGCGCGTCAACCCCGACGCCGTCTGGACTGACGCCTTCCTGCCGCCGGCCGCCGAGCTCGACGTCGCCCCGCGCCGCAAGGCGTGAGAGGCGCCACCACCCCAGGTGGGCGGCCGCGCAGCCACCTTACTCGTGCCGCAGCGCCTCGATCGGATCCAGGCGCGCGGCACGGCGCGCGGGCACATAGCCGAACGCCACGCCGATCAGCGCCGCCACGGCGAACGCGATCAGGTTGATCGCCGGGTCGAACACGAACGGCACGCCCATCGCCAGGCTCAGGCCGACGCTGGCGGCCAGCGCCAGCAGCAACCCCACCAGACCGCCGAAGGCGGCCAGCACCACCGCCTCGACGAGGAACTGCCCCATCACCTCACGCTCCAGCGCGCCGATGGCCAGCCGCAGGCCGATCTCGCGCGTGCGCTCGGTGACGCTGACCAGCATGATGTTCATGATGCCGATGCCGCCGACCACGAGGCTGACCGCGGCCACCGCGCCCAGCAGCATCGTCATGATGCGCGTGGTGCCGGCCATCGTCTCGCCCAGCTGGGCGGTGTCGAGGATGTTGAAGTTGTCCTCCTCGCCGTCGGCCAGGCTGCGACGCTCGCGCAGCAGCGCGCGCAGGCCGGCCTTGACCGCCTCGGCGTCGGCGCCATCCTGCATCGAGACGTGCAGCGTGAAGACGCGCGTGTGCCCGACCACGCGCCGGTGCAGCGTGGTGATCGGCATCAGCACGATGTCGTCCTGATCCTGGCCGAACGCGCCGGTGCCCTTCGGCGCCAGCACCCCCACCACCTCGCACGGCATCTGGCGCACGCGCACGCTGTCGCCCACCGCCGGGTTGGGGCCGAACAGCTCACGGCGCACCGTCTCGCCGAGGATGCACACCGCCGCGCCGAGCCGGTGCTCGTCTTCGGTGAACGCGCGGCCGTCGGCCAGCGTCCAGTTGTTGGTCAGCAGCCAGTCGGCGCTGCCGCCCACGAGGCTGGCGCTCCAGTTGCGGCCGTTGGCCACCACCGCCCCGCTGGAGCGCGCCTCCGCCGCCACCGCCAGCACCCCCGGCACCTGGCTGGCGACGGCCTGCGCATCGGCCAGCTTGAACGCCGGCGCGCCGCCGCCGAAGCCGCCCGGGCCGAGGCGCTGGCCCGGGCGCACCTGCAGCAGGTTGACGCCCAGGCTGGCGATCTGCTGCTGGATCGCGCGCGTGGCGCCGTTGCCGACGGTGACCATCGTCACCACCGCCGCCACGCCGATCACCACCCCGAGCACGGTCAGGAACGAGCGCAGCAGGTTGCGCCGGATCGAGCGCAGCGCCAGCAGCACGGTGTTGCCCCACATCGCGCCTCACCCTCCCTCGGCCACCACCGCCTCGCGGCGCTGCTCGCGCTCGATGCGTCCGTCGCGGAAGTGCACCACGCGCGGCGCGTAGGCGGCGATGTCGGCCTCGTGCGTGACCATCAGCACGGTGATGCCGCGTTCGCGATTGAGGCGCGTGATCAGCTGCATGATCTCGTGGCTGCGCTGCGAGTCGAGGTTGCCGGTGGGCTCGTCGGCCAGCAGCACGCGCGGCTGCGTGACGATGGCGCGCGCGATGGCCACGCGCTGCTGCTGCCCGCCGGAAAGCTCCGCCGGCGTGTGGTGCTCCCACCCTTCCAGGCCCACCTCCGCCAGCGCCGCGCGCGCCGCGGCGTGGCGCTGGCGCGCCGGCTCGCCGCGGTAGATCAGCGGCAGCTCGACGTTTTCCAGCGCGGTGGTGCGCGGCAGCAGGTGAAAGCCCTGGAACACGAAGCCGAAGTGGCGCCGCCGCAGCCGCGCGCGCTCGTCGCGCGACAGATGTTGCACCGGCACGCCGAGGAAGCGGTATTCCCCGCCGGAGGGGGTGTCCAGCAGCCCGAGGATGTTCATCGCCGTCGATTTGCCCGAACCGCTCGGCCCCATGATGGCGACGAACTCGCCGGCCTGCACGTCCAGGTCGACACCGCGCAGCGCCTGGAACGCCGCCGCGCCGCGCCCGTAGGTGCGGGTGATGCCGCGCAGCGCGATCAGCGGCCCCTCGGCCTGCGGCAGCCCGTTCATCGTCCCCGGCCGTTGCTGCGTTGCTCGACGATCACCGGCAGCCCCTCCTCCAGACCTTCGCCGCTGACCTCGGTGAAGCGCCCGTCGCTGATGCCCACCGTCACCGGCAGCGCCTGCGGCTGGCCGTCGCGCAGGATCCAGATCTGGCGCTGGCCGCCGAGGCGGCTGTCGACGCGCACGGTCTTGCGCCCGGCGGTGGGCGCCTTCGGCATGAACAGGCTGGCCAGCCCGCCGCCTTGCGCCGGCGCGGCGGCGGGCTCGCTCGGCGTGAAGCGCAGCGCCGTGTTGGGCACCAGCAGCACGCCGTGGCGCTCGGCGGCGCGGATGGTGGCGGTGGCGGTCATGCCGGGCCGCAGCGACAGGTCGTCGTTGGCCACGTCGAGCGTGGCGGTGTAGGTGACGACGTTGTCGGTCTTGGTGGCGCCGTAGGCCACGCGCCCGACCTGCGCCGGGTAGCGCCGCCGAGGGTAGGCCGCGACGGTGAAGCTGGCGGACTGACCCTCGCGCACGTGGCCGACGTCGGCCTCGTCCACCGCGACGTCGAGCTTGAGCCGGCGCAGATCCTGCGCGATCGTCAGCAGCGTGACCGCCTGCAGGGAAGCCGCCACCGCGTTGCCCGGATCGACGTTGCGCGCCAGCACCACGCCGTCGATCGGCGAGCGGATCGACGCCTTGGCCAGGTTGGTCTCGTTGGTCGAAAGCGTCGCGCGCGCCTGCTCGACGGCGGCGCGCGCCACCGCCTGCTGGGCCTGCGCGCGCTGCAGCGCCGCGCGCGCGGCGTCCAGCTCGCTGGCCGCCGGGGTCGCCCCACCGCTCAGGCGCGCCAGCTCCTCCAGCCTGGCAAGGGTGGCCTCGGCCTCGCGCGCGCTGGCGTCGGCCTGCAGCACCTGCGCCTCGGCCGAGGCCAGCGCCGCGCGCGCCGCCTGCACCTGATCCTGCAGCTTGGCGGTGTCCAGCACCACCAGCACCTGGCCGCGCTGCACGCGGTCGTTGACGTCGACCAGCACCTCGCGCACCGTACCCGACAGCTCGCTGCCGACGTTGACCGAGCGCACCGGCTGCAGCGTGCCGTTGGCGGTGACGTTGAGCACCAGGTCGCCGCGCTTGAGCGGCTCGGTGACGTAGACCGGCTTGGCCTGCTCGGCGCTGCGCGCGCGCCACGCCGGCCAGCCCCAGGCGGCAGCCAGCGCCGCGACCAGCAGCAGCCACGGCCACGGGCGGCGCCACCCGCGCGGCGCCCGTTCAGGACCGAGCAGCCGTTGCACGTCGGCGTCGGCGGGTCGGGGTTTGCGCTTCCAGCCCAGCATCGTCAGTCCTGTTTCGGGTTGGCGGCCACGGTGTCGGCTTCGGCCTGCGGCGTCCAGCCACCGCCCAGCGCCTTGGCCAGCCGCACGTAAGCCGCGGCCAGCTGCGCCTGCGCGGCGACGCGCTCGCTGCCCACAGTCAGCCACGTGCGCTGCGCCTCCAGCAGGACGCGCAGATCGGTCAGTCCCGCCTGGTGGCGCTGCGTGGCCTGCCGCAGCGCGGCCTCGGCGGCGGCTTCGGCGGCGCGCAGGTGCTGCACGCGCGCGCGCTCGGCGGCGATGGCCACCAGCGCGTTTTCGACGTCACGCAGCGCCGCCAGCAGCGCGCCCTCCAGCGCCGCGCGTGCCTGCTCGACGGCGGCCTCCTGCTGGCGTTGCTGCGCCAGGCGCAAGCCGCCATCGATCACCGGAGCCAGCAACGCCGCCGCGAGGCTGCGCGTCAGCGCCGCGGGATCGAACAGGTCGGTGACCCGTGGCGCCTGCCAGCTTAAACTGCCGGTCAGCGTCAGCGTCGGCCAGCGCGCCGCCTCAGCCTGACGCAAGCGCGCCGCCGCCGCTTGCAGGCGGGCCTGCGCGGCGGCCACATCAGGCCGCTGCGTCAGCAGCTGCGCCGGCAGCGGCAGCGCCCAAGCGGGCGGCGGCTCGGGCGGCTCGCGGCGCGGCTCGGCCAGCACCTGCCCCGGGGCGCGCCCGGCCAACAGCACCAAGGCGTGCAACGCTTGACGTTGCGCGGCGCGCAGCGCGGCGAGGCTGGCGCGGGTTTGCTCCAAGCTCGCGCGCGCGGTGTCCAGATCCTGCTGCGGCACCAGGCCAGCCTGCACGCGCCACGCGGTCAAGCGCACGCTGTCTTCCTGCGCCGCCAAGCTTCGGGCAGCCAGCTCCGAGCGCTCGCGCGCGCTCCAGCCGTCGAAATAGGCCAACGCCACTTCCGCCGCCAGCGACACGCGCGTCCACGCCAGCGTCGCGGCGCTGGCCTGCGCGTCGGCCTGCGCCGCCTGCACCGCAGCAGCGCGGCGCCCCCAGAGGTCGAGCTCCCAGCTGGCGTCCAGGCCAGCGCCGAAAAGGTTGCCGCTGGCCGCCTCGGTGGCCTGGCGTCGGGCGCGCACCCCGGCGTCCAGCGTTGGGCTAAGGGCGGCCTGCGCCGCTTGCCGCGCCGCGCGCGCTTGCGCCAACGCCGCGGCGGCGCTGCGCACATCGGCGTTGGCTTGCAGCGCCGCTTGCACCCAGGCATTCAGCGCCGCGTCGCCAAAGCCCTGCCACCAGTTTTCCGCCGCCAACGCCGGCCCCGGCAAGACACCCTCGTCGGCGGCGCTCCAAGCTGCCGGCAACGACAGCGCCGGCTCGGGCGCGGCTGAACGGGGCGGCGTTGCGCACCCTCCCAGCGCCCACGCAACCAGCAGCAGCGCGCTGACCGACCAGCCGTATCGACAACCGAAGCGAATCATGCGGCTGTGCATCATGCGGCATCGACGTTGCTGCTGTGTTGCAGGGCTGGCGCGCCAGCCACGTGCACGTCGCGCACGGCGCGCTCGTCGGCCAGCACGATGAAGGCAAACAGCCATTCGGCAAGGCTTGCCGCCTGCGCGGTGCGGCGCGCCAGCAGCGGCGTGGCCTGCGGGTCGAGCACGACGAAGTCGGCCTCGCTGCCGGGGGCGAGCGACCCCACCACGCCCTGCAGCCCCAAGGCGCGGGCGGCGCCGGCGGTGTGCTGCCACCATAGGTCCTCGGGCGCAAGGCTCACCCCGACCTTGGCCGCGCCGTCGCCGCGCACCGCCGCGCGGCCCACCGTGTAGGCGGCACGCATCGTCGCGAAAGGGTTGAAGCTCATGCCGCCGCCGACGTCACTGGCCAGCCCCAGCGTCACCCCCGCCGCGCGCGCCGCCGCGTAGTCGAAGAAGCCGCTGCCGAGGAACAGGTTGCTGGTCGGCGACACCGCGATCGCCGCGCCGCTGTCGGCCAGCCGCGCGCGGTCGGCGTCGTCCAGGTAGATGCCGTGCGCGTAGACGGCGCGCCGGCGCAGCAGGCCGAAGCGCTCGTAGACCGCGAGGTAGCTGCGGTCGTGCGGGTAGAGCGTGCGCACCCAGCGCACCTCGTCGACGTTTTCGGCGACGTGCGACTGGATCCAGACATCCGGATGACGTGCCGCCAGCTCGCCGGCACCGCGCAGCTGCGCATCGCTGCAGCTCGGCGCGAAGCGCGGCGTGATGGCGTAGCCCAGCCGGCCCCGGCCGTGCCAGCGCGCGATCAGCGCCTCGGTGTCCAGCAGGCTGCGTTCGGTCTCGTCGCGCACGCCGTCCGGGCTGTGGCGGTCCTGCAGCACCTTGCCGGCGATCCAGCGCAGCCCGCGCGCCTGCGCCTGGCGCAGCAGCGCGTCCACCGACGCCGGGTGCGAGGTGGCAAACGTCAGCGCCGTCGTCACGCCATGGCGGCGCATCTCGTCGAGAAAGAACGCCGCCACCGCCTCGGCATGCGCCGGGTCGGCGAAGCGCGCCTCGTGCGGGAAGGTGTAGCGCTCGAGCCACGGCAGCAGCCCGTCGGCCGGCGCGCCGATGAGGTCGGTCTGCGGGTAGTGCACGTGCAGGTCGATGAAGCCGGGCGCGATCAGCCGACCCGACGCGTCCTGCACCGGCAGCTGCGGCCAGCGCGGGCGCACCGCCTCGAAGGGGCCGATGGCCTGCACGCGCCAGACACCGTCGGCCCCCGGGGCGGCGACGAGCAGGCCGTCGCGCTCGAAGTGCAACTGAGGGTGGTCGGCGTCGGGGTCGAACCAAAGCAGGGAGGCACGCCAGGCACGCATGGCGCCGTAGCTTAACGCCCCCCGATGACCGCGGCCGCCGCCTTCGGCCATGCCCCCACGGGACGGCGGCCGCGCTAGCCGCGCAGGTGCCGCGGCGGCACCCGGCGCCGGCGCCACCAGCCCTGCGGTGCCAGCAGCAGCGAGGCCGCATACCAGGCCCCCAGCAACAGCACGATGGTCGGGCTGGTGGGCCAGTCGGCCGCATACGACGCGAGCAGCCCGAGCCAGCCGCCCAGCACGCCGGTCAGCACCGCCACCGCCACCATCGGCTGCAGCCGTCGCGTCCACAGCCGCGCCGCCGCCGCCGGCAACATCATCATGCCCACCGCCATCAGCGTGCCCAGCGCGTGGAACGCCGCCACGAGGTTGATCACCACCAGCGCCAGGAACCCCTGGTGCGCCAGCGCCCCCCAGCGGCTGACGCCGCGCAGAAACGCCGGATCGACGCACTCCATGACCAACGGCCGCCACAGCAAGACCAGCCCCGCGAGCGTGACCAGCGCCACGGCCGCCAGCAGCGCCAGCACCGCCTCGTCCAGCGCCAGCACCGACCCGAACAGCACGTGCAGCAGATCGACCTGCGTGCCGCGCACCGAGATGATCAGCACCCCCAGCGCCAGCGCCACGAGGTAGAACACCGCCAGCGCCGCATCCTCGCGCAGCACCGTGTGGCGCGCCATCGCGCCGGCGGCGGCGGCCACCACCAGCCCGCCCAACACGCCGCCCAGCGTCAGCGCCGGCAGCGACAGCCCTGCCAGCAGGTAGCCGACCGCCGCCCCGGGCAGGATGGCGTGCGACATCGCGTCGCCCATCAGGCTCATGCGGCGCAGCATCAGCAGCACCCCCACCGGCGCGGCCCCCAGCGCCAGCAACGCGCAGCCCAGCGCCGCGCGACGCATGAAGTCGAATTCCAGCCCGGTGGTCGCCAGCAGCGCCTCAAGCATGGGGCCGGTGCCCTCCATCGGTCACGCCCACCTCGGCCGCGTCAAGCTCGCATGGCCCGGCGCGCTCATCGAACGCCTCCTGCAGCTGGCGCGCGCGCAGCAGGTTCGGCTCGGTCAGCACCGCCGCCGTCGGCCCGTGCGCCACCAGCTCGCGCGCCAGCAGCGTCGTCAACGGAAACACCGCGCGCACCAGCGCCAGGTCGTGCAGCACGGCGATCACGGTGCGGCCCTGCTCGTGCCAGCGCCGCAGCACGCACACCAGATCCTCCAGCGTGCGCGCGTCCACCCCGGTGAACGGCTCATCCAGCAGCACCACCGGCGCGTCCTGCAGCATCAGGCGCGCAAACAGCGCGCGCTGGAACTGCCCGCCCGACAGCGTCTCCAGCGTGCGGCGCTCGAAGCCCTGCAGCCCGACCTCGGCGATCGCCGCGGCCACACGCGCGCGCTGACCCGCGGCGGGCCGGCGCCACGGCCCGAGCTCGTGCCACAGGCCCATGCCGACCAGCTCGGCCACGGTGATCGGAAAGCTGCGGTCGACCTCGCTGACCTGCGGCAGGTAGGCCACGCGCGCCGGCTCCACGCCGTCGATGCGCCCGTGCATCGGGCGCAGGCGGCCGGCGACGCATTTCAGCAGCGTGGACTTGCCCGCCCCGTTGGGCCCCACCACCGCCGCCAGGCTCCCCGAGGGCCAGCGCAGGCTGACGTGGTGCACCGCCGGGTGGCGCTCGTAACCCGCGGTCAGATCATGCAGCGTGATGTCGCCGGGAGCTGGCATGGCGGCCGACGGCGCAAGGCCGGGCAGAAAAAAGGCCAGTCACACGGGACTGGCCTTGGGATACGTTGGCGCGGCTGGCAGGATTCGAACCCACGACCCCTTGGTTCGTAGCCAAGTACTCTATCCAACTGAGCTACAGCCGCGTCGTTGAAGCCCGCATTATAGCGCAAAAAACGGCGCCATCCGGCGCTTGCGCCGTCAGTGGCGGAAGTGGCGCACGCCGGTGAAGACCATCGCCACGCCGCGCTCGTCGGCGGCGGCGATCACCTCGGCGTCGCGCACCGAGCCGCCCGGCTGGATCACGCAGGTGGCCCCCGCGTCCACCACCACGTCCAGCCCGTCGCGGAACGGGAAGAAGGCGTCGCTGGCCACCGCCGTGCCCTGCAGGCTCAGGCCCGCGGCCTGCGCCTTGAGGCTGGCGATGCGCGCGGAGTCCAGCCGGCTCATCTGTCCGGCGCCCACGCCCATCGTCATGCCGTCCTTGCAGAAGACGATCGCGTTGCTCTTGACGTACTGCGCCACGGCCCAGGCGAACAGAAGGTCCTGCAGCTCCTGCGCGGTGGGCTGGCGGCGCGTGACGACGCGCAGATCCTGCGGCCGCAGCACGTGGTGGTCGGCGGTCTGCACCAGCACGCCGCCGCCGACGCGCTGCAGGTGCAGCCGGTTGCGCGTCGCGGCCACGTCGGTGGGCAGCGCGATGCGCAGCAGCCGCACGTTGGCCTTGGCCTTGAACACCGCCAGCGCCTCGGGCGTGAAGTCCGGCGCGATCAGCACCTCGACGAACTGCTGCGCCACCGCCTGCGCGGCCTGGCCGTCCAGCGCCCGGTTGAAGGCGATGATGCCGCCGAAGGCGCTCGTGGGGTCGGTCTGGAACGCCTTGCGGTAGGCCTCCAGCGCGGTGGCGCCGATGGCCACGCCACACGGGTTGGCGTGCTTGATGATGACGCAGGCCGGCGCCTCGAAGCCCTTGACGCACTCCCACGCCGCATCGGCGTCGGCGATGTTGTTGTACGAGAGCTCCTTGCCCTGCAGCTGCTGCGCGGTGGCCAGCGACCCCACCGGCGCGTCCGGGTCGCGGTAGAAGGCGGCCTGCTGGTGCGGGTTCTCGCCGTAGCGCAGGTCCTGCACCTTGGTCCAGCAGGCGTTGAACTGGGCCGGAAAGGGCAGCCGCGCCGGCTCGGCCTCGGCCGCCGGCACGCCGGCCGACAGGTCCAGCGCCGACAGATACTGGCTGATCGCGGCGTCGTACTGGGCGATGCGGTTGAACGCCGCCACCGCGAGCTTCAGGCGCGTGGCCTCGCTCACGCGCCCGCCGTCCTTGAGCTCCGCCAGCACCGGGGCGTACTGCGCCGGGTCGGTCAGCACGGCCACATCACGCCAGTTCTTGGCCGCCGAGCGCACCATCGCCGGCCCGCCGATGTCGATGTTCTCGATCGCGTCGGCCAGCGTGCAGCCCGGGCGCGCCACCGTGGCCTCGAACGGATAGAGGTTGACCACCAGCAGGTCGATCGGCGCGATCCCGTGCTGCGCCAGCGCCGCCATGTGCGCCGGCACGTCGCGCCGCGCCAGCAGGCCGCCGTGGATCCTGGGGTGCAGCGTCTTGACGCGGCCGTCCAGCATCTCCGGAAAGCCGGTCACGTCGGCCACCTCGGTGACCGGCAGGCCGGCCTCGGCCAGCAGGCGGGCGGTGCCGCCGGTGGAGATCAGCTGCACGCCCAGCGCGTGCAGCTCGCGCGCCAGCTCCAGCACGCCGGTCTTGTCGGAGACGGAAATCAGGGCTCTCATCGTCGGGGATCCTCGGGGGTCGGTTGCGGTGAATCGGGGGGGCGGCGCTCAGCCGTCGAGCAGGCCGTGCTCGAGCAGCTTCTTGCGCAGCGTGTTGCGGTTCAGGCCCAGCCACTGGGCGGCGCGCGACTGGTTGCCGCGCGCGCGCGCCATCACCACCTCCAGCAGCGGCCGCTCCACCGCGCGCACCAGCATCTCGTGCAGGTTGGCCGGTTCGGTGTCGCCCAGCGTCGCGAAATAGGCCTCGAGACTGGCGCGCACGCAGTCGGGCAGGTGGGGGGTCGGGTCAGCCATCGTCGGGTGAGGGGGGCATCGTCAGGCCGCCAGCAGCGCGGCCTCGGGTTCAGGGATGGCGCGCGGCTCGCCGGCCGCGGCGGCGTCGCGCTCGTCGAGAAAGTCCTCCAGCGCCCGCAGCTGCTGCTCGGCCCGCTCGGCCTCGATCACCGCGGCGCGCAGCCGCTCCTGCGCCGCCACCGGGCCGCCGAGCGCGCGCAGGTACCACAGCAGGTGCTTGCGCGCGCTGCGCACGCCGGCGGCCTCGCCGTAGAGCGCGTAGTGGTCCAGCAGGTGCTCGCGCAGCCACTCGCGCAGCTCGGCGGTGGTGGGCGGCGGCGCCGGCCGGCCGGTGCGCAGCTCATGCAGGATGTCGCGGAACAGCCACGGCCGCCCCTGCGCGGCGCGGCCGATCATCACCGCATCGGCCCCGGTGTGCGCCAGCACCCGGCGCACCGTCTCAGCGCTGTCGAGGTCGCCGTTGGCCACCACCGGGATGCGCACCAGCGTCTTGACGAGCGCCGTGGTGTCGTGCTCGGCCACGCCGCCGTAGCCCTGCTCGCGCGTGCGGCCGTGGATGACGAGCATCTGCACGCCGGCGTCCTCGGCGATGCGCGCCAGCCGCGGCGCGTTGCGTGCCGCGGCGCACCAGCCGGTGCGCATCTTCAGCGTCACCGGCACGCCGTGCGGCGCGCAGGCCGCCACCACCGCCTCGATGATCGCGGCGGCCAGCGCCTCGTCCTGCATCAGCGCCGAGCCGGCCCACTTGTGGCAGACCTTCTTGGCCGGGCAGCCCATGTTGATGTCGATGATCTGCGCGCCGCGGTCGATGTTGTGGCGCGCCGCCTCGGCCATCATCGCCGGGTCGGTGCCGGCGATCTGCACCGCGATCGGCCCCGGCTCGCCGTCGTGGTTGGCGCGCCGCGCGGTCTTGAGGCTGGCCTGCAGCTCCGGGCGCGAGGTGATCATCTCGCTGACCGCATGGCCGGCCCCCAGCCGCCTGCACAGCCGCCGGAACGGCCGGTCCGTCACCCCGGCCATCGGCGCGACGAACAGGCGGTTGGGCAGCCGGTAGGGGCCGATCGCGGGGCCGGCGGTCATGGCAAGCGGGCGGGAAGGGGAAGGGGGAGGAACGGGCTGCTGAAAAATTGGGCACGATTGTACCCCCACCCCCAGCGCCTATACTGCCCGCCGGCCGACCGAGACCGCCATGGATGCCTGGATCGCCCCCCTGCTGCACACCCTCAGCCTGCCGGAGGTCGGGCTGACCACGGTGTTCGTCGTCGCGCTGGTGTCGGCCACGCTGCTGCCGATGGGCTCGGAGCCGGCGGTGTTCGCGCTGGTCAAGCTCAACCCCGAGCTGTTCTGGCCGGCGGTGCTGGTGGCCACCGTCGGCAACACCGCCGGCGGCGCCATCAGCTGGGCGATGGGCTACGGCGCGCACGCCGCCATCGACCGCGCGCGCGGCTCGCCGACGCACCTGCGTGCGCTGGACTGGCTGGAACGCTTCGGCCCCAAGGCCTGCCTGCTGAGCTGGCTGCCGGCGGTGGGCGACCCGCTGTGCGCGGTGGCGGGCTGGCTCAAGTTTCCGTTCTGGCCGTGCGTGGCCTACATGGCCATCGGCAAGTTCGCCCGCTACGTCGTCATGACGGCCGCGCTGCTGTGGCTGCTGCCGGGCGACTGGCTGGCGCGCTGGGCGGGCTGAGGCGCGCGCCCAGCGCCCGCTCGATCAGGCCGGGCAGCTCGCGCATCAGGTCGGGCTTGTGCACCACGGTGACGCCCTGCAGCGCGTGGGCGTAGTCGGCGCGCTGGGCCTCGTCCAGCGCCGTCAGCACGATGAGCTCGCAGCGGCCGAACAGCGCGTGGTTGCGCAGGCCCAGGATCATCGAGGCGCCATCGATGCCGGGCAGCAGGATGTCGACGATCAGCAGATCCGGCTGCAGCTGGCCGAACGAGACCAGCCCGGAGATGCCGTCGTCCGCGACATGCAGCTGCACGTCCGGAAAGCGCTGGCGCATCAGCAGCTGCACGAGCTGCTGGAAATGTGCCGAGTCCTCGATCAGCAGCACGCACGGTGCGGCACGGCCGCGCGTCGCGCGCCGGCGCGCCTCCTGCGGCGGCGCCGGGGTGCGGCTGCGCCGGATCCAGGCGCGCAGCGACTCGCCGGTGATGCGCCGGTGGCCCCCGGGGGTCTTCCAGGCCTGCAGGTCGCCGCGGTCGACCATCAGCTGCACCGAGCGCACCGCCATGCCGAGCAGGCGCGCCACCTGCAGCGTGGTGTACGTCCCGTTCGGATCGACTTCGGCCTCGATTTCGGTCAGTTGGCGTCGCATTGCCATCATTTTGGCCGAAACCGCACCCTGCCGGCCAGACGGCGGGCGGCCCGCCGTCACGCCAGCGACTTGAAGCGCACGCGCTTGGGCCGCGCGCCCTCCTCACCGAGCCGGCGCACCTTGTCGGCCTCGTACTCGGTGAAGTTGCCGTCGTAGAAATACCACTGGCTGTCGCCCTCGTAGGCCAGGATGTGGGTGCAGATGCGGTCGAGGAACCAGCGGTCGTGGCTGATGACCAGCGCCGAGCCGGCGAACTCCAGCAGCGCCTCCTCCAACGCGCGCAGCGTCTCGACGTCGAGGTCGTTGGACGGCTCGTCCAGCAGCAGCACGTTGCCTCCCTTGGCCAGCGTCTTGGCCAGGTGCAGCCGGCCGCGCTCGCCGCCGGAGAGGTCGCCGACGCGCTTTTGCTGGTCGTTGCCCTTGAAGTTGAAGCGGCCCAGGTAGGCGCGGCTGGGCATCACGAACTTGCCCACGACGATGTTGTCCAGCCCGCCGGAGACCTCCTCCCACACGGTCTTGTTCGGATCCAGGCAGTCACGGCTCTGGTCGACGAAGGCCAGCCTGGCCGTCTGGCCGATGATGATCTCGCCGCTGTCGGGCTTTTCCACGCCCTGGATCATGCGGAACAGCGTGGACTTGCCCGCGCCGTTGGGGCCGATGATGCCGACGATGGCGCCGGCCGGCACGTTGAACGAGAGGTTGTCGATCAGCAGCCGGTTGCCGAAGCCCTTGCTGACGTTGCGGAACTCGATCACCTGCGAGCCCAGCCGGTCGGCCACCGGGATGAAGATCTCGTTGGTCTCGTTGCGCTTCTGATACTCGACGTCGCACAGCTCCTCGAAGCGCTGCAGGCGCGCCTTGCTCTTGGCCTGGCGACCCTTGGCGTTGGCGCGCACCCACTTGAGCTCCTCCTTCATCGCCTTGCGGCGCGCGTCCTCGGCCTTCTGCTCCTGCTCCAGCCGGCGCTCCTTCTGCTCCAGCCACTGCGAGTAGTTGCCCTTGTACGGGATGCCCATGCCGCGGTCCAGCTCCAGGATCCACTCCGCCGCGTTGTCGAGGAAGTAGCGGTCGTGCGTGATGGCCACCACGGTGCCGGGGAAGCGCTGCAGGTACTGCTCCAGCCAATGGACGCTTTCGGCGTCGAGGTGGTTGGTCGGTTCGTCCAGCAGCAGCATGTCGGGCTTGGACAGCAGCAGCCGGCACAGCGCCACGCGACGCTTCTCGCCGCCGGAGAGGTGGCGGATCACCGCATCCCAAGGCGGCAGGTTCAGCGCATCGGCGGCCAGCTCCAGCTGCAGGTCGGTGTTCTCGCTGCCGGCGGCGGCGATGATGGCCTCCAGCTCGGCCTGCTCGGCGGCCAGCTTGTCGAAGTCGGCGTCGGGCTCGGCGTAGGCCGCATAGACCTCCTCCAGCCGCTTCTTGGCCGCCAGCGCCCCGCCGATGCCCTCCTCCACCACTTCACGCACCGTCTTGTCGGGGTCGAGCTGCGGCTCCTGCGGCAGGTAGCCGATCTTGATGCCCGGCATCGGCACGGCCTCGCCCTCGAAATCCTTGTCGACGCCGGCCATGATGCGCAGCAGCGTGGACTTGCCGGCGCCGTTGAGGCCGAGCACGCCGATCTTGGCCCCGGGAAAGAAGCTCAGCGAGATGTCCTTCAAGATCTGCCGCTTCGGCGGCACGGTCTTGGAGACGCGGTTCATCGTGAACACGTACTGGGCCATCGCAGGGTCACCTTCAGCAAAAACAACGGATGCATGAAAAAAATGGCCCGGGCAGGCACCCGGGATGGTGCCGATTATCCCAGTTATGCGACAATCACGCACAGTCGGGCCGCCTCAGTCACGGCCCGGCCGGCAACGATGCCCGGGCTGCGTCCGGTGCGCGCGTTGGCCGGTGCGGCCCGCATGACGGGCCGCCGGCGGCCGAAGGGTCGATGCCGCGCGCCCCGGCATGGGCGCTCCTGAAACGACATGACATTCGAAGAACTGCAACTGCTGCCCGCCCTCGTGGAGGCCGTGCGCGAACAGGGCTACACCGCGCCCACCCCGATCCAGGCCGAGGCCATCCCGGCCGTGCTGGCCGGCCACGACGTGCTGGCCGGCGCGCAGACCGGCACCGGCAAGACCGCCGCCTTCACGCTGCCGCTGCTGCAGCGCCTGGCCACCACGGGCGAGCCGCCCAAGCGCGGCCAGTTCCGCCCCATCCGGGCGCTGATCCTGACGCCCACGCGCGAGCTGGCCGCCCAGGTCGGCGAGTCGATCAAGGCCTACGGCAAGCACCTCAAGCTGCGCTCGGTGGTGGTGTTCGGCGGCGTCGGCCTCAACCCGCAGATCGAAAAGCTCGCCAAGGGCACCGACATCCTGGTGGCCACGCCGGGCCGCCTGCTGGATCTGGCCGACCAGGGCCACCTCGACCTCTCCAGGGTCGAGATCCTGGTGCTGGACGAGGCCGACCGCATGCTCGACATGGGCTTCATCCACGACGTGCGCAAGGTGCTGGCGCTGCTGCCGGCCAGCAAGCAGAGCCTGCTGTTCTCGGCCACCTTCAGCGACGAGATCAAGGCGCTGGCCGCCGGCCTGCTGCGCGAGCCGCGCTACATCCAGGTCACGCCGGCCAACACCACCGCGCAGCGCGTGCGCCAGACCATCTACCCGGTCGGACGCACGAAGAAGATGGCGCTGCTGAAACACCTGCTCGACGCCAACGGCTGGCACCAGGTGCTGGTGTTCACGCGCACCAAGTTCGGCGCCAACCAGGTGGCGCAGTTCCTCAACGAGCAGGGCATCAGCGCCATGGCGCTGCACGGCAACAAAAGCCAGACCGCGCGCACGCAGGCGCTGGAGGGCTTCAAGGCCGGGCAGCTGCGCGTGCTGGTGGCCACCGACATCGCCGCGCGCGGCATCGACATCGAGGAGCTGCCGCACGTCATCAACTACGACATCCCCAACGTGCCGGAGGACTACGTGCACCGCATCGGCCGCACCGGCCGCGCCGGCGCGCAAGGGGAGGCGCTCAGCTTCGTCAGCCTCGACGAGGAGGGCTGGATGATGGCCATCGAGCAGTTCACCGGTCAGCAGATCGAGGTCTGCGCGCTGCCCGAGTTCATGCCCGAGCCGGGCGAGAAGGCCGAGCCGATCGCGATGGGCCGTCAGGTGCTGTGGGGCGGCGCCGGCAAGCCGCCCAGCCGCGAGGTGATGTCCGCCGCCGCCAAGGCCGCCCGGCGCGAGCTGCAGGAGCGGCTGCGCCAGCGCCGCGGCGGCAGCGCCCAGGCCGCACCGGCCTCGACCCCGCCGACGGCGGGCCCGGCGCCGGCCGACGGCGACTCCGTGGACGACGGCGCGCA
>NZ_VJND01000035.1 GCF_007556605.1 Tepidimonas sediminis | reverse complement strand
CGCGCGTGGATCTGGCGGAGATCGAATCGCTGATCGAGGCCAAGCGCTACTTCGTGCTGCACGCCCCGCGGCAGACCGGCAAGACCACGGCGCTGCTGGCGCTGATGGAGCACCTGAACCGGCAGGGCCGCTACCGGGCGCTGTATGCCAACATCGAGACCGCGCAGGCCGCGCGCGGCCAGGTCGAGCGTGGCGTGGCCGCGGCATGCAACGCCATTGCCTTGGCGGCCGCCACCTACCTGAATGACCACTCGCTGGATACCTGGCTGCAGGGCGAAGGGCGCCACACCCCGGCCGAGAGCCTGCTGACTCGCCTGCTCGCCCGCTGGAGCACCGCCGACCCCGCCCACCCCGCGGTGCTGCTGCTGGACGAAGTCGACGCCTTGATCGGCGACACGCTGATTTCGCTGCTGCGCCAGATCCGCGCCGGCTACGCCCAGCGCCCGATGGCCTTTCCGCAGACGGTGGTGCTGTGCGGCGTGCGCGACGTGCGCGACTACCGCATCCACAGTGGGGACGGCGAGATCATCA
>NZ_VJND01000034.1 GCF_007556605.1 Tepidimonas sediminis | reverse complement strand
GCACGCTCCGGCGTCGGAATGTAGGTGTCCAGCGCTTCCGCAAGCTTCATGATGGCCTGCTCGCCCAGCTCACCCTTGTCGCCTTCCAGGGCCTTCAGCGCCGAGCCCTTGATGATGGGAATGTCGTCGCCAGGGAAGTCGTACTTCGACAGCAGCTCGCGCACCTCCATCTCGACGAGCTCCAGCAGCTCCGGGTCGTCGACCATGTCGCACTTGTTGAGGAACACGATGATGTAGGGCACCCCCACCTGGCGCGCCAGCAGGATGTGCTCGCGCGTCTGCGGCATCGGGCCGTCGGCCGCCGACACCACCAGGATGGCACCGTCCATCTGCGCCGCCCCCGTGATCATGTTCTTGACGTAGTCGGCGTGACCCGGGCAGTCCACGTGCGCATAGTGACGGTTGGCCGTCTCGTACTCGACGTGCGCGGTGTTGATCGTGATGCCGCGCGCCTTCTCCTCCGGCGCCGCATCGATCTCGTCGTACTTCTTGGCCTGCCCACCGTACTTGGCCGCCAGCACCGTCGTGATGGCCGCCGTCAGCGTCGTCTTGCCATGGTCCACGTGACCAATCGTGCCCACGTTGACGTGCGGCTTGGTCCGCTCGAATTTTTCCTTTGCCATGC
>NZ_VJND01000033.1 GCF_007556605.1 Tepidimonas sediminis | reverse complement strand
CTCTGCTGATCGCGGCAGGGTTTGTTTGAGAGGATCGTTAACAAGCAACAGCCGATAAGCGTGGGCAGGCGCGGTGCGAGCCGTGGTCTGTGCTCTGTGGTGGGTTTGCGGGGACTGCCTGTTGGGTGGTTGGCTGCGGGCGGCTGCGGGGTGTGGGCTGTGGTGTGGTGTATCGCGCATGCCTGTCGCTCGAGAACGGGTCCGAAGGCGTCTGGTCTGGGTCTTGCCGTGAGGTGAGGCTGGGGCTGGGTGCTGGAGGCGTCTTGAGTGCAAGCCTTGCAAGGATTTGAACGATAGAGTTTGATCCTGGCTCAGATTGAACGCTGGCGGCATGCCTTACACATGCAAGTCGAACGGCAGCACGGGGGCAACCCTGGTGGCGAGTGGCGAACGGGTGAGTAATGCATCGGAACGTGCCCGGTCGTGGGGGATAACGCAGCGAAAGCTGTGCTAATACCGCATACGATCTGAGGATGAAAGCGGGGGACCCGATGAGGGCCTCGCGCGGTCGGAGCGGCCGATGTCGGATTAGCTAGTTGGTGGGGTAAAGGCCTACCAAGGCGACGATCCGTAGCTGGTCTGAGAGGACGGCCAGCCACACTGGGACTGAGACACGGCCCAGACTCCTACGGGAGGCAGCAGTGGGGAATTTTGGACAATGGGCGAAAGCCTGATCCAGCAATGCCGCGTGCGGGAAGAAGGCCTTCGGGTTGTAAACCGCTTTTGGCAGGAACGAAAGGCCCTGGGCTAATACCCTAGGGTGATGACGGTACCTGCAGAATAAGCACCGGCTAACTACGTGCCAGCAG
>NZ_VJND01000032.1 GCF_007556605.1 Tepidimonas sediminis | reverse complement strand
CGCGCGCGACTCTTGCGCTTTTTCGCTTCTTTCTGCTCTTTCTGCAGATCGTCGATTCGTCGAGATGCGCCGCGCTTCTTTCTTTCGATTGCCGTCGCTGAAACGCCGTGATGCCGGCCGGGTATTCGATCGATGCCCTGCTCTTTCAAAGAGCGATGATCGATGCGCGCATCGTGACCTGCTTTCTCGAGCGCTTCGTTGACGATCTGCGACCAGCGCTCGCGCCAAAACTCAACCGTTCCGCTTTTACGATCGTCCCACTCCCTGGTTTTTTCGCCGAGCTGACCAGTTTCAAGAATTCGTCGAGTCGTCATCAAAATGTGCGCGTGCACGTTCTTCTCATCGCCATTTTTACTTGGCGCATGAATCGCGATATCGACTGCGACACCGTGCTTTTCAATCAGTTCACGCGCGAATTGCGACAGCAACGCTTGCTGCTGTTGCAACGTCAGCTCGTGCGGCAGCGCAACTTCAATTTCACGCGCAACTGTCGAGTTTTTACGCGTCTCAGCAAGCTCTGCTGCTGACCAAATTTGTTGACGCGACATTGTCAAATCGCGAGGCAAGAAAAGCCGCTGCGCAAGCACCCCGCGCTGACGCCGACGATAATCGTGCGTCAAACCTGTGCGGGGGCAAACGAGTTTTGAAGCGGAGCGATACGCAGCAGCGGCAACAGCGGAGCGACCAGTGCTGCGCGAAACTGTTTTGACGCTGAAGTGGTAAATCGCCATTTGCGTGCGCGGGGAGGGGTCCGGGGAGGGGCGGCGGCGCAGCCGCCGGTCCTCCCCGGGCGGGGTCCAGGGGCAGCCAGCCCCTGGGCGGGGCCGGGGCGCAGCGCCCGGTCGTGGGGTGCGGGGGGGCGACCCCCCCGCCGGGGTGTCGGGGCAGAGCCCTGACCGCACTTGTGCAAACGCCCCTTGCGGGTGTTTGCATAAGTGCGCCTTTCAGGTATCATCGAAGGCGCTTGTATCACAGCGGCACTCACTCGTCAAGAGTACTGACATGTCAGAAGAGCAAGCGACTCGAAAAAGACTGACTCGAGAAGAGCGTATCTCTCGACTCGAGCAGAAGCTCGCTCAGCTCAAAGCTCAGCAGCGTGCAGCAGCAGCGCGCGCAAGAGCACTTGAGAGCAAGCGCGCGAGAGCACT
>NZ_VJND01000031.1 GCF_007556605.1 Tepidimonas sediminis | reverse complement strand
AGTCTTGTCCAACGAGGTATGAGCCTGAACGAGGCGTTGTGATTCCAACGAGGTGTGAGCCTGAAGGGGCGATCTGGGTCGATCATTTTTCACATGGTGATCGACATGAACGACTCTGCCCTGGGCACCATCGCCCAACTGCGCGCCTTCCTCGAGGGCACGCTGTCCGTGTCCTTTGCGCCCCTTGCCGATGACGATGCGCGCTACGCTCACATCGCCTGCGTGGTGCGCCGCTTCAACTACGCCCGCCTGTCCAAGCCCGACAAGGGCGTGGTGCGGCGCTATCTGGCCCGCACCAGCGGCTACTCCCGCCCGCAGCTGAGCCGCTTGCTGGCTCGCGTGCTCGACGGCGCACCCCTGGGCAAGCGCTACCGCGCCCCAGCCCACGCCTTTGCCCGGCGCTACACCGCAGCCGACGTCGATCTGCTGGTGCAGGTCGACCGTGCCCATGGCTGTCTGTCCGGGCCTGCGACAGCCCATTTGCTGCGCCGCGCCTGGCATGTGCACGGCGATGCGCGCTTTGAGCGCCTGGCGCAGCTGTCGCCCTCGCACCTGTACAACCTGCGCAAGACCCGTCCGTACCAGGCCGCCCGGCTGTCTTTCACCAAGACGCGCACCGTGGTCAACGCCATTGGCGAGCGCCGTGCGCCCAATCCCCAGGGGCAGGCAGGCTTCATCCGCATCGACTCCGTGCACCAGGGCGATCAGGACGGCATCAAGGGGGTCTATCACATCAACGCGGTGGACATCCTCACCCAGTGGGAGGTGGTGGCCTGCTGCGAGCGCATCAGCGAGGCTTGCCTGCTGCCGGTGCTGGAGCAACTCATCGAGCAGTTTCCCTTCCCCATCAAGGGCTTTCACTCCGACAACGGCGGCGAGTACATCAACAAGACGGTGGCGGCCTTGCTGCACAAGCTGCACGCCGAGCAGACCAAGTCTCGCCCGCGCAAGAGCAACGACAACGCGCTGGCCGAGGGCAAGAACGGCTCGGTGGTGCGCAAGGCCTTCGGCTACAGCCACATCCCGCAGCGCTTTGCCGGTCTGATCAACGCCTTCTGCCGCGAGCACCTCAACCCCTACCTGAACCTGCACCGGCCCTGCCTGTTTGCCAAGGAAGTGATCGATGCCAAGGGCAAGGTCCGCAAGACCTATCCCCCCGATCAGGTGCGAACGCCGCTGGAGAAGCTGGCCAGCTTGCCCGGTATCGACGCGAAGCTGCGCCCAGGCCTCAGCCTTGAGCAGCTGCACCACCAGGCCTTGCAGATGACCGATCTGCAGGCCGCCCAAGCCCTCAACGCCGCGCGGCTGCTCCTGTTTGCGACAATCACCAAACGATCCAGACCAGCCGCCTGAAGCAGACCCGAATAGACCCGCTCACTCCACAGGTTTCAGGCTCATACCTGAATTGGAAAACACT
>NZ_VJND01000030.1 GCF_007556605.1 Tepidimonas sediminis | reverse complement strand
AGAGCACTTGAGAGCAAGCGCGCGAGAGCACTCGACACGCGACGAAAAATACTCGCCGGCGCATTTCTGCTCGAGCGCATGAAAATCGACGCTCGATTGCGCGAGTACATCATGCCGCGACTTGAATCGTGGCTCACGAGAGAAGACGACAAAGCGCTGTTTAAGTCGCTTTGCGGGGGGGACGACGGCTGCGCCGCCGCCGCCCCCCGCACCCCCCCAGCACACACAGCATGAGCGCAAGCCAAAATGGCGCGAAAAATCGGACCCGGCAAGGCTCCACATCAGGCAGCGGCAAAAAATCGCTTCTAGGGCCTTCTGCGAGCCTCTGCGGGCCCCTGCCATGAAGCTAGAACCAGAGTTGACGTCTGAGCTCAGCGCGCGCCAGTGGCGCTGGTTGTGCGAGCGCGCTGGTGAAGAAGCGTCGCTGCGAGCGCTGGAAGCTGCTGTCAAGCGTGGTCGAAAGCCCTGGCCGCTGAATGCTGCCCGGGAGCTTGGCTTGCGCATGCCGCACGAGTCTGCTCTGCCTCCGGTGCCGTCGCAGATAAGCGCTGAAGACGTCGAAGCTGCGCGACAGCGACTGCGCGAGCTGCGCCGGGAGCTGGCAGCGCGGGGCCGGGCCTGATGGCCCTCAGCCGCTGATGCGGCTGCCCCGGCCGACAGGCTGATGCCTGTCGGCAGCTTTTCTTTTCGGCTCAACCCAGCCCCCCCCGCTGGCCCGGCGGGCCAGTCGGCCCCCCCTACGGGGCGGGCCCGGCCCCCCCGGCCCCCCGAGGGGGCCCCGCACGGCGGGGATATCTGGATATGGTTGACCGACCTGTCTTACTGTGCTATGCTGGCCCGGCCAAGAAAAAACCCCGGCACGCTGGCGGGCGTCCGGGGTCTGCGGCGATCGTCTGGACTAGGGAAGGATCACCGATGGACACCATTGTAGACGACAGAGGCCCAGGCTGCCAACTCGAGCTGCTGCCGCTCATGCCCAGCGTGGGCAGCTTCAAGTCCGACAAGGCCGCGCCGCCGGTCATCCGGCGCTGCACGCCGCGCATGCTGTCGCGGTACCCCTACATCAGGATCAACCCGCCAAGGCTCGCGCTCTGGATCGTCCATGACGTTGATAGACCTGGTGGGGCGCTGGCCTGGGAAGAGTCGCTGCTGCCACCTCCTGCGTGGGCAGCAACGAACCCGGAAAACGGCCACGCCCACCTCGGCTACCCGCTAGCCGCGCCTGTGCTGACCGGCGACGGGGCGCGCGATGCCCCGCTGCGGTACCTGGCCGCCATCGAAGCCGGGATGCGTGCCAAGCTCGGCGCAGACCCGGCTTTCAGCGCGTCCAGCGACCACAGCAAGAACCCCCTCTGGAAGGGCTGGAAAGTGCTCTACGGGCCTGCCAAGACGTGGGAGCTTGGGGAGCTAGCGGAGTGGGTCGATCTGCCCCGGCACATGCCCAGACGAGGCCTGCGC
>NZ_VJND01000003.1 GCF_007556605.1 Tepidimonas sediminis | reverse complement strand
CAGCAGCGCCTGCAGCACCGCCAGCTTGGCGTAGAACCCCACCAGCGGCGGAATCCCCGCCAGCGACAGCAGGCACGCCGCCATCACCCCGGCGTACAGCGGACTGCGCTGGTTCAGCCCCGCGAAGTCCTCCAGCTCCTCCGACTCGAAGCCGGCGCGCGTCAGCAGCAGCATCACGCCGAAGGTGGCCAGCGTCGTCAGCACGTAGGTGACGACGTAGAACATCGCCGCGCCCCAGGCCTCGCCCGCGTGCCCACCACCGGCGATGCCGCCCACCAGCGCCAGCAGCATGAAGCCCATCTGCGCGATGGTGGAAAACGCCAGCATCCGCTTGACGTTGCGCTGCGCCACCGCGGCCAGGTTGCCCACCAGCAGCGACAGCACGGCCAGCGTCGCCAGCATGGACTCCCAGTCGGCCGCCGCGCCCGGCAGCGCCTCGGCCAGCAGCCGCACCAGAATCGCGAACGCCGCGAGCTTGGGCGCGCCGCCGATCAGCACCGTGATCGCGGTGGGGGCGCCATGGTAGATGTCGGGCACCCACATGTGGAACGGCACCACGCCGAGCTTGAACGCCAGCCCGGCCACCACGAACACCACCCCGAGCGTGAGCACCATCGGCTCGCGCACGCCGGCCGCCACCGCCTGCGCCACCGTGGGCACGAGCAGGCTGCCGGTGGCGCCGTAGATCAGCGACAGGCCGTAGAGCAGGAAGCCGCTGGCCAGCGCGCCCAGGACGAAGTACTTCATCGCCGCCTCGGTGGCGCGCGCGTCGTCGCGTCGCAGCGCCACCAGCGCGTAGCTCGACAGCGTCAGCAGCTCCAGCCCCAGGTAGATGACCAGGAAATGGTGTCCGCTGATCATCACGAACATGCCCAGCAGCGCAAACATCGACAGCGTGAACAGCTCGCCGCCGCGCAGCATGTCGCGCGCGCCGGCGTACGGACGCGCGTACACCAGCGTCACCATCAGCGCCAAGGTGGCGAAGCACTTGAGCCACGCCCCCATCGGGTCGCTGACGATCATGCCGCCAAAGCCGATCAGGGTCTGGCCACTGAGGGCCAGGTAACCCTCCAGCGCGGCCACCACCCCCAGCGTCAGCTGCGTCAGGCGGTAGGTGGAATCACGCAGCGGTGAGTCGACGAACAGGTCGTACAGGGCGATCACGCACGCCATCGCCAGCAGCAGCAGCTCCGGCGTGGCGGTGGCCCAACTGACGGCATCGATCATCGGCAGGTCGCTTTCTTGTCAGACGAAACGGTTGCGAGGGATGCTCAGCCCAGCTTGGAGACGGCCACGTGCTTGAGCAGCTGCTGCACCGCTGGCTCCATCGCGTCGGTGAACGGCTTGGGGTGGATGCCGAGGTACAGCACCATGATGGCCAGCAGCAGCAGGATCAGGTATTCGCGCGCGCTGATGTCCTTGAGGGCCTTGACGTGCTCGTGCACCGGCGCGCCAAGGTAGACACGCTTGAACATCCACAGCGAGTACGCCGCCCCCAGAATCAGCGAGGTGGCCGCCAGCAGGCCGATCCAGAAGTTCTCGCGCACCGCGGCCAGGATCACCATCCACTCGCCGACGAAGCCCGCCGTGCCGGGCAGGCCGGCGTTGGCCATCACGAACAGCGCCGCAAACGCCGCAAACGCCGGCATCGTCGCCACCACGCCGCCGTAGTCCTTGATCTCGCGCGAGTGCACGCGGTCGTAGAGCACGCCGATGCACAGGAACATCGCCGCCGACACGAAGCCGTGCGCGATCATCTGCACCAGGCCGCCGCTGACGCCCAGGTCGTTGAACAGGAAGAAGCCCAGCGTCACGAAGCCCATGTGCGCCACCGACGAGTAGGCCACGAGCTTCTTCATGTCCTGCTGCACCAGCGCCACCAGGCCGACGTAGATCACCGCCACCAGCGACAGGCCGATGATCAACGGCGCCCACTGATGCGCGGCATCGGGCGTGATCGGCAGCGAGAAGCGCAGGAAGCCGTAGGCGCCGAGCTTGAGCATGATGGCCGCCAGCACCGCCGAGCCGCCGGTGGGCGCCTCGACGTGCACGTCCGGCAGCCAGGTGTGCACCGGCCACATCGGCACCTTGACCGCGAACGCCGCCAAGAACGCGAAGAACAGCGCCGTCTGCACGCCCGCCGGCAGCGGCAGCGTCCACCACGCCGCCAGGTCGAAGCTGCCGCCCGAGACGTTGTAAAGGTAGATCAGCGCCACCAGCATCAACAGCGAGCCCAGCAGCGTGTAGAGGAAGAACTTGAAGGCGGCGTAGATCTTGTTCGGGCCGCCCCAGATGCCGATGATGATGTACATCGGGATGAGCGTGGCCTCGAAGAAGATGTAGAACAGCATCGCGTCCAGCGCCGCGAACACGCCGATCATCAGGCCCGAGAGGATCAGGAACGCGCCCATGTACTGGTTGACGCGCTCGGTGATCACCTCCCAGCCGGCCAGCACGACGATGACCGTGATGAACGCGGTCAGCGGCACCAGCCAGAGCGAAATCCCGTCCACCCCGAGGTGGTAGTGGACATTGAAGCGCTCGATCCAGGGCGCCTTCTCGACGAACTGCATCGCGGCGGAGGAGGCATCGAAGCCCGTCACCAGCGGAACCGTGACCGCCAACCCCAGCAGCGCCCCCACCAGCGCGAGCCAGCGCACCGCGCGCGCGTGCTCGTCGCGCCCCAGCGCCAACAGCACCGTCCCGAAAGCGATCGGCGTCCAGATCGCCAGACTCAGCAGACCCATGCGTGCGTTCTCCTCAGCGGGCGAGCCAGACGTAGGTGGTCATCAGCGCCACGACACCGACGATCATCACGAAGGCGTAGTGGTACAGGAAGCCGGTTTGCAGTCGGCGCACCAAGGCGGCCAGCGCGCCGACGACCTTCCAGCTCAGGTTGACCACGCCGGTCTCGATGAGGCCGCGGTCGCCCCCCTTCCACAGTCCAACCCCAATGCCGCGCGCCGCGCGCGCGATCACGTTCTCGTTGATCCAGTCCATGTAGTACTTGTTTTCCAGCACCACCACCAGCGGCCGCAGCGCCTGGGCGATCCGCCCGGGCAGGTCGGGGCGCACCATGTACAGGTACCACGCCGACACCGCCCCGGCCAGCGCCAGGTAGAACGGCGGCGTGCTGAAGGCGTGCAGCGCCATCGCCAGCGGGCCGTGGAAGGCTTGCGCGAACCTGGCCATCGCCGGGTGCTGGTCGGCGTGCACCTCGATCGAGGCGGCCAGGAACTCGCCGAACAGCATCGGCTGGATGGTCAGGAAGCCGATCACCACCGACGGCACCGCCAGCAGCAGCAGCGGCGCGGTCACCACCCACGGTGACTCGTGCGGCTTGCCGTCGACGTGGTCGTCGTGATCCCCGTGGTGGCCGTGGTGCGCGTCCGGGTTCTGGTCGTAGCGCTCGGCGCCGTGGAAGACCAGGAAGTACACCCGGAACGAGTAGAACGCGGTCACGAACACCCCGGCCAGCACCGCGGCGTACGCGAAGCCCGAGGCCGGCAGGTTGCTGAAGTGCACCGCCTCGATGATCGCGTCCTTGGAGTAGAAGCCCGAGAACAGCGGCGTGCCGACCAGCGCCAGCGTGCCCAGCAGGAAGGTGATCCAGGTGATCGGCATGTACTTGCGCACGCCGCCCATCCAGCGGATGTCCTGGTTGTGGTGCATGCCGATGATGACCGAGCCGGCCGCCAGGAACAGCAGCGCCTTGAAGAACGCGTGCGTCATCAGGTGGAACACCGCCACCGAGTAGGCCGACGCGCCCAGCGCCACCGTCATGTAGCCCAGCTGCGACAGCGTCGAGTACGCCACCACGCGCTTGATGTCGTTCTGGATGATGCCCAGGAACCCCATGAACAGCGCGGTGATGGCGCCGATGACGAGAATGAAGTTCAGCGCCGCATCCGACAGCTCGTAGATCGGCGACATGCGCGCGACCATGAAGATGCCGGCCGTCACCATCGTCGCGGCGTGGATCAGCGCCGAGATCGGGGTCGGGCCTTCCATCGAGTCCGGCAGCCAGACGTGCAGCGGGAACTGCGCGCTCTTGCCCATCGCGCCGATGAACAGGCAGATGCCGATCACCGTCACCAGCATCGCCTCCTGCCCGAAGACGTACCACGGGAACTCGATCGTGGCGAGCTTGTCGGCCTGGTCGAAGATCTCGTTGTAGTTCAGCGTGCCGGTGTAGGCCGCCAGCAGCCCGATGCCGAGGATGAAGCCAAAGTCGCCGACCCGGTTGACGAGGAACGCCTTCATGTTGGCGAAGATCGCCGTCGGCTTGTGGAACCAGAAGCCGATCAGCAGGTACGACACCAGGCCCACCGCCTCCCAGCCGAAGAACAGCTGCAGCAGGTTGTTGCTCATGACCAGCATGAGCATCGAGAAGGTGAACAGCGAGATGTAGGCGAAGAAGCGGTTGTAGCCGGGGTCGTCCTCCATGTAGCCGATGGTGTAGATGTGCACCATCAGCGACACGAAGGTGACCACGCACATCATCATCGCGGTCAGCCCGTCGACCAGGAAGCCGACCTCCATCTTGAGGCCGCCGATCACCATCCACTCGTAGATCGTCTGGTCGAAGTAGGCGCCGTCGAGCGCGACGCGCTTGAGCGTGATGGCCGACAGGATGAACGACACCAGCACGCCCAGGATGGTCAGGCTGTGCGACCAGCGCCGGCCGATCCAGTTGCCGCCCAGACGGGTGCCGAGGATGCCGGCGGCGGCGGCGCCGGCGAGCGGCGCCAGCGGCACGGCCAGCAGCATGCTTGCGGATAGGGTCGTCATGGTCTCTCGGGGGATCGGTGGGGTTGCGGGGGTGGCCCTCAACCCTTGAGGGTGTCGAGCGTCTCGACGTCGATCGAGGACTTGTTGCGGAACAGCAGCACCAGGATCGCCAAGCCAATCGCCGACTCGGCTGCCGCCACGGTCAGGATGAAGAACACGAACACCTGCCCGTGCAGATCGCCCAGGTAGTGCGCAAACGCGACGAAGTTGATGTTGACGGCCAGCAGCATCAGCTCGATGGCCATCAGCAGCACGATCAGGTTCTTGCGGTTGAGGAAGATGCCGACCACCGACAGCGCGAACAGGATCGCGCCGACCGCGAGAAAATGGCCGACCCCCAGACTGCCCAGCGTGCTCATGCGCCCTCCTCCTGCTTCGGGGCCGCAGCGGCCACGCGCGCCGGCGGCACCGACAGCACGCGCAGCCGCTGCGTCGCCTTCACGCGCACCTGCAGCCCCGGATCGATGGTCTTGGTGTCCTTGCGGCCGCGCAGCGTCAGGGCGATCGCCGCCACCATCGCCACCAGCAGGATCACGGCGGCGACCTGCACCGGGTACAGGTACGCGCTGAACAACAGCCGGCCCAGCTCGGCGGTGTTGTGGTGATCGGGCGCGTGCATCGCGCGCATGGCCACCGTCGCGTCGGCGGTGGCGGTCGGGAACCCGGCCCAGACCACCGCGATCAACTCGACGCTGACCACCGCGCCCAGGATCAGCGCCAGCGGCAGGTGGCGCCAGAAGCCGGCGCGCATCGCGTCGACGTTGATGTCGAGCATCATGACGACGAACAGGAACAGCACCATCACCGCGCCGAGGTAGACCAGCACCAGCGCGATGCCGAGGAACTCGGCCTTCAGCAGCAGCCACAGCGCCGCCGCCTGCGAGAAGGCCAGCATCAGGTACAGCACCGCGTGCACCGGGTTGCGCGCCGTGATGACGCGCAGCGCCGCCAACAGCAGCACCGCCGAAAAGACGTAGAAGAATCCTGCGACGAAATCCATGATCGTTCGGGCCCGGGGGCGGCTCCTCGTTCAGCGGTACTTGGCGTCGGCCGCCTTGGCCGCGGCGATCTCTTTCTCATACCGGTCGCCGACCGCCAGCAGCATCTCCTTGGTGAAGTACAGGTCGCCGCGCTTCTCGCCGTGATATTCGAAGATGTGCGTCTCGACGATGGCGTCGACCGGGCAGGCCTCCTCGCAGAAGCCGCAGAAGATGCACTTGGTCAGGTCGATGTCGTAGCGCGTGGTGCGGCGCGTGCCGTCCTCGCGCTGCGCCGACTCGATCGTGATGGCCATGGCGGGGCAGACCGCCTCGCACAGTTTGCAGGCGATGCAGCGCTCCTCGCCATTGGGGTAGCGGCGCTGCGCGTGCAGGCCGCGGAAGCGCGGCGACAGCGGCGTCTTCTCCTCCGGATACTGCAGCGTGACTTTGGGCCGCAGCGCGTAGCGGCCGGTCAGGGCCATGCCCTTGAACAGCTCCAGCAGCAGGAAGCTCTTGAAGAAATCCTTCAGCGAGAAGGGCGCGACGGCGGTGGCGGACATGCGGCGTGCCTCCTTCACTTCCACGGATTCCACGGCGTCTGCATCACCGCGCCGACCAGCAGCAACCAGATCAGCGTCACCGGGATGAAGATCTTCCAGCCCAGGCGCATGATCTGGTCGTAGCGGAAGCGCGGGAAGGTGGCGCGGATCCAGATGAACATCGAGACGACGATGGCGGTCTTCAGACCCAGCCACACCCAGCCGGGGATGGCGTTGAAGAGCTCGCTGTCGATCGGCGGCAGCCAGCCGCCCAGGAACATCAGCACCGCCAGGATCGACACCAGCCACATGCTGGCGTACTCCGCGAGGAAGAAGATCGCGAAGCCCATGCCGGAGTACTCGACCATGTGGCCGGCCACGATCTCGGCCTCGCCCTCGACGACGTCGAACGGATGGCGGTTGGTCTCGGCCACCGCCGAGATCAGGTAGACCATGAAGATGGGCAGCAGCGGCAGCCAGTTCCACGACAGGAAGTTCAGCCCCATGTCGGCCGCCATGCCGCGCGACTGCGAGGCGACGATCTCCGACAGGTTCAGGCTGCCGGCGGTCATCACGACGACGAGGAAGCAGAAGCCGATCGCGATCTCGTAGCTGACCATCTGCGCCGAGGCGCGCAGCGCGCCGAGGAAGGCGTACTTGGAGTTGGAGGCCCAGCCGGCGATGATGACGCCGTAGACCTCGATCGACGTGATGGCCAGGATCACCAGCAGCCCGGCGTTGACGTTGGCCAGCACGACGTCGGGCCCGAACGGCACCGCCACCCACGCTGCCAGCGCCGGCATGATGGCCAGCACCGGCCCCAGCCGGAACAGCCCGCCGTTGGCCGCGGTGGGCCGGATCAGCTCCTTGGTCAGGAGCTTGAGCGCGTCGGCGATCGGCTGCAGCAGCCCGAACGGCCCGACGCGGTTGGGACCCAGGCGAACCTGCATGAAACCGAGCAGCCTCCGCTCCCACCACGTCAGGTAGGCCACCAGCAGCATCAGTGGCGCCAGCAGCACCGTGATCTTGAGCAGGATCCAGACGACGGGCCAGCCGGCCTGGGTCCACCAGGCGGCGTCGCTCAGCCCCAGCCCTCCTTGGTAAATGGCGTCGATCATGCGCTCACTCCTTGCGCGGCCTCAGCGCGCGCGGCGCGTGCATCGGCCGTGGCCTGCAGTGCCGGCGCCCGCCGCACCAGCGCATCCAGCTGGTAAATGGACGCCACGCAGGGTACGCGGCCGGCCGGCGTGAGGTCGACCACCGCGGCGGTGGCGTTGTCCAGCCGTTCGGCGGGCACGAAGCCGCCGTCGGCCACCCCCGGCAGCGCGGCGGCCAGCACCTGCTGCGAGGTCTCGTACTCGAAGCCGGGCAACTGCAGCAGGTTGCCCAGCACGCGCAGCACCTTCCACGCCGGCCGCGTCTCGGCAAGCGGCTTGACCACCGCCTGGAAGCTCTGCAGGCGACCCTCGGCGTTGACGAACGAACCGGACGTTTCGGTGAACGGTGCCACCGGCAGCAGCACGTCGCTGATGTCGAGGTTGGTCTTGAACGGGCTCAGCGTCACCACCAGCTCGGCCTGGCGCAGCGCGGCGCCGTCACCGGCGGTGTCGGCGCCCGGCTCCACGCCGAGCAGCAGCACGGCCTTCAACGTCCCTTCCAGCATGCGCTGCGCATCGAGCCCGCCCTCGCCCGGCAGCGCGCCGACCAGCTGCGCGCCCACGGTGTTGGCCGCCTCGGTCAGGTAGCCCCAGCGCGCGCCGGTCTGCTGGGCGATCCACTGCGCCAACGCCAGCAGACTGGCGGCGCGCTCATGGTGCGCCGCCGCGTTGCCCAGCAACACGGCCTTGTGCTGGCCGCCCAGCAGCGAACGGGCGATGGCGCGCGCGGTGTCGTCGGCCGCCACGGCCTCGGTGCCGAGCGGGCGTGCCACGCCGCGCTCCTCGGCCAGCGCCACCGCCACGCGCGCCAGCGCCTCCACCCAGTGCGTGGCCGGCGCCTGCAGCACCGCGTGCAGCGGCATCGCCCAGTCGTGCCGCTGCGCCACCAGCGCCGAGACCTGCGCGCCCTTGCGGGCCGCCTGGCGGATGCGCTGCGCGAACAGCGGGTGATCCTTGCGCAGGTTGGAACCGATGACGAAGGCCCGCTCCAGCTGGGACAGCTCGGCGATCGGCAGCCCCAGCCAGCGCGCCCGGCCAGCCGGTGCCGCGTTGTCGAAGGCATGGCTGCGCAACCGGTGGTCGAGGTTGGGGCTGCCGAGCCCCGCCATCAGCGCGCGCGCCAAGGCCAGTTCCTCGACAGTGGCGTGCGGGCTGGCCAGCAGCCCGATCGCGCCGGCGCCGTGGCGCTCGCGCACGCCCTGCAGACCATTGGCCACGAACTCCAGCGCGTTCTTCCAGTCCACCGCATGCCATTGACCGCCCTGCTTGACCATCGGCCGGGTCAGCCGATCCGGACCGTTGAGCGCCTCGTAGCTGAAGCGGTCGCGGTCGGCGATCCAGCACTCGTTGACGGCCTCGTTCTCGTACGGCACCACGCGCAGCACCCGGTCACCCTTGACCTGCACGATCAGGTTGGCGCCGGTGGAATCGTGCGGGCTGATGCTCCTGCGCCGCGCCAGCTCCCACGTGCGCGCGGCGTAGCGGAACGGCTTGCTGGTCAGCGCCCCGACCGGGCACAGGTCGATCATGTTGCCCGACAGCTCCGAATCGACCGTGGCCCCAACGAAGGTCTCGATCTCGGAGTGCTCGCCGCGGTGGCTCATGCCGAGCTCCATCACGCCGGCGATCTCCTGCCCGAAGCGCACGCAGCGGGTGCAGTGGATGCAGCGGCTCATCTCCTCCATCGAGATGAGCGGCCCGACGTTCTTGTGGAAGACGACGCGCTTTTCCTCCTCGTAGCGCGAGCGCGTGCCGCCGTACCCCACCGCCAGATCCTGCAGCTGGCACTCCCCACCCTGATCACAGATCGGGCAGTCCAGCGGGTGGTTGATGAGCAAAAACTCCATCACCGCCTTCTGCGCCCTGATGGCCTTGTCGCTCTTGGTGCGCACGACCATGCCCATGGTCACCGGCGTGGCGCAGGCCGGCATCGGCTTGGGCGCCTTTTCGATGTCGACCAGGCACATGCGGCAGTTGGCCGCGATGGACAGCTTCTTGTGGTAGCAGAAGTGCGGGATGTAGACGCCGGCCTTCTCGGCCGCATGCATGACCATGCTGCCGGGCGGCACCGCCACCTTCTGGCCGTCGATCTCGATTTCCACCATGGCGGGGCTTCCCTCAGACATAGGCCGGGACCATGCAGGTCTTGTGCTCGACGTGGTACTCGAATTCGTGGCGGAAATGCTTGATCATCCCGCGCACCGGCATGGCCGCCGCATCGCCCAGCGCACAGATCGTGCGGCCCATGATGTTTTCCGCGACGCTGTCGAGCAGCTCCAGATCCTGCGGCCGCCCCAGCCCGCGCTCGATGCGGTCGACGACGCGCCACAGCCAGCCGGTGCCCTCACGGCACGGCGTGCACTGGCCGCACGACTCATGCATGTAGAAGTAGCTGAGCCGCTGCAGCGACTTGACCATGCAGCGCGTCTCGTCCATGACGATGACGGCGCCGGAGCCCAGCATCGAGCCGGCCTTGGCGATGGCGTCGTAGTCCATCGTCAGGTCCATCATGATCTCGGCCGGCAGCACCGGCGCCGAGGAGCCGCCGGGGATCACGGCCTTGAGCTTGCGCCCGCCGCGCACGCCGCCGGCGAGCTCCAGAAGCTTGGCAAACGGCGTGCCCAGCGGAATCTCGTAGTTGCCGGGACGCTCGACGTCGCCGCTGACCGAGAAGATCTTGGTGCCGCCGTTGTTGGGCTTGCCGACCTCGAGGTAGGCCTGGCCGCCGTGGCGGATGATCCACGGCACCGCGGCGAACGTCTCGGTGTTGTTGATGGTGGTCGGCTTGCCGTACAGGCCGAAGCTCGCCGGAAACGGCGGCTTGAAGCGCGGCTGCCCCTTCTTGCCCTCCAGGGACTCCAGCAGCGCCGTCTCCTCGCCGCAGATGTAGGCGCCGAAGCCGTGGTGGGCGTGCAGCTGGAAGCTGAAGCCGCTGCCGAGGATGTTCTCGCCCAGGTAGCCGGCCGCGCGCGCTTCCTCCAGCGCCTCCTGGAAGCGTTCGTAGACCTGGAAGATCTCGCCGTGGATGTAGTTGTAGCCGACCGAGGCGCCGATCGCGTAGGCGGCGATCAGCATGCCCTCGATGACGATGTGCGGGTTGTGCATCAGGATGTCGCGGTCCTTGCACGTGCCCGGCTCGCCTTCGTCGGAATTGCACACCAGGTACTTCTGCCCGGGGAACTGGCGCGGCATGAAGCTCCACTTGAGGCCCGTGGGGAACCCCGCGCCGCCGCGGCCGCGCAGGGCGCTGGCCTTGACCTCGGCGATGACCTCATCCGGCGTCATGCCCGGCCCGCCGTCCTTGCCGAGCACCTTGCGCAGCGCCTGGTAGCCGCCGCGGGCCTCGTAGTCCTTGAGCCGCCAGTTGGTACCGTCGAGCCCGGCGTAGATCTGCGGCTGGATGTGGCGACCGTGGAAGCAGGTCTGCACCCCGGTGGCCTGAAACTGCTTCAGCAATGCCTCGACCTTCATGCCCGCTCCTCCGCGGCGGCTGCGCGCAGCCCCTCGATCAACTGGTCCAGGCGCTCCGGCGTCATGAAACTGCACATGTGCCGGTCGTTGACCAGCAGCACCGGCGCATCGGCGCACGCGCCCAGGCACTCCGACGGCTGCAGCGTGAAGCACCCATCGGCCGTCGTGCCGCCCGGCTGCACCCCCAGCTTTTCGGCCAGCAGCTGCAGCGTGCGGGCCCCGTCGCGCAGCGCGCAGGGCAGGTTGGTGCAGACGTTGAGCTTGAAGCGGCCCACCGGCTGCTGGTTGTACATGTTGTAGAAGGTGGTGACCTCGTGCACCGCCATCGGCGCCATGCCGAGGTAGTCGGCCACCGCAAGCTCCGCCGCGGGGCTGACCCAGCCCTGCTCCTGCTGGATGATGGCCAGGCACGCCATCACCGCCGACTGCTTCTGGTCCGGCGGGTACTTGGCCACCTCGCGCGCGAAGCGCTGCCGGGTCGCCTCCGACAGCGGCATCGGCTCGACGGAACGGGTTGCGTCGGTGCTCATCGGTCGATCTCTCCAAACACGATGTCCAGCGTGCCGATGATGGCCACCGCATCGGCCAGCATGTGCCCGCGCGCCAGCTCGTTGAGCGAGGACAGGTGGGCAAAGCCCGGGGCGCGGATCTTGAGCCGGTAGGGCTTGTTGGCGCCGTCGCTGATGAGGTAGATGCCGAACTCGCCCTTGGGATGCTCCACCGCCGCGTACGCCTCGCCCGGCGGCACATGGAAGCCCTCGGTGAACAGCTTGAAGTGGTGGATGAGGGCCTCCATGTCGGCCTTCATCGCCTCGCGCTTCGGCGGCGCGACCTTCAGGTTGTCGGTGATCACCGGGCCGGGGTTGGCGCGCAGCCAGTCCACGCACTGCTTGATGATGCGGTTGGACTGGCGCATCTCCTCCATGCGCACCAGGTAGCGGTCGTAGGTGTCGCCGTTGGTGCCGACGGGGATGTCGAACTCCAGCCGGTCGTAGACCTCGTAGGGCTGCTTCTTGCGCAGGTCCCAGGCCACGCCCGAGCCGCGCAGCATCGGACCGGTCATGCCCAGCGCCAGTGCCTGCTCGGGCGAGACCACGCCGATGCCGACCGTGCGCTGCTTCCAGATGCGGTTGTCGGTCAGCAGCGTGTGGTATTCGTCCAGGTACTTGGGAAAACGCTGCGTGAAGTCGTCGATGAAGTCCAGCAGCGAGCCCTGGCGGTTGCGGTTGAGCGCTTCGGTGGCGCGGGCGCTGCGCACCCGGCTGGGCTTGTGCTGCGGCATCGTGTCGGGCAGGTCGCGGTAGACCCCCCCGGGGCGGAAGTAGGCCGCGTGCATGCGCGCGCCCGAGACCGCCTCGTACATGTCGAACAGATCCTCGCGCTCGCGGAAGCAGTACAGCAGGATCGTGGAGCTGCCGCAGTCGTTGCCGTGCGAGCCCAGCCACATCAGGTGGTTGAGCAGGCGCGTGATCTCGGCGAACATCACGCGGATGTACTGCGCGCGGATCGGCACCTCGATGCCGAGCAGCTTCTCGATCGCCAGGCAGTAGGCGTGCTCGTTGCACATCATCGAGACGTAGTCCAGCCGGTCCATGTATGGCAGCGACTGGATGTACGTCTTGTGCTCCGCGAGCTTCTCGGTGGCGCGGTGCAGCAGGCCGATGTGCGGGTCGGCGCGCTGCACCACCTCGCCGTCGAGCTCCAGCACCAGGCGCAGCACGCCGTGCGCGGCCGGGTGCTGCGGGCCGAAGTTGAGGGTGTAGTTCTTGATCTCTGCCATGTCCGATCCACCTCGGGCGCCACCGGCGCGCCGGTCAGTGCAGCCCCCCGTAGGCGTCCTCGCGGATGATGCGCGGCGTGATTTCGCGCGGCTCGATCGTCACCGGCTCGTAGACCACGCGGCGCCGCTCGGGGTCGTAGCGCATCTCGACGTGGCCCGACAGCGGAAAATCCTTGCGGAACGGATGGCCGATGAAGCCGTAGTCGGTCAGGATGCGGCGCAGGTCCGGATGACCCTCGAAGACGATGCCGAACAGGTCGAAGGCCTCGCGCTCGTACCAGTTGACCGAGGGCCAGACGTCGATGACGGAGTCGATCACCGGAAAATCATCGTCCGGACAGAAGGTGCGCACGCGCACGCGCTGGTTCAGCGACACCGACAACAGGTGCGCCACCACCGCGAAGCGCGGCCCCTCCCACACCCCGTTGCCGTACGTCGAATAGTCCACGCCGCACAGATCGATGAGCTGCTCGAAGCGGCACCCCTCGGCGTCGCGCAGGCGGCGCATCGCCTCGTGGTAGCGCGCCGCCGGCACTTCCACCGTGACCTCGCCGCGCTGCAGCGTCACGCGCGCCTCGCAATCCTGCAGCGCCGCCTGCACCGCGTCGCGCACCGTCTCCGGCGCGGGCCGCTCGGTCTGCTGCGCCAGCGCCGCCCAGCGTCCAGCCTCCATGCTCGCCGTCATCCCATGCCCCTCCTGCTCGCCCCCCTCAGACGCGCGCGATGGTCTGCGTGCGCCGGATCTTGTGCTGCAGCTGGATGATCCCGTACAGCAGCGCCTCGGCGGTGGGCGGGCAGCCCGGCACGTAGACGTCCACCGGCACGATGCGGTCGCAGCCCCGCACCACGCTGTAGCTGTAGTGGTAGTAGCCGCCGCCGTTGGCGCACGAGCCCATGCTGATCACCCAGCGCGGCTCGGCCATCTGGTCATACACCTTGCGCAGCGCGGGGGCCATCTTGTTGCACAGCGTGCCGGCCACGATCATCAGGTCGGACTGCCGCGGGCTGGCGCGGAACACCTCGGCGCCGAAGCGCGCGATGTCGTAGCGCGCGGTGGCCGCGTGCATCATCTCGACGGCGCAGCACGCCAGACCGAACGTCATCGGCCACAACGAGCCGGTCTTGGCCCAGTTCACCACCGCGTCGTAGCTGGTGGTGAGGAAGCCCTGCTTGAACACACCCTCGATCATGCGTCAGCTCCTGGCCGGCCGGCGCCGGCGGTGCATGCGGCCGCGCAGCGGGCACTCACTCCCAGTCCAGCGCGCCCTTCTTCCACTCGTAGACGAAGCCCACCACCAGGATCGTCAGGAACATGACCCCGGCCCAGAAGCCGGTGGCGCCGATGTCGGCGAAGGCCACCGCCCACGGAATCAGGAAGGCGATCTCGAGATCGAACAGGATGAACAGAATGGCCACGAGGTAATAGCGCACATCGAACTTCATGCGCGCATCCTCGAAAGCCTCGAAGCCGCACTCGTACGGAGAATTTTTCTCCGGGTCGGGGCGATTCGGACCCAGCAGGTAACCAAATACCTGTGGGAGTACTCCGACCGCAAAGCCCACGAGAAGGAACAGGAGTACGGGCAGATACTGCTCGAGGCTCACGGTCGTCTCCGCAAAAAGGCGCCCTGCAGGCGCCTGTCATGATGTGGTTGGTGCCGACGGCGAGACTCGAACTCGCACAGCTTTCGCCACTACCCCCTCAAGATAGCGTGTCTACCAATTCCACCACGTCGGCTGGGGCAGCATCGCCGAGGGCCGGATCTGGCTGTACCTCACCGGCAGGTTCTCGTCCTCGACGACGGATGGCTGCATTGTACCCGGAAACGGGGCGATTTCCGCCCCACCCCGGTGCGCGCGTGGGCATGGGGCGCACCGGATGCGGTCATTTGCCCGGGATCTGTGCCGCGCCGCCGTCGGCGCCGGCCGGGGCGGCCGGCGCCGCGGGGGCGGCGGGCAGCGTCTCCAGCACGCTGCCGGCGGCGGCCGGCGCGCTGGGGCGCTGGTAGCCGAGGAAGGCCAGCGCCAGCGTGGAGGCGAGGAACACCGTGGCCAGCACCGCCGTGCTGCGCGACAGGAAGTTGGCGCCGCCGCTGGCACCGAACAGACTGGCGGAGGCACCCCCGCCGAACGCCGCGCCGGCGTCCGCCCCCTTGCCGTGCTGCATCAGCACCAGACCGATCATCGCCAGCGCCGACAGCACCTGCACGATCACCAGCAACGTATGCAAGACATTCATCGTTCACCTTTCCGGAGTGACATCACCCAATCTTCGCGCGCCAGGGCCGCCATGGACGGATTCCCACCGTCCAGCCCCCGGCGCGCCGTCGACGTCGCGCGCCTTCAGCCGGCCGCCGCGACGATGCGCAGAAATTCGTCGGCCTTCAGCGAGGCGCCGCCGATCAGGCCACCGTCGATGTCGGGCTGGGCCAGCAGCGCCGCGGCGTTGCCGGCGTTCATGCTGCCGCCGTAGAGGATGCGCACGCGCCGCTGCCCCGCCACGGCCGCGCGCAGCTGCGCGCGCAGCACCGCGTGCACCGCCTGCGCCTGCTCAGGCGTGGCGGTGCGTCCGGTGCCGATGGCCCACACCGGCTCGTAGGCCACGACGATCTCGCCGACACAGTGCCCCAGGGCGTGGATCACCGCCGCCAGCTGGCGCTTGACGACGAGCTCGGTCTCGCCGGCGTCGCGCTGCGCCTCGGTCTCGCCGACGCAGACGATCGGCGTGATGCCGGCGGCCAGCGCGCGCTGCGCCTTGGCCGCCACCACCTCGTCGGTCTCGCCGTGGTACTGGCGCCGCTCGGAGTGACCGACGATGACGTAGCGGCAGCCGAAGTCGCGCAGCATCGCCGCGCTGACCTCGCCGGTGAAGGCGCCGCGCTCGTGCGCGGAGACGTCCTGCGCACCCCAGGCCACCGGGCCGCCCTGGCACAGCGCCTGCACCTGCGCCAGGTACGGCGCCGGCACGCACACCGCCACGTCGGCCGCCGGCTCGGCCGGCAGCCCGGCCAGCACGGCGCGCAGCAGCGCCTCGTTGGCCTCCAGGCTGCCGTTCATCTTCCAGTTGCCCGCAATCAGCTTGCGCGTCACGAAAGCGTCCTCCAGCATGTTCAGGACGGCGGCGCCGTCCAGTCCAGGATGATCTTGCCGACGTGCGTGTCGGCCTCCATCAGCGCGTGCGCCTGCGCGGCCTGGGAGGCCGGCAGCACCCGGTGCACCACCGGGCGGATGGCGCCACGCTCGATCAGCGGCCAGACGTGGTGGTGCAGCTCGCGCGCGATCGCCGCCTTGAACGCCACCGGCCGCGGCCGCAAGGTCGAGCCGGTGATCGTCAGGCGCCGGCGCAGCACCTGACCGGCATCGAGCCGCGCCTCGGTGCCCCCCTGCACGGCGATGATGACCAGCCGGCCATCGTCGGCCAGGCAGCCGATCTCGCGCTCGACGTACGGCCCGGCCACCATGTCGAGAATGACGTCGGCCCCCCGCCCCAGCGTCAGCCGCAGCACCTCGGCGGCGAAGTCCTGCTCGCGATACAGGATCGCGTGCTCGGCACCCAGCCGCAGGCAGGCGGCGGCCTTGTCTCGGCTGCCGACGGTGACGATGACGCGCGCGCCGAAGGCGCGCGCCATCTGGATCGCCGTCACGCCGATGCCGCTGGCGCCGCCATGCACGAGCAGCGTTTCGCCGGCCTGCAGGCGGCCGCGGTCGAACACGTTGCTCCAGACGGTGAAGAACGTCTCGGGGATGCCGGCGGCCTCGACGTCGCTCCAGCCGCGCGGCACCGGCAGCACCTGTCCCACCGGGGCGACGCAGTACTCGGCGTAGCCGCCGCCGGCCAGCAGCGCGCAGACGCGCTGACCGATGCGCAGCCCGGCGGCCTCCATGGCCTCGACGTCGCCGCTTTCGATGACGCCGGCCACCTCCAGCCCTGGCAGATCGGAGGCCCCCGGCGGGGGCGGATAGGCACCGCGGCGCTGCAGCACGTCGGGCCGGTTGACGCCGCTGGCGCTGACGCGAATCAGGACCTCGCCGCCGCGCGGCTCGGGCCGTGGACGCTGCACCATGCGCAGCGCCTCCGGTCCGCCCGGCGCGCTGATCTCGATCGCGTTCATCAAGTGAGCCATCCACGTCCTCCGTGCGCCGACGCGGCGCTGCGCGTCACTGCTGCTGTTGCTGCTGGGCACCCTGCGTGCCGGGCTCCAGCAGCGCGCGCATCGACAGCTTGATGCGCCCCTTGTCGTCGGTCTCGATGACCTTGACCTTGACGATCTGGCCTTCCTTGAGGAAGTCGCTGACCTTCTCGACACGCTGGTTGGCGATCTGGCTGATGTGCAGCAGGCCGTCCTTGCCGGGCAGGATGTTGACCAGCGCGCCGAAATCCAGGATCTTGGTCACCGGGCCTTCGTACACCTGGCCGACCTCGACCTCGGCGGTCAGCTCCTCGATGCGCTTGCGCGCCAGCGCGGCGCGGTCGGCGTCGGTGGAGGCGATCGTGATCGTGCCGTCCTCGGCGATGTCGATCGTCGTGCCGGTCTCCTCGGTGATGGCGCGGATGGTGGCGCCGCCCTTGCCGATGACGTCGCGGATGCGCTCGGGGTTGATCTTCATCGTGTACAGACGCGGCGCGTAGACCGAGATGTCCTCGCGCGCCCCGGCGATGGCCTCCTGCATCTTGGCCAGGATGTGCAGCCGCGCCTCCTTGGCCTGCGCCAGCGCCACCTGCATGATCTCCTTGGTGATGCCCTGGATCTTGATGTCCATCTGCAGCGCCGTCACGCCCTGCGTCGTGCCGGCCACCTTGAAGTCCATGTCGCCCAGGTGGTCCTCGTCACCGAGGATGTCGGTCAGCACCGCGAATTTGTTGCCCTCCTTGATCAGGCCCATCGCGATGCCGGCCACGTGCGCCTTCATCGGCACGCCGGCATCCATCAGCGCCAGGCAGCCGCCGCAGACGGTGGCCATCGACGAGGAGCCGTTGGACTCGGTGACCTCGGAGACGACGCGGATGGTGTAAGGGAACTCGTCCTTGCTCGGCAGGCACGCCACCAGCGCGCGCTTGGCCAGACGGCCGTGGCCGATCTCGCGCCGCTTCGGTGCGCCGACACGCCCCGTCTCGCCGGTGGCGAACGGCGGCATGTTGTAGTGCAGCATGAAGCGATCCTGGTATTCACCCGACAGCGCATCGATGATCTGCGCGTCGCGCTCGGTGCCCAGGGTGGCAATCACCAGCGCCTGCGTCTCGCCGCGGGTGAACAGTGCCGAGCCGTGCGTGCGCGGCAGCACGCCGGTGCGGATCTCGATCGGACGCACGGTGCGCGTGTCGCGGCCGTCGATGCGCGGCTCGCCGTTGAGGATCTGCTGGCGCACGATGCGCGCCTCGATGTCGAACAGCAGGCCGTCGACCTTGACCTCGTCGAACGCGATGCCCTGCTCCGTCAAGCCGGCCTTCACCGCCGCATACGCCTCGCGCAGGGCTTGCGTGCGCGCCTGCTTGTTGCGGATCTGGTAGGCCGCGCGCAGGCGCGCCTCGCCCAGCTCGCTGACCTTGGCGATGAGGGCCTCGTCGCGCGGCGGCGGCTGCCAGTCCCAGGCCGGCTTGCCAGCCACGTGCACCAGATCGTGGATGGCCTCGATGACGACCTTGCCCTGCTCGTGACCGAACACCACCGCCCCGAGCATCACCTCCTCGGGCAGCTGGTCGGCCTCCGACTCCACCATCAGCACGGCCGCCTCGGTGCCGGCCACCACCAGGTCAAGGCGCGAGTTGGCGCGCTCGGCCGGGCCGGGGTTGAGCACGTACTCGCCGTTGATGTAGCCGACGCGCGCCGCACCGATCGGGCCGTTGAACGGGATGCCGCTGATGGCCAGCGCCGCGCTGGAGGCAATCAGCGCCGGGATGTCGGCGTCCACGTCCGGATTGAGCGACAGCGTGTGGACGACGATCTGCACCTCGTTGAAGAAGCCGTCCGGAAACAGCGGCCGGATCGGACGGTCGATCAGGCGGCTGGTCAGCGTCTCGTACTCGCTCGGACGACCCTCGCGCTTGAAGAAGCTGCCCGGGATCTTGCCGGCGGCGTAGGCCTTCTCGACGTAATCGACCGTCAGCGGAAAGAAGTCCTGGCCGGGCTTGGGCTCAGGGCGCGCGACGACGGTGGCCAGCACGACGGTGCCGTCCATGTCGAGCAGCACGGCGCCGGTGGCCTGCCGGGCGATCTCGCCGGTCTCCATCGTGACCGTGTGACGGCCCCACTGGAAGGTCTTGGTGTGTTTCTGGAACAGGCTCATGGGTTCACTCCTGGGGTTGGGGTCGCCCGCTCAGAACACGATGCCATTCCAGCGCCGGCCGCCGTGCGGCGGGCCTTGGAATGACACAGCTTCGCTCTGGGCGGCGACGACGGGAAAGGGTCCGCATGGCAAACGGCGCCCAGGGCCTGCGATGACCCGGGGCGCCGGCAGGGGACTGGCGGGCAGCACACCCGTGCGGATCGTGCGACGGCCTACTCGCTCACTTGCGCAGGCCGAGCTTCTTGATCAGCGCGACGTAGCGGTCGGCGTCCTTGGCCTTGAGGTAGTCCAGCAGCTTGCGCCGGCGGCTGACCAGCTTGAGCAGCCCGCGGCGGCCGTGGTGGTCCTTGGGATGCGCCTTGAAGTGCGGGGTGAGGTCGTTGATGCGCGCCGTCAGCAGCGCCACCTGCACCTCGGGGCTGCCGGTGTCACGCTCGCCGCGCGCATGCTCGGCGACGACCTTGGCCTTGATGTCGGATGTGATCATGAAAACGACTCCGGAAAAACTTGCGACGGGCGGCAGCCGGACTGCCTGTCCGGCCACGTGCCCGCGTGCATCCCGCACCATGCGGGAGGTCCGCGATTATACCGGGGCCGGCGCGGTGGCGTCCGGGCGCACCATGCGGCAGGTGTGCGGCTGCTCGGCCGCGGCGGCCTCGATGCGCTGCAGCACCCGAAAGCCGTAGCCCGAGCCCTCGACATCGAATGGCACGCCCGGCGCACCCTGACGCTCCATCACGGCCACCATCAGCGGTTGCTGCGCCTGGTGGTCCTCGGCGCGCATGCGCAGCCGCTGCCCCGCCAGCGTCACGTCGGCCTGCTCCAGCGCGCGCGCCAGCGCCACCGCCGGCGGGAGTCCGCCCGGCCCGCCGGTGCCGGCCGCGCGCGCGGCGCGCGTCAGCGCCTGCGCCAGCGCCTCGATCATCAGCTGCATGCGCAGGTGGATGTAGTCTTCGGCCGGATTCGGGAAGCGCTGGCGGAACGCCTCCACCAGCCGGCGCGATGCTTCCCCCGGGGCGTTGGGGAACCAGTCCGCCACCGCGATCACCTTGCCGACGCCGGCCTCGCCGATCGCCGCCGGCGCCCCCAGCGCGTTGCCATAGAACGTGTAGAACTTGCCCTCGTAGCCCAGCTCGCGGGCGGCACGCACCAGCAGCGTCAGGTCGTTGCCCCAGTTGCCGGTGATGACGGCCTGCGCGCCGCTGGCCTTGATCTTGGTCACGTACGGGATGAAGTCCTTGATGCGCGCCAGCGGATGCAGCTCTTCGCCGGCGATGCGCACGTCCGGGCGCTGCAGCGCCAGCTGGCGGCGTGCCTCGCGCAGCACGGCCTGGCCGAAGCTGTAGTCCTGCCCGATCAGGTAGACGCTCTTGACCCCTGCGTCCTGCCGCAGCACTTCCATGAGCGCGGCCATGCGCATGTCGGCGTGCGCGTCGAAGCGGAAGTGCCAGAAGCTGCAGCGCTCATTGGTCAACACCGGGTCGACTGCCGAGTAGTTCAGGAACACCACCTGGCGCTGCGGCTCGCGCTCGTTGTGGCGGTTGATCGCCTCGATCAGCGCCGCCGCCACGGCCGAGGAGTTGCCCTGCGCGACCACGGTGATGCCGTCATCCAGCGCCGACTGCAGCGCCGAGAGCGCCTCCTGCGGCTGGCCCTTGCTGTCGAAGCGCACGATCTGCAGCGGCCGGCGCACCTCGCCGCCCATGTCCACGCCGCCGCGCGCATTGACGCGCTCGCACGCCCAGACCAGGTTGCGCAACACCGCCTCGCCGGCGTTGCCGACCGGGCCCGACAGCGCCTCGATCAGCGCCACGCGCACCGGCGCGGCGCCACGCGCCCGCACCGCCATGGGGGGCAGCGCCAGCGCGGCCGCCCCGCCCAGCAGGCGGAGCAGCGCACTGCGCCGGGAAGGGGAAGGACAGGGATCGAAGGTGGGTCGGGTCATGCCTGCTCCATCGTCATCGGAATCGCGATGGCCGACATTGTAGCGCTGTCGTAATTCATAATTACGACAGCGTACACCCCACCGTACAAAGCGGTTGCCGCGGACGCAGACCGCCATGGCCCCCGCATCGAGCGGCGACCTCCGCTGGCCCCTCCCGCACGGCCACACCGCTCAGCCCCCTGCCGCCACCGGCAGCGCCACTTCCTCCAGCGGCCAGCGCGGCCGCACGTCGAAGGCCAGCCCCTCGCCCTGCGGCGGCCAGCCCCCGGCCTGCCAGCGCATCGCCGCCGCCAGCGCGATCATCGCGCCGTTGTCGGTGCACAGCGCCGGCTCGGGGTAGTGCACGCGCCAGCCGTGGCGTGCGCACGCCTCGTCCAGCTGCGCGCGCAGGCGACGGTTGGCCCCGACGCCGCCGGCCACCACCAGCCGCTTCAGCCCGGTGGCGCGCAGGGCCGCCAGCGCCTTGTGCACGAGCACGTCGACGATGGCAGCCTGGGTGGCGGCGGCCAGGTCGGCCTTGCGCGCCTCCAGCTCGGCCCCGAGCCGGCGCACCTGCGTCAGCACCGCGGTCTTGAGGCCGGCGAACGAGAAGTCCAGGTCGCCGCTGTGCATGAGCGGCCGCGGCAGCGCGAAGGCCGCCGCATCGCCCTGCTCGGCCAGCCGCGCCAGCGCCGGCCCGCCCGGATACCCCAGCCCCAGCAGCTTGGCCGACTTGTCGAACGCTTCGCCGGCGGCGTCGTCGATGGTCTCGCCGAGCAGCGCGTAGCGCCCGACGCCGTCGACGCGCATCAGCTGCGTGTGCCCGCCCGAGACCAGCAGCGCGACGAACGGAAACGCCGGGGGGTCGGCGCTGAGAAAGGGCGACAGCAGGTGCCCTTCCAGATGGTGCACGCCCAGCGCGGGCACGCCCAGCGCGCAGGCCAGCGCCGTGGCCAGCCCCGCGCCCACGAGCAGCGCCCCCGCCAGCCCGGGGCCGCGCGTGTAGGCCACCGCCTGCACCTCGTGCAGCGCCACGCCGGCCTGCGCCAGCGCCTCGCGCAGCAGCGGCAGCAGACGGCGGATGTGGTCGCGGCTGGCCAGCTCCGGCACCACACCGCCGTAGTCGCGGTGCATCGCGACCTGGCTGTGCAGCGCCGCCCCCAGCAGCCGCGGCACACCGTCGCGCTCGGCATGCACCAGCGCCACCCCGGTCTCGTCGCACGACGACTCGATGCCCAGCAACAACATGGTGCGCAAGTGTAAGCGGGGTCTACAATGGCCCAATCGACAAGGACGTCCAAGGTGAACCCCGCCCTCCACCCCCAGCTGGTGGCTTTGCTCGGCGCCTCGGCCGGCGGGCTGGAGCCGCTGCGCGAACTGCTGGCGGCCGTGCCACGCGACGCGCGCCTTGCCTGCGTGGTGGCGCAGCACATCGCCGCCACCGAAGCGTCGGCGCTGACGCGCCTGCTGCAGACCGTCACCGGCGTGCCGGTGGAACAGGTCACCGACGGTGCCCCGTTGCGCGGCGGCGTGATCCACGTGACGCCACCGGGGCACCATGTCGAGATCGAGGGCCAGCGGCTGCGCCTGTACCCGAGCGTCCCGGGCCAAGGACCGGCGCCCTCGCTGGACCGGCTGTTCGCCAGCGCGGCGCGTGCACTCGGGCCACGCGCGATGGCCATCGTGCTGTCCGGCACCGGCCAGGACGGGGCCGTGGGCGCGCGGGTGGTGCGCGACGCCGGTGGCGCGGTGTGGGCCGAGGCCCCCTCGGAGGCGCCGTTTGCGTCGATGCCGCAGGCCATCGTCGAGCGTGGCCTGGCCGACCACGTCGACACCGCGGTGGCGCTGGGGCGGCGGCTGGCGGCGTTGCTGAATCCGCGCAGCCAGCCGTCTACCCCCGCCACCGGCACCTTGGCCGACGAACGTGCCGCCTTCGGGGCGTTGCTGCAGCGCCTCGCCAGCAGCACCGGCCTGGAGCTGGGCCAATATCAGGAGGCGACGCTGCGGCGGCAGTTCGAGCGCGTGATGCGCCAGCAGGGCGCCACCAGTCTGGCGCAGCTGCTGGCCGCCACCGAGCGCGACCCCCAGTTGCTGCACGCGCTGGCGCAGTCGGTCACCATTGGCGTGACCGAGTGGCTGCGCAACCCGAGCGCGTTCGCGGCGCTGCGCATCGCCTGGCGCGAGCGCATCCAGCGCCGCGCTGCCGAAGGCGCCGCCAGCCTGCGGCTGTGGTCGGTGGGCTGCTCCACCGGCGAGGAGGTCTACGGCCTGGCGATGCTGACCGACGACCTGCTGCGCGAGCTCGGCCTGACACTGGACTGGATGGTGCTGGGCACCGACGTCAGCACGCCGGCGCTGGATCAGGCGCGCAGCGGTCTGTTCGACGAGGACAGCGCGCAGACGCTGCCGCCGGCGTGGCGCGAGCGCCACTTCACCCGCATCGGGCACACGCTGCGCGTGCAGCAGGAACTGCGCCGGCGCTGCGTGTTCGCGCGCCACGACGCGCTGCAGGACCTGCCGTTCCTGCGCATGGACCTGGTGGCGTGCCGCAACGTGCTGATCTACCTCAAGGGCGCGGCCAAGGACGAGGTGCTGCGGCGGCTCTACCACGCGTTGCTGCCCGACGGGCTGCTGATGCTGGGCCGCTCCGAGGCACTGACGGCGCGCACGCGCACGCTGTTCGCGCCCGTGTCGACGCAGGAGCACCTCTGGCGCAAGCGCCCGGACGCCGGCGAACCCGCGCTGAAGCTGCCGGCGCGGCGCCAGCGGGGCGCACGGCCGGCGGACACGGCACTGGCGCCGCCGCCCGTGCCGCAGCTGCGGCCGGTGGACCGGCTCGAGCACGATTTGCGCGACCGGCTGCTGCAACACCTGATCGAGCGTCACGCCCCACCGACCGTGCTGCTGGATCGCGACGGCCACCCCCTGCACGTCGTGGGTTCCATGGAGGGGTTGATGCACTGGCCGGCTGGCCCCACCGTGGAGCTTACGCTGCCCAACCTCGTCGCCCCGGCCTGGCGGCGCGACGTGCAGCTGGCGCTGCACCGCTTGCTGACCGAGGACGAGGCGGCGCTGCGCGTGCCGCTGCCGTCGCTGGCGGACCAGCCGCCGCGGGTGCTGGAGGGGGCGCGCCTGGAGGCCGGTGGTGAGCGCTTCGTGGTCCTGAGCTTCGCCGCGGCGCGGCCGGCGGCGGCACCCGCCGCCCCCGAGGCGGTCGACGCGCCGCCCGAAGACGAGCGGCGGCTGCAGCAGGAGCGGCTGGAGAGCTTCGTCGATGCGTTGGAGCGCAGCCAGCGCCAGCTGCAGCAGCTCAACGAGGCCCTCAGCGTCACCACCGAGGAACTGGAGGCCGCCAACGAGGAACTGGAGGCGTCCAACGAGGAGCTGGAGGCCTCCAACGAAGAGTTGCGCACGCTCAACGAGGAGCTGGACCGCTCGCTGCGCGAGCAGCAGCAGCTCAACGACCTGCTGCACGCGGTGCAGGAAAGCGCCGGCACCGCGCTGCTGGTGCTCGATCACGAACGGCGCCTGCTGCGCTTCAACCAGCAGGCCGCCGAGCTGCTGGCCCTGCGCGAGACGATGCTGGGGCTGCCGTGGACGTTCGATGCGCGTCGCTTCGCCTGGCCGGCCGGGCTGGTGGAGCACGTGGTGCGCGGGGCGGCCGGCCCGTGGCAGGGCGGCGTGGAACTGCCCGGGGCACGCCTGTGGGTGCAGCTGGTGCCGTGGCACACGCACGACGATCGCACCGGTTACGTGGTGGCGCTGACCGACCTGACCGCGCTGCGTCGGGCCGAGGAGGCGCGGCTGGAGCTGCAGGCGCGCCTGTCGGCGCTCACCGACGCGCTGCACGAGGGCGTGGTGCTGCTGGACGTGCTGCGCAGCCGGGTGGTCTATGCCTCGCGTCGGCTGGAGGAGTGGCTGGCGCAGCCGGCAGGCGAAGATGGCCAGGCCCCACTGGGCTGGCTCCTCGATGCCATCGACCCGGCTGACCAGGGGCGCGTGCAGGCACGCTGGCACGACGAGCGCAGCGACCAGTGGACGCAGCGCTACCGCCTGCGCACCCCCGAGGGCGGCTCGCGGCACGTGCAGGAGCGCGCCGCGCGCGTCAGCCCCGGCGGCGACGGGCGGCGCCTGATCGCCGCCTCGCTGCTGGACGTCACCGAGCTGGTGGAGCTGGAGCAGCGCGAGCGCGGCGTGCACGCGCGCCTGCAGGCGGTGTGGGACAACCCGAGCGTGGGCATTGCGGTGTGCGCCCCCGACGGCACCGTGCTGGAAGCCAACGCCGCGCTGGCCGGCCGGCTGGCCGCCACCGCCGAGGAGCTGCACGGCTCGGCCTGGCTGGACTGGCTCCACCCTGACGACCGCCAGGCCGCGCGCACGCACTGGCGCGCCTTGGGCAGCGGACGGCCGTCGCCGCCGCTGGAGCAGCGGCTGCTGGCGCGCGACGGGGCGCTGCGCTGGGCGCGCCAGCACGCCTCGCTGGCACGGCATCCGGAGCCGCTGGGCGATCTGGTCGTGCTGCTGCTGGAAAACATCGACGAGGCCAAGGCGCGCGAGCAGACCATCTTCCGCCAGGCCAACTTCGACGCCCTGACCGGCCTGCCCAACCGCGCGCTGTACCGCGACCGCCTGGAGCAGGCGCTGCTGCGCGCGCAGCGCGAGCTGCGGCCGCTGTACGTGATGTTCTGCGACCTGGACGGCTTCAAGGACATCAACGACGTCCACGGCCACGAGCTGGGCGACGAGGTGCTGGTGGAGATCGCCGGCCGCCTTCGCCGCGCGCTGCGCCCCAACGACACCGTGGCCCGCTTCGGCGGCGACGAGTTCGTCGTGCTGCTCGACGGCCCGCAGTCGCCGCTGGTGGTGGAGCGCATCGCCGACGGCATCCTGCAGACCGTGCGCCAGCCGCTGGACCTGCACGGCAACGTGTTGCGCCTGAGCGCCAGCATCGGCGTGGCCAATTACCCGAGCGACGGCGAGACGGCCGAGGAGCTGCTGCGCATGGCCGACACCGCGATGTACGCCGCCAAGAACAGCGGGCGCGACCGCATGCGCTTCTACTCGCCGCAGATGGAAAGCCGCGCGCGTCACCTGGCCGACATCAAGGCCGGGCTGGAGCAGGCGCTGGCCGACGGCGCCTTCGAGCTGCATTTCCAGCCCATCGTCACCCTGCCCGGCGAGCGCGTGCGCGCCGCCGAGGTGTTGCTGCGCTGGCGCCACCCGACGCGCGGCCTGGTCTCGCCGGTGGAGTTCATCGGCGTGGCCGAGGCCAGCGGCCAGATCCGCCGCATCGGCGCGTGGGTACTGCGCGAGGCGGCGCGGCGCGCGCTGGAGGTCGCGCGCCGCTGGGGCCACGGCATGCGGCTGGCGGTCAACGTCTCCAGCGCGCAGTTCGGCGACGCCTCGTTGCGCGACTGGCTGGAGGAGCACCGCGCCGCGCTGCCCAACCTCACCATCGAGGTCACCGAGTCGGTGTGGATGGCCGACAGCCCCTCGACGCTGGCCTGGCTGCAGCGCGTGCGCGAGGGCGGCGGCCACGTCGCGCTGGACGACTTCGGCACCGGCTACTCGAGTCTGGCCTACCTGCTGCGCACGCCGGTGGACGAGCTCAAGGTGGACAAGCGCTTCACCGACCACGTCGGCACCGGCGGCCCGAGCGAGCGCATCGTCACCGCGGTGCTGGAGCTGGCCGCCGCGCTGCACGCGCGCGTGGTGGTCGAAGGCGTGGAGACGGACGCGCAGCTGGCGTTCCTGGCGCCGCACGCGCCGCTGGACGTGCAGGGCTTCCGTTTCGCGCGCCCGATGCCGTGGGACGAACTGGTGACTTTCGTCGAGGCACACGGTGTGGCCGTGCCTGCATCCGCTTGAGGTTGCCCGCCTACCATCGGTCGATGCCCCGCAAGCCCGCCAACGAAACCCTCGCAGCCTTCCTGCGCCAGCAGGATGCATCCACGCTGGTCGACATCCTGCTCGAACTCGCATCCGAATCCGAGCTCGTCCGCAGGAGGCTCGAGCGCCTCTCGGTGGCACGCGACGGCAAACGCCTGGCGGCGGCGTTCCGCAAGACGCTGAGCGGCTGGAAACGCAGCCGCCGGTATTTGGACTGGGACGAGGCCCGCCAGTTCTTCAAGGAACAGCAGGACTGGCTGGCGCAGATCGAGCGCGAGCTTCTGCCGGTTGACCCGATGCGCGCACTGGAGCTGGTGGAAGACTACATTGCCTCCGATGCCCATTGGTTCGAACGCGCCGACGATTCCGCCGGCCTCGTCGGCGAGACCGTGCGCGAGGCGTGCCGCCTCTGGCTGCGCTGCGCCGCGTGCTGCGAGACACCGGCCGACTTCTGGCCCGAGCGGCTGGCCACCCTGTACGACCACGACGAGTACGGGGCGCGCGAAGAACTGCTGCGCCGGGCGAATCTGCTGCTGGACGAGGCGCATCTGCGCGGTCTGGTTGCCCGCTACGAAGCGCAGCAGGATGCGATTCTCGCGGCCGCCCGGGCAAGGGGCGAACCGGATCTCCCGCGTGGGGTGTTCCACCCTGCAACGGCCATGGTCCTGCTTGCCGAAGCCCTGCAGGACCCGGACGTCCAGGTGCGCGCCACCCTGCGCCACAGTCCGCAGCCCAACGAACTGCAAAAGGAGGCGTTCGTGCGCCACTACCTGGAAGTGGGGCGCCCGGCGGACGCACTACCCTGGCTCGACGGTCCTTGGCAGCGCCATGAGGACACACGCCTGCGGCTGCGCGCGCAGGCGCTGCAGCAGCTCGGCCGCCGCGACGAGGCGGTCCTGCTGCGGCAACAGGCGTTCGAGCGCACGCTGACGATTTCCGACTTCCGCAATTGGATGGAGCTGCTGCCACCGCTGCAGCAGTCCGCCGCTGTCGAGCACGCGCGTGCCGTGGCACGCGCCTGGCCCGATCCGGTCGCCGCAGCCGAGTTGTTGTTGGAGACCGGCGATGGCGAGGGGGCACAGGGGATGCTGGTGCAACGGGCGTCGCAGCTCGATGGACGTTTCTACGAGCTCCTCGTGCCGCTGGCCAAGAAGCTCGAGGCGCACCAACTCTGGACCGGCGCCACGGCCGTGTACCGGGCGCTGCTGCTCGACATCCTGTCGCGCGGGCAGTCACAGGCATACCGCCATGCAGCGCGCTACTGGGCCAAGCTGCAGGCCATCGCCCAACTGACCCCATCGCTCGAACCGCTGTGCTCACACGCCAGGTTCGTGGCCGAAGTCCGGCGCGACCATGGCCGCAAATGGAGTTTCTGGCAGCTGGCAGACAGTTGACGGCCGCCGTCATGGCCCCCGGTGCTCACGTCGCGGATCCGCACACCGCACCCGCTGGCGCGCCCAGCCGGACTGGCAGTCCTCGTCGAGGCGAGAACCTTCAAAAAGCATGACGCCACCCGCAGGGGTGGCGTCATCGGTGTTGGCGGAGCGGACGGGGCTCGAACCCGCGACCCCCGGCGTGACAGGCCGGTATTCTGACCAACTGAACTACCGCTCCAGTCGTGGTTGGCGACCCTACGGGGATTCGAACCCCGGTACTCACCGTGAAAGGGTGATGTCCTAGGCCTCTAGACGATAGGGTCGAGACGTGGACGTTGGCGGAGCGGACGGGGCTCGAACCCGCGACCCCCGGCGTGACAGGCCGGTATTCTGACCAACTGAACTACCGCTCCAGTTGTGCTTGGCGACCCTACGGGGATTCGAACCCCGGTACTCACCGTGAAAGGGTGATGTCCTAGGCCTCTAGACGATAGGGTCGGATATCCGGTGGTGGAGGTAAGCGGGATCGAACCGCTGACCTCTTGCATGCCATGCAAGCGCTCTCCCAGCTGAGCTATACCCCCACGGGACTCGAAGCTTCGATCGCTGCGTCGCTGTCGCGTCGTTGGCGTCGTGCGCTGTCGAGACCTGCATTATAGCCACAAATCCGACACGTTTTCGGGCCTGGCGCCAAAAAAGAGGCCGCCCTGCCCCACCCCGCCGGCCGCGTCAGGCCGCGGCCAGCCGCGCCAGCACGTCCTCGCGCCGGTGCAGCGCCAGCACGGCGTCCACCGACGGCGTCTGCGCCACGCCCATGACCAGCACGCGCACCGGCATGGCCAGCTGCGGCATCTTCAGGCCGTGGCTGGCCAGCGTCGCTTTCAGCGCCGCGGCGATGTCGGCCGCCGTCCACGGCACGTCGGCGAGGCGCTGGCGCAGCTCGGCCAGCGCCGGGCGCACCGCGTCGGTGACATGCTGCGCCAGATCCTCGGCGCGCGGGGTCGGCGCCTGGTAATACGGCTGCGCCCAGTCCGCCAGCGCCACCGTGGTGTCGCAGCGGTCCTTGAAAAGGCCGCAGATCGCGGGCAGCCGCTCGTCGGCCTGCAGGCCGCGGCGCGCCAGCTGCTCGGCCACCAGCGGCGCCAGCCGCTCGTTGGGCGTCATCTTCATGTGCTGCGCGTTGACCCAGCGCAGCTTGGCCTCGTCGAACTGCGCCGCGCTCCTGCCCAGATGGTCGAGGTCGAACCACTTCAGGAACTGCTCGCGCGTGAAGATCTCGTCGTCGCCGTGGCTCCAGCCCAGCCGCGCCAGGTAGTTGATCATCGCGTCGGGCAGAAAGCCGGCATCGCGGTACCACGTCACCGGCTTGGCGCCGTGGCGCTTGCTCATCTTCTCGCCCTGCTCGTTGAGCACGGTGGGCAGGTGGGCGTACACCGGCGGCTCGTGGCCCAGCGCGCGGATGATGTTGATCTGGCGCGGGGTGTTGTTGACGTGGTCGTCGCCGCGGATGACGTGCGTGATGCGCATGTCGATGTCGTCGACGACGACGCAGAAGTTGTAGGTCGGCACGCCGATCTGGCCCACCGGCGCCTGGCGCGCAATCACGAGGTCGTCGAGCTCGTCGTTGCAGATCTCGATGCGACCCTTGACCTTGTCGTCCCACACGACGCTGCCCGAAAGCGGGTTCTTGAAGCGGATCACCGGCAGCACGCCGCTGGGAGGCGTGGGCAGCACCTTGCCGGGCTCCGGGCGCCAGGTGCCGTCGTAGCGCGGCTTGAGCCTGGCCGCCATCTGGCGCTCGCGCAGGGCGTCGAGCTCCTCAGGCGTCATGTAGCAGTGGTAGGCCAGCCCCGCCTGCAGCATCTGCGCGATGACCTCGCGGTAGCGCTCCATGCGCTGCATCTGGTAGTACGGCCCCTCGTCGGGGGTCAGGCCCAGCCACTCCATCGCCTCCAGGATCACGCGCACCGCCTCGTCGGTGGAGCGCTCCTGATCGGTGTCCTCGATGCGCAGGATGAAGTCGCCGCCGTGCGCGCGCGCGAACGCCCAAGGATAGAGGGCCGAGCGGATGTTGCCGAGGTGGATGAAGCCCGTCGGCGACGGGGCGAAGCGGGTGCGGACTCGTTGCGTCATGATGGATCGGAATCGGAAGGTCGCACTGGCGCGTCAGATGAGCGCGTCCAGGCCGCGCGCCAGGTCGGCGGTGAGGTCGTCCAGGTGCTCCAGGCCGACCGAGACGCGGATCAGCGCCTGCGTGATGCCGGCAGCCTGGCGCTGCGCTTCGGTCAGGCGCCCGTGCGAGGTGCTGGCCGGGTGCGAGCACAGCGTCTTGGTGTCGCCGAGGTTGGTGGACAGCGAGGCCAGCCGCAGCGCATCCAGCACCGCGAACGCCCGCGCGCGGCCCTCCTCGGGGCTCGTGGCCTTGACCTCGAACGAGACGATGGCGCCGCCGCAGCCGCCCTGCTGGCGCATCGCCAGCGCGTGCTGCGGATGGCCCGGCAGACCCGGGTGGTGGACGCGCGCCACCGCCGGGTGGGCCTGCAGCCACTGCGCCAGCGCCAGCGCCGTGGCGCTTTGCGCGCGCACGCGCAGGTGCAGCGTCTCCAGGCCCTTGAGCACCACCCAGGCGTTGAACGGCGCCAGCGTCATGCCGGCGCTGCGCAGCACCGGCAGGAATTTCTCCTCCACCAGCGCGCGGCTGGCGCACAGCGCGCCGGCCATCACCCGCCCCTGCCCGTCGAGGAACTTGGTGCCGGAATGGATGACGATGTCGGCGCCGAACGCGGCCGGGCGCTGCAGCGCCGGCGTGGCAAAGCAGTTGTCCACCGCCAGCCAGGCACCCGCGGCATGCGCGATGTCGGCCAGCGCCGCGATGTCGCAGACCTCGGTCAGCGGGTTGGTGGGCGTCTCGGCCAGCAGCAGGCGCGTGCGCGGCGTCACCGCCGCGCGCCAGGCGTCCAGGTCGGTCTGCGGCACGAAGGTGGCCTGCACGCCGAACTTGGCCAGGTCGCTGCCGATCAGCTTGATCGTGGCGCCGAACATCGAGCGCGAGCAGACCACGTGGTCGCCGGCCTGCAGCAGGCCCAGCGCCAGCATCAGGATCGCCGCCATGCCGGAGGAGGTGGCGATCGCCGCTTCCGTCCCCTCCAGCGCGGCCAGCCGCTGCTCGAAGCTGGCGGTCGTGGGGTTGCCGTAGCGGCCGTAGGTGTAGCCGTCCTCGTCGCCGGCGAAGCGCGCGGCCGCCGCCTCGGCGCTGGGCTGCACGTAGCCGCTGGTCAGATACAGCGCCTCGGCGTTCTCGCCGTACGGCGAGCGCGGCACGGCCACGCGCACCGCGGCGGTCTCGGGGTGCCACGCCACGGACTCAGGCCTCCTGCGCGTTGGGCAGCGCCAGACGCGTGCCGCTGCCGTCCTCGTCGTCGGCGCCGCTGGCGAGGCAGCGCGGCGCGTTCATCGCCGCCACCGACTCTGGCGTCACGTCACCGGTGACGTAGACGCCGTCGAAACACGACGCCTCAAAGCCGTCCAGCCGCGGGTTGAGCGCCGCCACCGCGCGCTTCATGGCCTCGACGTCCTGATAGATCAGCGCGTCGCAGCCGATCAGCTGGCGCACCTCCTCCACCGTGCGGCCGTGCGCCACCAGCTCCTCCTGCGTCGGCATGTCGATGCCGTAGACGTTGGGGTAGCGCACCGGAGGGGCGGCGCTGGCCAGGTAGACCTTGCGCGCGCCGGCCTCGCGCGCCATCTGCACGATCTCGCGGCTGGTGGTGCCGCGCACGATGGAGTCGTCCACCAAGAGCACGTTGCGCCCGGCGAATTCGCTGGCGATCACGTTGAGCTTCTGGCGCACCGACTTCTTGCGCACCGCCTGCCCCGGCATGATGAAGGTGCGGCCGACGTAGCGGTTCTTCACGAAGCCCTCGCGGTACGGACGGCCGATCAGGCGTGCCACCTCCATCGCCGCCGGACGGCTGGACTCGGGAATGGGGATGACGGCGTCGATCTCGCCCGGCGGCACGGTGGAGACGACGCGCGTGGCCAGTGTCTCGCCCATGTTGAGCCGGGCCTGATAGACCGAGATGCCATCGATCACCGAATCGGGGCGCGCCAGGTACACGAACTCGAAGATGCACGGATGGTGGCGCGGCGCCTCGGCGCACTGGCGTGCGTGGATCTGGCCGTCGAGCGTGACGAAGATCGCCTCGCCCGGCGCGACGTCGCGCTCGAAACGATGGCCGGTGCCCTCCAGCGCCACCGACTCGCTGGCCGCGATCACCGTACCGTCCGGGCCGCGGCCGATGCACAGGGGTCGGATGCCGAACGGGTCGCGGAACACCAGCATGCCGTGGCCGGCGATCAGCGCCACCACCGCATAGCTGCCGCGCACGCGGCGGTGCACGGCAGCCACCGCGGCGAAGATCGCCTCCAGCTGCAGCGATCCGCCCTGCGAGGCCCGTCCGAGCTCGTGCGCCAGCACGTTGAGCAGCACCTCGGAGTCGCTCTCGGTGTTGATGTGGCGGTGGTCGGTCTGCACCAGCTCCTGGCGCAGCTGCCGGGCGTTGGTCAGGTTGCCGTTGTGCGCCAGCACGACGCCGAAGGGCGCGTTGACGTAGAACGGCTGCGCCTCCTCCTCGCTGTTGGCGTTGCCCGCGGTGGGGTAGCGCACCTGGCCCAGGCCGCACGAGCCGGGCAGCGCGCGCATGTTGCGCGTGCGGAACACGTCGCGCACCATGCCCTTGGCCTTGTGCATGAAGAACTTGTGCCCCAGCTGCGTGACGATGCCCGCGGCATCCTGACCGCGGTGCTGCAGCAGCAGCAGCGCATCGTAGATGAGCTGGTTGACGGGTTGGGTGCTGACGACCCCGACGATGCCACACATGATCCTGCCCTCTCGCCGCCCTCAAGGGAAATACACTGCGACTTCCGGCGGCACGAAGGCGCGTGCCGCCAGCAACCCCTGCTCCAGCCAGGCGGCCCCGACCGAGGCGCGCCAGGCCGGTGCCTGCGCCCAGGGGGTCTGGCGCAGCAGCAGCGCCAGACCCAGCAACAGCATCACCCCGCGCAGCGCGCCGAACAAGCCACCGAGCGTGCGGTCCACCGGCCGCAACCCCACCGCCGCCGCGCCGCGCTGCGCCAGCCACGCCAGCAGGCCGCCGGCCAGCGCCACGCCCACGAACACGAGCGCAAAGCCCGCCGCGTAGCGCAGCGGCTCGGCCCAGCCGTCCAACGGCAGCGCGCGCCCCAGCGGCAGCGCGCCGTGCTGGGCCGCGACGAACGCCGCCACCCAGCCCAGCAGCGCCACCACCTCGTACAGCAGCCCGCGCCACAGACCGAGCAACACCGAGACGGCCAGCACGGCCAGCAGCAGCACGTCCACCGCAGCCATCGTCACAGCATCAGCACCGCCGCCGGCAGGCCCAGCGCCTTGACCTTCTCGGCCACCTTCTCGGCCTCGGCCCGGCTGTCGAACGGCCCGACGCGCACGCGGATGCGCTTGCCCTGGGGCGTGTCGGCGACGTGGGTGTAGGTCTTGAAGCCTGCGCTCTCCAGCCGCCTGCGCACCTCCTGCGCGCGCGCGGCCTCGGCGTAGGCGCCGACCTGCACCACCACGCGCACCCGTGGCGCCTCGGCGGGCGGGGGTGTGCCGGCCCCGCTGGCCGGGGTGACCGGGGTGACCGGCGCCGGAGCCTGGGGAGCTGCGGCGGCCTCGCCGGCCGGCGCGGCGGGCGCCGGATCCGGCCGCCCGGCCGGCTCGGAGGGCGCGGCGACCTCCTGGCGCGCAGCGGCGGCCGGCACGATCGCCTCGCCGGGGCCGACCGAGGCGGGAGCCGGCAACGGTGCGGCGGCGTCGCGCGCCGGAATCTCGATGGCCACGTCCACCGGCACCGGGCGCGGCTGGGCTTCCAGCAGCCACGGCAGCACGATGACGGCCGCCCCGACCAGCACCGCCGCACCGATCAGGCGCCGGCGCGCCTGCCGCCGCAGCGCCTCCAGGCTGGGGCCGTCATCCGCCGGGGCGGCGGCGCGTGACGAGCGGAAGCCGAGTTGGAACATGCGTCAGGCCTGCAGGTGCTTGGCGCCCAGGCGCGGCAAGCCGTGTCGCAGCACGCCGCCCACCGTGAAGAACGAGCCGAAGACCACGATTCTACCAGCGGGGTCGGCCGCGGCCAGCGCGGCCTGCAAGGCCGCCGCCGGATCCGCGTGCAGCGCCGAGGTGACGTCGGAGCGGCGCGTGACGGCCCGCCAGGCGGCCTGCAGCGCCTCGGCCCGGGCCGCGCGCGGCGTCGGCAGGTCGCAGAAGTGCCAGCCATCCACCAGCGCATCGAGCCGCGCCAGCATGGGCGCCACGTCCTTGTCGGCCATGGCGCCAAACACCGCCTGCGTCTGCGGGTAGAAGCCCATCGCGTCGAGGTTTTCGGCCAGCGCGGCGGCCGCGTGCGGGTTGTGCGCCACGTCCAGCACCAGCACCGGCTGCCCCGGCACGACCTGGAAGCGCCCCGGCCACTCGACGGTGGCGAGCCCCTGCCGCACCGCCTGCGCCGTCACCGGCAGGCGCGCATGCAGCGCCTCCAGCGCCGCCAGCGCGCCGCTGGCGTTGACCAGCTGGTTGACGCCGCGCAGCGCCGGAAAGGCCAGCCCGGCGTAACGGCGCGTGCGCCCCTGCCAGTGCCACTGCTGGCGGTCGCCGCCGTGGCGGAAGTCGCGCCCCGCCAGCCACAGGTCGGCGCCGATCTCACGCGCGCGGTCGATCACGCCGCGCGGCGGCGCCGGATCGGCCACGATGGCGGGGCGCCCGGTGCGCAGGATGCCGGCCTTTTCGTAGCCGATGGCCTCGCGGTCGGGGCCGAGGTACTCCATGTGGTCCAGGTCGATGCTGGTGATGACCGCACAGTCGGCATCCCAGAGGTTGACGGCGTCGAGCCGCCCGCCCATGCCGACCTCCAGGATCAGCACCTCGGGCCGCTGCGCCAGCAGCGCGTGCACGCAGGCCAGCGTCGTGAACTCGAAGTAGCTCAGCGCCACGTCGCCGGCGGCGCGGCGCGCCGCCTCCACCGCCGCGAACGACGGCACGAGCCGCGCTTCGGCCAGCGGCTGGCCATCCAGCCGTGCCCGCTCCTCGAAATGCACCAGATGCGGCGAGGTGTAGAGCCCGGTGCGGTAGCCCGCGGCGCGGTAGACGGCCTCCAGCATCGCGCAGGTGGAGCCCTTGCCGTTGGTGCCGGCCACGCTGATCACCGGGCAGGCCGGCTGCAGCGCCGGCCCCAGCACGTCGGCCACCGCGCGCATGCGCTCCAGCCCGAGCGTGATGCGCTGGCCGTGCCGCTGCTCCAGCAGCGCCAGCCACGAGACCAGCGTGGCCTCCGTCCCGGCGGACTCGGTAGCGTTGACGGCTGGGGAGGAACGGGTGGGGATCATCGGAACCTCGGTGAGCAGGACGACGCGCATTGTGCCAACCCGCCGCCGGCCGCGCTGCGCTACGATGGCGGCCATGATCACGGTGTACGGCATCCCGAACTGCGAGACGGTCAAGAAGGCGCGTGCCTGGCTGGACGCGCAGGGTCGCGCCCATGCGTTCCACGACTTCAGGAAGCAGGGCGTGCCGCAGGAGCGGCTCGACGCCTGGCTCGCGGCGCTGGGCTGGGAGGCGCTGCTGAACCGCCGCGGCACCACCTGGCGCCAGCTCGACGAGGCGACGCGCGCCACCGTCACCGGCGCCGCCAGCGCCCGCGCGCTGATGCTGGCCCGGCCGACGGTGATCCGCCGCCCGGTGGTGGAATGGAGCGACGGCAGCGTCACCGCCGGCTTCGAACCCGACGCTTGGCAGCGCCGCGGCTGAGGCCGGCGCCGCCGCGGATGCCGCCAGGCAGCGCCTACAATCGGCGCCTCATGAGCACCCCCACCCTCACCCTGGCCGGCGTCACCGTCGCCACGCAGGCCAACGTCTACTTCGGCGGCCAGTGCGTCAGCCACACCGTCACGCTGCCCGACGGCACGCGCAAGTCGGTCGGCGTCATCCTGCCCTCCACGCTGACCTTCACCACCGGTGCGCCGGAGGTGATGGAGGGGGTGGCCGGCCAATGCGAGGTGCTGCTGCCGGGTGAGACGGCGTGGCGGCGCTTCGGCCCCGGCGAGCGCTTCGCCGTGCCGGGGCAGTCCAGCTTCCAGATCCGCGTCGAAGGCGAACCGTACCACTACGTCTGTCACTTCGGCTGAGCCGTGCGGCCACGCGCCCGCCGCCTCCCCCTTTCCTCGGGATCGAACGCCATGTCCACCATCCTGCAAAGCCTGCCCGTCGGCCGCAAGGTCGGCATCGCCTTCTCCGGCGGCCTGGACACCAGCGCCGCGCTGCTGTGGATGCGCCAGAAGGGCGCGATCCCCTACGCCTACACCGCCAACCTGGGGCAACCCGACGAGCCGGACTACGACGCCATCCCGAAGCGCGCGCTGGCCTACGGCGCCGAGAAGGCGCGCCTGGTGGACTGCCGCCCGCAGCTGGCCGCCGAAGGGCTGGCGGCGCTGCAGTGCGGGGCGTTCCACATCAGCACCGCGGGCGTGACCTACTTCAACACCACGCCGATCGGCCGCGCGGTCACCGGCACGATGCTGGTGGCGGCGATGAAGGAGGACGACGTCCACATCTGGGGCGACGGCTCCACCTACAAGGGCAACGACATCGAGCGCTTCTACCGCTACGGCCTGCTGACCAACCCGGGGCTGCAGATCTACAAGCCGTGGCTGGACCAGACCTTCATCGACGAACTCGGCGGCCGCAAGGAAATGAGCGAGTTCCTGATCCGCCACGGCTTCGAGTACCGCATGTCGGTGGAGAAGGCCTACAGCACCGACAGCAACATGCTGGGCGCCACGCACGAGGCCAAGGATCTGGAGCACCTCGACGCCAGCATCCGCATCGTCAACCCGATCATGGGCGTGCCGTTCTGGCGCGAGGACTGCGACATCCGCCCGGAGGAGGTCACGGTGCGCTTCGAGGAAGGCCGCCCGGTGGCCTTGAACGGCCGCGAGTACCCCGATCTGGTGGAGCTGTTCCTCGAGGCCAACCGCATCGGCGGGCGCCACGGGCTGGGCATGAGCGACCAGATCGAGAACCGCATCATCGAGGCCAAGAGCCGCGGCATCTACGAGGCCCCCGGCATGGCGCTGCTGTTCATCGCCTACGAGCGGCTGGTCACCGGCATCCACAACGAGGACACCATCGAGCAGTACCGCGACAACGGCCGCAAGCTCGGCCGCCTGCTCTACCAGGGTCGCTGGTTCGACCCGCAGGCCATCATGCTGCGCGAGGCCGCGCAGCGCTGGGTGGCGCGCGCGATCACCGGCGAGGTGACGCTGGAGCTGCGCCGCGGCAACGACTACTCCATCCTCAACACCGAAAGCCCCAACCTCACCTACCATCCCGAGCGGCTGACGATGGAAAAGGGGGCCTCGGTGTTCACGCCGCGCGACCGCATCGGCCAGCTGACGATGCGCAACCTCGACATCGCCGACACGCGCGACAAGCTCGCCATCTACACTCAGGCCGGCCTGCTGGCCATCGGCCAGGATGGCGACCTGCTCAAGCTCGGCGGCTGAACGCGCCGCCACCCGCGCGCCGGGGAGCAGGACCGGCCGTCAGACGCCGTCCCGCGCCCAGCGCACGATGCGCGCGGCCAGCCGCTCGGTGGTGCCCGGTGAGCGCAGCTCGCCGGCCAGTACGTGCTGTTCGTCGTCGCCGGCGTCCTCCACCCACTCCAGCCTTTTCGGGCCGCCCAGGCGGGCCACCGCCGCCTCGATGCGGCGCACGTCCACCGTGCGGTCGCGCGGGCTGGCCAGCACCAGCACCGGCGTGCGCACCTGATCCAGCGCACCGTCGCGCACGCGCCGCACCAGCGTCATCATCGGCACCAGCGCCTCGGCCGGATAGACGCGCGTCCAGTGCGCATTGCGGCGCTCGTCGGCGTGCGGCGCGCCGACCGTGCCGCCGGTGATGGCCCGCGTCAGCGCCCAGCCCCAGGGGCCGAGGATCCACTCCGCGCGCGCATCGGCCGGACCGAAGTTCGGCGAGATCCAGACCTGCGCCGCCACCGGCACGCCGGCTGCATCCGGCCGCAGCGCCAGCCACGCTCCCAGCGTGCCGCCCGTGGAGGTGCCGATGACCAGCACCCGCTCGCCGATGGCGTGCCCGATGCGCACCGCCTCCACCGCGTCGGCCAGCCAGTCCTGCGCCGTCACGCGGCGCAGCGCCTCGGCCGGCACGCCGTGTCCGGTGAGACGGGTGTGGAACAGATTGGCCTGCAGCCCCTGCGCCACGCGCTCGGCCAGCGGGTAGGTCTCCATGCGCGTGGCGGTGAAGCCGTGCAGGTAGACCACCGCCCACGGCGTGCGCCGCCCCGGTTCGCGGTACCAGACGATCCCCTTGGCGGCCGCCGGCCGCACGCCGGGCACGGCCGCCTCCCGTTCGGCCAGCCAGGCATCCAGCGCCGCCGCCTGCGCCGGCGGCGCCGGTCGCGGCGCCGGCTCGTCCGGCCCGTACGTCACGCGCGGACCGGCCAGCCAGACCAGCGTCAGCAACGCCAGCAGCGCCAGCGCGGCGGTCAGCCAGCGCCGCGTGCGCCCTTGGCACCAGGTCGGTAACGACGTGTAACAAGCGTTTGGCATTGCAAGCTTCCCTTGGCGACCGGTGGCCGGGCCACCAGAATGGATTGTGCCGGCGGTTCTCCGCCGTTACCAGGAGCAGCTGTCCATGTGGCTCACCGCGCCGTTCGATGCCGAACTGATCGATCGCCTCAACCGCGCCCAGGCAGGTGTCGTCCCCTCCCCCGCCCATCCTCTGGTCTGTCCGCGGGCACGGGACGGCCGTCACGCGCTGGCCGGCGGCTACGTCGGCACGCTGGTGGCGCAGCGCCGCGGGCTGGTGTGCCCCAGCTGCGGCCACGTGCAGGCATGGGTGCCGGCGTCGGTACTCGCCGCCGCCGAGCGCGTCAGCGACGAGCCCGCCGCCTGCGCCGCGCAGCGCATCGAGCGCATGCGCCAGGGCGCCCTGGAGGACTTTCGCGCGCTGGTGCGCGACGGGCACTTGAGCGCGCAGCCGATGGTGGAAACGCTGGAGGCCATGGCGCCGCGCCCGGCGGCGCGCGAGGCGGCCCCAGCGGGTGCGGCCGAACTGGCCCTGGCGGCTTGAACGCCGCCGCGGCTCAGCCCACCACCACCGGCTCCGGCTCCAGCCGGATGCCGAACCGCTCGTAGACGCTGGTCTGGATCAGGCGCGCCAGCGTCATCACCTCGCCCCCCGTGCAGGGGTGCCGGGCGTCGCCCCGGTTGACCAGCACCAGCGCCTGCTTCTCGTAGACGCCGGCGCGCCCCACCGTCTTGCCCTTCCAGCCACAGGCATCGATCAGCCAGCCCGCGGCCAGCTTGAAGCGGCCGTCCGGCAGCGGGTAGTGCACCACGCGCGGGTCGCGGCCGATGATGTCGGCGCACTGCTCGGGCGTCACCGTCGGGTTCTTGAAGAAGCTGCCGGCGTTGCCCAGCACGGCCGGATCCGGCAGCTTGGCGCGGCGGATCGCGCACACCCAGTCGAACACCTGCTGCGGTGTCGGGTCGGTGATGCCGGTCTCGGCCACCTTGCGCTGCAGATCCTGGTAGCCCAGCTGCGGCCGCCAGCGCCGCGGCAGCCAGAAACGCACGCGCGTGATCAGCGCGCGCCCCTTCAGACCCATGCCGTGCGTGCCGGCGCGCGCGTGCTTGAACACCGAGTCGCGGTAACCGAACGCGCAGTGCTCGTGGCCGAGCGTCAGGCGCGCGCCGGTCTCCAGGTCGATGGCGTCGAGGGAGTGGAAGCGGTCCTGCAGCTCCACGCCGTAGGCGCCGATGTTCTGCACCGGTGCGGCGCCCACCGTGCCGGGAATCAGCGCCAGATTCTCCAGCCCCGGCCAGCCCTGCTGCAGCGTCCAGGCGACGAAGTCGTGCCAGCGCTCGCCGGCGCCCGCCTCCACCAGCCAGCCGCGCGCGTCCTCGTGCAGCAGCCGCCGCCCCGCGATCTCGACCTTGATCACCAGCTGGCGCAGGTCGCCGGTGAGGACGATGTTGCTGCCGCCGCCGAGGATGAAGGTTTCCTGCCAGCGCCAGTCCGGCTGGCGCAGCAGCGCCAGCACGTCGTCGTCGCCGCGCACGCGCACGAGCCGATGCGCCCGTGCGGCGATGCCGAAGGTGTTGAGGGACTGCAGCGGCACGCGATGTTCGACTACCATGCGGGGATTGTCGCAAACCGCCCGCTCCCGATGGACGACTGGACCGACCGCTGGCTGGCGCTGGAGACCCGGCTGGCCGCCTTGCTGCTGGCGCCGCGCGAGGCCGACTTCGTCGCGCAGCTGGAGGCCCTGCTGCACGAAGCCCGCAGCCTCTTCGACGCCGACGCCGACGCCGCGCTGCTGTGGCTGGTGCAGGTCGGCACCACCTCGCCCGTCGGCTACAGCGCCGCGCACGCGCTGGTGTGCTGGGCGCTGGCACGCGCCGTGGGCCCCGCGCTGGCGCTGGCGCCCAGCGAGCGCGAGGCACTGGAGCGCGCCGCGCTGACGATGAACGTGGGCATGACCGCGCTGCAGGACGCCTTGGCCACCCAGCCGCACGGCCCGGACGCGCGTCAACGTGCGCTCATCGACACCCACGCCGCGCGCTCGGCGCAGCTGCTGCGCGAGTGCGGGGTGCGCGAACCGCGCTGGCTGGCCATCGTCGAGCACCACCACGATCGCGACACCGACGACCTGACCACGCGGCTGCTGCAGCGGCTGGACCGCTACGCGGCCCTGCTGAGCCCGCGGCAGAACCGGCATGGCCGCGACAGCGTGGCCGCGATGTGGGAGCTGCTGGCGCCGCAGGGCGCCGCGGCGCTGGATGCGATCGGCGCGGCCATGCTGGCGACGCTCGGGGTGTGCCCGCCGGGCGCCTTCGTGCGGCTGCACGATGGGCGCGTGGCGGTGGTGCTGCGCCGCACCGAGCGCCCGGCCGAGCCGTGGGTGGCGCCGGTGCTGGAGCGCGACGGGCGCCCGATCCCGCAGCCGCAGGCGCTGGACACGCGCACCACGACCGAGGCCGCCGTGGAGGCCGCACTGCCGGCCGCGCAGGTGCGCGCGCGCATCCACCACGGCCGCCTGCTGCGGCTGGCACGCGCGCTGCGCCCGGCGGCCTGAGGGGCCCCACCCGGGCCGCGGCGCGCGCCGCGCCCGCGCTCAGCGCCGTGCCCCGCGCGAGGACGGCGGTGCCGCTGCCGCACCAGCGCCACCGATGCGGCTTTCCTGTCCTGCCAGCAGGCGCTGGATGTTGCCAGCGTGGCGCCACAGCAGCAGCACCGTCATCGCCGCCAGCGCCGCGCCCACCGGGGCGCGCACCGTCCACAGCGCACCATCCAGCAGCCAGTACAGCAGCGGGGCGGCCAGCGCCGCGACGATGGCCGCCAGCGACGAGTAGCGCCACACCAGCGCCACCACCCCCCACGTGCCCACCACCAGCAGGCCAAGCCACGGCGCCCAGCCGATCAGGACGCCGGCGGCCGTGGCCACCCCCTTGCCGCCGCGGAAGCGGAAGAACAGCGGAAAGAGATGCCCGAGGAAGGCCGCCAGCCCGACCAGCGCCAGTGTCCCCTCCCCCAGCCCCCACGCCGCCCCCCAGCGGGCGACGGCCCACACCGGCAACCAACCCTTCAACGCATCGAGCAGCAGCGTCAGCGCCGCGGCGGCCTTGCTGCCGCTGCGCAGCACGTTGGTGGCACCGGGATTGCCGCTGCCGTAGGTACGCGGGTCCGCCAGCCCGAACGCGCGGCTGACCAGCACGGCAAACGACAGCGAGCCGACCACGTAGGCCAGCAACGCGGCCACCAGCGGGGCGATCGAGGGCGCGGGTACGGACACGAAACCTCCTTGTGCGGCGGAAGCGGATGCGGACGCGATTGTGCCAGCGGGGCTCACTGCGCCGGATCGCGCAGTTCCCAGCGGATGCGGTCGACGGCCTGCAGCAGCTCCGGGGTGAGCTGCACGTCCCACGCGTCCAGGCAGGCGTCCAGCTGCGCCAGCGACGTCACGCCGATGATGGTGCTGGCCACGCGCCAGTTGCGGTAGCAGAACGCCAGCGCCAGCTGCACCGGCGTGAGGCCATGCTCGCGCGCCAGCGCGTTGTAGCGCCGCGCCGCGGCCAGCGCCTCCGGCCGGCCCCAGCGCTGCTTGCGCATGCTCTCGAACAGCGCCATGCGGCCCTGCGGCGGCCCGGCGTGCTCGAACCCCGTGTCGTCGTACTTGCCGGTCAGCAGCCCGAAGCCCAGCGGCGAGTACGCCAGCAGCGCCACGCCCAGGCGATGGCAGGTCTCGTCCAAGCCGTTCTCGTAGCTGCGGTTGATCAGGCAGTACGGGTTCTGCACCGTCACCACGCGCGGCAGGCCGGCCTGCTCGGCCACGCGCACGAACTCGTGCACGCCGTACGGCGTCTCGTTGGACAGGCCGACGTAGCGCACCTTGCCGGCGCGCACCAGCACGTCCAGCGCCTCCAGCTGCTCGATGATGCTGGCGCACGGGCGGTCCTTGGACGGATCGAAGGTGATCGCGCCGAACATCGGCACGTTGCGCGCCGGCCAGTGGATCTGGTAGAGGTCGATGACGTCGGTGCGCAGCCGGCGCAGGCTGCCGTCGCAGGCGGCCAGGATCTCGGCCTTGGTCAGGCCCGAGGCCTCGCCGCGGATCCATGGCATGCCGCGCGACGGGCCGGCCACCTTGGTGGCCAGCACCACGCGCTGGCGCACGCCGGGGCGGCTGGCGAACCAGTTGCCCAGGATCGTCTCGGTGGCGCCGTAGGTCTCGGCGCGCGCCGGCACGGAATACATCTCGGCGGTGTCGAGAAAGTTGACGCCGCGCTCCAGCGCGCGGTCGAGGATGGCGTGGGCGTCGCGCTCGGCGACCTGCTCGCCGAACGTCATCGTGCCCAGGCAGATCGGGGAGACGGACAGGCCGCCTGCGGCCAGGGTGACGGGTTGCATCGGTGGGGCTTCCTTGAACGGGGGATAGGAAAACGGGCGCGCGCGTTCAGGCACCGGCGACCGCGCCGGCGCGCTCGCGCGCACGCGCCTCCTCCTGCAGGCGCAGCACGCGCCGCTGCACCTTGCCGGTGGTGGTCATCGGCAGCGCGTCGATGAACTCGATCTCCTTCGGGTACTCGTACGGCGCCAGCCGGCCGCGCACGTGCTGCTGCAGCTCGGCCACCAGCGCCGGGTCGAACTCGGCGGCCGGGTCGGCACAGCGCGCGCGCCGCTCGGCCCAGGCCGGCGCCAGCACCACGTAGGCCTTGACGACGGCGCCGCGCTCGGCGTCGGGCTTGGGCACCACCGCGGCGTTGGCCACCGCCGGGTGCTTGACCAGGCAGTTCTCGATCTCGCCCGGGCCGATGCGGTAGCCGGCCGACTTGAAGACGTCGTCGGCCCGCCCCTGGTACCACAGGTAGCCGTCGGCGTCCTGCACCGCCAGGTCGCCGGTGCGGCACCAGCTGTCGGCCGGATCGCCGGTGAACTTGGCGCGCGTGGCGGCCTCGTTGCCCCAGTAGCCGAGGAAGAACACCGGGTCCGGGTCGCCGTGCACGTCGCGCCGGTGCACCGCCACCTCGCCGACCGTGCCGGGCGGCACCGGCTGGCCGGCCTCGTCCAGCAGCGCGACGCGGTGCCCGGGGTAGGCGCGGCCCATGCTGCCGGGCCGCGCCGGCCACAGACGCGCGCAGTTGCCGACGACGTAATTGATCTCGGTCTGGCCGAACATCTCGTTGACGGTGACGCCGAGCTCGTCGCGGCACCAGGCGAACACCGCATCGCCCACCGCCTCGCCGGCGCTCATGATGGCCTGCAGGCGCAGCCGCCAGCGCCGCCGCGGCTGTGGCTCGGCCTTCATCATGGCCTTGAGCGCCGTCGGGAACAGGAAGGTGTGCGTGACGCGGTGACGCTGCAGCAGCGCGAAGGCCTCGATCGGGTCGAAGCGCCCGCGCCAGGCGACGATCGGGCGGCCGAAGTAAAGCGTCGGCAGCAGCGCATCCATCAGCCCGCCGGTCCAGGCCCAGTCGGCCGGGCTCCAGAACACGGCGTCGCTGCGCCGGCGCGCGTCGAACGGGTCGAAGCCGAACCAGTTCTGGCTGCAGACGAAGCCGCTCAGGTTGCCGATCAGCGCGCGGTGCGGGATCAGCGCGCCCTTGGGGTTGCCGGTGGTGCCGCTGGTGTAGATCAGCACCGCCGGGTCGTCGGCGGCGGTATCCACCAAGTCGAAGCGCCGGCGCAGGCCGTCGCGCGCGCCGGGCCAGTCGAGCACGTCGGTGTCGAACGCGCCGGTCAGCCCGACGACGTGGCGCAGCGCCGGACAGCGCGCGCGCACCGCCTGCACGCCGGGGCCGGTGACCTCGTCCACCAGCGCGACGGCGGCGGCGCTGTCCTGCAGCCGGTACTCCAGCGCCTCCGGCCCGAACAGCTGCGACAGCGGCACCGCCACCGCCCCCATCTGCAGCACGGCCATGTAGGCCACGGCGGTCTCGAAGCGCTGCGGCAACACGATGGCCACCCGGTCGCCGCGCTGCACGCCCAGCAGCCGCAGCGCGTGCGACAGGCGGTTGGCCTCGGCGGCCAGCTCGCCGCAGGTGAACCGCCGCGGCTGGCGCTGGTCCGGACCGTCCTCGATGATGGCCGGCTCGTGCGCCGTGGCCGGCCGTGCCGCCCAGCGGCGCACGCACACTTCGGCGATGTTGAAGCGCGCCGGCACACACCAGCGGAACTGCGCGTGCAGCCGGGCGTAGACGTCGGCCGGCAGGGTCGGGTTGTCGCGTGCAGGACGGGCCATCGCGTCGGGCTTCCGGTCGTCTCCGAAATAATGGCGGGAATGTATCAAGTCCTGCGTCCCTCGCACAGCACGTTCGAGACGCTGCGCGGCCTGCGACACCACCTGCGCTGGTGGGGCCAGCCCCGTGCCGACACCCCCCCGCTGTGGCTGCTGCACGGCTGGATGGACGTGGCCGCGTCATGGCAGTTCGTGGTCGATGCGCTGGCCTCGCCGCGCCTGTGCGTGGCGCCGGACTGGCGCGGCTTCGGCCTGACGCAGTCGGCGGCACTGCCGCCGCAACACCAGCCGCCGCCCTACGGCCTGGCGGATCACTACGTGTTCGCCGACTACCTGGGCGACCTCGATGCGCTCATCGCGCTGGTCAACGTGCGGCTGGGCCGGCCGGCCGATGCGCCGGTGGACGTGGTCGGCCACAGCATGGGGGGCAACGTCGCGATGCTCTATGCCGGGGTGCGGCCACAGCGCGTGCGCCGGCTGGTCAACCTGGAAGGCTTCGGCCTGCCGGCCAGCGAGCCGGCACAGGGGCCGCGGCACCTGGCGCGCTGGCTGGACGAGCTGCAGGCCCACGCCGCCGGCCAGATCACGCTGAAGACCTACCGGGGACTGGAGGGCGTGGCCGCGCGCCTGATGAAGACCAACCGGCGTCTGCCGCCCGAGCGCGCGCGCTGGCTGGCGCAGCACTGGGCGCGGCCGCTGGATCCCGCCGCCCCCGATGGCGAGTGGGTGATCCTCGGTGATGCCGCGCACAAGGTGCGCAGCAGCCAGCCGTACCGGCTCGACGAGGTGCTGGCGACCTGGGCGGCGATCGAGGCGCCGGTGCTGGTGGTGGAGGCCAGTGACGACAGCCTGGCGCAGTGGTTTCCGCGCGGCGAGCATTCGCTGGCCGAATATCATCGCCGCCTGCAGGTGGTGCGGCGGTACCGCATCGAGCGCGTGGACGACGCCGGCCACATGCTGCACCACGACCAGCCCGCCCGCGTGGCCGCGCTGATCGAGGCCCACCTGGCCTGAGCCGCGCGCGGGCGCCGACCGCCCGCCGCCCGCATCCACCATCCAAGGGAGGAATCCGCTTGAACCGTCACGGTCGCGTCTGGACCACCGACGCGCTGATGCTGCTGACGGCCGCCATCTGGGGCTCGACCTTCGTGGCCCAGCAGCTCGGCATGGACAGCGTCGGCCCGTTCGCCTACACCGCCGCGCGCATGACGCTGGGCGTGCTGCTGATCGCCCCGCTGTGGCGCTGGCGCGGCGGGCCGTTCGCGGCCATCCCGGTGCAGGCCTCCAGCGGGCTGTGGCGCGACGGCGCACTGCTGGGTGGGGTGCTGTTCGTCGCCATCAACCTGCAGCAGGTGGGGCTGCTGGGCACCAGCGTGGCCAACGCCGGCTTCATCACCGGGCTGTACGTGGTGCTGGTGCCGGTGCTGCTGGCGCTGGCGGGCCGGCCGGCCGGCGCGCCGGTCTGGCTGGCGGTGGCGCTGGCCACGGCCGGGCTGTACTTCCTCAGCGTCAAGCCCGACGCCTCCATCGCCCCGGGCGACTGGCTGCAACTGGGTGGCGCCGCGATGTGGGCGGCGCACGTGCTGCTGGTGGACCGCTACGCCCGGCGCCACGACGCGCTGCGGCTGTCGGTGGTGCAGTACCTGGTGGCCGCGGCGCTGTCGTGGGCGGTGGCGCTGGCACGGGCCGAACCGATGGGCCCGGCGGCCCTGTGGGACGCCGCCGGCGCCATCGCCTGGGGCGGCATCCTCTCGATCGGCGTGGCCTACACGCTGCAGGTGATCGCGCAGCGCCACGCGCATCCTGCGCACGCGGCCATCATCTACAGCAGCGAAGGGGTGTTTGCCGCGCTGGGCGGCTGGTGGATGCTGGGCGAGGCCATCGGCTGGCGCGGCTGGGGCGGCGCGGCGCTGATCACCGCCGGCATGCTGGTGGCACAGCTGGGCCGCCGGTCGTGAGCGCGCGGGCATCCGCCTTGGCGCACCGGCTGCCGCGCTTTCCCCGCCCCACGGCATCGCTCGACGTGCGAAAATTGCGGGTTTGTCGACGGTCAACGCAAACGCACGGAATACCCCATGGAAGCCGAACGTCTCAACGCCCTTGCCCACCGCCTGCAGGACCTGACGCAGCGCGTCGCCGACTTGCGGAGGTTTCTTTGACTACGACGCCAAGGCGCTGAAGCTGTCGGAGGTCAACGCCGCGCTGGAGGATCCGGGCGTCTGGAACGACCCCAAGCGCGCGCAGGAGCTGGCCAAGGAGAAGAAGTCGCTCGAGGACGTGGTGCTGGTGCTGGACCGGCTGGCGCAGGAGCTGGCCGACAACACCGAGCTGTTCGAGATGTCGCGCGCCGAGGGCGACGACGCGGGCCTGGAAACGATCGAGGCCGACGTGGCGCGCATCGCGCCCGAGGTCGAGAAGCTCGAATTCCGCCGCATGTTCAACAATCCGGCGGACCCCAACAACTGCTTCATCGACATCCAGGCCGGCGCCGGCGGCACCGAAGCCTGCGACTGGGCGCAGATGCTGCTGCGCCAGTACCTGCGCTACGCCGAGCGCAAGGGCTTCAAGGCCACGGTGGAGGATGAGCAGCCCGGCGACACCGCCGGCATCAAGAGCGCGACCATCAAGGTCGAGGGCGACTACGCCTTCGGCCTGTTGCGCACCGAAACCGGCGTGCACCGGCTGGTGCGCAAGTCGCCGTTCGACGCCTCCGGCGGGCGCCACACGTCGTTCGCGTCGGTGTTCGTCTACCCGGAGATCGACGACTCGATCGAGGTCGAGATCAATCCCGCCGACGTGCGCGTGGACACCTACCGCGCCAGCGGCGCCGGCGGCCAGCACATCAACAAGACCGACTCCGCGGTGCGACTGACGCACATCCCCACCGGCATCGTCGTCACCGCGCAGGACAGCCGCAGCCAGCACTCCAACCGCGACCTGGCGTGGCAGCGCCTGCGCTCCAAGCTGTACGAGCTCGAGATGCGCAAGCGCATGGAGACGCAGCAGCAGCTGGAGGCCAGCAAGACCGACGTCGGCTGGGGCCACCAGATCCGCAGCTACGTGCTGGATCAGAGCCGCGTCAAGGATCTGCGCACCAACGTCGAGGTCTCCACGCCGCAGAAGGTGCTGGATGGCGATCTCGACGTGTTCATCGAAGCCTCGCTCAAGCAGGGCGTCTGACCCCCTCCCCCATCAGGACCGCACCCATGACCGCCATGCGTGAAGGCAGCCCCCGTCTCGTGCGCCGCGAGGATTACGCGCCGCCGGCCTACTGGATCGACACCGTCGATCTGACCTTCGACCTCGACCCGGCCAAGACGCGCGTGCTCAACCGCATGCGCGTGCGCCGCAACCCCGACGTGCCGGCGCAGCCGCTGCGGCTCGACGGCGAGGAGCTCAACCTCGCGCGCGTGCTGGTCAACGGCCAGGGCACCAGCTTCAAGATGGACGGCGGCCAGCTCGTGCTGGAGGCCCTGCCCGAAGGCCCCGAGCCGTTCGAGCTGGAGATCTTCACTACCTGCGCGCCGGAGAAGAACACCCAGCTGATGGGCCTGTACGTCAGCCAGGGCACCTTCTTCACGCAGTGCGAGGCCGAGGGGTTCCGGCGCATCACCTACTTCCTCGACCGGCCCGACGTCATGGCCACCTACACCGTGACGCTGCGCGCCGACAAGAAGCGCTATCCCGTCCTGCTGTCCAACGGCAACCTGGTCGACAGCGGCGAGCTGGACGGCGGACGCCACTACGCCAAGTGGGTCGATCCGCACCGCAAGCCGTGCTACCTGTTCGCGCTGGTGGCCGGCGACCTGGTCTGCCGCAGCCAGCCGATCGTCAGCCGCCACGGCACCGAGCACCTGCTGCAGATCTACGTTCGCCAAGCGGACCTGGACAAGACCGAGCACGCGATGCAGTCGCTGATGGCAGCCATCGCCTGGGACGAGACGCGCTTTGGCCTGCCGCTGGACCTGGAGCGCTTCATGGTGGTCGCCACGGGCGACTTCAACATGGGCGCGATGGAGAACAAGGGCCTCAACATCTTCAACACCAAGTACGTGCTGGCCAACCCGGCCACCGCCACCGACACCGACTACGCCAACATCGAGTCGGTGGTGGCGCACGAGTATTTCCACAACTGGACCGGCAACCGCGTGACCTGCCGCGACTGGTTCCAGCTGAGCCTCAAGGAAGGGCTGACGGTCTTCCGCGACCAGGAATTCAGCCAGGACATGGCCGGCAGCCCCTCGGCGCGCGCCGTCAAGCGCATCGAGGACGTGCGCGTGCTGCGCACCGTGCAGTTCCCGGAGGACGCCGGCCCGATGGCGCACCCGGTGCGCCCCGACCAGTACGCCGAGATCAACAACTTCTACACCGTCACGGTGTACGAGAAGGGCGCCGAGGTCGTGCGGATGATGCAGACCCTGGTCGGCCGCGACGGGTTCGCGCGGGGGCTCAAGCTCTACTTCGAGCGCCATGATGGCCAGGCCGTCACCTGCGACGACTTTGCGCAGGCGATGGCGGACGCCAACCCCGACAGCGAGCTGGCGCGCCGGCTGCCGCAGTTCAAGCGCTGGTACTCGCAGGCGGGCACCCCCCACGTGCAGGCGCGCGGCCAGTACGACCCAGAGGCGCGCACCTACACGCTGACGCTGCGGCAGAGCTGCCCGCCGACGCCGGGCCAGCCGGTCAAGGAGCCGTTCGTCATCCCGGTGGCGCTGGGTCTGCTGGATGCGCAGGGCCACGCGCTGCCGCACACCGAGCGGCTGGTGGTGCTGCATGAGCCGCAGACCACCGTCGTCTTCGAGGGGCTGGACGCGGCACCGGTGCCGTCGCTGCTGCGCGGTTTCAGCGCCCCGGTGATCCTGGAGCACGAGCTGACGGACGACGAGCTGCGCACGCTGCTGGCGCACGACACCGACGCCTTCAACCGCTGGGAGGCCGGCCAGCAGCTGGCGCTGCGCCGGGCGCTGGCGGCGGTGCGCGCCGACGGCCCGGTGCACGAGCCGCTCGACGCGCCGTTCCTCGAGGCGATGCGCGCGGTGCTGCGCCACCCGACGCTGGATGCGGCGTTCAAGGAGCTGGTGCTGACGCTGCCGGCCGAGACCTACATCGCCGAACAGCTCGACGCGGTCGATCCGCAGCGCATCCACGCGGTGCGCGAGGCGATGCGCCGCCAGCTCGCGCACGCGCTGCACGAGGACTGGGTCTGGGCCTACGAACAGCACAAGGACAACGGCGCCTACCGGCCCGACCCGGTCAGCGCCGGGCGGCGGGCGCTCACCGGGCTGGCGCTGCAGATGCTGTGCCTGGCCGCACGTGACAACGGCAACCCGGTCTGGCCCGGCAAGACCTACCAGCGCTTCAAGGACGCCACCAACATGACCGACCGTTACGCGGCGCTCAGCGCCCTGGTCACGGCCGGGCACGAGCTGGCGGCGCGCGCGCTGGAGCAGTTCCACGCCCGCTTCCGCGACGAGGAGCTGGTGCTGGACAAGTGGTTCGCGCTGCAGGCCGGCGCGCCCGACCGCGGCGGCGACGCGCTGCCGCGCGTGCAGGCGCTGCTGCAGCACCCGGACTTCCACCTGCGCAACCCCAACCGCGCGCGCAGTCTGATCCACACCTACTGCCACGCCAACCCGGCGGGCTTCCACCGCGCCGACGGCGCCGGCTACGCCTTCTGGCGCGACCGCGTGCTGGAGATCGACGCCTTCAACCCGCAAGTGGCCGCGCGCCTGGCGCGCGCGCTGGACCGCTGGAAAAAACTCGCCGAGCCGTACCGCAGCGCCGCGCAGGCCGCGCTGCAGGCGGTGGCCGCGCACGAGCCGCTCAGCACCGACGTGCGCGAGGTCGTCACGCGCGCGCTGGCCGACTGACCCCCCCTTCCCTTCTTCCGCCCGGAGTCGCCCCATGTCCGAGTCCCGCATCTCGCTGACCCGCTACCTGATCGAGCAGCAGCGCGTGCACGGCGCCATCACGCCGGAGCTGCGGCTGCTGCTGGAGGTCGTCGCGCGCGCCTGCAAGCGCATCGCCATCGCCGTCGGCAAGGGGGCGCTGGGCGGCGTGCTCGGCTCGGCCGGCACCGAGAACGTCCAGGGCGAGGTGCAGAAGAAACTCGACGTCATCGCCAACGAGGTGCTGATCGAGGCCAACGAGTGGGGTGGCCACCTGGCGGCGATGGCCTCGGAGGAGCTCGACGGCATCCACCCGATCCCCAACCGCTACCCGCAGGGCGAGTACCTGCTGCTGTTCGACCCGCTGGATGGCTCCAGCAACATCGACTGCAACGTCAGCATCGGCACCATCTTCTCGGTGCTGAAGCGCCAGCACGACGACCCCACGCTGATCGAGCCGGTCAGCGAGGCCGACTTCCTGCAGCCCGGGCGCCAGCAGGTCGCCGCCGGCTACTGCATCTACGGCCCGCAGACCACGCTGGTGCTCACCGTCGGCAACGGCGTGGCGATGTTCACGCTCGACCGCGAACAGGGCGCCTGGGTGCTGACGCAGGACAAGGTGCGCATCCCGGAGGACACGCGCGAGTTCGCCATCAACATGAGCAACTGGCGCCACTGGGCCGCGCCGGTGCGTCGCTACATCGAGGAATGCCTGGCCGGCGCGGAAGGCCCGCGCGGCAAGGATTTCAACATGCGCTGGATCGCCTCGATGGTGGCCGACGTGCACCGTATCCTGTCGCGCGGCGGCATCTTCCTCTACCCCTGGGACAAGCGCGAACCCAACAAGCCCGGCAAGCTGCGCCTGATGTACGAGGCCAACCCGATGGGCTGGATCGTCGAGCAGGCCGGCGGGGCCGCCACCGACGGGCGCCGGCGCATCCTCGACATCGAACCGAAGGGCCTGCACGACCGCGTGGCCGTCATCCTCGGCTCCAAGAACGAGGTCGAGCGCGTGACGCGCTACCACCTCGAGGCCGACGGTCAGCCAGCCCCCGCAACAACGGTATAATGTTGGTTTCAGCGATACTGCCTGCCTGAGACAGGCAAGTCGCCAAGCCGCAATAGCTCAGCTGGTAGAGCAACTGATTCGTAATCAGTAGGTCGGAGGTTCGAATCCTCTTTGCGGCACCAGAATACCCAGCCCGCCTGCGCGCGGGCTTTTTGCTGGCGCCCCCGCCCGCGGCCATGGCCAAGCGCGATCCCGCCGTCACCGCCACCCTCACCGTCTACTGCCAGCCCGGCGCGCGCCAGACGCGGCTCGCGGGCCTGCACGGCGGTCTGCCGAAGATCCAGCTCGCCGCCCCGCCGGTGGACGGCGCGGCCAACGAGGCGCTGATCGCTTTCGTGGCCGAGCGATGCGGGGTGCCCCGCTCGCGCGTGCGCATCACGCACGGTCACACCAGCCGCACCAAACGGCTGGCCATCGAGGGGGTGGACGACGACGCCGTCCGCCAAGCCCTGCTCGGCGGGTGATCGACGACGGCAGCGAATGCCCGGCCACTGAACGGGCAGGAGTTGACTCCCGATTCAGGCCGGCAACTGCGCCACCAGTTCCTTGAGCCGTGCCTCGTAAGCCTGTACCCAGCCGGGGATGTCGAACAGCGGCGACGCCTCGCGAGCTTCGGCCAGTCGGGCACGCAGGCCGGCCAGCTCGTCCGGGCGGTTGGCCAGCTCGATGGCACGCCGCTCGTAGGTGGCCGCATCAAAGGTGATCAGCTCGGGCACCCCGGCTGCCGTCAGCAGGGCCCCAGCCATGCGCGACGCGAACGTGCGCCCCGACAGGGTCAACACCGGCAGTCCCATCCAGAGCGCGTCGTTGGCGGTCGTGCCGGCGTTGAAGGGGAACGTGTCCAGGAAAAGATCCGCCAGCGCGTAGCGGGCCAGGTAGTCGGCCGGGCTGGTGCGCGGCGCGAAGATCAGACGCGCCGGATCCACGCCGCGCGCCACCGCCTCGCGCACGAGGTTTTCGGGGGCCTGTTCATTGTCCGCCAGCAGCCACAGCACCGAGGCCGGCACCTGCTGCAGGATGCGCATCCAGACATCGAACATCGCCGGCGTGATCTTGTAGTTGTTGTTCATGCAGCAGAATACGAAAGCCTGCTCGGGCAGGCCGCAGGCCTGCCGCGACGGGGTCGGCCCCACCGTGCGCCGCCGGTCGCTGACCTGATAGACCCCGGGCATGTAGAGCGGCTTTTCCGTGTAGAACGGCGCCATCTCGGGCGGGATCAGGAAGCGGTCGGCGATGACGTAATCGATGAACGGGAAACCCGTCGTCGCCGGCAGGCCCAGGTAGGTGATCTGGATCGGCGCCGGGCGCCACGTGAAGATGCCCGGACGGGCGCCCATGGTCTGGCCATGCAGATCCACCAGCACGTCGATCTCGTGCGACCGGATCAACCGTGCCGCGGCCTCGTCATCGAGCCCGTCGATGCGGATGAAGTGGTCGAAGGCGCGCTTGATGCGCTGCCGCAACGGCGAGGCGTCCTCGGGCGTCCAGTCGAAGGCGTAGAGCTCGAACGCCGAGCGGTCGTGCAGCTCGAACAGTTCCGCCGTCAGCATCGCCACCGGATGCTGGCGGAAGTCGGAGGAGCAGTAGCCGATCCGGATCCGTCGGTGCCCATGGGCCCTTGGCTGCGCCAGCGCCGGGCGGATGCCGCCACCGAGCTTGTCGCGCACGTAGCGCTGCGCCGCCGCCAGCTGCGCCTGCGGATCATCCGTCATCGCGATCATCGCCAGCGCCGACGTGTGCGCCCACAACTTGTCGACGTCAAGGCCGGGCAGCGGTTCATGGACTGGCCACAGGCACTGCTTGGCCCGCTCGAAGATCCAGTGATGGATGACGTCCGGCTGGTCGGGCTCGATCAGCAGGCTCTCCGTCAGGGCGGCACTGGCCTCGGCGTAGCGCTTGAGGTCCTCCAGATGGCGGCCGAGGTTGTTGAGCGCCAGCAGCTTGAGCGCGCGACCGTCCGGATCCGCCGCCGAGGCCAGCCGCGCCACCGTGCGCCACTGGCCGATCGCCGCATCGCTGTGTCCCAGCCGCTCGTACACCAGCCCCAGGTTGAAGCGAGCCTGCAGAAAGCCGGGGGCACGGGCGATGGCCGACAGGTAGGCGTCACGGGCGCCGGCGGGATCGTCCAGCTGTGCCAGCAATGCGCCCAGGTTGAACCAGGCCAGATGATCGTGGGAGGTTCGGGGCACACGCAGCCATGCCCGGTAAAGGGCCACGGCTGCCACCGGATGGCCCGCCCGTACCAAGCCTTCGGCTGCGGAAGTCAGCTCCAGCAGCGAGAGTTTGCCCTGCCACGCCTGCTCCAGCCACGCAGGCAAGTTTTGGTGAATCGACGCCGTCATCTCGATTCCCTTTCCACGCGCACGTTGCCTGCGGACACCGGGCGTGGATCGTGCGAAAAGCCCGCCACCGGAAGTCGATCTTCCGCAGGCGGGCGTGAACCAGGGAGCATCAGGGCTGCAATGGTAGCAAGATGGATTGCCCCGATTGCGAAGTCAGTCCCCCTCAGTTGAGTTTGAGATGAGGCATCTGTTCAGCGGTGAAGGCCGCGATCTGGGTCGGTGTCATGGCCCGAACCTGATCGGAACTCAGCGCTGCCACTTGGTCCGTCGTCAATTGCTTGATCACCGCCGCCGACAGACCCCTGATTGCGTCCGTGGTCAGCTTTTCGATGTCCTCCGTCTCCAGCCCGGCCACCTGCGCCGTCGTCAGCGCCGCAATCTGCTGGAACTTCAACGCCGCCGCCTGCGCCGTCGTCAACTCCTTGATCTGGGCCGTGCTCAGCGCCTTGACCTGCGCCGCCGTCAGCTCCGCCACGTCCTCAGCATCCAGACTGGCGATCTGCTCCGTGCTCAGCGCCGCCACCTGCGCCGCCGTCAGCGCCTTGACCTGCGACGAGCTCAGGTTCTTCGTAAAGTCCGTGTTGACCCCCACAAGCTGCGTCGTCGTCAACGCCGCAATCTGCGTGTTCGACAGCGCCTGCACCTGATCCGATGACAGCGCATTGAGCTGATCCGACGTCAGCGCCTTGACCTGCGCCACCGTCAGCGCCCGCAGCTGCGCCGTGCTCATCTCCTTCAGGTCTTCCGTCTCGATCGCCGCCACCTGCGCTGCCGTCAGCGCCGCCACCTGCGCCGTCGTCAGCGCCTTGACCTGGTCACTGGTCAGCGCCTGCGCCGCCGCCGTCGTCAGCCCCTTGATCTGCGCCGCCCCCAGCTGCTGCAGCTGATCCGTGCTCAATGCCTGGATCTGCTCGCTGCTGAACTGCCCCAGCGCCGCCGCCGACAGCCCCTTGATCGCGGCCGTGGTCAGCTTTTCGATGTCCTCCGTCTCCAGCCCGGCCACCTGCGCCGCCGTCAGCGCCGCAATCTGCTGGAACTTCAACGCCGCCGCCTGCGCCGTCGTCAACTCCTTGATCTGGGCCGTGCTCAGCGCCTTGATCTGCGCCGCCGTCAGCTCCGCCACGTCCTCAGTATCCAGACTGGCGATCTGCTCCGTGCTCAGCGCCGCCACCTGCGCCACCGTCAGCGCCTTGACCTGCGACGAGCTCAGGTTCTTCGTAAAGTCCGTGTTGACCCCCGCAAGCTGCGTCGTCGTCAACGCCGCAATCTGCGTGTTCGACAGCGCCTGCACCTGATCCGACGACAGCGCATTGAGCTGATCCGTCGTCAGCGCCTTGACCTGCGCCGCCGTCAGCGCCCGCAGCTGCGCCGTGCTCATCTCCTTCAGGTCTTCCGTCTCGATCGCCGCCACCTGCGCCGCCGTCAACGCCGCCACCTGCGCCGTCGTCAGCGCCTTGACCTGGTCACTGGTCAGCGCCTGCGCCGCCGCCGTCGTCAGCCCCTTGATCTGCGACACCCCCAGCTGCTGCAGCTGATCCGTGCTCAATGCCTGGATCTGGTCGCTGCTGAGCTGCCCCAGCGCCGCCGCCGACAGCCCCTTGATCGCGGCCGTGCTGAGCTTCTGAATGTCCTCCGTCTCCAGCCCGGCCACCTGCGCCGCCGTCAGCGCCGCAATCTGCTGGAACTTCAACGCCGCCGCCTGCGCCGTCGTCAACTCCTTGATCTGGGCCGTGCTCAGCGCCTTGATCTGCGCCGCCGTCAGCTCCGCCACGTCCTCAGTATCCAGACTGGCGATCTGCTCCGTGCTCAGCGCCGCCACCTGCGCCACCGTCAGCGCCTTGACCTGCGACGAGCTCAGGTTCTTCGTAAAGTCCGTGTTGACCCCCGCAAGCTGCGTCGTCGTCAACGCCGCAATCTGCGTGTTCGACAGCGCCTGCACCTGATCCGACGACAGCGCATTGAGCTGATCCGTCGTCAGCGCCTTGACCTGCGCCGCCGTCAGCGCCCGCAGCTGCGCCGTGCTCATCTCCTTCAGGTCTTCCGTCTCGATCGCCGCCACCTGCGCCGCCGTCAACGCCGCCACCTGCGCCGTCGTCAGCGCCTTGACCTGGTCACTGGTCAGCGCCTGAATGGACGCCGTGCTGAGTGCCTTGATCTGGACCGCCGTCAGCTGCGCCAGATCCTCCGTGTCCCACTCACCGATCTCCGCCCCAAGCGCATTGAGCTGGGCTGCGGTCAGCCCCCGGACCTGACTGGTCGTCAGGTACTTCATGTCATAGAGGCCCATCGCTTCAGCGAACGCTTGGGCGTTGAAGGCCCCGATCTGCGCGCTGCTGAGCGTGACGAAGTCCTCCGTCTCGATCGCCGCGATCTGCTCGGATGTGAAGGCAGCCAACTGATCCCGCCGCAAGGCTTGAAAGTCCGCAGTCGTAAGACCTTGGATCTGCGTGGTCGTCAGCGCCGCGATCTGAGTCGGCGTCAGGCTTGAGATGATCGACATGACCTACCCCTTTCCATGAGCGAACCTTGCCTGGGGGCGAGAAAAGTCAAGGAAAGCAAACCCCTTCAAGGGAGCTCACGCTTCCTCTCAGTCACGCTATCGGCGACTTGAAGAAGAACTTTAGGCCCGCTCATAGCGTGGTGCACCACTTCCTGCTGGAGGGCTGGTCGCCGTCTCAGATTGCCGGCACACTTGAGACGCATGTGGCCCGGCGATCCGGATCGCCGCGTCTCGCACGAGACCATCGACAACTGCATCGATGCGATGCCGCGCGGTGAGCTGCGCAAGGAGCTCATCGCCTGCCTGCGGCGTGCGCAAGGCAAGCGCATGCCCCGGTCTCGAGGGCAGGACCGAAGAGGCCAGCTGCCCGAGGCGGTCAGCATCCACCTGCGTCCGCCCAAAGCCAACGACCTGGCTTCCCCCGGCCACTGGGAAGGCGACCTCCTCAAGGGGGCGGCCAACCGCTCGGCGGTTGGGGTGTTGGTGGAGCGCAGCTCGCGTCTGGTGTGCAGCCCCAAGCTCAAGGACGCCACCGCAGCCTCGGCCCTGGAGGGCTTCAGCGCCAAGCTGCGCAAGACGCCCAAGCCGATGCGCAAGACCCTGACCGACGACCGCGGCAAGGAAATGGCGCGTCATCCCGAGCTGACCGAGGCCACCGGCATCCGGGTCTGCTTCTGCGACCCGCGCAGTCCGTGGCAGCGGGGCAGTCGCGAAAATCGCCCGCGATTTCATCAAAACCGCAAGTGGTTTCATCAAAACCGCTTGCGGTTTCATCAGAATATCAACGGTTTGCTGCGCCAGCACCTGCCCAAGGGCACGAAGCTGTCGGTCTACAGCCAGGAAGAGCTCGATGCGATCGCCGACCGGCTCGGGCATCGGCCCCGTGCCATCCACGGCTTCCGCCCGCCGATCGCCGGCTGCCAGGCCATGCTGGACAAGCTCACCCGCGCCAGCAGCTCCCTTCAGTGATTCCGCTGTTGCACTTGGTGCTTGACCCGCCCCCTTCGTCTACAATCGAAGTGACCGGAGCGCCCGCCTCGCAAAATCGAGCCAACAACTCCGCTGCGAGCCCGTGATCGATACTCAACTCACGCTCGTGTTCAAGGGCCCGCGAGTCTAGATCGAACAGCAGGCCGATTGCGTCACGCAACGACGGAGCGAGACGCTGAGGATGACATGCGAAGAAATTGCCCCCGACTGGGAACAGTCGGTAGCCCAGCCCCCTGAGCATTTCCGCGACCGCATGGCTACGATACTGAAGTCGCTCGATCGGACACGCTTCGTAGTAGATAAACGGCCTTTCCCTTTGAATCAAGCCAAACCCCGAACGGATGACATCCTGCTCCATACCCTCGACATCGATTTTGATAAAATTTATATTTTCACCAGGGAGAAGCTGATCGAGTCCACGGACCGCCACGTCTTCGTACCGCTGGGCTCGCTGGGAAGATTCCGCCACGCCGGGCAGTTCCGACCGGACCGCAATCACCTCCGGATCGAACGACACCGCCCCGGTGTAGTTTTCGCAGCGGACATCAAAGATAGGAACCCGAAGCGTCGAGGTTTCTCGCGTTGCCTGGTCGACTACCACACGGTGGGATCTCACTCCTAAGATACCATTAATGACAAGATTCGCCTCAAGCATCGCAAACACCTGGCGCTGCGGTTCAATGGCAACGAGACGCTCACCCCCGATCGACAACCCTACTGGGACGGCGAAGCTGCCCACGTTGGCACCAACATCAATGATCAGCCCCTGGCTCTGGCGAGCAATCAAAATAGCAAGCAACGCGGGCAATGGCTCGAAGAATCCACGCGAGACCAAAGAGTGCTGTATGGTCTCATCCTCGTTGACGATCAAAAACCGCCCTTGCTTGGTAGAGACAACGCGAGGAACCACTTCCCTCTGGGCTGAGACCGCGCCAGCGATAAAAAGCTGTGCGACAGATGGGAGCTCAACGCTCGCCAGCACTTCTCGGCGCGCCTCCAAGACTTCGACAGATGGATGCCGGATATAAAGGCGGCATACGTTCTCGACGAACCGGCTGACCCCCCCTTCGCGGTTGCGGTGCCTGTACCCCTTGTCCACACTGTGGCAGATTGTTACCGCATCAAAGTCTCCACGAACCAACCTAACACCCTGAAGATTGTCCAAAAGAAACACCCAGTCCTCAAGACTCGTATACTTCTCATCAAAGAAATGACGGATCACGCGCCGCGCGATCACAAACGATCCCACGGGGATCCTATTCATGACCAACAGATCGTTGTACGAAATATCCTGCTGCACCCTCCTGATTCGGGTGATTTCATTCAGATCTGCATCTTCAATCACGTGAACATGGTTGGCATAGACAAAATCACAAGCATGCTCCTTGAGCAAGGATACAAAAGAAGCCAAAGCACCCGACACAAGAAAATCATCATCATCCAGAAATAGCAAAAAATCCCCTCTGGCTGCCTCTATCGCTCTATTTCGAGACGCCGCAACCCCACCGACATCCTCGGTACGCCGATTAATGACTCGCAACGATCCCTGATAAGCCACCTCTCCGGAGACGATTTGAGCGATCTGATCGATCATTTGATCATCAGGATCATCATTGGCCACAATCACCTCGAACCTGGCATCATCAGGATTGATTTTCTGGATGAGGACACTGACCAAAGCCCGGATGAGGTGGCGGTGCCGCCGGTAGGTGGTCACGATTACACTGAGCATCATGCTGCTTCTCCCGCCTATGAGGTGCCCCTCGAATTTCGTCTTCCAACGAGCTCCTTTGGAAGGTCTGCTCAACCCCCGCTACTGACGCCGTGGCCAGTGGCGGGTTTCACATGATGGATTCCGGCGTCCTTTCGGGGGTCTTGCGGGGCCGTTTCGGCCCCCGCAGGGGCCTTTGGCGGCCCCGCAGGGGGCTTGTGGGCCCTGTTTGGACGCACTTACCCCACGCAGGGCTGCATAAGCCGCCTGCGCGCAAGCCACAGGTTGGCCAGCATCAAGAGCGTGGTGATCTGCGCCGCGTTCTTCTTCAGGCCCTTGTAGCGGACTTTCGTGTATCGGAAGACGCACTTGAGCACGCCGAAGATGTGCTCGCCGCGCGCGCGGATGCGCGCCTTGACGCTTTCCAGCTCATCCAGCACCGCACCCAGCGGCCTGGTCGGATCGAGCTGGCGGCGCTTGCCCGGCCGCATGGCCACGTGCCAGTTGACCTTGGGGTGACGAGCCTGCACCTCCTCGCGCTTGTCCACGCCCTGGTAGCCGGCATCGGCAAAGACGTCTTGTTCCTTGCCGTGCAGCAGCGCGTGCGCCTGCGTGACGTCGGCCACGTTGGCTGGCGTGACCACCACGCTGTGGGCAAGTCCACTGGCCGCGTCCGTGCCCACATGCGCCTTGCAGCCGAAGGACCACTGGTTGCCTTTCTTCGTCGTTCGCGGCTCCGACTCATCGCCGCTCGCCATCTCAGGGTCGCGGCTGCGCGTCTGGTTCTTCGTGGAGCTGGGCGCGGCCATGAGCGTGGCATCCACCACCGTGCCGCTTCTGACCATCAGCCCGCGTTCGGTAAGGATGCCGTTGACCAAGCCCAGCATACGCTCGCTCAGGTTCTTCTCTTCCAGAAGGTGTCGAAAGCGCAGGATCGTGGTCTCATCCGGCACGGTGTCCACCCCCAGGTCCAGACCCACGAATTCGGCAAAGGCCGGCACGTCGTACAGCGCCTCTTCCGCTGCCGGGTCCGACAGCGCGAACCACTGCTGCAGGAAGTGGATGCGCAACAGCACCGACACCGGGTACGGAGGACGGCCGCCCTTGGGGCCAGGCGAGGGCATGTGCGGGGCAATCAGCGCCTCAAGCCGCCGCCCCGGCACCACCTGCTGCATTTGCCGCAGGAACTCGCGCTTGCGGGTGGTCTTGACCTTCAGCTCGAACCCTGCTCCCAGGCTGGCTTGCTTCATCGGCGGCGCTCCTGCGGTGTGCTTCCTCACAAGCGTCATGCTACCCGGTCAGGGGGTGGTTGTGCAGACGTTCCTTAGGGCGACCACGGATTCGGGGGGAATCAGGGGGAATATACGCCGCCACCATCACGCGATTCATCGCTTCGTCACCGGCTCCCTGCCGCTTTCCCACGTATCGAGAAAATCCCGCGCCACCGCCCGCACGAGCCGGCGCCGCAGGCGCGCATCGGCGCGCCGCGGCGGCTGGCGGTAGAGGATGCGCGCCAGCTCCATGCCCATGACCATGCCGATCAGGGTTTCGGCGTCGCGGGCGGCGCCGGGCCAGCGCCGCCCTTGGGCTGCGGCGTGGCGGCGCAGCAGGGAAGCGACGGCATCGATCGCCTGCTGCGGCCCCAGGCGCCAGATGCGCTGCAGGTCGGCCTGGGACTGCGGCAGCGCGGCGATGGCCTGCAGGTAGGCACGGTAAGGGGGCCGCCCGACGAACGCCAGCAGCTGCTCGAGAAACCGCTCCAGCACCGCGGCCAGCCCGGCGGCGTCGGCCGGCACCGTCTCCAGCATGCCCAGCAGCGGCTGCGCCTCGCGCAGCACCAGCGCCTCCAGCAGCGCCTCGCGGTGCGGCCAGCGGCGGTAGAGCGTCGCCTTGGAGACGCCGCTGGCGCGCGCCACCGCATCCATCGTCAGCGCCGCCGGCCCGCCAGCCAGCAACAGCGTCCGCCCGGCCTCCAGGATCAGTTCGTCCTTGCGCACATCCGGCGGGCGGCCGGGGGTGGCCCGCGCCTCGGCCTTTCGCATGGTCATGGCATTTAGTGTACGATTGCGTTCACAAATTGCCAAGCCAAGTGGAGGTCAGGCCCGTGAACGCTCAGCCCCTGCGCCTCGGCGCGTTGGTCGTGTCGATTTCGATGGTGGCGCTGGCCGCTGGCTGCCAGCGCGTCGGCGCCCCCGCCGCGCAGGCCGCCCCGCCCGTGGTGGCCACCGCAACCGTGGAACCGCTGGGGACGGCAGGGCTGGGCCTGTCCGGCACGGTGCGCGCGCGGGTGGAGGCGCCGCTGGCGTTTCAGGTCGGCGGGCGCATCGCCGCGCGGCGCGTGGACGCCGGCCAGAGCGTGCAGGCCGGGCAGGTCCTGTTCGAGCTGGATCCGGCGGATCTGGAGCAGGCCGTGCGCGCCGCCGAGGCCGACGTGGCCGCCGCCGAGGCCGCGCTGCGCACCGCGCAGGCGGATCTCGAGCGCGTGCGCACGCTCGCGGCGCAGGGTTTCGTCAGCGCACAGGCCACCGATCGCGCGCAGCTGGCTGCGCGCGAGGCCGCGAGCCGGCGCGACGCCGCGCAGGCGCGGTTGAGCCAGGTGCGCAACGGCCGCGCCTACGCGCAGCTGCGCGCGCCCGCGGCCGGCGTGGTCACCGAGGTCACCGGCCAGCCGGGCCAGGTGGTGGCGGCGGGCCAGCCGGTGGCGACGCTCGCGCAGGCCGGCGCACGCGAGGTGGAGGTGTTCTTCCCCGAGACCGTCACCCCGCCCGCGACCGGTCAGGCACGGCTGCCCGACGGGCGCATGGTGCCGCTCGCCCTGCGCGAGGCCGCCCCGATGGTGGATACGCTCGCGCGCACGCGCCGCGCGCGCTACCGCGCCGACGGCCTGCCGGCGGAGCTGCCGCTGGGCAGCGTCGTCAGCACGCAGTTCGCACTGCCGGGCCGGCCGGCCGCCGCCGCAGAGAGCACCAGCCCGGTCGGCACCTGGCGCGTGCCGGTGGGCGCGCTGGATGAGCGCGCCGAGGGGCCGCGCGTCTGGCGCGTGCGCGACGGCAAGCTGGAGGCGGTGCCGGTGCGCGTGCTGCGGCTGGACGACCGCCATGCCGTCGTGGCCGCGCCGCTGCAGGCCGGCGAGCGCGTGGTGGCGCTGGGCACGCACCTGCTGCAGCCGGGCATGACGGTGCAGGAGCGCGCGCGATGAGCTTTCCGAACCTGTCGGCGCTGGCGGTGCGCGAGCGTGCCGTCACGCTCTTCTTCCTGATCCTGTCGGTGCTGGGCGGCCTCTACGCCTTTGCGACGCTCGGGCGCGCGGAGGACCCCGCCTTTACCGTGCGCGTGATGCAGGTCAACGTGGCCTGGCCCGGCGCCACGCCGCAGCAGCTGCAGGAGCAGGTGGTCGACCGGCTGGAGAAAAAGATCCAGGAGGTCGAATTTCTCTACCGCATCGAGACCACGATCCGCCCCGGACAGGCCACGCTGCAGGTGGAGTTTTACGACTACACGCCGCAGGCCCGCGTGCCGGAGCTGTTCTACCAGGTGCGCAAGCGCATGTGGGACGCGCAGCGCGAAATGCCCGCCGGCGTGATCGGCCCGCTGGCCAACGACGACTTCGCCGACGTCTATTTCAGCCTGCTGGCGCTGACCGCGCCCAAGCTGCCGCACGATGGGCTGGTGCGCGAGGCCGAACGGCTGCGCGATGAGATCCAGCGCATCGAAGGCGTGCACAAGGCGCTGCTGCTGGGCGAGCGCACCCAGCGCATGTATGTGGAATTCGACAACGCGCGGCTGGTCAACCTGGGCCTGTCGCCGCAGGCCATCTTCGAGGCCATCGACGCCAGCAACCGCCTGGTGCCCACCGGCAGGCTGGAAACCGACGGCCCGCGCCTGCACATCCGGCTCGACGCCGACCTATCGGACCCCGAGGCACTGGCGCGGCTGCCGATCCGCGCCGGCGGCAAGGTGATCCGGCTGGGCGACATCGCCACCATCCGCCGCGGCCACGAGGATCCGCCCGGCTACCTGGTGCGCGCGCGCGGTCAGGATGCGGTGCTGATCGGCGTCGTGATGAACAAAGGGGAAAACGGCCTGCAGCTCGGCGAGCGCCTGCACGCCTATCTGGAGCGCGAGAAGGCCGAGCTGCCGCTGGGACTGGAGCTGACGCAGCTGACCAACCAGGCCGACGCCATCGCCAAGGCGGTCAACCTGTTCCAGATCAAGTTTCTGGTGGCGGTGGCGGTGGTCATGGCGGTGAGCATGCTGGCCATCGGGCTGCGCGCGGGCCTGATCGTCGGCATCGCGGTGCCGGTGACGCTGGGCCTGAGCTTCGTGGTCTTCAAGGCCATGGGCATCAACCTGGACCGCATCACGCTGGGGGCGCTGATCATCTCGCTGGGCCTGCTGGTGGACGACGCCATCATCGCCGTGGAGATGATGCTGGTGAAGATGGAGGAAGGCTGGGACCGGGTGCGCGCCGCCGCCCACGCCTGGAACGTGACGGCCGCGCCGATGCTGTTCGGCACGCTGGTCACGGTGGCGGGCTTCCTGCCGATCGGCTTTGCGCGCTCGGGCGTGGGCGAATACGCCGGCAACATCTTCTGGGTGCTGGCGATCAGCCTGCTGGTGTCGTGGCTGGTGGCGGTGACGTTCACCCCGTACCTCGGCGTGAAGATGCTGCGCGACGTGCCGCCCGAGGCGCGCCACGGCCATGACCAGCTCTACCAGACCCCGGCGTACCGCCGGCTGCGGGCCGTCGTGGCTTGGTGCGTGACGCAGCGCAAGACGGTGGTGGCCGCCACCGTGGCGCTGCTGGCGCTGGCCGGGCTGGCCATGGCCAAGGTGGTGCCCAAGCAGTTCTTCCCCAGCAGCGACCGCCCCGAGGTGCTGGTCAGCGTCTATCTGCCGCAGGGCACCAGCATCCGCGTCACCGACCAGACCGTGCGCCGGCTGGAGGCGATCCTGGCGCCGATGCCGGAGGTCAAGACGCTGTCGGCCTACGTCGGAGCAGGCGCGCCGCGATTTTTCATCTCCGCCAACCCCGAGCCACCCAACCCGGCGTTTGGCAAGCTCATCGTCGTCGCGCACGACGAGGCGAGCCGCGACCGCATCATCGCCACGCTCGAAGACCACATCCAGCGCGGCGAATTCGCCGAGGCGCGCGTGCGCGTGGCGCGGCTGCTGTACGGCCCGCCGGTGGCCTGGCCGGTGCAGTTCCGCGTCTTCGGGCCCGATCCGGTGGAGCTGCGCCGCGTCGCCCACCGCGTGCGCGAGGTGATGGCGGCCAACCCGCACGTCGTGGACGCGCACCTGGAATGGGACGAGCGCGTGCCGGTGCTGGCACTGCGCGCCGACGCCGACCGGCTGCGGCTGCTGGGCCTCACGCCGCAGGACGTGGCTCAGCAGCTGCAGACGCTGCTCGACGGCGTGCCGGTGACGCAGCTGCGCATCGGCAACCGCACGGTGGAGCTGATGGCGCGCGGTGCGGTGCTCGGCGCGCGGCCCGGCGCCGACAGCGTCGGGGCGCTGGAGCTGCTCAACCGCGACGGGCGCAAGGTGCCGCTGGCGCAGCTCGGCACCATCGAAGTGCGCTACGAGGAGCCGGTCATCAAGCGCTACAACCGCGAGCCGTTCGTGGCCGTGCAGGCCGAGGTGCGCGGCGCGCAGCCCAACGACGTCACCGCCGCCGTCTGGCAGGCGCTGCAGTCGCTGCGCGCCGAGCTGCCGCCCGGCTACCGCGTGGCCATCGGCGGCTCGGTGGAGCAGTCCGAGAAGGCCAACCTCTCGATCCAGAAGCTGCAGCCGCTCATGGTGGCGGCGATGCTCATCTTCATCATGCTGCAGATGCGCTCGTTCGCCGGCACCTTCATGGTCGTGGCCACCGCGCCGCTGGGGCTGATCGGCGCGGTGCTGGCGCTGCTGGTGTTCTGGCAGCCGTTCGGCTTCGTGGCGCTGCTGGGGCTGACGGGCCTGGCCGGCATCCTGATGCGCAACACGCTGATCCTGACGCAGCAGGTGGCCGACAACTTCGAAGCCGGCCTGAGCGCCTTCGACGCCGTGGTCGAAGCGGCGGTGCAACGCGCCCGTCCGGTGGTGCTGACGGCGCTGGCCGCCGTGCTGGCCTTCGTGCCGCTGACGCACGACAGCTTCTGGGGGCCGCTGGCCTACGTGCTGATCGGCGGCGTGGCCGTCGGCACGGCGATCACGCTGCTGTTCGTGCCGGCGCTGTACGCGCTGTGGTTCCGTATCCGGCCGGCGGCGGCCTGACTCACTCCAAGCTGAGCACCAGCCGCTTGCCCAAGGCGGCCGCCGCCCGCTCCAGTTGCTTGAGCGTGGGGTTGCCGGGGCGGGTCAGCCGCTGCGCCGCCGGCCAGGAGGTGCCCATGGCGCGGGCGAGCTCCGCGAGGCTGTGTCCCTGCCGCGCAAAGTGGATCAGGAGCGCGGCCTGCACGGGCGCGTCGGGAATGGCCACCGGGCGACCCAAGGCCGGCGACGGTGGCGGGATGTCCTCGCCCTGTTCGAGCCGCACGGCCAGCACGCCGGTGAGCACCTCCGCGGCGTTGAAGGCGGCCTGCTCTTCGGTGTCGCCTTCGGTGAAGGCCTCCTCCAGATCGACGAACTGCACGAGAAACCCGCCTTCGGGCTGCGGCTGCAAGGTATAGGGGTAGGCGACGTTCATGTCAGCTTGACTCCCCTTTGCCGTTCGATGGCGTCGATGAGGCCGGCGGAGAGGTCGCGGCTGCCGTGCACGGGCACCGGCACGCTGCGCGGGAAGCCCGGCTTGACGAGGATGGGGTGGCTTCCCTGCACCCGCGCCACGCGCCAGCCCGCCTGCTCCAGCCGCCGGATGACCTTCTTGCCGTTCATCTTTCGATGATAGATCACCAAAGATATGGCACCCCTAGGGCCACAGACTCAAATCGGTGGGCGGTCGTGGGCGCCGACATGGCCGATCCGACGCGCGATCTCGCCGATGAGCTGGCGCGCCAGCGTGATCTTCGGCCCCGGCGGCAGCTCCACGGCCTCGCGCTCGTCCACCAGCAGCAGCGCGTTGTCGTCGCGGCCGAAGGTGGCCGGGCCGATGTTGCCGACCAGCAGCGGCACGCCCTTGCGCGCGCGCTTGGCCTGCGCATGCGCCAGCAGATCGTGGCTTTCGGCCGCGAAGCCGACGCAGTAGAGCTCGCCGCGGCGCGCGCGCGGCAGCGCCGCCACCGTGGCCAGGATGTCCGGGTTCTCGACGAAGGTCAGCGCCGGCGGCGGGCCGCCGCCGTCCTTCTTGAGCTTGCGCTCGGCCGCCTGCGCCGGGCGCCAGTCGGCCACCGCGGCGGCGGCGATGAAGACGGTGGCGGCCTCCACCTCCGCCAGCACCGCCTCCAGCATCTGCTGCGCGGTCTGGACGTCCACGCGGCGCACGCCGCGCGGCGTGCGCAGGTGCACCGGGCCGGCCACCAGCGTCACCTCGGCGCCGGCCTCGCGCGCCGCGCGCGCCAGGGCAAAGCCCATCTTGCCGCTGCTGTGGTTGGTGATGCCGCGCACCGGGTCGATCGGCTCAAACGTCGGCCCCGCCGTCAGCAGCACGCGCTGGCCGCGCAGCACCTTGGGCTGCAGGTGGGCGATCAGCTCCTCGGCGATCTCCTGCGGCTCCAGCATGCGGCCGTCGCCGACCTCGCCGCACGCCTGCTCGCCCTGCCCCACGCCCAGCACCACCGCGCCATCGGCGGCCGCCAGCGCGACGTTGCGCCGCGTGGCCGGGTGCGCCCACATCTCGCGGTTCATCGCCGGGGCCAGCAGCAGCGGCACGCGCTCGGCCGGCCGCGCCAGGCACAGCAGCGCCAGCAGCTCGGCGGCGCGCCCCTGCGCCAGCTGGGCGAGGAAGTCGGCACTCGCGGGCGCCACCACGATCGCGTCGGCCCAGCGGCCGAGGTTGATGTGCGCCATCGCGTTGGGCTCGCGCGCGTCCCACTGGCTCATGACGACCGGGTGGTTGCTCAGCGCCTGCATCGTCAGCGGCGTGATGAACTGCGCCGCCGCCTCGGTCATCACCACGCGCACCTGCGCGCCGGCCTGCACCAGCTGGCGCGCGAGTTCCGCCGCCTTGTAGCAGGCGATCCCGCCGGTCAGACCCAGGACGATGCGCTTGTCGTGCAGCTCCTTCATGCGGCTGCACTATAGCGCGCCCCGCCGCAGGGGGCGGCTTTTATAATTTGCCTTTCCACCGACGGGCCGGAAGCGCGGCCCGCCCCTCGTCATGACCAAATACGTGTTCGTCACCGGCGGCGTGGTTTCGTCCCTGGGCAAGGGCATCGCCTCCGCGTCGCTGGCCGCGCTGCTGGAGTCGCGCGGCCTGAAGGTCACGCTGATCAAGCTCGACCCCTACCTCAACGTCGATCCGGGCACGATGAGCCCGTTCCAGCACGGCGAGGTGTTCGTCACCGACGACGGCGCCGAGACCGACCTGGACCTGGGCCACTACGAGCGCTTCATCACCACGCGGATGAAGCGCACCAACAACTTCACCACCGGGCAGATCTACAAGTCGGTGCTGGAAAAGGAGCGCCGCGGCGACTACCTCGGCAAGACGGTGCAGGTCATCCCGCACGTCACCAACGAGATCCAGGCTTTCATCCAGCGCGGCGCCGAGGGCGTGGACGTGGCCATCGCCGAGATCGGCGGCACGGTGGGCGACATCGAGTCGCTGCCGTTCCTGGAGGCGGCACGGCAGATGAGCCTGCGTTTGGGGCCGAACAACTCGGCCTTCGTGCACCTGACCTACGTGCCGTGGATCGCCGCCGCCGGCGAGCTCAAGACCAAGCCCACCCAGCACACGGTGCAGAAGCTGCGCGAGATCGGCATCCAGCCCGACGCGCTGCTGTGCCGCGCCGACCGCGCCATCCCCGACGAGGAGCGCGAGAAGATCAGCCTGTTCACCAACGTGCCGCTGTGGGGCGTGATCTCGCTGCCCGACGTGGACACGATCTACAAGGTGCCGCGCGTGCTGCACGAGCAGGGGCTCGACGGCCTGATCTGCGACCGGCTGCGCCTGCACACCCCGCCGGCCAACCTCAAGCGCTGGGACGACCTGGTCTATGAGGTCGAGCACCCGCAAGGCGAAGTGCGCATCGCCATGGTTGGCAAATATGTCGATCTGTCCGACAGCTACAAGTCGCTCAACGAGGCGCTGCGGCACGCCGGGCTGAAGAACCACGTGCGCGTGGCCATCACCTACATCGACTCCGAGACGCTGGAGGTCGGCGACGTCGAGCAGCGCCTGCGCGGCTTCGACGCCATCCTCGTGCCCGGCGGCTTCGGCAAACGCGGCGTGGAAGGCAAGATCCGCGCCGCCCAGTTCGCGCGCGAGCACAAGGTGCCGTACCTCGGCATCTGCCTGGGCATGCAGGTGGCCACGATCGAGTTCGCGCGCCACGTGGCTGGGCTGGAGGGGGCCAACTCGACCGAATTCGACCCGCAGACGCCGCACCCGGTCATCGCCCTGATCGACGAGTGGCTGGATGCCAGCGGCACGCTGCAGAAGCGCAGCGAGGGCGGCGACCTCGGCGGCACGATGCGGCTGGGCGCCCAGAGCGCCGACGTGCTCCCCGGAACGCTCGCTTACCAGATTTACGGCCCGGTGGTCACTGAGCGCCACCGCCACCGCTACGAGGCCAACACGCAGTATCTGGATCGGCTGCGCCAGGCCGGGCTCGTGATCTCGGCGCTGACGCAGCGCGAGCAGCTCACCGAGATCGTCGAGCTGCCGCAGGACGTGCACCCCTGGTTCATGGGCGTGCAGTTTCACCCCGAGTTCAAGTCCACCCCGTGGGACGGCCACCCGCTGTTCAACGCCTACATCGCCGCGGCGCTGCAGCACCAGCACCAGCGCCAGGAGGCCGGCGCATGAAGCTGTGCGGCTTCGAGGTCGGGCTGGAGCGCCCGTTCTTCCTGATCGCCGGACCGTGCGTGGTCGAAAGCGAGCAGCTGCAGCTGGACGTGGCCGGGCAGCTCAAGGAGATCACGGCGGCGCTGGGCATCCCCTTCATCTTCAAGAGCAGCTACGACAAGGCCAACCGCTCCAGCGGCGCGTCGTTCCGCGGCCCGGGCATGGAGCGCGGGCTGGAGATCCTGGCCAAGGTGCGGCGCGAGATCGGCGTGCCGGTGCTGACCGACGTGCACACCGAGGCCGAGGTGCCGGCCGTGGCGGCGGTGGTGGACGTGCTGCAGACGCCGGCCTTCCTGTGCCGCCAGACCGATTTCATCCGCGCCGTGGCGCAGTCCGGCAAGCCCGTCAACATCAAGAAGGGCCAGTTCCTCGCGCCGCACGACATGAAGAACGTCATCGACAAGGCCCGCGCCGCCGCGCGCGAAAAGGGCCTGCCCGAGGACAACTTCCTGGCCTGCGAGCGCGGCTACAGCTTCGGCTACCACAACCTGGTGTCGGACATGAGGAGCCTGGTCATCATGCGCGCGAGCGGCGCGCCGGTGGTGTTCGACGCCACGCACAGCGTGCAGCTGCCCGGCGGCCAGGGCACGAGCAGCGGCGGCCAGCGCGAGTTCGTGCCGCCGCTGGCGCGCGCCGCGGTGGCGGTCGGCGTGGCCGGGCTGTTCATGGAGACGCACCCCGACCCGGCGCGGGCGCTGTCGGACGGCCCCAACGCCGTGCCGCTGAAGTTCATGCGGCCGCTGCTCGAGTCGCTGCGCGAGCTGGACGCCGTCGTCAAGCGCCAGCCGCTGCTGGAAGCGGAGTTCGCCGCCGCATGATGCCGCCGCAGGCCCACCCGCTCGACGAGGCGCTGCGCGCGGCGCTGCGCGACGCGCTGCCGGAGGCGACGCTGGCCTGGCTGCACGGCAGTGCGATGCGCGACGCGCTGCGCCCCGACAGCGACCTGGACGTCGCGGTGTGGCTGCCGCGACCGTTGCCCGCCGGGCGCTGGCTGCAGGCCGCCGCGCGGCTGGGCGAGCGGCTTGGGCGCGAGGTGGACCTGCTGGATCTGGCGCGCGCGCCGACCGTCACGCAGTTCATCGTCCTGTCGAGTGGACGGCTGCTGCTGGCGCACGACGAGCGCGATGCCTGGCGCCTGTGGGCGCGCGTGCTGCGCGACTGGCAGGATCTGCAGCCGGCCCGCCGCGCCGCGCTGCGCGCGCTCGCCACCGGGCTGCAGGAGGCCGCCGCGTGACGCCGACGCTGCGCGAGGTGCTGGCCCAGAAGGCCCAGCGGCTGCAACGCGCCGTGCAGCGGGCGCGCGCCGAGCGCGCCGCCACCGACGACTTCGCGCACGACCTCACGCACCAGGACGCCGCGCTGCTCAACGTCCAGCGCGCCTGCGAGCAAGCCATCGACATGGCCAACCTGATCGTGGCCGAGGAGAAGCTGGGTGCACCCGAGGGCGCCCGCGCCGCGTTCCAGGCGCTGGCCCGCCACGGCTGGATCGACGCCGCACTGGCCGCCGAGCTTGGCCGCATGGTGGCGTTTCGCAATGTGCTGGTGCACGAATACCAGGATCTCGACCCCGAGATCGCGCGCGCGGTCATCGACCGCGAACTGGACACCCTGCTGCGCTTTGCCGGCCTCGTGCTGCAGCGCGCCCTCAACACCCCCGCCGACCCACCATGAGCGCCTACATCATCGCCGACGTCGACGTCACCGATCCGCAGCAGTACGAGGAGTACAAGCGCTGGTCCAGCGCCGCCATGCAGGCACACGGCGCCGAGGTGCTGGTGCGCGGCGGCGCGGTCACGGTGCTGGAGGGCGGCTGGCAGCCCAGCCGCATCGTCGTGCTGCGCTTCCCGTCGGTGGAGGCGGCGCGCGCCTTCCACGACTCGCCCGAGTACCGCCGCGCGCGCGAGGCCCGCGCCGGTGCCGCCGTGATGCGCATGATCGCCGTCGAAGGCGTGGCCTGAGAGCCCGCCAACCGGCCCACCGATTGACCTGATCCCCACCATCCCACGCAACGAAGGAAACCCCAAACCATGAGCGCCATCGTCGATATCGTCGGCCGCGAGATCCTGGACAGCCGCGGCAACCCCACCGTCGAGTGCGACGTCCTGCTGGAGTCGGGCGTGATGGGCCGTGCGGCCGTGCCGTCCGGCGCCTCCACCGGCAGCCGCGAGGCCATCGAGCTGCGCGACGGCGACCCCAGCCGCTACCTCGGCAAGGGGGTGCTGAAGGCCGTCGAGCACATCAACACCGAGATCAGCGAAGCGGTGCTGGGGCTGGACGCCAGCGAACAGGCTTTCCTCGACAAGACGCTGATCGAGCTGGACGGCACCGAGAACAAGAGCCGCCTGGGCGCCAACGCGCTGCTGGCCGTCAGCATGGCGGTGGCGCGCGCCGCGGCCGAAGAGTCCGGCCTGCCCCTGTACCGCTACTTCGGCGGCAGCGCCGCCACCACCCTGCCGGTGCCGATGATGAACGTCATCAACGGCGGCGCGCACGCCAACAACAACCTCGACCTGCAGGAGTTCATGATCCTGCCGGTGGGGGCGCCGTCGTTCCGCGAGGCGATCCGCTGGGGTGCGGAGGTGTTTCATGCGCTCAAGAAAATCATCCACGACCGCGGCATGAGCACCGCGGTCGGCGACGAGGGGGGCTTTGCCCCGAACGTGGCCAGCCACGAGGCCGCCATCCAGCTGATCCTGGAGGCCATCGAGAAGGCCGGTTACACCCCCGGCACGCAGGTGGCGCTGGGGCTGGACTGCGCCTCCAGCGAATTCTTCCGCGACGGCCGCTACCACCTGGAAGGTGAGGGGCTGGTGCTCAGCGCCGCCGAGTGGACCGACGTGCTGGCCACCTGGTGCGACAAGTACCCGATCGTCAGCATCGAGGACGGCATGGCCGAGGGCGACTGGGACGGCTGGGCGCTGCTGACCCAGCGGCTGGGCCGGCAGGTGCAACTGGTCGGCGACGACCTGTTCGTCACCAACACCAGGATCCTGAAGGAAGGCATCGCCAAGGGCATCGCCAACTCCATCCTCATCAAGATCAACCAGATCGGCACACTGACCGAGACGTTTGCGGCCATCGAGATGGCCAAGCGCGCCGGCTACACCGCCGTCATCAGCCACCGCTCCGGCGAGACCGAGGACAGCACCATCGCCGATATCGCGGTCGGCACCAACGCCGGCCAGATCAAGACCGGCTCGATGAGCCGCAGCGACCGCATGGCCAAGTACAACCAGCTGCTGCGCATCGAGGAGGACCTGGGCGACGTGGCGGTCTATCCGGGCCGCGACGCGTTCTACAACCTGCGCTGACCGCCGACCGGACGACCCCGATGCGCCCGGCGCGCTGGGTGACGCTGCTGCTGCTGGCGCTGCTCGCGCTGGTGCAGGGGCACATCTGGTTCGGCCGGGCCAGCGTGGCGGAGGTGCGCGCGCTGCGGCGCGAGCTGGCGGAGCTGGAGCTGGCCAACGAGCAGGCGCGCCAGCGCAACGAGCGGCTGGCCGCCGAGGTGCGCGACCTGCGCGAGGGACTGGAGACGGTGGAGGAGATCGCGCGCCAGGAGCTGGGGCTGGTCAAGCCCGACGAGATCTTCGTGCAGATCCAGCGGCCGGCTGCCGCCGGCGCACGCCCGTGAGCAGGCGGCCTACTGCAGCTGGTCGCTGCCCGGGGACTGCTGCGCCGGCTCCAGGAACAGCCGCGCCGCATCGACCGGGTCGAAGCGGTAACGCTGGCCGCAGAACTCGCACGCCACGTCCACCTCGCCCTGCTCCGCCAGGATCGCCTCCACCTCCGCCACGCCCAGGCCGCGCAGCATCGCCGCCACGCGCTCGCGCGAACAGGTGCAGGCGAAATGCGGCTGGGCCGTCGGCCCCTGCGGCACCAAGCGCAGCAGCCGTTCCTGCCAGAACAGGCGGTGCAGGATGGTGTCGCCGTCCAGCGTCAGCAGCTCCTCGGGCTTGAGGCTGGCGGCCAGCAGCGCCAGCCGCCGGAAATCCTCGTTGGCGTCCAGCGCGTCACCCTCGGCCGTCACCGCCGCAGTGCCGGCGAGGTTGGCCTCGCCGGTGGCCGGCATGCGCTGGATCAGCAGCCCGGCGGCGGTGCGCTCATCCGCCGCCAGCACCAGCCGCGTGTCGAGCTGCTCGCTCTGGCGCATGTAATGCTCCAGCATGTCGGCCAGGCGCGGCAGCTTGCGGCCCGCGGCATCCACGAGCGGCACCACGCCCTGGTACGGTTTGAGGCTGGGCGAGGTCTGGCGCGGGTCGAGCGTGATCGCGCAGCGCCCCTGCCCCAGCACGTTGACCATGTCCGCCAGCGGTGCATCGGGTGCCACCGTCCCGATCACCGTGGCCGTGGCGCGGAACGCGAGATCGGGTTGCACTTCGGCCACCGCCACTTTGACCGGCCCGTCGCCAAGGATCTGCAACACCAGTGTGCCGGCAAACTTGATGCTGGTGTGCAGCAGCACCGCCGCGGCGGTCATCTCGCCCAGCAGCGCCGTCACCGCCGGCGGATAGCCCCCCGAGGCTTGGCGGCGCCGCAGCAGCGCCTGCCAGTCGCCGGTCAGCCGCACCAGCGCGCCGCGCACCGGAACGCCGTCGAACAGGAAGCGCTGCAATTCCGACACGCGCGCCGTCCCCGCCATCAGGCGTCCAGCCGCCGCAGGCCGGCGCGGAAGCGACGGGCGTTGTCGATGTAGTGCCGGGCGCTGGCGCGCAGCGCCTCGATCTCCTGCGCCGTCAGCTCGCGCACCACCTTGGCCGGGCTGCCCAGGATCAGCACGCCGTCCGGGAACGTCTTGCCCTCGGTGACCAGCGCGCCCGCCCCCACCAGGCAGTGGCGGCCGATGCGCGCGCCGTTGAGCACGATGGCACCGATGCCGATCAGCGACTCGTCGCCGATCGTGCAGCCGTGCAGCATCACCATGTGCCCGATCGTGACACGCGCGCCGATGGTCAGCGGCACGCCGACGTCGGTGTGCAGCACGCTGCCGTCCTGCACGTTGCTGCCCTCGCCGATCGTGATCGGGTCGTTGTCACCGCGCAGCACCGCCCCGTCCCAGACGCTGACGTCGGGGCCGAGCGTGACGCGGCCGATCACGCGGGCGCTGTCGGCCACCCAGGCGGTGGGGTGCAGGTCGGGACGCAGGTCGTCGAGCTGGTAGATCGCCATCCTTAGAATTCTATCGATGCCCGCTGCGCCGTCCACCGTTTCCGCCACCGCCCGCGACATGCGCGCCGAGGCCCTGCACTGGCTGACGGAACCGGATCCGTCCGCCAAGGTGGCCGGGGTGCGCGCGGCCTGGCTCGCGTGGTCGGCGGCGGGCTGGCCGCAGCCCCGCTGGCTCGACCCCGATGGTGCGCTGACACCGCCGCCCGGCCGTCCCTTGCCGGGCCGCCCGTCGCGCCCGCGGCTGGTCGACCCGGCTGAGGTGCCGGCGCGCTCGCCCTTCACCCCGGAGGGACACGCGGCGCTGGCGCACGCGATCGCCCACATCGAGTTCAACGCCATCAACCTGGCGCTGGATGCGGTGTGGCGCTTCGGCGGCCTGCCCGCCGACTTCTACCGCGACTGGTGGCGCGTGGCCGCCGAGGAAGCCGAGCACTTCGACCTGCTGCGCCAGCACCTGGCCACGCTGCCGCGGCCCGACGGCGGCCGCGGCTGGGCCTACGGCGATTTCGACGCCCACGACGGCCTGTGGACGATGTGCGCGCGCACCGCCGGCGACGTGGTGGCGCGCATGGCGCTGGTGCCGCGCACGCTGGAGGCGCGCGGGCTGGACGCCACACCGCCGATCCAGGCCAAGCTGCGCCAGGCCGGCACGCCGCAGGCGCTGGCGCTGGCGGCGATCCTCGACATCATCCTGCGCGACGAGGTCGGCCACGTGGCGATCGGCAACCGCTGGTACGGCTGGCTGTGCGCGCAGCACGGGCTGGAGCCGCTGCCGCACTTCCGCCACTTGATGCGACAGTACCGCGCCCCGCGCCCACGCCCTCCGCTCAACACCGAGGCGCGCCAGCGCGCGGGCTTCAGCGCCGCCGAGCTGGCGTGGCTGCAGCAGGCGGTCTGAGGCGGCCGTCCGCCCTCCCCCAAACGAGGGAATGACGGCGCGCCCGCCGCCGCGCATACTGTCGCCAGGCGACGAGACGCGCGGCGATGGGGCGCAGGGGAAGGAGCCGGCGACGGGGCCGGGGGCTCACGCTGATCGAGCTGCTGGTCGGCCTGGCGGTGCTGGCGCTGCTGGCGGGAGCCGGGGCGCCGGCCTGGTCGGGCTGGCAGCAGCGCGCGCGCCTGCGCGCCACCGCGGAGCTGCTCGCCGCCGACCTGCGCCACGCCCAGTCCGAGGCCGCCAAGCGGCACCTCACCCTCGGCGTGACGGCGCAGGCCGACGCCCACGGCTGGTGCCTCGGCTTCCACGCGGGCAGCGATGCGTGCGACTGCCACCAGCCGGGGGCCTGCCACGTGGACGGCGTGGAGCGCGTGCGCCGTGGCGCCGACCACCCCGGGGTGGCGCTCGCTGTCGGCGTCAGCGGCGGCACGTTCTGGTTCGGCCCGCGCCGCGGCACCGCCACCGCCGGCCACCTGACGCTGAGCCTGGCCGACGGCCACGCGGTGCGCGTCGTCGTGCACGGCGTCGGACGGGTGCGGCTTTGCCGACCCGTCGGCACGCCGGATCACGGTGGGCTGGAGACCTGCTGAGCACGCCGCGGCGGCGATAATCCGGCGCCATCCTCCGACGAGGCCGACCCGATGCAGATCGCCACCTGGAACGTCAATTCGCTCGCGGTGCGGCTGCCGCAGCTGCTGGACTGGCTGGCCGAGCGCGCCCCCGACGTGGTGGCGCTGCAGGAACTCAAGCTGCCCGACGACAAGTTTCCGCACGAGGCGCTGGCGCAGGCCGGCTACCACGCCGCCTGGCTGGGCCAGAAGACGTACAACGGCGTGGCACTGCTGGTGCGCGCACCCGGCACGTTGACCGACGTGCAGCGCAACCTGCCGGGCTTGGCGGACGAACAGGCGCGCCTGATCGCCGCCACCGTGCGGCCCGCCGGCACGGAGGCGCCGCTGCGCGTGGTCGGCGTCTACGTGCCCAACGGCCAGGCCCCCGGCAGCGACAAGTTCGCCTACAAGATGCGCTGGCTGCAGGCGCTGCGCGACTGGCTGGCCGACGAGCTGGCGCGCCATCCGCGTCTGGTGCTGATGGGCGACTTCAACATCACCTTCGACGACCGCGACGTCTGGGACCCGGAGGGGCTGCGCGGCGCCATCCACTGCACCGACGAGGAGCGCGCGCACCTGCAGGCGCTGCTGCGGCTGGGCCTGCACGACGCGTTGCGCCTGCTGGACGGGGGCGCAGGCCTCTACACCTGGTGGGACTACCGCCAGCTGGCCTTCCCGAAAAACCGCGGCCTGCGCATCGACCACATCCTCGTCAGCGAGGCGCTGCGCCCCCTGGTGCGCGCCTGCGCGATCGAGCGCGCGCTGCGCAAGCGCCCGCAGCCGAGCGACCACGCGCCGCTGGTGCTGACGCTGAACTAGGCAGACGTCGCGGCTCGCGTAGCCGGGCCGCAGCGGCACTCAACCCATCCCCAGCTCCTGCAGCTTGCGAGTAATGGTGTTGCGGCCGATGCCCAGGCGCTGCGCAGCCTCGATCCGGCGGCCATGGGTGGCCTGCAGCGCCGCGTCGAGCAGGCAGCGCTCGACCCGGTGCATCAAGGCGTCCCAGACGTCGCGCCGGCCTTCGGCCAGCAGGCGCTGCGCCTCGGCGCGCAGGGGCTCCTCCCAGCCGGCGGCCGGCGCCGGGGCGGCCGTCCTCGGCGTGTCCCCGGACGGCCACGGCCCCGGCTGGACAGCCCGCGGCGGCGCCGCACCTGCCGTCGGCGCCGCCGCGGCCGCCGCGGGAATGGCCTGCAGGACCTCCGGCGGCAGGTCCTCCACCTCCACCACCTGCGCCGGCGCCATCACGGTCAGCCAGTGACAGAGGTTCTCCAGCTGACGCACGTTGCCGGGAAAATCGAACGCCTGCAGCGCCGCCAGCGCCGCCTCCGACAGGCGCTTGGGCTCCACCGCCAGCTGGCGGGCGCTTTGCTGCAGAAAGAAGCGCGCCAGCAGCGGGATGTCCTCGCGCCGCTCGCGCAGCGGGGGCAGGCGCAGCCGAATCACGTTGAGGCGGTGATAGAGGTCTTCGCGAAACCGCCCCTCGCGTACCAGTTGTTCCAAATTTTGATGCGTGGCGGCGATGACGCGCACGTTGGCTTTGAGCGGCGCGTGGCCGCCGACGCGGTAGTAATGACCGTCGGACAGCACGCGCAGCAGGCGCGTCTGCAGCTCCAGCGGCATGTCGCCGATCTCGTCGAGGAACAGCGTGCCGCCCTCGGCCTGTTCGAAGCGGCCGCGGCGCTGCGCCTGCGCGCCGGTGAAGGCGCCGCGCTCGTGCCCGAACAGTTCGGACTCCAGCAGGTCCTTCGGGATCGCGGCGGTGTTGATGGCGACGAACGGCCCGCCGGCGCGCGGCGAGTGCTTGTGCAGCGCGCGCGCCACCAGCTCCTTGCCGGTGCCGGACTCGCCGGTGATCAGCACGGTGACGTGGCTCTGGCTCAACCGTCCGATGGCGCGGAAGACGTCCTGCATCGCCGGCGCCTGGCCCAGGATCTCGGGGGCGCCGCCGTTGACGGTCTCGGCCGCGGCCTCTTCCTCGCGCAGGCTCTCGTCGACCGCGCGCCGGATCAGCTCCACCGCCTTGGGCAGGTCGAACGGCTTGGGCAGGTATTCGAACGCGCCGCCCTGGAAGGCCGCCACGGCGCTGTCCAGGTCGGAGTACGCGGTCATGATGATGACCGGCAGCCCCGGGCGCTGGCGCCGCACCTGCTCCAGCAGCTGCAGGCCACTGGCACCGGGCATGCGGATGTCGCTGACCAGCACCTGCGGTCCCTCGTCGGCGCCGCCGGCCAGCGCGTCCAGCACCGCCTTGGGCGCGTCGAAGCTGCGGGTGGGCAGTCCCTCGCGCGCCAGCGCCTTCTCCAGCACGAAGCGGATGGAGGGGTCATCGTCGACGATCCAGATCGGTTTCATGGGCATGCCTCGACGCTGCCGACCCTGTCCCCGCCACCCCAGGCCAGCGGGATCAGGATCGTGAAATCGGTGTGGCCGGGCCGGCTGTCGCACTCGATCAGGCCCTGGTGCTGCTGCACGAAGGTCTGCGCCAGCGTCAGGCCGAGCCCCGTCCCCCCGTCGCGTCCGGACACCAGCGGGTAGAAGATGCGGTCGCGGATGTCCTCGGGCACGCCGGGGCCGTTGTCGATCACATGCAATTCCAATGCCAGCCGCACGCGCCGCTTGCCGAACGTCACCTGGCGCTGCACGCGCGTGCGCAGCGTGATGCGGGCATCGCCCGCCTCGATGCGCTCGCGCAGCGCCTGCGCGGCGTTGTGGGCGAGGTTGAGTACCGCCTGGATCAGCAGCTCGCGGTCGCCGCGGAACTCGGGGATCGAGGTATCGTAGTCACGCACCACCTCCAGACCGCGCGGAAACTCCGCCAGCAGGATCGCGCGCACGCGCTCGCACACCTCGTGGATGTTGACCTCGCCCCATTGCGGGGCACGGCGGTGCGGCGCCAGCAGCCGGTCCACCAGCGCCTGCAGCCGGTCGGCCTCGTGCACGATGACGTCGGTGTACTCGGCGAGGTCGGCGCGATCGGCGAGCTCCAGCTGCAGCAGCTGCGCCGCGCCGCGGATGCCACCCAGCGGGTTCTTGATCTCGTGCGCGAGGTTGCGGATCAGCTCCTTGTTGGCCTGGGCCTGCTCCAGCAGCCGCTCCTCGCGCTCCTGGCGCGCCTGCTGCTCCAGCGGCAGCATCTCGACGATGCGCTGCTCGCGCGACTCGGTGGCGGCCAGCACCAGGTGCACCGGCAGTGGCGCGCGCAGCAGGCGGCGCAGCTGCGTGTCGTAGCGGATGACGGCGTACTCGTGCGCCTGCGCCCCCTCCAGGGCGTTGCGCCACAGCTGCGGCTGCATCAGCCAGTCGGCCAGGTCGACACCCTGCAGGTTGCGCCGTGACAGGCCGATGGCATCCTCCAGCGCGTGGTTGGCGAAGCGGATGCGCCCCTGCGCATCGACCACCGCCACCAGCGTGGCCAGCAGGTCCAAGGCGGCGTAGTCGGGCTCGCGCGCGCGTGTCATCGCCGCTTGCGGGGGTGCTCAGCGACCCTCACCGGGGGCCGGCGGCAGGCGCGCCAGTTCGCGCTGCAGCGCCGCGACGTCGGCCTCGGCGCGCTCCACGCGGGCACGCAGTTCCTCCACGCGCGCCTGGTAGCGCGGCCCGTCGGTGCGTTCGTTGGCCAGCCGCGGCGGCTGCCCGCCGGCGTAGTCGGCGCGCGCCTGCTCCAGCCGCTCCTGCGCGCGCCGCAGCTCCTGCTCGAGGATACGGCGCGCCTCGAGGTCGCGCTGGCGCTGCTGGTCCGGGGCGACGCGCTCGGCTGCCGTGCGGCCGTTGCCTGCCGGTGAGCCGGCAGCGCCCCCGCCCGCAGCCGGCGCCGAGGCGGCGGCCGGGCGCGTGCCCTCGACGATCGTCAGGTTGCCGCCCAGCACCTCGCGGCAGCCGCGCGCGGCCGGGTCCGGCCCGGGGTTGTTGGTGTACTCGTTGCCGCAGCGCCAGATCTTGCCGCCCTGGGCCGCCGCCGTCAGCGCCGCGCCGGCCAGCGCCACCGCCAGCACCACCGCTCCCACCCGACACCGTTGCTTGACCATGGGCCACAGTATCCCCGAAAACGCCGCGGGGCGGCACGCCGGCCGCCCCGCCATCGCCGGATGGCCCCCTACCGGGGAGCCGCCAACGCCCGCCTTACAGGCTGTAGTACATGTCGAACTCGACCGGATGCGGCACCATGCGGAACCGGGTGACCTCCTGCATCTTCAACTCGATGTAGGCGTCGATCATCGAGTCGGTGAACACGCCGCCCTTGGTCAGGAACGCACGGTCCTTGTCGAGGTAGTCCAGCGCCATGTCGAGGCTGTGGCAGACGGTCGGCACCAGCTTGTCCTCCTCCGGCGGCAAGTGGTAGAGGTCCTTGGTGGCGGCCTCACCCGGGTGGATCTTGTTCTCCACGCCGTCCAGACCGGCCATCAGCAGCGCCGCGAAGCACAGGTACGGGTTGGCGGTCGGGTCCGGGAAACGCGCCTCGATGCGGCGCGCCTTCGGGTTGGCCACGTACGGGATGCGGATCGAGGCCGAGCGGTTGCGCGCCGAGTAGGCGAGCTTGACCGGCGCCTCGAAGCCCGGCACCAGGCGCTTGTAGCTGTTGGTGGTCGGGTTGGTGATGGCGTTGAGCGCGCGGGCGTGCTTGATGATGCCGCCGATGTAGTACAGCGCGAAGTCGCTCAGGCCCGCGTAGCCGTCACCGGCGAACAGGTTCTTGCCGTCCTTCCACACCGACTGGTGCACGTGCATGCCGCTGCCGTTGTCGCCGGCCATCGGCTTTGGCATGAAGGTGGCGGTCTTGCCGTAGCGCTCGGCCACGTTCCAGATCACGTACTTGAGCGTCTGCGTCCAGTCGGCGCGCTCCACCAGCGTGCTGAACTTGGTGCCGATCTCGCACTGACCGGCACCGGCGACCTCGTGGTGGAACACCTCCACCGGGATGCCGAGCTTCTCGAGGATCAGCACCATCTCGGCGCGCATGTCGTGCGTGCTGTCCACCGGCGGCACGGGGAAGTAGCCCCCCTTGACCGCCGGGCGGTGGCCGCGGTTGCCGTTCTCATACTTGGTGCCCGTGTTCCAAGACGCCTCGTACTCCTCGATCTCGTAACCCACCTTGCCCATCGAGGTGTTCCAAGTCACGCTGTCGAAGACGAAGAACTCCGGCTCGGGACCGAAGTAGGCGGTATCCCCCAGGCCCGAGGCCTTCAGGTAGGCTTCGGCGCGCTTGGCGATCGAGCGCGGGTCGCGGTCGTAGGCCTTGCCGTCGCTGGGCTCGATGACGTCGCACTGCAGGAACAGCGTCGTCTCCTCGTAGAACGGGTCGATGTTGGCCGTGTTGGGGTCGGGCATCAGCAGCATGTCCGAGGCCTCGATGCCCTTCCAGCCCGCGATCGACGAGCCGTCGAAGGCATGGCCGGAGGTGAACTTGTCCTCGCTGAAGGCGGAGATCGGCACGGTGACGTGCTGCTCCTTGCCCCGGGTGTCGGTGAAGCGGAAATCGACGAACTTGACGTCGTTTTCCTTGATCATGTTCATGACGTCGGCGACGGTCTTGGCCATGCCATTGCTCCTTGATTGGGTCAGGGGGTCGAAAAGGGATGAGCGGAATTTAGCAGGATCCATGCCAGCTCCCGCGGCGCCCCGCCGCCGCTGCAGCGGCGTTCCCCGGCAAGGGGGAGCGCGGCACCCAGCCGATCGCCGGAATGGGAGATTGCACCATCATGGTGCGCCGCCTCCGATTGGTGCATCGCTCAACGCACCAATTCAGGGCCCAAGGTCTGCCCCAGGGCCTGCAGCCCCTGCAGCAGCTCGCGATAGGCCGCCTCCACCGCCTCGGCCGGCCCCTTGACGCCGAGCTCGATGTGGCGGCCGTATTCGGGATGGTCGACGCTGGGCAGACTGAAGACCTTGACGCCGTCGAACTGTGCCTCGATGCGCTCCATCAACGGCGTCAGCGTCGCCTCCAGCGCACGCAGCACGATCACCGAGCGCTCGTGTTGGCGGCCGCGGCCGTGCAGGTGCGCGTACTCGGTATCCAGCAGCGCCTCGATCATCGGCCAGGCCATCACCGGAAAGCCCGGGACGAAGTGCACCACGGCGCCTCCCGGTCCGAGGCAGGTGAAGCCCGGAATGCGGTTGTACGGGTTCGGGATGATGCGGGCGCCCTGCGGGAACATGCCCATCTGCAGCCGCTGGAGATTGTCGGGACGGTCCGGCTCGAACGGCACGCCCTGCTCGGCCGCGACCTCGCGCATGCGCTGCTCGATCAGCACCTTGGCCTCGGGGTGCAGGGCCAGCTCCACACCCAGCGCCGCCGCCGCAGCCTGGCGGGTGTGATCGTCGGGCGTGGCGCCGATACCGCCGGTGGAGAACACCACGTCGCTGCCGGCGAAGACCTGACGCAGCGCCTCGGTGATGAGCGCGCGGTCGTCGCCGAGGTAGCGCGCCCAGGCCAGCGCCAGGCCGCGCGCCTGCAGCAGCTCGATGACCTTGCCGAGGTGCTTGTCCTGTCGCTTGCCCGACAGGATCTCGTCGCCGATGATGATGAGGCCGAAGCGCGCAGCAGCATTCATGATGCGGACGGACGGACGGAGGAGTCGGCCTCGCCCGGCAGTTCGCGGGCGGGCACGTCGATGACGCTCGCCGCGGCCGGCGCCGCAGGCGGTGAAGGCGGCAAAGCCGTCTGCTCGCGCAGCGCGGCCAGGGCCGCCAGCAGGTAGTGCACGAACCACAGCGAGGCGAACGCGAACACCAGCGCGTAGATCCAGATCGCCAGCGGCAGCAGCAGCGGCGCCAGCGCGATGAACATCGCCCCGGAGGCCCACAGCATGCTGGGAGCGGCGCTGATGAGGCCGGTGGCCACGCCCATGGCCAGCAGCGGGCCGCGGTGGCGCCGCAGCAGGACGCGCCGCTCCTCGGCGCTGGCGTGCGCGGCCAGCGCATCGAACGCCAGCACCCGATAGCTGAGCCATCCCCAGATGAGGGCCGGCAGCGCCAGCGCCAGCGGCGGGATCAGCCACAGCGGCAGCGTGACCACGAGCACCAGCAGCGCCAGCAGCGTCGACCCCACCGACCAGGCCAGACTGCCCCACCAGCCGGCGCCGTGGCGACGCTCCAGATCCGGAAAGCGCCGCGCCGCCACCAGGTCGACGATCGCCGGGGTCATCAGCAGCGCCACCAGCAGCAGCGCCGCCACCACGATCAGCGGCGTGGCCAGCACCAGCACCAGCAGTGGCGCCACCACGGCGCGCAGCCCGCCCAGGCCGACGCTGTCGAGCCAGCCAAGCACCCACTCCACCAGCGCCCATGACTCCAGCCAGTGCAGCACGGCATCGACCGCCCGGTCCCAGAAAAGATAGCCGAGCGCGAACGCGCCGGCCACCATCAGCACCAGCGGCAGCAACGACAGCGCAATGACCCGCGGGTGCAGGCAGTAGGCGACTGCGCGCCAGAACGAACCGAGCAGCAAGCGCATGGAGCCGCAAGCATACCGCGCCGGCGCAGGCCCAGGCCGGGCCGCGCTACCATGAGCGCATGGTCGAGCCCGTCCCCCCCGCGGCCAGCCACGTGCGCGTCGGCGGCGTGGCGCTGGAGGTGCGCCACCTGGCGCCGCCGGACGGTGCGCCGCCGCGCGCGCCGCTCGTGTTCCTGCACGAGGGGCTGGGCTGCGTGTCGCTGTGGACGCAGCGCGGCCGCGACTGGCCCGCCGAGCTGTGCGCGGCCAGCGGTCGGGAGGGCTGGCTGTACTCGCGCCGCGGCTACGGCCGCTCCGAGCCGATCCCCGACGTGCGCGGCCGCGGCCGCCATGCGCCGGACTACCTGCACCGCGAAGCGTGGACGACGCTGCCGGCGCTGCTGGCAGCGCTCGGTATCCGCCAACCCCCGGTGCTGGTGGGCCATTCGGACGGCGCCAGCATCGCGCTGCTGTACGCGGCGCGCCTGCCGGCAGCGGGTTGCGTGGCCATCGCGCCGCACGTCGTGGTCGAGGACGTGACGCTGCGTGCCATCGCCGCGGCGCGCACCGCCTACGAGGAAGGCGACCTGCGCGCACGGCTGGCGCGCCACCACGCCGATCCGGACAGCGCCTTCTGGCAGTGGAACGACGTCTGGCTGTCGCAGGCTTTCCGCGGCTTTGACATCCGTGCCGAATGCGCGCGCATCCGTGCCCCGCTGCTGCTGGTGCAGGGACTGGACGACGAATACGGCACGCTGGCGCAGCTGGACGCCATCCAGGCCGCGGCGCCGCACGCGCAGCGGCTGGAGCTGCCGCACTGCGGCCACAGCCCGCAGCGCGACCAGCCCGACGCCCTGCTGGCGGCCGTGCGCGACTGGCTGGTCACCGTGCCGTGACGATCGGCTGACACCCGCCGGGGTGGAACCGAAAAGACGAAGGCCAGCCCCATCGGGCTGGCCCTCTTTGACTGGAGCGGGAAACGAGTCTCGAACTCGCGACCTCAACCTTGGCAAGGTTGCGCTCTACCAACTGAGCTATTCCCGCCTTTGCGACAGGCTTTCACCTGCCGCGCTGACTGGAGGCGCGGGCCGGAGTCGAACCGACCTACTCGGATTTGCAATCCGGTGCATAACCGCTTTGCTACCGCGCCTTGTCCGGTTCAACCCGGCAACCGCCGGTTTGGCGGCCCGCCTTGCGGGCGAGCCGCCGGCAATCTGGAGCGGGAAACGAGTCTCGAACTCGCGACCTCAACCTTGGCAAGGTTGCGCTCTACCAACTGAGCTATTCCCGCATGCCGCACGACGTGCTGACTTGATCGTCGGCGCGTCGTCTGAAGCCTGCATTATAGCGGAAAAAATCCGCCGCTCGCCCGACTTCAGTGCGTCACCGGCACCGCGCCGCTTCCGGTCGCCGGGGCCGCCGGCGGCACGGCCGGCTCTTCCTCCTCCGGCAGCGGCTGCGGCAGGCGCTCCAGCGCCAGCTCCAGCACCTTGTCGATCCACTTGACCGGCACGATCTCCAGACCCTGCTTGACGTTGTCCGGGATCTCGGCCAGGTCCTTGACGTTCTCCTCCGGAATGATGACGGTACGCACCCCGCCGCGCAGCGCCGCCAGCAGCTTTTCCTTCAGGCCGCCGATGGCCGTGACCTCGCCGCGCAGGGTGATCTCGCCGGTCATGGCCACGTCGGCGCGCACCGGGATGCCGGTCAGCGCCGAGACGATCGCGGTGGTCATCGCGATGCCGGCGCTCGGGCCGTCCTTGGGCGTGGCGCCATCGGGCACGTGGATGTGGATGTCCTTCTTCTCGAACAGCTCGTCGGCGATGCCCAGGCGCCGCGCGCGGCTGCGCACCACGGTGCGCGCGGCCTCCACCGACTCCTTCATCACGTCGCCGAGCGACCCGGTGCGGATCACGTTGCCCTTGCCGGGCATGATCGCGGCCTCGATCGTCAGCAGGTCGCCGCCGACCTCGGTCCAGGCCAGCCCCACCACCTGCCCGACCTGGTTCTGCTGTTCCGTGCGGCCGTAGGTGTACTTGCGCACGCCGAGGAAGTCCGCCAGGTTGTCCGGCGTGACGACCACCGGCTTGCTCATCTTGCCCAGCAGCAGTCCCTTGACCACCTTGCGGCAGATGCGCGAGATCTCGCGCTCCAGCGCGCGCACGCCGGCCTCGCGCGTGTAGTAGCGCACGATGTCGCGCACGGCGGCTTCGCTCACCTCCAGCTCGTCGTCCTTGACGCCGTTGTTCGCGCGCTGCTTGGGCAGCAGGTAGCGCAGCGCGATGGCCACCTTCTCGTCCTCGGTGTAGCCCGACAGCCGGATCACCTCCATGCGGTCCAGCAGCGCCGGCGGGATGTTGAGCGAGTTGGACGTGGCCACGAACATCACGTCCGACAGGTCGAAATCCAGCTCGACGTAGTGATCCTGGAAGGTGTGGTTCTGCTCGGGGTCGAGCACCTCCAGCAGCGCCGAGGCCGGGTCACCCCGGAAATCCATGCCGAGCTTGTCGATCTCGTCCAGGAGGAACAGCGGGTTGCGCACGCCGACCTTGGTGAGGTTCTGCAGCACCTTGCCCGGCAGCGCGCCGATGTAGGTGCGCCGGTGGCCGCGGATCTCGGCCTCGTCGCGCATGCCGCCCAGCGCCATGCGCACGTACTTGCGCCCGGTGGCCTTGGCGATCGACTGGCCCAGCGACGTCTTGCCCACCCCCGGCGGGCCGACCAGGCACAGGATCGGCGCCTTGACCTTGTCGACGCGCTGCTGCACCGCCAGGTACTCCAGGATGCGCTCCTTGACCTTCTCCAGCCCGTGGTGGTCGGCGTTGAGCACTTCCTCGGCGTAGGCCAGGTCGTGGCGCACCTTGGTCTTCTTGCTCCACGGCAGGTTGACCAGCACGTCGATGTAGTTGCGCACCACCGTGGCCTCGGCCGACATCGGCGACATCAGCCGCAGCTTCTTCAGTTCGCTTTCGGCCTTCTTGCGCGCCTCCTTGGGCATGCGCGCCTTCTTGATCTTCTTTTCCAGCTCCTCGAGGTCGGCGCCCTCCTCGCCCTCGCCGAGCTCCTTCTGGATCGCCTTGACCTGCTCGTTGAGGTAGAACTCGCGCTGGTTTTTCTCGAGCTGGCGCTTGACGCGGCCGCGGATGCGCCGGTCGACGTTGAGGATCTCGACCTCGGCCTCCAGTTGCGCGAACAGGTGCTCCAGCCGCGGCACCAGGCGCTCCAGGTCGAGCACGCTCTGCTTGGCCTCCAGTTTCAGCGGCAGGTGCGCGGCGATCGTGTCCGCCAGCCGCCCCGGATCGTCGATGCTGGCGATCGAGGTCAGGATCTCGGCCGGGATCTTCTTGTTGAGCTTGACGTACTGCTCGAACTGCTGCATCACCGCGCGGCGCAGCGCCTCCAGCTCCTTCGGGTCGGCCTCGGCACGCTCGGCCTCGGCGTCCACCGGCAGCACGTGGGCGGCGAAGTGCGCTTCACCGTCGTCGACGCGCAGCACCTTGGCGCGCTGCACGCCCTCCACCAGCACCTTGACGGTGCCGTCGGGCAGCTTGAGCATCTGCAGGATGCTGGCCACGCAGCCGACCTCGAACAGGTCGTTCGGGGTCGGCTCGTCCTTGGCGGCGGTTTTCTGCGCCACCAGCATGATGCGCCGCTCGTGCGCCATGGCGGCCTCGAGCGCCTTGATGCTCTTGGGCCGCCCGACGAACAGCGGGATCACCATGTGCGGAAAGACGACCACGTCGCGCAGCGGCAGCAGCGGCAGCGTGACGGGCTCGGCAGGCAGAGGGGGCAGTCCGGACATCGGGATGGTTCCTTTCAGGCGGCTCAGGTGGGGGCGCGGCGGCCGGACTTCAAGCGGCGCGCGCCGCCACGGCGGCGGGCTGGCAGCACCGCGGCTCAGGCCTGCTTGGCTTCCTCGTGGTACACCAGCAGCGGCGGGCGGCCTTCGGTGATGGTGGCCTCCTCCACCACCACCCGCGCGACGCCGCGCAGGCTGGGCAGCTCGAACATGGTATCCATCAACGCCTGCTCCAGGATCGAGCGCAGGCCGCGCGCGCCGGTCTTGCGCTGCAGCGCCTTCTTGGCGATCGCGCGCAGTGCGGCCGGTCGCACCTCCAGCTCCACGCCCTCCATCGCGAACAGTTCGGCGAACTGCTTGACGATGGCGTTCTTCGGTTCGGTGAGGATGCGCACCAGCGCCTCCTCATCCAGCTCGGCCAGCGCGGTGACCACCGGCAGGCGACCCACCAGCTCGGGGATCAGGCCGTAGCGCACAAGGTCGTCGGGCTCCACCTGCGCAAACAGCTCGGTCAGCGGACGCTCGCGCTTGCTGCGCACGGTGGCGCCGAAGCCGATGCCGCTGGCCTCGGTGCGCGCCTCGACGATCTTCTCCAGCCCGGCAAACGCCCCGCCACAGATGAACAGGATGTTGGTGGTGTCCACCGCGATCATGTCCTGGTTGGGGTGCTTGCGGCCGCCCTGCGGCGGCACGCTGGCCACCGTGCCTTCGATGAGCTTGAGCAGCGCCTGCTGCACGCCCTCGCCGGAGACGTCGCGCGTGATGGAGGGGTTCTCGGACTTGCGCGTGATCTTGTCGATCTCGTCGATGTAGACGATGCCGCGCTGCGCCTTCTCGACATCGTAGTCGCAGGTCTGCAGCAGCTTGGCGATGATGTTCTCGACGTCCTCGCCGACGTAGCCCGCCTCGGTCAGCGTGGTGGCGTCGGCCATCACGAACGGCACCTGCAGCTTGCGCGCCAGCGTGGCGGCCAGCAGCGTCTTGCCGCTGCCGGTGGGGCCGATCAGCAGGATGTTGCTCTTGGCCAGCTCCACGCCACTCTTCTGCACCTCCTCGTTGTGGCGCAACCGCTTGTAGTGGTTGTAGACCGCCACCGCCAGCGTCTTCTTGGCCGCCTCCTGACCGATGACGTACTGGTCCAGGTGCTCCTTGATCTGCGCCGGCGTGGGCAGCGCATCGGCCGCCGGGCCGGACGCCTTGGCGGGCTCATCCTGCGCCTCGTCGCGGATGATGTCGTTGCACAGCTCGATGCACTCGTCGCAGATGAACACCGAGGGACCGGCGATCAGCTTGCGCACCTCGTGCTGGCTCTTGCCGCAGAACGAGCAGTACAGGGTCTTGTCGCGGGAACTCTTCTTGTCGGGCATGGAAAGGGCGTCGCGGTGGTGGGGCGATGGGGTTCAGGCACGCCGGTCGATGACCTTGTCCACCAGGCCGTACTCGGCGGCCTCGGCGGCGGACATGAAGAAGTCGCGGTCGGTGTCGCGCTCGATCTTCTCCAGCGGCTGGCCGGTGCGCTCGCTCAGGATGCGGTTGAGGTCGGCGCGCAGGCGCAGGATCTCGCGCGCGTGGATCTCGATGTCGGTGGCCTGGCCCTGCGCGCCGCCCAGCGGCTGGTGGATCATCACGCGCGAGTTGGGCAGCGCGAAGCGCTTGCCCTTGGCACCGGCGGCCAGCAGGAAGGCGCCCATGCTGGCGGCCATGCCGATGCACAGCGTGGAGACGTCGGGCTTGATGAAGTTCATCGTGTCGTAGATCGCCATGCCGGCGCTGACCGAACCGCCCGGCGAGTTGATGTAGAGCGAGATGTCCTTGTCCGGATTTTCGCTCTCGAGGAACAGCAGCTGCGCCACCACCAGGTTGGCGGTCTGGTCGTTGACCGGGCCGACGAGGAACACCACCCGCTCCTTCAGCAGGCGCGAGTAGATGTCGTAGGCCCGCTCGCCGCGGCCCGACTGTTCGATGACCATGGGGATCAGGCCCAGGGCCTGGGTATCCAGCGCGCTCATGCGTCGTGTGCTCCGTCTCGGGTGCATGGGGTTGTGCGATGGGCTTACTGTAACCGCTCCGGGGCTGCCCCGCGGCGGCGCCAGCAAAAAGGGGCGGACCGCCGTCCGCCCCCCGTCGCGCCGGCGCACCGGCCGGCGCCGGCATGCGCCGCCGTTCTCACTGGCCCATCAGCTCGGCGAAGGTGACCACCTTGGGCGTGACCTTGGCCTGCGCGAAGATGAAATCGGCGACATTGTTTTCCAGCACGATGGCCTGGATCTCCCCCAGGCGTTGCGGGTCGGCCTTGTACCAGCGCACCACTTCCTCCGGGTATTCGTAGGAGGAAGCCAGCTCGCGCAGGTGGGCCTCGACCTGTTCATCGGTGGCACGCAGATCGTGGGTCTTGATCAGCTCGGCCACCACCAGCCCCAGACGCACGCGGCGCTCGGCCTGCTCCTTGAAGAGCTCACGCGGGATCGGCGCCTTGTCGGCGTCCTTGATGCCGCGCTGCTTCAGGTCCTGGCGTGCACCCTCGACCAGGCGGTCGATCTCGGCTTCCACGGCGGCCTTGGGCAGGTCCAGCACGGCCGCCTTGGCCAGCGCCTCCAGCGCCGTCGTCTTGTTGCGCGCCTGCAGGCGGAACTTGAGCTCACGCTCCAGGTTGCGACGGATGTCCTCGCGCAGCGCCGCTTCGGTGCCGGCCTCGATGCCGACCGACTTGACGAACGCCTCGTCCACCTCGGGCAGCTGCTGCTGCTCGATCTTCTTCACCGTGACCAGGAAATCCGCCGTCTTGCCGGCCACCTCGCGGCCCTGGTAATCCTGCGGGAACGCCAGCGGGAAGGTCTTGGACTCACCCACCTTCATGCCGCGCACGGCGTTCTCGAACTCCGGCAGCATCTGGCCTTCGCCCAGCACGAAGGCGAAGTCGCTGGCCTTGCCGCCCGCGAACGGCTCGCCGTCGATCTTGCCCTCGAAGTCGATCGTCACACGGTCGCCGTCCTGGGCCGGCTCACCCTCGGCGCGCGGGCTGAAGGTGCGGCGCTGCTTGCGCAGGATCTCCAGCGTGCGCTCGACGGCGGCCTCGTCGACCGACGACTCCAGCCGCTCCAGCTCCAGCGCCGACAGGTCACCGAGCTTGACGTCCGGGAAGACCTCGAAGACGGCCTCGAACGCCACCATGCCCTCGGGGGCGCCTTCCTTTTCGGTGATGCGCGGCTGGCCGGCGACGCGCAGTTGCGCCTCGGCCACGGCGTCGGCGAACGCCTGCCCGACCTGGTCGTTCATGACCTCGTACTGCACCGAGTACCCATAGCGCTGCGCCACCACCGACAGCGGGACCTTGCCCGGGCGGAAACCGTCCATGCGCACCTGGCGCTGCAGCCGCTTCAGCCGCGCATCCACTTCCTTGCGGATGGCCTCCAGCGGCAGCTCGAGCGTGATCCGGCGCTCGAGCTTGTCCAGGGTTTCGACGTTGACTGCCATTGATCACTCCTAGAAGGGACGACGGACCCGCCCGCGGGACGAATCCTGAGGATGTTCGGTCATCCGGCACACCGAAGCGCCGGACAAATGGTCGATTGTAATGCGCCGCTCAGGCCGCGGGCCCGGACACTGCCGCCCACAGCGCCCATGTCAGCAGGCTCAGCAACGTGGCCGGCACGCCGATCGCCGCGTGGCGCCGCCAGTCCAGCCGCACGCCGTCACGCGCGGCCAGGTCGGCCACGATCAGGTTGGCGATCGAGCCCACCAGCAGCAGGTTGCCGGCGTAGGTGCTGGCCAGCGCCAGCGTCACGCCCGCCCCCGTCCCCTGCACGTGGGGCAGCAACAGCATCACCGCCGGCACGTTGGACACCAGGTTGGACAGCGCGAGCCCCGCGCCGGCCAGCACCAGTGGCTCGTGCAGCGCCAGCCCGTGGCGCCCCATCCAGTCCACCGCCTGCGCTGCCAGGCCGGTGCGCTGCAGCCCGGCGTTGACGACGAACAGCCCCATGAACAGCAGCAACAGCGGCCAGTCGACCAGCCCCATGAATTGCACCGAGTGCAGCCGACGGCTCAGCAGCAGCACGCCGGCGGCCACCAGCGCCACCCCCTCGTGCGGCCAGTCGGTCAATACAAACGCCGCCAGCAGCGCCGCCGCCACCAGCAAACCCTTGGCGGACTGCCAACGGTCGTAGGGCGGTGCATCGTCCAGTGCCGCCACCGGCGGCGCCACGCGCGGCGGCGTGCGCCTGAGCACCCCCACCATCCACAGCCACAGCGCCGCCAGCGCCAGCAACACCGGCGGCAGCGCCTGCGCGCTGTAGGCCGCGAACGGCAGCTTCAGCACCGAGCCGATCAGCATGTTCTGCGGGTTGCCGATCAGCGTCGCAGCCGAGCCGATGTTGGCCGCGCACGCCACCGCCACCAGCCACGGCACCGGATCCCAGCCGCGCCGCCAGGCGATGCGCACCACCACCGGCGTGACCGCCAGGCACACCACGTCGTTGGAGAACACCGCCGACAGCACCGCCACCAGCGCCAGCAGCGCCGCCATCAGCGCCGCCGGCGGCCAGGCGCGCCGCCCCACCGCCAGCGTCACCGCACCGTAGAAGCCCCCCAGCCGCATCTGCGCCGACAGCAGCATGAAGGCAAACAGCAGCACGATCGTCGGCAGGTCGATCGCCGCGGCAGCCTCGGCCACCGACCAGCCCTGCACCGCGATCATCGCGATCGCCCCGAGCAGCGCCACGCCGCTGCGGTCCAGCCCGGTGCGCGGCAGGCCACCCAGGAACATGCCGAGGTACACCATGGCGAACACCGCCAGCGTACCCAGCGTCACCCAGTCGAGAGCATCAGGCAGGGACATGGGAAGGCGAGGCAGACGCGGCCGGACAGCGGTCGCAGCCCGCGCAGACGCGACGACGCCGTGGTGCGCGCGGGGGGCGCACCAACACCGTCGAAACATCAATGGCTTGCAGTTGACTTGCGTAGATATTGCGTAAATAGCCGGAGCACACGCGACCCCCCCGCCTACAAGTGTATCCGCCAACACAGGCACACCCCGGATGGATTGGGGGCTCCGTCCCCATTGGCCTTCGAGGTCCCCGGGGATCCGGCACGGACAGGCATCCAACTTGCTTGCCTGGTACCCATGGACAGAGCGTTGCGATGGTTGCGGGCCTCGCGTCAGGCCATGGTAGCCGAGCTGCGGCAACTGGCTCAGACGAGCCGGTTGCTGCACACGACCACCGCCCTGGTTCACCAGCTGCAGCGGGAACGCGGGTTGACCAATCTGTTTCTAGGCAGCACGACCGATGAATGGCGCGAAGCTCTGACGCAGCAGACGGCAGCGACCGACCGGGAGCGAGAGGGCTTTACTGCTGAGTTGGATGCCATCGACTCAGGCATGACCACCCCAGGCTTGCAGCGTGCCCGACTGCTGACCGACATCGCCCTGGTGCACCAGGGACTGCAGGCACTGCCTTGGCTGCGCGAGCAGGTCTTGGAACGACGCTGCTCGGCACGCTGGGCAACCCAGGCGTACATCCGACTGATTCAGACCCTGCTGTCGATGGTGTTCGAGGCCGCGGACGCGGCCCAGGACCCCGACATCTCGCGCTGCCTGGTCGCACTGTTCCACTTGGCCCAGGGCAAGGAGCTCGCGGGACAGGAACGCGCCGCCGGAGCCTTGGCCTTCGCCCGTGGCTCGATTTCAGCTGACGAGCAACGACACCTCCAGCACCTGATTGATGCGCAACAGCGAAGCATCGAGGTCGTGGCCACGCTGACGTCGAAAGAGCTGGCCGACGCGCTGGCCAATCTGCCTGACGCGACGGTATTGGCCAAGCTGGAACGGTTTCGCCGTCATTTGCTGTCGTCTGGAACAGCCGCACGGCTGAATTCCAGCTGCAGTGCCGCTTGGTTTGCCGCCTGCACGGCACGCCTGGATGCGCTGCGCAGGGTCGAAGAGCAGCTGGTCCAGGAGCTGCGAGCCCTGAGCGAGCACAAGCTGCGGCAGGCCGAGCGGTCACTGTCGGAACTGGCCACCGGGGATCTGGACCTTCGATCCGACGAGGATGCATGGAAGGATGCAGCCGCCTTTTTTGCTGCTGAGGACGAGGCTGCGAGATCCGCAGCGCCTGCGCCGTCCTGGCCCCATGGATCCAGCGCGTGTGTCCTGGAGGTCATCGAGGCGCAGTCACGCCAGCTGCAGCAGGTCACGGCCGAGCTCGAACGGGTTCGGGCCAACCTGCAGGAGCGCAGGTTGATCGAACGCGCCAAGGGTCTTTTGATGGCCCGGCAAGGCCTGAGTGAGGCAGACGCGCATCGCCGTCTGCGCCAACAGGCGATGAACCAAGGCCGACGTCTCGTCGACGTGGCGCAGGCGCTGTTGGCCAGCGCCGAGCTGCTGCCGGCTGACCGCCCGTAAACGGCGCCAAAGTTGCGCAGCAGGCGCCGCAAGAGGGCATGGTTGCACCTGCGCGGTGCACTGCACGGAGCGGAAGGTTCGTTCACCGCCCCCGTGAAACCCACTACGACGGGGCATGCCCCATGATCTACCCTCATCGCCGACCTTGGCACGATTCGTGCTTGAGGGTTTGACAAAGCGCGTGACCAACGGCGGTCGGCGCGCACACACCGGACAACGGCGTCCTTTCGCAGCAGACCCCTTCGGGGGGTCTGACGACAAGGGCGCCGTTTGCTTTTTTCACCTTTTTTCACCCCCTTCAGGAGGTTTGCCATGACCACCGCTCACCATTCCGCTCAATCAGGCGCCGGCACCTCGCCACGGACAGGACCGCAGCGCCCCGACCGACGCCGGGCGCTGCAGCGCACCGCCGCCTTGGGGGCTGCCACCGTGTTCGGATCTCTGGGACATCCCGGGGTGTGGGCAGCAGGCTCGGACGCACCCGAGAAGAAGGAAGTCAAGATCGGTTTCATCCCGCTGACCGACTGCGCCAGTGTCGTGATGGCCAGCGTGCTCGGCTTTGATCAGAAATACGGCGTCAAGATCATCCCGACCAAGGAAGCCTCGTGGGCCGGCGTGCGGGACAAGCTGATCAACGGCGACCTGGACATGGCGCACGTGCTCTATGGCCTGATCTACGGCGTGCACCTCGGGGTCGGCGGGCCGAAGCGCAACATGGCGGTGCTGATGACCCTGAACCACAATGGCCAGGCCATCACGCTGAGCCGCAAACTGGCCGAGAAGGGAGCGGTGGACGGCCCGGGTCTGGCCAAGCTGATGGCCTCCGAGAAGCGGGAATACACCTTCGCGCAGACCTTCCCCACTGGCACACACGCGATGTGGCTGTACTACTGGTTGGCCAGCCTGGGCGTGCATCCGCTGCGTGACGCCAAGGTCATCACCGTGCCGCCGCCGCAGATGGTGGCGAACATGCGGGTTGGCAACATGGATGGCTTCTGCGTCGGTGAGCCCTGGAACCACCGCGCCATCATGGATGGGATCGGCATCACGGCGGTCACCACGCAGGACATTTGGAAGGATCACCCGGAAAAGGTGCTGGGGACGACTGCCGACTTCGTGCGCCAGAACCCCAATACCTGCCGCGCCGTCATCATGGCCGTGCTGGAGGCCAGCCGCTGGATCGACAGCGGGCTGCAGAACAAGCTGAAGATGGCCGAGACCATCGCCGACAAGGCCTATGTCAACACCAGCGTCGATGCGATCAACCAGCGCATCCTCGGGCGTTATCAGAACGGGCTGGGCCGGACCTGGGATGATCCGAACCACATGAAGTTCTTCGCCGACGGGGCGGTGAACTATCCGTACCTGTCCGACGGGATGTGGTTCCTGACCCAGCACAAGCGCTGGGGACTGCTGAAGGAACATCCGAACTACCAGCAGGTGGCGCGAGAGATCAACCAGACCGAGCTGTACCGTCAGGCCGCCACCCAGCTCAAAGTCAACCTGCCCAAGTCCGACCTGCGCTCCAACCGATTGATCGACGGGGTCGTGTGGGACGGCAAGGATCCTGCGCGCTATGCCGACGGCTTCGCTGTCAAGGCCTGACCCCGAGGAGCCCATCATGGTTGCCGCCGTCTTTCACATGCCGCCCGCGGACGAAGTGTCCTCGGTCTCGCCGCCGCCCGTGACTGCCGCACGTGCCCAGGGCGCATCCAGCTCGACCCCGACCCGCAAGCCAGCGCCCGCGCGGGCCAATGCCTCCAGCGCGGGCGCGGTCTGGCTTCCGACCTTGACGCGGGCACTGGCTGCTGCCAGCGGCTTGGCGCTGCTGGTGGGCGTCTGGGCGCTGCTGACCCGGGAGGGCGGCGCGTTTCCCACCCCGCGCTCCACCTTCGAGGCCGCATGGGCCCTGTTCAGCGATCCGTTCTACCAGAACGGCCCCAATGATCAAGGAATCGGCTGGAACGTCCTGCACAGCCTGCAGCGCGTCGGTCTGGGCTTCGGCCTGGCGGCGCTGGTCGGCATTCCGCTGGGCTTCGCGCTGGGCAGCTCGCGCTGGCTGTCGGCGATGTTCGCCCCGCTGATCGCCCTGCTGCGCCCGGTCAGCCCGCTGGCGTGGCTGCCGATCGGGCTGCTGGTCTTCAAGAGCGCCAACCCGGCCGCCATCTGGACGATCTTCATCTGCTCCATCTGGCCGATGATCATCAACACCGCGGTGGGCGTTCAGCGCGTTCCGCAGGACTACCTCAACGTGGCCCGGGTGCTGGATCTGTCCAGCTGGACGGTGCTGACGCGCATCCTGCTGCCGGCCACGCTGCCGTACGTGCTGACCGGTGTGCGTCTGAGCGTGGGCACGGCGTGGCTGGTCATCGTCGCCGCCGAGATGCTCACCGGGGGGGTCGGCATCGGCTTCTGGGTCTGGGACGAGTGGAACAACCTCAACGTCCAGCACATCCTGGTGGCGATCCTCGTCATCGGCCTGGTCGGCCTGGCGTTGGAGACCGTGCTCGTGCGGCTGGCTGCCGCGTTCACGTACGACGAGGTGCGCTCATGAACCCGCAAGACCTGAAGTACATCGAGATCCAAGGCGTGGGACAGGTGTTCAAGACGCCACGGGGGCCGTTCGTCGCGCTGCGCGACATCAACCTGACCATCGCCAAGGGGGAGTTCGTCACGCTGATCGGCCACTCCGGTTGCGGCAAATCCACCTTGCTCAACCTGATCGCGGGACTGACCCGGCCGAGCCAGGGCGTGCTGCTGTGCGCCGGCCGGGAAATCGCCGGGCCAGGGCCGGACCGCGCCATGGTGTTTCAGAACCACGCGCTGCTGCCGTGGCTCACCTGTTTCGACAACGTTTACCTCGGTGTCGAGCGGGTGTTTGGCGCCAGCGAGCCCAAGGCGCGGCTGCGGGAGCGCACGGCGGCGGCGCTGGAGCTGGTCGGTCTGGCGCACGCCGCGCAAAAGCGGCCGGGCGAGATCAGCGGCGGCATGAAGCAGCGCGTGGGGATCGCCCGGGCGCTGGCCATCGAGCCCAAGGTGTTGCTGATGGACGAACCGTTCGGGGCGCTGGATGCGTTGACGCGCGCCCGCCTGCAGGATGAGCTGCTCGACATCGTCGAACGCACCCGCAGCACGGTGGTGATGGTCACGCATGACGTCGACGAGGCGGTGCTGCTGGCGGACAAGATCGTGATGATGACCAACGGGCCGGCTGCCACCATCGGCGAGGTGCTGCCGGTGCCCTTGGCCCGGCCGCGGCAGCGGCTGCAGTTGGCCGAGGATGCCACCTACCTGCGCTGCCGCAAGGCCGTGCTGGACTTCCTCTACACCCGCCAGACGCATGTTGAGAAGGCTGCCTGACCATGGACATGCGAACCCACCCTCGTGATCGCCAGCGGCTCGTCATGATCGGCAACGGCATGGCCGGCGTGCGGGCGCTGGAGGAGCTGTTGCAGCTGGCCCCGGATCGGTACGACATCGCCGTTCTGGGCGCCGAGCCGCACCCCAACTACAACCGAATCCTGCTCTCACCGGTGCTGGCCGGGGAGCAAACGTTGCAGGACATCGTCCTCAACGATTGGGATTGGTACCGGCAGCACGGCATCACACTGCATGCGGGTTGCACCGCCACCGACATCGACCGGGCGCGCCGCCGGGTACGCGGCCGCCGGGCCGACGGCACCGAGATCGAGGTGCCCTACGACCGGCTTATCCTGGCGACCGGTTCGATCCCATTCATGCTGCCGATTCCGGGGCGCGAGCTGCCTGGCGTACTCGCGTACCGCGACATCGCCGACACGCTGGCCATGATCGAAGCCGCGCAGCGCCACCGGCATGCGGTGGTCATCGGCGGTGGTCTGCTGGGCCTGGAGGCCGCCAACGGTCTGGCCAAGCGCGGCATGGAAGTCACGGTGGTACACGTGGCACCGTGGCTGCTGGAACGTCAGCTGGATCCCGTGGCGGCCGGCCTGTTGCAGCGCGCGCTCGAACAAAGAGGGCTGCGCTTCCTGCTGCAGGCGCACACCGAGGCTTTGCTGCCAGGCGCCGACGGGCGCGTCGGCGCGGTGCGCCTGAAGGACGGCACGACGATTCCCGCCGAACTGGTGGTCATGGCCGTCGGCATCCGCCCCAACACGGCGCTGGCCGAGCGTGCGGGCCTGCACTGCCAGCGCGGCGTCGTCGTCACCGACACGATGCAGACCCTCACGGACCCGCGCATCTATGCCGTGGGCGAATGCGTCAACCACCGGGGGGTGAACTATGGCCTGGTGGCCCCCCTGTTCGAGCAGGCCAAGGTGCTGGCCAACCACCTGGCCGAATTCGGCATCGCGCGCTACGGCGGCTCGCTCGTCTCGACGAAGCTGAAGGTGACCGGCATCGACCTTTTCTCGGCAGGCCAATTCATGGGGGCTTCCAGCGGCCGAGCCGAGGACGCTGACTGCGAGGAGATCGTGCTCAGCGATCCGCAGGCCGGCGTGTACAAGAAGCTGGTCATCCAGCGTGGGCGACTGGTGGGGGCCTGCCTGTACGGCGATACCGCGGATGGGTCGTGGTACCTGCGCCTGATGCGCGAGGGGCAGGACATTGAGCCGATCCGTGACAGGCTCATCTTCGGCGAACGGCATCTGGGCGACGGCGGGCACCAGGGCCAGCACCACGCTGCCGCGCTGCCGGACGACGCCGAGATCTGTGGCTGCAACGGGGTGCGCAAAGGCACCATCTGCCAGGCCATCCGCAGCAAGGGGCTGTTCACGCTGGAAGAAGTGCGCCGCCACACCAAGGCCAGCGCCTCGTGCGGCTCCTGCACCGGGCTGGTGGAGCAGATCCTGATGTCGGTGGCGGGCGGCAATTACGAAGCCACGCCGAAGAAAAAACCAGTCTGCGGCTGCACCGAGCTCAGCCACGAGGAATTGCGTCAGGCCATCCGCACGCCGCTGGCCGATGGACGCCGTCTGCTGCGCATCGCCGACGTGTTCAGCCACCTGGGCTGGAAAACCCCCAACGGCTGCGCCACCTGCCGGCCTGCGGTCAACTATTACCTGATCAGCACCTGGCCAGGTGAAGCGCGCGATGACCCCCAGAGCCGCTTCATCAACGAACGCAGCCACGCCAACATCCAGAAGGACGGCACCTACAGCGTGGTTCCCCGCATCTGGGGCGGCGAGACCAGCGCGGCCGAGCTGCGCCGCATCGCCGACGTGGTCGAAAAGTACCGGATCCCGACGGTCAAGATCACGGGCGGTCAGCGTATCGACCTGCTGGGCGTGCGCAAGGAAGACCTGGTCCACGTGTGGCGCGATCTCGGCATGCCCAGCGGGCACGCCTACGCCAAGGCGCTGCGCACCGTCAAGACCTGCGTCGGCAGCGAGTGGTGCCGGTTCGGCACCCAGGACAGCACGCGCCTGGGCAAGGAGCTGGAGCGTGCCTTGTGGCGCATGTACGCCCCGCACAAGGTCAAGCTGGCCGTCAGCGGCTGCCCTCGCAACTGCGCCGAGGCGGGCATCAAGGACGTCGGGGTGGTGGGCGTCGAGTCCGGGTGGGAAATCTACGTCGCGGGCAACGGCGGCATCAAGACGGAGGTCGCCCAGTTTCTCGTCAAAGTCCGCCGCGCCGAGGAGGTGCTCGAGTACGCCGGCGCCTTTCTGGAACTGTACCGGCAGGAAGGATGGTATCTGGAGCGGACCTGCCACTTCGTCGCCCGCGTCGGGCTGGACTACGTCAAGCAGCGCATCGTGCAGGACGACGAAGGCCGCCGCGCGTTGTGGGCCCGTCTGCAGGACGCCCTGCGTGACGAACCCGATCCCTGGCATGAACGGGTGCGCGCCCAGGTCGACGAACGCCAGTTTCAGCCGGTGGCCGTGGTCGAAGCGGATGGGAGCGTGGACCGCCTGCCCGAGGAAGGAGTTTCTGCATGAACGCGCCCAGCTGCAACCCGTCGCCGGATGACGCCGGATGGATCCGTATCTGCCGCATCGAAGACATTCCTCCGCTTGGCGCGCGTCGCGTGGCGCGCGCGCAGGGCCTGGACGTCGCGGTCTTTCGCACCGCGGACGATCGCATCTTTGCCTTGCTGGATCGGTGCCCGCACCGTGGCGGGCCGCTGAGCCAGGGCATCGTGTTCGATCAACGGGTGGCCTGCCCGCTGCACAACTGGACGATCGGCCTGTCTGATGGCAAGGCGGCTGCGCCGGACGAGGGCTGCACGCCGACCTTTCAGGTTCGGGTCACCGACGGCGAAATCTGGCTGCGCGCCGACGAGCTCGCTCACCACGCGGTGGACCTCACCCGACCGATCGCGGGTCCGGCCCGGTGCGCGCCGACCGTCTCAGCCCCCAACGGCCCGGCCTCTCTCGTCGGCGCCGGCTGAATGCTTCCGGATCTGCCATGCCAACATCCACTCTTGAAAAGCCAGTCACGCCGCCTTCGGCGACGGCAGAAGGGACGCGGGTGACGCGCTCGACCTGCCCCTACTGTGGCGTGGGGTGTGGGGTGCTGATCGAAAGCCGTGGGGATCGCGTCGTCGGCGTGCGTGGCGACCCGCAGCATCCGGCTAACTTCGGCCGGCTTTGCACCAAGGGCTCGACGCTGCACTTGACCGCCAACCCGCTGCGCCAAACGGCCACGCGCCTGCTGCAGCCGATGCTGCGGACTTCAAGGGACACACCACCCCGGCCCGTCGCCTGGGATCAGGCTCTGAACCATGTGGCCGACCGGTTGGCAGCCATCATTCGGCGGGACGGCCCCCAAGCCGTGGGGTTTTACGTCAGCGGCCAGCTGCTGACCGAAGACTACTACGTCTTTCACAAGCTGGCCCGTGGGCTGATCGGCACACCGCATATCGACAGCAACTCGCGCCTGTGCATGAGCAGCGCCGTCGTTGGCTACAAGCTCACCTTGGGCGCCGATGCTCCTCCGGCCTGTTACGAGGATCTGGACCACGCGGACTGCGTGTTCATCGCCGGCAGCAACACCGCGTGGGCGCACCCCGTCCTGTTCCGACGTTTGGAGGAAGCCAAGGCGCGGCGCCCCCAGATGCGCATCATCGTCGCCGACCCGCGACGAACCGACACCTGCAGCCTGGCCGATCTGCATCTGGCGCTGCAGCCCGGCACTGACGTGATGCTGTTTCACGGCCTGCTGCACGTGATGGAAGCACAAGGCTGGGTCGATCGCGAATACATCGAGCGGCACACCCAGGGCTACGAGGAGCTGCGCGAGCTGGCGCAGGCTTACCCCCCCGAGCTCGTCGCCCAAGTGTGCGCCATTTCAATGGGCGATCTGCTCACAGCCGCCCGGTGGCTGGCAGGGGTTCCGGAGGGATGGCCTGCCGGCGTTCCCCTGCCGCGGGATCGGCGCCTGCGCACGTTGAGCCTTTATTGCCAGGGTTTGAATCAATCGACCAGCGGCACGGCCAAGAACGCCAGTCTGATCAACCTGCATCTGGCTTGCGGGCAGATCGGCCGTCCAGGAGCGGGACCGCTGTCCCTGACCGGCCAGCCCAATGCGATGGGCGGACGCGAAGTCGGCGCCATGGCCACCCTGTTCAGTGCCCACCGCGACCTGACCGATGCTGCGCATCGCCTCGAGATGGCCCGGTTGTGGGGGCTGCTGCCCGATGCGGCGCTACCGGATCGGCCGGGCCTGACGGCGGTGGAAATGTTCGAAGCCGCCGCCCGCGGGCAGATCAAGGCGCTGTGGATCGCCTGCACCAATCCGGCCCAGTCGATGCCCGATCAGGCCACCGTGCGTCAGGCACTCGACCGAGCCGAACTCGTCATCGTGCAGGAGGCCTACCAGACGGCGGCCACCTGCCAATGGGCCGATGTGCTGTTGCCCGCGACCACCTGGGGTGAGAAGGAAGGCACGGTCACCAACAGCGAGCGGCGCATCAGCCGGGTGCGTGCCGCCGTCAGCCCCCCGCGTGGCCACACCGGAGAGGAGCCGTGGCCCGATTGGCGCATCGCGGCGGAGGTCGGGCGCCGTCTGGAGGCCCGGCTGCCGGCGCGCTCGGCGGCATCCCTGTTCCCGTACCGCTCGCCCGAGGAAGTCTGGAATGAGCACCGCGAAAGCACGCGCGGCCGCGACCTCGACATCACCGGCCTGAGCTACGCGCGGCTGGAGCAGGCACCGCAACAGTGGCCCTGCCCGGACACGGCGGCCGGCGGCTCGCCGCGCCTGTACACCGACGGGCGGTTCCCAACACCCGATGGGAAGGCACGCTTCGTCGCGTTCCCCTACGAACCGGTGGCCGAAGACCGCTGCCAACGCTATCCGTATGCGCTGCTGACCGGACGCCTGCGTGACCAATGGCACGGCATGACCCGCACCGCCACCGTCGGCGGTCTGTTCGGGCACGTGGGCGAACCGGTCGTCTGGATGCATCCCGACGATCTGCGCGAGGAAGGGCTGCGCGCCGGGGACCTGGTTCGGCTTGAGAGTCGCCGCGGGCACGTGGTGCTGCCGGCCATGCCATCGGACGAGGTCCAGCGACGGCAGTGCTTCGTGCCCATGCACTGGGGCGGCGAGTACCTGGGCGGCGCGTCCTCGGCCTCAGCGTGCATGGGGCACGGGATCAACGGCCTGACGCTGCCAGCGGTTTGTCCGCGTTCGCGCCAGCCGGAGTTGAAACATGCCGCCGTACGGATCGAGCCAGCCCGGCTCGGCTGGCGCCTGCATGCGATGGCCTGGCTGCCCCCGGACAAGGCCCTGCGCGCGCAGGCCGTGCTGCGCAAGCTGCTGACCCGTTTCGACTACGCCGTGTGCGTGCCGTTCGGGACTGTCACCACCACTGGCCCGTCAGCCGACGACCCGGCACAGGACGACGCGATGACGGACGGCCTTCTGTTCAAGGCCGCCGCCGAACGCGCGCCGGCGGATAGCGACTGGCTGCTCCAGCTTTGTGAGGAACTGGAGCTTGACGGACCGGACGTCGTCGGGCTGGACGATGCGCCACGTCGTTTCCACCGGCGTCTGCGCTGGTCGGACCCAGCCCACGGCGACGAGGGTCGCCCGCTCGCCGGCTTCTTGCTCAGCGGACGATGCCAATCCGCCGAATGGATGGAGGCCCTGCTGCGTCGGCGCGAGCCGGTCGTGATCCCGACCTCGATGCTGCTGATGGATCTGCGAACCCCTCCCACCGGCGCAGCGCCACCGCTGTCGCCCATCGTCTGCCAGTGCGTGGGCGTCAGCGAAGCGGCCATCGTGGCGGATCTGCGCGGACGTCCTGGCGATGAAACGATGCGCCTTCACGGCCTGCAGCAAGCCCTGGGTTGCGGCACGCAGTGCGGATCGTGCCTGCCGCAGCTCAAACGCCTGCTGCGCGCCCACCCGCCATCTCCAACGGCGGCCATGGCTGGCAGCGAAGCTGAAGGGGCGCTTCGATGAGCATCGCCGCCTGCCTGCGGGAGATCGCGCGTGGCCGTGACGGGGCTCGCCCTCTGTCGCGCGAGCAGGCGTGCGGCCTGATGACCGACCTGCTGCACGGGCGTGTGACGGACCTCGAACTCGGGGCCTTCTGCGTCGCGATGCGCGTCAAGGGCGAAACGCCGCAGGAACTGGCCGGCTTTCTCGATGCCATCCATGCCACGATGCGGCGGGTGCCGGGCGGCGTGACGCCCACCGTGGTGCTGCCGAGCTACAACGGCGCCCGGCGCCTGCCCGTCCTGACACCGCTGTTGGCCCTGATGCTGGCGCAGCGTGGCTGCCGCGTCATCGTGCACGGCCAGACGGACGATCCTGCCGGACGGCTCACGTCGCATGCCGTGCTGCACGCCATCAAGGAGCGCGGCGTGGACGTCGAGTTTGCGGCCACCCCCGAGGCGGTCGCCGACCGCGCCGGTGTCGTCTGGCTGGCCACGCGGCAGCTGTTGCCCGGCCTGCAGCGGGTGCTCGACGCGCGCCGCGTCCTCGGCCTGCGCAACACGGCGCACAGCCTCGTCAAGCTGATGCAACCCGTGGAAGGGGCGCTTCTGGTCAGCAGCTACACGCATCCGGAATACCTGCACAGCACCGCGGCGGTGCTGCACATGCTGGGCTGCTGGGCCATGCTGCTGCGCGGTACCGAGGGCGAGCCGGTCGCCGACCCACGCCGTCTGCCTCGCATCGACGCCTTCGAGGCTGGCCGCCATCGGCTGCTGTGCGAGGCCGAAACCGGCAGCCTCGCGCAGGCGCCCGATCTGCCGGACGGGCGCAATCTTGGCGCCACCGTCGACTACACCTTGCGCCTGCTGCATGACATCACCCCTTGCCCTGCCCCGCTGCGGCGGCAAGCCGAATGGATCCTCGAGCTGCTGGCCCGCCAAGCGGCCCGCAGGAACCCGCAGCCTGCCATCCAGGAAAACCTGAACGAGGAGCTCACCCCATGAAACCATCCCAGCCCCGCACGCGTTGGCCGGTCACGTTGGTGGGAGCCGGCCCCGGCGATCCGGAACTGCTGACGCTGAAAGCCGTGCGGGCCATCGCGGCGGCCGACGTCATCCTCATGGACGATCTGGTCAACGAGGAAGTCCTGGTGCACGCCCGGCCGGATGCGCGCGTGATCCGTGTCGGCAAGCGTGGCGGGTGCGCGTCGACCCCCCAGGCGTTCATCGACCGGCTCATGATCCAGCAGGCCCACCGCGGTCTGCGGGTGGTGCGACTCAAGGGTGGAGATCCTTTCATTCTGGGACGCGGCGGCGAGGAAATCGAGCAGCTGCGGGCAGCCGGTCTGGAGGTGGACGTGATCAACGGCATCACCGCAGGGCTGGCCGCGGCCACGGCGCTGCAGACGGCCCTGACGCACCGGCGGTTTGCCCACGGGGTCGTCTTCATCACCGGCCACGGCGCCCCCGGGCAGGCCGAACCCGACTGGGTACTGCTCGGTCAGGCAGCTGCCGCCCTCAAACTGACCCTGGTCGTTTACATGGGGATCACCCGCGCCGCGGACATTCAGTCCGGGCTCCTCGGCGCACTGCCCGGCGCCACGCCGGCAGCCGTGGTGCAGCACGCGACGCTGGCCAACCAACGGGTTGCCGTCACCACGTTGGAGCGGCTGGTCGAAACCCTGGTGTCGCAAGGCCTTGGCAGTCCCTCCATCATCATCGTCGGTGAGGTGTTGCAGGCCCTTGCCGCCTTGGCGCATGCCGACGAACAAGCATCCAGCCACGGGGCCGGGCGGCGCGCGGCCTGACCTCGGCGAGGGTATCACCATGTCTGACGGATGCTCGTCCCTAGCGATCTTCGACGGCCTGATTCTGCTGGGGCATGGCGCCCGCGACCCGGCTTGGGCCACGCCTTTCGAACGCCTCGCCGAGGCTGTCCGGGCCGCACGTCCGGCAGTGGCAGTTCAGCTCGCGTTCCTCGAGTTCATGACCCCAGGTCTGGCTGAGGCCGGCCATCGGCTTGCACGCGACGGATGCCGACGGATCGTGGTGCTGCCGCTCTTCCTCGGCACGGGCGGCCACGTCAGGCGCGATGTTCCCAACCAGATCGAGGAGCTGCGCCGCGCTTGCCCGCAGGTCACGTGGCAGCTGACGGCGGCCGTCGGGGACGACGACCGGCTGATCGAGACGTTGGCCGCGATCGCCGTCGACCACGTAGACGCCCACGCACATCTCGCTGCTTCTGGCGACACCGACGGCTCCAGGATGCACCCCGGCCTGGGGCGACCCGCGTCCTCTCTGTGATACTGCCGAGCCCCGGACATGGCCACAGCCCCGGTCACCGCGACACCGGCAGGTCATCCCGATGCAGCCGCCTGGGCGCTGCAATGGATCACCGAGCGCAGGACCGTACTGCCCAAACGGCTCGTGGCCCCAGGACCGACCCACGCCCAGATCGAACAGCTTTTGGCTGCCGCGGCAGCCGCCCCCGATCACCGCCAGCTCGTCCCCTGGCGCTTCATCGAAATACCAGCCTCGGCCCGGGCGGCGCTGAGTGAGGTTTTCGCCGAGGCGCTGCGGAAGCGCGACGCCGGGGCCCTCGATGAGGAACTGGCCCGGGCACGCCAGAAAGCGCTGCGCGCACCCCTGCTGTGGCTGCTGGTGGTCGACACCGGCCCGCGCGACCCCGACGTCCCCCTCCACGAGCGCCTCATCGGTGCTGGCTGCGCCGTGCAGAACGTCCTGCTCATGGCCACCGCGATGGGCTACGGATCGGCGCTGACCAGTGGCAAGGCGCTCGGATCCGCCGTGCTTCGCCAGGCTTTCGCACTGGGTGCCACCGATCTGCCGGTGTGCTTCGTGAACGTCGGAACGGTCCACGAGGCGGGTCGAGCACCTCGCCGACCGGAGCCCTCGCAACTGTTGTCGAGGTGGTCGCCGGACGGTTGATCGCTTGAGAAAATGATGATAATGATATGGTGCGCGGGGGGGGACTCGAACCCCCACGGTGTCGCCACCGTCAGGACCTAAACCTGGTGCGTCTACCAATTTCGCCACCCGCGCAAGGCCGCGCTTGTCTCCCGCCGGGGAACGCGCGGCAGGCGCGCCATTGTAGCCGTGCGCGCCGCGGCGGCGCGGGGTGTCAGAACAGCTCCACGCCACCGCCGGCGTGCTGCATCGGCTCGGCCGCCGCCTGGGCAGCGACGTCGGTCTCGAAGCAGCGCACGGCATTGCGCCCCTGCGCCTTGGCCAGGTAGACGGCACGGTCGGCACGCTCGAACGCATCGGCCGGCGTGTCGAACGGCCGCACCGCGGTGTAGCCTGTGCTGACGGTGATGCGGCCGACCTGCGGAAAGGGGTAGGCCTCGACGCTGGCGCGCAGGCGCTCGAAGGCCGCCGCGGCGGCCGCGGCGTCGTCGGCACGGATCAGCGCCACGAACTCCTCGCCACCGAAGCGGTAGAGATGGTCGTCGTGGCGAAACGTCTGGCGCAGCAGCCGGGCCATCAGCAGCAGCACCTCGTCACCGATCAGGTGGCCGAAGCGGTCGTTGACGCTCTTGAAGTGGTCGACGTCGATCACGCCCAGCCAGCAGGTGGCGGCACGGGCCCGGCGTTCGCCACCGGCCGCCGGGGCGCCGTCGGCGTCGGCCGGGCGGGTGGCCTTGTAGAAGGTGTCGTCGAACGACTTGCGGTTGAGCAGGCCGGTGAGGGTGTCGCGCTCGCTGGCTTCCAGCAGGTTGATGACATTGACGTAAATGCGCCCCATGCCCTCGGCGACGCGCTGGTCCTGCGCCTCGACCGCGCGCGACAGGACGATGTCCAGCACCAGACGGCGCTGGGTCTCGGTCTGCAGCGGCACCAGCAGCCGCTGTCCCCCGGCCGCCTCGAGGACCTCTGGACGGCCCGTCTGCAGCACCGCGGCCAGGCCCGGTACCGCCGACAGCGGCGGCGGCTCGTCGGCCACCACGGCGTCGGCCGGGGCCGCCGCACCCGCCACGGCGCGCCGCAGGGCGCGCTCGCCCGTCTCATGGGGCAGCGCTTCCCACAAGGTGACCGCCTCGGCCTGCAGCACCGATGACAGCACCTCGGTCAACGTGCTGTCCAGCCCCTCGCGGTCGCGCCCGTGGGTCAGGCGGGCCACGTGTTCGAGGTGTTCCAGCATTCGGCTCTGGGGCATCGGCGTTCCGCCCGCGGCGGCATCGTGCGTGAGGTTTGGTGTTCTTGTTTGGTTTCGATGGTAGCACCCGGGCGGCGCGTCGCCATCGGGAACTCCCCTTGCCGCCCAGCGGCCCTCGCAGCTGTGGCAACATCGGCGCACCATGCCGTTGGCCCCCGCCGTCGCACACGACGAGAATTTTCCCGTCGCCTCCCTGCTGTGTCCGCCACCGTGGCGGGCGGCGGTGCGGGCCGTCTACCGCGTGGCGCGCCTGGCCGACGACGCGGCCGACGAGGGCGACGCGACGGCCGACGAGCGGCTGTGCGCGCTGGCATGGCTGCGCCAGGCGGTGCAGGACGGCGCGGGCGAAGCCGTCGGCGCGCCACCCGATCCGGCCTGGCGGCTCGCCGTACAGGACTGGCACCTGGCACGACGGCGCCATGACCTGCCGGCGCGGCCGCTGCTGGACCTGCTGGATGCCTTCGAGCAGGATGTGCGCTGGACCGCGCAGGGTCGGCGCATCGCCGACGAGGCCGAGTTGCTGGACTACTGCCGCCGCTCGGCCAACCCGGTGGGCCGGCTGATGCTGCACCTGGCCGGTGTGCATGACCCGCAGGCGCTGGCCGAAAGCGACGCCATCTGCTCCGCGCTGCAGCTGATCAACTGCTGGCAGGATCTGGGGGTGGATGAGGCGCGCGGGCGGCGCTACCTGCCTGATGCGTGGCTGCGCCGGCATGGGCTGGAGCCGGCGCGAGCACTCACCGCGCATGGCATCGAGGCGCTGACGCCGGTGGTGCGCCACGGCTGCGCGCGCGCCCGCGCCCTGCTGGTGCAGGGTTGGGGGCTACCGCGGCGCGTCGGCGGGCGCTTCGGCTGGGAGCTGCGGCTGGTGCTGCAGGGCGGCCTGCGCGTGCTGCAGAAGGTGGACGCGCTGGGCGGTCGGGTGCTGCGGCAGCGCCCACGCCTGCGCGGCACCGACGTCCCCCTCTTGCTGTGGCGCACAGCATGGAACCGCCCACCGGACGCCCGAGACGATCCCGTATGCTGAAACCAACGACCCTGCGCAGCGCGGCGCTGGCCGCGCTGTTCTTGGCGACGCTGCCGTGGCCGGCAGTGGCGACCGCCTCCAAACCCGGCGTCCCCGGCCCGGCCTCCACCGCCCCGGCCCCGGTGCAGGTGCAGCCGCTGGCGCAGGTGGCGCTGCGGCCCGAGCGCCAGGCCAGCGCCCAGGTGGTGGCGCGCAACGAGGCCAGGATCGCCGCCGAGGTCGGCGGCGTGCTGCAGCGCTGGAGCGCCGACGTCGGCCAGCCGGTGCGCGCCGGGCAGGAACTGGCGCGGCTGGACGCCACCGACCTCGAACTCGCGCGCGACCGCGCCCGCGCCGCGCGGGATGCCGCACGCGCCCGGCTGGAGCTGGTGCAGACGCAGCTGCGTCGTGCGCGCGAGCTGCAGGCGCAGGGCTTTCTGTCGCCGGAGGCGCTCAACGCGCGCGAGACGGAGCTGGCGCTGCAAAGCGCCGAACTGGCCAGCGCCGAAGCCGCGCTGCAGACCGCCGAGCGCCAGCTGGCCAAGGCGGTGATCCGCGCGCCGTTTGCCGGCACGGTGACGCAGCGGCTGGCGCAGCAGGGCGAGACGGTGGCGCCGGGGGCGGTGCTGTTCGTGCTGGCGCAGACCGACGGCGTGGAGCTGCAGGCGGCGCTGAGCCCCGCCGAGGTGGCCGAGCTGCGTGCCGGGGCGCAGGCGCGCTTCGAGGCCGACGACGGCCAGGTGCGCGCGGCGCGGCTGCTGCGCGTGGTGCCGACGGTGGCGCCGGCCACGCGGCTGCAGACGGTGCGGCTGGCGCTGCAGGGCCCGGCGCTGCCGCCCGGTACCGCCGGCCTGCTGCGCTGGGCGGCGCCGCAGCCGCACGTGCCGGCGGCGCTGCTGGTGCGCCGCGGCGCGCAGCTGGGCGTCTTCACCGTGGAGGGCGACGGCGCGGCGGCGCGCGCGCGCTTCGTGCCGCTGCCCGGCGCGCAGGAGGGCCGCCCGGCCCCGGCGGCGGGCCTGCCCGATGGCGCGCGCCTGGTGGTGCGCGGCCAGCAGGCCCTGCGCGACGGCCAGCCGGTAACCCTGGCCCCATGAGCGCGCGCGGAGATTCGAACCGATGCGACTGCTGCGCGCCCTCATCACCAACCACCCGCTGGCCAACATCGCGTTCGTGGTGGTCATGCTGCTGGGCCTGCTGGCCTACCTGCAGATGCCGCGCGAGCGCGACCCCGAGATCAACTTCAACTGGGTCAACGTCACCACGGTGCTGCCCGGCGCCAGCGCCGAGGACGTCGAGCGGCTCGTCACCAACCCGCTGGAAGACGCGATCAAGGGGGTGGCCGACATCCGCTTCGTCAGCTCCAGCTCGCGCGAGAACGTCTCCAGCCTCCTGATCCGCTTCGGCGAGCTGGACGAGCGCACCTTCGACAAGCGCATCAACGACCTGCGGCGCGAGATCCAGAACAAGGCCAGCACCGAGCTGCCGGAACAGGCTCAGACGCCCCGCATCCTGGAGATCTCCACCTCCAACGGCTTTCCGACCGCGATCATGCGCCTGACCGGCGCGGCCGACGACGAGGTGCTGCGCCGCGAGGGCCGACGCCTGCGCAGCCAGCTGGAACGGTTGCGCGGGGTGGACCAGGTGTTCGCCTCCGGGCTGCGCGACCCGGAGATCCGGGTGGAACCGGATGCGGCGGCGCTGGCCGCGCGCGGGCTGACCGCCGCCGACGTGGCCGATGCGCTGCGCGGCTTCTGGCGCGACACCGCCGCCGGCACGCTGGCCACCCAACAGGGCGTGTGGACCATCGCGGTGGCGGGCATCACGCTCGACCCCGAGCGGCTGGCGCGGCTGGAGGTGGCCGCCGCCGGCCGGCCCGGCGCGCGCGCGCGCCTGGGCGAAGTGGCGCGCGTGGAGTGGGCGCGCGCCAAGCCTGCGCAGCTGGCCTCGATGGATGGCCAGCCGGCGATCTCGCTGGCGGTGACGAAAAAGGCGCGCGTCAACACCCTGCAGCTGCTGGACGACCTGCGCGCCTTCATCGCGCGCGAAAACGCCGTGCTGGCCGCGCAGGGCCTGCAGCTGACGCTGACCGACGACCAGACCATCCCGACGCGCGAGGCCATCGGCGTGATGGAGTCCAACGCGCTGGTGGGGGTGCTGCTGGTGCTGGCGATCTGCTGGCTGTTCCTCGGCTGGCGCATCGGGCTGCTGGTGGCGCTGGGCATCCCGTTTGCGCTGCTGGGCACGTTCGCGCTGCTGGGGGCGCTCGGCTACACCGTCAACATCTCGATCCTGCTCGGCGTGGTGATCGCGCTGGGCATGCTGGTGGACGACGCGGTGGTGGTGGTGGAGGCGATCTACTATCGGCTGGAGCGCGGCCAGCAGGCGCTGCAGGCCAGTCTGGACGGCATCGCCGAGGTCTGGAAGCCGGTGCTGGCGTCCGTGGCGACGACGCTGGCGGCCTTCCTGCCGCTGATGCTGCTGCCGGGCATCGTCGGCAAGTTCATGTTCATCATCCCGTTCGTCGTCACGCTGGCGCTGCTGATCTCGCTGCTGGAGGCGTTCTGGATGATGCCGGTGCACGTCAGCATGCTCGACGTGCGGCTGGACCGCCCGTCGCGCGTGCAGGCATGGCGCAACCGCTTCAACCGCGCCGTGCGCCTGCGCTACGGCCAGCTGCTGGCCTACACCCTGCGCCGGCCGTGGCTGTTCCTTGCCGCTGGCGCGGCCATCATCGCCGGCGCCGGCGCGCTGGTGGCCACTGGTATCGTGCGCGTGCAGTTCTTCGCCTTCGACCCGATCCGCGCGTTCTACGTCAACGTGGACATGCCGGCCAGCGCGTCGCTGGAAGAAACGCTGGCCGAGACCGAGCGCGTCGAGCAGCTGGTGCGGCGCCACCTGCGCGGTGTCGGCCCGGCGGAGGACGGCCACGAGGCGCGCGCCGTCACCTCCACCGCCGGCCTGAAATTCACGCAGACCGAGCCGGTCTACGGCGACGCCTACGGACAGGTGTTCGTCTCGCTGAACCCGCGCGCGCCGGGCGCTCGCGAGGTGCAGGAGGTGGTGGAGGCGATGCGGGCCGAGATCGAGTCGCTGCCCGGTCCCGGGCGCAAGAGCTTCACGCTGCTCTCAGGCGGGCCGCCGGCCGGCAAACCGATCAACGTCAAGGTGCGCGGCGACGAGTGGGCGCAGATCGAGGCCGCCGCCGCGGCGCTCAAGGGGGTGATCGCCGCGCTGCCGGGCGCGCGCGACGTGCAGGACGACAGCCTGCCGGGGCGGCCGATGCTGCGGCTGGAGCTCAAGCCCGAGGCGCTGCGCGAGCTGGGCCTGTCGGCCGCGCAGGTGACGCGGCTGGTGCGGCTGGCGGTCGATGGCGAGGTGGTGGCCTTCACGCGCGAGGGCGGCGACAAGATCGAGCTGCGCGTGCGCCAGCGCCTGCCCGAGGCGCGCCCGGCCGACCCGGCCGCGCTTCTGGCCACGCCGGTGGCGCTGCCCGGCGGCGGCGTCACGCAGCTGGGCACGCTGGTGCAGGCGCAGGTGGAGCCCACGCGCGGCTTCATCCGCCACCACAACCTGCGCCGCGCCATCACCGTGGAGGCCGACCTCGACAAGGCGGTGCTCGATACCGCCGAGGCCAACCGCCGCATCCGCGCCGCGTGGGAGACGCTGCGCCTGCAGCACCCCGGCGTCGATCTGGACTTCTCCGGCGAGCTGGAGGACATCGAGGAGAGCCTTTCGGCCATGCAGCGCCTGTTCCTGCTTGGCGTCGGGCTGATCTACCTGATCCTGGCGGCGCAGTTCCGCAGCTATTTCCAGCCGCTGATGATCCTGGTCACGGTGCCGCTGGCGTTCGCCGGCGTGGCGGTGGGGCTGGCGATCACGCGCAACCCGCTGTCGCTGTACACGCTCTACGGCGTGATCGCGCTCACCGGCATCGCGGTCAACGCGGCCATCGTGCTGATCGACGCGGTCAACGAGCGGCTGCGCAGCGGCATGGGGCTGATGCACGCGACGCTCTACGCGGCGCGGCGGCGCGTGGTGCCGATCATCATCACCAGCACGACGACGATCGGCGGCCTGGTCTCGCTGGCCTTCGGATTCGGCGGTCACAGCCTGCTGTGGGGCCCGGTGGCCTCGGCCATCGTGTGGGGGCTGCTGGTCTCGACCGTGCTGACGCTGTTCGTGGTGCCACTGCTGGTGGTGGTGACGATGCGCCGCGCCGCCAACCCGCAGGGACGCGCGGCGGGGGCGCCGACATGAGCGCGGCCCTGCGGCACGCCGAGGCGTACGCGCGCGAGCGCGCTGTGGCCGCCGGCAGCAGCTTCTACTACGCGTTCCTGTTCCTGCCGCCCGAGCGGCGCGCGGCGATCACCGCGTTCTACGCCTTCTGCCGCGAGATCGACGACATCGTCGACGAGGTGCGCGAGCCCGGCGTCGCACAGGCCAAGCTGGCCTGGTGGCGCCAGCAGGTGGCGCTGGCCTTCAGCCCCGGACGCCGCGCCGACCATCCGGCCCTGATCGCACTGCAGCCGCACATCGCGGTCTACGGGTTGCGGCCGGAGCCGCTGCTGGCGGTGATCGACGGCTGCGAGCTCGACCTGCAGCAGAACCGCTGGCTGGACTTCGCGGCGCTGGCGCACTACTGCCACCTGGTGGCCGGCGTCGTCGGCGAGGTGGCCGCGCGCATCTTCGGCCAGACCGAGGAAGCCACCACCGCCTACGCGCACCGGCTCGGGCGCGCGCTTCAGCTGACCAACATCATCCGTGACGTCGGCGACGACGCGCTGCGCGGGCGCATCTACCTGCCGCTGGATGAACTGCGCCGCTTCGAGGTCAAGCCGCGCGAGCTGCTCACCCTCGGACAGGAGGCCGAGGCCGGCTTCGAGGCGCGCTTCGAGGCGCTGATGCGCTTTCAGATCGAACGGGCGCTCGCAACCTACGACGAGGCGGTGGCGCTGCTGCCCGCGGCCGACCGGGCCAGCCAGAAACCGGGGCTGATGATGGCCAGCATCTACCGCGCGCTGCTGCGCGAGGTGGCACGCCAGCCCCACCGCGTGCTGCGCGAGCGTGTGGCGCTGACCCCGTTGCGCAAGCTGTGGCTGGCGTGGAAGATGCAGGCGCTGGGGCGGTGGTGAGCGCACCGGCCGCAGTGGTGATCGGCGGCGGCTGGGCCGGGCTGGCCGCGGCGGTGGCCGCCACACGCGCCGGCTGGCGCGTCACGCTGCTGGAGGCCAGCCGGCACTGGGGCGGGCGGGCGCGGCGGCTGACGCTGCCCGATGGCCGCGGCGGGCGGCTGCCGCTCGACAACGGCCAGCACATCCTGATCGGCGCCTGCGGCGCCACGCTCGGCCTGCTCGAGGCGCTGGGGGTGCCGTGGCAACGGCATCTGCAGCGGCTGCCGCTCGCGCTGCCGCGCCCGGATGGCACCGGCCTGATCCTGCCCGGCTGGGCCACGCGAATGCCGGCACCGCTGGCGCTGGCCGCCACGCTGCTGACGGCACGCGGCTGGGGCTGGGGTGAGCGCGCGGCAGCGCTGGGCCGCGCGGCGCGCTGGATGGCTGCCGGCTTCACCTGCCCGCCGCAGGCCACGGTGGCCGACCTGTGCACCGGGCTGCCGGCGCGCGTGGTGGACGAACTGATCGAGCCGCTGGCGGTGGCGGCGCTCAACACCGCGCCGGCCACGGCGTGCGGCACCACCTTCCTGCGCGTGCTGCGCGACGCCCTGCGCGCCCCGGCCCCGGCAGGTCTGGCCCCGAGCGACCTGCTGCTGCCGCGCGGCGACCTCGGCGCCCTGCTGCCGGACGCCGCCACCGCGTGGCTCGCGGCGCGCGGCGCGGAGCTTCGCCTCGGCGCGCGCGCACTGGCACTGGCGCGCCGCGGGGGCCGCTGGCACGTCCACCTGGCCGACGGCGCGGCGCTCGCGGCCGAGGCGGTCATCCTGGCCACGCCAGCCCCCGAGGCCGCGCGGCTGGTCTCGACCTGGGCCGGAGACCCGGCCTGCCCGGCGCCCGAGGCCACGGCCGTGCGCGGCTGGGCGGCGCAGGCCAAGGCGCTGGCCCACGTGCCGATCGCCACCATCTATGCCCGCGCGCCGCGCGGCTGGCGCTGGCGCTGGCCGCAGCCGATGCTGGCCTTGCCGAATGAGGCGCGGCCAGCGCCGGCGCAGTTCGTCTTTCACCGGGGCGAGAACACCGCTGCGGCCGACGGCGCGCTGCTGGCCGCCGTCGTCAGCAGCCCCGACCCGTCGTGGGACGGCGACCGTGAGGGTCTGGCCGCAGCCGTCACCCGGCAACTGGCCGCGGCACTGGCCTGCCCCGGCGTGCAGGCGCTCGCCACCCTCGTCGAGCGGCGCGCCACCTTCGCCTGCACCCCGGGCCTGCGCCGGCCCGCTGCGCACATCGCCGCCGGGCTGCTGGCCGCCGGCGACTACGTCGCGGGCCCCTACCCCGCCACTCTGGAAGGCGCCGTGCGCAGCGGGCTGGCGGCGGTGGAGGTCCTGCGCGGCGACCCCCTCGCCTGAATCAGTCGAACAGCCGGCGCAGCAGGTCGTCGCGGCTGCAGCCCAGATGCGCGGCCACGCTGTCGAGCACCGCCGCCAGCGTGCCGATGCGCAGCGGGTCGTGCGCGGGAACCGTGACGTGGTGCTGGCCGCCGCACGTCGTCGTCAGCCGCAGGTGGCTGCCGGTCTGACGCGTCACGTCATAACCGACCCGCTGCAGCCGCCGCACCAGCTCCCGCCCGGACAGGTCGCGCGGAATTCTCACGCGGCGATGACCTCCTCGCGCGTGATGTGCAGCCGGATCAGCCGCGGACGGTCCGGCTCGTCGAAGTGGCAGGCCACCGCATCGCGCAGTTGCTGGTGTAGCGCCGGCAGCTCATCGGCCTCGGTGAAGATGTCGGCGCCGACAGCGCGGGCGAGCCAGCCACCCTCGGGCGCCTGTTCGACGATGAAATGGATCTCGGTCATGCGGTTTTCCCTTTCAGCCGCTGACGGCGGCGGTCGGCGCCCCGGCCAAGGTCGGACGCGCGGGCCCGGGCAGCCCAACGCCTCGCCGCACGCTCACCCCTGCCCCTTCGCCGCCGCCTTGAGCGCCTGATAGGCAGGGCGGGCGTGGCAGCGCTGCAGCCAGTCGTGCACGCGCGGGAAGGCGTGCATCAGCTCGTGCGACGGGCGCGCCCAGTTGGCCACGCACGCCACGCACAGATCGGCGATGGTGAAGCGCGCCGCGGCCAGGTGATCATGCCCCTGCGCGGCGCGCGCGCTCAAATGATCCTCCAGCACCTTCAGCGGCACACGCAGGCGCCGCTCCGCGGCGGCGAGCTTGTCGGCGTCGCGCCGCTGCGGCGGCAGGCCCAGCCGGTGCATCAGCACGCACAGCGCGTCGGCCTCGAGTTCGGTGACGGCCCAGAACGCCCAGCGCAGCGCCTCGGCGTCCTCGGCCGGGCTGGCCGGCGCGAGGTCGCTGCCGTCGCCCTTGCCGTAGTGCCGCGCAAGGTAGAGCGCGCAGGCCATCGACTCCCACACCACCACGCGCCCCTCGGGTCGCTCGTCGACCAGCACCGGGATATGGCCGTTGGGGTTGAGCGCCAGAAAGTCCGGCGTGCGCGTCGCCCCGCCCTGATACGGCGTCGGCACATGGGTGTAGGGTACGCCCAGCTCCTGCGCGGCCCACAGCGGCCGCACCGCGCGCGAGGCGAAGATGCCATGGATCGTCAGCGCCATCGGTTCAAGCTCCTTGCATCGGCGGCCCCGCCTCAGCCCAAGCCGAGCCGTTCACACAATTCCAGCAGATGCGCCACCTGCGCGTGCGGGCGTTCGTGCGGCTGCGGCTGCACGCCGCCGGCGTGCAGCGCGCGCGCCATGTCCCCGCCGCCGCAGCCGCAGTCCTTCGGCTGCAGCGCGGCGTCCCAGTCGTGGCCGTGGCGGTTGACCCAGACGGCGGCCAGCCCGGCGCGGCGCGCCCCGACCACGTCCAGCAGCGGGTCGTCGCCGACGTGCAGCGCCGCCTGCGGCGCCACGCCCGCCGCCGCCAGCGCCGCCTGGTAGATGCCGGGGTGCGGCTTGGCCACGCCAGCCTCGCGCGCGCCGACGTGGGCGACGAAACAGTCACCCAGGCCGACGCGGCGCACGTCGGCGTTGCCGTTGGAGACCGCCACCAGCGGCCAGCGCGCCGCCAGCCGCTCCAGCGCCGGCCGGGCGTCCGCGAACAGCTCGACGCGCTGGCGCTCGGCGTAGAACACCTCGAACGCCGGCTCCGCCAGCGCCGGGTCGTCGCCGCTTGCGCGCAGCGCCACGCGGATCGCCTCGCGCCGCAGGAAGGTCAGGTCGTGGTGGCGGTCCGGGTGGTCGCGCTGCACGCCGGCGCGCACCGCGCGCGCCCAGGCGCGATCGCGCAGCCGCGCGGCGGTGGTGGGCGCGTGCGCCTCCAGCCACGCCTGCAGCGCGGCCTCGGCACGCTCGATGGTGGGCCGCATCGGCCACAGCGTGTCGTCCAGATCCAGGGTCAAGGCCCGCAGGCCGGCGGCGTCGATCATCGTGCGCCAGAATACCACCATGCGCATGCGCCCCGAACCCGCCTACACGCACGGCCAGCCCGCCCGCACGGGCATCCTGTGGATCAACCTCGGCACCCCCGAGGCGCCGACCCCGGCCGCCCTGCGGCGCTACCTGGGGCAGTTCCTCAGCGACCCGCGCGTGGTGGAGCTGCCGCGCGCGCTGTGGTGGCCGATCCTGCACGGCATCATCCTGAACGTGCGGCCGCGCAAGTCGGCGGCCAAGTACGCCACGATCTGGACACCGGAGGGCTCGCCGCTGAAGGTATGGACCGAGCGGCAGGCCAAGCTGCTGCAGGGGCTGCTGGGCGAGCGCGGCCACCACGTGACGGTGCGCTGGGCGATGCGCTACGGCGAGCCGGCCATCGCGCGCGAGCTGGAGGCGCTCAAAGCCGCCGGCTGCACGCGCATCCTGATCCTGCCGGCCTACCCGCAATACTGCGCCGCCACCACCGCCAGCGTCTTCGACGAGGTGTGGCGCTGGGCGGGCGGGCTGCGCTGGGTGCCGGAGCTGCGCTTCGTCAACCACTACCACGACGACGCCGGCTACATCGGGGCGCTGGCCGCGCGCGTGCGCGCCCACTGGGCCGAGCATGGCCGGCCCGAGCGGCTGGTGATGAGCTTTCACGGCATGCCGGCGCGCACGCTGCAGCTCGGCGACCCTTACCACTGCGAATGCCGCAAGACCGGCCGGCTGCTGGCCGAGGCGCTGGAGCTGCCGCCCGAACAGGCGGTCGTGACGTTCCAGTCGCGCTTCGGCAAGGCCAAGTGGCTGCAGCCCTACACCGAGCCGACGCTGGTGGAACTCGCCCGCCAAGGCGTCGGCCGCGTGGACGTGGTGTGCCCCGGCTTCACCGCCGACTGCATCGAGACGCTGGAGGAAATCGACCAGGAGGCGCGCGCAGCCTTTCTGTCCGCCGGCGGGCGGGAGTTCCACTGCATCCCGTGCCTGAACGACGACCTGGGCTGGCTGCGGGCGCTGGCGGACCTGGCCGAGCGGCACCTGGCCGGCTGGCCGACGCGCACGCCGCACGACCCCGCCGCCGCCGAGGCCACGCGCCAGCGCGCACGGGCGCTGGGCGCGGCGATGTGAGGCGCGCGGCGCGCTACCATCGGAGGTGATGAGCCGCACACCGCGCCCCAACCGAACCGACGCCGGGGAGGAGCCTGGCCGCGTGCGGCTGGACAAGTGGCTGTGGGCGGCACGTTTTTACAAGACCCGCGCGCTGGCGGCCGAGATGATCGACAAGGGCCGCGTGTGGGTCAATGGCCAGCCTGCCAAGGCTGCACGCGCACCGCGCCCCGGCGACGTGATCCGGATGCGCACCGGCGATGTCGAGCGCACCGTGGTCGTCAAGGCGCTGTCGGCGGTGCGCGGCCCGGCGCCGCAGGCCGCCCTGCTCTACGAGGAGACAGCCGAGTCGATCGAGGCACGCCAGCGCCACGCGGAGCTGCGCCGACTGGCGCCGGAGCCGGCGCTGGCCTACACCCAGGGCCGCCCGACCAAGCGCGACCGGCGCGAGCTGGAGCGCTGGCGTACCCGTGGCGCCGCCCCGGGCTGGAATGCGCGCTGGAGCGCGTCGCTGGACGACTGATCCACCCTGCCGTGAACGAGGAGACCCCCGATGCCCCGCTACCCGCTGCCCGAGCTGAAGGACCTGCCCGACGACATCCGCGCGCGCATCCTGGAGGTGCAGGAAAAGGCCGGCTTCGTGCCCAACGTCTTTTTGATGTTCGCCCGCCGCCCGGCGGAGTGGCGCGCCTTCTTCGCCTACCACGACGCGCTGATGATGCCGGAGACGGTCGGGCGCTCCTCCAACCTGACCAAGGGCGAGCGCGAGATGATCGTCGTGGCCACCAGCGCCGCCAACCAGTGCCTGTACTGCGTGGTGGCGCACGGCGCCATCCTGCGCATCTACGAGAAAAAGCCCCTGGTGGCCGATCAGGTGGCGGTCAACTACCGCAAGGCCGACATCACGCCGCGTCAGCGCGCGATCCTCGATTTCGCCATGAAGGTGTGCCAGCGCTCGCACGAGATCGAGGACGCCGACTTCGCCGCGCTGCACGCGCATGGCCTGAACGATGAGGACATCTGGGACATCGCCGCCATCACCGCCTTCTTCGGCCTGTCCAACCGCATGGCCTCGTTCAGCGGCATGGAGCCCAACCCGGAGTTTTACCTGATGGGCCGCCTGCCCAAGGCCAAGTGAGCGCAGCCGCGCCGCCCGGCCGCTCGGCGCGAAACCTCCGCCGGCGCGCCCGGCCTCACCCCGCGTCGGCCAACCGCGCGCGCAGCGCCTCGGGCAGCGGCAGCGAGCGCTGCGCCGGAAAGTCCACCCACACCACGGTGGCGCCGCCGTTGGCGTAAACCGTGTCGCCGCCGTCGGTGCGCAGCATCTCGTGGAACATGTCGAACGAGCGCTGCCCCAGCGAGCCGACGTAGCTGCGCACGATCACCTCGCCCGGGTACTCCAGCTGGCGCAGGAAGTTGCAGAACGCATTGACGATGACCGGCCCCTGCCCCTGCGGGTTGGCGGGCATCCCCCACTCGCCCATCCACTGCAGCCGCGCGATCTCCATGTAGCGGAAGTAGACCGTGTTGTTGACATGCCCCATGGCATCCATGTCGCCCCAGCGGATCGGGATCGTCATGGTGTGCACCAGGCGCTTGGCCTCGGGCAGTTCCAGGCGCATGCAGCCTCCTCTCGGGTGGTTGTCGTCGGACAGACAGCCATCCTAAGGCATGCCCCACTACAATCGGTCGCCAACCTGACACCCCCACCCTTCTCCGGCGCGCGGGCCGCGTTCCCCTCTCTGTGCGGCGGCGCGCCGGGCCACCCCCGAGGAAGACCCCACCGCCATGAAGACCCCGGCGCATCTGATCGAGCAGTTCGGCCCGCGCGAGGCCATGGAGTACGACGTCGTCGTGGTCGGCGCCGGCCCGGCGGGGCTGGCCACCGCGATCCGGCTCAAGCAGCTGGCCGCCGCCCAAGGGGCGGAGGTATCGGTCTGCGTACTGGAAAAGGGTTCGGAGCCGGGGGCGCACATCCTGTCGGGCGCGGTGATGGATCCGCGCGCGCTCACCGAACTCTTTCCCGACTGGAAGGAGCGTGGCGCGCCGCTGAACCAGCCGGTCACCGGCGACGAGGTGCTGTTCCTCGACGCGAAACGGGCGCTGCGCACGCCGCGCTGGCTGATGCCCGACTGCTTCCACAACGAGGGCAACTACGTCATCAGCCTGGGAGCCGTCACCAAATGGCTGGGCGAGCAGGCCGAGGCGCTGGGGGTGGAGATCTTTCCCGGCTTCACCGCCGCGGAGGTGCTCTTTGACGAGCAGGGGGGCGTGGTCGGCGTGGCCACCGGCCACATGGGCCTGGGCAAGGACGGCGAGCCCACCGACGCCTTCCAGCTCGGCATGGAGCTGCGCGCCAAGTACACCGTCTTCGCCGAGGGCGCGCGCGGCCACCTGGGCAAGGAGCTGATCGCGCGCTTCCGGCTCGATGAGGGCCGCGACCCGCAGACCTACGGCATCGGCATCAAGGAGCTGTGGGAGATCCCGCCCGAGAAGGCGAGGCCCGGCCTGGTGGTGCACACCGCCGGCTGGCCGCTGGACGAGCACACCTACGGCGGCGGCTTCCTCTACCACATGGAGGGCAACAAGGTCACGCTCGGCTTCGTCGTCGGGCTGGACTACCAGAACCCGTGGCTGAGCCCGTTCGAGGAGATGCAGCGCTGGAAGACCCATCCGGCGATCCGCGCCCACCTCGAGGGCGGCAAGCGCATCGGCTACGGCGCGCGCGCCATCACCGCCGGCGGGCTGCTGAGCCTGCCCAAGACCGTCTTCCCCGGCGGCGCGCTGGTGGGCTGCGACGCCGGCTACCTCAACGCCGCGCGCATCAAGGGCAGCCACGCCGCCATCAAGACCGGCATGCTGTGCGCCGAGGCGGCCTTCGAGGCGCTGCGCGCCGGCCGCGCGCACGACGAACTCACCGCCTACCCGGCCGCGTTCGAGCAGAGCTGGCTGTACGAGGAGCTGCACCGCGCGCGCAACTTCAAGACCTGGTTCAAGAAGGGCAACACGATCGGCGCGCTGATGACCGGCATCGAGCACTGGCTGCTGCCGCGGCTGGGGATCAAGAGCCCGCCGTGGACCGTGCACCGCCATGTGCCCGACCACGCGCGCCTGCATGCCGCCAGCCAGGTCGAGCCGATCCGCTACCCCAAGCCGGACGGCGTGCTGACCTTCGACCGGCTCTCCAGCGTCTTCCTCTCCAACACCAACCACGAGGAAAACCAGCCCGCGCACCTGACGCTGAAGGACGCCTCGGTGCCGGTGGCGGTCAACCTGGCGCTTTATGGCGGGCCGGAGAGCCGCTACTGCCCCGCCGGCGTCTACGAATTCGTCGAGAAGGACGGTGTGCCGCAGCTCGTCATCAACGCGCAGAACTGCGTGCACTGCAAGACCTGCGACATCAAGGACCCGACACAGAACATCGTCTGGGTGACCCCCGAGGGCGGCGGCGGACCGAACTACGCCGGCATGTGACCGCGATGGAAAAGCAGTTCAACACTGCAGGTCCATCGGTTCCCGCAGACCATTATCTGCTGGATCCACTGACGCGCGTGGATCTGGCGGAGATCGAATCGCTGATCGAGACCAAGCGCTACTTCGTGCTGCACGCCCCGCGGCAGACCGGCAAGACCACGGCGCTGCTGGCGCTGATGGAGCATCTGAACCGGCAGGGGCGCTACCGCTGCGCCTACGCCAACATCGAAGGCGCGCAGGCCGCCCGTGGCGACGTGCAGGCCGGCATCAGCGCCGCCTGTCACGCCATCGCCCGCAGCATCGAGGACGCCACCGGCGAGCGTGCGCTCTACGACTGGTACCGCCGCGAAGGCGAAGCCATCGACGCGCGCGACCGCCTCACCGCCCTGCTGCGGCACTGGAGCCAGATGGCGCCGCAGCGCCCCGCCGTGCTGCTCCTGGACGAAGTCGACGCCTTGGTCGGCGACACGCTGATCTCGCTGCTGCGTCAGATCCGCGCCGGCTACGCGCAGCGGCCGATGGCCTTTCCGCAGACGGTGGTCTTGTGCGGCGTGCGGGATGTGCGCGACTACCGCATCCACAGCGGCGACGGCGAGATCATCACGGGCGGCAGCGCCTTCAACATCAAGGCCGCCTCGATCCGGCTGGGCAACTTCAGCGAAGAAGAAACGCGCGCGCTGTGGCTGCAGCACACCGAAGCCACCGGCCAGCGTTTCGAGGAAGCCATCTGGCCGGAACTCTGGGAAGACACCCGGGGCCAGCCGTGGCTGGTCAATGCCCTGGGGCACGAATGCACCTGGCAAGACAAGGAGCTGCGCAAGAACCGCGCGCTGCCGGTGACGCTGGAGCGCTACAAGGCCGCGCGCGAGCGGCTGATCCAGAGCCGCGCCACGCACCTCGATCAGCTCACCGACAAGTTGAGAGAGCCGCGCGTGCACGCCGTCATCAGCCGCCTGCTGGCCGGCGGCGACGAAGCCGTGCATGACCTGCCCAGCGACGACCTGCAGTACGTCGAAGACCTGGGGCTGATTCGACGCATCCCGTCGGCCGAGATCAGCAACCGCATCTACCGCGAAGTCATCCCGCGCGAACTCACCTTCAGCACCCAGTACATGCTGCCGCAGCAGCAGGCCTGGTACGTCCGCCCGAGCGACCGGCGGCTGGACATGGACAAGCTCCTTGCGGCCTTCCAGCAATTCTTCCGCGAAAACGCCGACGCCTGGATCGAGCGCTTCCAGTACCGGGAAGCCGGCCCGCAGCTGCTGCTGCAGGCCTTCCTGCAGAGGATCGTCAACGGAGGAGGCCGCATCAGCCGCGAGTACGGCCTGGGCCGTCGCCGAACCGACCTCTTCCTCGAGTGGCCGCTCGATGAAGCGCAAGGCTTTCTCGGGCCCGTGCAGCGCGTCGTCCTCGAGCTCAAGATCCTGCACAGGAGCCTGGAAGCGACGATCGAGGAAGGCCTCACCCAGACGGCGGCGTATGCCGACCAGTGCGGCGCGCAGGAAGCGCACCTGATCGTCTTCGACCGCCGGCCCGGGCGGAGCTGGGAAGAGAAGATCTTCCACCGCCGCGAGACCATCGGCGGCCGCACGATCGGCGTGTGGGGGATGTGAGCCCGCCTTGGACCGGGCCGCGACGGGTCGCGGCAGCGGCGCTACAATGCAACCCATCAGGAGAGCGCCGCCGCACCTTGCCGAGGTGCCGGGCGGCCGCCGAAGGCGCAGGCCCGCGGGCCGAACGCTCAGGCAAAAGGACTGATGCCCCGCCCCGGCCGCGTGCGGCTGGCGGGTTTCCTGCTGGAGAGAGGCGCGGCCACGCCGGACCGAACCCCGGGCGGCGGCGTCCACCGAAGGAGCAAACGCGGTGTCGCGCCGCCTCAGGGCGGCGACTGCGGCGTGAATCTCTCAGGTAAAGCGGACAGCAGGCGCGCCCCGGTCCGTGTTCGGACCGGCCCTGTCGTTGCCGTCGGGAAGCCCGCCATGTCCGTCTCCGCCACCGATCTGCTGACCACCCCGCTGCACGCGCTGCACCTCGAGCTCGGCGCGCGCATGGTGCCGTTCGCCGGCTACGCGATGCCGGTGCAGTACCCCGACGGCCTGCTGCGCGAGCACCTGCACACGCGCCAAGCCGCCGGTCTGTTCGACGTCTCGCACATGGGGCAGATCACGCTGCGCGGCCCGCAGGCTGCCGCGGCGCTGGAAAGCCTGATCCCGATGGACGTGCAGGGACTGGGGCTGCACCGCCAGCGCTACGGCCTGCTGCTCGCGGACGACGGCGGCATCCTCGACGACCTGATGTTCGTCAACCGCGGCGACGACCTCTACCTGATCGTCAACGGCGCTTGCAAGCACGCCGACCTGGCGCACCTGCAGGCCCGCATCGGCGCGCGCTGCAGCGTCACCGCGCATTTCGAGCGCGCGCTGCTGGCGCTGCAGGGGCCGCTGGCGGCGCAGGCGCTGCAGCGCCTGCTGCCGGGGGTGGAGCGGCTGGTCTTCATGACCGGCATGCCGCTCACCTGGCAGGGCGCCGATCTGTACGTCACGCGCAGCGGCTACACCGGCGAGGACGGCTTCGAGATCGGCCTGCCGGCCGAGGCCGCCGAGGCGTTCGCACGCGCGCTGCTGGCGCAGCCGGAAGTCAAGCCGGTGGGGCTCGGCGCGCGCAACTCGCTGCGGCTGGAAGCCGGCCTGTGCCTGTACGGCCACGACATCGACCGCACCACCACGCCGGTGGAGGCCGGCCTGACTTGGGCGATCCAGAAAGTGCGCCGCAGCGGCGGCGAGCGCGCCGGGGGCTTTGCGGGCGCCGACCGGGTGCTGGCGCAGTTGGACGGCCGCGCCGAGGTGGCGCGCCGCCGCGTCGGCCTGAAGGCGCTGGAGCGCATCCCGGTGCGCGAGCCCGCCCCGCTGCAGACCCCCGACGGCACACCGGTGGGCCAGGTGACCAGCGGGCTGCTGTCGCCGACGCTGGACGTGCCCATCGCGATGGGCTACGTCGCCAGCGCCCACGCCGCCGCCGGCACGCGCCTGCACGCCATCGTGCGCAGCAAGCCGGTGCCGATGGAAGTCGTGCCGATGCCGTTCGTGGCGCCCCGTTATCACCGCGGCTGACGGTCGCGTGCCCCCGAAGAGCGTTTTTCCCTTTCCCGCAGGAGCCCTCCGATGACCCTCAAGTTCACCCCCGAGCACGAATGGATCCGCGTCGACGGCGACCTCGCCACCGTCGGCATCACGCACCACGCGCAGGATGCGCTGGGCGACGTCGTCTTCGTCGAGCTGCCCGAGATCGGCCGCAAGCTCGCGCGGAAGGACGTGGCCGGCGTCGTCGAGTCGGTCAAGGCCGCCGCCGACGTCTACGCCCCGGTCGGCGGCGAGGTGGTCGAGGTCAACGAGGCGCTGCGCGCCGACCCCTCGCTGGCCAACCGCGACCCGATGGGCGAAGGCTGGTTCTTCAGGCTGCGCCTGGCCGATCCGGCCGAGCTCGACGGCCTGCTGGACGAAGCCGCCTACCAGCAGATCGCCCACTGACCCCGCGCCCGAGACTGCCCGATGACCACCCCCGCCTCCACACCGCTGGCCGACCTGCTGCCGCAGGGCGAATTCGTCGCCCGCCACATCGGCCTGACCGACGCCGACCAGCGCCGCATGCTGGCCGCCATCGGCGAGGACAGCCTCGATGCGCTGACCGCCAGCATCGTGCCGCAGGCGATCGCGCGCCTGGACGCGATGCAGCTGCCCGCCCCGGCCAGCGAGGCCGAGGCCTTGGCCGAGCTCAAGGCCATCGCCGCGCGCAACAGGCTGCTCAAGAGCTTCATCGGCCAAGGCTACTACGGCACCCTGACGCCGGGCGTGATCCTGCGCAACGTGCTGGAAAACCCCGCGTGGTACACCGCCTACACGCCGTACCAGGCCGAGATCTCGCAGGGCCGCATGGAGGCGCTGGTCAACTTCCAGACCATGGTGGCCGACCTCACCGCCATGGACATCGCCAACGCCTCGCTGCTGGACGAGGCCACCGCCGCGGCCGAGGCGATGACGCTGGCGCGCCGGGTCGTCAAGGCCGGTGGCACCGTGTTCGTCGTCAGCGCCGACTGCCATCCGCAGACGATCGAAGTGGTGCGCACGCGCGCCGAGCCGCTGGGCCTTCAGGTGCGTGTCACCCACAGCCGCGAGGACTGGCTGCAGGCGCTGGCGCGCGAGGACTACTTCGCCGCGCTGACGCAGTATCCGGCCACCACCGGCCGCATCGACGACTGGCGCGAGGACGCCGGACGCGTGCACGCCAAGGGCGCGGCCTTCGTCGTCGCGGCCGACCTGCTGGCGCTGACGCTGCTCGCCCCCCCCGGTGAGTGGGGCGCCGACATCGTGGTCGGCAGCGCGCAGCGCTTCGGCATGCCGATGGGCGCAGGGGGCCCCCATGCCGGCTTCATCGCCTGCCGCGATGCCTTCAAGCGCTCGTTGCCCGGACGGCTGGTCGGCGTCAGCGTCGATGCGCACGGCCAGCCGGCCTACCGCCTCGCCCTGCAGACGCGCGAGCAGCACATCCGGCGCGAGAAGGCCACCTCCAACATCTGCACCGCGCAGGTGCTGCCGGCGGTGGTGGCTTCGATGTACGCCGTCTACCACGGCCCGCAGGGGCTGCGCCGCATCGCCGAACGCGTGGCCACGCTGACCGCGGTGCTGGCCGCCGGGCTGGGCGAGCTCGGCCACCATCCCGCCAACGGCACCGCCTTCGACACCCTGACGCTGCACCTCGGGCAAGGCGCCGCCGCGGCCCTGCTGCGCGCGCGCGAAGCCGGCATGAACCTGCGCGACGCCGGCCACGGCAACGTCGGCATCTCCCTGGACGAGACCACCACGCGCGCCGACGTCGAGGCGTTGTGGAAGGTGTTCGCGCTGCCGGGCCAGCCGCTGCCGGACTTCGACGCCGTGGCCGCCCGGGCGCAGCCGCTGCTGCCGGCGGCGCTGCGACGCACCTCGGCCTACCTGACGCACCCGGTCTTCAACAGCCACCACAGCGAGACCGCGATGCTGCGCTACCTGCGGCGCCTCGCGGACAAGGATCTGGCGCTGGACCGCACGATGATCCCGCTCGGCTCGTGCACGATGAAGCTCAACGCCACGAGCGAGATGATCCCGGTCACCTGGCCCGAATTCGCCCAGGTGCATCCGTTCGCGCCGGCCGACCAGCTGGAAGGCTACCGGCTGCTGGACGAGCAGCTGCGTGCCTGGCTGGCGCAGGCCACCGGCTACGCCGCCATCAGCCTGCAGCCCAACGCCGGCTCGCAGGGCGAGTACGCCGGCCTGCTGGCGATCCGCGCCTGGCACGTCGCCCGCGGCGAACCCCACCGCGACGTCTGCCTGATCCCGACCTCCGCGCACGGCACCAACCCGGCCAGCGCGCAGATGGTCGGCTACCGCGTGGTACCGGTGGCCTGCGACGCCCAGGGCAACGTCGACATGGCGGACCTGCGGGCCAAGTGCCAGCAGCATGCGCGGGAACTCGCCTGCATCATGATCACCTACCCGAGCACGCACGGCGTGTTCGAGACCGAGATCGCCGAACTGTGCCGCCTCGTGCACGAGCACGGCGGCAAGGTCTACATCGACGGCGCCAACATGAACGCGCTGGTCGGCTTGGCCGCGCCGGGCCGCTTCGGCGGCGACGTCAGCCACCTCAACCTGCACAAGACCTTCTGCATCCCGCACGGCGGCGGCGGCCCCGGCGTCGGCCCGGTGTGCGTGGTGGAGGAGCTCGCCCCCTACCTGCCCGGCCATGCCACCGCGCACGCCGCCGGGGCTTACGCCGGCGCCGCGCCGCGCGAGGCGGCGGTCGGTGCGGTCAGCGCCGCGCCGCTGGGCAACGCGGCGGTGCTGCCGATCAGCTGGATGTACATCCGCATGATGGGTGCCGAGGGCTTGAAGCGCGCGACGCAAGCCGCGATCCTCGCGGCCAACTACGTCAGCGCCCGGCTGCGCGCGCACTATCCGACGCTTTACGCCAGCGCCAACGGCCACGTCGCGCACGAATGCATCCTCGACTGCCGCGCCTTCAAGGACAGCGCCGGCATCATGGCCGAGGACATCGCCAAGCGGCTGATGGACTACGGTTTCCACGCCCCGACGCTGTCGTTTCCGGTGCCCAACACGCTGATGGTGGAGCCCACCGAAAGCGAAAGCCTGGCCGAGCTCGACCGCTTCATCGATGCGATGATCGCCATCCGCGAGGAGATCCGCGCGGTGGAGCTGGGCGTGTGGCCGCGCGACGACAACCCGCTGAAGAACGCCCCGCACACCGCCGCGCACTGCCTGGAGGAAGCCTGGACGCACCCCTACCCGCGCGAGCAGGCCGCCGCGCTGCCGTTCCACCGCGCACATGGTGGCGCCGGCAGCAAGTACTGGCCGCCGGTGGGGCGCGTGGACAACGTCTACGGCGATCGCAACCTGTTCTGCAGCTGCGTGCCGGTGGCCGAGGCCGCCGCGGCCTGATCCCCGGGGCGGCCGCCCCGCGCCGCCGTGGGCGCCGCCCGCGCTCAAGGCGCGCCGGGTGGACGCCAGCTCGGCAGCGTCCACCCCAGGGCCACGGCAGCCAACCGGCTGCCGGTGGCCACCGCCACGCCGGCTGCGCTGGCCCACGGCGCCGCCACTTCCCACGCCTCCAGCGCCAGGTACGCGGCACAGCCGGCCAGCGCGCACACCGCGTAGGGCCGGTGGTCGCGGTAGACCTGCGGGATCTCGTTGCACAGCACGTCGCGCGCCACCCCGCCGACGATCGCCGTGGCCACGCCCAGCAACGCACTGACCAGCGGCGACATCCCGGCCGCCTGCGCGATGCTCGTGCCGGCAATCGCGAACAGGCCCAGCCCGAGCGCATCGGCCACCACCATCAACCGCGCGCCCGTCTCGCGCAGCGCCATCGGCAGCCACAGCGGCGCCGACAGCGCCATCGCCAGCACCAGCCACAGGTAGGCTTCGTGCTCGATCCAGAACAGCGGCCGGCGATCCAGCAGCAGGTCGCGCACGGTGCCGCCACCAAAGGCGCTCACGAAGGCCACCGAGATTCGTGGAGAATGCTGGACGTATCGTAGCTGGCTGTGGTTGCGGCCCGGCGTGGCCGTGCGCATAATGGCCCGACCATGGCCGATACCGACGTGCATACCCTGTTGCCCGAGACCGAGGCGTGGCTGCGCGCGGCACCGGGACTGCCCTATCCGCAAGCGCTGGCGGCCCAGTTTCCGCGCATCGCCAACGCGCTGGCGGCGGTGCGGCACGATCCGCAGGCCCTGCGCGAGCGGTTTCACGAGCTGCTGCACGACCACCGCGGGGGGCGGCGCGGGTTTCCGTTGGACGTGATGATGGATCTGCTGGCGCTGCGCGAGGCGCTGGTGCACGACGACACGCCGCCCGAGGTGGACGACAGCACCAAGTGGGTGTCGTGACGGGCTGCGGCCGCCCGTTCAGCCGAACGCGTAGCTGTCCATCGCCAGGTGGCGGTACTGCACCTCCCGCGTGATCGGTCGCACCGAAACTTCCCCATGAGGCCAGCCGGCCGCACCGAGCGCGAAGTACAGCGGCAGCAGATGCTCGTCGGTCGGATGGACGTGCGCGGCATGCGGGGCGCGCGTGCGGTAGTCCAGCAACGCCTCCAGGTCGCCGGCCTGCAGACGCTGCGCGACCCAGTCCGCAAACGCCGTGACCTGTGGCGCCGGTGGATCATCCAGCGCCGCCCGCTCCTCGAAAAACACCGTCAGGCTGTGCGTCAGGCTGCCCGAGCCCATCAGCAGCACCCCATCGTGGCGCAGATCGGCCAGCGCAGCGCCCAGCGCGTACACGGCCGCCGGATCGGCCGCGACGGGCAGGGCCAGCTGCACCACCGGCCAGCGCGCCTGCGGCAGCAGAAACCGCAGCGGCGACCACGCCCCGTGGTCGCGCGGACGCAGCGGATCCTCGCGCGTGGGCAGGCCGGCCGCGCGCAGGCGTGTCAGCACCTCGTGCGCCAGCGCCGGATCGCCCGGTGCCGGGTACTGAAGGCGGTACAGCGCCGGCGGAAAGCCGCCGAAGTCGTGCCACGTCGGCGGGCTGGGGTGGCTGCCCACGGCGGCCACCTCCTCCATCCAGTGCGGCGAAAGCACCACCACCGCGCGCAGGCCGGCCCCCGCCACGAGCGATTCGCCCCAGCCCCGCAGCGCAGCCCCGGCGGCGCCGGGCGCCAGCGCCATCATCGGCGAACCGTGCGAGACGAACAGCGTGGGCAGGACGGCGGACATCGTCAGTGGCGTCGGGATGCAAGGAACACGATCCTAGCGCCGCCCTTCCCGCGCCGGGTTGCACGAGCGGCAACGCGGCGTGCAAGGCCTTTGAACCGTGGCCTGCGCCCCCTGCCGTCAGCCTGGCGTGGGCGCCATCGGTGACAATCACGACATGGATCGCTACGCCGTCATCGGCCACCCCGTCGGCCACAGCAAGTCCCCGCTGATCCACGCGCTGTTCGCGCAGGCCACCGGCCAGGCGCTGGCCTACACCGCGATCGAAGCCCCGCTGGACGGTTTTGCCGCCACGGTGGATGCATTCCGCGCCGCAGGAGGACGCGGCCTCAACGTCACGCTGCCGTTCAAGCTCGAGGCCTGCGCCTACGCCGACGAGGTCAGCGAGCGCGCGCGCGTGGCCGGCGCGGCCAACGCGCTGGCGTTCGACGGCGGCCGCTGCCGCGCCGACAACTTCGACGGCGTCGGCCTGGTGCGCGACCTGCAGGTCAACCTCGGTCAGCCCCTGGCGGGACGGCGCGTGCTCGTGCTGGGCGCCGGGGGTGCCGCCCGCGGAGCGCTGCAGCCGTTGCTGCAGGCCGGGCCTGACGCCGTCGTGGTGGCCAACCGCAGCGTCGCCAAGGCCGAGGCGCTCGTTGCGGCGCTGCAGGCGCTCGGCCTCGGCCGGGAGAAGCTCGCGGCATGCGGCTACGCCGACCTGGCCGGGCAGCCCCCGTTCGACGTCGTCATCAACGCCACCGCCGCCAGCCTGGGGGGCGAGCCGCTGCCGCTGCCGTCCGGCGTCTTCGCACCGGTCACGCTGGCCTACGACATGGTCTACGGCCAGGGACTGACCCCCTTCCTGCGCCAGGCACGCGCTGCCGGTGCCGGCCGGCTTGCCGACGGATTGGGCATGCTGGTCGAGCAGGCTGCCGAAAGCTTCGCCTGGTGGCGCGGTGTGCGCCCCGACACCCGTCCCGTGATCGAGCGGCTGGCCACACCGCTGACCTGACCGCGCCCCATTCCGCTCTGCCCGCCCCCGCGATGAACCAGCTCGACGCCCTCAAGCGCCACACCACCGTCGTCGCCGACACCGGCGACTTCCTGCAGATCGCGCAATTTCAGCCGCGCGACGCCACCACCAACCCATCGCTCATCCTGAAGGCGGCGCTCAAGCCCGACTATGCATCGCTCGTCGACGAGGTCCTGGCACGCCACCGCGATCGCCCCTTGGACGAACGCGTGGACCGGCTGCTGGTGCGCTTCGGCTGCGAGATCCTGGGCATCGTGCCAGGCCGCGTTTCCACGGAAGTCGATGCGCGCCTGAGCTTCGACACGGCCGCCACCGCGGCGCGTGCCCGCCGCCTGATCGCACTCTACGAAGCCGAGGGCGTGCCGCGCGAGCGCGTGCTGATCAAGATCGCCGCCACTTGGGAGGGCATCCGCGCCGCCGAGCAACTGGAGCGCGACGGCGTCCATACGAATCTCACGCTGCTGTTCAGCTTTTGCCAGGCGGTGGCGTGTGCGGATGCCGGTGTCACGCTCATTTCCCCCTTCGTCGGCCGCATCTACGACTGGCACAAGGCGCGCGCGGGTGCGCAGTGGGACGAGGCGGCGATGGCCGGCCTGCACGACCCGGGGGTGCAGTCGGTGACGCGCATCTGGCGCCATTACAAGCACTTCGGCATCCGCACCGAGGTGATGGGTGCGAGCTTCCGCAACACCGGCCAGATCCTGGCGCTGGCCGGCTGCGATCTGCTGACCATCAGCCCGGAACTGCTGGCGCGGCTGGCCGCCACCGAGGGTGACGTGCCACGCACGCTGGACGAGGACGAGGCGCGCCGCGCCGACCTGCCCGAGCTCCACTTCGGTGCCGGCGATGAAGCGGCGTTTCGCCTCGCGCTCAACGACGATGCGATGGCCACCGAAAAGCTCGCCGAAGGCATCCGCCTGTTCTGCGCCGATGCGCAGCGGCTCGACGCCCTGGCCACCGGCCGCTGAAGGCGATCGACGGCCAGTCCGCGCCGTTGCGCTACAGTTGCGGCTTTGCGGTCGATTGTCACCATGGCCACCGAGGCGACCCTGCCCCCGATCCCGCCCAAGCGCTACTTCACCATTGGCGAGGTCAGCGATCTGTGCGGCGTCAAGCCGCACGTGCTGCGCTACTGGGAACAGGAGTTCACCCAGCTGCGCCCGATGAAGCGGCGCGGCAACCGGCGCTACTACCAGCACCACGAGGTGCTGATGATCCGCCGCATCCGTGAACTGCTCTACGAGGAGGGCTTCACGATCCAGGGAGCGCGCAACCGCCTGGCCGAATGGACGCGCCAGCAGCGCCAGCAGCGCAACGCCACCGTGGAGCCTGTCGCGGATGAGGGAGAGAAGCTGGCCATGGCGGTGACCCAGGCAACGGCCACCTTGGGCGAAGCGTTGGCCGGCCTGCCGACCTCGGCCAGACGGGCCTTGGCGGCCGAGCTGCGTGCCATCCGTGACCTGTTGCCCGACGGCACCAGCGAACCGGCGCAGGCCCATGGCGATGCGGTATAATGAAAGTCTTCGGCGTGTAGCGCAGCCTGGTAGCGCACTTGCATGGGGTGCAAGGGGTCGCGAGTTCGAATCCCGCCACGCCGACCAACAACATCAAGGGCTTACGCGAGCGATCGCGTAAGCCCTTTTTCGATCGCCCTTCCCCTTGATCCGCAAGGTTCAGCGCTGCAGCTGGATCACGGCGCAAGCGAGCCGCGGACCGGCGTTGCCCGCCGGTTGGCTGCGATAGTCGTCGGGATCACGGTGCACGATCAGCGCCCGGCCGACGACGTCCGCCGGGCCGGCGCCGACGCTGATCGTGCGCACCTCGAAGCGGAACGTCGCCACGCCCTGTGCGTCCGCCTTCAGATTAGGCAGATCCCCGGCGTGGTGCATGCCATGGCCATGACGGCCGTGGGGATGCCCGTGCGGGTTGTAGTGCCCGCCAGCACTCATGCCATCGCCGCTGGAGCAGTCACCCCGCTCGTGCACGTGGAAGCCGTGCTCGGCATTCGGCTTGAGGCCGCGTACCTCCCCGGAGACGACCACCACGTCGCCCCGCTGCTGGAACTGCACGACCCCTTGCGTGGTGCTGCCACGGGTGGGTTGCAGCTGTGCCACCGCCGTGGGGCCGCCCGTCCAGTGGGCGCAACCCGACAACAGGAAAGCGGCCCCTGCGGCCGCCGCCCATGCGATGCCTTTCATGCCGGTCTCCTCGATTCTTCGAAAGACTGCAGACCGGCAGCATACGGCAACCCCTCCGGCACCGCGCACAAAACCCTTCGTTCGACATGACTATGTCCACGCAAGGCAAGGCGGCACCGCCGAGGGGGAAAGCCGCGGCACGGCGCCACGGCCAAGGTGTGTGGTGGAGCTGGGCGGAGTCGAACCGCCGTCCGCAGGCCATTCTCGCGCAGTTCTACATGCGTAGCCGTCTGTTTGGGGTCTCGTCCCGCGCGCCGCGCAGCGGCACGCTGCGCCCGGAACCAGCAACCTTGAATCTCATCGCACCGCAAGTTGCCCGCGATGCGACCAGCCGATGAATGTGCCCTTGCCGCCGTCAGGACCTTGCGGCCCCTTCGGCCCGGCCTATCGGCCGACCGGTGCAAGGCTCACCGCGATCAGGCGGCGAGAGCGAAACGTTCGTCGTTCGCAGTTACTTTGTTGCTGTGGTTTAGCGAGGTGACAGCACCTCGGCATGCTCTGCGTCGAGTCCGCACCCACGTCGAAACCGGTGCAGCCCCGTGCCTGCTTAGTTTAGGGCAATTCGAGAAAGTTCAACAGCTGCTGCGGATGGTCGATGTGGGCATCCGCCCCCCACGTGGCGACGTCGGCGGCGTGCCCGAGATAGCCGTAGCGTGCCGCCACCGTGCGCATGCCCGCCGCGCGGCCGGCCACGATGTCGCGCTCGTCGTCACCGACGTAGAGGCAGGCCGCGGGCTCCAGGCCGAGCCGCCGCGCCGCCTCCAGCAGGGGCGCCGGGTGCGGCTTGGCGTGCGGGGTGGTGTCCCCGCCGATGACGACGGCCGCGCGCGGCAGCGGCTCGACGCGCGCAGCGATCGGCAGCGCGAAGCGCTCGACCTTGTTGGTCACCACCCCCCACGGCAATCCGGCCGCATCCAGCGCCTGCACCAGCGGCAGCACGCCCTCGAACGGCGCCGTGGCGCGCAACATCACCTCCTCGTACACGGCGAGGTACTCCGCACGCGCCGCCTCGAAGCCGTCGTCACCGGGCTGCAGCCCCAGCGCGATGGCCAGCATGCCGCGCGCGCCGCTGCTGGCGTGGGGACGGTAGCGGGCCAACGGCAGCGGGGGCAGGCCGCGGCGCTGCCGCAGCAGGTTGGCTGCGTGGCCGAGGTCGGGTGCGGTGTCCAGCAGCGTACCGTCGAGGTCGAACAGGACGGCGCGCACGTCGCGCCAGCGCACGCTCACGCGGCCTCCCGGCGCGCCGCCATCAGGTAGTTGACGTCGGTGTCCGAGCCGAGCGTGAAGCGTCGCGTCAGCGGCTGGTAGCTGAGCCCCTTGAGCTGCACCACCTCGAGTCCGGCCGGGCGCACCCAGCGCGCCAGCTCGCTGGGACGGATGAAGCGGCGGTACTCGTGCGTGCCGCGCGGCAGCAGGCGCAGCACGTACTCGGCGCCGACGATGGCCAGCAGGAACGACTTGGGGTTGCGGTTCAGCGTCGAGAAGAACACCCAGCCGCCGGGCTTGACGAGCGCCGCGCACGCCGCCACCACCGAGGCCGGGTCGGGCACGTGCTCCAGCATCTCCATGCAGGTCACGACGTCGAAGGCGCCCGCGCGCTCCTGCGCCAGCTGCTCGACGCTGACGGCACGGTATTCCAGCCCCGCCACCTGCTGCTCCAGCGCATGCAGCCGCGCCACCTTGAGCGGCTTGTCCGCCAGGTCGATGCCCAACACGCGCGCGCCGCGGCGCGCCATCGCCTCGGCCAGGATGCCGCCGCCGCAGCCGACGTCGAGCACCTCGCGGCCGCGCAGCGGCCCGGCCACCTCCTCGATCCATCCCAGACGCAGCGGGTTGATCTGGTGCAACGGCCGGAACTCGCCTTCCGGATCCCACCAACGGTGAGCGAGATCGGAAAACTTGGCCAGCTCGGCCGGATCCGCGTTCAGCTTCGTTTCCATGGCGCCATTATCGCGGCGCGTCGCAGCCGCCGGAAACGCCAAAGGCCCCGGTCGGGGCCTTTGGCAGCGGGTCGAAAGAAACTTTTCCGCCAGCGCCGGGACACGCCGGCCGGCGCCGATCAGCGGGTGCCGACCACCTCGATTTCGACGCGGCGGTTCTTGGCGCGACCTTCGCGCGTGCGGTTGTCGGCCACCGGCTGGCTCTCGCCCTTGCCCTCGGTGTAGATGCGGTTGGCGTCGATGCCCTTGCTGACGAGGTAGGCCTTGACGGCCTCGGCGCGACGCACCGACAGCTTCTGGTTGTAGGCGTCGGGGCCGGTCCAGTCGGTGTGGCCGACGGCGATGACCACCTCCAGCTTGATGCCCTTGATCTTCTCGACCAGGTCGTCCAGGCGCGCCTTGCCCTCAGGCTTGAGCACGGCCTTGTCGAAATCGAAGAACACGTCCGACGCGTAGGTCACCTTGGCCGGCGCGGCAGGGGCCGGAGCGGGCGCCGGCGCAGGCGCCGGAGCAGGCGCGGGCGCGGCGGCCGGCGCAGGCGCAGGCGCGGGGGCCGGTGCGGGCGCCGGGGCCGGAGCGGGCGCCGGGGCCGGCACGATCGCGCCGTCGCAGCCCTTGGCCGCGGTGGCCGGCGTCCACGAGCTGTTGCGCCAGCACAGTTCGTTGGTACCGTTCTTCCACACCAGGTCACCGGTGCCGTTGCGCCAGTTGTCGATGGTCTGGGCACCGGCCGCCGAGGCCATGGCAGCCGTGGCGAACAGCGCGGCAATCTTCGAGAGCTTGTTCATGGGGTTCCTCTTGGTATGGTGTACGCGGACAAGATCGCGAATCCGCCCACGATAGACGGACCTTTGCGCTCTTGGTTCCATTCTGCCACAAGCCGCCACAGCGCCAAGCCCCTGCCAAACCGGCGCCAACGGCGTCCGCGGCGCTGTTGCTGCGATGCGACAGCGATGGCATCGGCCGCAGCGCCTCGCCTGGCGCCAAGCGCGCCGACCTCGGCCGGTACAATCGTCGGCTGGCGTGGCATCAATCCGGGCCGGCAACGCACCGGCGGCACCCCACGCCCATTCACGCCACCGAGGCGGCGCCTTCCATGAGTCCATCCTTCGCCCGCGAAACCCTGCCCGTCAGCCTCGAAGAGGAGATGCGCCGCAGCTACCTCGATTACGCCATGAGCGTGATCGTGGGGCGCGCGCTGCCCGACGCCCGCGATGGCCTGAAGCCCGTGCACCGGCGCGTGCTGTACGCGATGCACGAGCTGGGCAACGACTGGAACCGGCCTTACAAGAAATCCGCGCGCATCGTCGGCGACGTCATCGGTAAATTCCACCCGCACGGCGACAGCGCGGTGTACGACACCATCGTGCGCATGGCGCAGGACTTCAGCCTGCGCCACATGCTGATCGACGGCCAGGGCAACTTCGGCTCGGTCGATGGCGACGCCGCCGCCGCGATGCGCTACACCGAAATCCGGCTGGCCAGGATCGCGCACGAGATGCTGGCCGACATCGACAAGGAGACGGTCGATTTCGGCCCCAACTACGACGGCAGCGAGCGCGAGCCGCTGGTGCTGCCCAGCCGGCTGCCCAACCTGCTGGTCAACGGCTCGGCCGGCATCGCGGTGGGCATGGCCACCAACATCCCGCCGCACAACCTCAACGAGGTGGTGGACGCCTGCCTGCACCTGCTGGCGCACCCCGAGGCAACGGTGGATGACCTGATGGCCTTCATCCCGGCGCCGGACTTTCCGACCGCCGGCATCATCTACGGGCTGCAGGGGGTGCGCGAGGGTTACCGCACCGGGCGCGGGCGCGTGGTGATGCGCGCGCGCTGCCACTTCGAGGACATCGACCGCGGCCAGCGCCAGGCCATCGTCGTCGACGAAATCCCGTACCAGGTCAACAAGAAGGTGCTGCTGGAGCGCATCGCCGAGCTGGCGCGCGACAAGAAGATCGAGGGCATCGCGCACATCCAGGACGAGTCCGACAAGTCCGGCATGCGCGTGGTCATCGAGCTCAAGCGCGGCGAGGTGCCGGAGGTCGTGCTCAACAACCTCTACAAGCACACACAGCTGCAGGACACCTTCGGCATCAACATGGTGGCGCTGGTCGACGGCCAGCCCAAGCTGTGCAACCTGAAGGATCTGCTGGACATCTTCCTGCAGCACCGGCGCGAGGTGGTGACGCGGCGCACGGTGTTCGAGCTGCGCAAGGCGCGCGAGCGCGGCCATGTGCTGGAAGGGCTGGCGGTGGCGCTGGCCAACATCGACGAGTTCATCCGCATCATCCGCGAAAGCCCCACCCCGCCGGTGGCCAAGGCCGAGCTGATGGCGCGCCGCTGGGACAGCGAACTGGTGCGCGCGATGCTGACGCGCGCGCGCGCCGATGGCGGGACCGTGAACGCCGACGACTACCGCCCTGAGGGACTGGTACGCGCCTGCGGGCTGCAGGCCGACGGGCTCTACGCGCTGTCGGAGACGCAGGCGCAGGAGATCCTGCAGATGCGGCTGCAGCGCCTCACCGGCCTGGAGCAGGACAAGATCGTCACCGAGTACAAGGAGGTCATGGCGCAGATCGACGACCTGCTCGACATCCTGGCCAAGCCCGAGCGCGTCACGGCGATCATCGCCGAGGAGCTGCGCGCCATCCGCGCCGAATTCGGCCAGACGCCGCAGGGCCAGCGGCGCAGTCAGATCGAGCCCCACGCGCAGGAGCTCGACACCGAGGATCTGATCGCGCCGCAGGACATGGTGGTGACGCTGTCGCACGCCGGCTACGTCAAGGCGCAGCCGCTGTCGGAATACCGCGCGCAGCGCCGCGGCGGCCGCGGCAAGCAGGCCACCGCCACCAAGGACGACGACTGGATCGACCAGCTCTTCATCGCCAACACGCACGACTGGATGCTGTGCTTCTCCAACCGCGGGCGGGTCTACTGGCTCAAGGTGTGGGAGGTGCCCGCCGGCGGGCGCGGCGCGCGCGGGCGGCCGATCGTCAACATGTTCCCGCTGGCCGAGGGCGAGAAGATCACCGTGGTGCTGCCGCTGACCGGCGAGTTCCGCAGCTTCCCGGCCGATCATTACGTCTTCATGGCCACCGCGCAAGGCGTGGTCAAGAAGACGCCGCTGGACGAATTCAGCAACCCGCGCAAGGCCGGCATCATCGCCGTCGACCTGGACGAGGGTGACTACCTGATCGGCGCGGCGCTGACCGACGGGCGGCACGACGTGATGCTGTTTTCCGACGCCGGCAAGGCGGTGCGCTTCGACGAGAACGACGTGCGCCCGATGGGCCGGCAGGCGCGCGGCGTCAAGGGCATGACGCTGGAGGACGGCCAGCAGGTGATCGCGCTGCTGGTGGCCGAAGACGAGACGCAGAGCGTGCTGACCGCCACCGAAAACGGCTACGGCAAGCGCACCCCGATCGTCGAATACACCCGCCACGGGCGCGGCACCAAGGGCATGATCGCGATCCAGACCAGCGAGCGCAACGGCAAGGTGGTGGCCGCCACGCTGGTGCGCCCGGACGACGAGATCATGCTGATTTCCGACCGCGGGGTGCTGGTGCGCACGCGCGTGGCCGAGATCCGCGAGATGGGCCGCGCCACGCAGGGCGTCACGCTGATCAGCCTGGACGAGGGCGACCGGCTGAGCGGTCTGCAGCGCATCGCCGACGCCGGCGACGGGGGCGAGGACGAAGGGGGCGAACCCGCCCCCGCGGAGGGCTGAGCCGATGGCGCGCCCGTTCAACTTCTCCGCCGGCCCGGCCACCATGCCCGAGGCCGTGTTGCGCCAGGCCGCCGCCGAGATGCTGGACTGGCACGGCTGCGGCATGGGCGTGATGGAGATGAGCCACCGCGGCCGCGAATTCGGCGAGATCCTCGAGCAGGCGCAAGCCGACCTGCGCGCGCTGCTGGCCATCCCCGACCACTTCAAGGTGCTGTTCAGCCAGGGCGGCGCGCTGGCGCACAACGCGATGGTGCCGCTCAATCTGGCCGGGCGCCATCCGCAGCGCGCGGTGGACGTGGTCGTCACCGGCGCCTGGAGCCAGAAGTCGGCGCAGGAGGCGCGCCGCTACGCCGACGTGCAGGTGGCCGCCAGCGGCGCCGACGGCGGCTACACCGCGATCCCCGACCCGGCCACGTGGCGGCTGCGCGCCAACCCCGCCTACGTGCACCTGTGCAGCAACGAGACCATTCACGGCGTCGAATTCCACCAGCTGCCGGACCTGGCGGCGCTGGGGTGCGACGCGCCGCTGGTGATCGACTTTTCCTCCCACGTGCTGTCGCGCCCGATCGACTGGCGTCGCGTCGGGCTGGCGTTCGGCGGGGCGCAGAAGAACATCGGCCCGGCGGGGCTGACGCTCATCATCGTGCGCGAGGATCTGCTCGGCCACGCGCTGCCGATCTGCCCCACCGTGTTCGACTACCGCGTGCTGGCCGAGCAGCAGTCGATGGCCAACACGCCGCCGACCTGGGCCATCTACGTGGCGGGCCTGGTGTTCCAGTGGGTGGCGGCGCAGCGCGAGGGCGAGCTCACCGGCGTGGCGGCGATGGAGGCGCGCGCGATCGCGCGCGCGCGGCTGCTGTATGAGGCCATCGACGGCTCGCAGCTTTACGTCAACCTCGTGGATCCGGCCTGCCGCTCGCGCATGAACATGCCGTTCTTCCTGCGCGGCGACGACGGCCGGCCGCTGAAGGATCCGGCGCACCCGCGCAACGCTGCCTTCCTGCGCGGGGCGCAGCAGCGCGGGCTGCTGCAGCTCAAGGGCCACAAGTCGGTCGGCGGCATGCGCGCCAGCCTCTACAACGCCATGCCGATCGAGGGCGTGCAGGCCCTGGTCGAGTACCTGCGCGAGTTCGAGCGCAGCGCCTGAGATGGAGTCCGCGCGGATGACCACGCCCTCCCCCTCCCTCGCCGCCTCCCCGCAGCCGCAGGCCAGCCCGGCGCTGCGCGCGCTGCGCGACCAGATCGACGCCATCGACCGCGAGCTGCTGCGCCTGCTCAACGAGCGCGCGCGCATCGCGCAACGGGTCGGCGAGGTCAAGCGCGCCGAGGGTTCGCCGTTCTTTCGCCCCGACCGCGTCGCGCAGGTGATCGCCAACATCGAGGCCGCCAACCCGGGCCCGCTGCACAACCGGCACGTGGCGGCGATCTGGCGCGAGATCATGTCGGCGTGCCTGGCGCTGGAGGCGCCGATGCGCGTGGCCGTGCTCGGCCCCGAGGGGACGTTCTGCGAGCAGGCCGCGATCGAATACTTCGGCAGCGCCGCCGAGCTGATCCACTGTCCGAGCTTCGACGAGGTCTTCCACGCCACCGCGGCGGGCACCGCCCAGTTCGGCGTCGTCGGCGTCGAGAACTCCACCGAGGGCGTGGTGGCGCGCTCGCTCGACCTGTTCCTGCGCTCGCCGGTGCACATCGTCGGGGAGGTCAGCCTGCTGGTGCGCCACAACCTGCTGCGCCAGGTGCCGAGCCTGGAGGGCATCGAGGTGGTGATGGCACACCCGCAGGCCCTGGCGCAGTGCCAGGGCTGGCTGTCGACCCACCTGCCGCACGCCGAACGGCGCGCCGTGGCCAGCAACGCCGAAGGGGCGCGGCTTGCCACCACCAACCCGGCGTGGGCGGCGCTGGCCAGCGAGCGTGCCGCGGCGCAATACGCGCTGCACATCGTCGCGCACGCGATTCAGGACGAAGCCTACAACCGCACGCGCTTTGCCATCATCTGCCTGCCGCAGACGATGGCCATGCCCGGTCCGAGCGGGCGCGACTGCACCAGCATCGTCGTGTCGGTACCGAACCGTCCCGGCGCCGTGCACGACCTGCTCAAACCCCTGAAGGAGCACGGTGTCTCGATGACGCGCTTCGAGTCGCGCCCGGCCAAATCGGGGCAGTGGGAGTACTACTTCTACATCGACATCGCCGGCCATCCGTCGCAGCCGCACGTCGGCGCGGCGCTGCAGGAGCTGCAGGGGCTGTGCGCGTTCTACAAGATGCTGGGCGCCTATCCGGTGTCGGAGACATGAGCACGGCGTCCCCCCCCGAGCCGGTGCAGCGCCTGGCCGTCATCGGCTGCGGTCTGATGGGCGGCTCGTTCGCGCTGGCGCTGCGCGCCGCGGGGCTGGTGCGTCACGTGGTGGGGGTGGCGCGTTCGCCCGAGGCACGGACGCGCGCCGCGGCGCGGGGGGTGGCGGACGAAGCCACCGACGACCCCGCGGCTGCCGCACGCGGCGCCGACGTGGTGCTGCTGGCGGTGCCGGTGGCCGCCACGGAAGCGACGCTGCGCGCGCTCGCCCCGGCGCTGGCCGACGACACGTTGCTGATGGACGTCGGTTCCACCAAGGCCGACGTCGTGGCCGCGGCGCGCGCGGCGCTGGACGCGCGGCGCCTGGCGCGCTTCGTGCCGGCGCACCCGATCGCCGGCAAGGAAAAGGCAGGCGTCGAGCACGCCTGCGCCGACCTCTACCGCGGCGCGCCGGTGATCCTGACGCCGCTGCCGCAAACCGCCGCCGACGCGCAGCGGCGCGCGCGGACACTGTGGCAGGCGCTCGGGGCGCGCGTGCACGCGATGAGCCCGCACGAGCACGACGCGGCGCTGGCGGCGGTCAGCCACCTGCCGCACCTGCTGGCGTTCGCCGCCATGCACGCGCTGGCACAGCAGCCCGATGGAGGGCGCTTCCTGGCGCTGGCTGGCCCGGGGTTTCGCGACTTCACGCGCATCGCCGCCAGCGACCCCGAGGTCTGGCGCGACATCCTGCACGCCAACGCCGCCGAGGTGCGCGCGCAGGCGGCGGCGTTTCGCGCCGCGCTGGACGCCTTCGAGGCGGCGCTGGACGAGCCGGCGCGGCTGCAGCGGCTGATCGAGGCGGCCAGCCGCGCGCGCCGCGCCTGGGCGCCGGCCGGCGCGCCCCCCAGTCCCTGATCGAGCCGATGTACGACATCCCCTTTCTCGACCTGCCCCCCCTGCGCCGCGCCGGCGGCACCGTGCGCCTGCCCGGCTCCAAGAGCATTTCCAACCGCGTGCTGCTGCTGGCGGCGCTCAGCGCCGGCCGCACCGTCGTGCGCGACCTGCTGGATTCGGACGACACGCGCGTGATGCTGCAGGCGCTGCAGACGCTGGGCTGCGGTCTCGAGCGGCTCGACGCCACCACGGTGGCGGTGACGGGCCTCGGCGGGCGGCTGCCGGTGCGGCAGGCGGCGCTGTTCCTCGGCAACGCCGGCACCGCGATGCGGCCGCTGACGGCGGCGCTGGCGCTGCTGGCCGCGCGCGAGGGTGGCAGCTTCGAACTGCGCGGCGTGGCGCGCATGCACGAGCGGCCGATCGGCGACCTGGTCGAGGCGCTGCGCCAGCTCGGCGCCGACGTCGCGTACCTGGGGCAGGAGGGCTACCCGCCGCTGCGCGTGCACGGGCCGGCAACGCTGCGTCTGGAGGCGCCGATCCGGGTGCGCGGCGACGTCTCCAGCCAGTTCCTGACGGCGCTGCTGCTGGCGCTGCCACTGGTGGCGCAGGCGCAGCCGATCGTGGTGGAGGTCAGCGGCGAGCTGATCTCCAAGCCCTACGTCGCGATGACACTGAAGCTGCTGGCGCGCTTCGGCGTGGCGGTGCAGCGCGATGGCTGGCGCCGCTTCACCATCCCGGCCGGCGCGCGCTACGCCACCCCGGGCGAGGTGCACGTCGAGGGCGACGCCTCGGCGGCGAGCTACTTCATCGCCGCCGGGGCGCTGGCGGCCACGGCGCAACCGGTGACGATCGAGGGCGTGGGGCTGGCCTCGATCCAGGGCGACGTGGCGTTCGCCGAGGCCGCGCGCGCGATGGGCGCGGAGGTGGAAGGCGAAGCCAACCGGCTGCACGTGCGCCGCGGCGCCTGGCCGCTGCGCGCGCTGGAGCTGGACTGCAACGCCATTCCGGACGCGGCGATGACGCTGGCGGTCATGGCGCTCTACGCCGACGGCGCGAGCACCCTTCGCGGCATCGGCAGCTGGCGCGTCAAGGAGACCGACCGCATCGCCGCCATGGCCACCGAACTGCGACGGCTCGGCGCCACCGTCGAGGAAGGGCCGGACTGGCTGCGCGTGCACCCGCTGCCGGCCGACGGCTGGCGCGCCGCGGCGCTGCACACCTACGACGATCACCGCATGGCGATGTGCGGGTCGCTGGCGGCGTTCAACCCGGCGCGCCGTCCGGTGCGCATCCTCGACCCCAAGTGCGTCGCCAAGACCTTTCCGGACTACTTCGAAACCCTGTGGCAGGTGGTCGAGGCCGACCCCGCCGACATCCCGGTGATCTGCATCGACGGCCCCAGCGCCTCCGGCAAGGGGACGCTGGCGTCGGCGCTGGCGCGCCGGCTCGGCTACCACGTGCTGGACTCCGGCGCGCTGTACCGGCTGGTGGGGCTGGCGGCGGCGCGCGCCGGCGTGCCGACCGACGCCGCGGCGCTGCAGGACGAGGCGGTGCAGGCGCGGCTGGGGGAGCTGGCGCGCACGCTGCCGGCGCGCTTCGACGGCGGGCGCGTATGGCTCGGGCAGGAGGACGTCACCGCCGAACTGCGCAGCGAGGAGGCCGGCGCGGCGGCCTCGCGCGTATCGGCGATCCCCGCCGTGCGCGCCGGGCTGTTGGCGCTGCAGCGGGCCTTCCGCCGCTTGCCGGGGCTGGTGGCCGACGGGCGCGACATGGGCACGGTGGTGTTTCCGGACGCGGCGCTCAAGGTGTTCCTGACCGCCAGCGCGCGTGCGCGCGCCCAACGGCGCCACGAACAGTTGCGCGCACGCAACGAACATGCTAGCATTGAAAGTCTTTTGGCCGAGCTTGAGGCCCGCGATGCGCGCGACCGTGCACGCAGCGTGGCGCCGCTTGCGGCGGCCGAGGATGCGCTGGCGCTTGACAACACGCACCAGACGATCGAGGAGTCGGTCGAGACGGTGCTGGGTTGGTGGGCGCAGCGCCGGCCGTTCGAAGCCTGAGGCTTCGCGCGGCCAACCGTTGCAGGCCCCGAGGGCGCCGCCGCGGCTTTCCGCGCCGCGCACGCCCGAGGGTTCGTCAACCCAACCACCCGCGCCACGCGCCGGGTGTCAACCCGTCCCGCCGGCCGTCCCGGGCGCGGCGGTCTGCCACAGGAAATTTCATGTCCGAATCCTTTGCCGCCCTGTTCGAAGAGTCGCTCAAGCGCGCCGACCTGCGCGTAGGCGAGGTCATCACCGCCGAGGTGGTGCGCATCGACCCCAACTTCGTCGTCGTCAACGCCGGCCTCAAGTCCGAGGCCTACATCCCGATCGAGGAGTTCAAAGACGACCAGGGCGAGCTCGAAGTGCGCGAAGGTGACTTCGTGGCCGTGGCCGTCGAGGCGGTCGAAAACGGCTACGGCGACACCATCCTGTCGCGCGAAAAGGCCAAGCGTCTGGCCGCGTGGGCGATGCTGGAAAAGGCGCTCGAGTCGGGCGAATTCGTCACCGGCACCACCACGTTCAAGGTCAAGGGTGGCCTCAAGGTCATGGTCAACGGCATCAGCGCGTTCCTGCCGGGCTCGCTGGTCGACACCCGCCCCGTCAAGGATCTGACGCCTTACGAGGGCAAGACCATGGAGTTCAAGGTCATCAAGCTGGACCGCAAGCGCAACAACGTCGTGCTCAGCCGTCGCGCCGTGGTCGAAGCCAGCATGGGCGAAGAGCGCGCCAAGCTGCTGGAAACCCTCAAGGAAGGCGCCATCGTCACCGGCGTGGTCAAGAACATCACCGAATACGGTGCCTTCGTCGACCTGGGCGGCATCGACGGCCTGCTGCACATCACCGACATGGCCTGGCGCCGCGTGCGCCACCCGAACGAGGTGGTGCAGGTCGGCCAGGAGATCACCGCCAAGGTGCTCAAGTTCGACCCCGAGCGCCAGCGCGTCAGCCTGGGCCTGAAGCAGATGGGCGACGACCCCTGGCTGGGCGTGGCGCGCCGCTACCCGGCCGGCACGCGCCTGTTCGGCAAGGTCACCAACATCGCCGACTACGGCGCCTTCGTCGAGCTGGAGCCCGGCATCGAGGGGCTGGTGCACGTCTCCGAGATGGACTGGACCAACAAGAACGTCGCGCCGAGCAAGGTCGTCTCGATCGGCGACGAGGTCGAGGTCATGGTGCTGGACATCGACGAGGACAAGCGCCGCATCAGCCTCGGCATGAAGCAGTGCAAGCCCAACCCGTGGCAGGAGTTCGCCGACACGCACCGCAAGGGTGACCGCGTCAAGGGCCCGATCAAGTCGATCACCGACTTCGGCATCTTCGTCGGGCTGGAAAATGGCATCGACGGCCTGGTGCACCTGTCCGACCTGTCGTGGAACGAACCGGGCGAAGTCGCGGTGCGCAACTACAAGAAGGGTCAGGAGGTCGAGGCGGTCGTGCTGGGCGTCGACGTCGAGCGCGAGCGCATCAGCCTGGGCATCAAGCAGCTCGACGCCGATCCGTTCACGACCTTCGTGTCGATCCACGACAAGGGCTCGACCGTCACCGGCACGGTCAAGAGCGTCGACGCCAAGGGCGCCGAGATCGACCTCGGCAACGACGTCACCGGCTACCTGCGCGCCAGCGAGATCTCGCGTGACCGCGTCGAGGACGCCCGCAACGTCCTGAAGGAAGGCGACGAGGTCACCGCGGTGATCATCAACGTCGACCGCAAGAACCGCAGCATCCAGCTGTCGATCAAGGCCAAGGACGCCGCCGACCAGCAGGAGGCGATGGCCAGCCTCGCGCAGAACGCCGGCAATGCCGGCACCACCAACCTGGGGGCGCTGCTGCGCGCCAAGCTCGACAGCAGCAGCGGCAACTGACCGCCCGCCGGGGTCGGCTTCCGTCCCCGCCCGGGGCGGGCCTGCCTCGCCCGAGCCAAGACCCGCCGCGGCCCGCCGGCCCGGCGGATCTTGCTTTTTGGGGACACCACCGGGGCGCCGCGTCCGCCCGCGCTTGGGCATAATCGTCGCATGAACCGCAGCGACCTGTTCGACGCGCTGGCCGAGCGCTACCCGCACCTGACGGAGGCCGACGCCCAGGCCGCCGTGATGACCATCCTCGAGACGATGGCCGCCGCGCTGGCCGCCGGTCAGCGCATCGAGCTGCGCGGCTTCGGCAGCTTCAGCGTCCACCAGCGCCGGCCGCGGCAGGCGCGCAACCCGCGCACCGGCGCGGCGGTGGAGGTGCCCGAACGGCGCACGGTGCACTTCAAGCCCGGCAAGGCGCTGCGCGACGCGGTCGACGGCGCCGCGGCCGGTGCCACCACCCCATGAAAGTGCTTGCCTGGCTGCTGCGCGCCGCCTTCTTCCTGCTGATCTTTGCGCTGGCGCTCAACAACACCGCGCCGGTGGTGGTGCACGGCCTGTTCGGCACCCAGTGGCAGGGGCCGCTGGCGCTGGTGCTGCTGGTCGTCCTGCTGCTGGGGGTGCTGCTCGGCATGGCGGTCATGACGCCGCTGTGGTGGCGCGCGCGACGCCAGGCACGGCGCGACTCCGCCAGCCCCGCCGCCTCCACCCCGCCGGCCACCGGCGCCGCCCACGCCACGGACTGGCCCGATGCCGTTTGACCTGAGCTGGCTGCTGTGGGCGCTGCCGGTGGCCTTCGGGTTGGGCTGGCTGGCCTCGCGCCTGGACCTGCGCCAGTGGCGGCTGGAAGGCCGGCGCGCGCCGCGCGCCTACTTCCGCGGCCTGCATCACCTGCTCAACGAGCAGCAGGACCAGGCCATCGATGCCTTCGTCGAAGCGGTGCGGCACGACCCGGACGCCGCCGAGCTGTACTTCGCGCTGGGCGGTCTGTTCCGTCGCCGCGGCGATTACGAGCGCGCCGTGCGCGTGCACGAGCACCTGCTGGCGCGCGCCGATCTCAGCGCGGCCGAGCGCGAGCGCGCGCAGCACGCGCTGGCCCACGACTTTCTCAAGGCCGGTCTGCTGGACCGCGCCGAGGCGGCCTTCAGCGCGCTGCTGGGCACGCGCTTCGATGCCGACGCGCGCCTGGCGCTGCTGCACGTGTACGAGCGTGGGCGCGACTGGGCGCGCGCGGCCGCGATGGCCGAGACGCTGGACGGCGGCGAGCACGGCAGCTTTCGCCTGCGCCGCGCCCATCACGTCTGCGAGCAGGCCGCCGCGCTGCAGCGCCAGGGACGCCACGGCGAGGCGCTGGCGCTGCTCGAGGCGCAGGTGCAGCGCACGCCCGAGTCGGCGCGCGCGTGGGTGACTCTGGCCGAGGTGCGGCAGGCACTGGGGCAGGCCGACGGCGCGCTGCAGGCCCTGCTGGCGCTGGCGCGGCACGTGCCGAGCCACGTGCCGCTGGTGGCCCATCCGCTGGTGCAGGCGGCGGCCGCGTCCGGATGCCGCGACGAGGTGCGCGTGCTGCTGCAGGAATGGGCACAGCGCCACCCCCCGTCAGTGGACGTGACACAGGCGCTGGCCAGCCTGGAGGACGACGCCTCAGCCGCCCGGCGGCGCTACGTCGAGCACCTGCGCCAGGCGCCGTCGCTGGTGGCGGCCAACCTGTGGCTGGCTGGCGTGCCCCTGGGCGACGACGAGGCTGAACCCCTGGTACGCCGCGCGCTGCAGCAGGCCTGCGAGCCGCTGAAGCGCTACCGCTGCGCGGCCTGCGGTTTCGAGGCGCGGCAATATTTCTGGCACTGCCCGGGCTGCCAGGGCTGGGACACCTACCCGCCGCAGCGCGTCGAGGAGCTGTGACGGCAGGGCCGGTGGTGCCCGAGCGTCAACCCGTCACCAGCGCCTGCAGCGCCGTCTCGTCGGCGATGCGGTAGAGACGGCCGACGCGATCCAGCGGCTCCAGGATGCCGGCCTTGACCATCGCGCTGATCTCGCGGCTGACGGTCTCCAGCTTCAGGTCCATCATCGCGCCCATGTCCTCGCGCGAAAACAGCGTGACGACCTGCGGGTCGGTGGCGTGACGCATCTTCAGGACGAAGTTGGCCACGCGCTGGCGCGCGCTGCCGAAGTTGAGCGCGGCGAGCCAGTCGTCGGCCTCGCGCAGGGCCGCCTGCCACTTCTGCAGCAGGCGCATGTGCAGCCGCGGCGAGTTCTGTGCCAGGCGATGGATCACTTCCACCGGGATGCGGCACACCGACGCTTCGGTCAGCGCCACCGCCTCGCTGTCGTAGCGCGCACCGGCCAGTGCCTCGATGCCGACGACATCGCCCGGGCGCAGCAGGCGCAACACGCGCTGACGCCCGTCCGGGGTACTGCGCACCAGCTTGATGAGTCCGCTGCGCAGCGTGAAGACGCTGTGCGCCGGCGCCGCTTCGGCGTACAGCGTCTGGCCCGCGGCGTAGACCAGGTCGTCGATCGGCGCGTGGATGAGGTTGAAGTCCTGCTCGTTGAGGTCGGCGAACAGCACCATGTCGCGGATGCCGCAGGCCTTGCAGTCCGCCGTGCCGCGCCAGGCCGATTCGGTCTTGATCGGGATCATGCGCCGAATTGTCGCCGTTTCCGGCGCGGCGGTGCACCGGCATCGGCCAAACCCCGTATCCGCCAATGACGACCCCCGCCGACGGGCGGGGGTACGCACGGTTCGGCGGCGTGACGGCACCCGTCGCCTCGGCGGGCACCGCGGGCCGGCGCAGCACGGTGGTCAGGCCACCTGTGCGGCCAGCTCGCCCTTCTCGTAACGCTTGGCCATCGCCTCCAGGCCGTAGATCTTGCCGATGCGGTCGGCCATGCCGGCGCAACCGAAGGCCTCGTAGCGCGCCTTGCAGATGCCGCTCATGGCCTTGGTGGCTTCCTTCAGGAACTTGCGCGGATCGAATTCCTTCCGGTTTTCGGCCAGGAACTTGCGGATCGAGCCGGTGGCGGCCATGCGCAGGTCAGTGTCGATGTTGACCTTGCGCACGCCATGCTTGATGCCCTCGACGATCTCCTCCACCGGCACGCCGTAGGTGGTGCCCATGTCACCGCCGTAGGTGTTGATGATGGCCAGCCAGTCCTCCGGCACGCTGGAGCTGCCGTGCATCACCAGGTGGACGTTGGGGATGCGGGCGTGGATCTCCTTGACGCGGTCGATGCGCAGCACCTTGCCGGTGGGCTTCTGCGAGAACTTGTAGGCACCGTGGCTGGTGCCGATGGCGATGGCCAGCGCGTCGACCTGGGTCTTGCGCACGAAGTCGGCCGCCTCGTCCGGGTCGGTCAGCAGCATCGAGTGATCCAGCGTGCCCTCGGCGCCGACGCCGTCCTCCTCGCCGGCCTTGCCGGTCTCCAGGCTGCCCAGACAGCCGAGCTCACCCTCCACCGAGACGCCACAGGCGTGCGCCATCTCCACCACGGTGCGGGTGACGCGCACGTTGTACTCGTAGTCGGACGGGGTCTTGCCATCTTCGCGCAGGCTGCCGTCCATCATCACCGAGCTGAAGCCGGACTGGATCGAGCGCATGCACACGCCCGGGGTGGTGCCGTGGTCCTGGTGCATGCAGATCGGGATGTCCGGGTACTGCTCCAGCGCCGCCAGCACCAGATGGCGCAGGAACGGCTCGCCGGCGTAGGAGCGCGCCCCCGCCGAGGCCTGCAGGATCACGGGGCTGCGCGTGGCCGCCGCCGCCTGCATGATGGCGTGGATCTGCTCCATGTTGTTGACGTTGAAGGCCGGCACGCCGTAGCCGTGCTCGGCGGCGTGGTCCAGCAGTTGACGCAGGGTGATCAATGCCATGGCGTTGCTCCTCGGGGAAAAGCGGATCAGCCGCGCGCGCGGCGTTGCAGGATCTCGAAGGCCGGCAGGGTCTTGCCCTCCAGCACCTCCAGGAAGGCGCCGCCGCCGGTGGAGATGTAGCCGACATCCTTCTCGATGCCGTACTTGGCGATCGCCGCCAGCGTGTCGCCGCCGCCGGCGATCGAGAACGCCTTGGAGCGCGCGATGGCCTGCGCCAGCGTGCGCGTGCCGTTCTCGAACGCGGCAAACTCGAACACGCCCACCGGCCCGTTCCAGACGATGGTGCCGGCGCTTTCCAGCAGCGCGGCCAGCTGCGCCGCCGTCTGCGGGCCGATGTCGAGGATCATGTCGCCCGCGCCGACCTCGGCAGCAGCCTTCACGGTGGCCGGCGCATCCGGCTTGAACTCCGGCGCCACGACCACGTCGACCGGAATCGGCACCTCGGCGCCGCGCGCCTTCATCGCCTCGATGACGGCCTTGGCCTCGCCGACCAGGTCGGGCTCGGCCAGGCTCCTGCCCACCGGCAGGCCGGCGGCCAGCATGAAGGTGTTGGCGATGCCGCCGCCGACGATCAGGCGGTCGACCTTCTGCGCCAGCGACTGCAGGATGGTCAGCTTGGTGGAGACCTTGGAGCCGGCCACAATCGCCACCAGCGGACGCGCCGGCTGCTCCAGCGCGCGCGTGATGGCGTCGATCTCGGCGGCCAGCAGCGGCCCGGCGCAGGCCACCGGCGCGTGCTCGGCGATGCCGTAGGTGCTGGCCTCGGCGCGGTGCGCGGTACCGAAGGCGTCGTGCACGAAGATGTCGCACAGCGCAGCCATCTTGCGCGCCAGCTCGGGGCTGTTCTTCTTCTCGCCCTTGTTGAGGCGGCAGTTCTCCAGCAGCACCACCTGACCCGGCGCCACCGTGAAGCCGCCGTCGACCCAGCGCTGGATCAGCGGCACCGGCTGGCCGAGCAGCTCGCTCAGGCGCTCGGCCACCGGGGCGAGCGTGTCCTCGGGCTTGGGCTGGCCCTCGGTCGGGCGGCCCAGGTGCGAGGTGACCATGACCCCCGCGCCAGCTTCCAGGGCCATGCGGATCGCCGGCACGGAGGCGCGGATGCGGGTGTCCTCGGTGATGCGCGCCACGCCTTCCTCGAAGGCCAGCGGCACGTTCAGGTCGGCGCGGATGAAGACGCGCTTGCCCCGGGCCTGGCCCTGGGCGCACAGATCGGCAAAGCGGATGAAGTCCATCGGGTTCGGGCTCCATGGGGCGCGGCGGCCGGCGGGCCACCGCGCGAGGGCGACAGCATGCGGCGAGCAGGTAGCGCCAGCCTTACAGCGAGCGCGCCACCACGCGCGCCATCTCCAGGCACTTGTTCGAGTAGCCCCACTCGTTGTCGTACCAGGCCACCAGCTTGACGAAGGTCGGGTCGAGCTGGATGCCGGCCTCGGCGTCGAAGACGCTGGTGCAGACCTCGCCACGGAAGTCGGTGGCCACGACCTTGTCCTCGGTGTAGCCGAGCACGCCGGCCAGGCCGCCTTCGGCCACCGGTTTGGCGGCCATCGCCTTCATCGCCGCGCAGATCTCGTCGTAGGTGGCGGGCTTTTCCAGCTCGCAGGTCAGGTCCACCACCGAGACGTCGCTGGTGGGCACGCGGAAGGCCATGCCGGTCAGCTTCTTGTTCAGGCTCGGGATCACCTTGCCGACCGCCTTGGCCGCACCGGTGGAGCTGGGGATGATGTTCTCGAGGATGCCGCGGCCGCCGCGCCAGTCCTTGTTGGAGGGTCCGTCGACGGTCTTCTGCGTGGCGGTGGCGGCGTGCACGGTGGTCATCAGGCCGCGCTTGATGCCCCACTGATCGTGCACCACCTTGGCCAGCGGCGCCAGGCAGTTGGTGGTGCAGCTGGCGTTGGAGATGATGTCCTGGCCGGCGTAGCTGCCATGGTTGACGCCGTAGACGAACATCGGCGTGTCGTCCTTGCTCGGCGCGCTCATGATGACGCGCTTGGCGCCGGCCTGCAGGTGCTTGCGCGCGCCAGCGTCGTCGAGGAAGATGCCGGTGGACTCGATCACCACGTCGGCGCCGACGTCACCCCAGCGCAGGTTGGCCGGATCGCGCTCGGCCGTCAGACGGATGCGCCGGCCGTTGACCACGAGGGTGCTGCCCTCCACCGCCACCTCGCCCTGGAAGCGGCCGTGCACGCTGTCGTACTTCAGCATGTAGGCCAGGTAGTCGGGCTCCAGCAGGTCGTTGATGCCGACGATCTCGATGTCGCCCTGGAAGTTGCGCAGCGCGGCGCGGAACACCATGCGGCCGATGCGGCCGAAACCGTTGATGCCGACGCGGATGGTCATGGTTGGTCTCTCCTGAATGGTGGTACGAAAAAGTCGGTGATCGGGGCCGTGGTCTCGGACTGCCGCTCAGCCCGCCACCGCGGCCGTCTGCAACGCCGCCGGCATCAGCGCCCCGAAGTCCGCGATCACGCGGTCCGGGCCGCAGGCCTCGATGGGCTCGCCCATGTTGTAGCCGTACGGCACGCACCAGACGGCGATGCCGGCATGGCGTGCCGTGGCCACGTCGATGGAGGAGTCGCCCACCAGCAGCGCGCGGCTGCGGTCAACCCCATAGCGTAACAGGCTGTCGGCCACGGCCAGCGGGTTGGGCTTCTTGACGGGCAGCGTGTCGCCGCTGATGACGCGGTCGAACAGGGATTCGAGCGCATGGGCCTGCAGCACACGGGCGGTGTAGCGCGCCTCCTTGTTGGTGACGACCACCCGGCGCACGCCGGCGGCGCGCAGCGCCTGCAGCGCCTCCACGACGCGCGGGTACGGGTGGCTGCGCGTGCCGCAGCGCGCCTCGTAGTGGCGCTGGAACACCGCCTCCGCCGCCGCGAAGCCGGGGTCGCCGCGCACGGCGTCGGCGCTGCGGCCCTGGCGTGCGGCCAGCGCCTGCACCAGCAGCTCGCGCGTGCCGTGGCCGATCCAGCGCGTCACCTGCTCCAGCGACGCCGGCGGCAGGCCCAGCTCGGTCAGCGTGTCGTTGACGGCGTCGGCGATCTCCGGCGCCGTCTCGACCAGCGTGCCGTCCAGGTCGAACAGCATCAGGTCGAACGGCAGCGCGGTGCGCGCCGGCGCGCTCACGCCAGCACCTCGCGCACGGCCTGCGCCACCTTGGCCGGGGTCAGGCCGAAGTATTCGTACAGCGCCGGCGCCGGGGCGGACTCGCCGAAGCGGTCGATGCCGACCACGCGGCCGCGGCGGCCGACATACTTGCGCCAGAAGTCCGGATGCGCGGCCTCCACCGCCACCGCCGGCAGCGCCGGTGGCAGCACGGCGTCCTGGTAAGCGGCGTCCTGGCGGTCAAACACGGTGGTGCTGGGCATCGAGACCACGCGCGTCGGAATGCCTTCGGCGGCCAGCAGCTCCTGGGCCTTCAGCGCGATCGAGACCTCCGAGCCGGTGGCGACGATCACCGCGCGCGCGCCCTCCATGTCCTTGAGCACGTAGCCGCCGCGCGCGGCGCCGTCGGCGTGCGCGCGCTGCGTGACCACCGGCAGGTTCTGGCGCGACAGGCACAGCGCGGTGGGGCCGTCGCGGCGCTGCACCGCCGCGGCCCAGGCCACCAGCGTCTCCAGCGCATCGGCCGGGCGCCACACGTCCAGCTGCGGGATCAGGCGCAGGCTCGGCACGTGTTCCACGCTCTGGTGCGTCGGGCCGTCCTCGCCCAGGCCGATCGAGTCGTGCGTGAAGACGTGCACGACGCGCTGCTTCATCAGCGCCGCCATGCGGATGGCGTTGCGGCTGTAGTCGCTGAAGGTCAGGAACGTGCCGCCGTAGGGCAGGTAGCCGCCGTGCAGCGCGATGCCGTTCATGATGGCGGCCATGCCGAACTCGCGCACGCCGTAGCTGAGGTGGTTGCCCCAGCGGTCGCGGCCGGCGATGGTGCAGCCCTTGAAGTTGGTCAGGTTGGAGCCGGTCAGGTCGGCGCTGCCGCCGAAGAACTCCGGGATCAGCGGCGCCAGCGCATCGAGCGCCAGCTGGCTGGCCTTGCGCGTGGCCACGGCATCGGTGCGGGCGGCGGCCGCGTCCAGCAGCGCCGGCAGGCGCTCGGCCAGCTCGGGCTTCAGTTCCCCGCGCATGCGGCGCTCGAACTCGGCGGCCAGTTCCGGGTGGGCCTCGGCGTAGGCGGCGAAGCGCTGGCGCCACGCGGCCTCGGCCGCCGCACCGTGGGCGCGCGCGTCCCACGCGGCGTAGATCTCGGCCGGGATCTCGAATGGCGCATGGGGCCAGTCGAGCGCCGCGCGCGTGGCGGCGACCTCGGCCGCGCCCAGCGCCGCGCCGTGCACGTCGTGCGTGCCGGCCTTGTTCGGCGAGCCCTGGCCGATCACGGTCTTGCAGCAGATCAGCGTCGGCTTGCCGTCCGGGCGGCGCGCCTGCGCCTTGGCCAGCCGGATCGCGGCGTCCACCGCCTCGGTGTCATGGCCGTCGACGTTGCGGATGACGTGCCAGCCGTAGGCCTCGAAGCGCGCCGGCGTGTCGTCGGCGAACCAGCCCTCGACGTGGCCGTCGATCGAGATGCCGTTGTCGTCGTAAATGGCGATCAGCTTGGACAGGCGCAGCGTGCCGGCCAGCGAGCAGACCTCGTGACTGATGCCTTCCATCATGCAGCCGTCGCCGAGGAAGACGTAGGTGTAGTGGTCGACGATGGTGTGGCCGGGGCGGTTGAACTCGGCGGCCAGCAGCTTTTCGGCCAGCGCCATGCCCACCGCGTTGGCGATCCCCTGCCCCAGCGGCCCGGTGGTGGTCTCCACGCCGGGGGTGATGCCGACCTCCGGGTGGCCCGGGGTCTTGCTGTGCAGCTGGCGGAAGGCCTTCAGCTCCTCGATCGGCAGGTCGTACCCGGTCAGGTGCAGCAGCGCGTAGATCAGCATCGAGCCGTGGCCGTTGGACAGCACGAAGCGGTCGCGATCGGCCCAGGCCGGGTTGGCCGGGTTGTGCTTGAGGTGGCGGTTCCACAGCACCTCGGCGATCTCGGCCATGCCCATCGGGGCGCCGGGGTGGCCGCTCTTGGCCTGCTCCACGGCGTCGACCGCCAGCATGCGGATCGCGTTGGCCATGCGGCGGGCCAGCTCGGGCGCCGGGGCGGCGCGGGAGGGGAGGTCGCTCAGGTTCATGTCGTCGTGCTCGTGGTCTCGAAAAGGGGGCGGACGCGTCAGGCCAGGCCCAGCGCGCGCTTGCGCCGCTCCATCATGCGCCAGATGAAGGGCGTGAAGATCAGCTGCATCGCGAGCTCCATCTTGCCACCGGGCACGACGATGGTGTTGGCCCGGCTCATCCACGAGCCGTCGATCATCGACAGCAGGTACGGAAAGTCGATGCCCTTGGGCTTGGCGAAGCGGATCACGCACACGCTCTCGTCGGGGGTGGGGATGTCACGCGCGATGAACGGGTTCGAAGTATCCACCACCGGCACGCGCTGGAAGTTCACGTGCGTCACCGCGAACTGCGGGCAGATGTAGTTGACGTAGTCCGGCATGCGGCGCAGGATGGTGTCCACCACCGCTTCCTGGCTGTAGCGGCGCTGCGTCTTGTCGCGGATGAGCTTCTGGATCCACTCCAGGTTGATCGAGGGTGCCACGCCGATCAGCAGATCCGGGTACTGCGCGACGTTGACCTTGTCGGTGACCACCGCGCCGTGCAGGCCCTCGTAGAACAGCATGTCGGTGTCCTCCGGCAGGTCCTCCCACGGCGTGAAGGTGCCCGGCTCCTGACCGTACGGCGCGGCCTCCTCCTCGCTGTGCAGGTACTTGCGGAAGCGCCCGCGGCCGGTTTCGGCGTAGGTCCTGAAGAGGTTTTCCAGCTCCTCGAACAGGTTGGCCTCCGGTCCGAAGTGGCTGAAGTGGCGGTTGCCGCGCGCCTCCTCCTCGGCCATGCGCTGGCGCATCTCCTTGCGGTCGTAACGGTGGAAGCTGTCGCCCTCGATGATGGCGGCCTTGACCCCCTCGCGGCGGAAGATGTTCTGGAACGTGCGCGTGACGGTGGAAGTGCCGGCGCCGGAGGAGCCGGTGATGGCGATGATCGGGTGCTTCTCGGACATGGCGGGGTTCTCCTCGGGTCGTCTCGAATCCGGTGGACGTCGCGGCGGCGGACCTTCAGTCGCGGAACAGCGAACGCTCGCCGAACAGCGGGTTGTCGTCCTTGTACGGCGCGGGCTCGCGGTGGTAGCGCTCGATGCGCTCGACCTCGTTCTTGCTGCCGAACACCAGGCCGATGCGCTGGTGCAGCGAGGTCGGCTGCACGGTCAGAATCGGCTCGCGCCCGGTGCTGGCGCGCCCGCCGGCCTGCTCCATGATGAAGCCAATGGGGTTGGCCTCGTACAGCAGGCGCAGCCGGCCGGGCTTGCTCGGGTCCTTGGTGTCGCGCGGATAGAGGAAGACGCCGCCGCGCATCAGGATGCGGTGCGCCTCGGCCACCATGCTGGCGATCCAGCGCATGTTGAAGTCCTTGCCGCGCGGGCCGGTCTTGCCGGCCAGGCATTCGTCGACGTAGCGCTTGACCGGCGGCTCCCAGAAGCGGCTGTTGGAGGCGTTGATCGCGAACTCCTGCGTGTCCTCGGGCACACGGATGTCGGGGTGCGAGAGGAAGAATTCGCCGAGGTTGGGGTCGAGCGTGAAGCCGTGCACGCCGGTGCCCACCGTCAGCACCAGCATCGTCGAGGGGCCGTAGAGCGCGTAGCCGGCGGCCAGCTGCTGGCAGCCCGGCTGCAGGAAGTCCGCCGCCGTCACGTCGCGGCCGCTGTCGATGACGTCCTGCGGCGCGCGCAGGATCGAGAAGATGCTGCCGACCGAGACGTTGACGTCGATGTTGCTGGAGCCGTCCAGCGGGTCGAACACCAGCAGGTACTTGCCGCGCGGGTATGCCGACGGAATGTTGCAGGGCTCGTCCATCTCCTCGCTGGCCATGCCGGCCAGGTGGCCGCCCCACTCGTTGGCGCGCACGAACAGCTCGTTGCTGATGACGTCGAGCTTCTTCTGTTCCTCGCCCTGCACGTTGATCGAGCCGGACTGCGCGCCCAGCACGCCGCCCAGCGCGCCGAAGGCCACGCTGCGCGCGATGGCCTTGCACGCCAGCGCCACGTCCAGCACCAGGGCGTTGAAGTCGCCGCTGGCGCTGGGGAAGCGGCGGCGCTGCTCGATCAGGAACTGCGTCAGCGTGGTGCGTTGGGACAGGGGCATCGGTGGGACTCCTCGGGTTTTCTTCGTATCGGGGATCGTCGGGGTATTCAGGTGACGGTGGCGACGGCCTCGGCGTGCCAGCGCCGCAGCGCCTCCAGGTCGACGTCCTGCAGGTCGTCCAGCACGCGCAGCGCGCCGGTGAAGTCGTGGTGCGCGGTGAAGGCGTTGCGGGTGATGACGGTGGCCAGCCCCGCCGCGCGCGCGGCCTGCAGCCCATTGGCCGAATCCTCCAGCGCCAGGCACTGCGCCGCCGGCAGACCCAGCCGCGCCAGCGTCTGGCTGTAGACCTGCGGGTGCGGCTTCTTGCGCGGCGCCGTGGAAGCGTCCTCCACCACGTCGAACGCCAGCTGCCAGTCAGGCCCCATCGCGCTGCGCAGCAGCGCGGCGATGTTGACCGGCGAGGTGGTGGTGGCGATCGCCAGCCGCAGGCCGGCGCGGCGCGCCTGCTCGATCAGCGCCAGCACGCCGGGGCGCAGCTGCACCGCGCCCTGGCGCACCGCCTCCTCGTAGAAGGCGGTCTTGACCTCGTGCAGACGGTCGATCAGCGCGCGCAGCTCGGTGCCGTCGATGTCCTGCCGCTCGGGGTGCACCTGCTGCCAGTAGTGACGGATGCGCTCCTTGCCGCCGGAGATCTCCAGCAGCCGGGTGTAGAGCGCCTCGTCCCAGTGCCAGTCCAGCCCCTCGCTGGCGAAGGCGGCGTTGAAGGCCGCGAGGTGGACGCGCTCGGTGTCGGCCAGCGTGCCGTCGACGTCAAAGATCAGGGCGTGGAGCATGGTGCACCTCCTGCAGCGATGGTCGGCATCACTATAAGCATCAGCTTACATAAGGTAAATTCACGTTTTCTTCACCTTCGATTCAGCTATCACTTAACCATGCGCAACGCCACCTTCCGTCAGCTGCGCATCTTCGTCGAGGTGGCGCGGCACCTGAGCTTCGCCCGCGCCGCCGAGGCGCTGCACCTGACGCCGCCAGCGGTGACGATGCAGATCAAGGAGCTGGAGGGCCACGTCGGGCTGCCGCTGTTCGAGCGTCAGGGCCGGCGCGTGGCGCTGACCACCGCCGGCGAGTACATGCTGGTCTACGCGCGCAAAGTCCTGGCCACGCTGAAGGACGCCGAGGACACCGCGGCGCGCCTCAAGCGCCTGGAGGCGGGGCAGCTGACGATCGGCATGGTCGGCTCGGCACAGTATTTCCTGCCGGCGCTGCTGGCAGCCTTCCGGCGCGAGCACCGCGGCGTCGACGTGCGGCTCGTGACCGGCAACCGCGAGCAGCTGCTGCGCCTGCTGCAGGCCAACGAGCTGGACGTGGCGGTGATGGGGCGCCCGCCGTCGGAGCTGGCGGTGCGCGCCGAGCCGTTCGCCGCGCACCCGCACGTGTTCGTCGCGCCGCTGGATCACCCGCTGCTGCGCGTCGGTCACCCGACACCGGAGGCGCTGGCGCCCTACCCGTTCATCGTGCGCGAACGCGGCTCGGGCACGCGCGCGCTGCTGGAACAGTTCGCGCAGCGCCACGGACTGGAGCTGCGCATCGCGATGGAGCTGCCGGACAACGAGGCGATCAAGCAGGCGGTGATGGCCGGGCTCGGGCTGGGCTTCGTGTCGCTGCATGCGCTGAAGCTGGAGCTGCAGCACGGCCTGATCGCGCGCCTGGACGTGGAGGGCACGCCGCTGGTGCGCGCCTGGCACGTGGTGCACACGCTGGCCAAGCTGCTGTCGCCGGCAGCGGAGGCGTTCCGCTACTTCGTGCTGGAGCGCGGCGAGGCCTTCCTGGCGGAGCGCTACGGCGCGCTGCTGCCGCTGGCGCCGCCGGGCGCCTGAGCGGCCCGCCAGCGCCGCACGGCGGCCCCCACGTCGGCGGCGCGCGCCAGCAGCGTCACCCCCGGCAGGCGGACGCGGCGCAGCGGCCGCTGCGCGCCGGCGCCGCCGACCCACAGCGCCACCGCCGGCGGCAGCGCCGCGCGCAGCCGCTGCACCGCCTCCAGCACGTCGCGCGGCGCGCTCCAGGCGCTGTAGCTCAGGCCGACGACGTCGACCGCGGTGCGCCGCGCCGCCTCGACGATGTCGGCCAGCGGCGTGGCCGGCCCCAGCGCCACGCAGCGCGCCCCGGCCTCGGCCAGATGGCACTGCGCCATCAGCAGACCGAGCTGGTGCGTCTCGCCCGGCGTGGTGGTCAGCAGCACGCACGGCCGCGCGTCCGCGGCGGGCTCGGCGGCCGCCAGCGCCTCGCGCAGCACGCCCTGCACGGTCTCGGTGAACAGGTGCTCCTGATAGACCAGCAGCTCGCCGCGCTGCCACGCCAGCCCGACTTCCACCGCCAGCGGCGCCACCAGCGCGTCGATGGTGGGGGCCAGGCCAAGCCGGCGCAGCGCTGCGCGCAGCTCGGCGCGCAGCGCCTCCACACGGTCCTCGCGCAGCCACGCGAGCGCGCGCGCCACGGCGTCATCCGCCCCCCCGGCGGCGAGCGGGGCCGCCGCCGGCGCGCTCAGCTGCTGCGCCAGCGCCTCCAGCTGCGCCGGCGGCAGGCCGACGATGCGCCCGGGGCGCAGGCCGGCGTCCATCAGGCGGCGGATCAGGCGCAGCCGCGCCAGCTGCGCGGCGTCGTACAGGCGGTCGCCGTGGCCGTCGCGGCGCGGCCGCGGAAAGCCGTAGCGCCGCTCCCACACGCGCAGCGTGTCCTTGCCGATGCCGGTGTCGCGCTCGACGTCGGCGATCGTCCACAGCGCGCCGTCGACGGTCTCGGAAGGAGTGGTGGCATCGGTCATGGGCGGGACGGCAAGGGCCGGGAACCGGCGGATGCAAAACGGGTCGATGGAGCATACAATGGTTTTTGTCCAAGACAAACTGGCGGTTCCACCGGGCCGCCGCCGGAGGTGCAGATGAAGGTCGCCGTCGTGGGATCCGGCATCGCGGGGCTGGCCGCCGCGTACCGGCTGCGCGCCTGCGCGCACGTCACGCTGTTCGAGGCCGGCACCCACTTCGGCGGCCACACGCACACGGTGGACGTGACGCTGCCGGGTCGCGACGGTGGCCCGGTCACGCACGGGGTGGACACCGGCTTTCTGGTATTCAACCACCGCACCTACCCGGGGCTGAAGGCGCTGCTGGAGGAGCTGCGCGTGCCGACCGCGCCGTCGGACATGTCGTTCTCGGTACAGCTGCCCGGCCCGGACGGACGGCCGGCGCTGGAGTGGGGCGGCGCGTCGCTGGCCACCGTGTTCGCGCAGCGGCGCAACCTGCTGCGACCGCGCTTCTGGGGAATGCTGGCGGACCTGCTGCGCTTCAACCGCCTGTGCACCGCGCTGGCGCAGCGGGGCGACGATGCGGCGCTGGCCGAACCGCTCGGAGATTTCCTTGACCGCCACCGCTTCGGGCGACCGCTGCGCGATTGGTACCTGCTGCCGATGCTGGGCTGCATCTGGAGCTGCCCGACCGACCAGATGCTGGCCTTTCCGGTCGGCACGATGATCCGCTTCTGCCACAACCACGGGCTGCTGCAGGTCCACGGCCGTCCGCAGTGGTACACGGTGGCCGGCGGCGCGCGCCAGTACGTGCAGCGCATCGTGGCGCGGCTGCCGGATGCGCGGCTGCGCACGCCGGTGCGCCGCGTCGAGCGCGATGAGGCCGGCGTGACGCTGTTCACCGACGCCGGTGCCGAGCGCTTCGACGAGGTGGTGCTGGCCACGCACAGCGACCAGGCGCTGGCGCTGCTGGCACGGCCGAGCGCCGAGGAGCGCGCGCTGCTGGGCGCGATCCGTTACCAGCCCAACCGCGCGGTGCTGCACACCGACGTGTCGGTGCTGCCGCGGCGCCGCGCGGTGTGGTCGGCGTGGAACTACGAGCGCGCCGCCGACACCGGCCGTGAGTCGGCGCGCGTGTGCCTGCATTACTGGCTGAACGTCCTGCAGCCGCTGCCGTTCGCGCAGCCGCTGGTGGAGTCGCTCAACCCGGTGCGGCCGATCGATCCGGCGCGCGTGATCGCCGAGTTCGAGTACGCGCATCCGGTGTTCGACGCCGCCGCCGTCGACGCGCAGCGCCGCCTGGGCGCGCTGCAGGGCCGATGGCACACCTGGTATGCCGGCGCCTGGCTCGGCTATGGCTTCCACGAGGACGGCCTGCGCGCCGGCCAGGCGGTGGCCGAGGCGCTGCAGGCCCGGCTGGCGCGGCGCCGTGCCGCGGCCTGAAGAGGCGGAGCCTGCCGCATGAGCCCCACCGCCCCGACCCCGCTGGAGGCCGAACGCGTCTGGATCGGCGAGGGCGTGGTGCGCCACCACCGTCTGCGCCCGCGTGCCCACGGTTTCGAACACCGAACCTGGTTTGCGCTGTTGCCGATGCACGCGCTGCCGCAAGCGGCGGCCGCCAGCGGCCTGGCGCTGAACCGCCGCGGCGCGATCGCGTTTTTCGACAGCGACCACGGCGATGGCCGCGGCCCCATTGATGGAGGTGCACTGACGTGGCTGCGCGCGCTGCTGGCCGCGCACGGGGTGCACGACGCCGACGGGCCGGTGTGGCTGCACACCTACCTGCGCGTGCTCGGCTACGCGTTCAAGCCGGTCAGCTTCTGGTACTGTCACCGTGCCGACGGCACGCTGCGCGCCATCGTCGCCGAGGTCAACAACACCTTCGGCGAGCGCCACTGCTACGTGCTGGACCGTCCGGCCTGGGGCGCCACGCTGCACGCGCCGAAGGCGTTTCACGTCTCGCCGTTCTGCCGCGTCGAGGGCGGCTATGCGTTTCGCTTTCTGCATGCGCACGCCGACGGCCAGCCGCGCACGGTGGTGCGCATCGACTACGCCGACCAAGCCGGCGCGCTGCTGCGCACCAGCGTCAGCGGCGCGCTGCGCCCCGCCGGGCCCGGCGACTGGCCGCGGCTGCTGTGGCGCCATCGCTGGCACAGCGCGGCGGTGATCGCGCGCATTCACTGGCACGCGCTGCGCCTGTGGCTCAAGGGCGTGCCCGTGCACGCCAAGCCGCCCGCCCCCGCGCTGTGGGTGACCCGCCAGAGCCCGCTCAACCCTACCGGAGCCGTCCGATGAGCCTGCTGTCCGCCCCTCCGCTGCCGCCCGGCGGCGATGCCACCGTCTGGCAGCTCGCCCTGCGCCAGGCCCCCGCGGCCGGCCGCAGCGTGCTGCGGCTGCTGCGCCAGATGCGCCACGGCCAGCTGGAGCTGCGCACGCCGCACGGTCTGACGCTGCGCTTCGGCGCGCCGCACGCCCCGGCTGGTTTACACGCGCGGCTGGAGCTGCACGACTGGCGCGTGGCCGCCGCCGCGCTGCGCCGCGGCGACATCGGCTTTGCCGAGGGCTACCTCGATGGCCTCTGGAGCACGCCGGACCTGGCGGCGCTGCTGCGCGTGATGCTGGCCAACCGGCGCGAGATCGATGCAGCCATCCACGGCCACTGGGCCGGGCGGCTGCTGTATCGGCTGCGCCACCGGCTGCGCCGCAACAGCCGCGCCGGCAGCCGGCGCAACATCCATGCGCACTATGACCTCGGCAATGGCTTCTACCGCCTGTGGCTGGACGACACCATGACCTACTCGTCGGCGTGGTTCGGCGGCGACTTTGGCCAGACGCTGGAGCAGGCGCAGCGCGCCAAGATGCGCCGCGCGCTGCAGCAGGCCGGCGTCGCCGAAGGGGCGCGGGTGCTGGAGATCGGCTGCGGCTGGGGGGCGCTGGCCGAGATGGCGGCGCGCGAGTTCGGCGCGCGCGTGGTCGGCGTGACGCTGTCGACCGAGCAGCTGGCGCACGGGATGCGGCGGCTGGCGCACGCGGGCCTGAGCGAGCGCGTCGAGCTGCGGCTGCAGGACTACCGCGACATCGCCGACGGGCCGTTCGATGCGATCGTCTCGATCGAGATGATCGAGGCCGTCGGGCAGGCCTACTGGCCGGCCTACTTCGACGCCGTGCGCCACCTGCTGCGCCCGGGCGGCCGCGCCTGCATCCAGGCCATCGTCATCCGCGACGAGCTGTTCGAGCGTTACCTGCGCGGCACCGATTTCATCCAGCAGTATGTCTTCCCGGGTGGCTGCCTGCTCAGCCGCGGCGAGATCCACCGCCAGGCGGCGCGCGCGGGCCTGCAGGTGCGCGACGAGCTGGCCTTCGGGGCCGACTACGCCGAGACGCTGCGGCGTTGGCGGCGCGCCTTCCTCGCGCAGCTTGAGGCCGTGCGGGCGCAGGGGTTCGACGAGCGCTTCGTGCGGCTGTGGACGTTCTACCTGGCCTACTGCGAGGCCGGCTTCGACGCCGGGGACATCGATGTGGTGCAGGTCACGCTCGAGCGCGCGTGAGCGGCGCGCGCTGCTGCGGGCCGTATCCGGCTGGCTGCTGCTGGCCTCTTGCGCCGCAAGTCCGCTTGCAGCCGCCAGCACAGAGCCCGGCGGCCTCGGTCCCACGCTGCTGCCGGGGGCGGCGCCGGTCGGGCGCGGCACGCTGCGTTTTCTGAGTTTGGCGGTCTATCATGCCACGCTGTGGGCCGTGCCCGGCTGGCAGCCCGGCCAGCTTGGGCAGGCGCCGCTGGTGCTGGAGCTGCACTACCTGCGCTCGTTCCGGGGCCGCGACATCGCCCAGCGTTCGCTGGAGGAGATGCGCCGCGCTGGGCCGATCGATCCGACCGACGAGGCGCGCTGGCTGGCCGCGATGCAGCGGCTGTTCCCGGACGTGGCCGACGGCGACCACATCGCCGGTTTGTGGGATCCGGCGCACGGGGCGCGCTTCGCGCTGGCGCGCGCGGGCGGTGTGCCGCAGCCGCTGGGCGAGCTGGCAGAGCCGCGCTTTGCCGAGCGCTTCTTCGGCATCTGGCTGGCGCCGACCACGTCGCAGCCGGCGCTGCGCGCGGCGCTGCTCGGACTTTCCGGCCCCACGGCGGCACGATGAACGGCGCGGCCCTGCCCTCCGCCGACGGCCTGCGCTACGGGCTGCTCGGCCTGCCGCTGGCGTTTGCGGCGCTGCCGCTCTATGTGCACGTGCCGCACGTCTACGCGCAGCTGGGGGTGCCGCTGGCGTGGCTGGGTGCGCTGCTGCTGGCCGCCCGCGCGTTCGACGCCGTCACCGACCCGTGGCTCGGGCGCGCGTGGGATCGTGCCTTCGCGCGCGGCGGTGTGGCCGCCGTGCTGCGGCGCGTGGCGGGGCTGGCCGCGCTGCTGGCGCTGGCGCTGGCGGCGCTGCTGCGTCCACCGGCGCTGCCGCCCGCGGCGCTGGCCGCCTGGGCGCTGGCCGGGGTGCTGGTCACGACGCTGGCCTACAGCGCGCTGGCGATCGCGCACCAGAGCTGGGCCGCGCGCCTGGGCGGCGACACCGCGCGGCAGGCGCGCCTGGCCGGCTGGCGCGAGGGGCTGGCGCTGGCCGGCGTGGTGCTGGCCTCGCTGTTGCCGGGGCTGATCGGCTGGCCCGCGACGCTGGCGCTGCTGGCCGCGCTGCTGGCGCTGGGCGCGGCGGCGCTGGCGCGCGCGCCGCGACCTCCAGCCAGATCGGCGCCGGAATCGACTGCGGCTCCGCAGGCCGGTTGGGGCCATCCATGGCGGCAGCCGGCATTTCGGCGCCTGGCGGCGGTGTTCGTGGTAAGCGGCCTGGCCAGCGCAATCCCGGCCACGCTGGTGCTGTTCTTCATCACCGACCGGCTGCAGGCTGCCGCCTGGCAGGGGCCGCTGCTGGCGCTGTATTTCCTCGCCGCGGCGGCGGGGCTGCCGCTGTGGCTGCGGCTGGTGCCCCGTCTCGGCGCCGTGCGCGCCTGGGGACTCGGCATGCTGCTGGCGGTGGCCAGCTTTGCCTGGACCGCCACGCTCGGCGCGGGTGACGTGGCGGCGTTCGCGGTCATTTGCGCGCTGTCGGGCCTGGCGCTCGGCGCCGACCTGGCGCTGCCGCCGGCGCTGCTGACCGGCGTCGTGGCCGCCGCCGGCGGGCGCGGCCGCCACGAAGGCGCCTACTTCGGCTGGTGGAGCCTGCTGGCCAAGGCCAACCTCGCGCTGGCCGCCGGGCTGGCGCTGCCGCTGCTGCAGCGGCTCGGCTACCAGCCGGGCGGCGCCGACCCCGTCGGCCTGCAGGCCTTGACGTTCGCCTACGCCGTGCTGCCGTGCGCGCTCAAGCTGCTGGCCGCGGCGCTGCTGGCCACGCTGCGGCGCTGCGATGCCCCTGCCCCCGCGTCCAGCGCGGTGGCGGCCACCCCCACCTGCGGAGTGCACCCGTCATGAACACGACTTGGCCTCCCTCCCCCGCCGTGCCCACGGCGACCCGCCGCGGCCGGCGCGCCACCGCGCTGGGCCTGGCGGCGCTGGCCCTGATGCTGGCCGGCTGCGCCACGCCGACGCCGCAGCAGTATGCCGCCGAGCGTCCGGTGCTGGACCTAAAGACCTACTTCAACGGGCGGCTGGTGGCGCACGGCATGTTCCAGGACCGCTTCGGCCACGTGCGGCGGCGCTTCATCGTCGAGATGAGCGCGCAGTGGCAGGGGCGCGACGGCGTGCTGGACGAGCGCTTCACCTACGGCGACGGCGCCACCGAGCGGCGCGTCTGGCGGCTGACCGACCTCGGCGACGGCCGCTACGAAGGCCGCGCCGACGACGTCGTCGGCACCGCGCAGGGCGTGGCCGCCGGCAACGCGCTGAACTGGCGCTACACGCTGGCCCTGCCGGTGGACGGGCGGGTGTGGGAGGTGCAGTTCGACGACTGGATGTTCCTGATTGACGAGCGCACGATGCTCAACCGCGCCACCATGCGCAAGTGGGGCATCCGGCTCGGCGAGGTGACGCTGTCGTTCACGCGGCTGGATCCATGAGCGCCAATCCCCCGCTGCGCGACTGGCACGGCCGGCGCGTCTGGATCGTCGGCGCCTCCAGCGGCATTGGCCGCGCGGTGGCCGCAGCGCTGCACGCGCGCGGCGCCAGCGTCATCGCCTCGGCCCGGCAGGCCAAGGCGCTGGCCGCCTGGGCCGCCGCCGCGCCACGGCGGCAGGCGCTGCCGCTGGATGTGACCGACCGCACCGCGGTGGCCGCCGCCGCGGCGCACCTGTGGGCCGAAGGGCCGGTGGACCTGGTGCTGCACGCCGCGGCGCACTACCAGCCGCAGCGCGCCACGGTGCTGGACCTCGACGAGCTGCTGCGCCACCAGCGCGTCAACGTCGAGGGCACGCTGCACGTGGTCGGCGCGGTGGTGCCGCGGCTGCTGGCGCAGGGCCACGGACACCTGAGCCTGATCGCCAGCGTGGCCGGCTGGCGCGGCCTGCCCCAGGCGCTGGCCTACGGGCCGACCAAGGCGGCGCTGATCCACCTGGCCGAAATCCTCCACCTCGACCTGCGCCCGCGCGGCATCGGCGTCAGCGTCGTCAACCCGGGGTTCGTGGCCACACCACTGACGGCGCACAACACCTTCCGCATGCCCGCGCTGCTGACGCCCGAGCAGGCCGCGCAGCGGATCCTGCAGGGCTGGGCAAGCGGCGCGTTCGACATCCATTTTCCCAAGCGCTTCACGCTCGTGCTGCGGCTGCTGCGCTGCCTGCCGTATCGGCTTTACTTCCCGCTGGTGCGCCGCGCCACCGGCCTGTGAACCCGCGCCGCCATGACCTCTGTGCCCCCTGCCCCGCCCGATCCCACCGCGCGCGCCGCCGCCGTGTTCGAGCGGCTCGGCGCCGAGCGCCTCGACGCGCTGGACGCCCTCTACGCGCCGGATGCGCGCTTCAAGGATCCGTTCCACGAGGTGCAGGGGCTTGCGGCGATCCGCGCGATCTTCGCGCGCATGTTCGCGCAGCTGGATGAGCCGCGCTTCGTCGTGCACGAGCGGCTCGGCGATGCGACGCAGGGCTTCGTCACCTGGACGCTCGCGTTCCGCTGGCGCGGGCAGCGGCAGGGGCGACGCATCCGCGGCGCCACGCACTTTCGCTTCGACGCCGATGGCCGCATCACCGAACACCGCGACTACTGGGACGCCGCCGAGGAGCTTTACGGCCAGCTGCCGCTGCTTGGCGCGCTGATGCGCTGGCTGGCCGCGCGGGTGGCCGGCGGCGCGCACCGGGGGTGAACCGGCGGCATGAGCGGCGTGCAGCTCGTCTGGTTCAAGCGCGACCTGCGCGTGCGCGACCACGCGCCGCTGGTGCAGGCTGCGGCGCGCGGGCCGGTGCTGGCGCTCTACATCGTCGAGCCCGGGCTGTGGCGCCAGCCCGACGCCGCCGCGCAGCACTGGGGCTTCATCCGCGAAAGCCTGCTGGAGCTGGACGCCGCGCTGCGCGCCACGGGCCGGCCGCACGCCGCGCTGCACGTGGCCGTCGGCGACGCGGTGGCGGTGCTGGCGGCGCTGCACCGCCGCATGGGCCTCGCGGCGATCCACGCGCACGAGGAAACCGGCAACGGCTGGACGTCCGCGCGCGACTCCGCCGTGCGGCGCTGGGCGCGCGCGCACGGGGTGGCGCTGCACGAGGTGGCGGCGTTCGGCGTCGTGCGCGGCCTGCGCGACCGCGACCGGTGGCTCGCGGCGCGCGAGCGGCTGATGCGCGCGCCGCAGGCCCCGTGGCCGCCGCCGCGGCTGGCGTTCGCGCCGTGGCCGTGGGCGGTGCGGTCCGCCATCGCGCCGCTGGCTTGGTGGCTCGGCGAGGATGGGGAACCGCGCGCCGGCCCGTGGCCGGACGCCGCCGCGCTGGGCCTGGATCCGTGGGAGCCGCCGCAGCGCCAGCGCGGCGGGCGCACGCGTGCCGAAGCCACGCTGCACGGTTTTCTGCAACGGCGCGCGGTGCGCTACCGCGGCGGCATCTCCTCGCCGCTGAGCGCCCCCGGCGCCTGCTCGCGCCTGTCGCCGTATCTGGCCTACGGGGTGCTGAGCCTGCGCGAGGTCGTGCAGGCCACCGAGGCGCGGCTGCAGGCGCTGGCCGACTGCCGCGGCCCCGGGCATGCCGAAGCCGCGCGGCTGCGCGCCGGCCTGCGCGCCTTCGCCAGCCGGCTCTACTGGCACTGCCACTTCATCCAGAAGCTGGAAAGCGAACCGGAGCTGGAGTGGCGCAACCTGCACCGCGGCTACGACGGCCTGCGCGAAGCCGAATGGGACGAGGCGCGCTGGGCCGCGCTGCGCGAGGGCCGCACCGGCTGGCCGATGGTGGACGCCTGCGTGGCGATGCTGCGCGCGCACGGGTGGCTGAACTTCCGCATGCGCGCGATGCTGGTGTCGGTGGCGGCCTACCCGCTGTGGCTGCACTGGCGCGAGGTCGGCCTGTGGCTGGCTCGCCTGTTCCTCGACTACGAACCCGGCATCCACTGGCCGCAGGTGCAGATGCAGTCCGGCACCACCGGCATCAACGCCACGCGCGTCTACAACCCCGTCAAGCAGGCGCTCGATCACGACCCGCACGGCACGTTCGTGCGCGCGTGGTGCCCGGTGCTGCGGCGCGTGCCGGATGCCTGGCTGTTCGAGCCGTGGCGCATGCCGGCCGGCGTGCAGCAGGCGTGCGGCGTGCGCGTCGGCGCCGACTGGCCGCAGCCCCCGGTGGAGCTGGAGGCCGCCCTGCGCACGGCCAAGGCGCGCCTGCACGCCTGGCGCCAACGCCCCGAGATGCGCGCCGAGGCGCAGGCGGTGGCGCAGCGGCACGGCTCGCGCCGCGGCATGCCGGGGGCCTTGGCGCGCGATCCGGCCACCGGGCTCGAACGCCGCTTCAGCGCCACCGGCACCCTGCGCCGAGCCGCCGCGCGCGCCGCTCCCCCGGCCGTACCCGAACAGCTCGGCTTCGACTGGTGAGTTCCGCGATGCACCGCAAGCCCTTCCTGCCGACCAAGACCTGCCTCGTCTGCGGCCGCCCGTTCGCGTGGCGGCGCAAGTGGGCGCGCGACTGGGAACGTGTCGTCTACTGCTCCGAACGCTGCCGGCGCCAGCGCCCTGCGGCGCGAAAGGAGTCCGACGCTTGAACGGCGCCTGTCTCGCCGCGCCGACCGGCGAGGCGGCCAGCGTGGCCGCACCGACGCTGCGGCTGATCCTCGGCGACCAGCTCGACCTCGACCACCCGTGGCTGTGCGAGCCGCGCGCCGACGTGCTCCACGTCATGATGGAGGTGCGCAGCGAGACCGACTACGCCCGCCACCACACGCAGAAGGTGCTGGCGATCTTCGCCGCGATGCGCGCGTTTGCCGCCGCGCTGCGCCAGCGCGGCCACCGGGTGCGCTACATCGCGCTCGACCACCCGCACAACCGGCAGGACGTGGTGGCCAACCTGCAGGCGCTGGCGCAGGCGCACGGTGCGCGGGCGGTGGAATACCAGCAGCCCGACGAATGGCGGCTCGATGCGGCGCTGCGCCGCTGGGCGCAGCAGGCGCCGCTGCCGGTGCGCATGGTGGAGACGCGGCACTTCCTGCTGCCGCGCGACGGCGTGGCGCGGCGGCTCGGCGCTCGGCGGCGCTGGGTCATGGAGCACCTCTACCGCGCGCTGCGCCGTGAACACGGCGTGCTGATGGACGGCGATCAGCCCGCCGGCGGACGCTGGAACTTCGACGCCGCCAACCGCCAGCCCTGGCGCGGCCAGCCGCCCGAGCCACCCGATCCCCGCCCGCGGCACGACGTGCGCGCGCTGTGGGCGATGGTGCGGCAGGCCGGCGTGGCCACCGTTGGCGAGCCCGCCGCCGCGGCGCTGCCGTGGCCGCTGACGCGCGCCGAGGCGCTGGCGCAGCTGGACGCCTTCGTCGAACAGGCGCTGCCGCACTTCGGCCCCTACCAGGACGCGCTGGCCGAGGGGCGCCCGCGCTTGTTCCACTCGCAACTGTCGTTCGCGCTCAACGTCAAGCTGCTGCACCCGCTGGAGGTGATCCGCCGCGCCGAGGATGCCTGGCGCGCCGGCCACGCCCCGCTGGCCAGCGTCGAAGGCTTCATCCGTCAGATCCTCGGCTGGCGTGAGTACGTGCGCGGCGTCTACTGGGCGCACATGCCGGGCTACACCGAACGCAACGCGCTGGCCCACACCCGACCGCTGCCGCGCTTCTACTGGGACGGTGAGACGGACATGGCCTGCCTGCGCGCCGCCATCGGCCAGACGCTGCGCGACGCCTACGCTCACCACATCCAGCGGCTGATGGTCACCGGCAACTTCGCGCTGATCGCCGGCTGCGACCCGGCCGAGGTGCACCGCTGGTACCTCGGCGTCTACGTCGACGCCTTCGAGTGGGTGGAGGCGCCCAACACGCTCGGCATGAGCCAGTGGGCCGACGGCGGCCTGATGGCCACCAAGCCCTATGCCGCCAGCGCCGCCTACCTGCAGCGCATGGGCGACCACTGCCGCGGCTGCCGCTACGATCCCCGGCGCCGCACCGGCGCCGACGCCTGCCCGTTCAACGCGCTCTACTGGGACTTCATCGCCCGGCACGAGGCGCGCTTCGCCACCCACCCGCGCATGGCGATGATGGTGCGCCAGTGGCGCCAGCTGCCCGACGACGAGCGGCACGCGGTGCGGACGTGGGCGGAGCATCTCGTGCAGCGATGGGATGACGCCTGAAGCTTCGGCCCGCTGCCTTGCCTTTCGCCACGGAACACGAGCCTAGAATCCTGTGGCGTACGACACGGCGTCGTCCACCTGTATCTCTCGCCTTTTGAACGTCCCACCGCATGATGCGCAACCGCGATTGGTCCCGATCGGAGCTGGAGGCGATCGTCGACGACTATCTCGTCATGCTGGCGCATGAGCTGACGGGCACGCGGTACAGCAAGGCTGCGCACCGACGAGCCCTGCAATCGCGCCTGCAAGACCGCTCCGAGCAGGCCATCGAGTTCAAATACTGCAACATCAGCGCAGCGCTGATCGACGCTGGCTACCCCTATTTGGCCGGTTACCGACCACGGTACCACTACCAGGCGCTGTTGAACGACGTCGTCACCGAGCGACTGGCGGCCAACACGAAGCTGCAAGACCTCGCCGCGGCAGACGCCGACCGGCCGATGGTCATGCCCGAAGTCGACGATGTGCTGGCGGTAAAACGCAATCCGCCCCATCTGAACGTGTCGCCCCCATCGCGGCCAGGCCTCGCGAGGCTCCAGTCCATGCCAAGGGTTGGTGGGGTCGACTACCTCGAACGCGAGGCCGCCAACCGATCTCTTGGCGCCGCCGGCGAGCAGTTCGTGCTCCGTTACGAACAGGAGCGGCTGACACGCCTCGGATGCGAGCAGCTCGCCGCTCGGATTGAGCATACGGCTCGGGTTCGAGGCGACCATGAGGGGTACGACATCCTATCGTTCGAACCGTCAGGCGAAGAAAGGCTGATCGAAGTCAAGACGACCAAGTATGGCGATCACACGCCGTTCTACGTCACCCGTCACGAAGTCGAGACGTCCAGCCGACACGCCGCACACTACCACGTGTACCGGCTGTACGAGTTCCGGCGCACGCCCCGCCTGTACATCCTGAGCGGCGCCATACGGCAAACCTGCCAGCTGTCTGCGGTCTCATTCTTGGCGTGGCCCCGGTAGTGAGCGTTCGGGTGCCAACTTCCGAACTCCGGGACTTCACGGCACTCAGGCCGGCAGCGTCTCCAGGGGTCAATTCAACACCTCGACATCGCCGCGCACCACCAGCAGGCCATAGTCCGGCTCATACGGCCGCAGCGCCGCGGCGATGCGCTCGCTGGTGACGGGGTCGCACACCACCTCGATGCGCACGTTGGCGCTCATGCGCCACTGGCCGCCGCGCTCGCCGCGCTGGCCGCGGCCGCGGCAGTCGCTGACGGTGTAGCCGACGACCCCGAGCCGGTCCAGCTCGCGGATCACCAGCGGCTCCAGCACCGCCTCGCAGTACACGGTCACGAGTTTGGCAGGTCGCGCCATGGCCGTCAGCCCGCAATGAAGGTCCGCGCCATCCACAGGTAGATCGGGATGCCGACGAAAAGGTTGAAGGGGAAGGTGATGCCGAGCGAGGCGCCGATCGACAGCGCCGGGTTGGCCTGCGGCACGGCAATGCGCATGGCCGCCGGCGCTGCGATGTACGACGCGCTGGCATACAGCGTAGCCAGCAGCGCCGCGTTGCCCACCGAGAAGCCCAGCTGCCGGGCCGTGGCGATGCCGATGGCGGCGGCCACCAGCGGCATGACGATGGCGAAGCCGAGCAGGAACACGCCGCTGGTGCGAAACGCTCCCGCGCGCGAGGCCGCCACCAGCCCCATCTCGAGCAGGAACAGCGCCAGCACTCCCTTGAAGGCGTCGCGGAACACCGGCGCGATCGGCGCGTAGCCGGCCTCACCGGCCACGTAGCCGATCACCAGCCCGCCGGCCAGCAGCAGGATGCTCTTGCCGAGGAACACCTCGTGCGCCAGGCGCCCCCAGTGCACCTGGCGCAGCGCCTGCAGGCGGCCACCGCCGCCGGCGGGCGCATCGCCCAGCCGCGCCAGCACCACGCCGAGCAGCAGCGCCGGCATCTCCAGCAGCACGAGGTAGATCACCATCACGCCGTCGTGGCCGATGCCGGCCTCGCCGAGCGCGGCCACGGCCACCGAGTAGGTGACCACGCTGACCGACCCGTAGTGGGCCGCGATGGCCGCCGCATCGTGGTGGCCGAACCGGCCCAGATGGCGCAGCACCGGGTAGGCGATCAGCGGGATCGCCAGGCCCGCGGCCAGCACCCACGCGCTGCTGTGCAACAGCTCCCCCAGCGGGTAGCGCGACAGCTCCACCCCGCCCTTGAGTCCGATGGCCAACAGCAGGTAGATCGACAGGGCCTCGTAGATCGCCGCCGGGATCTTGAGGTCCGACTTGCTCAGCCCGGCCAGCACGCCGAGCAGGAAGAACAGCACGATGGGGTCAAGCACGGTGCCGTTGAGAGCCGGGCGCGCGCCAAAGGTTCCGCCCCCGCGCCGGGCCGAGCCTTCAGCGCGCCAACGCCGTATACAGCAGCGGCAGGCGCTGGGGCAGCTGCTCGACGCGGTCGAGGATGAGGTAGTTGCGCGGCCCGAAGATCGAGGCGACGTAGCGGTCGGCGCGCGGATCCAGCGTCAGGCAGAACGGCTGCACACCCTGCGCCACCACGGTGTCGACGGCGCGGCGGGCATCGTGCCGCAGATAGGCCGGATCGCGCACGTCGACGTCGGCGGGCTCGCCGTCGGTGACGACCAGCAGCAGCCGGCGCGCCGCCGCCACGCGCCCCAGGTGATGGCCGGCGTGGCGGATGGCCGCGCCCATGCGGGTCGACAGCCGCCCCTGCATCCCCGCCAGGCGCGCCTTGGCCAGCTCGCCCCAGGGCTGCTCGAAATCCTTGAAACGCTCGTAGAAGACGTTGTGGCGGCCGTCGGAGCAAAAGCCGTGGATCGCGAAGCGGTCACCGACCTGGTGAATGGCCTGCCCCAGCAGCGCGGTGGCTGCGCGGGTCAGCTCCAGCACGGTGCGCTCGCTGCCCGGCAGCCGATCCTGGGTGGAGGCCGAAAGATCCAGCAGCACCAGCACCGCGATGTCGCGCACCTTGCGCTGCGTGCGCAGCATCACGCGCGGGTCGGGCTGGCGCCCGAGCCGGCGGTCCACCGCCGCCCGCACCGCGGCGTCCAGGTCGACGTCGTCACCGTTTTCCAGCTTGCGGATGCGCTGCACGCCCTGCGGCTGCAGCGCATCAAGCAGGCGGCGCAGCTGCCGCGTCACGTCCTGATGCTCGGCCAGCAGCGCCTCCACCTCGGCGGGATCGCCCAGTTTGGGCCGCTTCTCCAGCACCGTCACCCAGGCCGGCCGATCGAGCTGGAGGTGGTAGTCGAATTCGTCGTAATGGCGCGGCTCGGGCAACGGCTCGCGTCCCTCGCGCGCGTTGAACGAGGTGCCGTCGTCGTCGAACAGCTCGCTGGCGCAGACCCAGATTTCCTGCGCATCATCGCCGGCGGTCTCGACCTCGACCTCGTTGACCATCTCCATCACGGAGACGTACTTGCGTACCTGCCGCGGCGCCGCCTCGGTCGCCGGGACGTACCAATCGGCAGCGTCCGGGTCGAACTCCCACAGGTAGCGGTTGTCGTCGCGATAGTCGGGGCCGATGCGGTCGCGCTGCGGCGAAAAGGCCGCCCCGCGCGCGCGCAGCTGCGCCGCCAGCTCCAGGCCCAGTGCGTGCGCCGCGCGCGGGCGCTCCAGCGGCATGGTCTCGAATTGCTCGCGCGCCCACGCCACCAGCGGGTGCCCGTCCTCGTAGGCCGGATCCAGCAGCGCGCGCGCGATGCGCGCCAGTAGCGCCGCCGCCGTCTCGCCTTGCGGACGCGCGTCGTGCAGGCGCCGCCACAGATCGCCCAGGCGCGGAAAGCGCGCGATCGCCAGTGCCTCGGCGCGCGCGTCCTCGAACACGCCGACGCAGGCCTTCTCCAGCGCCCCGAGTCCGGCCCCCTCCAGGTGGCGCGGCAGCGAGACGATGTGGGCCGCGGCGTGCGCCGCCGCCGCGCGGTAGCGATCCATCGCCGTCACGTCGCCCTCGTCGTCCAGCGCGTCGGGCAGGTGCAGCACCTGGCCGGCGATGAACGGCCGCGTGGGCGCGTCGCCGTCGCCGGCGCTGGGCCGCAGCAGGAAGTCCCTCCCCCACAGCGCGCGCAGGTACATACCCAGCCGGCGCTGGATGTCGACGAACAGCGTGCCCTTGCGCTCCTTCTGCAGCACCGCCAGCGCTTGCGGCGACTGCAGCGCGAAATAGCGCGCCTGCGCCTCGTAGTCAGTGCGGTGGGCCTGGGCGCCCCACAGCGCCCAGCGCCGCAACCCGCCCAGCGTCAGCACACCCAACAGCGCATCCAGGTGCTCGAGCATCGGGCGCAGCCCGCGCGGCGCCTGGCCCAGCAGCACGTTGAGCAGCTGCAGGTAGCCGAGGAACAGCTCCGCATCGCCCAGCCGTCGCGCCGCCACCGGCGCCGTGGCCACGATCAGCTCGATCACCGCCGCCGACGTGCGCGAGGCAAACAGCAGGCATTGCTGGGCCAGCTCGGGGATGACGTCCTCGCCGACCTCGCGCGCCACCGCCGGGGCGGCCTCCAGCCACGACGTCACCACCCCCTCGCCGCGGCCCATGCGCGCCAGCGCCGCCGCCCCCTTGAGCCAGTTGTCCAGCCCGCGCGGCGACAGCACGCGCGCAGCCTCCTGCCAGGCCGCTTCCAGCGCCGTGCGCTGGGCAGCGCTCCAGCCCTCGGTCAGCTCGGCGTAGTCGGCCAGCCGCACGTCCCGCCCTCCGCCGCCGGCGGCCTCAGAAGTAGGTGGCCACCGCCGCGTCCAGCGCGTCGCGCATGTCCGCGTCGTCGGTGATCGGCCGCACCAGCGCCACCCGGCACGCCGCGCGCGGTTCCACGCCCTGCGCGATCAACTTGCCGGCGTGCACCAGCATGCGCGTCGAGATGCCTTCCTCGAGCCCGTGGCCCTTGAGGTTGCGCGCGCGCTCGGCGATCGCCACCAGCTTGTCGGCCACCGCCGTCGTCACGCCCGTCTCGTGCACGACGATCTCGACCTCGACCGCATGTTCGGGATACCCGAAGTCCAGCGCACCGAAGCGCTGCTTGGTCGACTGCTTCAGGTCCTTCAGCAGCGTCTGGTAACCCGGGTTGTACGAGATGACCAGCACGAAATCGGGATGCGCGCGCAGCAGCTCGCCCTTCTTCTCCAGCGGCAGCACGCGACGGCTGTCGGTCAGCGGATGGATCACCACCGTCGTGTCCTGGCGCGCCTCCACCACCTCGTCGAGGTAGCAGATCGCGCCGTGGCGCGCCGCCAGCGTCAGCGGCCCGTCCTGCCAGCGCGTGCCCTCGGCGTCCAGCAGAAAGCGCCCCACCAGGTCGGCCGCCGTCATGTCCTCGTTGCAGGCCACCGTCACCAGCGGACGGCGCAGGCGCCAGGCCATGTGTTCGACGAAGCGCGACTTGCCGCAGCCCGTCGGGCCCTTGAGCATCATCGGCATGCGCGCCGCATACGCGGCTTCGAACAGCTCGATCTCATCGCCCACCGGCCGGTAATACGGCTCGGCGTCGATGCGGTACGCCTCCATCGGATCGCTCATCGTCCCCTCCTGGTGCGCGGGGGCGCCGCGGTACGGCCCCCCACGGTGGCTGGCAGCGCCGGCTCAGACCATGCGGCCGCGGTAGACCACGATGCTGGTGCCCTGGGTCTGGCGGTAGTTGTCATAGCCGATCAGGCGCACGTGGTTGCCGGGATTGGCACGGTGACACGCCTCCAGCTCGGCCAGGATGCGCTCGACGTCGGTCTCGCCGAACATCGGCAGCTTCCACATGTACCAGTAGTGGCTCCAGGCGTTTTCCGGCTCGGTGTGCTCGATGGCCGGGTTCCAGCCGTTCTTGACGATCCACTCGATCTGCCGGCGGATCTTCTGCTCGTCCATCGGCGGCAGGTACGAGAAGGTGCCCATCTTTCGGCTGGCCGGATCGGACAGGCGCGAGGGGTAATCCTGCACTTGGTTGCTCATGACTGTGTTCCTTTCTTCGACGGTTCAGGGCGTTGGCGGGAGGACGGCTCAGCGGTGCTGCACGTCGAGCTTGTCCACCGTGTCGAACTCGAACTTGATCTCCTTCCACGTCTCCATCGCGACGCGCAGCTCGGGGCACGACTTGGCCGCCTCGGTCAGGATCTCCTTGCCCTCGCGCTCGACCTGGCGCCCCTCGTTGCGCGCCTGCACGCAGGCCTCCAGCGCCACGCGGTTGGCGCACGCACCGGCGGCGTTGCCCCAGGGGTGGCCCAGCGTGCCGCCGCCGAACTGCAGCACCGAGTCGTCGCCGAAGATCGACACCAGCGCCGGCATGTGCCAGACATGGATGCCGCCGGAAGCCACCGGGAAGACGCCCGGCATCGCGCCCCAGTCCTGGTCGAAGAAGATGCCGCGCGAGCGGTCGGCCTTGACGTAGCGGTCACGCATCAGGTCGATCCAGCCCAGCGTGGCGGCGCGGTCCCCCTCCAGCTTGCCGACCACCGTGCCGGAGTGCAGATGGTCGCCGCCGATCAGGCGCAGCAGCTTGGCCAGCACGCGGAAGTTGATGCCGTGGTTGGGGTTGCGGTCGATGACGGCGTGCATGGCGCGGTGCACGTGCAGCAGCATCCCGTTGTCGCGGCACCACTTCGACAGACTCTGGTGCGCCGCCCAGCCCACCGTGAGGTAGTCCGACATGATGATCTTGGCGCCGATCTCCTTGGCGAACTCGGCGCGCTTGTAGATTTCCTCCATCGTCGGGGCGGTCACGTTGAGGTAGTGCCCCTTGCGCTCGCCGGTCTCCTTCTCGGCCTTCTCGGTCGCCTCCTGACAGAACAGGAAGCGGTCGCGCCAGCGCATGAAGGGCTGGCTGTTGACGTTCTCGTCGTCCTTCGTGAAATCCAGCCCGCCGCGCAGGCACTCGTAGACCGCGCGCCCGTAGTTGCGCGCCGACAAGCCGAGCTTGGGCTTGATCGTGCAGCCCAGCAGCGGCCGGCCGTACTTGTCCAGCTTGTCACGTTCGACCTGGATGCCGTGCGGCGGCCCGGGGCAGGTGGTGACGAACCACAGCGGGAAGCGCACGTCCTCCAGCCGCAGCGAGCGCACCGCCTTGAAGCCGAACACGTTGCCCACCAGCGAGGTGAACACGTTGACCACCGAGCCTTCCTCGAACAGGTCCATCGGGTAGGCGATGAAGGCGTAGAACGCCTCGTCGCTGCCCGGCACGTCCTCGATCGCGTAGGCGCGGCCCTTGTAGTACTCCAGATCCGTCAGCAGGTCGGTCCACACCGTGGTCCAGGTGGCGGTGGACGACTCGGCCGCCACGGCCGCCGCGGCTTCCTCGCGCGGCACGCCCGGCTGCGGGACGATCTTGAAACAGGCCAGGAAATCGGAGTCCTTCACCTGGTAATCCGGCTGCCAGTACATCGTCCGGTATTCCTTGACGCCGGCGTCGTAGGTCTTGCGTGTGCTCATGCTCACTCCTCGGGTTGATGGCGCAACCTGCGCTCCTGTCAGGTCTGGGCGGATCGTAGACGCCGCTTCTACTCATGAAAAGTAAAATATTCAAACCGAAGCACTTTATTGGAATAAATCCATGAACCCGCGCCACCTCACCCTGCATCAGCTGCGCATCTTCCACGCCGTGGCGCAGCACGGCAGCTTCGCGCGCGCGGCCGAGGCGCTGCACCTGGCGCCGCCGACGCTGTCGCTGCAGGTCAAGCAGCTGGCCGGCACGGTGGGGCAGCCACTGGTGGAGCAGATCGGCCGGCGCATCTATCTGACCGCCGCCGGCCACGCGCTGGCGCAGGCCGCCGCCGACGTCGAGGAACGGCTGCGCCGGCTCGCGGAGGACATCGCCGCGCTGCAGGGCATCGAGAAGGGCAGCGTGCGGCTGGCGATCCTGACCACGGTCAAGTACGTCGTGCCCAAGCTGCTGGGCAGCTTCGCCGCCGCCCATCCCGGCATCGAGGTGGCCATGGTGGTGGGCAACCGCGATGCGCTGCTGCAGCGGCTGGCGGCCAACCAGGACGACCTCTACATCCTCGGCCAGCCGCCGCAGGAATGGGACGTCGTCAGCGAGCCGTTCGCCGACAACCCGCTGGTGCTGGTGGCCCCGCCCGACCATCCGCTGGCGCGCGAGCGCGCCATCGACCCGCGCCGGCTGGAAGGCGAACCCTTCATCCTGCGCGAGCCCGGCAGCGGCACGCGGGCCACCATGCAGCGCTTCTTCGACGCCCTGGGCGTGCGGGTGCGCGCCCGGTTGGAAGTCGGCAGCAACGAGGCGATCAAGCAGACCGTGGCCGGCGGGCTGGGGCTGGCGGTGCTGTCGGCCCATACGGTGGCCGCCGAGCTGGCGCTGGGCGAGCTGGTGCAGCTGGACGTGCAGGGCTTTCCGCTGCTGCGCCAGTGGCACGTGGTGTACCCGCGCGGCAAGCGGCTCTCACCGGCGGCGGCGGCGTTCAAGGACTGGCTGTATGCGCACCGGGGTCAGGCGTCGGCCCCGGCTCGCCGTCCGCCAGCCGCTCGGCGCGCACGCGGTCGATCCGGCGCCCCTGCATCGACAGCACCGTGAGCCGCCAGCCGGCCACTTCCACCGCATCGCCGATCTTCAGCAGATTGCCGGCCACCGTCTGCATCAGCCCGGCCAGCGTGGCGTAGCGGTCGCGGTCCTCGTCCGGCAGCGCCGCGATCTCCAGCCGGGTCTTGAACTCGTGTGCCGGCATGCTGCCGTCCAGCAGCCACGAACCGTCGGGCTGCGGGGTGGCCCAGGCGTCGTGCGGCTCGTCGCCCGGCAGCTCGCCGGTGATCGCCTCCAGCAGGTCCAGCGGCGTCAGCAGCCCCTGCACCTCCCCGTACTCGTCCACCACGAACACCATGCGCATCGCGCGCGCGCGGAACTGCTCCAGCAGGTCCAGCCCGGACAGCGTTTCCGGCACGAACACCGCTGGCTGCACGTCGCGCGCCCAGTCGCGCTCGCGCCCGCCGGTCTCCTCCAGCGCGATCAGGTGCGACAGATGGATGACGCCGAGCACGTCGTCCAGCCCGCCGTGGCACACCGGGTACCACGAATGTCCGCCGTGACGCGCGTGCGCCAGCACCTCGGCCAGCGGCCGCTCGGCCTCCAGCCAGTCGATCTCGGCACGCGGCACCATCAGGCTGCCGAGCTGGCGCTCGTCCAGCGCCAGCACGTTGTGCACCATGCGGTGCTCGTCGCGCTCGATCACGCCGGAGCGCACCCCGTGCGCCAGCTGCGCCTGGATCTCCTCCACCGTCACCTCGTGCCGCGGCAGCGGCGGAATGCCCAGCAGCCGCAGGATCGCGTTGGTGGAGGCCGCCAGCAGCGCCACCGCCGGCTTGGCCACCGTGGCCAGCGCCAGCAGCGGCCGCGCCATCCAGCGCGCGATGGCCTCCGGGGCACTCTGGCCGATGCGCTTGGCCACCAGCTCGCCGATGACGATCGTGACGTAGGTGACGCCGGCCACCACCAGCGTCGTGGCCAGCGCCTCGGCCACCGTCTCCGGCAGGCCGAGGCCATGCAGCGCGGCCGCCAGTCCGGCGCCGAACGCCCCCTCGCCGACGATGCCGTTGAGCAACGCCACCGTCGTGTTGCCCATCTGGATCGTCGAGAAGAACAGCGTCGGGTTGTCCTGCAGCCACAGCGCCGCGCGCGCGCCGCGGTCGCCGTCGCCGGCCAGCGCCTCCAGCCGCACGCGGCGGCTGGACACCACCGCGATCTCGGTCATCGAGAACAGGCCGCTGAGCAGCGCCAGCAGCAGGATGATGAGCACGTCCATAATCTTGCGCCATGGCACTGTACCTGATCGGCGACGTGCAGGGGTGCGACAAGGCGCTGCAGCGCCTGCTGGCCGAGGTGGGCTTCTCGCCCAGCCGCGACCGCTTCATCGTGCTGGGCGATCTGGTCAACCGCGGGCCGCAGTCCCTGGCGGTGTTGCGCCGCCTGATGCGGCTGGAGGGCGCGGCCGAGACGCTGCTCGGCAACCACGACCTGCACCTGCTGGCGGTGGCGGCCGGCGTGCGCCCCCCGCACCGCAGCGACACGCTGGAGACGATCCTCGCCGCCCCCGACCGCGGCGCGCTGCTGCAGTGGCTGGCGCACCGGCCGCTGGCGCTGCGCGAGCGCGGCTGGCTGCTGGTGCACGCCGGAGTGCTGCCGGCCTGGAATGCGGCGCAGACGCTGGCGCTGGCGGCCGAGGTGGAAGCGGTGCTGCGCAGCCCGCAGCGCGACGCCTGGCTGCACCGCATGTACGGCAACGAGCCGGCGGCCTGGGACGACCGCCTGCAGGGCGAGGCGCGGCTGCGCGTGATCGTCAACGCGCTGACGCGGCTGCGCTACTGCACGCCCGACGGCGTGATGGAGTTCGACACGAAGGACGGTCGCGACGGCGCCCCGCCCGGCCACGTGCCGTGGTTCGACGCACCGGGCCGCCGCAGCGCCGGCACGCCGATCGCGTTCGGTCACTGGTCGACGCTCGGGCCGCTGCAGCGCGCCGACCTGCTGGCGCTGGACAGCGGCTGCGTCTGGGGCGGCCAGCTCAGCGCCGCCCGCCTGCCCGACGGCGTCGAGGCGGCCGACGCCCGCGCCGTGGAGGTCGTCCGCATCCCCTGCCCGCAGGCGCAGCGGCCGGGACGCTAGGGCACGGGCCTAGGCCGTCACCGCGCTGTCGGCTGGCGCCGCCGGCGCGGCGGCCGGCAGCGGCGCACGCAGCAGGGCCGGCACCTTGCGCTTGGGGCGGATGTAGGCGGACAGCCCCTTCGGCGCCGCGCTGCGCGCGTTGCGTTCCCACTCCGGGGTGACGTCCGGCGGCAGCGACGGCTCGTAGGGCCGGTCGCCGAGCGGGTCCGGGCTGGCGGACGGCGGCACCGGCGGGCGTGCCGGGGCGGCCGCCTGGGCACGGCCAGGGGCGGCCTCCTGCGGCGCCGCGGCCACCGCGCCGCGCGCGCCACGCGCCCCGTCATGGCCGCGCGCCGGGCGGCCGCGACGCTCGTCGGGCAGCTCCAGCGGCTCCACCTCGGCCTTGCGGCCGATCAGCTTCTCGATCTCGGCCAGCTGGCGCGCGTCGCGTCCGGTGACGAAGGTCAAGGCCAAGCCGGTGGCGCCGGCGCGCCCGGTGCGGCCGATGCGGTGCACGTAGTCCTCGGCGTTGAACGGCACATCGACGTTGAACACCGCCGGCACGTCCTTGATGTCCAGCCCGCGCGCGGCCACGTCGGTGCAGACGAGCAGCTGCACCTGGCCCTGCTTGAACGCCTCCAGCGCCTTGAGGCGCTCGTCCTGGCTCTTGTCGCCGTGCAGCGCCGCCACCGCCAAGCCGTCGCGCTGCAGCGCCCGCGCCAGCCGTGCGCAGCCCAGCTTGCTGTTGACGAAGACGAAGGCCTGCTGGATCGCGTGCGCGCGCAGCAGGGCCTTCAGCGCCGCGCGCTTGTCCTCCTCCTCGACACGGAAGAAGCGCTGCTCGACGGTGGAGGCGGTGGTATTGGGGCGCGCCACTTCGATGACCACCGGATCCTGCAGGTAGCTGGCGGCCAGCCGCTTGATCTCCGGCGAGAAGGTGGCCGAGAACAGCAGCGTCGTGCGCTGCCGCGGCAGGTAGGCCAGGATGCGCTGCAGATCCGGCAGGAAGCCGATGTCGAGCATGCGGTCGGCCTCGTCCAGCACGACGTACTCGACCTGGTTGAGCACCACCGAGCGCGCCTCGATGTGATCCAGCAGCCGCCCCGGCGTGGCCACCAGGATCTCCACGCCCTTGCGCAGCTCCTCGACCTGCGGCTTCATGTCCATGCCGCCGAACACCACGGCGCTGCGCAGCGGGGTGTACTTGGCGTACAGCCGCACCTGCTGCGCCACCTGGTCCGCGAGCTCGCGGGTGGGCAGCAGCACCAGCGCCCGCACCGGATGGCGCGCGGGTGACGTCGAGGTGTTGGCGTGACGCAACAGCCGCTGCAGCAGCGGCAGGGAGAACGCCGCCGTCTTGCCGGTGCCGGTCTGCGCCGCCCCCATCACGTCGCGACCCTGCAGCACCACCGGAATGGCCCGGGCCTGGATCGGCGTCATGGACGTGTAGCCCATCTCGGCCACCGCGCGCGTCAGCGGCTCGGCCAGCCCCAGACTGGCGAAGGTGGGAGGGGTAGCGGTCGATTCGGAACTCATAGGCCGCATTGTCGCACCGCAGCACCCGCCGCGCATGAAACGACACGGGCGGCCGCCCGCCAGCGGCCGCCCGCGCGCTGCCCGCCCGACCCGCAGCTCAGGCGTACGACGGCGCCGGATCGCTGGTCGGACGACCCTGGAAGTCGGTCCAGCAGCGGCGCGTGAAGTCGTACAGCTTGCAGCGGCGCGCGGTGTCGAAGTACCAGCGCCAGCTGAAACGCTGCACGATGATGCGCCCGGGCAGCATCTCCTCCAGCTTCTTCTGCGCCTGCCTGAGCTTGTACAGCGGCACGCTCATGTCGACGTGGTGCGCGGTGTGCTCCATGATGTGGTGCATCAGCGCGCCGATCTTGAGCGGAAACTCCAGATGCACGGTCGTGGAGACGAACGGTGCCGCCTTGGCCCAGGCGATCTTGTCGTCGTGCCACTGCACCGCCGGGTGCGTGTGGTGCACGTACACGACGAAGCCGATCATCGCGTTCCAGAACAGGAACGGCACGACGAAGCCCATGATCACCTGCAGCGCCACCGACTGCCCGGTCAGCAGCGCCGCGGCCACCATCGCCCCGATCCAGGCCAGCCCCACCACCAGCACGAACACGCCGTCCCAGATGAACTCCGGCCGGCGCGCGCCCATGTAGGCCTTGCGCGGGAAGAACATGCGCAGCCACCACATCTCGACCAGGTAGTACAGCGCCGGTCCCCAGCCGCTGCGGTAGACGCGCTCCAGCCACTGGCGCCAGCGCGGCAGCGCGTCGAACTCTTCCTTGGTCAGTGGCGCCCAGACGAAGTCCACGCCCTTGAGGTTGGTGTAGCCGTGATGCACGACGTTGTGCCCCACCTCCCACAGACTGTAGGGCGTCAGCGACGGCAGCATCGCGAGGCGGCCCAGCAGCTTGTTGAGGCCGCGGTGCGGCGTGTAGCTCTGGTGGCAGGCGTCATGGCCGATGATGAACAGACGGCCGATCATGAAGCCGGCCGCCAGCCCGCACAGCAGCTTGGCCCACCAGGCCTCGAAGGCGACGGTGCCGGCCATCAGCGCGGCAAAGATCGCCCAGTCCAACAACAGCAGCAGCACGGCGATGGCGGTGCGGCGCTGCGACAGCGGCGTGATCCAGCTGCGGATGATCTTGCGGTGCGGCAGCGGGGCGCCGGGGGGGATCGGCTGGGCCGCCAGCGCGGCGGCGGAGGGGTTTTCCTGGGTCATGACGGTGATCGGAACCGGTACGCGCGAAAAGGTTCAAGGAAGACAACGCCCACGACGGGCAGCTTTGCAAGTATGCCCGAGTCACCTTGCGCGGCGTTGACGACGATCAACGCGGCACCGGCGCGCGCGGCTGCCTTTTCGGCGCACCCTGCGGCCCCGCGCAACCTTATAATTGCGGGTTTTGCTGGCAACATCCTCCCAAACGTTCCTCACAGGATCTCATCATGGCCACCAAGTCCAACAAGTCGCCGCGCCTGAAGTCGGGCCGCAAGCGCGCCCGCCAGGACGCCAAGCTCAACGCCCACAACAGCTCGCTGCGCTCCAAGTACCGCACCGCGATCAAGAAGGTCGAGAAAGCCATCGCCGCCGGCGACAAGGCCAAGGCCACCGAGCTGTTCGCCCAGATGCAGTCGATCGTCGACTCGATCGCCGACAAGGGCATCTTCCACAAGAACAAGGCCGCGCGCGACAAGAGCCGCCTGTCGGCCAAGGTCAAGGCCCTGGGCGCGGCGCCCGCCGCGGCCGCCTGAACTCCGCGCGAACCCGCCCGGTGCGGCGCCGTGGCGCCGCACCGCCTTGGAAGGGGTGCGCTGCCAGCAAAGGCCCGGTCGCGCAGGGCCACCCCGCCACGACGCCTCCGCCCGCGGAGGCGTCGTGCTTTTCGGACAGGCTTGCGCGAAGAGGCGAGCGGACGCGGCGACGCCCGTCTCAGCCGGGCTTGGGCGCGTCGGGCAACAGGCAGGCCTCGGTGACGACGAGGTCGTTGTCGCGCGCGAAGCCCATCACGAAATCCCACGCGCGCTCGTCATAGTCGCGCAGCGCGCGGTCGACGACCACGCACTTGATGCCACCGACCACGGTGGGCACCACCCACGGCGAATAGCGCAGGTGCGCCCCGGGCCCGTGCTGACGGGCCTGCGGATGGAATGGACTGAGCACCCCGGCCAGACGCTCGGCCCAGTCGCTGGGCCGAAAGGTGCGCCCGCTGCGGGTCACCCCCTGGATGAAGACTTGCTGCGCTTGGGGTGTGTCCATCTCGCAACTATTGTATCTTATATAAGACTTCAGTTCCGTGACCGGAACGTTCCCCGCGCCCGACGGGGCCGGACCGGCGGCGGGCGACGCCGCCGGCGTCGATAGAATCGGGGCCTTGTCTTTCGCCGACCTTGCGCCGCAACGGCCCGATGCCCATGGACGACTTCGCCCCGATCCCCGAGCCGCACGTGATGGCCACCTACGCCCGCGTGCCGATCCTGTTGACGCACGGCCGCGGCTGCCGCGTCTGGGATGCGCAGGGGCGCGAGTACCTCGACGCCCTGGCCGGCATCGCGGTCAACACGCTGGGGCACGCGCACCCGCGGCTGGTGCGCGCGCTGCAGGATCAGGTGGCGCAGCTGATCCACGTCAGCAACTACCACCACCATCCCTGGACCGAGCCACTGGCCGCCGCACTGTGCGAACGCTCGGGCCTGAGCAAGGTGTTCTTCTGCTCCAGCGGACTGGAGGCCAACGAGGCGGCGCTGAAGCTCGCGCGCAAGTTCGGCCACGCCAAGGGCATCGCGCGGCCCGAGATCGTGGTGTACGAGCGCGCCTTCCACGGCCGCTCGATCGCGACGCTGTCGGCCACCGGCAATCCCAAGGTGCAGGCGGGCTTCGAGCCGCTGGTGGAGGGCTTCATCCGCGTGCCGATCAACGACCTGGAGGCGCTCAGGCGCGCCACCGACGGCAACCCCAACGTCGTGGCGGTGTTCTTCGAGGCCATCCAGGGTGAAGGCGGCGTGCACCCGCTGGATCCCGACTACATCGCCGGCGTGCGCGCGCTGTGCGACGAGCGCGACTGGCTGCTGATGATCGACGAGGTGCAGTGCGGCATGGGCCGCACCGGCAAGTGGTTCGCGCACCAGTGGGCCGGCATCCGGCCCGACGTGATGCCGCTGGCCAAGGGGCTGGGCTCGGGTGTGCCGATCGGCGCGGTGGTGGCCGGCCCGAAGGCCGCCGAGCTGTTCCAGCCCGGCCACCACGGCACCACCTTCGGCGGCAACCCGCTGGCCACGCGCGCGGGGCTGGAGACCATCCGCATCATGGAGGACGAGGGCCTGCTGGCCAACGCCGCCACGCAGGGCCAGCATCTGCTGATGCAGCTGTGGGCCGAGCTCAGAAGCGTGACCGGCGTGCGCGAGGTGCGCGGCAAGGGCCTGATGATCGGCATCGAGCTCGACCGCCCGTGCGGCGAGCTGGTGCTGCGCTGCGCCAAGGCCGGCCTGCTGATCTCGGTGACCGCGGAGCGCGTGGTGCGCCTGGTGCCGCCGCTGATCCTCTCGCGCGCCGAGGCCGACGAGATCATCGCCAAGCTGGTGCCGCAGATCCGCGCGTTCCTGCAGGAGACGTCCGCATGACCCCCGCACCCCTTCGCCACTACCTGCAGTTCAAGGATTTCACCGCCGACGAATACGCCTATCTGTTCGAGCGCGCGGCCCTCATCAAGCACAAGTTCAAGACCTACGAGCGCTACCAGCCGCTGGTGGACCGCACGCTGGCGATGATCTTCGAGAAGGCCAGCACGCGCACGCGCGTCAGCTTCGAGGCCGGCATGTACCAGATGGGCGGCTCGGTGGTGCACCTGACCACCGGCGACAGCCAACTCGGCCGCAGCGAGCCGATCGAGGACACCGCGCGCGTCATCAGCCGCATGGTCGATCTGGTGATGATCCGCACCTTCGAGCAGAGCAAGATCGAGCGCTTCGCCGCGCACTCGCGCGTGCCGGTCATCAACGGCCTGACCAACGAATTCCACCCGTGCCAGATCCTGGCGGATCTGTTCACCTGGCTCGAATTCCGCGGCCGCCGCGCCGACGGCACCCTGGATCCGGGCGCGCTGCGCGGCATCACGGTGGCCTGGGTCGGTGACGGCAACAACATGGCCAACACCTGGCTGCAGGCGGCGCAGATCCTGGGCTTTCGCGTGCACCTCAGCACCCCGCGCGGCTACGAGGTCGACCCCGCCGTGGCCGGCGTGCCGCGCGGCGACTTCTGGCAGGTGTTCGACGACCCGATGCAAGCCTGCCGCGGCGCCGACCTCGTCACCACGGACGTGTGGACCAGCATGGGCTTCGAGGCCGAGAACGAAGCGCGCCAGAAGGCGTTTGCCGCCTGGCGCGTGACGCCGGCGATGATGGCGCAGGCCAAGCCCGAGGCGCTGTTCATGCACTGCCTGCCGGCGCACCGCGGCGAGGAAGTCGACGCCGAGGTCATCGACGGCCCGCAGTCGGTCGTCTGGGACGAGGCGGAAAACCGCATGCACGTGCAGAAGGCGTTGATGGAATACCTGCTGCTGGGCAGGCTGTGATCCATGCGGTTTTCGGGGAAGGATGAGCGAGTGCCAACGCTGCGGCGCGTGCTGCGCCTGGTTCCGCGTCGACTTCTCGGTCTATGAAACCCAGGGCTGCGGCGGTCAGGTGCCCGACGGCCTGACGGTGGAGGTGGCCGGCGCCACCGTGCGCCTGCGCGGCACCGACCATTGGCCGCCGCGCTGCGCGGCACTGACCGGCACGGTCGGCCGGCAGGTCGCCTGCGCCATCTACGAGTGGCGACCCTCGCCGTGCCGCGAGTTCGCCGAAGGCGGCGACGCCTGCGCGCGCGCCCGCGCCCGCCACGGCCTGCCACCGATGGATGCGGGTGCCGCGCCCGCGTGAGTCCGCCGCCGCGGCGCGGCCTCAATCGTCGCCCAGCTCGGCGCGCAGCCGCTTGGCCAGCGTGCGCAGCACCTCCACGCGCGCCCAACGCTTGTCGTCGCTGGCCACGATGTGCCACGGCGCCACCCGTGTCGAGGTGCGGTCCACCATCTGCTCCACCGCACGCTCGTACAGCGGCCACTTCTCGCGGTTGCGCCAGTCCTCCGGCGTGATCTTGTGCTGCTTGTAGGGCGTGGTCTCGCGCTCGCGGAAGCGGCGCAGCTGCTCCTCGGGCGTGATGGCGAGCCAGAACTTGACGATGATGACGCCGGCCTCGGCCAGCTCCTCCTCATAGGCGTTGATCTCGCCGTAGGCGCGCATCCAGTCGGCCTCGCTGCAGAAGCCCTCCACCCGCTCCACCAGCACGCGTCCGTACCACGAGCGGTCGAAGATGACCGCCCGTCCCGGCGCCGGGATGTAGCGCCAGAAGCGCCAGAGGTACGGCTGCGCGCGCTCGTTCTCGTTCGGCGCCGCCACCGGCACCACGCGGTAGAAGCGCGCGTCCCACGCCGCCGTCAGGCGCCGGATCGTGCTGCCCTTGCCGGCGGCGTCCATGCCCTCGAACACCACCACCAGCGCGCGCTGGCGCATCCTCGGGTGGCGGCTGAGCTCGTTGAGTTCGCCCTGCCAGCGCGCCAGCTGCCGCTCGTAGCGCTCGCCGTCCAGCCGGCGCGTGTAGTCGAACGCCTGCAGCAGCGTCGAGGGCCGCGCCGGCGGCTCCAGCACCGCCGGCGGCACCGGCACCGCGGCCACCGGGGCGCTGGCATGGTGGCGCAGCACCGCCAGCAGGTGCTGGCCGGCGGTCAGTTCCCGGTAGGCGTCGTCGCTGCCGTCGATGACGATCCACGGCGCCTCGCCCAGGCTGGTGCTGCGCAGCGCCTCGTCGGCCACGGCGACGAAGTCGTCGTAGCCCTTCAGGTGCGCCTTCTCGCGTGCGCCGACGCGCCAGGCGGTGCGCGGGTCGGCGGCCAGCGCCTTCAGGCGCGCGCGCATCGCCTTCTTCGAGAGATGGAACCAGAACTTGACCAGCACCACCCCTTCGGCCACCAGCATGCGCTCGAAGCGGCGGATGCGCTCCAGCCGCAGCGCGAAGCGGTCGCGGTCGTCGCGGCCCATCAGGCGGCAGTGGATCGGGTCGGTGTACCACGAGCCGAACAGGATGGCGATGCGCCCCTTGGGCGGCAGCACCTGCCAGAAACGCCACATCTCCGGCCGACGCCGCTCCTCCTCGGTCATCGGGTCGAACGCCTCGGTGCGGATGTGGCGCGGGTCCATCCAGGCGTTGAGCGTGTTGACCGTCTCGCTGCGGCCGGCGCTCTCGACGCCGTTGATGAGGATGCACACCGCGCGGTCGGCGCGATCCAGCAGCTCGTACTGCGCCTGCAGCAGCGCGGCGCGCAGCGCCGGCACCTGCGCCTTGTAGGTGGCGCGGTCGACCCGGTGGCCGATCTCGGCCGATTCGAACATGGTCGTCTCCTCCTGGCGTGTGCGCCGCGCCCGCGGGCGCGGCGCGCCCGACATGATGACACACTCGGGAAGCGGCCGAAACGGTATAATGGCAGTCTTTGCTGGCAAAGTCCGTCAGGCATGGACACCCGCGCCTGACCCCTTTTCGGAAACCATTGGCCAATGACCACCATCCGCGTCAAAGAAAACGAACCGTTCGACGTCGCCCTGCGTCGCTTCAAGCGCACGATCGAGAAGCTCGGTCTTCTCAACGAGCTGCGCGCCCGCGAGTTCTACGAGAAGCCCACGGCCGAGCGCAAGCGCAAGCGCGCCGCCGCGATCAAGCGTCACCTCAAGCGCGTGCGCTCGATGCAGCTGCCGCAGCGGCTGTACTGACGCCGCCGCTCGGGTCGGTGCCGCCGTCGCATCCCGGGCCCCGCGACCGCCGCACCCGCCCTTCCGCGCAGCCCGCCAGAGGACGCTTTGGCGGGCTGTTTTCGTTCCGCTCCTGCCCTCGTCCCTGTCATGAGCACCTTGAAAGACCGCATCCAGGACGACATGAAGGCCGCCATGCGCGCCAAGGACGGCGCGCGCCTGGGCGCCATCCGCCTGCTGCTGGCCGCGATCAAGCAGAAGGAAGTCGATGAGCGCGTGACGCTGGACGACGCCGGCGTCATCGCCGTGGTCGACCGGCTGCTCAAGCAGCGGCGCGACTCGATCGCCGCCTACGAGCAGGCCGGCCGCGAGGACTTGGCGGCCAAGGAGCGCGCCGAGGCCGAGGTGCTGCAAGCCTACCTGCCGCAGCGCCTGGAGGCGGCCGCCATCGCCGCGGCGGTGCAGGCGCTGGTGCAGCGCTTGGCCGCCGAGCTGGGCCGCGCGCCCACGCCGGCCGACATGGGCAAGGTCATGGCCGCAGCCAAGGCCGAGCTCGCCGGCAAGGCCGACATGGCGCAAGTCTCCGCCGCCGTCAAGGCCGCGCTGGCCGGCGGCTGATCCCCGGCCGCCGCGCCCATGACCTCGGTGCAGCGCCCGCCCGCCGCCGCCCCCGTCGGCGTGTTCGACTCCGGGGTCGGCGGGCTGACGGTGCTGCGCGCAGTGCATGCCCTGCTGCCCGCCGAGGCGCTCCACTACGTGGCCGACTCGACCCACGCGCCCTACGGCGACAAGCCGGTGGAGTACGTGCAGGCGCGCGCCGCGCACGGCCTGCGGCGACTGCGCGAGGCCGGCTGCAAGGCAGCCGTGGTGGCGTGCAACACCGTCACCGGGCTGTCGATCGAGGCGCTGCGCGCGCAGCACCCGGGCTGGCCGATCGTGGCCATCGAGCCGGCCGTCAAGCCCGCCGCCCAGCGCACGCGCCGCGGCACCATCGGCGTGCTGGCCACGCGCAACACGGTGGCCAGCCCCGGTCTGGCGCGCCTGATCGCGGCGCACGCGGCGGGCGTGCGGGTGCTGACACGCGCCTGCTCCGGCTGGGTGGAACGCGTCGAGCGCGGCGAGCTCGACGGCCCCGCCACCGAGGCGGCGGTGGCGCAGCACGTGCATCCGCTCGTGCAGGCCGGCGCCGACGTGCTGGTGCTCGGCTGCACGCACTATCCGTTCCTGCGCCCGGTGATCGAGCGCGTCGCCGGCGCCGGCGTGGAGGTGCTGGACCCGGCCCCCGCGGTGGCGCGCGAGCTGCGGCGCCGGCTGCAGGCGCTGGATCTGCTGGCGCCGGAGGGCCCGCCGGCCACCGTGCTCACGCTGCAGACCAGCGGCGATCCCGCCGCCGTGGGCGCGGTGGCGCAGCGCCTGCTGGGCGATGCGCTGCGCGTGCACGCGCAGCCGCTGGACTGAGCCGCGCCGAGGCCTCAGCTGCCGGCCACCTTCATGCGTTCGATCAGCACCGAGCCGACCGTCTTGGCGCCCAGCGTGTAGGCGTCGGCGCCGATCGCGACGATGCCCTTGAACATCTCGGCCAGGTTGCCGGCGATCGTGATCTCCTGCACAGGGTAGGCGATGACGCCGTCCTCGACCCAGAAACCCGCGGCGCCGCGCGAGTAGTCGCCGGTGACGAGGTTGACGCCCTGCCCCATCAGCTCGGTGACGAACAGACCGCGGCCGAGCTTGCGCAGCATCGCCGGCAGGTCGTCCTGCGGCTGCGTCAGGCGGCTGGTCATCAGCAGGTTGTGCGAGCCGCCCGCATGCCCGGTGGTGCGCAGCCCCAGCTTGCGCGCCGAGTAGGTGCTGAGGAAATACCCCTTGACGCAGCCGCCCGAGACCACCGGCCGCGCGATCGTGCGCACGCCCTCGTCGTCGAACGGCGCGCTGCCCTTGGCCCCCAGGATGTGCGGGTCCTCGAAGACGTCGACGTGGGGCGCGAACACCTGTCGCCCCAGGCTGTCGAGCAGGAAGCTGGTGCGCCGGTACAGCGCCCCGCCGCTGACCGCCTGCACGAAGGCGCCCAGCAGCCCGGCCGCCAGCGGCGCCTCGAACAGCACCGGGCATGCGGTGGTGGCGATCTTGCGCGGCCTCAGGCGCGCCAGCGCGCGCTCGGCGGCGTAACGCCCCACCGCCTCGGGGCTGGCCAGCTCGGCCGGATCGCGCTGCGAGCTGTACCAATGGTCGCGCTGCATGCCGTCGCCCTTGCCGGCGATCGGCGCCACCGACAGGCTGTGGCGCGAGCTGGCGTAGCCGCCGTGAAAGATGCCTTGGCGGCGCCGCTCGCCGCCGCGCATGTGCTCGGCCCAGAAGTGCGACTGCTGCGCCGACACCGCCGCGCCTTCGCTGTTGGTGATGCGGGGACTGACGGCGAAGGCGGCCTGCTCGCAGCGCAGCGCGATCTCGGCGGCCTGCTCGGCGCTGATCGGCCACGGGTGGAACAGGTCGAGATCGGGGTAGTCGTTGGCGACGTCAGTCTCCTCCGGCAGGCCGGCGGCCGCATCCTCGGCGGTGAAGCGCGCGATGTCGTAGGCCGCGCGCACGGTCTGGCGCACGGCCTCGGCGGAGAAGTCGGAGGTGGAGGCATGGCCGCGGCGCTGGCCGACATAGACGGTGACGGCCAGCGCCTTGTCGCGGTTGCGCTCGACGTTTTCCAGCGCGCCGCGACGCACCGACACGCTCAGCCCGCTGCCCTCCGAGACCTCCACCGCCGCGTCGGCCACGCCGAGCGCACGCGCGGTCTTGAGCGCCAAGTCGGCCAGCTCCTCGAACTGTGCCTGGGTGAACTGGAAGCCCTGCGCGGCCGCAGCCGCCTTGTCCTTGCGGGAACGGGTGGACGCTTTCATGCTGACGGCTATCATAGCGGCCATGCCACGCAAGCCGCCCAAGGGGTATTTCGTGCGCGGGCAGTTCGTCGCCTACGGCAGCGCCGAGGACGCCGAGCTCAAGCGCGCCGCCAAGTGGGACGCCGACTTCAGCAAGACCGACCTGAAGCGGCGCAGCGCCCACCTGCAGGCGCTGGGCGAGCAGCTGCTCGCATTCAAGGATGCGGCGCTGCAGCGCCTGGGGCTGGACGAGACGCTGCGGGAAGCGCTGGCCGAGGCGCGCCGCATCGACGACTTCGAGGGTCGGCGCCGCCAGCTGCAGTACGTCGGCAAGCTGATGCGTCGGCTCGACGAGGCGCAGGTGGCCGCCGTGGAGGCGGCGCTGGCCGAGCAGCGCCAGGGCAGCGCCGCCGAGGTGCAGCGGCTGCACGAGGCCGAGGCGTGGCGCGAGCGGCTGCTGGCCGACGACGCCGCGCTGGAGGCCTGGCGCGACATCGAGCCGCAGGCCGACTGGCAGCGTCTGCGCGCGCTCATCCGCCAGGCGCGCAAGGACGCCGCCGAGGCGCCCGCCGCTGCGGCCGGCCAGCCGCCCCGGCACGGGCGCGCCTACCGTGAGCTGTTCCAGCACGTGCGCGCGGCACTGCAGGCGCGCGCCGACGGCCTCGCCACCGCCTGACCGTCCCGGCACCCGCCCCAACCGAGATCCCGTCCCTCCATGACCGACTTCGACCCCGTCACCATCGGCATCGTCTCCATCAGCGACCGCGCCAGCCAGGGCGTCTACGAGGACAAGGGCCTGCCGGCGCTGCGCGACTGGCTGACGCGCGCGCTGAAAAACCCCATCACCTTCGTCGAGCGCCTGATCCCCGACGAACGCGAGGTGATCAGCGCCACGCTGATCGAGCTGGCGGATCGGGCCGGCTGCAGCCTGATCCTGACCACCGGCGGCACCGGGCCGGCGCCGCGCGACGTCACGCCGGAGGCGACGCTGGCGGTGGCCGACCGTGAGCTGCCGGGCTTCGGCGAGCAGATGCGCCAGATCAGCCTGCGCTTCGTGCCCACGGCGATCCTGTCGCGCCAGGTCGGCGTGATCCGCGGCCGCAGCCTGATCCTGAACCTGCCGGGGCAGCCGAAGTCGATCGCCGAGACGCTGGAGGGTCTGAAGGACGCCGACGGCCGCCCGCTCGTGCACGGGATCTTCGCCGCCGTGCCGTACTGCCTCGACCTCATCGGCGGCCCCTACCTCGAAACGGACGAGGCGGTGTGCGCGGCGTTTCGGCCGAAGTCGGCGCAGCGCCCGCCGCGTACGGCCTGAGCCGGCCGCCGATGGACGCCACCGCCCTGCCCGCCACGCCGGCCGCCCGCCGTGCGCGCGTGTGGCTGGTGGCGGGGCTGGTCACGCTGCTGCTGGCGGTGCTGGCGGTGGCCGCCGTCGACCGCGCCAGCCGCTGGTGGGCCCGGCAGGCCGAGGCGCGCGCGCACGAAACCGAGCGGATGCGCGCCCACATGCTGGCCGAGGCCACGGCGGCGGTGCTCAACCAGCACCTGGCGCCGGCGCACGGCGTGGCGGTGAGCTTTGCGCGTGGCGAGGATGTGCGCCTGCTCCTGGCGGCATTGGCGCGTGGCGAAGGCACCGACCGGCCGGAGCTGCGGACACGCCAGCAGGCGCTGGACCGGCGCCTGGACATCGCGGTGCAGGAACTGGCGCTGGGCCTGATCGCGGTGGCCGACCGTGACGGCGTGGTGGTGGCCGCCGGCGAGCCGCCCGGCATCCCCTCGTTCGTCGGCAACCGTTACGGCGGCGGACCGCTGCACCTGCAGACGCGCCAGGGGCGTCCGGCGCGGCTGTTCCTGGTGGGCGAGACCACCGGACGGCGCAGCATCGTCTTCGCCGAGCCGGTCATGGTGGAGGGGCGCTTCGTCGGCTACGTGGGGGTGTCGGTCACGCTGGACGAGGGGCTGCTGCCGGCCACCGCCGATCAGGTGCTCGTCAGCGACGAGCACGGCGTCATCGTCCTCAGCCGCGATCCGCGCCGGCTGTTCCACCGGCTGGTGCACGAGCCCGTCTGGACGCCGCCTCCCTCCGGGGAGCGCTGGCCGCTGTACGGCAACCATCCGCCACGCCTGTGGCCGTGGCAACCCGGCCCGCGGCCGGGGCTGTGGTGGATCGACGATCCGGCCCACTCGACCCCGGTGCTGGAGGCGCGCGGCATGGTGCTGGACGGCTTGCTGGAGGTGCACGTGCTGCAGCCGGCCACGTGGCTGCAGGAGGTGGCCGCGCAGCGGCGCCTGCTGTTCGGGCTGGGTGCGGCGCTGGCCGTGGCGCTGCTGGCCGTGCTGATGCTGCTGGCCGCGGCGCTGTGGCAGGCGCGCGCCCACCGCGCCGCACTGGCAGCGGCCAACCGCGAACTGCAGCGGCTGGTCATCACCGATCCGCTGACCGGCATCGCCAACCGCCGCCACCTGCTGCAGATGCTGGAAGAGGAGTGGCGGCGCGTGCGCCGCCACGGCCGGCCGCTGAGCCTGCTGTCGCTCGACCTGGACCACTTCAAGGCCGTCAACGACGCCCACGGCCACGCCGAGGGCGACCGGGTGCTGCGCCACTTCGCCGAGACGGTGCAACGGCAGCTGCGCGCCACCGACCGCTTCGGTCGCCTCGGCGGCGAGGAATTCCTGGTCATCCTGCCGGAAACCGGCCGCGAGGCCGCGCAGCAGGTGGCCTGGAAGCTGCGGCATGCCGTGGCGCAGACGCCCCTGCCCGCCGCCGACGGCGCGCCCGGCCTGACGGTGACCGTCAGCATCGGCGGCGTCACCAGCAGCGATCCCGACGAACCGCTGCAGGCCCTGCTGGGGCGCGCCGACGCGGCGCTCTACGCCGCCAAGCGCGCCGGGCGCGACTGCGTGCGCTGGGCCGACGATCCCGACGTCACTTCCCCACCAGCTGGTTGAGCCGCTCGGCCTCGAAGTGCTCGGTGCGCGCGGCATCGGGCGGCAGGCACTGGCCGCGCTGGGCGCAGGCGAGCTTTTCGATGGCCTGCCACAGCAGCGCGATCTGGTGCTCGTGGCTGGCGGCGTTGTCGATCAGGCCGCGCAGCGCCTGGCTCAGGGGGTCGTCGTTCTGCGTCACGCCATAAGCCGAAAAACCCATGCGCGCCGCCGCCTCCTCGCGCCGCGCATCGGCGTCGGCCACGATGATGCGCGCCGGGTTGCCCACCGCGGTGGCCCCGGCCGGCACCGGCTTGGTCACCACCGCGTTGCTGCCCACCTTGGCGCCGGCGCCGACCTCGAAGCCGCCCAGGATCTTGGCCCCGGCGCCGACGATGACGCCCGGCCCCAGCGTCGGGTGGCGCTTGGTGCCCTTGTACAGCGACGTGCCCCCCAGCGTGACGCCGTGGTAGATCGTGCAGTCGTCGCCGACCTCGGCCGTCTCGCCGATCACCACCCCCATGCCGTGGTCGATGAAGACGCGCCGCCCGATGCGCGCGCCGGGATGGATCTCGATGCCGGTCAGCCAGCGGTTCCAGTGCGACAGCCAGCGCGCCAGCCACTTCCAGCCGCGCCGCCACAGTGCGTGCGCCACCCGGTGCAGCCAGATCGCGTGCAGGCCGGGGTAACAGGTCAGCACCTCCCAGCGCGAGCGCGCCGCCGGGTCGCGCTCGAGAATGGCGTCGATGTCGTCGCGCAGCAGACGCAGCAGGGCTCGCGGCATGGGGTCGCAGTTTAGCCGCTGCGCCGGCGCGCGGCCGCGATCACGGCTCGCGCCACCCCGCGCAGGATATGGACTTCGCTGGCGGTGGGGGCGGCGCGCTGCACGAGCAGGCGCAGCCGCGCCATCAGTTTCTTCGGGCTGGCCGGGTCGAGGTAGCCGACCGCCAGCAGCGCCTCGCGCCAGTGCTCCAGCAGGCCGCTGACGGCCGGGGCATCGGCCGGGGGCTCGCGCACCGGCCCGCCCGTCACCGTCGGCGGTCCGTCGTCGAAGCCACCCAGCGCCAGCCGCCACTCGTAGGCGATCACCTGCACCGCTGCGGCCAGGTTCAGCGAGCCGTAGTCCGGCGCCACCGGGATGCGCAGGCAGACGTGGCTGCGGTACACGTCGGCGTTGGCCAACCCGTAACGCTCCGGCCCGAAGACGAACGCCACCCCCTGCTCGCCGCCGGCCCGCGCGCGCGGCGCCAGCGCCGCCAGGTACTGGCGCGGCGCGGCCACCGGCGGGCCGAAGTCGCGCGGCGTCATCGCCGTGGCGCAGACGTGGCTGATGCCCACCAGCGCCTCATCCAGCGTCGCCACGATGCGGGCGCCGGCGAGCACGTCGGCGGCCCCGCTGGCGCGCTCCAGTGCCTCGGGCCGCCGCAGCACGTCCGGCCAGCGCGGGCGCACCAGCACGAGGTCGCCAAAGCCCATGACCTTGAGCGCGCGCGCCACCGCGCCGACGTTGCCGGCGTGGCTGGGCTCGACGAGGACGAAGCGGGTCAGCATCGGACACGAAGCGGATGGCGGCGTACCGGCCCGGCCGCGGCGCCAAGGGCCGGGCGCCCCACGCACAGCCGTGGCGCACAAAGGCGATAGAATGTCAGATTGTCTTTCAAAAAGAGGGCGGCGGCTGCCGCCCGGCAGCGCCCGCCATCGCGCGGGGTCGACCCCGTTCCTTGTCCACGCCCGATGACCGCCCACCTCCACCCCATGCTCAACGTGGCCGTCAAGGCCGCCCGCGCCGCCGGCGCGATCATCAACCGCGCCTCGCTGGACGTGGAGGCGCTGCGCGTCGGCACCAAGCAGGCCAACGACTTCGTCACCGAGGTGGACCATGCCGCCGAGGCGGCCATCATCGACACGCTGCTCACCGCCTACCCCGACCACGGCATCTGGGCCGAGGAGTCCGGCCGCCGCGAAGGCAAGGGCCGCGGCAAGGGACATGTCTGGATCATCGACCCGCTGGACGGCACCACCAACTTCATCCACGGCTTTCCCGTCTATTGCGTCAGCATCGCGCTGATGGTGGACGGGCGGCTCGAGCAGGCCGTCATCTACGACCCGACGCGCAACGACCTGTTCACCGCCAGCCGCGGGCGCGGCGCCTACCTCAACGAGCGCCGCATCCGCGTGGCCAGGCGCACGCGGCTGAGCGACTGCCTGCTCAGCACCGGCTTTCCGTTCCGCCCCGGCGATGCCTACGACACTTACCTGAAGCTGTTCGCCGACATGCTGCCGCGCGTGGCCGGCGTGCGCCGACCGGGTTCGGCGGCGCTCGATCTGGCCTACGTCGCCGCGGGCTTTGCCGATGGCTTCTTCGAGATGGGCCTGTCGCCGTGGGACGTGGCCGCCGGCGCGCTGCTGGTCACCGAGGCCGGCGGTCTGGTCGGCAACTTCAGCGGCGAGGCCGACTTCCTCGAGGCGCGCGAGTGCCTGGCGGCCAACCCGCGCATCTACGGGCAGATGGTGGCCGTGCTGGGCAAGTACAGCCGCTTCGGCGCGGCGGCCCCGGCGGCCACACCGGCTGGCAACGCCCCGGCCGTGGCACCGCCGGCGCCCGGCGACGGCGACGCGCCCTGGTGAGGCGGCGATGACCACCTCCCCCGCACCGGTCGCCCCGGGTGGGGCGCCGCAGGCGCCGCTGGAGGCGCACACGCCGATGATGCAGCAGTACCTGCGCATCAAGGCGCAGCACCCCCACACGCTGGTGTTCTACCGCATGGGGGATTTCTACGAGCTGTTCTACGACGACGCGCACAAGGCGGCGCGGCTGCTGGACATCACGCTGACCACGCGCGGCCAGTCGGCCGGCGCACCGATCCCGATGGCCGGCGTGCCGGTGCATTCGGTGGAAAGCTACCTGGCGCGCCTGGTACGGCTGGGCGAGTCGGTGGCGATCTGCGAGCAGGTCGGCGACGTGGCCAGCGCCAAGGGACCGGTGGAGCGCCAGGTGGTGCGCATCGTCACGCCGGGCACGCTGACCGAGGCCGAGCTGCTGGCCGACAAGGCCGACGCCGTGCTGCTGGCGCTGCACCGCGGCGTGCGCGGGCACTGCGGCTTGGCGTGGCTGGCGGTCACCGAAGGCACGCTGCAGCTGGCCGAGTGCGCGTGGGAGGAGCTGCGCGGCTGGCTGGCACGGCTCGCGCCGCAGGAGGTGCTGGTCAGCGCCGAGCTGCCCGCGCCGCTGGAAGCGCAGCTGCGCGGCTGGCTGGATGGCCTCGGCAGCGGCGGCGCCCGCACGGCCTTGACGTTGCGCCCCGCCTGGCACTTCGATGCCGCGCTGGGCCAGCGCCGCCTGTGCGAGCAGCTGCAGGTCGCCAGCCTCGCAGGCTGGGGGGCGCAGGAGCTGGCCGCCGCGCACGCGGCCGCCGCGGCCCTGCTGGACTACGGCGAGCACGCGCTGGGCCGGCGGCTTGCCCACGTGCGCACCCTGCGCGTGGTGCGGCCGCAGCAGTGGATCGACCTGCCACCGGCCACCCGGCGCAACCTGGAGCTGACGCAGACGCTGCGCGGCGAGCCCGCCCCCACCCTGCTGTCGCTGCTGGACACCTGCGCCACCGCGATGGGCAGCCGGCTGCTGCGCCGCTGGCTGCTGGAGCCCGCGCGCGACCGCGCCCCGGCGCAGGCGCGCCTGCAGGCCATCGGCGTGCTGCGCACGCTCGGCCCCGAGACGCTGCGCGGCGCGCTGCGCGGGCTGGCCGACGTGGAGCGGCTGGCCGCGCGCGTGGCGCTGAAGCAGGTGCGCCCGCGCGAGCTGGCCGCCCTCGTGCCGACGCTGCAGCGGGCCGCGCAGCTGGCCGCCGACATGCAGGACTGGCCGCTGGCGCAGGCGCCGCTGCTGGAGGAACTGCGGCCCGCGCTGCAGGTGCCGGCCGAGCTGCCCGCGCTGCTGGCACGCGCGCTGCTGCCGCAGCCGGCGGCACAGATCCGCGACGGCGGCGTCATCGCGCCGGGCTTCGACGCCGAGCTGGACGAACTGCGCGCGATCCAGGGCGGCGCCGACCAGTTCCTGCTGGATCTGGAGGCGCGCGAGCGCGCGCGTACCGGCATTGCCAACCTGCGCGTGCAGTACAACCGCGTGCACGGCTTCTACATCGAGGTCACGCAGGGCCAGCTCGACAAGGTACCGGCCGACTACCGCCGCCGCCAAACCCTGAAGAACGCCGAGCGCTTCATCACGCCCGAGCTCAAGGCGTTCGAGGACAAGGCGCTGAGCGCGCAGGAACGCGCGCTGGCGCGCGAGAAGTGGCTCTACGAGCGGCTGCTCGACGACCTGCAGCCGTTCGTGCCGGCGGTGGGTAACCTGGCGCGCGCGCTGGCGACGCTGGACGTGCTGGCGGCGCTGGCGGAGCGCTCGCTGACGCTGAACTGGTGCGCCCCCACCTTCAGCACCCAGCCCGGCATCGAGATCCGCGCCGGACGCCACCCGGTGGTGGAAGCGCGGCTGCAGGAGACCGGCGCCGGCCCCTTCATCCCCAACGACACGGTGCTGGATGCGCGCACGCGCCTGCAGATCATCACCGGCCCCAACATGGGCGGCAAGTCCACCTACATGCGCCAGGTGGCGCTGATCGTGCTGCTGGCCAGCATCGGCAGCTACGTGCCCGCGGACGCCTGCCGCCTGGGGTCGATCGACGCCATCCACACCCGCATCGGCGCCGCCGACGACCTGGCCAACGCGCAGTCCACCTTCATGCTGGAGATGACCGAGGCGGCGCAGATCCTGCACGGCGCCACCGAGCACAGCCTGGTGCTGATGGACGAGATCGGCCGCGGCACCTCCACCTACGACGGACTGGCCCTGGCCAGCGCCATCGCCACCCACCTGCACGACCGCGTGCGCGCCTTCACGCTGTTTGCCACGCACTACTTCGAGCTGACGCAGCTGCCGGCGCGCTGCCCCGCTGCGGTCAACCTGCACGTCAGCGCCGTGGAGGGCAAGGGACGCGACATCGTCTTCCTGCACCGGCTGGAGCCGGGGCCCGCCAGCCGCAGCTACGGCGTGCAGGTCGCGCGGCTGGCCGGCATCCCGGCGTCCGTGGTTCAGCACGCGCGCCAGCTGCTGGCGCAGCTGGAGCAGGCCGGCGCGGCGGCGCAGCCGCAGCTGGACCTGTTTGCCGCCCCCACCGAACCGGAGCCGGCACCGGATGGGCCGGCCGCCGCCGAGGAGCACCCGGTGCTGCAGCGGCTGGCCGAGCTGGACCCCGACGCCCTCAGCCCGCGGCAGGCGCTGGAGGAGCTGTACCGCCTGCGCGCGCTGCTCGGTCCCGGCAACGAGGCGGCAACACGCGTTCGGTAGAATGAACCTCGGAGACACTTCGAATACTGGCAGGAGTACCCACATGAGCGCGACCGCGTTCGACTTCGAGCAAGCCCGCTTCAACATGATCGAGCAGCAGATCCGCCCGTGGGAGGTGCTCGACGCCCGCGTGCTGGCGCTGCTGGCGCAGGTCAAGCGCGAGGATTTCGTCCCCGAGGCCTACCGCGCGCTGGCGCTGTCGGATCTGGAGATCCCGCTGTCGCGCCCGGCGGTGGAGGGTGAATGCATGCTGCCGCCCAAGGTCGAGGCGCGCGCGCTGCAGGAACTCGACCTGCAGCCTACCGACAACGTGCTGGAGATCGGCGCCGGCTCCGGCTACATGGCTGCGCTGATGGGCCGGCTGGCCCGCCAGGTGCTGACGCTGGAGATCAACCCGCGCCTGGCGGACATGGCGCGCGCCAACCTCGCACGTGCCGGCGCCACCAACGTCAAGGTCAAGACCGCCGACGCCGCCGCGGCGCGCTTCGCCGCCTGCGTCGACGAGGCGCCGTACGACGCCATCGTGCTGTCGGGCGGCGTGGCCGAGGTGCCCGCGGACCTGCTCGAGCTGCTGCGCGTCGGCGGGCGCCTGCTGGCCTTCGTCGGCGACGAGGTCGTCATGCGCGCCACCGTGGTCACTCGCGCCGGCGAGGCCAGCTACCACAGCGAGCAGCCGTGGGACATCGTCGTGCCGCGCCTGCGCAACTTCCCCGAGCCGGCGCGCTTCCGCTTCTGAAAGGCCACGTCGATGGTGCCCCACATCCGCCCCGCCCAGCTCGATCAGTGGCTGCAGGACTGCGCCCGGCATGCTCCGGGCGTCACGCCCATCGTGCTCGACGTGCGCGAGCCGTGGGAGGTGGCCGCCGCCAGTGTCCGTGCCGAAGGCTTCGAGCTGAAGCACATGCCGATGGCCTCGATTCCGGCGCGGCTGCACGAACTGCCGCGCGACCGGCCGATCGCCTGCCTGTGCCATCACGGTGGCCGCAGCGCCCAGGTGGCCTACTTCCTGCACCGGCAAGGCTACGAGGACGTCGTCAACATCGCCGGCGGCATCCATGCCTGGGCGATGGAGCGCGACCCCGGCGTGCCCCAGTATTGAGGGCGGCTCACGGCCCGGCGCGTGCAGGGTCGGCCGCATCGCCGTATACTCCCGGACGTATCAACGAACCAGGGATCGATCGCCATGCCGAAGACTGCCCGCACGCTCCTGCCGATGACGCCGCTGCGGCGCGCCGCAGCGGCTGCCCTGCTGACCCTCGGACTGGCCGGCGCCGCCCACGCCCAGAGCCTGCAGACGCTGCTGGAGGCCGCGCGCGGCTACGACGCTGCCTACCTCGCGGCACAGGCGCAGTTCGAGGCCAACCGCGCCAAGGCCGAACAGGCCCGCAGCCGCGTGCTGCCCACTGTCGGCCTGTCGGCCGACGCCTTCGCCAACCGGCGTGACAGCTCCGTGCCCGGGCTGGACGACACCTTCACCAGCCAAAGCATCAAGCTGGGCGCCAGCCACCCGCTCTACCGCCCCGGCAACCAGCTCGAGGTCGAGCAGGCCGAGCGCGCGCTGCAGGCCGCGCAGGCGCAGCTGCAGCTCGCGGAACAGGAACTGGTCGTGCGCGTCGCGCAGGCCTACTTCGACGTGCTGGGCGCACAGGACACGCTGACGTTCGTGCGTGCGCAGAAGGCCGCCGTGGAGCAGCAGCTGGCCGCCGCCCAGCGCAACTTCGAGGTCGGCACCGCCACCATCACCGACACGCGCGAGGCCCAGGCGCGCTACGACCTCGTGCGGGCGCAGGAGGTGGCCGCCGAGAACGACCTGCGCGTCAAGCGGCTGGCGCTGGATCAGCTGGTCGGCCGCAGCGGCACGGATCCGTGGCCGCTGAAGGCCGGCGCGGCGCTGCCGGCACCGACGCCGGACGACGTGCAGGCGTGGGTGCAGCGCGCCAGCGCCGAGCATCCGGCGGTGCGCGCCGCCCAGGCGCAGCTGGAAGTGGCGCGGCTTGAGGTACGCAAGGCGCAGGCCGCCAAGGGCCCGACGCTGGATGCGGTGGCACAGTATCAGTGGAACCGCAACCCGGCGCAGCAGCCGCCGTTTCCCTACGTGCGCAACCACGTCGCCAGCGTCGGCGTGCAGTTCAACCTGCCGCTCTACACCGGCGGCGCGCTGGACAACCGCATCAAGGAAGCGGTGGCGTTGGAGGACAAGGCGCGCAACGACGCCGAGGCCGCCGCGCGCAACGTCGCGCAGGCCACGCGCGCGGCGTTCTTCGGCGTGCAGTCGGGGCTCGGCCAGGTCAAGGCGCTGGAGGCGGCCGAAGCCTCCAGCCAGCTGGCGCTGGAGGCCAACCAGCTCGGCTACCAGGTCGGCGTGCGCATCAACATCGACGTGCTCAACGCCCAGAGCCAGCTCTACCAGACCAAGGCCCAGCTGGCCAAGGCACGCTACGACGTGCTGGTCGGCGGCCTGCGTCTGAAGCAGGCCGCCGGCGTGCTCGGCGCCGACGACGTCAAGCCGATCGAGGCGCTGCTGCAGGCGCGCTGACCCCGGCCGGCGCTGCTATCGCATCCCAGGCGTCGAGCAACGCCGCCACCGTGCGGGCTGATGCCCCGCCGTGGCGGCGCAGGATGGCGTGCGCGGCCTCGCGCGCCGCCTGCAGAGCGGCGGGGTCGGCCAGCCACCCCCGCGCCACGTGCAGCGCCGCGTCGAAGTCCTCGGCGCGCCGCGCCGCGCCCTCCTCCAGCGCCGCCTGCGCCGCCTCGGCGAAATTGAACGTGTGCGGACCGAGCACAACGGGACAGGCGCACGCCGCCGCCTCGATCAGGTTCTGCCCGCCCAGCGGCGCGAAGCTGCCGCCGATCAGCGCCAGATCCGCCAGCGCGTAGTAGCCCGCCATCTCACCGACACTGTCGCCGAGCAGGACGTCGGCCTGCGCCGCCTCGGCAGGCCAGCGCGCCTCCCCCTCCCACGGGCCCAAGTGGCTGCGCCGCAGCACCCGCAGGCCAGCCTGCGCCAGCCGCGCGTGCACCTCGTCGAAGCGCTGCGGATGGCGCGGCACGATCAGCCACAGTGGCTTGGGATCCGGCCACGCCGGGGCGACGCGCCGCCACGCCGCCAGCCACGCATCCTCCTCCCCCTCGCGGCTGCTGGCCAGCGCCAGCACGGGGCGGCCCGTGCACGCGCGCCAGGCTTCGCGCCAGCGCCGCGCCGCCATCCATGGGTCAGGCTGCCATGGCAGGTCGAACTTGACGTTGCCGGTGACGGCGCGCACCGGCGCACCGAGCGCTCGCAGCCGCGCCGCATCGTCCTCGGTCTGCGCCAGCACACCGGAAAGCCCGCGGTAGGCCGGGCCGGCCAGCCAACGCAGCCGCTGTGCGCGCCGCAGCGAGACGGCGTTGAGCCGCGCGTTGACCAGCCACAGCGGCACCCCGGCAGCGCGGCAGCCTTGCACCAGCGCCGGCCAGACCTCGGTTTCCATCAACACGCCCAACCGCGGCCGCCAGTGGGCGAGGAAGCGCCGCACCGAAGCTGGGTCGTCCCACGGCAGCCATGCCTGCGCGTCCTGCGGGCGCAGATGGCGCTGCCCTTCGGCCCAGCCGGTGGCCGTGCCGTGCGTCCACAGGATGCGCAGGTCTGGGCGGCGCTGCTGCAGCGCCCGCACCCACAGCGCGGCGGCGCGCGTTTCTCCCAGCGACACCGCATGCACCCACAGCCAGCCGCTCGAAGGCGCGCCGCCGTAGTGGCCGAAGCGCTCCTCCACCGCATGGAGGTAGCCCGGCTCGGCGCGGCTGCGGCGGCGCAGCTTGGCGCGCAGCAAGGGCCGCAGCAGCGTCATCGCCGCGCCGTAGAGGCGCAGCGCCGCGCGCTCGCCGGGCGACGGTTCAACCCTGCTCGAACAGCCGCGCATACACCGCCCCGATGCCGGCCGCCTCGCGCTCGAGCGAGAAGCGCTCGGCCACCCGCGCGCGCGCGGCCTGCCCCATGCGGGCGGCAGCCTGCGGATCGGCCAGCACCTGCCGCAGCGCCGCGGCCAGCCCTGCGGCGTCGCCGGTGTCCACCAGTGCGCCGTTGACGCCGGGCTGCACCAGCTCCTCGAACGCCCCGGTGCGCGAGCACACCACGGCGCAGCCGCACGCCGCCGCCTCGAACGGCGTCAGGCCAAAGGGCTCGTAGCGCGGGCAGGCCACGCAGACGAGGCAGCGCTGGTACCAGCGGTGCACCTCGGCCGCCGGCACCTCGCCGAGGAAGCGGATGCGATCCGCGAGGCCCGCCGCGTCGATGCGCGCCTGCAGCGCGCGCTGGTAGGCCTCATGCTGCGGCATCGCGCGGCCCGCGATCACCGCCGTCACGTCCGGCAGGTGCGGCAGCGCGGCGATCATCGCATCGACGAACACGTCGGTGCCTTTGTCGGGCCTCACGCGCCCGAACACGCCGACGCCGACGCGCCCCGGCAGGCCGCTGTCGGCCCAGGCCGCCAGTTTGTCCGGCGGCGGAGAGAAGCGCGCCAGGTCGATGCCGTGCGGCACCACCGCCGTGGTGTTGGGCACGAAGCTGGCGGCCTTCGGCGTGGTGGCGATCACGGCGTCCATGCGGCTGATCAGCCAGCGCGGAAACCAACCGTGCCGGTGCTGTGCCGCCGAAGTGAACACCAGCCGCACCGGCAGCCGCAGCACGTCGCGCGCCCACAGGCCCGCGGCCATCTCGTGGTCGCGGCGCACGTGCCAGATACGGAACGGCCGCCCCGCCGGCGGCCGGCGCGACAGGGCGATGGCCTGCCGCAGCGTCAGGCCCGGCATGCCGTGCGGCAGCGGCGTGCCGCAGTACGCCAGCCGCCACTGGCGCGCCTGGATCGGCACCAGCGCGTTGACGGTGGCCGACACCCCGGTGTAGCGCCGCTTCAGGTTGAAGACGATGACCTCCGGGTCGGGATCCGGATGGAGGATGGCGGAAACGGCGTCGGCCACGGCGGCTTTCCACACGGGCGCCGCGTCAATGCGCCGCCGCGCCGACCTCGGCGTCCGGCTTGACGCGGCGCAGCAGCGCCATCATTTCGGCCTCGATGCGCGCCAGCGCCTCGGGCGTGTGCCCCTCGAAGCGCAGCACCAGCACCGGCGTGGTGTTGGAGGCGCGGATGAGGCCGAAGCCGTCCGGCCAGTCCACCCGCACGCCGTCCACCGTGCTGACCTCGGCCGGGGGATCGAAGCGCGCCAGGCGTTGCAGCTGGGCGACGATGCGGTGCGGCTCGCCCTCGGCGCAGGCGACGTTGAGCTCCGGCGTCGCGTGGCTGGTCGGCAGCGCCTCCAGCACCGCGCCCGGGTCGGGATGGCGGCTCAGGATTTCCAGCAGCCGCGCGCCGGCGTAGCTGCCGTCGTCGAAGCCATACCAGCGCTCCTGGAAGAAGATGTGCCCGCTCATTTCGCCGCCCAGCGGCGCGCCGACCTCGCGCATCTTGGCCTTGATCAGGCTGTGGCCGGTCCTGTGCATCAGCGGCACGCCGCCGGCGGCGCGGATCGCCGGCGCCAGCCGCTGGCTGCACTTGACGTCGAAGACGATGGTCCCCCCCGGCACGCGCTGCAGGACGTCCTGCGCGAACAGCATCAGCTGCCGGTCCGGAAAAATGTTCTGCCCGCTGGGCGTGACGACGCCCAGCCGGTCGCCGTCACCGTCGAAGGAAAAACCCAGATCGGCGCCCGTGCGCTGCAGGGCGGCGATCAGGTCGCGCAGGTTCTCGGGCTTGGACGGATCCGGATGGTGGTTCGGGAACTCGCCGTCGACCTCGCCGTACAGCACCGTGACGTCGCAGCCCAGCGCCCGGAAGAGGTCGGGGGCGCTGGCGCCGGTGACACCGTTGCCGCAGTCGATCACGAGCTTGAGCGGCCGCGCCAGACGCACGTCGCCGGCGATGCGCGCGAGGTATTCGGGCTGGATGTCCAGCCGGTGCGCCCGCCCGCGCCCGGACGCCGCCAGGGCGCCGCTTTCCATCGCCGCGCGCAGCGCCTGGATCTCGTCGCCGTGGATCGCGCGCCCCGCCAGCACCATCTTGAAGCCGTTGTGGTCCTTCGGGTTGTGGCTGCCGGTCACCTGGATGCCGCTGGCGCAGCGCGTGCTGGCCGCGAAATAGAGCATCGGCGTCGTGACCATGCCGACGTCGAGCACATTGACGCCGGCCTCGAGCAGGCCCTCGATCAGCGCCTCGGCCAGCATCGGACTGGACAGCCGCCCGTCGCGTCCGACCGCCACGGTGCGCTCACCCAGCGCCGCCGCACGCGCCCCGAACACCCGCCCGAGCGCGCGCGCGAAGTCCGCGTCGAGATCGTCGGGCACGACGCCGCGGATGTCGTAGGCCTTGAAGACGTGAGCAGGAGGACGAAAGGCGTCGGTCATGCGAACGGGCGATGGCTGCATCGGGGACAGGGTGCCATTGTAGAAGGGCTTAAGATCGCCGCCTCGCTTCATGCGGCACCCTGCGGGGCCGCCTGCCGCCTTGCCGATGTCGCCCAAGCTCGCCGCCGAATTCGTCCTGCTCGCCGCCCTGTGGGGCGCCTCGTTCCTGTTCACGCGCCAGGCCGCGCTGGAGTTCGGGCCGGTGGCCACCGCCTGGCTGCGCGTGGCGGTGGCCAGCGTGGCGCTGCTGCCGGTGCTGCTGCTGGGCGGACACTGGCGTACGCTGCGCCGCCACGGTGGCCGCATCCTGTTCGTCGGCCTGATCAATGCCGGCATCCCGTTCGGCCTGTTCGCCTACGCGGTGCTGTCGATCAGCACCGGCCTGGCGGCGATCCTCAACGCCACCGTGCCGCTCTTCGGCGCGGTGGTGGCGTGGCTGTGGCTTGGCGAGCGTCCGGGGTGCTGGCGCGCGCTGGGCCTGGCGCTGGGTTTCACCGGCGTGGCCCTGCTGTCATGGAACAAGGCCAGCTTCCAGTCCGGGGGCACCGGCTGGGCGGTGGTGGCGTGCCTGGCGGCCACCGTGCTGTACGCGATCGCGGCCAGTTACACGAAGAAGCACCTGATGGGCATCGCCCCGGTGGCCACCGCCACCGGCAGCCAGATCGGCGCCGCGCTGGGCCTGCTGACACCGGCATGGCTGACTTGGCCCGCCGGGCCGGTCAGCGCCCGTGCGTGGCTGGCGGTGCTCGCCGCGGGGCTGGTGTGCACGGCGCTGGCCTACCTGATCTTCTACCGCCTGATCGAGTCGGCCGGCCCGGCGCGAACGCTGACCGTCACGTTCCTGATCCCGCTGTTTGCGATCGGCTATGGCGCCGTGCTGCTGGACGAGCCGGTCACGCCATGGATGGTCGGCTGCGGCGCGGTGATCCTGGCCGGGGTGGCGCTGGCCACCGGGTTCGTCGATCCGGCCCGCCTCACGGCGCGGCACCGGCCTGCAGCGCTTCCTTGAGCTTGGGGCTGGCGTGGAAGGTAACGACGCGCCGGGCGGCGATCGGCACCAGCTCGCCGGTGCGCGGGTTGCGGCCCGGTCGCGGTGCCTTGTCGCGCACGCCGAACTGGCCGAAGCCGGCGATGCGCACCGCCTCGCCGGCCACCAGCCGCTCGGCCACGATGGCGAAGAAGGCGTCGACCAGCTCCCTGGACTCGCGCTTGCTGAAGCCGATACGCTCGTGCAGCGCCTGCGCCAGCTCGGCCTTCGTCAGCGTCGGCGCATCGTCGTGCGGCCCGGCACCAGCCGGACCACGTTCGCGGGATCGGGCAGTCATGCGCACTATGCTAGCAGCATGCCACCTCAGGCACGCAGGCGCGCGCCCAGCCGCTGTTGCAACGACGCCAACACCGCCGCCACCGCGGCGTCGATCTCGGCATCGGTCAGCGTGGCCTCATCACGCTCCAGCGTCAGCCGCACCGCCAGACTCTTCTCCCCTTCGCCCATGCCCGCCGCAGCGGCGCCCGCCTTCGGACGGAAGACGTCGAACAGCACCGCCGCGCGCAGCCATGGCTGGCCGGCCGCCTCGATGGCGGCCATCAGTTCGGCGTGCGTGACCGCCTCGCGCACCACCACCGCCAGGTCGCGCTGCACGGGCTGGTGGCGGCCGATCGGCAGCGCCTGCGGCACCGGCCGCTGCAACACCGCCTGCAGCTCCAGCTCGAACAGCACCGGCGCCTGCGTCCAGCCCTCGGCCTGACGCCAGCGCGGGTGCAGCTCGCCGATGACGCCGATGGCGCGCCCGTCCAGCACGATGCGCGCACAGCGCCCGGGATGCAGCGCCGGGTGCGTCGCCGGCTCGAAGGTGGCCGCGCGCGGCGCCAGCAGCGCCTCGACGTCGCCCTTGACGTCGAAGAAATCGACCGGCCGCGCACGCTCGCCCCACTGCAGCGGCCAGGCGTCGCCCCACGCCAGCCCCGCGACGCGCAGCGGCTGGTCGATGCCGGCCACCGTCGTGTCGCTGTCGGGCACCGACGGGTCACGGCGGAACACGCGCCCGATCTCGAACACGCGCACGCGCGGCGCGCGCCGGTCGACGTTGTGGCGCAGCACCGCCAGCAGGCTGCCGATCAGGCTGGAACGCATCACGCTCAGGTGGCTGGCGATCGGGTTGAGCAGCCGGATCGGCGCCTCGTTGCCCGCGTAGTCACGCTCCCAGCGCTCCTCGACGAAGCTGAAGTTGATCGTCTCCTGATAGCCGAACGCCGCGAGCTGGCGCCGCACGGCATGGGCGCTGCGTTGCGCCTCGGGCCGCACGCGCGGCACGACCGGGGCCAGCGGCGGCGTATCCGGCAGGCGGTCGTAACCGATGACGCGCGCCACCTCCTCGATGAGATCCTCCTCGATCTGCAGGTCGAAGCGGTACGGCGGCGGCGTCACCGTCAGCACGCCCTCGCCCTCGGCCACCTCCAGCCCCAGCCGGCGCAGCGGCTCGGCGCACTGCGCCTGCGTCAGCGGCATGCCGATCACCCTGGCCGCGCGCGCCACGCGCAGCGTCACCGGCTGCGGCTGCGGCACGTTGACGACGTGGTCGTCGATCGGGCCCGGCTCGCCGCCGCAGATCTCCAGGATCAGCTGCGTGATGCGCTCGACGTGCTCGCGCGTCGTGCTCGGATCGACCCCGCGCTCGAAGCGGTGAGCAGCCTCGGTGCTGAAGTTGAAGCGGCGCGCGCGGCCCGCGATCGCGCGCGGCCACCAGAACGCCGCCTCCACGTAGACGTTGCGCGTGGCATCCGACACCGCCGTGGCCTGCCCGCCCATGATGCCGGCCAGCGACTCCACCCCGCGGTCGTCGGCGATGACGCCCACCGTCTCGTCCAGCGTGACGGTCTGGCCGTTGAGCAGCTCCAGCGTCTCGCCCGCGCGGCCCCAGCGCACCTGCAGACCGCCGTGGATGCGATCCAGGTCGAAGATGTGCGACGGGCGGCCCAGCTCGAACATCACGTAGTTGGAGATGTCCACCAGCGCCGAGATGCTGCGCTGGCCGCAGCGCGCCAGGCGCTGCACCATCCAGTCGGGGGTTCTGGCCGTGGGGTCGATGCCGCGGATGATGCGGCCGGTGAAGCGCCCGCACAGGTCCGGCGCGTCGATCCGTACCGGCAGCACCTCGCCGTGGCGGGGCTCAACCGGCACGACCACCGGGGCGTGCAGCGGCGCGCCGGTCAGCGCTGCCACCTCGCGCGCCACGCCGAAGACGCTCAGGCAGTGCGCGAGGTTGGGCGTGAGCTTGAGGGTGAAGATGCGGTCATCCAGCGCCAGCGCCTCGCGCAGATCGCGACCGACCGGCGCATCGGCGGCGAGTTCCAGCAGCCCGCCGTGGTCGTCCGACAGGCCCAGCTCGCGCGCCGAGCACAGCATGCCGTGACTCTCCACCCCGCGCAGCTTGCCGACGCGGATCTCGAACGGCTTGCCATCCTCGCCCGGGGGCAGCACCGCGCCCACCAGCGCGCACGGCACGCGGATGCCGGCGCGCGCGTTCGGGGCGCCGCAGACGATCTGCAGCGGCTCGCCCTGCCCCGCGTCGACGCGGCAGACGCGCAGCCGGTCGGCGTTGGGGTGCGGCTCGGCGCTCAGGATCTCGGCCACCACCACGCGGGAGAAGGGCGGCGCCACCGGGCGCACTTCCTCCACCTCGAGGCCGGCCATCGTCAGCAGCTCGGCCAGCTGATCGCTGGCGAGCGCCGGGTTGCAGAAGCTTCGCAGCCAGGATTCGGGAAACTGCATCGTGACCTCGGTCGTCGGGTGGGACGGCGCGTCAGCGGAACTGCGCCAGGAAGCGCAGGTCGCCCTCGAAGAACTGCCGCAGGTCGCTGACGCCGTAGCGCAGCATCGTCAGCCGGTCCGGACCCATGCCGAACGCAAAGCCGATGTAATGCTCCGGATCGAGCCCCATGTTGCGCACCACGTTGGGGTGCACCTGGCCGGAGCCGGCCACTTCCAGCCAGCGTCCGGCCAGCGGACCGTGGGCGAACTGGATGTCGATCTCGGCGCTGGGCTCGGTGAACGGGAAGAAGCTCGGCCGGAAGCGCAGCGCCAGGGCGTCGGTCTCGAAGAACGCGCGGCAAAACGCCGTGAAGACCACCTTCAGGTCCTTGAAGCTGACGTTGCGGCCGATCCACAGCCCCTCGCACTGGTGGAACATCGGCGAGTGCGTGGCGTCGCTGTCCACGCGGTAGGTGCGCCCCGGGGCGATGACGCGGATCTCCGGCATGTCGCCGGCGAACGGCTCCACCCCGTCGTCGCCGGCTGCCGCGCGCGCGCGCTTGACGTGCTGCACCGCGTGGCGGATTTGCATCGGGCTGGTGTGCGTACGCAGCAGCAGCGGCGCCTCGGGCGTGCCGCCCTCGACGTAGAAGGTGTCGTGCATCGAGCGCGCCGGGTGGTCCGCCGGCGTGTTGAGCGCGGTGAAGTTGAACCAGTCGGTCTCGATCTCCGGCCCGTCGGCGACCTCGAAGCCCATCGAGCCGAAGATCGCCTCGATGCGCTCCAGCGTCAGGCTTACCGGATGCAGGCCGCCCTGGCCGCGCTGGCGCCCCGGCAGCGTCACGTCCAGCGCCTCGGCGGCCAGCTGGCGCTGCAGCTCGGCCTCGGCCAGCTCGGCGCGGCGCGCCTGCAGCGCCGCCTCGATGGCCTGCTTGGCGGCGTTGATCGCCGCACCGGCGGCCTTCCTGTCCTCGGGGCTCAGCGCCGCCAGCCCCTTCATGCGCTCGGTCAGCGCGCCGCTCTTGCCGAGGAAGCGCGCCTTGGCGTTCTCGAGTTCGGGCGCGGTCCGGGCCTGCGCGAACTGCGTGCGCGCCGCCTGCACCAGGGTATCCAGATCGTTCATGCCGGGATCCGTCGATGGGACGGGGCCGTGCCGGCGGCCCCAAAACGAAGGGCCAGCGTCCGTGGCGGCCGCTGGCCCGTCGAAAGCATCCGGCGCGGCGACCACGCCGCACCGCGCGGTGGCGCCGTCAGGCCGCCGCGCCCTGCGCCAGCCCGGCCTTGACGCGCTCGACGATGGCGGCGAACGCCGCCTTGTCGTGCACGGCCAGATCGGCCAGCACCTTGCGGTCGATCTCGATGGCGGCCTTGCGCAGGCCGTTGGCGAACTGGCTGTAGGTCAGACCCAGCTCGCGCGCCGCGGCGTTGATGCGGGCGATCCAGAGCTGGCGAAAGACGCGCTTGCGGGTACGGCGGTCGCGGTAGGCGTACTGCTGCGCCTTCATCACCGCCTGCTTGGCGACGCGGAAGACATTCTTGCGGCGACCGCGGAAGCCCTTGGCCAGGGCGAGGACCTTCTTGTGGCGGGCACGCGCGGTGACACCACGTTTGACGCGAGGCATGGCTTGCTCCTTTTCCGTTCGTCAGGGACGACCCGCGGTCACAGACCCGCGTAGGGCATCATCTGGGCGACGTGACCCAGATCACGCTCATGCACGTTGGCCGGGCCGCGCAGCTGGCGCTTGTTCTTGGTCGTCTTCTTTGTCAGGATGTGGCGCTTGAACGCCTGCGCACGCTTGACCGTGCCGCCGGGACGCACGCGAAAACGCTTCTTCGCGCTGCTCTTGGTCTTCATCTTGGGCATGATGGCTTCCTCGTGGATCGAGTGGAGGTGGATTGCGGCCGCAAGGCGCCGCCGCGGCTGCCCACCGCGCACGGTCTTCGCTTCGAGCCTGGCCCTGTCCGCCGCTTCTGCTGAAAGCCAGCCATTATACACTTTCGGCCATGTCACGCCCCCTGCTCCCACGCCGCGCGCTGCTGGCGGCACCGCTGCTCCTGCTGGGCCGCGCGGCCGATGCGGCGGCGCCGGCGCTGTTTCCGGTGGCCGCCGCCGGGGTGCAGTGCGGCTGCTTTCTGGCGCAGGGCGAGCAGGTGCTGGCCGGCACGCTGCAGGGCGAGGCGACGCTGTGGCAGTGGCGCGACGAGCGCCAGCTGGCGCGCTTCGCGCACGAGGCTCCCGAGCCCTCCGGGGCCGCCGCGGTACGTGCCTGCGCGGCCGCGCCGGACGGGGCCTGGCTGGCCACCGCCGCCGGCAGCCGGCTGCACCTGTGGCAGCCGGCACGTCAGCGCCACGTCGGCCCGTGGGAGCTCGGCAGCCCGATCCGCGCGGTGGCGCTGACGGGCGACGCCGAGCACCTGCTCATCGGCACGCAGGGCATGGTGGCCTGGCACCTGCCGCCGCCGCGGCAGGGCCGGCCGGCGCCGATCCGGCAGAACGCCGCCATCGGCTGCGTGGCGCTGACGGCCGACGGGCGGCTTGGCGTCACCGGCAGCGACGACGGCGTGGTGCGCGTGTGGGATCTGGCCGACGGCACGGCGCGTCACCGCTGGGCGCTGGGCGCGCCGATCCGCGCGCTGGCGCTGTCGCCGGACGAACGGGTACTGGCCGCCGCCCCCGGCATCGGGCCGGTTCGGCTGTGGCACCTGGAGGACGGACGCCCCGCCGGGCCCGCCATCGGCCCCGCGCGCGCGGGCTTCGCCGTGCTGGCGTTCACGGCCGACGGCCGGCGACTCGTCACCGGCAGCGCCAGCGGCGAGGTGGCCCTGTGGAGCCTGAAGAGCGGCGAACGCAAGGCCGCCTGGAACGCGCCACGGCGCGCCGACAAGCAGCGCGCCAGCCGGCCCAACGCCGTGCTGGCGGTGACGGCGCTCGGCAAGGGCAGTTACGCGGCACTGCTGTCCAGCGGCCAGGTGGCCGCCTGGGGCGTCTGAATCCAGGGCCGCGCCCCGGGCCTCACTCGCCCCGAGGGATCGGGCCCGCCGTCAGGCCGCCGCGTCGGCCTTGGGTGCCTCGGACTTCGGCGCGCCGCCGCCCTTCTTGCGCGCCGGCGCGATCATCATCACCATCTGGCGCCCCTCGAGCTTGGGAAACTGCTCGACGACGATGCTGTCGCCCAGGTCGTTGCGGATGCGCTCCAGCAGCGCCAGCCCCAGCTCCTGGTGCGTGATCTCGCGCCCGCGGAAGCGCAGCGTCACCTTGCACTTGTCGCCGTCCTCCAGGAAGCGGCGGATGTTGCGCATCTTGACCTGGTAGTCGCCCTCGTCGGTGGCGGGACGGAACTTGACTTCCTTGACCTCGATGACCTTCTGCTTGGCCTTGGCCTCGGCGGCCTTCTTCTGTTCGGCGTACTTGAACTTGCCGTAATCGATCAGCCGGCACACCGGCGGATTGGCCATCGGCGCGATCTCGACCAGATCGACGTCGAGCTCGCCGGCCATGCGCAACGCCTCCTGCAGCGGCACGATGCCGATCTGCTGCCCGTCGGGGCCGGTCAGGCGCACCTCGGGCGCGGTGATCTCGCGGTTGAGCCGGTGCTGCCGCTCTTCGCGCTGGCGGCGGTCACGGAAGTTGCTGGGACGCGGGGTAGCGATGGTGGATTTCCTTCGTCAACGTTTGGACGCGATGTCCGAACGCAGGCGCTCGATGAAACCGGCCAGGGGCATCACCCCGAGATCCTGGTTGCCGCGCGCCCGCACGGCCACGCTGCCGGCGGCCTTCTCCTTGTCACCGACGACGAGGATGTAGGGCACCTTCTGCAGCGCATGCTGGCGGATTTTATAGGTGATCTTCTCGCTGCCAAGATCCAGCGCGACGCGAAAGCCCTGTTCACGCAACGCCTTGGCAATTTCGCCACAGTAGTCGGCCTGCGCGTCGGTGATGTTGAGCACCACCGCCTGCACCGGCGCCAGCCACGCCGGCAGGGCGCCGGCGTGCTGCTCGATCAGGATGCCGATGAAGCGCTCCAGGCTGCCGACGATGGCGCGGTGCAGGATCACCGGGCGGCGCCGGCTGCCGTCCTCGGCCACGTACTCGGCATCGAGCCGCTCGGCCAGGTTGAAGTCGACCTGGATCGTGCCGCACTGCCATTCGCGGCCGATGGCGTCCTTGAGCGTGTACTCGATCTTCGGGCCGTAGAAGGCGCCCTCGCCCGGCGAGATCGTGAACGCGCAGCCCGACTCGCGCAGGCTCTGCATCAGCGCGGCCTCGGCCTTGTCCCACAGCTCGTCCGAGCCGATGCGCGCCGCCGGCCGCGTCGAGACCTTGTAGAGGATCTCGGTAAAGCCAAAGTCCGCGTACACCTTCTTCAGCAACCGCGTGAAGGCGTCGCATTCCGCCAGGATCTGGTCCTCGGTGCAGAAGATGTGGCCGTCGTCCTGCGTGAAGCCGCGCACGCGCAGCAGGCCGTGCAGGCCGCCGCTGGGCTCGTTGCGGTGGCATTGGCCGAATTCGCCGTAGCGCAGCGGCAGGTCGCGGTAGCTCTTCACCCCCTGCTTGAAGATCAGGATGTGGCCGGGGCAGTTCATCGGCTTGATCGCGTAGTCGCGCTTCTCGCTCTCGGTGATGAACATGTTGTCCCGGTACTTGTCCCAGTGGCCGGTCTTCTCCCACAGCGCCTTGTCCAGGATCTGCGGGCCCTTGACCTCCAGGTAGCCGTTGTCGCGGTAGACCTGCCGCATGTACTGCTCGACCTGCTGCCACAGCGTCCAGCCCTTCGGGTGCCAGAACACCAGCCCCGGCGCATGCTCGTCGAGGTGGAACAGGTCGAGCTCCTTGCCCAGCCGGCGATGGTCGCGCCGCTCGGCCTCCTCCAGCCGGTGCAGGTAGGCCTGCAGATCCTCCTTGCTGGCCCAGGCGGTCCCGTAGATGCGCTGCAGCTGCTCGTTGCGGTGGTCGCCGCGCCAGTAGGCGCCGGCCACCTTCATCAGCTTGAAGTGCCTGAGCTTGCCGGTGGAGGGGACGTGCGGGCCGCGGCACAGATCCTCGAAGCTGCCCTCGCGGTAGAGGCTGATCTCCTCGCCCTCGGGGATGCTGGCGATGATCTCGGCCTTGTAGTGTTCGCCCATCGCCCGGAAATGCGCCACCGCCTCCTCGCGCGGCAGCACGCGGCGCTGCACCGGCTCGTCGCGCGCGGCCAGCTCGGCCATCTTCTTCTCGATCGCGGCCAGATCCTCTGGCGTGAACGGGCGCTTGTAGCTGAAGTCGTAGTAGAACCCGTCCTCGATCACCGGGCCGATGGTGACCTGCGCGTCCGGGAACAGCTCCTTGACCGCGTACGCCAGCAGGTGCGCCGTGGAGTGGCGCACCACCTCCAGCCCCTCCGGATCCTTCGGCGTCAGGATCCAGACGCGCGCGTCGCGCTCGACGACGTGGCTGAGGTCCACGGTGCGCGCCGCGGCCTCGCCGTCGTGTTGCACCTTGCCGGCCACGGCCGCCTTGGCCAGGCCCGGACCGATGGCCGCGGCGATCTGGCCCACCGTCACGGGACCGTCGAAGCTGCGCTGCGCGCCGTCGGGAAGCGTGATCTGGATCATGGATGCAGGTCCTGAAGGCAAAAGCGCGGCTGGCGGCCGCGCTGCAACACTGGCATGCGGCGGGGCGAGTGGGGGGTATCCGGCCAGCACCCTGCCGGCGCGCGGGAGACCGCGGGCCAAGGGGCGCCGGCGCGCCGCCGCCGGAGTCGCCCGATTTTCGCACAGAAGCCCCAGGCGAGCCGTGCCGCAGGCGCGCGCGGCACAATCGCGTCGCGCGTCCCGTTCCACTCCACCAACGCCATGACCGACACCCTCCATCCGATCACCACCGAGCAACTGTTCGACCACGCGCGCACCCACCACGCCTGGCAGCCGCGCCCGGTGCCCGAGGCGCTGCTGCGCCGCCTCTACGACCTGATGAAGTGGGGGCCGACCTCGGCCAACTGCAGCCCGGCACGCATCGTCTTCGTCACCAGCCCCGAGGCCAAGGCGCGCCTGCTGCCGTGCCTGATGGAGGGCAACCGCGCCCAGACCGCCGCCGCACCGGTGACGGCCATCCTCGGCATGGACATGGCGTTTTACGAGCAGCTGCCGCGGCTGTTTCCGCACAACCCGGCGGCACGCGACTGGTTCGCGGGCAACCCGGAGCTGATCGCCACCACCGCGCTGCGCAACGCCAGCCTGCAGGGCGGCTACTTCATCCTGGCGGCGCGCGCGCTGGGCCTGGACTGCGGACCGATGAGCGGCTTCGACGCCGCGGCGGTCGATGCGGCCTTCTGGGCCGGCACGACGGTGCGCACGAACTTCCTGTGCAACCTCGGCTATGGGGACCCCGCCGGGCTGCACCCGCGCGGCCCCCGACTCGGTTTCGACGAGGCCTGTCGCATCGTCTGACGCCGTTCTGGCGCCACGGCGGCGGCGCGGCGCCCGCCCCAGGCGAAAAGCCCGCGCGGCCACGAGGGCCTGCGCGGGCGGGCGGCACGGACCGCGCCGCGCCCCCGTCCGGGGCGCGCGGCAGCGGCGCCGATCAGTGGAACTGCGCCTCCTCGGTGGAGCCGGCCAGCGCCTTGACGCTGGAGGAGCCACCCTGGATGACGGTGGTGACGTCGTCGAAGTAGCCGGCGCCGACTTCCTGCTGGTGCGACACGAAGGTGTAGCCCAGCTCGCGCGCCTTGAACTCGGGCTCCTGCACCATGTCGACGTAGTGCTTCATGCCCTGGCCGCGCGCGTAGTGGTACGCGAACATGAACGTGTTGTACCAGTTGATGTGGATGCCGGCCAGCGTGATGAACTGGTACTTGTAGCCCATCTCCGACAGCTTGTCCTGGAACTCGGCGATGGTCTTGTCGTCGAGGTTCTTCTTCCAGTTGAACGACGGCGAGCAGTTGTAGGCCAGCAGCTTGCCGGGGTACTTCTCGTGGATGGCCTGCGCGAACTCGCGCGCAAAGCCCAGGTCCGGCGTACCGGTCTCGCACCACACCAGGTCGGCGTACGGCGCGTAGGCCACGCCGCGGCTGATCGCCTGCTCCAGGCCGTTCCTGACGCGGAAGAAGCCCTCCTGCGTGCGCTCGCCGGTCAGGAACGGACGGTCGTTGGGGTCGTGATCGCTGGTCAGCAGATTGGCCGCCTCGGCGTCGGTGCGCGCCAGCACGATGGTGGGCACGCCCATCACGTCGGCCGCGAAGCGCGCGGCGATCAGCTTCTCGATCGCCTCCTGCGTCGGCACCAGCACCTTGCCGCCCATGTGGCCGCACTTCTTCACCGCGGCCAGCTGGTCCTCGAAGTGCACGCCGGCCGCACCCGCGGCGATCATGTTCTTCATCAGCTCGAAGGCGTTGAGCACGCCGCCGAAGCCGGCTTCCGCGTCCGCCACGATCGGCAGGAAGTAGTCGATGTAGCCGGCGTCACCGGGGCCGATGCCGCGGCTCCACTGGATCTCGTCGGCGCGCTTGAAGGTGTTGTTGATGCGGCGCACCATCGTCGGCACCGAGTCGTAGGCGTAGAGCGACTGGTCCGGGTACATCGTCTCGCTGGTGTTGGCGTCCGCCGCCACCTGCCAGCCCGACAGGTACACCGCCTCCAGGCCGGCCTTGGCCTGCTGCATCGCCTGGCCTGCGGTGACCGCGCCGAAGGCGTTGACGTAGCCTTTCTTGGCCTCGCCGTTGATCAGGCGCCAGAGCTTCTCGGCGCCGCGCTTGGCCAGCGTGTACTCGATCTGCACCGAGCCGCGCAGGCGCACGACATCGGCGGCGGTGTAGCCGCGCTTGATGCCCTTCCAGCGCGGGTTCTCGGCCCAGTCCTTCTCCAGCGCGGCGATCTGCTGCTCGCGGGTGAGTGGTTGCGTCATCGTCAGACTCCTTGGTCGTCGTTGCAGGCAAAAAGGTCAACCCCGTCGGCGGCGCCGCATCGTCCGCCAGGAACACCGCGCCGCCGTTGGCGCAAGTATAAGTCTTCTATAAGACATAAAACATGTCTTGTGTCTTATAGAAGACTAGTTTTGCATCTTGTATTTCAATGGGTTGCGCAACTATTTCGAATTATGGAATGTCGTCATGACGATACGGAACGAGACGCACGCACGGCGCGGCACCGCTTTCACGATAGTGAGGCTTGATTCCACATCATGAAACCAGGTGCACGCACGACCGACCTTTCCTACAATCGCACCCGCTCCGGGGTGTCCACGGCACGTGGGCTGAGACGGCGCCCGAGCGCGCGCCGAACCCGTCGAACTTGATCCGGATCATGCCGGCGAAAGGACGAGCCGCCTGCCCGCCCAGCGGGCCGGCACCAGGCGCGCGGTCGCGCGTGGCGTCCCCGGAGCGTCGTCCACCCCGCCCCTCCGAGGAGAACGCCGATGTCCGAGACCTCCGTCACCGTCGCGCGCCCGCCACGCGCCCCCGCCCCTCAGGCCGTCACGATCGGACCGATCTGCGGCTCGCGCAAGATCCACGTCACCGGCAGCCGCCCCGACCTGCGCGTGCCGATGCGCGAGATCGCCCAGTCGGCCACACCCGCCGCGCTGGGCGGCGAGCCCAACCCGCCGGTGTGGGTGTACGACACCTCCGGCCCCTACACGGCGCACGACGCCGACATCGACATCCGCCGCGGCCTGCCGCCGCTGCGCCTGCGCTGGATCGAGGAGCGCGGTGACACCGAGACGCTGCCCGGGCCGAGCAGCAGCTGGGGGCAGGCGCGGCTCAATGACCCGGCGACGGCCCACCTGCGCATGCCGGCGCCGGCGCGCCCGATCCGCCGCGCGCGCGCCGGCGCCAACGTGACGCAGCTGCACTACGCGCGCCGCGGCCTCGTCACGCCCGAGATGGAGTTCGTCGCCATCCGCGAGAACCAGAACCGTCAGGCGTATCTGGAGGCGCTGCGCGCCTGCGGCCCGCGCGGACGGGCGATGGCCGAGCGGCTGCTGCGCCAGCACCCCGGCCAGGCGTTCGGCGCGCGCATCCCGGCCGAGATCACGCCGGAGTTCGTGCGCCAGGAGGTGGCCGCCGGCCGCGCCATCATCCCGGCCAACGTCAACCACCCGGAAAGCGAGCCGATGATCATCGGCCGCCACTTCCTGGTCAAGGTCAACGCCAACATCGGCAACTCGGCGCTGGCTTCCGACATCGCCGCCGAGGTGGACAAGATGGTCTGGGCGGTGCGCTGGGGCGCCGACACGGTGATGGACCTGTCCACCGGGCGCCACATCCACGAGACGCGCGAGTGGATCATCCGCAACAGCCCGGTGCCGGTCGGCACGGTGCCGATCTATCAGGCGCTGGAAAAGGTCGGCGGCGACCCGGAGGCGCTTTCGTGGGAGGTGTTCCGCGACACGCTGATCGAGCAGGCCGAGCAGGGGGTCGATTACTTCACGATCCACGCCGGCGTGCGGCGCGACTTCATCGCGCTGACCGAGCGGCGGCTGACCGGCATCGTCTCGCGCGGCGGCTCGATCATGGCGCGCTGGTGCCAGGCGCACGGACAGGAAAACTTCCTCTACACCCACTTCGAGGAGATCTGCGAGATCATGAAGGCGTACGACGTCGCCTTCAGCCTCGGCGACGGACTGCGCCCCGGCTCCATCCACGACGCCAACGACGAGGCGCAGCTGGCGGAGCTGCGCACGCTGGGCGAGCTGACGCGCATCGCCTGGCGCCACGACGTGCAGGTGATGATCGAGGGCCCCGGCCACGTGCCCATGCAGCTGATCCAGGCCAACATGGACGAGCAGCTGCGCCACTGCCACGAGGCGCCGTTCTACACGCTGGGGCCGCTGGTGACCGACATCGCCCCCGGCTACGACCATCTGGCCAGCGCCATCGGCGCGGCGCAGATCGGCTGGTACGGCACGGCGATGCTGTGCTACGTCACGCCCAAGGAGCACCTCGGCCTGCCCGACCGCGACGACGTCAAGCAGGGGCTGATCGCCTACAAGATCGCGGCGCACGCCGCCGACCTGGCCAAGGGCCACCCCGGCGCGCAGATCCGTGACAACGCCATGTCCAAGGCGCGCTTCGAATTCCGCTGGCAGGACCAGTTCAACCTGGCGCTGGACCCTGACACCGCGCGCGCCTACCACGACGCCACGCTGCCGAAGGACGCCGCCAAGAGCGCGCCGTTCTGCTCGATGTGCGGGCCGAAGTTCTGCTCGATGCGCATCACGCAGGAACTGCGCGCGCGGAACGTGACGTAACTCTCCCCCGCCGTGACGGTCTTGCGCTAGACTGGGCCGGCCATGCCCGTCATCAGCATCCATGCCCGTCATCAGCATGTTTTACGGGATCGTGGTGGCGATCTTCTACGAGGACCAGGATCGCCACCACCGCGCCCCCATCCATGCCCGCTACCAGGGGCACAAGGCGGCGGTGGCGATCGACGACGGCTCGGTGCTGGCCGGCGAACTGCCGCCGAAGCAGCTCAGGCTGCTGCAGGCCGGGATCGAACTGCACCGCGACGAGCTGATGGCGGACTGGGAACTGGTCTGTCAGGGCGTCGAACCATTCCGCATCCCCCCGCTGCAGTGAGCCGAGGTCCGTCGTCGAAGGAGTCAGCCGATGTCAACGCTGTTGGACGTGGTGGAAGTGCAGGTGGAGCCGCCGTGGACGCTGCGCCTGCGCTTCGAAAATGGCGAGCAGCGCCGCTTCGACGTCGAGCCGCTGTTGGCGCGTCCGCCATTTGACCGTCTGAAGGAACCGGGCCGTTTCGCCACCGCCCACGTGGCCTGGGGGACGGTGGCCTGGGCCGGCGAGATCGACATCGCCCCCGAGACCCTGTACGACCGCAGTGTTCCGATCGCCACGGCAGGCGACACGCAAGCCACCGCAGAACAGTCCGCAACCGGTGCACCGGCCGCGGCCTAGCGCGCCGCGGCGGGGCGCTGCAGCTCCCACGTGGCCGACAGGCGGCCGGCGAAGGTCACGTGCAGCGTGGCGCCGTCGGTGCCGGCCGACAGCTTCACGCCCGGCTGCGGTGCGGGATCGGTGGTGGTCACCTGCAGCAGGCCCGGCGGCCAGACGACCTTGAGCTCGGCCTCCATCGGCAGGTAGCCGTCCAGATAGCGGCGCATCAGCGGGCCGGCGTGCAGACGCCAGCGGCCCTCGCCGATCGGCTCCAGCGCGCGCGTGCGCAGGTCGATGCAGACGCTGCCACCGCGGCGGACGTCGGCCAGCTCGACACGACGCCCCTCCACCCACGCGCGGCCGACGCCCTCGGTGCTGACGATGTCGATCGACTGCACGCGCTCGGGGTTGAACGCCACCACGATGCGCGGGTTGGGATCGAGCTGGCGATGGCAGGTGCGCATCGTGACCACGCCCTCACGCAGGCTGTCGGCGTCGATGCGCGCCTCGGCGTCGTAGCGGTAGGCGCCCGGGTCGGGCCGCTCGGCCAGAAAGCGCAGTTCACCCTCGCGGGCGACATCGTCGAGCGTCAGGGCCGTCGCCCGCGACGCCGCCTCCATGGTCGCCAGGGCGATGACCCAGGCCCGCCAGCGGGGCGCCGGTCGCATGCTCGTCACCATCGTGTCCGCTCCTCGTGCCGGGCAGCCGCCGGCCTGAGCCGGCAGCGCCTGCGGACCGCACGATGCCACGGTTGGCAGCGGCCCGCCATCACCCTGCAGCCTGAAGGGTCTTGGCGGGCACGCCGGCCTCAGACCGCGCCGAGCCCCGGCACCAGCGCGCCGGGCGGCTCGCCGCGCTTGCGCGCCGCGGTGAAGGCCAGCATCCGCTCGATCGGCAACCGGGCACGCGGGATCAGCTCCGGCGCCACGTGGATCTCGTTGAGCCCGGTCTCCAGCACCTCCAGCACGCCGCGCAGGCCGTTCATCGCCATCCACGGGCAGTGCGCGCAGCTCTTGCAGGTGGCGCCGTTGCCGGCGGTGGGGGCCTCCAGGAACAGCTTGTCCGGGTGGCGCTGGCGCAGCTGGTGCATCAGGCCGCTGTCGGTGGCGACGATGAACACCCTGGCCGGCAGGGTGGCGGCGGCCTGCAGGATCTGCGAGGTCGAGCCGACCACGTCGGCCTGCGCCACCACCGCCGCCGGGCTTTCCGGGTGCACCAGCACCTTGGCCTCGGGGTACTCGCGCCGCAGCGCCTCCAGCTCGAACGCCTTGAACTCGTCGTGCACGACGCAGGAGCCGCGCCACAGCACCATGTCGGCGCCGGTCTCGCGCTGGATGTAGCCGCCCAGGTGCTTGTCCGGCGCCCACAGGATGCGGTGCCCGGCGTCGCGCAGCGCACCGACGATGTCGAGCGCACAGCTGGAGGTCACCACCCAGTCGGCCTGCGCCTTCACCGCGGCGCTGGTGTTGGCATAGACCACCACCGTGCGGTCGGGGTGCTCGGCGCGGAACGCCGCGAAGTCGTCGGGCGGGCAGCCGATGTCCAGCGAGCAGGTCGCGTCCAGATCCGGCATCAGCACCGTCTTGTCGGGCGACAGGATCTTGGCCGTCTCGCCCATGAAGCGCACGCCGGCCACCACCAGCGTGCGCGCCGGATGGTCGCGGCCGAAGCGCGCCATCTCCAGGCTGTCGCTGACCAGCCCCCCGGTGGCCTCGGCCAGATCCTGCAGGTCCGGGTGCACGTAGTAGTGCGCCACCAGCACCGCGTCGCGCGCGCGCAGCAGCTCGGCGATGCGGGCCTTCAGCGCCTGCCGCTCCGCCGGGGACGGCTCCTGCGGCACCCGCGCCCACGCGTGGCGCGTGGTGCACGCCGGCTGCTCGACCTCCACCTCGATCACGTGTTCCATCTCGTCGCTCGTCCTTTTACGCCGGCAGCAGGCGCATCGACAGGTCCACGGCCTGCACGTCCTTCGTCAGCGCCCCCACCGAGATGCGGTCCACGCCGGTCTCCGCGAGCGCCCGCACGTTGGCCAGCGTCACGCCGCCCGAAATCTCCAGCACCGCCCCGCCGCCGGGGTGGGCGTCATTGCGCCGCACCGCCTCGCGCAGCGTCGGCAGCTCCATGTTGTCCAGCAGGATCAGACGCGCGCCGGCGTCCAGCGCCTCGTCGAGCTGGGCCAGCGTCTCGACCTCGATCTGCACGAACAGCGCCTGCGGTGCCAGCCGCTGCGCGCGCCGCAGCGCCTCGGCCACGCCGCCACAGGCGGCGATGTGGTTTTCCTTGATCAGGATGGCGTCGTGCAGGCCCATGCGGTGGTTGAGCCCTCCGCCCATGCGCACCGCATACTTCTGCGCCACGCGCAGCCCGGGCAGCGTCTTGCGCGTGTCGCAGATGCGCGCGCGCGTGCCGGCCACGGCGTCCACATAGCGGCGCGTCAAGGTGGCCACAGCGGAGAGCGTCTGCAGAAAGTTCAGCATCGTGCGCTCGGCGCTCAGCAGCGCGCGCGCCTCGGCCTCGACCTCGAACACGGTGGCGCCGGGCTCCACGCGGCCGCCCTCGTCGACGCGCCAGTCCCAGCGCGCGCCGGCGTCCAGCGCGTGCAGCGCCGCCTGCACCCACGGCCGGCCGCACACCACGGCGCTGTCGCGCGCGATCACGCGCGCGCGCACGCGCTGCCCGGCCGGCGCCAGCGCCGCCGTCAGGTCGCCGCTGCCGACATCCTCCGCCAGCGCGCGTGCCGCATCGGCCTCGGCCTGCGCGGTCACGTCCGGCAGCGGCGGCTGCAGGCTGAGCGGATCGGGCCGGCCGGCGGGCCAGGCGGACGGGGCGGGCTGATCGGACAGGGCGGGCATCATCTTGGCACTCGCGGGGCGCCGGCCGCCGGGGTGCCCCGCGCGGCCGAGGCTTCCAAGGATACAACGCCGGGCAGGCGGCCGCCGCGGACCGGGCGGGCGCATGCACTAGACTAGGAGGCCTTTTGGATACCGCTGCCCCCTGCGACGATGACCGACACCTCGGCCCGCACGCCCTACGGCACCCTGCCCGCTGCCGCCCCGCTGCCGCCGCGCAAGCCGGTGAGCCTGCCGCGCCTGCAGGAGATGCGCGAGCGCGGCGAGAAAATCGCCATGCTCACCGCCTACGACGCGACGTTCGCCGCGGTGGCCGACGCCGCCGGCGTGGACTGCCTGCTGGTGGGCGACTCGCTCGGCATGGTCTGCCAGGGCCGGCCCAGCACGGTGGGCGTGACGCTGGAAGAGATGTGCTACCACACCGAGTGCGTGGTGCGCGGCGTGCGCCGCGTGCAGGGCACGGTTTGGGTCATCGGCGACCTGCCGTTCGGCAGCTACCAGACCTCGCGCGAGGAGGCGATGCGCAGCGCCGCCGCGCTGATGCAGGCCGGCGCGCACATGGTCAAGCTCGAAGGCGGCGGCTGGACGGTGGAGACGGTGCGCTTCCTGGTCGAGCGCGGCATTCCGGTGTGCGCCCACCTGGGCCTGACGCCGCAGACCGTGCACGCGCTGGGCGGCTATCGCGTGCAGGGCCGCAGCGAGGCCGAGGCCGAGCGGCTGCGCCGGCAGGCGCTGGAGCTGCAGGATGCCGGTGCCACGATGCTGGTGCTGGAGATGGTGCCGGCGACGCTGGCGGCGGACATCACCCGGCAGCTGCCGCGCTGCCACACGATCGGCATCGGCAGCGGCAACGGTACCGCCGGTCAGGTCCTGGTGATGCACGACATGCTGGGTATCCACCTCGGCCGCACGCCGCGCTTCGTGCGCAACTTCATGGAGGGCGCCGCCAGCGTGCGCGACGCCATCGCCGCCTACGTGGCCGCCGTCAAGGACGGCAGCTTCCCCGACAACACCCTGCACGCGTGGTGAACCCCGCCCGCGTGCGTCCTCTTCACGGACCCCCCGCCCGATGCAAGTCGTCCGCACCATCGCCGAACTGCGCCAGGCACTCGCGCCGTTCGACCATCCCGCCTTCGTGCCCACGATGGGCAACCTGCACGAGGGCCACCTGAGCCTGGTGCGCCACGCGCGCACGCTGGGTGACGTGACGGTGGCCAGCATCTTCGTCAACCGGCTGCAGTTCCTGCCGCACGAGGATTTCGACACCTACCCGCGCACGCTGGAGGCCGACTGCGCGCGCCTGGCCGAGGTCGGCTGCGACATCGTCTTCGCGCCCGACGAAGCCGAGCTGTACCCGGAGCCGCAGACCTTCAAGGTGCAGCCGCACCCGGCGCTGGCCGACATGCTCGAAGGCCACTTCCGGCCGGGCTTCTTCACCGGGGTGTGCACGGTGGTGATGAAGCTGTTCCAGTGCGTGTTCGCCCAGGCCAAGGGCGAGCGCCACGCCGTCTTCGGCAAGAAGGATTACCAGCAGCTGATGGTGATCCGGCACATGGTGCGTCAGTTCGCGCTGCCGGTGACGATCCACGGGCTGGAGACGGCGCGCGCACCCGACGGGCTGGCGCTGAGCTCGCGCAACGGCTACCTGTCGCCCGAGGAGCGCGCCGAGGCGCCGCAGCTGGTGCAGGCGCTGCGGCTGCTGGCAGCCGACGTGCTGGGCGGCGAACACAACCTGTCGGCACTGGAGCAGCGCGCGCTGCAGGCGCTGGCGGCGCGCGGCTGGCAGCCGGACTACCTGACGGTGCGCCGGCGCGAGGACCTGCAGCCGCCCGAGCCGCACGACATCCAGCCGGGCCGGCTGGTGGCGCTGGGCGCGGCGCGGCTGGGTCGCACGCGCCTGATCGACAACTGGGAATTCTGAGCCGCGCGGCCGCCCCCGCCGCTGCCCTACTCGGCCTTGGGGTCGCGGCCCATCAGCCGCTCCACCGCGCCGCGCGCATCCAGCGCGCCGTCCAGCAGCGACACCACCGCCTCGGTGATCGGCATGTCCACGCCCAGCCGGCGCGCGCGCTGCGCCACCGTGCGCGCGCTGTAGACGCCCTCGGCCACGTGGCCCAGCGTGTGCACCGCCGCCTCCGCGCCCAGCCCCTCGGCCAGCCGCAGGCCGACCTGACGGTTGCGGCTCAGGTCGCCGGTGGCGGTCAGCACCAGGTCTCCCAGGCCGGTCAGACCCATGAAGGTCTCGGCCCGCGCACCCAGCGCCACGCCCAGCCGCGTCATCTCCGCCAGCCCGCGCGTGATCAGCGCCGCGCGCGCGTTGTGGCCCAGGCGCAGCCCGTCGCACAGGCCGGTGGCGATGGCCAGCACGTTCTTCACCGCGCCACCGACCTCCACGCCGATCATGTCATCGTTGGCGTAGACGCGCAGCGCCGGGCCATGGAAGGCGGCCACCAGCGCCGCGCGCACCGCCGGCTCGGCGCTGGCGGCCACCAGCGCCGTCGGCAGGCCCTGCGCCACCTCGCGCGCGAAGCTCGGCCCGCTGAAGACGCCGACGCGCAGCGCCGGGGCCACCTGCTGCGCCACCTCGTGGCCCAGCAGGCCGTACTCGGCGTCCGGCTGCGCCCGCTCGAAGCCCTTGCACAGCCACACCACCGGCACCTCGGCGCGGCCGCATGCCGGCAGCGCCTGCGCCAGCCAGGCCAGCCACGGGCGCAGCGCCGCCATCGGCGTGCCGATGACGACGAGGTCGGTGCCGGAGAGGGCGACCTGAAGGCCGGCCGGCTCACCGCCGGCCACCCGCAACGCCGGCGGCAGCGTCACCTCCGGCAGGTAGCGCGCATTGACGCGCGCCCGCGCCATCGCCTCGGCCTGCGCGGCGTCGCGCGCCCACAGCAGCACGTCGCGGCCGGCTTGGGCTGCCGCCACCGCCAGCGCCGTCCCCCAGGCGCCGGCGCCAATCACCGTGATGCGCATGGGCGGGCGGGCAGCGTGGTCAGGCCTGACCGTTGGCGTTGGCGCTTGCGGCGGCCTGCTGCTGGGCCAGCTGCTGCTCGTACATGGCCTGGAAGTTCAGCTCCGCCAGGTGCACCGGCGGGAAACCGGCGCGCTGGATCAGATCGGCGACGTTGGCGCGCAGGTACGGGTAGACGATCTGCGGACACTGGATGCCGATGACCTGCTGCAGGATCTCCTGCGGAATGTGGCGGATCTCGAAAATGCCGGCCTGCTTGGCCTCGACGAGGAAGACGGTGCGCTCGCCGATCCTGGTGTGCACGGTGGTGACCACCGCGACCTCGTAGATGCCTTCGGCCACCGACTGCGCCTCCACGCCGAGCTGGATGTCGACCGAGGGCTGTTGCTGCTCGAGGAAGATGGCCGGGGAGTTGGGCTGCTCCAGCGACGCTTCCTTCAGGTAGACGCGCTGGATCTGGAACACGGGAGTCGGTTGCTGCTGTTCGTCCGCCATGGTGGGCTTGGGCTTGGGTCGAAGGGGGGAGCCGGCGGCTGCCGGCGGGCTCGGTCGGCCCCTGAGGGCCAGGCGCCGATTATGGCAGCCCGCCCGCATGCCCCCGGCGGCCCCCGCGGCGAGGAGGGTCAGCCCGCCGCCGCACCGCGCAACAGCGGCTCCAGCCCGCCGCACGCATCCAGCGCGTGCAGGTCGTCGCAGCCGCCGACATGGCGGCCCTCGATGAAGATCTGCGGCACGCTGGTACGGCCGACCAGGCGCGCCATCTCCTGGCGGATCTCCGGGCGTCCGTCGACGTTGATCTCCTCCCACTCGGTGACGCCGCGCGCGCGCAGCAGCGCCTTGGCGCGGTGGCAGTACGGACAGTAGTCGCTGCTGTAGATCTTGACGTGGGCCATGGTCGGGCTTCCGGGTGGGACACTCAGGCACCGGTCTGCACCGGCAGGCTGGCGGCGCGCCAGGCGGCCAGCCCGCCGGCCAGCGACACCGCCTTCTCGTAGCCGAGCTTCTTCGCGATCGCCGCGGCGCGGCGCGACCGCACCCCGGAAGCGCACACCAGCACCACCGGCGTGGCCTTGTTCTTGACCACCTGCGGCAGGCGCGTGGCCAGCTCGTCCAGCGGCACGTTGCGCGCGCCGGCCACGTGCCCGGCCGCGTACTCGGCCGGGGAGCACACGTCGATCACGATCGCCTTGTCGCGGTTGATCAGCTGCACCGCCTCGGTGGGGTTGACCCCGGCGGCCACGCCGCCCGTCAGCGCCGGCCACAGCAGCATCAGGCCCGAGCCCGCCGCCACCGCCACCAGCATCCAGTTGTCGATCAGAAAGTCCACGCTTGCTCGCTTCGGTTGTCGGGAAAAGGGGGTCACGGGCCGTGCCGCCGCGGCGCGCGGTGGCCGATGCCCGGCGCGGTATTCTAGAATGATGGGGTTTTCCCGATGACGCAGCCGGGCTGCCACGTCCGGCGCGCCTCCCCCGCGCCCATCATGCACAAGCTCGTCCTCATCCGCCACGGCGAATCGACCTGGAACCTGGAGAACCGCTTCACCGGCTGGACCGACGTCGACCTCACCCCCACCGGCATCGCGCAGGCCATCGCGGCCGGGCGCCTGTTGCGCGAGGAAGGGTGGGACTTCGACCTGTGCTTCACCAGCGTGCTCAAGCGTGCCATCCACACGCTGTGGTACGTGCTGGACGAGATGGACCGCACCTGGCTGCCGGTGGTCAAGGACTGGCGGCTCAACGAGCGCCACTATGGCGCGCTGCAGGGCCTCAACAAGGCCGACATGGCGCGCCAGTACGGTGAGCAGCAGGTGCTGCTGTGGCGGCGCAGCTACGACGTGCCGCCGCCGGCGCTGCAGCCCGACGACCCGCGCGGCCAGCGCCATGACCGCCGCTACGCCCATCTGCGCCCGGAGCAGATCCCGCTGACCGAGTGCCTGAAGGACACCGTGGCGCGCGTCGTGCCGTACTGGGACGAAGCCATCGCGCCGGCGATCCGTGCCGGCCGGCGCGTGCTGATCGCCGCGCACGGCAACTCGATCCGCGCGCTGATCAAGCACCTGGACGGTATCTCGGATGCCGACATCGTCGGCCTCAACATCCCCAACGGCGTGCCGCTGGTCTACGAGTTCGATGACGACCTGCGGCCGCTGCGGCGCTACTACCTGGGCGACGCCGCGGCGGCGGAAGCCGCCGCCGCCGCGGTGGCGCGGCAGGGCGCGGCAGGCTGAGCACGCCGCCGAACCGCCGCGGTGCGCCGGCCCGGGCAGCCCTCCAGCCCGGGGGGATGGGCGCGGAACCGCTCCGGCGCGGCCGACCTCCAAGGTGTATAGTGCCAAGCGTTGGAGCAGGACACGCCGATGGGGCACAAGCTGAGAATCGCAGGATGGCTGGCGCTGGGTGCGCTGGCCGGGGCGTTGACCACCGTGGGGCTGCAGGCCACCGCGCGGGCCACGTTCGCGCCGCTGCCGCTGCAGGAGCTGCAGCAGTTCGCCGCCGTCTACGGGCTCATCAAGAGCGACTACGTCGAGCCGGTCGACGACAAGAAGCTCATCACCGACGCCATCGCCGGCATGGTGTCGGCACTGGATCCGCACTCGCAGTACTTCGACGCCAAGAGCTTCAGGGAATTCCGCGAGGGCACCTCGGGGCGCTTCGTCGGCGTCGGCATCGAGATCACGATGGAGGACGGCCTGGTCAAGGTCGTCTCGCCGATCGAGGACTCGCCGGCCTTCCGCGCCGGCCTCAAGGCCGGTGACCTCATCACCAAGATCGACGACACCGCCGTCAAGGGCCTCACGATCAACGAGGCCGTCAAGCGCATGCGCGGCGAGCCCAACACGAAGGTCGACCTGACGGTGTTCCGCCGCGACGAGAACCGCACCTTCCGCGTCACCATCACGCGGCAGGAGATCAAGACCGTCAGCGTGCGCGCGCGCGTGGTCGAGCCGGGTTACGCCTGGGTGCGCGTGTCGCAGTTCCAGGAGCGCACGCTGGAGGATTTCGCGCGCAAGGTCGAAGAGATCGTGCGCGCCGAACCCCACCTCAAGGGGCTGGTGCTGGACCTGAGGAACGACCCCGGCGGCCTGCTGGATGCGGCGGTGGGCCTGGCGGCGGTGTTCCTGCCGGACGATGCGGTGGTCGTCACCACCAACGGCCAGCTCGAGGAGAGCAAGGCCACCTACCGCGCCACGCCGCGCGACTACCTGCGCCGACCGGGCAGCGACCCGGTGGCGCGCCTGACCGTGACGACGCAGGGGCTGCTCAAGCGCATCCCGCTGGTGGTGCTGGTCAACGAGGGCTCGGCCTCGGCCAGTGAGATCGTCGCTGGCGCGCTGCAGGATCACAAGCGCGCCACCATCATGGGCAGCCAGACCTTCGGCAAGGGTTCGGTGCAGACGGTGCGGCCGCTCGGCCCCGACACGGCGCTCAAGCTCACCACCGCGCGCTACTACACTCCCAGCGGCCGCTCGATCCAGGCCAAGGGCATCGTGCCCGACGTGTGGGTGGACGAGACGCCGGAGGGCAACCTGTTCGCCGCGCTGCGCACGCGCGAGGCCGACCTCGAGAAGCACCTGGCCGGGCCGGACGAGGCCAGGCTGACCGAGGCCGAGCGCGAGGCGCTGCGCCAGCGCGAACGCGAGCGCGAGCAGGCGCGCCAGCGGCTGGAGGAGGAGCAGCGCAAGAACCCCGGCGCGCGGCTGCTGCCGGAGTTCGGCTCCGAGAAGGACTTCCAGCTGCAGCAGGCGCTCAACCAGCTCAAGGGTCTGCCGGTGGTGGCCAGCAAGACCGCCAGCGAGCGCCCGGCCAAGGCCGAGAACTGATCCCCCGCGCCCCGCCCCCACGATGACCGACGAGGAGCTGCTGCGCTATTCGCGCCACATCCTGCTGGACGAGCTGGGCGTGGAGGGTCAGCAGCGGCTGCTGGCGGCGCACGCGGTGGTGGTCGGCGCAGGGGGGCTCGGCTCGCCGGTGGCGCTGTACCTGGCCAGCGCCGGGGTCGGCCGCATCACGCTGCTGGACGCCGACACGGTGGATCTGACCAACCTGCAGCGCCAGATCGCCCACACCACCGACCGCCTCGGCCAGCCCAAGGTCGAATCGGCCCGCGCGGCGATGCGGGCGCTCAACCCCCTGGTGCGGGTGGAGGCGCGCGCGCAGCGCGCCGACGAGGCGCTGCTGGACACCCTGCTGCCCGGCGCCAGCGTGCTGCTGGACTGCAGCGACAACTTCGCCACGCGCCACGCGCTCAACCGCGCCAGCCGCCGTCACCGCGTGCCGCTGGTGTCGGGCGCGGCGATCCGCTTCGACGGTCAGGTGGCGGTGTTCGACCCGCGCGCCGACGGCAGCGCCTGCTACGCCTGCCTCTTTCCGGAGGAGCAGCCACCGGAGGAAGTGCGCTGCGCGACGATGGGGGTGTTCGCGCCCTTGGTGGGGGTGATCGGCACGCTGCAGGCGGCCGAGGCGATCAAGCTGCTGGCCGGCATGCCGGCCGGGCTGGCCGGCAAGCTGCTGATGTTCGACGGCCGCGCCAGCCAGTTCACCGAGGTGCGGCTGGCGCGCCGGCCGGACTGCCCGGTCTGCGGCGCCGACGGCCTCACGCCCGGCCGATGATGCTGGCGGTGGCCATCAGCTCCTCCAGCAGCGCCAGCGACACCTTGCCCGAGACGCCGTAGGGATCGAACTCCGGCCGCTCGGAGTACTTCAGCACGATCGAGGTGTTGAGCTTGGACAGGTTGACCTGCCCCATCGTCCAGCCGCCGAAGCGCCGCTCGCTGATCTCCTCGTAGAGCAGCAGCTCGACGTCGTGGTGGCGCGGGTCCTCGATGATCTGCCGGTAGAGCCGGTTGACCGCGCTGCGGCCGCCCTCGATGGCCTGCAGGTAGATGCCGCCGCCGTAGCACAGGATGCCGGTGATGCCGTTGTGCAGGTTGTGGTGGCGCGCCGACTGCAGGATGTCCTCGATGTCCTGCGCGGTGTGGCCGGGACGCGCCCGGCTGACGTAGAGCAGTCGCACCAGCATCGCTCGCCCCCTCGCGCTCACTGCGGCGCCACGTGGCGCGGGATCAGCGACAGGAATTCGCGCCGCAGGTTGGCGTCCTTCAGGAACACGCCGCGCATCACCGAGTTGATCATGCGGCTGTCCATGTCCTTGACGCCGCGCCAGGCCATGCAGTAGTGCGTCGCTTCCATCACGATGGCCAGCCCGTCGGGCTGGGTCTTCTCCTGGATCAGGTCGGCCAGCTGCACCACCGCCTCCTCCTGGATCTGCGGCCGGCCCATGATCCACTCCGCCAGCCGGGCATACTTCGACAGCCCGATGACGTTGGTGTGCTCGTTGGGCATCACGCCGATCCAGAGCTTGCCGATCACCGGGCAGAAGTGGTGGCTGCAGGCGCTGCGCACCGTGATCGGCCCGACGATCATCAGCTCGTTGAGGTGTTCGGCGTTGGGGAACTCGGTGATCGCCGGCGCCTTGACGTAGCGCCCGGCGAACACCTCCTTGAGGTACATCTTCGCCACCCGCCGCGCCGTGTCCTCGGTGTTGTGGTCGCTCGTGGTGTCGATCACCAGACTGTCCAGCACCGCCTGCATCTTCTCGGTCACCTCGTCGAGCAGCTGCTCCAGCTCGCCGGGCCGGATGAACTCGGCGATGTTGTCGTTGGCGTGGAAGCGCTTGCGCGCAGCGCGGATGCGCTCGCGGATGCGCACCGAGACGGGCACACCGTCGTCGTCGGCTGCAGGGGCGGCGGTCATGGCGTCGGGGTTGGGCATGAGCATGGCAGGCATGCTAACACCGAAGCCGCGGCCCCACCAGCGCCGGGGGCGCGCGGCGCTCAGTAACGGTGGCCGGTGAGGAACAGCACCGTGCGCATCACCGCGAAGGCCAGCCAGTCGCGCGCCTTGTCGGCCCAGGACCGGCGCCGCAGCGCCGCCAGCTCCAGCGGCGCGCCCTGCTCCTGCATCAGCTGCTCCAGCCGCCGGCGCAGCGCCAGCGCGAAGCGCCGGTCGGTGGTCACGACGTTGGCCTCGCGCGCCAACAGCAGGCTGATCGGGTCGAGGTTGCTGGAGCCGACCGTGGCCCAGCGGTCGTCCACCACCGCCACCTTGGCGTGCAGGGCGCTGGGCGCATATTCATGGATCTCGACGCCGGCGGCCAGCAGCGCCTGGTGCACCGGCCGCGGCGCGTGGTACTGCAGGAAGCGCTCGTACTTGCCCTGGATCAGCAACCGCACGCGCACGCCGCGGCGCACCGCCTGCACCAGCGCGCGGCGCAGCCGCCGCCCGGGGATGAAATAAGCGTTGGCGATGACGATCTGCCCGCGCGCGCTGCCGATGGCCTTCAGGTAGGCGCGCTCGATGTCGTGGCGGTGGCGCAGGTTGTCGCGCCACAGCAGCGCCGCCGCCGCCCCGCGCGCCTCCGGCCGCCGCAGCGCCACGGGGGCGGCCGGCTCGGCGCGCAGCAGCTCGTCCAGCCACGTCACCCCCTCGCGCAGCGCGCTCCAGGCCTGGCGCAGGTCGCGCTGCGCGGCGGCCTGCACCGCCTGCATGCGCCACCACAGCTGCTCCATCTGCTCCAGCATCTCGGCCACCAGCGGGCCGCTGACCTGCAGCGCGAAATCGAGCCGTGGCCGCGCCAGCCGCCCCAGCACCACGTCGTCCTGGTCGTCGATCAGGTTGATGCCGCCGCAGAACCCCACCACCCCGTCGACCACGCACAGCTTGCGGTGCAGCCGGCGCCAGCGGCTCGGAATCAGCAACCCCAGCCGCCCCAGCGGCCGGAACGCGCGCCATTGCACCCCTGCGTCGGCGAAACGCCGCACCCACTCCGCCGGCACGCGCGGCGTGCCGACGGCATCCACCACCAGCCGCACCTCGACGCCGCGCCGCGCCGCCCGCTCCAGCGCCTCGGCCACGCCCAGCGCCGCATGCGCGAAGTGGAAGATGTAGGTCTCCACGTGCACCAGCCGCCGGGCGCGGTCGATCGCCTGCACCATCGCCGGGATCAGCTCGGCCGCCCCCTCCAGCAGGCGCAGGTGATGGCCGGGCTGCAGCCGCAGCGTCAGGCCCACGCCACCTCCCCCACCAGCGGCAGGTGATCCGACAGCCGCGCCCACGGGCCGCCGTGCGGCGCGTGCAGCGCCAGCAGCCGCAGCCCGCGCACGTAGATGCGGTCCAGCGCCAGCAACGGCAGCCGCGCCGGAAAGGTCGGCACGCGCGCCTCTGTCAGCGTGTGCAGGCCCAGCGGCGCCAGCTCGGCGTGCAGCCGCTCGCTCCAGTCGTTGAAGTCGCCGGCCACCACCAGCGGCGCCTGCGGCGGCACCGCCTCGGCCAGGTAGCGCCCCAGCGCCGCCACCTGGCGCCGGCGGCTGGCGTGGATCAGACCCAGGTGCACCACGATCACGTGCAGCGGCCGCCACGGCCCCGCCACGGCCAGCGTCACGTGCAGCAGGCCGCGCTGCTCCAGCCGGTGGTCCGAGACGTCGCGGTGCGCCACCGCCAGCACCGCAAAGCGGCTCAGCAGCGCATTGCCGTGCTCGCCGTGGCGCGTCAGCGCGTTGGTGCGGTACACCGCCGCCCAGTCCGGCGGTGCCAGCACCTGCGCCTGCGGCTCGTGCGGCCAGTGCACGCCGAAGCGCCGCGCCAGCCGGTGATGGAAGGCGCGCACCTCCTGCAGGCAGACGATGTCCGCGCCCAGCTGCGCGATGGCATGGCGCAGGTTGTGGATCTCCAGCCGCTGCAGCGGCCCCAGACCCTGCACCCCTTTGTGGATGTTGTACGTGGCGATGCGCAGGGTGGCCATGACCGCCGGAGACCTTCGGCGCTCACCCCAGCCCCGCAGCCGGCGTGCGGGAGTAGGCCAGCAGGCGCACCATCTCGTCGAGGTTGACGCGCGCGCGCACCGCCGAGCCGGGTACGGCGTCGGCCACCTCCTGACCGGCACGGGCGGTGCTGACGAGCTTGGGCGTGCCCAGCGGCTCGCCGGCGCGGTTGACCACCACCGCCACCACCGGCGTGCCCGCACGCGCGCCGCGGCGCAGCACCAGCGCCGTCTCGCCCCCCTTCAGCCGCACGAACGTGCCCGGCGGGTACATCCCGAGCAGCCGCACCAGCGCCAGCCCCACCTCGTCCTGCTCGCCGCCGGTGCGAAACAGGATCGCCGTGCGCGCCGCGTCCTTGGCGGTGCGGCCCGGGCGGCTGGCGCGCGGGCTCATCGAGGCGGTGTAGCGGTCCAGCACCTGGATCACGTGCGCCAGCCGCTGCGCCGGCGGCCGCTGCGCCAGCCGCACCCCGGGCGCCAGGGGCGTGTGGTGCAGCCGCACCGCCTCCAGCCACAGCGGGTCGGCCACGCCGGCGGCACGCAGCAGCCGCTCGCCCTCGGCGGCGTGGGCGTCGATCTGCGCGCGCTGCACCGGCGAGGGCGCCCCATGCTGCTGCGCCAGCGCATCCTGCAGCCGCAGCATCGCCACGTTCATGCTGGCCGTGGCCAGCACCAGCGTGCGCGCCTCCTGCCCTTGCAGCCCCAGCAGCGGCGCCACCTGCCGCGCCAGCACCGCGCACTGCAGCGCGTGCAGCACGCTGTACTCCGCCGGGCTGGTGCAGGCGCGGTAGGTCAGCACCAGCGTGCCGGCCTCCGCCTGCGCCGCGCTGGCGGTCAGCTGCCCGATGTCGCGCCACAGCCGCTCGAAGCGCGCCGGCCCCTCGGCGGGCGCCACCGCCCCCATCTCGATGCCGGCCAGCAGCCGGCGCAGCCGCGCCGACACCTCGGCGCACTGCTCCGGCAGCGTACCGCGCAGCGGCTCGGCGCCCTGCCCGTCGGCCTCACCCTCGTCCAGCCGCACGTAGCGGTCCAGATCCTTGATCGCCCCGCCGCGGCGGTCCAGCTCCAGCAGCCCGGTCATCAGCACCTTGACCGCCAGCTCCGACTCCTCGAACGGCACGAACACCTGGCGCCGCTCGCGCAGCAGCCGCAGCTGCTGCTCATCCTCGATGGCGTGCCCCTTGGCCAGCAGCACGCGCCCGGCCGCATCCAGCAGCGTGAACGGCAGCGTCATGCCCACGCGCAGCTGCTCGGTGGGCAGGGGAACGGGAGGATGGGCCGGGCCGCTCATCGGAGCCGGCATTGTAGGCGCCCCGCCTGCCGCCGTGGCAGCGAGGACGGCCCCTCAAACGGTATAAAAACCCTCAAGTCCGCCGCAGACCGCCCGATATAGCAGGCAACCGGACGTCAAACGGCTGACCAGCGCAAGGCACGGGGCCCGAGCGGCCAGCCAACCGGCAACCATCCCAAGGAGTGACCGCCATGGCCTTGACCATCAACACCAATGTCATCTCGCTGAACGCCCAGCGCAACACCGTCAACAACATGCAGTCGCTGCAGACCACGATGGCGCGCCTGTCGTCGGGCCTGCGCGTCAACACCGCCCGGGATGACGCCGCTGGTCTTGGCATCGCCGAGCGCATGAACAGCCAGGCGCGCGGCATGACCGTGGCACTGCAGAACACCGCCGATGCGCTGTCGATGGTGGAGGTCGCCGACGGTGCCCTGTCCACCGTGACCGACGTGCTGCAGCGCATGCGCGATCTGGCGCTGCGGGCCGCCAACGGCACCAACGGGGCGCAAGAGCGCGCCAACATCAACGAAGAGTTTACCCAGTTGGCTGCCGAAATTGGCCGCATTGGCACGCAAACCGAATTCAACCGCCTGCGCATCTTGGGATCCGACGCAAATACCTTCGTGTTTCAAATTGGCGCCAACGGGGGACAGGTTTTGAGCATCCAATTTCAAGCCCTAACTTCCACCGCCGGCCTTTCCGGCTTGGGCTCGCTTACGATCGGATCGCTGTCGGGCGCCTCTGCCTTCGAATCTGTCATCACCCAACTGGATACCGCAATTCAAGGCATCGTTCAGCGTCGTGCACAGCTCGGCGCTTACATGAGCCGTTTCGAAAACATCATGACCAACCTGCGCGTCGGCATCGAGAAGCAGACCGCCGCCCGCGGCCGCATCATGGACGCCGACTTCGCCGCCGAGACCGCCAACCTCAGCCGCACGCAGATCCTGCAGCAGGCCGGCACCGCCATGATCGCCCAAGCCAACCAGCTGCCGCAGAACGTGCTGGCGCTGCTGCGATAAGCCCCTCGTGGCGCCAGGGCCGCCTGTGATCGGGCGGCCTTTGGTCGTCGGAAGTGCCCCGCTGATCGGGCCATGATGCGGGGCTTGCGCAGCCTGCGGCGGAGGTATAAAAAGCGGCCTGGAAAGTAAGTCCACATCGAGGAGCGGGCCATGGCCATCTCATCACCCGGGGTCGGCAGCGGCCTCGACGTCAACGGCATCGTCTCGCAACTGGTGGCGCTGGAACGCAAGCCGATCGCCAACATCCAGTCGCAGATCGGCTCGCTGCAGTCCAGCATCTCGGCCTGGGCCCAGATCAAGGCTGGCCTGGCCAAGCTGCAGGACGCCGCCGGCAAGCTGGCTGCCACCTCCACGTGGGAGGCCCTGCGCGCCGAGGCCAGCCAGCCGGATGCCGTGGCGGTCTCCGCCCAGGCAGGGGCCGTTACCGGTCAGTTCGCCGTGCAGGTCCAGGCGCTGGCGCAGGCGCAGAGCACGCGCACCTCGGCGTTCGGGGTGGGCGAAGCCGTCGGCGAGACCGGAAGGCTCGAGATCCAGCTCGGGCAGTGGAACGGCGGACTCTTCACCCCCGGCAGCGGCAGTTCCGTCAGCATCTCGATCGCCGCGACGGACACCTTGACGACGATCGCCGGCAAGATCAACGCGGCCGATGCCGGTGTGCGGGCCGTGGTGGTGCGCAGCGGCGGCGAGGAGCGGTTGGTGCTGCGCGGTACGGACACCGGGCAGGTGAATGGCTTCTCTGTCGTCGCCTTCGACGGCGCGGATAATCTCGTCTACAACACCACCACCGGAATCGGCCGTTTGGCTTTCTTCGAGGATGGTGGCGTGGCGGTCGGTCAGACGCTGGTGCAGTCGGCCGCGGATGCCCAGGTGACGGTGGAAGGGATCACCGTGACGTCGCCCACCAACACGTTCGAGAACGTGCTGTCCGGCATCACCTTCACGGCCAAGGCCGTCACCAGCCAGCCGGTCACGCTGACGGTGGCGTCCGACGCCGAGGGCATGCGCAAGGCGGTCGAGGATTTCCGCAGTGCCTTCAACGAGCTGAGCAAGACGATCCGGGACTTGACACGCAGCGACCCCACCGGCTTGGGCAACGGTCCCTTGCGCGGCGATTCCGCCGCGATCGGCATCCTGACGATGCTGCGCCGCTATGCGACGGATGCGGTCAGCGGCAACACGCCCTCGACCCTGAACGAAGCCGGGCTGATGTTTGACCGCAACGGGCAGCTGGCGATCGACGGTACCCGGCTGGAGGCCGCGCTGGCCAGCCCGCAGGGCTTGGCCGGCCTGTTCGGCAACGGCGGCATCGGTGAACGCATCCGCAACTTCGCGCGCGACGCGCTGGCGGCCAGCGGCGCGGCCGCCTCGCGCGAGCGCAGCCTGCAGGACACGATCAAGCGCAAGAACCAGGAGATCGAGCGCATCGAGCAGCGTGTCCAGCGCACCGAGGCGGCACTGCGGGCGCAGTACACGATGCTCGACACCAAGATGGCGGGCTACAGTGGGCTGAGCAACTTCATCAACCAGCAGCTGGCCGGCTGGAACGCGCCCAAGCGCTGAGCCAATCGTCTCAATTGACCCGACAAAGCCCCGTTCATCGGGGCTTTGTCGTTTGCTGGATTGCCGATCATTTCGGCCATGGAGGCGCTGGACGGGCCCCGACCGCACGCCAGGCCGCCGTTCCCTGGACTCACTTGCTAGGAGCGCACCATGGCCTTGACCATCAACACCAACGTGATGTCGCTGAATGCCCAGCGCAACACCATCAACAACATGCAGTCGCTGCAGACGACGATGGCGCGCCTGTCGTCGGGCCTGCGTGTGAACACCGCCAAGGACGATGCCGCGGGCTTGGGCATCGCCGAGCGCATGAACAGCCAGGCACGCGGGATGACCGTGGCGCTGCAGAACACCGCCGATGCGCTGTCGATGGTCGAGGTCATCGATGGTGCCCTGTCCACCGTGACCGACGTGCTGCAGCGCATGCGCGATCTGGCTCTGCGCGCCGCCAATGGGACGAACGGGACCGCCGAGCGGGCCAACATCAATCAAGAATTCGTCCAACTTCGAAACGAGCTCGACCGTATCGCGCGCCACACCAGCTTCAACGGCCGTGCAGTCCTGTATGACGACACTTCGACTTTCAGCTCGAACTACGTCTTTCAGGTCGGTGCGCGCGGAGGGCAAACTGTCTCCATCACGGGTCTGACCGCGCTTTCGCAAACCTCTTTCCTGCAGTCCGTCATGAGCGCGGGCTTCTCGATCGCCTCCACCGCCGATGCAACGAGTGCCTCGCTGCTCCTTGTCGCGCTGGACGGCGCAATCCAAAAGATTGTCGCCCGCCGCGCCGAGCTCGGCGCCTACATGAGCCGCTTCGAGAACATCATGACCAACCTGCGCGTCGGCATCGAGAAGCAGCAGGCCGCCCGCGGCCGCATCATGGATGCCGACTTCGCCGCCGAGACCGCCAACCTCAGCCGCACGCAGATCCTGCAGCAGGCCGGCACCGCCATGATCGCCCAGGCCAATCAGCTGCCGCAGAACGTGCTGCGGCTGCTGCAGGGTTGACGACGCGCATCGCCGGCGGCGCGTTCATGCGCCGCCGTGCGGCAACCGCTCGCGCAACAGGCACGCCGCGGTCGTCAGATCCAGCGGCGTGTCGATGTCAATGGAACGCTCGGCCGGCATCACGTAGGCCAGCGTTTCATCCGTCAGAAAAGACCGCGTGCGCCGCAGCCAGTCGGCGCGGGCAACATAAACTGCCCCATTGAGCGCGTAAAGTGGCGGAGCCTCCTGCCGCCGCTGTGGACGCTCGCTCTCGGGGAGAAACGAGCGCAGCCGTCCTTCGTCGGAAAGGCGGAACATCCACCACGGAGGCGTCGCGACCTCGGTCACGCTGACGCAGGCCGGTGCGTCCTTCTCTTGGCAGAGGGCATAGGCCGCATCGATGTCCTGCGCCGTGCGCAGCGGGGACGTCGGCTGCAGCAGCACCACCCAAGCCACGCCGGGCAACTGCTGCAGCGCGTGCAGCACCACGTCGGTGCCTGGCGTCTCGTCGCGCGCGAGTTCCGCCGGCCGCACGAACGGCGTCTCGGCCCCCCAGGCGCGCGCGACATCAAGGATCACCGCATCGTCCGATGACACGACGATGCGGTCAATGCAGGTCGCTTGACGGGCCGCCTCGATGGTCCAGGCGATCAGCGGCTTCCCGGCCACCTCCCGGACGTTCTTGCCCGGCACGCCCTTGCTGCCCCCGCGCGCGGGGATCAGGGCCAGCACCGTTCCTTCAGCCTCGTCAGCCATGGTCGATCACCCGCGGCGCGTCGCGCTGCGCCAGCTCGAAGTCGCCCACGCGGCCGATGTCCAGCCAGTATTCGTGCACCGGAAACATGCGCACCTCGCGGCCAGACTTGATCTGGCGCTTCAGCAGATCGGGCATGTCCAGACGGACGTTCGGCTCCACCGCGTGCACCACCTGCGGCGCCAGCACGTAGATGCCAGCGCTGACGAAAAAATGATGGACCGGCTTTTCGATGATGTCGGTGATCCGTTGCTCGTCGTGCTCGATCACGCCGTACGGCACCTGAAAGTCGTACTGACGCGTACACACGGTGGCCGCAGGGGTGTGGCGGTCGTGGTCCTGCAGCAGAGCCTCGTAGTTGACGCGCGTCATGATGTCGCCGTTGACGACGATCAGCGGTCGCTGCACCGCCTCCTTGGGCAGCAGGCCCAGCGCCCCCGCCGTGCCGAGCGGCGTATCCTCGTGCACGTACTGAATCGTCACGCCCCAGCGGCTGCCGTCCTGGAAGTGCTGGATGACCTTCTCGCGCAGGTAATGAACGGAAATGTAGAAGCGGTAGAAGCCGTAGTCGACCAGATCCTGCAGGATGTGCTCCAGCATCGGCCGCCCGCCCACAGGCAGCATCGGCTTGGGACAGTCGTCGGTCAGCGGCCGCAGGCGCGTCCCGAACCCTCCGGCCATCAGGAACACCGGGTTTTCCAGCCGCGGGCGCTTGAGCAGGTCGGTCAGGGTTTCCAGGCCGACCAACACGCCGCCCTCGCCCACGATCGGCACCTGCAGCACCTGCGCGCTGCCCAGCAGTCGCAAAGCCTCCTCGCGGCCATAGCCAGGCCGCAGCACACGCGGCTGCGGGTTCATCACTTCCGCCACAGGCGCATCCAGGCCCAGGTGGCGCAGGATGCCGCGGCGCACGTCGCCGTCGGTGACGGTACCGAGCAGCCGCCCGGCCTCGTCCACCACCAGCGCGATGCGCTTGGCGCCACGGTCGATCACCTCGATGGCGCGCCGGATGGTGTCGTCGCGTCGCAACAGCAGGTCTTGCCAGTCGCTGATCATGCCTCGTCCTCCACCGCCTTGAGCGGCTGCCCCGGAATGTAGCGACATCGCGGCGGCACGTCCCGCCGCACGACGGCCCCCGCAGCCACCTCGGCGCCTTCGCCAACGGTCACGCCGGGCAGCACCACCGCCCCGGCGCCGACGAAGGCCCGTGGGCCGACGCGCACATCCCCGCAAAGGATCGCGCCAGGAGCGATGTGCGCGCCCTCGCCGATCGCGCAATCATGATCCACCCGCGCGCCGGTGTTGAGCAGCACCCCGGCGCCCAGCCGCACCCCCGGCTGCACGATCGCGCCCGCCATGACCTGCACCGCCCCGGCCATCCCGGCGGCCTGGGACACCACCGCCGCCGGATGCACCAGCGCCGGCACCCGCAACCCCAGCGCCCTGAGCCGCTCGAGAACCGCCTGCCGGCGCAACCGGCGACCGGGGACCATGCCCACGCCGATCGCAAACAGGCACGCGTGCGCCTGCGGCTGCTCCAGCCAGGCATCATCGCCGAGCACCGGCAGGCCGTACCAGTCGGCGCCGGCGGGCCGTTCGGGCATCAACACCCCGAGAACGGGTCGACCGAGGCTGCGCAACACGTCCAACACGACCCGCGCGTGGCCACCTCCACCGAGGATGACGAACGGGTCACTCATCCAGCAGATCTCCGGCGGCGTAGTCACGCGAGGCCGCCCGCCCAATCACGTCCCAGTACGCCATTGGCGACATGCCGGTGCCGGGCCGCATCACCGCGACGTCCTCCGCACCGAGCACCTGCCCGGCGCGGATCGCCCGCCGGGCCACGAGACTCTTGCGCGCCACCGCCGCGGTGGCCGGCTCGGCGGGCTGCGGCCGCTTGATGCCATCCCCCAGCGCTGCCGAGACCGTGCGCACGCCGGCCACCAGACGCGCCAGTTCCGGCGGCTCCAGAGACGCCGCATGGTCCGGCCCCGGCAGCGTGCGATCCAGCGTGAAATGCTTCTCGAGCACACGGGCGCCACGGGCGACGGCGGCCAGCGCCACCTCGATGCCGAGCGTATGGTCCGAGTATCCAACCGGCAGACCGAACGCGGCCGCCATGGCGTCCATCGCGCGCAGGTTCACAGCCTCGGCCACGGCCGGGTAATCGCTGGTGCAATGCAGCAGGGTTACCCCGTGGCGCAGCGCCGCCTGCCCTTCGGGCGACGCGTAGGCGGCCCGGAATGCGGCCGGCCCCGGCCGTTCCTGCGCCCCGGCGATGCGCCCGAAGGCGATCACCCCCAGCGCCTGCTCGACATCCGCCAGCGTCGCCATACCGGTGGAAACGATCAGCTCGGCACCGCTGCGCGCATGTTGCAGCAGAAACGGCGCGTTGGTCAATTCGCCGGACGGGATCTTGAGCAGCGTGAGGCCAAGCTCGTCGACCAGCAGGCGCAGGCTCGGCTCGTCGAAGGCGGTGGACAAAAACCGCAGCCCGCGCTGCTCGGCATGCTTCTTCAGCTCCCGGTGCAGCGCCGCCGGCAGCTCCAGTCGGCGCAGCATGGCCAGCTGGGACTCCCCTGCCCCGGTGGCGCGCTGCTGATAGGCGGCCTTCGGCGCATCGGCGGTCACCAGGCAGTCGGCCCGGAAGGTCTGGAACTTGACCACGTCTGCCCCGGCCTGCGCGGCCACCTCGATGAGCTGAAACGCCCAGTCGGGACGACCGTTGTGATTGACGCCGGCCTCGGCGATCACCAACACCGGCTCTGGGGTAATCGCTTCACCCATCGGCCACTCCCGGCAGGTCATGAAAGGGCTTGCGCAGCAGGGCTCGCGGATCGACCTCGCGCAAGACCCGCAGGATGCGCGCCGCGACGCACCCGTCGCCATAGGGGTTGCGCACCTCGCGCAGCGTCGCGCGGAAGACCGGATCGAGAGCCCGCCGGATCGCCGCCTCGATGTCGGCGCGGCGGGGGGCACAGTCGATCACGCTGGCCGCACGCAGCCGGCCGCGCTGGCGGTCGCCGATGTTCACGGTCGCACAACCGGCGCTGGGTGCCTCGATGATGCCGCTGGAGGAGTTGCCAACCACGGCCTGCACATGCTGCAGCAGCGACAGGTAGCGCTGCTGGCCGAGCGAGGCGAACAGACGAGTACGCTGCGGATGACGAGCCACATAGTCCTCCAGCAGCGGGATGATGGCCGCCCCGCCCGGATCGACATTCGGCAGCGTGAAGACGACGCGCGCCTGACCGAACGCATCCAGCGCGGCCAGCAGCTCGCGGCACTGGTCAGCGGGACTGCCCTCGTCCAGCGTCGCCGGGTGGAAGGTCACGAGCAACGTCGGCTCACCGAGTTCGAAATCGAGCACGCGCTCCAGTTCGCTGCGCGACAGCAACGGGGTTCGTACCCAATGCTCCAGCCCGGGCGCGCCGACAGTGTGGACGCGCTCCGGCGGTTCACCCATCTGGATGACCCTGCGGCGATACGGCTCCGCGGCGGTGAAGTGCAGCGCTGCCAGCTTGGTGATGGCATGCCGGTAGCCGTCATCCAGTGCGCCCTCGGTGACCTCTCCTCCATGAATGTGCGCAATCGGCATGCGCAGGGTAAACGCGGCGCAGGCCGCCGCCAAAGCCTCGAAGCGATCGCCAAGGATGACGACCAGCTCCGGGTGCAAGCGGGCCAACGCATCGGCGAAGCCCGCCGTCCCGGTCCCGATCGCGCGCGCCACCGCAAGTGCCGTGTCGTCCTCCAGCCCCAGATCGACCGAAGCCGCGATGGGAAAGCCGTCGCGCTCGATCATCTCCACCGTGCGTCCAAAGCGCGGCATGAGGTGCATGCCGGTGACCAGCAGTTGGAGATCGAAGTCCGGCGCCTCGTGCAGTTCCCGGATGAGCCAATAGAGCAGACCGTAGTCCGCCCGCGTGCCGGTGACGACGGCGATACGGCGCACCACGGGTTCATCCCCCTCGCCCAGGCAGGGGCGAGCTCGGCACGTTGACCACGGTACCGGCCAGCCGCTCGGTCACCTCCAGGGCGTCGCGGCGGCAATCAGCGTACATCGGCAGGCGGTGCATCGGCGTCCACAGCGGACGCGTCATCACGCCGGCCGCGTTGGTGGCTCGCAGGAAGACATCCCGCGCGGCCACGTCGGGCAGCCGCAGCGCATTGAGCCAGTAATTGCTGCGCGCACCCGCCGGTTCGTGCACGAAGTGCCAACCGTCACGCTGCGCCGCCCGTGCGTAGGCGCCGGCCACCTCCCGCTTGCTGGCCAGCAACGCCGTCAGGCGCTCCATCTGCGCCACGCCGAAGGCGGCGTTCAGGTTCGGCAGGCGGTAGTTGTAACCCACCTCGTCATGCTCGAAGGCCCAGGCATGCGGCCGCTTGGCGGTGGTGGTCAGGTGCCGGGCCCGCCGCGCCAAGGCCTCGTCGTCGGTGACGATCACGCCTCCGCCGCCGGTCGTGATGACCTTGTTGCCGTTGAAGCTGAACACCCCCAGCCGGCCGAAGGTCCCGGCATGGCGGCCTTGGCGCAGGCTTCCTATCGCCTCGGCCGCGTCTTCCACCAGCACCAGCCCCCATTCAGCGCAGACCTCGGCAATGGCCTCGATGCGCGCGGGGTGGCCGAGCGTGTGCATCGGCACGCAGGCGCGCACGGGCCGGCCGCTGCCGCGCTCCACGCACACGCCCTGCCGGACGGTGGCGTGCTGTCGCAGCCACGCCTCCAACGCCCGCGGATCCATGCCGAGGGTCTCTTCCTCCACGTCAACGAACACCGGCGCGGCCCCGCAGTAGGTGATGGCGTTGGCGGTGGCGACGAACGTGAGCGCCTGGGTCACCACCAAGTCGCCGGGCTGGACGCCCGCGACCCGGAGCGCCACGTGCAGCGCGGCAGTGCCGTTGACGGTGGCCACGGCATGACGCACCCCGACGAAGGCGGCCACCGCCTCCTCGAACCGGTTCACGAAGGCGCCGACGCTGGACACGTACGTCGAGTCAATGGCCTCGGCCACCCGGGCCTTCTCGAGAGCCCCCATGACCGGGGCGTGCAGGGGGATGACACCCTCAGGCTGGCCGTACAGCCCGCGCACAAAGCGGATGAAGCCCTCGACGTCAAACATTGTATTGGTGGGGCTTGTAACGCTGCAGGTTGACCGGATCGGTGAACCATGCGATCGTGCGTTGCAACCCCTCGCGCAGATCGACACGTGGACGGAACCCGGTCAACCGCTCGATCTTGCGGTTGTCGCACCACAGGCGAAACACTTCCGACTGCGGCGGGCGCAGGCGTTCATCTTCCTGCTGCACCTCGACCTCAGCGCCCATCAGCTCCAGGATGAGCCTGACCGTATCGCCAATGGAAATCTCGTAGTTGGAACCGATGTTGACCACTTCACCAACCGCCGCATCGCACTGGGCCAACGCCAGCAGCCCGCGGCAGGTGTCCTCCACGTAGTTGAAATCGCGCGTCGGGCGCAGGTCGCCGAGCTTGAGGACACGGCAGCCGGCGGCCACCTGGCTGATGACGGTCGGAATGACCGCACGCGCGGACTGCCGTGGCCCATAGGTGTTGAACGGCCGTGCGACCGTCACCGGCAGGCCGAAGCTGCTGTGGAAGCTCAGCGCGATCGCATCCGCACCGACCTTGGAGGCGCTGTACGGCGACTGCGGCTGCAGCGGGTGCGCCTCGTCGATCGGCACGTAGCGCGCAGTACCGTACACCTCGCTGGTGGAAGTGTGGACGAGGCGGCGCACGCCGACGGCCCGCGCCGCTTGGCAGACGTTGAGCGTGCCGCGCACGTTGGTCTCGACGTAGCTGTCGGGAGCCACGTACGAGTAAGGGATGGCAATCAACGCGGCGAGGTGGAACACCACGTCCACCCCTTCCATCATCCGGTGACAGAAATGGGGGTCACGGATGTCTCCACTCACCACTTCCACCTGCGGCAGGCACGTCAGGCTCTCCAGCCACCCCCAGTGGTTGAAGCTGTTGTACTGGGCCAGCGCCCGTACCCGACAGCCCCGTGCCACCAGCAGCTCCACGAGGTGCGAGCCAATGAAGCCATCGGCTCCGGTCACCAGGCACATCCCCAACAGAGACGGCTCATCGTTCGGTCGTGGGTTCATCGGGCTGTTGCGCGCATCGCCGTGTGTTGGTTTGACACTATGATCCTATCGCAATCCAACTGCAGAAAGACCCCGGAAATGATCCCATCCCCCCAGCCAGATGACCCCATCGCGGACACCGGTCTCGAGAAGCAACCCAGGCTGCAGTGGCGGGTCAACGCTCTCGGGGAGCGCACGCTGGAGGCGGTCAACCCCACGACCTTCGACAGACTGGGGGTCACGCTGACGCTGGAGCAGGCCTTCCGCGGCCAGCTGCGCGCCCAGGACACGCTTTACGTCTTCGCGGGCAGCGACTCCGGCCATCTGATTCGTCACGTGCTGCGCGAGCCGCCTCCGGCCGGCACCCGCTACCTGTTCGTGGAGCCGACTGCGGTGCATGCCGCCCTGAAGGAGGCCGGCCTGCTGGAGGACTTGCCGGCCCATGTCCGCTGCGCCACGCCGGATGATTGGCTGGAAGTGGCCGGCGATCTGCGTCTGGCGGATTATCTGTTCATCGACCGGGTCGAAGTGGTCTTTTCGCTGGCCGCTCAGTCCACTGAGGCCCCGGACTACACCCAGCTCGGCTGGACGTTGCGCGAGGCGGTGGCTTCCCTGCATTGGCGCACGGTGGCCCAGCACGGGGTCGGCGCCTTCATCGCCTGCCAGCTCACCAACGCACCGGACAACGTGGAACCGGCCGGCTTCTGGCGTGGCAGGATGCCGGGACGCACAGGGGTGCTGCTGGCCGGCGGGCCGTCATTGGATGCAGCCCTGGAGTGGGTGCGGCAGCACCGCGACCGGCTGGTCGTGCTGGCCGTCTCGCGCATCAGCCGTCGGTTGCTGCAGGTGGGGTTGGAGCCGGATTTCGTGTTCTCGGTCGATCCCACCGAGATGAGCTACGAGATCAGTCGCGACATGCTGCGTTTCAGTGACCGGGTGATCTTCATCCACCAGTACCATGTCAACCCGCGCCTGCTGAGCCAGTGGCCGCATCGCAGCTACTACCTTGGACCGCTGCTGCCTTGGCCGTCGACGCTGAACCCAACTGATCCCCTGCACGGCGTGGGACCGACCGTTACCAACACGGCCTTGCAGTTCGCCGGCGAGCTGGGCCTGCAGCGACTGATTCTGGCCGGGGTCGACCTGTGTTTCACCCCGGAGGGCTACACCCATGCGCAAGGCAGCAACGAACGGCTGGCCGGACCGCGCTTCGATCTGACCAACCTGGAGGTGGAGACGAACGACGGCCGCCGCGCCAGTACGACGGCTGACTTCGCGGCTGCCATCGACACGCTGGCGCAACAGGCACAACACTTGCGTCAGCGTGGCCTGCGTCTCATCAACCCGGCACCGGGCGCGGCACGGGTCGAATCGGTCGAGCACCTGCCTCTCGAGAACATCGAATGGGATGAAGACCCTCATACCGCCCGCCCTCCGGTCGTGGCACTGGAGCCTCTTCCCGATGACCGGCGCGTGCGCCATGCGGAGCGCCTCGCGCGCGAATTCGAACGCCGGCTCGCCGAACTCACGCAGTTCGAGCAGCAGCTTCGCCAAGCGCGCAAGGTCACTGACAAGCTTTTCACTGACGACGGCACGATCCGCAACCGCAACCTTCGCCTGCGGCTGGAAAGCTTGGAGGCGGAAATCAGCCGCCAACACCCCGATTTGTCGAAGCTGATCAGTCAGCTGGGACGCGCCGGCATGCTGCGCAGCATGAAACCGGTGCGCGAACTCGAATCGCTCGACGCAAAGGATGTACAGGAGGCACTGCAGGGCTATTACGACGCCTACCTGAACGGGGCGCGTCAGCTGCGCACTTGGATCGAGCAAGGATTGGCCAAGGCACGGCGGCGCCGGCGGGAGTACGGCGGCCATCTGTCGCTACCCGAGCTGGCGAAGACCTGGATGCAGCACGGCGAACCCGGCCGGGTACTCGGCTGGCTGCGCCGTCACGGTGCCCTGCCTTCGGACGCGCCAGCCCAGGCCCACGAGGCATTCGATGAACTTCAGCGCGCGCTGCAGAAGGATCTGCAAGCCACCGATGGTGTCCACTTGCGCCGCGCCCGATCGCATGGCGACCTGCGTGCGGCACTCGTCCGGATGGAGCAGCTGTTCGCGCAGCGCAATGCCGAGGGCCTGCGCAACACCCTGGCCGGACTGGAACGGGTTCACGACACGCAAACGGCAACGCCCTATATCGCCTTGGCGCGCGGGCTGCTTGCGGAGCTCGAGGATCGTCCAGACGAGGCGCTGGCTTACTACGACCAGGTTCTGCAGACCGCGGAGCGCAGTCTATGGAAAATGGCTTTGGTGCGCGTGGCCAGTTGGGCGCTGCAACGCGGTGAGACGGAGATGGCGGGTCAAGCCCTGCAGTGCTTGGCTGACCTGCTTCCGGGCTATCGCACCCAGTATGGTGATTTTCTCGCCGCCACGGGTCGGCTCCCACAAGCCATTGACGTTTATGAGCGCCATCTGACCGAGCACCCGCAGGATATCGACGCCATGGCGCGCTTGGGCCGCCTCATGGTCAACGCCGGGTCTGATGAAGCTGCCTCCCTGATGGCTGCCCATCTGGAGCGTCTCCCAGGCGGAGCGCCACTGGCTGGTTCCATCCGCGACATGCTGCGATCCACTCCGGATCGTCCCGGTTCCTGAAAGGAAAGGAACGGCTCACATCCCCCACACGCCAATCGTACGGCCGCCGAAGGTCTCGCGGCGGTGGAAGATCTTCTCCTCCCAGCTGCGTCCGGGCCGGCGGTCGAAGACGATCAGGTGCGCTTCCTGCGCGCCGCACTGGTCGGCATACGCCGCCGTCTGGGTGAGCCCTTCCTCGATCGTCGCTTCCAGGCTCTTGTGCAGGATCTTGAGTTCGAGGACGACCCGCTGCACCGGCCCGAGAAAGCCTTGCGCTTCATCCAGCGGCCACTCGAGAAAGAGGTCGGTTCGGCGACGGCCGAGGCCGTACTCGCGGCTGATGCGGCCTCCTCCGTTGACGATCCTCTGCAGGAAGGCCTGCAGCAGCAGCTGCGGGCCGGCTTCCCGGTACTGGAAGCGCTCGATCCAGGCCTCGGCGTTCTCACGGAAGAACTGCTGGAAGGCAGCAAGGAGCTTGTCCATGTCCAGCCGCCGGTCGCTCGGGCGGACGTACCAGGCCTGCTCGTGGGTGATGCGGGTCTGCGTGGTGTAGGTGAGCTCGCGCGGGATGACTTCGCGGTAGATGCGGTTGGCAATGCGCCACTGGGGGCGCGACTCGATCAGGCCCAGGTCTTCGACGTATTGCAGGTCATCGAGCGGCACTTGCTCGTGCAGGGCGTCGGCCTCGCGGTCGTCGGCGGCCAGGATCCGGCTGATGACGGCGTGCACGCGCGGCTCCCGCAGCTTGTCGGTGAGCTGATCGAGGTGCGTGGCGCGGCTCTGGATCAGGCGCTCGCGCGCGGCCTTGTAGCGCTCCAGCGTCACCGGCAGCGCGCGGTTCTTGCGTAGTTCTCTATCCTGCCAGGTGC
>NZ_VJND01000029.1 GCF_007556605.1 Tepidimonas sediminis | reverse complement strand
GAATACCCGGCCGGCATCACGGCGTTTCAGCGACGGCAATCGAAAGAAAGAAGCGCGGCGCATCTCGACGAATCGACGATCTGCAGAAAGAGCAGAAAGAAGCGAAAAAGCGCAAGAGTCGCGCGCGCGCTCTCGAGATGTTGTCGTCTGCTGTTGCTGATGTCGTCGATGCAGAAAAAGCTGCTCTCGATCTCGAGTCGAAGAGCAGATCAGCGCCGGTTATGTTGAAGTCGCGATTCGATTCAGCGATTCAAGATGCTGAGCGACGCGCGCGAGAAATGCGCGCGCACGCAGCACAGATGTTCAAGATGGCTTCAGAAAAGCCGTGGCCGGAATGCGAGCTGATCATCAAAGAAGTCGTCGCGCTCTTGAAAGAAGCTGATGCGATCGCACCAGAAAAAGTCGAGAAAAAACAACATGATAGCAAAGACGTGCGATACCGGCTTTTCGCGAATGCGGCGCGACTTGAAGACTACTGCGACGACGATGATGAGAACTCTCGAGAGCGTCCTGTTTGTTAGAAAAATTGCTTGGCGAAATTAGCGATCGCAAGCGCGACCAGCACGCCCATCATCCACTTGATGGTCATCATCTCGCCGCGGATGCTCGTCATCTCATCTCGCAGGTCAGCGCGCATCTTCGCCATGTCCTGCCGCAACTCCTGGATGTCCGCCTTGGTCGCCAGCGTTGTATCCAAGGCCTCGGCCAGCGCTTCTTTTTGGGCTTCGGCAAGGGCCGCGGCCTGCTCGCGTGGCATGCCTGCCTTTTCGAGCTTTTCAACAAAACGCAGCGTGTCAAACGTGGTGGTGGTCATTCCGGCAACTCCGTGCCGTTCCTTCTGGCGATGCTAAGCAGAAGCATGCCAATATAGGCCATCTCGTCGTAATTGACAGGTTTGCCGGCCAGCCATTCGCCAATCAGGTGATGGGCCTGCATCATGTCCATCCTGTCAATCTCGGCGAGTTCTTCGTCCGACGGTTCTTCAATCCATTCCATTGCAGGACTCCGGTTGCGGCTTGCCGCGGCGGTACCAGGTCGCGCGGCTCATGCCCAGCTTTTCCCACGGCTTATTACGCATCAGCGACTCGGCCAGGTATTGCTCGCGCGGCTGGGCCATCACGCGGCGCACAGTGCGCTCGCTGACGCCGAATCGCTCGGCTAACTCGCGGGCCTTTGCCGGGCGCTTTACAGGGTGTTTAGCAGCCATTGCTCGAGATCTTTCCTTTTTTTCAAATAGTCGGCGCCGCCGCGGCGCTCAGCTTGCCACTCGCTGAATCGCTGAGCAGAGAACCGGCGCCACACCCACAGACTGACGTGTTTCGCCACGTGATAGACCTCTCGCTCGCCGAGCGGGCCGCTCAAGCTGTGCCACTCGCCGCCGACCTGGGCAAAGTCCCCGTTGAGCAGCAGCGCGCGCTCGTAGCAGGCCTGCGCGTCGAGAACGTGGGCTACGGGCGCAACTGCACGCTGTTCGAGCGTCTGCGGCTGTGGTCGTACCCAGCGGTGCGGCGCTTCTGGGGATCGAGCCATAACTACGTGTTCTGGGCGCAGGCCTCGTCTGGGCATGTGCCGGGGCAGATCGACCCACTCCGCTAGCTCCCCAAGCTCCCACGTCTTGGCAGGCCCGTAGAGCACTTTCCAGCCCTTCCAGAGGGGGTTCTTGCTGTGGTCG
>NZ_VJND01000028.1 GCF_007556605.1 Tepidimonas sediminis | reverse complement strand
GGGGTGCGGGGGGTGGGGGTAGCGCTCATGGTCGGACTCCTTGCCAAACGGGGATGCGACCGCACCGCCCTCCCTGGGCGCCGCAGCGCCGCGTGCAGTCGGTGCGTCAGCGGCAGTGTAGCGCGACGTACCGATGTCGATGTTCGTTTTTTGGTCAGTTTGCATTACCATATCGGCATGCTCCCCACCCTCCCCTACGGGCCGGATGAGCGCTGGCGCGTGACGCACCTCGGTCGCCTGCTGGGCCACGCGCGGCGCCGCTTCGATGCGCGCGTGCTGGCGCTGATGGCGCATTCGCCGCAGGCACCGCTGGCGCTGTCGAACCTCGCGGCGCGCGCGCAGATCAGCGCCGCCATCGTGCACATCACGCGCCATCTGCCGCTGGCCGGCGCGCGGCTGGGCGAGCTGGCCGCCAGCGCCGGCATGACCAAGCAGGCGATGGGCGACCTGGTGGACCAGTGCGTGGCCTGGGGCCTGGTGCGGCGCGAGCCCGATCCACGCGATGGCCGCGCGCGGCGCATCGTCTTCACCCCCACCGGGCTGGACTGGCTGCAGGCGTTCCGCCGCGCGGTGGAGCAGGCCGAAGCGGAGTTTCGCGCCGCCGTCGGCCCGGAGGTGGCGGCGGTGGTGCTGCTGGGGCTGGAGGTCTACGCCGACGGTGACGACCCCGCCCCGGCCGGGGCGCGCCCCTACAATGTCCGCAGCCGCGACCGCGCGCCTTGATCGCCGCCGAGCGGGTGGCGCGCGCCGGCGGCGGGGAGACGACCATGCGCATCCTCATCGCCGAAGACGACCAGGTGCTGGCCGACGGCCTGCAGCGCACGCTGCGCGCCGCCGGTGCCGCCGTCGACCACGTGGCCAGCGGTGATGCCGCCGACGCCGCGCTGCTGGTCAACGATGCCTTCGACCTGCTGATCCTGGATCTGGGCCTGCCGGGCATGGGCGGGCTGGAGGTGCTCAAGCGGCTGCGCGCGCGCGGCTCGCGCCTGCCGGTGCTGATCCTGACCGCCGCCGACAGCGTCGAGGACCGTGTGCGCGGGCTGGACCTGGGAGCCGACGACTACATGGCCAAGCCGTTTGCGCTGGCGGAGCTGGAAGCGCGCGTGCGCGCGCTGGTGCGCCGCGGCAACGGCGCCGCCTCCAGCCTGATCCAGCACGGTCCGCTGACCTACGACCAGGCCGGACGCGTCGTCACGATCGACGGCCGCATGGTGGAGCTGTCGGCGCGCGAGCTCAGCCTGCTGGAGGTGCTGCTGCAGCGCGCCGGCCGGCTGGTCAGCAAGGAGCAGCTGGTCGAGCGCCTGTGCGAGTGGGGCGAGGAAGTCAGCAACAACGCCATCGAGGTGTACATCCACCGCCTGCGCAAGAAGATCGAGCGCGGCCCGATCCGCATCGCCACCGTGCGCGGCCTGGGGTACTGCCTTGAAAAAATCCCCTCCTGAGCGGGAAAGCGGCTGGCGCGGCCTGTTCCAGCGCGAACAGCCGAGCCTCTTTGGCGAGATCCTCGACTGGATGCTGACGCCGCTGCTGCTGCTGTGGCCGCTGTCGCTGGGTCTGACGTGGTTCGTCGCGCAGGGCATCGCCAACCGGCCCTATGACCGGGCACTGGAGTTCACGCTGCAGGCGCTGACGCAGTTCGTCGGCGTGGAGGAGGGCCGGGTGACCTTCACGCTGACGCCGCAGGCGCGCGAGCTGCTGCGCGCCGACGAGACCGACATGGTCTTCTATCAGGTGCGCGCGGCCGACGGGCGGCTGGTCGCGGGCGACCCGGCGTTTCCGGCCCCGCCGGCGGAAGCGCCCGCGCAGCCGGGGGTGGTGCGGCTGCGCGACGACGTCATGCACGAGGAGGAGGTGCGCGTGGCCTACGCCTGGCTTGGCCGCGCCGGCCACGCTGGCGCGCTGGCGCTGGTGCAGGTGGCCGAGACGCGCGGCAAGCGCTCCAAGCTCGCCACCGAGATCATCAAGGGCGTGATGGTGCCGCAGTTCATCATCCTGCCGCTGGCGGTGCTGCTGGTGTGGCTGGCGCTGGTGCACGGCATCCGGCCGCTGTCCGAGCTGGAGCAGCGCATCCGCGCCCGCCGCCCCGACGACCTCAGCCCCATCGACGACGAGCATGTGCCCCAGGAGGTGGCGCCGCTGGTGGCGTCGATCAACGACCTGCTGCAGCGCCTGAAGGCGACGCTGTCGAACCAGAAGCGCTTCCTGGCCGACGCGGCGCACCAGCTCAAGACCCCGCTGGCGGGGCTGCGCCTGCAGGCCGAGATGGCGCAGCAGCAGCTGCCCGCCAGCGGCGGCGACGAGATCGAGCGCACGCTGCGGCAGATCGCCGCCTCCAGCGCGCGCGCCACGCACACCGTCAACCAGCTGCTGGCGCTGGCGCGTGCCGAGGCCGCCGGCCAGGCGCTGCCGCGCGAGCCGGTGGACTTGACCGTGGTGGCGCGCGAGGTGGTGGAGGACCTGGTGCCGCTGGCGCTGGACAAGGGCATCGACCTCGGCTTCGAGTCGCTGCCGCCGGCCGAGACGCTGCGCGGCGCCCCGCCGCTGCGCCTGTGGGGCAACGCGGTGCTGCTGGCGGAGCTGGTGCGCAACCTCGCGGACAACGCGCTGCGCTACACGCCGCGCGGCGGCGTGGTGACGGTGCGCGTGCTCAGCGATCCGTGGGGCGGCGTGCAGGTGCTGCAGATCGAGGACGACGGCCCGGGCATCCCGCCGGCCGAACGCGAGCGGGTACTGGCGCCGTTCTACCGCACGCTGGGCACCAACGTCGACGGCTCGGGGCTGGGGCTGGCCATCGTGCACGAGATCGTGCGCCAGCACGGCGCCACGCTGACGATGGAGGACACGCACCCGCAGCGCAGCGAGCGCCGCGGGCTGCGCGTGGCGGTGCGCTTTCAGGCCGCCGCCGGCTGATGGACGTTGAGCTTGAGGCGCTCGCGCTCCACCGCGCGCGCCACCGCCGGCAACGCGGCAAATGCCTGCGCCAGCGCCCAGGTCTGCGGCAGCGTGGTGGGGTCGATGCCGGCAAAGCCGCCCCAGCGCAGCAACGTCAGCGCGTAGGCATCCAGCAGCCCCGGCGCCTCGCCGCCCAGCCACGCCCCGGGGCGCGCGGCCACCGCCGTCTCCAGCTCCGCGAGCAGCTCGCGGTAGCGCGCCAGCGCGTGCGCCTTGACGCTGGCCTGCGCCGCGGCGTCGTCGGTGAACTTGGCCGGCATGAACACGTGCGTGAAGGTCGGATGGACGGTGTTGTTCATCCACGCGAACAGCTCCAGCGCGCGCGTGCGCGCCAGCCCCGCCGGCGGCAGCAGCCGCGCCGCCGGAAAGCGCGCATCCAGGTGCAGCCCGATGGCCACGATCTGCGTGATCGCCGCGCCGTCGTCCACCAGCACCGGCACCTGGCCGCGCGGGTTCAGCGCCAGAAACTCGGGCGAGCGCTGCTCACCCTTGTGCAGCTTGACCAGCACCGGCTCGAAGGCGGCGCCGGCCAGCTCCAGCGCCGCATGCGGCACGAACGAACACGCTCCGGGGGCGTAGTAGAGTTGCAGTGACATTGGGGGGTCTCCTCGACGCTCGTGGGGTGGATGCCGTCTATCATAGCCACGAGCCTCGAGACCACCCGCACCGCCCCGATGCCGCCCGCCGCCCCGCCC
>NZ_VJND01000027.1 GCF_007556605.1 Tepidimonas sediminis | reverse complement strand
CCACCGTACTTGGCCGCCAGCACCGTCGTGATGGCCGCCGTCAGCGTCGTCTTGCCATGGTCCACGTGACCAATCGTGCCCACGTTGACGTGCGGCTTGGTCCGCTCGAATTTTTCCTTTGCCATGCCTGCAAACCTTTCGGATCAAAGAACGCATGCCCGTGCGTGGGGTTGACGTCTGCGGCACGGGCCGGCCACGGGCAGCCGGCCCACCGCCCGGATCGGGCGGCGCCTCAGGCGGCCGAGCGCGTCACTTGGCGCGCGCGGCGATGATCTGCTCCTGCACGTTGCGCGGCGCCTCGGCGTAGTGCTTGAACTCCATCGTGTAGGTGGCGCGGCCCTGCGACATCGAGCGCAGCGTGGTCGAGTAGCCGAACATCTCCGACAGCGGCACCTCGGCCTTGATGACCTTGCCGCCACCGGGCAGATCCTCCATGCCCTGCACCATGCCGCGACGCGACGACAGGTCGCCCATCACGTTGCCGGCGTATTCCTCGGGGGTCTCGACCTCCACGGCCATCATCGGCTCCAGGATGACCGGGTTGGCCTTCTTGCAGCCTTCCTTGAAGCCGAAGATGGCGGCCATCTTGAAGGCCTGCTCGGAGGAGTCGACCTCGTGGTACGAACCGAAGTGCAGCGTGACCTTGACGTCGACGACCGGGTAGCCGGCCAGCACGCCGGCCTGCATGGCCTCCTCGACGCCCTTCTGCACCGCCGGGATGTACTCGCGCGGCACCACGCCGCCCTTGATGGCGTCGATGAACTCGAAGCCCTTGCCCGGCTCGTTGGGCTCGATCTTGAAGACGACGTGACCGTACTGGCCCTTGCCGCCCGACTGGCGCACGAACTTGCCTTCGGCCTGCTCGACGGTGCCGCGAATGGTCTCGCGGTAGGCGACCTGCGGCTTGCCGACGTTGGCCTCGACGCCGAACTCGCGCTTCATGCGGTCGACGATGATCTCCAGGTGCAGCTCGCCCATGCCGGCGATGATGGTCTGCCCGGACTCCTCGTCGGTGTAGACGCGCAGCGACGGGTCCTCGGCGGCCAGGCGCGACAGCGCGATGCCCATCTTTTCCTGGTCGGCCTTGGCCTTGGGCTCCACGGCCTGGCGGATCACCGGCTCGGGGAACTGCATGCGCTCCAGCACGATCGGCGCGGCCGGGTCGCACAGCGTCTCACCGGTGGTGACTTCCTTCAGGCCCACGCAGGCGGCGATGTCGCCGGCGCGGATTTCCTCGATCTCGTTGCGATGGTTGGCGTGCATCTGCACGATGCGGCCGATGCGCTCCTTCTTGCCCTTGACCGAGTTGTAGACGGTGTCGCCTTTCCTCAGCACGCCGGAGTAGACGCGCACGAAGGTGAGCTGGCCGACGAACGGGTCGCTCATCAGCTTGAACGCCAGCGCCGAGAGCTTTTCATCGTCGTCGGCGCGGCGGCTGGCCTCGTTGCCGTTCTCGTCGGTGCCCTTGACCGGCGGGATGTCCACCGGCGAGGGCAGGAACTGGATGACCGCATCCAGCATGCGCTGCACGCCCTTGTTCTTGAACGCGCTGCCGCACAGCATCGGCTGGATCTCCACCGCGATGGTGCGCTGGCGCAGACCGGCGATGATCTCGTCCTCGGTCAGTTCGCCGCTCTCGAGGTACTTGTTCATCAGCTCCTCGCTGGCCTCGGCGGCGGCCTCCACCATCTTCTCGCGCCACTCCTGCGCCAGGTCGACGAGGTCGGCCGGGATGTCGCGGTACTCGAACTTCATCCCTTGCGTGGCCTCGTCCCAGATGATGGCCTTCATCTTGATGAGGTCGACCACGCCCTGGAAGTTTTCCTCGGCACCGATCGGGATCACCACCGGCACCGGGTTGCCCTTCAGGCGCGTCTTGATCTGCTCGTAGACCTTGAAGAAGTTGGCGCCGACGCGGTCCATCTTGTTGACGAAGGCCAGGCGCGGCACGCGGTACTTGTTGGCCTGACGCCAGACCGTCTCGGACTGCGGCTGCACGCCGCCGACGGCGCAGTACACCATGCAGGCCCCGTCGAGCACGCGCATCGAGCGCTCCACCTCGATGGTGAAGTCGACGTGGCCGGGCGTGTCGATGATGTTGAAGCGGTGCTCGGGGTAGTTGAGGTCCATGCCGCGCCAGTAGCAGGTGGTGGCGGCGGACGTGATGGTGATGCCGCGCTCCTGCTCCTGCTCCATCCAGTCCATGGTCGCGGCACCGTCGTGCACCTCACCGATCTTGTGGTTGACGCCGGTGTAGTACAGGATGCGCTCGGTGGTGGTGGTCTTGCCGGCGTCGATGTGCGCCGAGATGCCGATGTTGCGGTATCGCTCGATGGGCGTGGTACGTGCCATGGGGTGGACTCCAGATTCGGATGGGCAAAGCCCGCCGACCTCGTGCAGTGCGGTGGCGGGCTCGGGGTAGCGGCCGGGAAACGCGCGCGGCCTCAGAAGCGGAAGTGGCTGAAGGCCTTGTTGGCCTCGGCCATGCGGTGCACCTCGTCGCGCTTCTTCATCGCGCCGCCGCGGCCCTCGGTGGCCTCGATCAGCTCATTGGCCAGGCGCAGCGCCATCGACTTTTCGCTGCGCTTGCGCGCGGCCTGCTTGATCCAGCGCATCGCCAGCGCCTGGCGGCGCACCGGACGCACCTCGACCGGCACCTGGTAGTTGGCACCGCCGACGCGACGGGACTTGACCTCCACCAGCGGCTTGACGTTGTTGATCGCGGTGGTGAAGATTTCCAGCGGGTCCTTGCCCGTCTTCTTCTCGATGTGCTCCAGCGCACCGTAGACGATGCGCTCGGCCACCGCCTTCTTGCCGCTCTCCATGATGACGTTCATGAACTTGGAGAGCTCGACGTTGCCGTACTTCGGATCCGGCAGGATTTCGCGCTTGGGGACTTCGCGACGACGTGGCATGGTGTGTTTTCCTCTGTTGCTTCAGCTGGCGGCCTTGCGGCCGGCCGCGAGAGCCCGACTCGGATGGGGCCTCACTTACTCGACCTCCGCGCCCGGCGCGGGGTCACCCTGTCGGAACGCTTGCCAGACCCGGCATTCCGACACCGACGCATGACGGCGGCGTGACGACGGCACCCGCCGACGGCAGCCGTCAGGCCTTCTTGGGCCGCTTGGCGCCGTACTTGGAGCGGCCCTGCTTGCGGTCCTTGACGCCCTGCAGGTCCAGCGCGCCGCGCACGATGTGGTAACGCACGCCGGGCAGGTCCTTCACACGGCCGCCGCGCACGAGCACCACCGAGTGCTCCTGCAGGTTGTGGCCTTCGCCGCCGATGTAGGAGATGACCTCGAAGCCGTTGGTCAGGCGCACCTTGGCGACCTTGCGCAGCGCGGAGTTCGGCTTCTTGGGCGTCGTCGTGTACACGCGCGTGCACACGCCGCGACGCTGCGGGCAGTTCTGCATCGCCGGGCTCTTGGACTTGGCCTTCTCGGCCGTGCGCCCATGGCGAACGAGTTGGTTGATGGTTGGCATATCGTCCCCAAACGCAAAGAATGCTCTACCCTTCCGGACGAGGTCCGAAAAGCTCTCTATCGTAGCACGCCCGCTGCTTGCGCGCAACGGCTAGTCTTGTCCAACGAGGTATGAGCCTGAACGAGGCGTTGTGATTCCAACGAGGTGTGAGCCTGAAGGGGCGATCTGGGTCGATCATTTTTCACATGGTGATCGACATGAACGACTCTGCCCTGGGCA
>NZ_VJND01000026.1 GCF_007556605.1 Tepidimonas sediminis | reverse complement strand
CGCGGTAATACGTAGGGTGCGAGCGTTAATCGGAATTACTGGGCGTAAAGCGTGCGCAGGCGGTTGTGTAAGACAGAGGTGAAATCCCCGGGCTTAACCTGGGAATGGCCTTTGTGACTGCACGGCTGGAGTGCGGCAGAGGGGGATGGAATTCCGCGTGTAGCAGTGAAATGCGTAGATATGCGGAGGAACACCGATGGCGAAGGCAGTCCCCTGGGCCTGCACTGACGCTCATGCACGAAAGCGTGGGGAGCAAACAGGATTAGATACCCTGGTAGTCCACGCCCTAAACGATGTCGACTGGTTGTTGGGCCTTAGGTGGCTCAGTAACGAAGCTAACGCGTGAAGTCGACCGCCTGGGGAGTACGGCCGCAAGGTTGAAACTCAAAGGAATTGACGGGGACCCGCACAAGCGGTGGATGATGTGGTTTAATTCGATGCAACGCGAAAAACCTTACCTACCCTTGACATGCCAGGAACCCGCGAGAGATCGTGGGGTGCTCGCAAGAGAACCTGGACACAGGTGCTGCATGGCTGTCGTCAGCTCGTGTCGTGAGATGTTGGGTTAAGTCCCGCAACGAGCGCAACCCTTGCCATTAGTTGCTACGAAAGGGCACTCTAATGGGACTGCCGGTGACAAACCGGAGGAAGGTGGGGATGACGTCAAGTCCTCATGGCCCTTATGGGTAGGGCTACACACGTCATACAATGGCCGGTACAGAGGGCAGCCAACCCGCGAGGGGGAGCCAATCCCAGAAAACCGGTCGTAGTCCGGATTGCAGTCTGCAACTCGACTGCATGAAGTCGGAATCGCTAGTAATCGCGGATCAGCATGCCGCGGTGAATACGTTCCCGGGTCTTGTACACACCGCCCGTCACACCATGGGAGTGGGTTCTGCCAGAAGTGGGTAGCCTAACCGCAAGGAGGGCGCTTACCACGGCAGGGTTCATGACTGGGGTGAAGTCGTAACAAGGTAGCCGTACCGGAAGGTGCGGCTGGATCACCTCCTTTCTGGAAAAAGAAGCGATGCGGCATGCCACGAAGCGGCGTGCGTCGTGTCTGTTCACACTTATCGGTTGTGCGTTGCGCCACCACCGAGGCGGGGTCTGTAGCTCAGTTGGTCAGAGCACCGTCTTGATAAGGCGGGGGTCGTTGGTTCGAGACCAACCAGACCCACCATGCGGCAGGGCGGCAAGGAGGCTCTGCGGGCAAGGGGGGGATTAGCTCAGCTGGGAGAGCACCTGCTTTGCAAGCAGGGGGTCGTCGGTTCGAACCCGTCATCCTCCACCACGCGCCGGCTGCGGCGGTGTGCGTGGGCGGGGAGGGCTGGCGGTGGCGCAAGGCTGCAGGCGGGCTGCGGCAGTGAGTACAGCCCAGCGCTGGGGCAAGGACCAGTGCTGCGCTGTGATCGCTTGCTGGCAAGTGATCGCAAACGGCTGTTCTTTAACAATGCATGGAGTCGAGATTCCTGGTGGAGCCAAGCTGGCTGGCGGTCCTGGTGGGGCTGCGGGCTGCGGGGCAAAGCCAGGATGTGAAGCGCGAAGCGAGTTGACGTCAAGCACACACGTTTGCGACCAAGCAAGCGCGTTTGAGGCAAGACGGCGAGCGCAGAAGGCGCTGCGTGCGTGCCCGACTGACCTTCTGCCGCGTGGCGGCAGCAGCGTGGGTGGGGTGGCGCATGCGGCCCGTGTGGTACGCGGTGTTCACGGCAGACCCTTGAGATGGCGGCAACGCTATAGGGTCAAGTGAACAAGAGCATGTGGTGGATGCCTTGGCGATGACAGGCGATGAAGGACGTGGCAGCCTGCGAAAAGCCTCGGGGAGCTGGCAAGCAAGCATTGATCCGGGGATGTCCGAATGGGGAAACCCACCCGATGAGGGTATCGGCACCTGAATCCATAGGGTGTCGAGGCGAACGCGGGGAACTGAAACATCTCAGTACCCGCAGGAAAAGAAATCAACCGAGATTCCGGCAGTAGTGGCGAGCGAAACCGGAGGAGCCTGCACGATGTAGCCATCGACTTATCAGAACGGTCTGGAAAGTCCGGCCACAGAGGGTGACAGCCCCGTATGGGAAAAGTTGGTGGTGGAACTAGGCGTGCGACAAGTAGGGCGGGACACGTGGAATCCTGTCTGAAGATGGGGGGACCATCCTCCAAGGCTAAATACTCGTCATCGACCGATAGTGAACCAGTACCGTGAGGGAAAGGCGAAAAGAACCCCGGGAGGGGAGTGAAACAGAACCTGAAACCGCATGCTTACAAAAAGTCGGAGCCCTTTGGGGTGACGGCGTACCTTTTGTATAATGGGTCAGCGACTTACGTTCAGTGGCAAGCTTAACCGAGTAGGGAAGGCGCAGGGAAACCGAGTCCGAACAGGGCGCATGAGTCGCTGGGCGTAGACCCGAAACCAGGTGATCTATCCATGGCCAGGCTGAAGGTGCCGTAACGGGTACTGGAGGGCCGAACCCACTGCTGTTGCAAAAGCAGGGGATGAGCTGTGGATAGGGGTGAAAGGCTAAACAAACCTGGAAATAGCTGGTTCTCTCCGAAAACTATTTAGGTAGTGCCTCACGTATCACCTTCGGGGGTAGAGCACTGTTTTGGCTAGGGGGTCATGGCGACTTACCAAACCAAGGCAAACTCCGAATACCGAAGAGTGCGAGCGTGGGAGACAGTGCACCGGGTGCTAACGTCCGGACACGAGAGGGAAACAACCCAGACCGCCAGCTAAGGTCCCTAAGACCGGCTAAGTGGGAAACGAGGTGGGAAGGCTAAGACAGTCAGGATGTTGGCTTAGAAGCAGCCATCATTTAAAGAAAGCGTAATAGCTCACTGATCGAGTCGTCCTGCGCGGAAGATGTAACGGGGCTCAAGCCGGGCACCGAAGCTGCGGATGCGTGGCAACACGCATGGTAGGAGAGCGTTCCGTAGGCCGCTGAAGGTGGGGTGAGAACCCTGCTGGAGGTATCGGAAGTGCGAATGCTGACATGAGTAGCGTTAAAGCGGGTGAAAAGCCTGCTCGCCGTAAGCGCAAGGTTTCCTACGCAACGTTCATCGGCGTAGGGTGAGTCGGCCCCTAAGGCGAGGCTGAAAGGCGTAGCTGATGGGAAGCAGGTCAACATTCCTGCACCGGCTGCAAGTGCGATGTGGGGACGGATCAAGCTAGGTCATGCCGGCGGTTGGAAGTGCCGGTTGAGGCGGAAGTAGGCGTGCGTCAGGCAAATCCGGCGCACACATACCGAGGCCGTCGCTCGAGCGGGCATTGCCTGCGAAGTGACCGAATGGGGTCCCAGGAAAAGCCACTAAGCTTTCAGCTTGCAGACGACCGTACCGCAAACCGACACTGGTGCGCGAGATGAGTATTCTCAGGCGCTTGAGAGAACTCGGCAGAAGGAACTCGGCAAATTGACACCGTAACTTCGGGATAAGGTGTGCCCTAGTAGCGTGTAGAGAACATCGAAGCGCGAATGGGTTGCAAAAAATAGGTGGCTGCGACTGTTTACTAAAAACACAGCACTCTGCGAACACGGCAAGTGGACGTATAGGGTGTGACGCCTGCCCGGTGCCGGAAGATTAAGTGATGGGGTGCAAGCTCTTGATCGAAGTCCCGGTAAACGGCGGCCGTAACTATAACGGTCCTAAGGTAGCGAAATTCCTTGTCGGGTAAGTTCCGACCTGCACGAATGGCGTAACGATGGCCACACTGTCTCCTGCCGAGACTCAGCGAAGTTGAAATGTTTGTGATGATGCAATCTCCCCGCGGAAAGACGGAAAGACCCCATGAACCTTTACTGCAGCTTTGTATTGGACTTTGAACGGATCTGTGTAGGATAGGTGGGAGGCTGTGAAGCAGGGCCGCCAGGTCCTGTGGAGCCGACGTTGAAATACCACCCTGGTGCGTTTGAGGTTCTAACCTGGGCCCCTGAAGCGGGGCTGGGGACAGTGCATGGTGGGCAGTTTGACTGGGGCGGTCTCCTCCCAAAGCGTAACGGAGGAGCACGAAGGTACGCTAGGCACGGTCGGACATCGTGCTGTTAGTGCATAGGCTCTAAGCGTGCTTGACTGCGAGACTGACAAGTCGAGCAGGTGCGAAAGCAGGTCTAAGTGATCCGGTGGTTCTGTATGGAAGGGCCATCGCTCAACGGATAAAAGGTACTCTGGGGATAACAGGCTGATACCGCCCAAGAGTTCATATCGACGGCGGTGTTTGGCACCTCGATGTCGGCTCATCTCATCCTGGGGCTGTAGCCGGTCCCAAGGGTATGGCTGTTCGCCATTTAAAGAGGTACGTGAGCTGGGTTTAAAACGTCGTGAGACAGTTTGGTCCCTATCTTCCGTGGGCGCTGCAGATTTGAGGGAGCCTGCTCCTAGTACGAGAGGACCGGAGTGGACGCACCTCTGGTGTACCGGTTGTGACGCCAGTCGCATCGCCGGGTAGCTATGTGCGGAAGAGATAACCGCTGAAAGCATCTAAGCGGGAAACTCGTCCCAAGATGAGATCTGCCTGGGGCCTTGAGCCCCCTGAAGGGTCGTCGTAGACCACGACGTTGATAGGCTGGGTGTGTAAGGGCAGCAATGCCTTGAGCTAACCAGTACTAATGGCCCGTGAGGCTTGACCCTATAGCCTTGCTGCCAGGGCGCGGCCGCTGCCGCGCCCCAGGCTCCAAGGCTGACCAAGCCAGCCCGAAGGCCTGCCTGCGACACTGCGCCAGGCCACACGCAAGGGCTCGCCGTGCTTGCCTGCCGTGCAGGCGCGACGCTTGTGCCGCAAAGCCCCTCTCTGATGGGTGTGTGCGCGCGACGCAACCCGCTTCCCGCGACAACGAACACGATCTCGACCCCATGCAAGCGCCGCTGCGCTGCCGCCACCGATCGCACGGCAGCAGCCCAGCGGCGCACCACCGGTTCAAGCCTGACGACCATAGCAAGGCGGCCCCACCCCTTCCCATCCCGAACAGGACCGTGAAACGCCTTCGCGCCGATGATAGTGCGGAGCTCCCGCGTGAAAGTAGGTCATCGTCAGGCCGTTATGCCAG
>NZ_VJND01000025.1 GCF_007556605.1 Tepidimonas sediminis | reverse complement strand
GCCCCATGGACGCGCCCCTGCCCCCCGCCGCCACCGCACCGACCGGCGCCCGCTGGCTGCGCCGGCTGGCCTGGGCGGCCGTCCTCGGCGCCGGCCTCGCGGTGTTCGCGTGGTACCGTTCGCCCGCCTTCCTGCAGCAGCTGGCCGACCGCCTGTGGAGCTGCTTCTGACCATGCATGCCGACCTGCCCCCCTCGCCCTGGATCACCGCGCGCGCCGCACTGCTGCGGGCACTGCACGGCCAGCGCCCCCGCCATGCGCTGGACGTGGCCTGCGGCCACGGCCGCCACGCGCGCTGGCTGGCGCAGCAGGGCTACCACGTCACCGCGGTCGACCGTGACCCGCAGGCGCTGGCCGCACTGGCCGACCTCGGCCCCGCGGTCACGCCGCTGCAGGCCGACCTGGAAGACGCGCCCTGGCCGCTGCCCGGCCGGACCTTCGACGTCGTGCTGGTGACGAACTACCTCTGGCGGCCGCTGCTGCCGACGCTGGTGGCCAGCCTCGCCCCGGGCGGCGTGCTGCTGTACGAGACCTTCGCCGCGGGTCAGGAAACGGTGGGCCGGCCGGCGCGCGCCGACTTCCTGCTGCAACCGGGCGAGCTGCTGCACGCCTGCACCGGCCTGCGCGTGCTGGCCTATGAGGACGGCTTCGATCCGCGCGGGCCGCGCTTCGTGCAGCGCATCGTGGCGTTGCGCCCGCCGGGCGACGCCACCGAGCCGCCGCGCTTGCCGCTGGCCGGCGTCGACGCTGGTTAGAATGTCCCCTGACCGGCAGCCTTGCCGCCAACCCTCCCGATCCCCATGAAGCCCATCACCGGCAGCATCGTCGCCCTCGTCACCCCGATGCACGAGGACGGCAGCGTCGACTACGACACCCTGCGCAAGCTGATCGACTGGCACATCGAGCAGGGCACCGACTGCATCGGCGTCGTCGGCACCACCGGCGAATCCCCCACCGTGACGGTGGAGGAGCACTGCGAGATCATCCGCGTCGCGGTCGAGCACGCCGCCGGCCGCGTGCCGATCATGGCCGGCTGCGGCGGCAACTCGACGCGCGAGGCCATCGCCCTGGCCGAGTACGCGCGCAAGGTCGGCGCCGACTGCCAGCTGCAGGTCGTGCCGTACTACAACAAGCCGACGCAGCAGGGGCTCTACCAGCACTTCAAGGCCATCGCCGAGGCCACCGGCGACCTGCCCATCATCCTCTACAACGTGCCCGGGCGCACGGTGGCCGACCTGCTGCCGGAAACCGCGCTGCGGCTGGCCGAGCTGCCCGGCATCGTCGGCATCAAGGAAGCCACCGGCAACCTGGAGCGCGCGCAGTGGCTGATCCGCCACCGCCCGGCGCACTTCGCCGTCTACTCCGGCGACGACGCCACCGCGGTGGCGCTGATGCTGTGCGGTGGCCAGGGCAACGTCAGCGTCACGGCCAACGTAGCCCCGCGTCTGATGCACGAACTGTGCATGGCCGCCATCGCCGGCGACGCGCGCACCGCGATGCGCATCCAGATGCAGCTGCTGCCGCTGCACAAGCAGCTGTTCATCGAAGCCAACCCGATCCCGGTGAAGTGGGCGATGGCGCGGCTGGGCCTGTGCGGCCCCACCCTGCGCCTGCCGCTGACGCCGCTGTCGGCCGCAGCGCAACCGGCGGTGGAGGCCGCGCTGCGCGAAAGCGGGCTGCTCTGACCCTCACGAGCCTGGACGACCACGGGAGACACCATGTCCGCGATCCCCTCCGACGCCCGCCCCGCTCGTGGCGGTCTGGCCTGCCTGGCGCTGGCGGCGCTGCTGGCCGGCGGTTGCTCGGTGCTGGAAGAGACCCGCATCGACTACAAGAGCGCCAAGCAGATCAACACGCTGGAAGTCCCCCCCGACCTGACCCAGCTGGCGCGTGACACGCGTTACGCCCTGCCGGGCGGCCCGGTGACGGCCAGTGGCTTCGAGGCCGCGGCGGCCGCGCGTCCCGGCACCACGGTGGCCGCCCCGGTGCAGCTTGGCGACGTGCGCATCGAACGCGCCGGCAGCCAGCGCTGGCTGGTGGTGGACCGAGCGCCCGAGCAGCTGTGGCCGGCGCTGCGCGACTTCTGGCAGGAAAACGGCTTCCTGCTCACGCTGGATCAGCCGCAGCTCGGCCTGATGGAGACCGACTGGGCCGAGAACCGCGCCAAGATCCCGCAGGACATCATCCGCGCCACCATCGGCAAGCTGTTCGACAACCTCTATTCGACCGGCGAGCGCGACAAGTTCCGCACGCGCGTGGAGCGCAACGCCGGCGGCGGCAGCGACATCTTCATCAGCCACCGCGGCATGGTCGAGGTCTACAGCAACGAGCGCAAGGACAACACCGTCTGGCAGCCGCGCCCGGCCGACCCCGAGCTGGAGGCCGAATTCCTGCGCCGGCTGATGGTCAAGCTGGGCGTCGCCCAGGAACAGGCCAAGGCGGCCACCGCCGCCGGCGCCGGCCCGGTGCAGGCGCGGCTGGAGACGCGCGAAGGCCGCCCGGTCGTCGTGCTGGACGACAACTTCGACCGCGCCTGGCGCCGCGTCGGGCTGAGCCTGGACCGCAGCGGCTTCACGGTGGAGGACCGCAACCGCGCCGAGGGGGTCTACTTCGTGCGCTACGTCGCCCCCAGCGCCGAGCCGGCGCAGCGTGAGCCGGGCTTCTTCGGCCGCCTGACCGGCTGGCTCAGCGGCGGCGGCAAGGCCGAGCAGGCCCCGGTGCGGCTGCGCATCCTCGTACGCGCCGAGGGCGACCGCACCACCGTGCAGGTGCTGGACGCCGCCGGCCAGCCCGACCGCAGCGCCAACGCCGAACGCATCGCCAAGCTGCTGGTCGACGACCTCAAGTGAACCCGGGCGGGCGGCCCCGCAGGCCGCCCGCCGTGCCTTCAGTCCGCGGCATCCGCCGGGCGGAAACCTTGCGGCGGGCTTGCCTCCATGCGGCCGCCGGCCTGCGTCAAGCGGTGACGGTCTCCTCCGCCGGAGCCGGCGTGCGGATCAGGTGATCGAACGCCGACAGCGCCGCCTTCGCGCCCTCGCCAGCGGCCACCACGATCTGCTTGTACGGCACCGTGGTGCAGTCACCGGCGGCGAACACCCCCGGCACGCTCGTGCGGCAGGCGGCGTCGATCTCGATCTCGCCGAAACGGTTGCGCGCCACCACGCCGTCCAGCCACTCGGTGTTGGGCACCAGGCCGATCTGCACGAACACACCCTCCAGCGCCAGCTCGTGCTCGGCGCCGCTGGCGCGGTCGCGAAAGCGCAAACCCGTGACGCGCTGGCCGTCGCCGACGATGGCCAGCGTCTGCGCCTGCGTGAGGATCGTGACGTTGGGCAGGCTGCGCAGCTTGCTGACCAGCACCGCGTCGGCCTTGAGCTGCTCGGCAAACTCCAGCAGCGTCACGTGCGCGACGATGCCGGCGAGATCGATCGCCGCCTCCACGCCCGAGTTGCCGCCGCCGATCACCGCCACGCGCTTGCCCTTGAACAGCGGGCCGTCGCAGTGCGGGCAGTAGGCCACGCCGCGGTTCCTGTACTCGGCCTCGCCGGGGACGTTGAGGTTGCGCCAGCGCGCGCCGGTGGCCAGCACCACGCTGCGCGCGCGCAGCGTCGCCCCGCCCTCGACCTCCACGCCGATCCAGCCGCCTGGCTCGGCAGCCGGGCGCAGCGCCACCGCGCGCTGGCCGTTCATCACGTCCACCTCGTAGTGGCGCACCTGCGCCTCCAGCGCCGCGGCCATCTTCGGGCCCTCGGTCTCCATCACCGACGGGTAGTTCTCGATCGCCAGCGTGTCGTTGACCTGGCCGCCCAGCCGCTCGGCCAGCAGCCCGGTGCGGATGCCCTTGCGCGCGGCGTACACCGCCGCCGCCGCCCCCGCCGGGCCCCCGCCCACCACCAGCACGTCGAACGGCTCCTTGGCCGCCAGCGCCTGCGCGGCGCGCTCGCGCGCGCCGCCGTCCAGCCTGGCCAGCAGCTCCTGCAGCGTCGCGCGGCCCGAATGTAGCACCTGTCCGCCACGCAGCACCAGCGGCACCGCCATCACGTTGCGCTCCTGCACCTCCTGCTGGAACAGCGCACCGTCGATGACGGTGGTGCGCACGCGCGGGTTGACGATCGCCAGCAGCGCCAGCGCCTGCACCACGTCCGGGCAGTTGTGGCACGACAGCGACATGTAGACCTCGAAGTCGTGCTCGCCCGGCAGCTCGGCCGCCTGCTCGAGCACCTCGGGCTCCACCTTCGGCGGGTGCCCGCCCATCCACAGCAGCGCCAGCACCAGCGACGTGAACTCGTGGCCGAGCGGAATGGCGGCGAACGTCAGCCGCGCCGGCTCCCCGGGGCGCTGCAGCGCAAACGACGGGCGGCGCGCCGCACCGCCGTCGGTGCGCACCGTGATGCGTCCGTCGGACAGGGCGGCGATCTCCTGCAGCAGGTCGAGCATCTCCCTCGCGCTGGCCGAGTCATCCAGCGAGGCCACCAGCTCGAAGGGCTGCTTGACGTGCGCCAGGTAGGCGCGCAGTTGGGTCTGGAGTTGGGCGTCGAGCATCGGGGTTTCCTCTCGTCGGTTCGGGTGACTGGGACAGCCCTCCCCCGCCACCCCCTTGGTCAGGGGTGATCGAGGTACGCATCGGGGGAGGCGGGATGGAATACCAGGGGCGGCGGCGCCGGCGCGGTGCCGCCGCGGTCGGCGTCAGATCTTGCCGACCAGGTCCAGCGACGGGGCGATCGTCTTGGCGCCCTCGTTCCACTTGGCCGGGCAGACTTCGCCCGGATGCTCGGCGACGTACTTGGCCGCCTTCAGCTTGCGCAGCGTCTCCTTGACGTCACGCGCGATGGCGTTGTCGTGGATCTCGGCGGTCTTGATGACCAGGTTGGGGTCGATCACGAACGTGCCGCGCAGCGCCAGGCCCTCCTCGTCGATGTGCACGTCGAACTGGCGCGTCAGCTGGTGCGTCGGGTCGCCGATCAGCGGGAACTTGGCCTTGCCCACCGCCGGCGAGGTCTCGTGCCACACCTTGTGCGAGAAGTGCGTGTCGGTGGTGACGACGTACACCTCGGCCCCCAGCTTCTGGAACTCGGCGTAGTTGTCGGCCGCGTCCTCGACCTCGGTCGGGCAGTTGAAGGTGAAGGCCGCCGGCATGAAGATCAGCACCGACCAGTGGCCCTTGAGCGACTGCTCGGTGATCTCGACGAACTTGCCATTGTGGAAGGCTTGCACCTTGAAGGGCTGCACCTGCTTGTTGATCAGCGACATGGGATCTTCCTTTCGTGGTTGAGGGGAGAGTCGGGACACCGCACCCGGCCGCTGCGGGCAGGGAAGCCGGCGTCGACCCGCAAATCATAGCTGAAAGCAATCACTTCTGACTATTGATAGTTACTATAGACTCGATCGCTCCACCTTATACTCGTAATACGAATCGTTCTCAGTTATACTTCTCCACTCGAGCCTGACCCTCCCCGCGACTTGCGACACCATGACCCAGCCACTCGACCCCCCCTTCCGTCGCCCGCACGCCCCTGGCCTGCCCCTGGGCGCAGCCCTTCTGGCCGCGAGCCTGAATGCCGCCGCCCAGCCGCAGGCGCCGGCTCCCGAGACGGCCGGCACCCTGGCCACCGTCACCGTCACCGGTCAGCAGGACCCTGCCGAAGTGCGCTCCAAGTCCACCCTCAAGCCCGGCACCACGCGGCTTGGCAAAGGCGAGCAGTCGCTGCGCGAGATCCCGCAAAACGTCACCGTCATGACCGAGCGTCTGCTCGACGACCGCAACCTGGACGACTTCCGCGACGTGCTGCGCACCACCGCCGGCATCACGTTCCAGGCCGGCGAAACCGGCGAAGAGGACGTGCGGCTGCGCGGCTTCTCGCTCGGCCAGGCCGGCGACATCTACCGCGATGGCATGCGCGAAGGCCAGCTGATCACCCGCGACACCTTCGCCACCGACCGCGTCGAGGTGCTCAAGGGCTCGGCCTCCATGCTGTTTGGCAAGGGCTCCACCGGCGGGGTGGTCAACCAGGTCACCAAGCAGCCGTTCCTGATGGATCGCTACGAGCTGGAGGCCACGGTCGGCAACGGCAACCACCGCCGCCTGCAGGCCGACCTCAACCGCCAGCTTGGCAGCGGCGCCGCCGTGCGGCTCAACGCCATGGCGCAAGAGGCCGACCTCTGGGGCGCCAAGGATGACCGCCGCGGGCTGGCCGTGGCGCTGCGCACCGGCATCGGCGAGTGCCACGAGTTCGCCATCGATCTCTACCACCTCGAGACCCGGCAACGGCCCAACTACAACCACCCCTGGCTGCTGACCGGCAACCCCGGCGAGACGGGGCGGCGCATCGTGCCGGTGCTGCCGGCCAAAAACCATTACGGGCTGGCCAGCGACTACCTCCACAGCGAGCAGAACGTGCTGACGCTGTCGCACACCTGGCGCCTGGGCCCGCAGGAGGAGCTCAAGACCACCCTGCGCCACGGACGCTACGAGCGCGATCTCTGGGCCACCGTGGTGAGCTTCTGCCAGAACAACGCCACCCTGTGCCCAGGACAGACGGTCAGCCTGGCCAATCCACCCGGACCCGGCACCATCCTGTCGCGCAACAACTTCAAAGGGCGCCGCGGCATCAGCGACATCACCCAGCTGCAGGCCGACTACAGCCACAAGTTCGAAGCCGCAGGCTGGCGCCACCACCTCACCGCGGGGATCGACATCACCGATGAAGACGCGCGCCGCAACAACAACAATGGCGGCGGCGCGCTGCCCGCCACCGCACCGGCCAGCGTGCGCCTGACGCGCGTGGGCACGCCCAACGACGGCGCGCGCCGCGACGACACCCGCACCTGGATCTACAACACCTTCGACGCCAAGAGCATTGGGGTCTATCTGCAAGATGCGGTGGAGGTGGCGCCGCGCTGGAAACTGGTCGGCGGCGTGCGCTTCGACCGTTTCGAGGCCGACTACCGCGACGCCGCCAGCGGCGCCACCGGCTCGCGCCGCGACAACGTCTGGAGCCCGCGCGTCGGCGTGATCTTCGACGCCGACGCGGTCTCATCCTACTACGCCTCGTTCGGGCAGTCTTACAACCTGTCGGGCGACACGTATCAGTTCGCGCTCGGCAACTTCGATCCGGGCAGCGCCAACGCCAAGCTTGCCAAGACGCCGCCAGAAAAAAGCCGCAACCTCGAAGTCGGCGCCAAATGGGAACTGTTCGAGCAGCGCGCGCTGTTGGGGGTGGCGCTGTTTCGCTCCGAAAAATACAACGAGCGCAACACCGACCCCGACAGCGCCGCGCAGCAGCTGCTGCTGTCGGGCAAGCGGCATGCCACCGGCGTGGAGATCAACGCCGCCGGCCGCATCACGCCGAAGTGGGAGATCTTCTACAACCACACTTGGATCCCCAGCGCCAGGATCGACCGCTGCAACGACGCCACCTGCCCGCCCAATGGCACGGTCGAGCGCGTGGGCGACCGTCCGGGCCTGACGCCCAAGCACAGCTTGAGCGCCTGGACCACCTACCGCGTCGCGCCGCAGTGGCGGCTCGGTCTGGGCGTCAACCACCGCAGCGAGCAAAGCCCGGTGGGCAACCGCACCGTGGTGGCGCCCGCGTTCACGACGCTGGACGGCATGGTCGAATACACCGTGGACGAGCGCACCACGGTCAAGCTGACGATCAACAATCTGACCGACAAGCTCTACGCCGACGGGCTCTACCGGGGCTTTTACGCGCCCGGGGCGCCGCGGCGCGTGTTTTTGAGCCTGAAAACCGTCTTCTGAAGTGTTTATCGTCTGAGGTGCTCCCAAGGGCTTGGGGCCCGATGCGCCCAACCGGATCATCGGGCCCCTTTTTAACGATGTCACCGTATCTTTAAGCCATCCGATGCTGCTTCACCTTCAAGGCTTGTTGACCACCGACGAGCGCGCCCACATTCGGGCCGTGCTCGACGCCCCTGATGCGCCCTGGCGGGATGGCCGCTTGAGCGCCGGCAGCCAGGCGGCGCTCGTCAAGCACAACGAGCAGCTGGCCCACGACAGCCCCCAGGCCGCCGAGCTGCGAGCCATGGTGCTGACCGCTCTGCAGCGCGAACCGCTGTTTTTTTCCGCCGCGCTGCCGCGCAAAATTTTCAATCCCCTCTTCAACCGCTACCGCCCGCAAGCGCCCGCGTATGGCCGGCACATCGACGGCGCGGTGCTGCACTCCCAGGCCGATGGCCAATGGGTACGCTCCGATCTGTCGTGCACGGTCTTCTTGAGCGACCCCGATGAATACGATGGCGGCGAACTCACCATTCACGACACGTTCGGCGTGCAGCGCGTCAAGCTGCCCGCCGGGGACGCGGTGCTCTACCCCGGCACGAGCCTGCACGAAGTCACGCCCGTCACGCGCGGCACACGGCTGGCCAGCTTCCTGTGGATCGAGAGCATGGTGCGCCACGACGAGCAGCGCCGCCTGCTCTTTGAGCTGGACATGAATCTGCTGCAGTTGCGCCAGCAGCTGGGGGAAACCGCGCAGACCACCGCGTTGACCGGGGTCTATCACAACCTTTTGCGCATGTGGGCTTCGACATGACCCTGCACGCGACCCAGCCCGCTCCGTCGCCGCGCTGCGCGGCCACAGCGTCGCCCGCCGGGATGGACGCAGCCGCCGCGGCGTATTTTTTGGGTGGCGCCGGCGACGAGATCACCCTGCGCGCCAACGAACGCGCCTGGCGCTCGATCGGCTGGCTGCCCCGCGTGCTGTCCACCCCCACGCAGGTGGACATCTCGACCACGCTGCTAGGGCAACGCTGGCCGACGCCGTGGCTCGTCGCCCCCATGGCCCACCTGCGGCTGGCGCATCCCGAGGCGGAGCTCGGCGCGGCGCTGGCCAGCGCGGTTCAGGGGGCGGGCTTCGTCCTGTCCACGCAGGCTACCGTGCCGCTGGAGGCGGTGGCCGACGCGGTGCGCGCTGAGCCGCAACGCGGCCCGCTGTGGTTTCAGCTTTATCCTTATGGAGGCCGCGAAGACTGGTGGCGGCTGGCGCAACGCGCACAGCGCGCCGGCTATGAAGCCATCGTGCTGACCGTCGATGCCCCGCTGCAGTGGCCCAGCGCGCGCGAGCAAGACGCCGGCTTTGCTTTGCCTCCGGACTGGCCGCAGCCGAATTTGCCGGCCGCCGCCCCGCGGGGCACGCTGGAAACCCTGCTCGGCTGCGCGCTGCGCTGGGATGACGTGGCTTGGCTGCGCCGACGGCTGGAACTGCCGCTGGTGCTCAAGGGCGTGCTGCACCCCGACGATGCCCGCCGGATCTGCGACCACAACCTTGGCGATGCTCTGATCGTCTCCAACCACGGGGGCCGGGTGCTCGACGGCTTGCCGGCCACCGCGCAAGCGCTGCCGGCGGTGCTGGCCGCCGTCGATGGACGCCGCTGCGTCCTGGTCGATGGCGGGCTGCGTTGCGCCGCCGACGCTGTCAAGGCGCTGGCGCTGGGCGCCGACGCGGTGCTGGTGGGCCGTCCGGTGGTGCAGGCCCTGGCCCAAGACGGCGCGCGCGGGGTGGCTCGCTTTTGGCGCCACTGGCGCGACGCGTTCCAAGCCACGCTGGCGCTGCTGGGCTGCGCCAGCCCCCATGAAACTCGAAGCGTAACCTTGATCCCGATGACCGATGCGACGCCCCATCGACATGCAGGAGATGCCGAAGATGAGTGAAATGCTGTGGGCCTGGCTCGGCGCTCTGGCCGCCGTAGCGATAGCGGGCTGGTGGGTGTTGCGCAGCCCGCGATGATGAACGCGCACATGGCCCCTTTCAGCCCATCCCAAGCTGGCAGCCCAGACGCTGCGGGCACGGTGCCGCGGTCGCGGCGCACCTTGGCCGTCAGCGGCGGCGTGCTGGCCGCGCACGCGGCTGCCTTGTGGACGCTGCAGTTCAGCCCCCCCGCGCCTCCGCAGGTTGCCGCGCCTCGGGTGCTGGCGGCGCAGCGGCCACGGCAGGCGCAGCGGGCGCCGCCACGGGAGCCGCCGCCGCGCTGGGGCCCGGCGCGGCGGCGGCTCCCGTG
>NZ_VJND01000024.1 GCF_007556605.1 Tepidimonas sediminis | reverse complement strand
GGGCGGCGGATGCCGGATGCACGGCGGACGGGGAAGGGGTCAGGCGGGGCTGGCGAGGCAGCGCTCCACGGTCCAGCCGTACAGCCACTCCAGCGCGTCGTAGAAGCGCTCGGGGCTGCGGCCCTTCCAGAGCTCGTTGCGCACCAGCCGCTCCACGCCCTTGGCGTGGTAGAGGCGGCCCATCTCGCGGCTGGACAGCACGATGCGCGCGGTGCGCGCCACGCGCGAGCGCTGGTAGAGATCCAGCGCGCGGCCCCAGTCGCCGCCGTGCACGCGCAGCGCCTCGCCCAGCGTGACGGCGTCCTCCAGCGCCATGCAGGCGCCCTGCGCCATGTACTGCGTGGTGGGGTGGGCGGCGTCGCCCAGCAGCGTGACGCGGCCGAAGCTCCACTGCGCGATCGGCTCGCGGTCGGCGGTGGCCCAGCGCTTCCAGCTCCTGGGCAGGTCGATGAGCTGGCGCGGCCGCGGGTGGATGTCCTGGAAGTAGCTCTGCACCTCCTCGCGGCTGCCCTCGGTGACGCCCCACTCCTCGGGCTGGCGGCTGTGGAAGGTGACCACCACGTTGTACTGCGCGCCGCCGCGCAGCGGGTAGTGCACCAGGTGGCAGTTCGGGCCGGCCCACAGGCTGGCGGCGTTCCACTTGAGGTCGTCCGGGAATTCGTGCGCGTCGACCACGGCGCGGTAGACGACGTGGCCGGTGACGCGCGCCGGATCGCCGACGTACTGCGCCCGCACCACCGAGCGCACGCCATCGGCGCCGATGAGCGCCTGGCCGCGCCAGCGCCGGCCCTGCTGGTCCTCCACCGTCACGCCGTCGTCGTCCTGCTCCACGCGCACGATGCGGGTGCCGGTGTGGAAGCGCACGCGCTCGCTGGCCTGGACCCCCTCCAGCAGCGAGGTGTGCACGTCGACGCGGTGGATCACCGCGTAGGGGTTGCCGAAGCGGGCGCGGAACGCCGCACCGGTGGGCACGCGCCCCACCAGCGAAGCGTCGACCGCGTCGTGCATGACCAGCTCGTCGATGTGGACGGCGCGGCGGCGCGCGGCCTCGCCGACGCCCAGCGCGTCCAGCGCCGCGAAGGCGTTGGGGCCGAGCTGGATGCCGGCGCCGATCTCGCCGATCTGCGCGGCCTGCTCGAACACCAGCACGTCATGGCCCTGGCGGCTCAGCGCCAGCGCGGCGGCCAGGCCGCCGATGCCGCCGCCGGCCACCAGCACCGGCTGGGAAGATGCATCACGGGACATGGGGTGGACTCCTGCTTGAAGGGAAGGGTTGCCGCGCGGGCAATGATAAGTGTACTGATGATTAGTGTAGCGACATGACCACACCGGACCATCAGGGTTTACCCTCAGCCGGTGTCATCCGCCGCCGCGCCGGCCGGACAATCGCCCCCATGGCCGCCGCCCCGACCATCGACCTCAACGCCCAGCCGGGTCACCTGATCCGTCGACTGCACCAGATCGCGGTGGGCATCTTCCTGCAGGAGACGGCGGCGCTGGGCCTGACACCGGTGCAGTACGCGGCACTGCAGGCGGTGCACAACGAGCCCGGCATCGACCAGCGCACGCTGGCCAGCCGCATCACGCAGGACACATCCACCACCGCCGGCGTGGTGGAGCGGCTGCAGGGCCGCGGCTGGCTGCGCCGCGAGCCCGACCCGGCCGACCGGCGCGCGCGCCGCCTGACGCTGACCGAGGCCGGCACGGCGCTGCTGGCGCAGGCGGTGCCGGCGATGCGGCGCGCGCAGGCGCGCATCCTGGAGCCGCTCAGCGCCGAGGAGCAGGCGCTGTGCATGCAGCTGCTGCAGCGGCTGGTGCAGCACAACAACCCGCACAGCCGCGCGCCCGCCGGACCACCGCGCCCGCGCCCGCGCGGTCGCTGAGACGGCGGCGGTGCGACAATCCGCCCCCATGAGCACCGCCGAGCTGAACGAGCTGATGAACACCCTGGGCCGGCAGGCCCGCACCGCCGCGCGCGCGATGGCGCGCGCCAGCGCCGCCGCCAAGAACACGGCCCTGCGCGCGCTGGCCGCGACCCTGCGCGCGCAGACCGACGCGCTGCTGCAGGCCAACGCGCTGGACGTGGCGCGCGCGCGCGAGGCGGGCCTCAGCGACCCGATGGTGGACCGCCTGAAGCTCACGCCCAAGGTGATCGAGACCTGCGCGCAGGGCTGCGAGCAGCTCGCCGCCATGCCTGACCTCATCGGCGAGATCATCGGCCTGCAGCAGCAGCCCAGCGGCATCCGCGTCGGCCAGATGCGCGTGCCCATCGGCGTCTTCGGCATGATCTACGAGAGCCGCCCCAACGTCACCATCGAGGCGGCGAGCCTCTCGATCAAGAGCGGCAACGCCTGCATCCTGCGCGGCGGCTCGGAGGCCATCGACAGCAACCGGGCGCTGGCGCAGCTCGTGCAGCAGGCGCTGGAGCAAGCCGGCCTGCCGCGCGAGGCGGTGCAGCTCGTGCCCACCACCGACCGCGAGGCGGTGGGCCGCCTGATCGCGATGCCCGAGTACGTGGACGTCATCATCCCGCGCGGCGGCAAGGGCCTGATCGAGCGCATCAGCCGCGAGGCCAAGGTTCCGGTCATCAAGCACCTGGACGGCAACTGCCACACCTACGTGGACGACCCGTGCGACCTCGAGATGGCCGTGCGCGTCACCGACAACGCCAAGACGCAGAAGTACAGCCCCTGCAACGCCACCGAGAGCCTGCTGGTGGCGCGCGGGGTGGCGGCGGCCTTCCTGCCGCGCATCGGCGCGGTGTTCGCCGCCAAGGGGGTGGAGATGCGCTGCTGCCCCGAGGCCAAGGCGCTGCTGGCCGGCGTGCCGGGCGCGGTGGTGAAGGACGCCACCGAGCAGGACTGGTACGAGGAGTACCTGGCGCCGATCATCAGCGTCAAGGTGGTGGCCGGGCTGGACGAGGCGATCGACTGGATCAACCGCTACGGCAGCCACCACACCGACGCGATCCTGACCACCGACCATCGGCACGCGCAGCGCTTTTTGCGCGAGGTCGATTCCAGCAGCGTGATGGTCAACGCGAGCACCCGCTTTGCCGACGGCTTCGAGTACGGGCTGGGCGCGGAGATCGGCATCTCCACCGACAAGTTCCACGCCCGCGGCCCGGTGGGCGTGGCGGGGCTGACCTCGCTGAAGTACGTGGTGCTCGGCGAGGGTGAGGTGCGGGGCTGAGCGCGCCGCGGGCACCCAGACGAGCGTGCCGCTCAGGGTGCCGGCGTCGGCTCGGCGATCAGCGCCTCGGCCGGGATGCCCAGCCCGCGGTGCAGCCGCCGGATCATCGGCAACGTCAGCGCGCGCTTGCGGTTGAGGATCTCGTAGACCCGGTGGCGCCGGCCGATCAGCGGCTCCAGGTCGCGCGCCGTCAGCCCGGCCTGCTCCATGCGGAACTTGATCGCCTCCACCGGATCGGGTGGGTCGATCGGGTGATGGCGCGCCTCGTACGCCTGCACCAGCGTCACCAGCGCGTCCAGCCGAGCGCCAGCCGGGCTGTCCGGTTCGGGGTCCTCGGCCATCAGGGCGTCGATCGCACGCAGGGCGGCGCGGTAGTCGGCTTCGGTGCGGATGGGGTGGATCTCCATGGCGTCCTTCCGTGCGTCGGGTCGTTCAGTCCGGCTCGTGGGTCTCGGCGTCGATGGCGTCGTACTGCGCATGTGTGCCGATGAACTTGACGTAGACGATGCGCATCCGGTAGGCCACGGCCACCACGAGCCGGTAGTCGTTGCCTTTGATGTTGAACACCACGCGGCGGTTCTTCAGGATGCTGGCGTGGCGGTAGCGCGCCTTGATGTCGGCCGGTTGCGCCCAGTCGGCCGCCTTGACTTCTTCGACCCACGCGCGCAGCGGCTGCTCAGCGTCAGGGTGGCGCTGCCAGAAGTCGCGCAGGGCGGAGACGGCGACGATGCGCATGGCCGCAGTATAGTCCCAACATGGGATCAAAAGCCGGGCTTGACTGCCCCGGGCCGGCGCGCACGGATAATCCCGCCATGGCACGCAAGCATCGCGTCGTGGTGGGGCTGTCGGGCGGGGTGGACTCCGCGGTCAGCGCCTGGCTGCTGAAGCGGCAGGGGCACGAGGTCGTCGGCCTGTTCATGAAAAACTGGGAGGACGACGACGACAGTGAATACTGCTCCAGCCGGCAGGACTGGCTGGATGCGGCCAGCGTCGCCGACGTGATCGGCATCGACGTCGAGCACGTCAACTTCGCCGCCGAGTACAAGGACCGGGTGTTCGCGGCGTTCCTGCGCGAGTACGAGGCCGGCCGCACGCCCAACCCCGACATCCTGTGCAACGCGGAGATCAAGTTCAAGGCCTTCCTGGACCACGCGCTGCGGCTGGGGGCGGAAAGAATCGCCACCGGGCACTACGCGCGCGTGCGCGCCGTGGAGGCCACGGGCGGCCGCGTGCTGGACGACGACGAGGCCGCCCGGCTGCCGGCCGAGGCGGTGCGGCACGAGCTGCTCAAGGGGGTGGATGCGGGCAAGGACCAGAGCTACTTCCTGCACCGGCTGACGCAGGCGCAGCTGGCGCGGGCGCTGTTTCCGGTCGGGCACCTGCACAAGCGCGAGGTGCGGCGCCTGGCGGCCGAGATCGGCCTGCCCAACGCCGGCAAGAAGGACTCCACCGGCATCTGCTTCATCGGCGAGCGGCCGTTTCGCGAGTTCCTGCAGCGCTACCTGCACGGCACGCCGGGGCCGATCGTCGACGACCAGGGGCGCGAGATCGGCCGCCACGTCGGCCTGAGCTTCTACACGCTGGGCCAGCGCCAGGGGCTGGGCATCGGCGGCGTGCGCGGGCGCGACGAGGCCGCGCCCGGCGTGCATGCGCCGTGGTTCGTGGCGCGCAAGGACGTGCCGCGCAACGTGCTGTGGGCCGTGCAGGGGCATGACCACCCGTGGCTGCAGTCGGGCTGGCTGCGCGCCGACGACGCGAGCTGGATCGCCGGCGCCCCGCCGGCGCCGGGCCGCTACGCCGCCAAGACCCGCTACCGCCAGGCCGACGCGCCGTGCACGCTGGTGGCGCTGGAGGGCGGCGCGGCCGCCTTCGAGCTGCGCTTCGACGAGGCGCAGTGGGCCGTCACGCCCGGGCAGAGCGCCGTGCTGTACGACGGCGAGGTCTGCCTGGGCGGCGGCGTCATCCACGCCGCCGAGGCCACCGAGCGGCCGCTGCCGGCGTTGGCGACTCGGCCCTCGGACCGCCCCCACCCGCGTCGCGGGCACGCGGGGGCCCCGCCTCTCATGCCCGCCGCAGCTCGCCGCTGAGATCCGTGCCCGGCGCCACCGTGTTGAACACGGTGCCGTACTTGCGCACGTTGTCGTGCAGCAGGGCCAGCCGCCGGTCCGGCTCGTCCGTGTCCACGATGATCTCGTAACGGATGCTGGCCATGCGTGGTGGCACATCCTGCCGCACGCCATGCAGGCGCACCTCCACGCCGCGCAGTTCGAACTTCAGGATCGGCGCGACGCGCTCGATGCCTTTGATCATGCAGCCGGCCAAGGCCGCCAGCAGCAGCTCGGCCGGGTTGAAGGCGGCCGGGTTGCCGGCTAGATCGGTGTCGATCGCCAGCTCCGCCTGCTTGCAGCGCGCCTGGCTGGCGTGCGCATCGAGCCGCCGGGCGCTGACCTGAAACGTGAGCGGCGTGGGGGTATCGGACATGGCCACCTCCGGCGGGGACACGGCTCAGGGGCGCAGCCACTGCTCGACCTTGTCGCGGGTCGGAATGCCCCCGGCGTGCACCACCTGGCCATCGACCACGACCGCCGGCGTGCTCATGACGCCATGGGCCATGATCGCGCGCAGATCCTCCACCTTTTCGACCTGGATGGCAACCCCCAGCGACTGCGCCACCTGCTCGATCAGCGCCACCGTGTTTCGGCAGTTGGCGCAACCCGAGCCGAGGACCTTGACGTTTTTCATGGCGTTACTCCTGTTCCATTTCGAGGTAGGTGCGGTTGGCCAGCTGCGGCAGCCAGACTTCCGCGTGCTTCAGATGCCGAAAAGGGGCCGTGTCGAACGTGCGCACGGCCGTGGCCAGATCCACCCCGTCCGCCACCGCCCGGCCCATGTGCGCCCGCAGCGCACGCAGCAGGTCGCCCGTGTCGCGTCGCGCCTGCGCCAGCGTGGTGACCCGGCCGTGTCCCGGCACCACCACGCGCGGCTGCAGGGCCTCCAGCGCCTCGAAGGTGGCCAGCCACGGCCGGCTGCGGCTGACCGCGTGCATGCCGAGCACCCGATCGACGTAGACCACGTCACCGGTGAAGACCACCCCCGACTGCGGCAGCCAGACCATGCTGTCGCCCGGCGTGTGGCCGCCACCGCGGTGGATCACCTGCACGGTCACCCCGCCCAGGTCCAGCCGCGTGTCCGCCTCGGTCAGCCAGCGCGTCGGCAGCACCGGCTCGGTGCCGTCCAGCTTGTCCTTCAGCACCGGGGCCAGCGCGCGCAGGTGCTCGGGGCCGCGTGCCAGCATGTCGGCACGGGCGTTGGCGTGGGCGATGATTTCGGCGCCCTGGTCCCGGAAGTACCCGTTGCCCAACCAGCGATGGTCCTGCCCGCCGGTGTTGATGACCCAGCGGATCGGCTGCGACGTGACCCGCCGTGCGGCCTGCTCGATGCGTTGCGCCGTCTGGCGGGTGGCTCCGCTGTCGATCAGCAGCGCCCCCTGGGGCGTGACGACCAGCCCGAGGTTGGCGTTGAGCGCCTCGTTGTCGTAGGTGCGGCCCTCGGTGTCGCCGACGTAGGCGTACACGCCCGGGGCCACCGGCTCGAAGGCGATCTCCAGCGCCTGCGCGGCACGCGCCGCGATGGCCAGCGCCAGGCCCAGCGCGACCGCAGCCCCGCGGGCCGCCCATGCGCTCAGGCGGTGCCGACCGTGTGTTTGCCCTGCCATCGATATCTCCGTGGGTGCGTTACAGGACGGCATTGAACACCTGACCGACCAGCAGGATGCCGCCTGCCACGACGATCACGAAGGTGGCGATCAGACGCGGCTTGAGCACCTTGCGCAGAATCACCAGCTCCGGCAGCGACAGGGCGATCACGCTCATCATGAACGCCAGCACGGTGCCCAGCGCCGCGCCTTTGGCCAGCAGCGCCTGCACGATCGGCAGCACGCCCGCGGCGTTGGCGTACATCGGCACGCCGATCAACACGGCCAGCGGCACCGACCACCAGGCCTCCTTGCCCATGACGGCCGCCATCAGATCCTGCGGTACCCAGCCATGGATGCCCGCGCCGATCGCGATGCCCGCCAGCACGTAGGGCCAAACCTTGCCGACGACGGTGCGCACGGCCTGGCCGCCGGCGCGCACGCGCTCGGCCAGCGGCAGGCCGCCATCGTCCACGTGGGCTTGCACGGACGGCATCTCGCGCACCCAGTCTTCCAGTTGGTGCTCCAGACGCAGCGCGCCGAGCACCCAACCGGCGACGATGGCCAGCGTCAAGCCCAGCCCCAGGTACAGCGCGGCGATCTTCCAGCCAAACAGCCCGAACAGCAGCGCCAGCGCCACCTCGTTGACCATCGGGGCCGCGACCAGGAACGAGAACGTCACCCCGAGCGGCACCCCCGCCTGCACGAAGCCGATGAACAACGGGACCGCCGAACAGGAGCAGAACGGCGTGACGATGCCCAGCATCGCGGCGAGCACGTTCGCCCAGCCACCCCGCCGCCCGGCCAGCAGGGCGCGCGTGCGCTCCGGCGTGAACCAGGTGTTGACCATGCCCATCACGAACACCACGCCGGTCAGCAGCAGCAGGACCTTGGGGGCGTCATAGAAAAAGAACTGCAGCGCACGGCCCAGGTGGTCGTCGCGCACCACCGGCAGCGCAGCCACCAGCGCCTCGGACAGCGGCACCAGGCTCTGGTAAAGCCCCCACCACAGCAGCGCGGCCAGCAGCAGGAACAGCCGCGGATGGCGCACGGGCCAGTATCGGACTGGAACGTTCATCATGGACGGTCGATCACGACGCAAGGGGCACCCGGCCCGACAAACCCAATCATATACCGGGGGGGGCTCCCTGTTGCCGTCTTATCCGTGCGCATGCGACGCGCCGCCCGGCGCGGCCGGCGGCGGCGCATCGCACGCCGCGCTGGAGGCCGCGCGCTGCACCTGCAGCGTCACGTGGCCGATGCCGAAGCGCTCGCGCAGCGCCGCGGCGGCGGCGTGCAGGAAGGCGTCGTCGCCGCCGCCGTCGGGCATGATGAGGTGCGCGGTCAGGGCCACCTCGCGCGTGCCCATGGCCCAGACGTGCAGGTCCTGCACCTCGCGCACGCCGGGCTGCGCGCGCAGCAGCGCCCGCACCGCGGCCAGGTCCACATGCGCCGGCACCCCGTCGAACAGCAGGTGCAGCGATTCGGTCAGCAACCCCCAGGTGCCGACCACGATGACGATGGCGATGACGAGACTGGCGGCGGGGTCGACCCACGTCCAGCCGCGCCACCACGTCAGCGCCCCGGCCACCACCACGCCGGCCGACACCAGCGCGTCGGCCGCCATGTGCAGGAAGGCGCCGCGCTGGTTGAGGTCGTCGCGGCTGCCGCGCAGGAACAGCAGCGCCGTCAGCGTGTTGACGGCGATGCCCAGCGCCGCCACCGCCATCACGGTGCCGCCCGGCACCGGCTGCGGCGTGCCGAGGCGCTGCAGCGCCTCCCACGCCAGCCAGGCCATCGCGCCGAGCAGCAGCAGCGCGTTGACGAACGCGGCCACCAACCCGGCGCGCTTGAAGCCGTAGGTATGGCGCGGGCCGGGCCGCCGGCGCGCCGCCAGCGCCCCGGCCCAGGCCAGCAGCAGGCCGGCGACGTCGCTGAGGTTGTGGCCGGCATCGGCCAGCAGCGCCAGCGAGCCGACGTGCCAGCCCCAGCCGGCCTCCACCGCGACGAAGGCGAGGTTGAGCCCGACGCCGAGCGCGAAGGCGCGCTGCGACGCCGCCTCGGGGTCGTGCCCATGCGGGTGGGCATGGCCGTGGGAATGCCCGTGCATGGCGCGATCGTAGCGCGCCGCTCACGCCCCCGCCGGTGGCGGGGACGGCGCGGGCGCCCCGGCCGGCAGCGCCGCGGCCTCCTCGGCCTGCAGCGCGGCTTCCACCAGCCCCGGCTTGAGCGCCTTGGCCGGCTTGACGCCGAGCTCGCGCAGCAGCTCGGCCTGGCGAATCAGGTTGCCACGGCCGGTCGCGAGCTTGCCGCGCGCGGCCTCGTACGCCTGCTGCGCCTGCTCCAGCCGCTCGCCGACCTTCGTCCAATCCTCGACGAAGCCGACCAGCTTGTCATAGAGCTCGGCGCCGCGGCGCGCGATGTCCTGCGCATTGCGGTTCTGCGCCTCCTGGCGCCACAGGTGCGCCACGGTGCGCAGCACGAACAGCAGCGTGGAGGGGCTGACCAGCAGCACGTTGCGCTCCCACGCCTCCTGGAACAGCCCCGGCTCGTGCGCGACCGCCAACGTGAAGGCCGGCTCCACCGGCACGAAGGCGATGACGAAGTCCAGCCCGGCGCCACCGTGCAACGCCTGGTAGCGCTTCTCCGACAGGCCGCGCACGTGCGCGCGCAGCGACTCCACGTGCGCCCGCAGCGCCTGGCGGCGCGCGGCCTCGTCCTCGGCGTTGGCGTAGCGCTCGTAGGCCAGCAGCGAGACCTTGGCATCGACGATCAGCCGCCGCCCCTCCGGCAGCAGGATCGTCACGTCCGGCAACACGCGCCGCCCGTCCTCCGGATGGGCCTGCGCATCCTGCACCAGGTACTCGACGTCGCGGCGCAGGCCGCTCATCTCCAGCACCCGCTCCAGGATCAGCTCGCCCCAATGCCCCTGCGCCTTGACCGAGCCGCGCAGCGCCTGCGTCAGCTGGTGCGCCTCCTGGGTCAGCTGGCGGTTGAGCTCGACCAGATGCTGCACCTGCGTGCGCAGCGCCACGCGCTCCTTGTTCTCGTCGTGGTAGGCCTGGCGCACCTGCTGCTCGAACTGCGCCAGCCGCTCGCGCAGCGGCTCCAGCAACGTCTGCAGCTGCGCCTGGCTGTGCTCGCCGAAGCGGCGCGCACGCTCGTCCAGGATGTCCTGCGCCAGGTTGCGGAACTGCTCGGTGAGCTGCCCGCGCGCGTCCTGCAGCAGCCTGAGCTGCGCCTCGAAGGCTGCGTTCTGCTCGTGCAGCCGGGTCTGCAGAGCGGCCTGCTGCGCCTGCAGCTGGCGCAGCTCCTGCTGCGCGCGCGCGAGCTCGCCCTCCAGCGCCGGCACGCGCGCGGCGCGCTCCTGCAGCCGCGCCGCCTCGTCACCGGCGCGGTCCAGCGCCTCGCGGTGGCGCTCGGCGGCGGCGGAGGCTTCCTGCCAGCGCCGGCGCAGCTCGTCGGCCTCGCCCTCGGCGGCACGCAGCCGCTCGGCCAGCCGCGCCAGCTCCACCTCCGCCGCGGCGCGCGCGGCCTGGGCCGCGGCCTCGGCCTGGCGCCGCGCCACGCCGCGGGTCAGCGCCCACGCCAGCACCGCGCCGAGCAGCACGCCCGCCAACGCCGCGAGCCACGCCATCACGATCCCATCGTTCACGCCGTCTTCCTCCGCACGCCGGCCTGCCGATCCAACGTCGCCAGGAGCATCGGTCAGTGCGCCGGCGGCGACCACTGCAGCCCCGACGCCTCCGCGAGCTGCGCCAGCCGCCGGTCCAGCGTCCACAGGCGGCAGCCCGGGACGCGCAGGGCGGAGGCCAGCAAAGCTACATCCACCATGCCGCACCCTTGACCGAACAGACGATGCTCGTCGATGAAGGCCAGCAGCGCATCCGGCTCGACGACCGGGGCCATGCGCAGGCTGGCCAGCCAGGCCAGCGTCGCCTCACGCGGGGCGGGCGGTGTCCCGCACGCCAGTTCCAGCAGCACGTACGGGTGCGTCCAGACGGCATCCTGCATCAGCAGGGCACCCAGCGCCGGCAGACCGTGGCGGAAGTGCGCCACCCAGACGCTGGTATCCACCAGCACGCCGGCGCCGGACTCAGCCGTCATGGCGGTCAGCCGGCCGCACCGCAGCCCGCCGCCGCGGGATGTCGGACATGTCGGGGGCCTGTCCACCCTGGGCGGCCAGGCGCTTGCCGGCCTGGACGCGAATGAAGGTCTGGATCGCCTCGCGGAACAGTTCGGTCTGATCCATCTCGCGGTCGGCCAAGGACAGGGCCTGCCGCACCAGCGCGTCGTCGACGGTGATGGTGGCGCGCATCGCCCTCGCTCCGTCAGAACGGGATGTCGTCGTCCATGTCGTCGAAGCCGCTGGCGGCCGGAGCCGGGGTGGCGGCGGCTTCGACGACATGGACGACGACATCCCGTTCTGACGGAGCGAGGG
>NZ_VJND01000023.1 GCF_007556605.1 Tepidimonas sediminis | reverse complement strand
TGGTGACGCGGATCGCAGGTGACCATCACATCCGGGTAGTAGATGCAGCGCTGCTTGGCCACCCGCAGCTTGACGTCGGTGAGGAACGTGCGGCACGGGGTGCCGCACAGGTGGTGGCGCAGCAGGGTGTAGACATTGCCGGCGATGACGTTGTGGCGCAGCGAGGCGCCGGTCTTCGCGTAGATCTGACCGTCCACGTATTCGTGCCGGGTCGGCTGCGCAGCCTCCCAGCGCAGGTAGTCGTCTTCGTCGATCCAGGCCAGGGCGGCGGCTTTCATCGCGGGCTTGCGGTGCTCTGCAACGTCGCGTGACAGTCTAGCGCGGCGCGCCGGCTCACGCCAGCGCCGGCCACACCCGCACCACCTTGAACCCCAGCCGCGCCTCGCGGCCCTTGCGCGCGCGCGCGGCCTGCGCCTGGTCGAGGACGCGCGGGCCCAGCGTCTCCGCGCGCGGCTTGCCGCCGCGGCCAGCTCCCTCCACCTGCACGCCGGCACCGGGCGGCACGACCACCGCAGCGGCCAAGCGGTCGCCATCCTCCAGGCTCATCAGCATCAGACCGCGGCCGCCACCGGCCTGGCGACGCAGTTCCTGCAGGCCGAACACCAGCACGCGCCCCTGCTCGCTGACGCAGGCCACGCGCGCGCCTTCGCCGGCGCCATCGGCCCGCGGCGCAAGCGTGGCCACGCCCTGCGCCATCGCCCATTGCATGCGGCCGTGGCCCGCCACCGGGCTCGGCGGACAGACCGTCTCGCCCTCGGCCACCGTCAGGAACGCCTTGCCCGCCTTCAGCCGCGTCGTCATGTCCTCCACGCTGGCCAGCAGGCCGTAGCCGCCGCTGGTGGCCAGCAGCCACACGCTGGCCGCCGGGCCCACCAGGTAGTGCAGCGGCGCGCCGCTGGCTCCCAGGTCGACGAACGCGCTGATCGGCTGGCCGTCGCCGCGCGCGCTGGGCAGGCTCGCCACGGGCACGCTCCAGACCCGCCCGTCGCGTCCCAGCGCCACCAGCGTGTCCACGCTTCTGCACTCGAACGCCGCGTAGAGCGCATCGCCGGCCTTGAACGTGAACGCCGCCGCGTCGTGCCCGTGGCCGCTGCGCGCGCGCACCCAACCTTTTTGCGAGACGATCACCGTCACCGGCTCGTCCACCACCTTGACCTCGGCCACCGCGCGGCGCTCGGCCTGGATCAGCGTGCGGCGGGCATCGCCGAACGCGCGGGCGTCGGCCTCGATCTCGCGCACCAGCAGGCGGTCCAGGCTTTTCGGGCTGGCCAGCACCTCCTCCAGCCGCGTCTGCTCCGCGCGCAGCTCGCCGAGTTCCTGCTCGATGCGGATCGCTTCCAGCCGCGCCAGCTGGCGCAGGCGGATCTCCAAGATGTCCTCGGCCTGCCGCTCGGTCAGCGCAAAGCGCGCCATCAGCGCGGGCTTGGGCTCGTCGCTGGCGCGGATGATCGCGATCACCTCGTCGAGGTTGAGCAGCACCACCTGCCGCCCCTCCAGGATGTGGATGCGATCCAGCACCTGCTGCAGCCGGTGGCGCGTGCGCCGCGTGACGGTGTCGCGCCGGAACGCGATCCACTCGAGCAGGATCGTGCGCAGCGGCTTGCAGACCGGTCGGCCGTCGCGCCCGACCACGGTCAGGTTGACCGGCACCGAGGTCTCCAGGCTCGTGTGCGCCAGCAGCTGGTTGACGAGCTCGGCCTGCGCGATGCGGCTGGAGCGCGGCTCGAACACCAGCCGCACCGGCGCCTCCTTGCTCGATTCGTCGCGCACCGTCTCCAGCACCGCCAGCAGGCTGGCCTTGAGCTGCAGCTGCTCCTGCGTCAGCGCCTTCTTGCCCGGCTTGACCTTGGGGTTGGTCAGCTCCTCGATCTCCTGCAGCACCAGCTGCGCGCTCACCCCCGGCGGCAGCTCGGTGACGACCAGCTGCCACTGCCCGCGCGCCAGCTCCTCGATCGTCCAGCGCGCCCGGACCTTCAGGCTGCCACGGCCGGTCGCATAGGCGGCGCGGATGTCGTCGGCGCTGCTGATGATCTGCGCGCCGCCGGGAAAGTCCGGCCCCGGCAGGCGCTGCAGCAGGTCGTCCTCCGGCAGCTCGGGGTCGCGGATCAGCGCCACGCAGGCGTCGGCCACCTCGCGCAGGTTGTGGCTCGGGATCTCGGTGGCCAGCCCGACGGCGATGCCGCTGGCGCCGTTGAGCAGCACGAACGGCAGCCGCGCCGGCAGCTGGCGCGGCTCCTCGGTGGAGCCGTCGTAGTTCGGCACCCAGTCGACCGTGCCCTGATCGAGCTCGTCGAGCAGCAGCGCGCTGATGCGGCTCAAGCGTGCCTCGGTGTAGCGCATCGCGGCGGCGCCGTCGCCGTCACGGCTGCCGAAGTTGCCCTGGCCGTCGATCAGCGGGTAGCGCTGCGCGAAGTCCTGCGCCATGCGCACCAGCGCGTCGTAGGCAGCCTGGTCGCCGTGCGGGTGAAAGCGGCCCAGCACGTCGCCGACCACGCGCGCGCTCTTGACCGGCTTGGCCGGCTGGCTGCGGTTGGGCCCGCCCCAGCCCAGCCCCATGCGCTGCATCGCGTAAAGAATGCGCCGCTGCACCGGCTTCAAGCCATCGCAGACATCGGGCAGCGCGCGGCCCTTGACGACGCTGAGCGCGTATTCGAGGTAGGCGCGCTCGGCATAGGCGCCGAGGTCGGTCGTCTCGCCGCCGTCATCGGCGGCCGTCGGGGCGAACAGGTCGGTGGTCTCGTCCATCAGGGTGCGTAGCATATCGGCTCGACGCCCGCTCCTTCGTGCCAGAATCGCGCCACCCCGATCGCTGCCGTCCCCGATGCCCCCCTCCCCGCCCCCGAAGCGCCGCGGCCTGATGCGGCTGCTCTACGCGCTGCGCTACTCGCTCGACGGCCTGCGCGCCGGCTGGCGCGAGCCGGCGTTCCGGCAGGAGCTGGTGCTCGGCGTGGTGCTGCTGCCGGCGGCATGGCTGCTCGGGCGCACCTGGGCGGAGATGGCGCTGCTGGTCGGCGCGGTGATCGCGGTATGGGTGGTGGAGCTGCTCAACACCGCGGTGGAGTCGGTGGTGGATCGCATCGGGCCGGAGTGGCATTCGCTGGCCAAGCGCGCCAAGGACCTGGGCAGCGCCGCCGTGCTGCTGTCCCTGTTGTTCGCCGGCGGGGTCTGGGGCGCGGCACTGTGGAGCTGGTGGCGCGGCTGACGGCTGACGGCCCTTCAGCCCGCGCGGCGGCACGCCGCCAGCAGATCGCGCCCGGCGTCCACCACGGCGCTGCGCACGCCGAACAGCCCGGCGACGGTGTGGAACACATGGTCGTGCGAGGCCGGCTCCTGCGCGCGCCGCTGCAGGCAGGCCCAGTCCAGCCCCAGGCGCCGCTGCATCGCGTCGTTGGCCCACAGCAGCATCGGCACTTCCTTCTGCTCGCGCGGGGCCACGGCGTACGGCATGCCGTGCAGGTACAGCCCGCCCTCGCCGAGCGACTCCCCATGGTCGGAGACATACAGCAGCGCCGTGGGGCCACGCCGCTGCGCCAGCCAGCCGATCAGCTCCGCCAGCACATGGTCGGTGTAGCGCAGCGTGTTGTCGTAGGCGTTGACGATGTGCGCCGGCTCGCACGCCTGCAGCTGCGCCGTCGTGCACTCCGGCTGGAACGGCTTGAACCCCGCCGGCGTGCGCTTGAAGTAGGCCGGCCCGTGGCTGCCCATCATGTGCAGCACCGCCAGCGTCCCCACCCGGCGCGCCGCATCGGGCAGGGCCTGCAGCGCGCCGGGCAGCTCGCGCAGCAGGATTTCGTCGTGGCATTCGTCGCCACGGCACAGGCCCGGGACCTGCAGATGGTCGGTCTGGCGCGACGGCACGCGCGCGCACACGCCCTTGCAGCCGGACTGGTTGTCCAGCCACGTCACCGCCAGCCCCGCGCGCTGCAGCAGGTCGAGCAGGTTTTCCTGCGCGCGCGAGGGGTTCCAGCGCGCCCGTCCCTCCGGCGCGAACAGGCACGGCACCGAGGTCTGCGTGTTGGTGCCGCACGAGGTGACGGCGACGAACGATACGATCGGCTGCCCCTGCTGGATGAGCGCGCGCAGGCGCGGCGTGGTGTCGCGCGCGTAGCCGTTCAAGCCCCAGTTGGCCGCGCGCGCCGTCTCGCCGACCACCAGCACCACCAGCGGCGCCTCGTCCTCGCGCGCCGCCGCCGGCAGCGGCTGCACGTCCAGGCCGATGGGCTGCAGCGGCTCGGACGCGAGCGCGCGCTGGCCCACGCCGTGGCGCAGCGCCGCGTAGACGCTGTTGTAGGGATTGATCAGGTAGCGCAGCGCGCGGTCGTTGCGCATCAGCGCCGCCAGATCCTGGAAGCTCAGCCACAGCAGGGCGACGGCCAGCGCCAGCGCCGCCGCGCCGACGCCACCGCGCACCAGCAGCGCGCGCCGCGCCGGCCAGCGCCGCACCGGCAGGCGCCACCACAGCCAGCCCGGCAGCGCCACGCCCAGCACCAGCGCGACCAGCAGGCCGGGCGTCAGCAGATCGCGCGCCTCGCGCCAATCGGTCTGGAACACGTTGGCCGCCATCGACGCGTCGACGACGATGCCGTAGGCCAGCATGAAATAGCTCGCCACCGCAGCCAGTGCCAGCAGCGCCACTCCCACCGGCCGGCGCAGCGGCCCGGCCGCCAGCCACGCCAGCACCGCCAGGTTGACCAGCGCCAGCGCCAGCCCCCAGGCCAGTGTCACCACCCAGCCGCGCCAGCCGAGCGCGGCCTGCGCGCGCAGCACCGCCGACCACAGCGGCACGTTGCCAACGGTAGCCAGCCAGCCCGCCAGCAAGGTCAGGGCGGCCAGCGGGTGCCAGCCCCGCACGCCACCCGCCCCTGACGAGCCCGCGTCGGCGCCTCCACTCGGCTCCATCTGCCGGTCATCTCTCATGGCCGCGCAGGATGGCGCAGCCAGCTTAGCGCAGCCTTAAGCCACCGACCGGGGGTTGGCGGGCCGAGGTCAGGCGGCCAGGGCGTTCGTGGACAGGGGCTGCGGGACCGATCCCCACGCCAGTGCATAGCCGGTCACCCAAGGGGGCGGCAGGCCCTGCAGCCGCTCCAGCCTCGCCCCCTCGTGCTGGGCGATGCGCTCCACCAGCGTCAACCCCAGGCCCAGCCCCCCGCGGTCGGATGGCGCCTCGGCCCTCGCGCCACCCTCGTCCAGTACCTCGACGGCGACCGTTCCATCGGCGCGCGGGCCGACGCGCACCCGCACCCGCGCCTGCACCGGGGTGTGGCGCAGCGCGTTGTCGATCAGGTTGCGCAGCGCCAGCCGCAGCAGCGTCGGCCGACCGCGGACGACGGTGGGATGGCCTTGCACCTCTGGCGGGGCACGCACGCCGCCCATTGCCGCAGCGCATTCGTCCGCCACATCCCGCGCCAGCGCGTGCAGCTCCACCGGCTGCACGGCTTCCCCGCCCGGCGCGTCGGCGCGCGCCAGCGCCAGCAACTGGGTCAGGATCTCGCCGGCGCGCAGCGCCTCGCGCTCCACCGTCTGCAGCGCGGCCTCGCCGGCCGGCGTGCCGGCCTGCAGCCGCGCCAGCCGGGCCTGCCACACCAGCGCCGTCAGCGGCGAGCGCAGCTCGTGCGCCACGTCGGAGGTGAAGCGCCGTTCACGCTGCCACAGCGCCTGCAGCCGCTCCACCAGCACCTGCAGCGCCCGCTGCACGCGCTGCAGTTCCAGGTAGCGCTGCCTTGGCGGCAGGCCCTGCGCGGTCTGCGGATCGAAGCGCTGCAGCGCCTGCGCCAGATCGGACAGCGGCGCCAGCCCGCGCCGGATCGCCCAGCCCAACAGCAACGCCACCAGCGGCAGCAGCACCACCGCCGGTCGCACCAGGTGCTCGGCCACGTCGCGCCCCAGTTCCGCGTGGCGGCTGGTGTCGAGCCCCACCGCCACCCGGCGCGGACCATGCGTGGCGACGAACCAGCGCCAGGTGCGCACCTCGCCGGCCCGCGGCAGCACCAGCGTGTGGTGGCCCGGCGGCAGCGCCGGCGGCAGCCGGGCCGCCCAGCCCTGCGGATCCCAGCGCGGCGCCCCGCCCTCCCAGATCACCACGTGCAGTTCGGGCGCGTATCGCGGCTCCACCGGCACCCGCGCCGGCAGCGCCGTGCCGTCCGCCGACGACCCGCCCCCCGGCACCGGCGTGGTCAACAGCAGGCGCGCGCTGGCCACCAGCTGACCGTCGCTGATCTCGCGCGCCTCGTGCACCGCGGTCTGATAGGCGCTGGCCACCAGCGCGACCCACACCGCCAGCAGCGTGGCCAGCACCCACGCCAGCAGCCGCCGGTCCAGCCGCGGCGCGCGCTCAGGACGCGCCATCGCCGTCCCCCGGCCGTCGCGGAATGGTGTAGCCGACCCCGCGCACGGTCTGGATCAGGTCCTCGCCGAGCTTGCGCCGCAGGTGGTGCACGTGCACCTCCAGCGCGTTGCTCTCCACCGTGTCGTCGAAGCCGTACAGCGCCTGCTCGAGCTGCGCACGCGTCAGCACGCGGCCGCGGGCGCGCAGCAGCGCCCACAGCAGCGCGAACTCCTTGGCGCGCAGCGCCACCGGCTGACCGTCGCGCCACACCGCGCGCGCCGCCGGGTCGACCCGCAGGGCGCCGTGGCGCAGCACCGCCTCGGCCTGGCCGGCGCTGCGGCGCAGCGCCACGCGCATGCGTGCCAGCAGCTCCTCCGGCGCAAACGGCTTGACGAGGTAGTCGTCGGCGCCGCTATCCAATCCCTCCACGCGGTCGGCCAGCGCGTCACGGGCGGTCAGCACCAGCACCGGGGCGCGCAACCCGGCGGCACGGCGCGCCCGCAACCAATCGACACCGTCACCGTCGGGCAGGCCGCGATCCAGCAACACGAGGTCGAACGGCTCGGCCTGCAGCGCACGGCTGGCGCAGGCCAGCGTCGCACAGACGTCGCAGCCGTGGCCCTGCGCGCGCAGCAGCGCGGCCACGCCCTCGGCGATGGCGGCGTCGTCCTCGACGATCAGGATGCGCATCGGCTGCCAAACCGGACTTGGGTGGATTTCGACGCGACGCCGAAGCGGACGTTAAGGGCGGCTTAAGGCACTCCGGCATCCAATCACGAACCCGCCTCCGGCGTCGCCGCTTCGTCACGCAACGTCGTTACGCTGAGTTCGCATTCTGCCGTGTCCGTCCCCATGGTTTGCCACGCTCCCCCCTCGTCCACCGGCGGTTCGTCCCCTTCATGGTCATGGTCGGTGCCGGCGCTGCTGCTGGCCGCAGCCCTCCTCGTCGGGCTCACGATGCCCCCGGCGCAGGCGATGGCGCACGCGCAGCGCTGGGCCCAGGCCGTGCCGGATCTCGTGTGGTATGGGCTCACCTGGCTCGGTGACACCCATCTGGCGCTGGCGTTGTTCGTCGCCGCCGCGCTGCTGGGGCGACACCGCGCGGCGCTGCCGGCGCTGCTCTGGAGCCTGCTGCCGGCCACGTTGGCTACCCATGCCTTGAAGATGATCGTGGCGGCACCGCGGCCGGCGGCGGTGCTGCCGCCGGACCAGCTGCACGTGGTCGGCGAGGTGCTGCGGCACGGCAGCTTTCCCTCGGGCCACACGGTCACCGCATTCACGCTGGCGGGCTGCTGGGTGCTGGCGGCGGCGCCCCCGCGTCGGTGGGTGGCGGCGCTGGTGGCGCTGCCGCTGGCGGCGGCCGTGGGCGCCTCGCGCGTGGCGGTCGGCGCCCACTGGCCGCTGGACGTGGCGGTGGGCGCGCTGCTCGGCTGGCTGTGCGCGGCGCTGGCGGTGAAGCTGGCACGGCGCTGGCCGCTGCCACCCGCGCTGGGCGGGCGGCGCGCGGCGGCGCTGGCGGCGCTCGCGCTCGGGCTGACGCTGTGGACGCGCACGCTGCCGGTCACGGTGGCGCCGCTGGCCTGGATGCTGGGCGGGCTGGCGATCGGGGCAGCGCTGGCGACGCTGACACCGCCGTCGCGGGCCGTATGGCCCCAGCGCGCCCTGTGACGAGGCGGCACGCCCGCCCCGCATCGTGGGCCCCATCGCCATGTTTTCGATGATGACGCACGCCGCACGGCAACCCACCGCCTGGCACGCTCTTGCCGTCTGGCTGCTGCCGCTGGCCGTCTGGTTCACCGGCCTGGGCACGCCGCCGCTGTTCGACGTGGACGAAGGGGCGTTTTCCGAGGCCACGCGCGAGATGCTGGCACGCGGCGACTGGCTCTCGACCTGGCTGCTGGATGCGCCGCGCTACGACAAGCCGATCCTGATCTACTGGCTGCAGGCGCTGGCGGTGGCGCTGCTGGGCCTGCACGAGTGGGCGCTGCGGCTGCCGTCGGCGCTGGCGGCGCTTGGCTGGGGCTGGGCGGCGTGGCGCTTCGCGCGCGAGCAGTGGGACGAGTCCTGTGCCGAGCGCGCGCTGTGGATCGTCGCCACGGCGCTGGGGCCGTGGATCATGGCGCGCGCGGCCACGGCGGATGCGCTGCTGAACCTGTGGCTGGCGCTGGCGGGCCTGGATCTGTGGCGCTTCCTCGGCCACGGGGATCGCCGCGCGCTGCGCCGCGCCTACCTGTGGGTGGCGCTGGGACTGCTGACCAAGGGGCCGGTGGCGGCGCTGATTCCGGCCGCCGCCGGCACGCTGCACTGCCTGCTGCAGCGCGACGCGCGCACCTGGCGGCGTGCGGCGTTGGACCCGCTGGGCTGGCTGATCCTGCTGGCGGTGGCAGCGCCGTGGTACGCGGCGATGCTGGCCACGCACGGGCAGGCGTTCATCGACGGCTTCATCCTGCGCCACAACGTGCAGCGCTTCACCGCCACGCTGGAAGGCCACGGCGGCAGCTGGCTCTATTACCTGGTCGTGCTGCCGCTGCTGCTGCTGCCGTGGAGCGCGGCGCTGCCGGCGGTGCTGGCCCGTCTGCGCGCCGACGTCGGCGAGGCGCTGCCCCGCTACCTCTGGCTGTGGTGCGGCTTCGTGGTGGTGTTCTTCAGCCTGTCGGGCACCAAGCTGCCGCACTACGTCCTCTACGGTGCCACGCCGCTCATGCTGCTGCTGGCGCGGCACCTGCCGGCGCTGCGCGCGCCTGCGCTGCTGGTGCCGCTGACGCTCTTGGCGCTGTGGCCGTGGCTGCCGGCGTTGCTGGCCGAACTGGGCGCACGCACCTCCGACGGCTATTACGCGGCGCAGCTCGCGCTGGCCCCGGCGCTCGCACCCGCGCACTTCGCGGCGGTGACGTGGGCGGCGCTCGGCCTCGGCGTGGCGCTGGCGCTGGCGCCGCGCCGGCCGGCGTGGCGGCGGCTGCAGGCGCTGGCGGCGCTGCAGGCGCTGCTGCTCGGCGCGGTGGTGGCGCCGTGGTTCGGCGACGTGCTGCAGGGCGCGGTGCGCGAGGCCGGCCGGCGCGTGCAGGCGGCGCAGGCGCCGGCGGTGCTGTGGCGCTTCGATGCGCCGAGCTTTGCGGTCTATGCGCGCGCGGTGACGCCACGGCGCGCGCCGCAGCTGGGCGAATGGGCGCTGACGCGGATCGACCGCGTGCCCGCCGACGTGCCGCACACCGTGCTGTACCAGCGCGGCGGCGTCGTGCTGCTGCGGCGCGACCCCGGATGAGGCCCGCGGCGCCGGCCCGGGCGGCTTCTCAGACGTCCACCTCGACCGCGTCGCCCCAGCGCTCCAGCAGCTCGCGCCGCGCCGCCGCCTCACCCTTGCCCATCAGCTGGTGCAGCCGCGCCTGCACCGCCGCGCGGTCGCCCAGCCGCACCGGCAGCAGGCGGCGCGTGTCGGGGTTGAGCGTCGTCTCCCAGAGCTGCTCGGCGCTCATCTCGCCCAAGCCCTTGAAGCGGCTGATCGTGCAGCGCTCGCGCGCCACGCCCTCCTGCGCCACCTTGTCCAGCAGCGCCTGCAGCTCGCCGTCGTCGAGCGCGTAGAACTTGGCCGCCGGGCGCTTGCCGCGCGCCGGCACGTCCACCCGGTACAGCGGCGGGCGCGCGATGAACACGTGCCCGGCCTCGATCAGGCGCGGAAAGTGACGGAAGAACAGCGTCAGCAGCAGCACCTGGATGTGCGCGCCGTCGACGTCGGCGTCACTGAGGATGCACACCTTGCCGTAGCGCAGGCCCGACAGGTCGGCGGCCTCCTGCGGCCCGTGCGGATCGACGCCGATGGCCACCGCGATGTCGTGCACCTCGGCGTTGGCGAACAGCCGCTCGCGCTCCACCTCCCAGGTGTTGAGGATCTTGCCGCGCAGCGGCAGCACCGCCTGAAAGGTCTTGTCGCGCCCCATCTTGGCGCTGCCGCCGGCGCTGTCGCCCTCGACCAGGAACAGCTCGTTGCGCGTCAGGTCGCGGCTTTCGCAGTCGGTCAGCTTGCCCGGCAGCACCGCCACACCGCTGCTCTTGCGCTTTTCCACCTTCTGCGCGGCGCGCTGGCGGCTCTGCGCGGCGCGGATGGCCAGCTCCGCCAGCCGCTTGCCGTGCTCGACGTGCTGGTGCAGCCACAGCTCCAGCGCCGGGCGCACGAAACTGGCCACCAGCCGCAGCGCGTCGCGCGAGTTCAGCCGCTCCTTGGTCTGGCCTTGGAACTGGGGATCCAGCACCTTGGCCGACAGCACGAAGCTGGCGCGCGCGAACACGTCCTCCGGCAGCAGCCGCACGCCCTTGGGCAGCAGCGCGTGCAGCTCCACGAAGCCGCGCACCGCCTGGAACAGCCCCTCGCGAAGGCCGCTTTCGTGCGTACCGCCGGCCGGCGTCGGGATCAGGTTGACGTAGCTCTCGCGCACCAGCGGCCCGTCCTCGGTGAACGCCAGCGCCCACTGCGCGCCCTCGCCCTCGGCAAAGCTCTCATGTCCGGCCTCGGCCCAGCCCTCGCCGGTGATGAGCGGCACGACCGGCTCGGCCGCCAGGCTCTGCGCCAGGTAGTCCGCGAGTCCCCCCTTGTACTGCCACGTCTGGCGCGTGCCCGCCTTCTCGTCCTCCAGCGTCACCGCCACGCCGGGCAGCAGCACCGCCTTGCTGCGCAGCAGATGCTCCAGCTCGGCGCGCGGCAGCTCGGCGCGGTCGAAGTAGCGCGCATCGGGCCATACCCGCACCGTCGTGCCCTGACGCCGCTCGCCCGGCTGCAGCGGCCGGCGCTGCAGCGGCTGCACCACCTCGCCGCCTTCGAACGCCATCGTCGCCACGTGGCCGTCGCGGTGGCTGGCCACCTCCAGCCGGCGCGCCAGCGCGTTGGTAACGCTCACCCCCACGCCGTGCAGGCCGCCGGAGAAGCTGTAGGCACCGCCCTTGCCCTTGTCGAACTTGCCGCCGGCATGCAGGCGGGTGAACACCAGCTCCAGCACCGGGGCGCCTTCCTCCGGATGCAGCCCGTGCGGGATGCCGCGGCCGTCGTCCTCCACGCTGACCGAGCCGTCGGCGTGCAACGTGACGCGGATGCGCCGCCCGAAGCCGGCCAGCGCCTCGTCGGCGGCGTTGTCGATCACCTCCTGCACGATGTGCAGCGGGTGGTCGGTGCGCGTAAACATGCCGGGGCGCTGCTTGACGGGCTCCAGTCCCTTGAGCACGCGGATCGCGCCCTCGGCGTAGGCGGCGGCGGGTGTGGTGTCGGCCATGGCGCGCGATTGTAGGGGGGCCCCGCAGCCATCTTGTGCACACCGCGTGGCGCCCCGCTGCGGCACCGCCGCCTCCCCTTGGTTGCACCGCAGCGCTCTGGGAAAAAACGACAAACCTTTGTTTTATTTTCTATTTTTTCGTCGCTGAAAAAATGAGCAATCCGTTGCAAGGCTTGTGCGACACGGCTTTGCGCAGGCTGGCCACGCCTTGCCCACAAAGTTGTCCACAGGTTGGTGGGACAAGTTCCATCCTCCCCGGCGTTTCAAGGCCTTGGCGCCCATCGTTGGCACGGCGCCGCATGCCCGGCGGCCAAGTGCGGCCGCGCAGGCACCCACGCATCCGGCGCGCCGGATCCCGATCGGCTACGATCGCGCCGATGCACGATCCGCGTCGTCTGTCCCCGGTCCAGGTGCTGCTGTGCGGCGCGCTCGTCGTCACGCTGTCGATGGGCATCCGCCACGGCTTCGGCCTGTGGCTGCAGCCGCTCACGCAGGCCCACGGCTGGACGCGCGAGCACTTCGCTTTCGCGATGGCGGTGCAGAACCTGGCGTGGGGGCTGCTCGGCATCGGTGCCGGCATGCTGGCCGACCGCTTCGGCCCCTACCGTGTGCTGTGGGCCGGCGCGCTGCTGTACGCGCTGGGGCTGGCCGGCATGGCGCTGGCCACGCAGCCATGGCTGTTCACGCTGGCTGCCGGCGTGCTGATCGGCGCGGCGCAGGCCGGCACCACCTACGCGATCGTCTACGGCGTCATCGGGCGCCAGATCGAACCGCAGCGCCGCTCCTGGGCCATGGGGGTGGCCGCCGCGGCCGGTTCGTTCGGCCAGTTCCTGATGGTGCCGCTGGAGGGCTGGCTGATCGACCGCCTGGGTTGGCAGGCCGCGCTGCTGGCGCTGGCCGCCGCGGTGCTGGCCATCGGCCCGCTGGCGCTGGGTCTGCGCGAGCCTGACTTCCGTGGCGGCGCGCCGCTGGCCCGCGAGCAGTCGGTGGCCCAGGCAGTGCGCGAGGCGTTCGCGCAGCGCAGCTTCCAGCTGCTGATGGCGGGCTACTTCGTCTGCGGCTTCCAGGTCGTCTTCATCGGCGTGCACATGCCCAGCTTCCTCAAGGATCAAGGGCTCGGGCCCGGCGTGGCCAGCACCGCGCTGGCACTCATCGGCCTGTTCAACGTCTTCGGCACCTACGCGGCCGGCGCGCTGGGGCAGCGGCTGGCCAAGCGCAAGATCCTGGCGGCCATCTACGCGCTGCGTTCACTGGCCATCGTCACCTTCCTGGCGCTGCCGATCACGCCGGCCAGCGTCTACGTCTTCGCCGCCGTCATGGGCCTGCTGTGGCTGTCGACGGTGCCGCCGACCAACGCCATCGTCGCCCAGATCTTCGGTGTGGCGCACCTGTCGATGCTGGGCGGCTTCGTCTTCTTCAGCCACCAGGTCGGCAGCTTCCTCGGCGTGTGGCTTGGCGGCCTGCTGTACGACCGCAGCGGCAGCTATGACATCGTCTGGTGGCTGGCCATCGCGCTGGGCGTGCTGGCGGCGATGGTCAACCTGCCGGTCCGCGAAGCCCCGCTGCCGCGCGGGCCGCAGCGCGCGGCCACCGCCTGAGCCCCGCCCCATGGACGCGCCC
>NZ_VJND01000022.1 GCF_007556605.1 Tepidimonas sediminis | reverse complement strand
GATCGACGAAGACGACTACCTGCGCTGGGAGGCTGCGCAGCCGACCCGGCACGAATACGTGGACGGTCAGATCTACGCGAAGACCGGCGCCTCGCTGCGCCACAACGTCATCGCCGGCAATGTCTACGCCCTGCTGCGCCACCACCTGTGCGGCACCCCGTGCCGCACGTTCCTCACCGACGTCAAGCTGCGGGTGGCCAAGCAGCGCTGCATCTACTACCCGGATGTGATGGTCACCTGCGATCCGCGTCACCAGCAGGTCGAGCCGGGTGACGTCATGGTCGAGCAGCCGCGGCTGGTGGTGGAGGTGCTGTCGGCCACCACCGCCGCCACCGACCGGCGCGAGAAGTGGCACGCCTACCGCACGCTGCCGAGCCTGCAGGAATACGTGCTGATCGAGCAGGACCGCCCGGCCATCACCATCCACCGCCGCGACGGTGACATCGGCTGGCAGTGGATTGAGCTGCAGCCCGGCGACCCGGTGGAGTTCGCCAGCGTCGAGCTGGTGACGGACTTTGCCGCGATCTACGCCGAAAGCGGCGTGCCGCTCAGCGACGACCCGCACGCCTGAGCCACGCGCAGGCCGCCGGCCTTCAGCGCAGTTCGGCGATCAGCTCGATCTCCACGCAGGCCCCCAGCGGCAGCTGGGCCACGCCGAAGGCGCTGCGCGCGTGCGCGCCAACCTCGGGGCCGAACACCTGCTGCAGCAGCTCCGAGCAGCCGTTGGTGACCAGGTGCTGCTCGGTGAACGTCGGCGTGGAATTGACCAGGCTGAGCACCTTGACGATGCGCGCCACGCCGTCCAGGTCGGTGCCCGCGGCTTGGCAGGCCGCCTGCAGCGTGCCGAGCAGGTCGATGGCCACCGCACGCGCGGCGGCCTGGCCTTCGGCGGTGGTCATCGTCGCCCCCAGCTGCCCGACCCACGGCTGGCCGCCACGCTTGGCGATGTGGCCGCTCAGGAACACCAGCTTGCCGGTCTGCACGAACGGCACGTAGGCGGCGGCGGGCACCGCCACCGGCGGCAGTTCGATGCCCAGCGTCTGCAGTCGCTCCCGAATGCTCATGAAAAACGCTCCGCGGTATAACGTTGGCTTCGAGGAAAGTGCCGGCATTGTAGGGGCAGGGCACGCCCGGGCGGTTGACGGCTCGGGATCGGCCCGGCGGCCACGGTGCGGCGATGGCAGGCTGGAGGGGTGGAATGCGCTGCGGGGAGGAGGAGGCCGCCGCGTGGTGGCGGGCGGCGTGGGGGCCGGCGCTGCTCGGTTGGGTGGCCGGGCACGCGGCGCAGTTGGCGCAGGCGGGGCTGTGGACGCCGGCGGCGTACGGCGCGGTGCTGCTGGCGGGCCTGGCGCTGCTGGCATGGGCGCGCGGGCGCCGTGAGACCGGGCCCCGGGCGGCGCTTTCGGTGGCGCTGGCCCTCGCGCTCTTGGCGTGGGCGCACGCCGGTGGCCGCGCCGCCGATCGCATGGCGCGGCTGTGGCCGGCGGGGCTGGACGGTGCGGTGGCGCCGGCGCGCTGGGTCGTCACCGGGCTGCCGCGCGAGGAGGCGCGCGCCATCACGTTCGAGGCGCGCCTGCTCGGCTGGGAGGCGGGTGCGCCGGCCGGCCTGCCGCCGCCGGATCGGGTCGGCACGCTGCGGCTGACGTGGCGCGCGCCGCAACCGGGGCAGGCCGCACCGCGCGTGCGGCCCGGCGAGGTCTGGCGCGGCACGCTGCGGCTGCAGCGTCCGCGCGGGCTGGCCAACCCTTACGGGTTCGATGCCGAAACCTGGGCCTGGCGCGAGGGGGTGGCCGCCACCGGCAGCGTGCAGGCGGGTGGCGCGGCCCCGCCGCAGCGGCTGTCCGACCAGCCGGGGCAGGCGCCGGTGGCGCGTGCCCGGGCGGACGTGCGTGCGGCGCTGCAGGCGCGGCTGCACGGCCGTTTCGACGCCGCCAGCGTCGGGCTGGTCGTGGCGCTGGTCACCGGCGACCAGGCGGCCATCCCGCCGGCGCAGTGGGACGTGATCCGCGCCACCGGCGTGGCGCACCTGGTGGCGATCTCGGGTCTGCACGTGACGATGTTCGCGGCGCTGGCGCTGTGGGGCGTGGGGCTGGCATGGCGGTGGCTCGGTGCGCGCTGGCCGGCGCTGATCTTGCACGCGCCGACGCCGCTCACGACGAGTCTGGCCGCGGTGGCGCTGGCGGCGACCTACGCGCTGTTTGCCGGCGGTGGCGTGCCGGCGCAGCGCACGGTGGCGATGCTGGCGCTGGTGCTGGGCCTGCGGCTGCTGGGGCGCAGCTGGCCGTGGCCGTGGGTGTGGCTGGCCGCGCTGGCCGCGGCGCTGGCGGTGGATCCGTGGGCGTGGCTGCAGCCGGGGTTCTGGCTCAGCTTCGTCGCGGTGGCGCTGCTGTTCGCGCGCGGGCACGGCGCCGCTGCGGTGCCCGACGGGACGGGGCGCCTGCGCGCCTGGCTGCGCGACTTCTGGGGCGCGCAGTGGGCGGTGACGGTGGGCCTGGCGCCGCTGTTGCTGTTCTGGTTCGGGCAGGTGTCGCTGGTCGGCCTGCCGGCCAACGCGGTGGCGATCCCGTGGATCACCTGGGGCGTGACGCCGCTGGCGCTGCTGGGCGTGGCGATCCCGCCACTGGCCGACGCGGCGGCGTGGCTGGCACAGGGGCTGTGGGCGGTGCTGGAGCCGCTGGCCCGCTGGTCGGGGGCGGTCTGGTCACGGCCTGCCGTGCCGTGGGAGCTGGCGCTGGCGGCCACCGCGGGTGCGTTCGTGCTGCTGCAGCCCTGGCCGTGGCTGCTGCGCGCCTGGGGCGCGCTGCTGTTGTGGCCGGCACTGGCGTTCCGCCCGGCCACGCCGCCGCACGGGGTCTTCGAAGTGCTGCTGCCCGACGTCGGGCAGGGCACGGCGGCGATCGTGCGCACCGCGCACCACACGCTGGTGGTCGACACCGGCCCGGCGCCCGGGGGCGCCAGCGCCGCCGAGCGGGTGCTGCTGCCGTGGCTGCAGGCGCTGGGCGCGCGACCCGATGCCATCGTGCTGAGCCACGACGACGCCGACCACGCCAGCGGCTGGGCCACGCTGGCCGCGGCCTTTGCGCGCGCCGCCTGGTGGGCGCCCGCGGGGCAGGCGCCGGCGGGACTGCCGGGCGCGCAGCCGTGCGAAGCCGGCACGGGCTGGGAGTGGGACGGCGTGCCGTTCACCTTTCTGCATCCGCCGCCGGGCTGGAGCGGGCAGGGCGACGGCAACGCGCGCTCGTGCGTGCTGCTGGTGGGCCGCGGAGGCTCGGCGGCGCTGCTGCCCGGCGACATTCCGCTGGCGGTGGAGGAAGCGCTGGTGGCGGCCTACCCGGGGCTGCGTGCCGGGCTGCTGGTGGCGGCGCACCACGGCAGCCGCACGTCCACCTCTGCCGCGTGGCTGGACACGCTGCAGCCGGCGCTGGTGGCGATTCAGGCCGGCTGGCGCAACCCGTACGGCCATCCGCATGCCGAGGTGCTGCGCCGGCTGCATGAACGGGGACTGGCGGTGGCGGCGACCCCCACCTGCGGGGCCATCGCCTGGCGCAGCGACGCCCCCGACCAATGGCAGTGCGAGCGCGCGCGGCGGCGCTTTTACTGGCAGGGCGGCGGGGTGACGGCGGACATGGTGGCCGCCGCGGTGGGCGCCGTCGCGATCGGCGCGACCGTGGCAGCGGACGACGCGGCGCCATCGAGCAGGTAGAGCCCCTGCGCCGACTGCTTGGCGTGGTGCTTGGCCAGCGCCGCGGCGGAGGCCACCGCCTCGGCCTGCCGGTACTGTCCGGGGTGCACGTGCACCACGCCGACCGCCAGGGTGGTGAGCGGGTGGAAGCGCTGCACGCCGTGCCGATCCTCGGCCCAGATGCCACCGGCGGCGCGTGCCGCCTCGTCGTAGAGCAGCCGGGCCTGCTCGTTGAAGGTGCGGATGGCGCGCTCGATGCGCTCGGCCCAGTCGGGGCTTTGCATCAGCAGCACGAAGTCGTCGCCGCCGACGTGGCCGAGGAAGTCCAGCCGCGTGTCGCACGCCGCGGCCAGGCACTTGGCCAGCAGCCGGATCATCTCGTCGCCGCGCCAGTAGCCGTACTGATCGTTGAAGGCCTTGAAGTGGTTCAGGTCGGCGTAGCAGGCGATGAACGGCTCGCCGTGGTCGAGCAGCCGCTCGATGTGCATCGTCAGCGGCACGTTGCCCGGCAGCGCGGTCAGCGGGTTGGCGTGGCGCGCGGCCTCGATGCGCGCTTCGGTGACGCGGCGCACCAGCTGCTCGCTGGTGCCCAGGCCACGGTAGCGGCCGTTCTCGGTCAGGATGAAGCCTTCGCGCAGGTAGCGCTGATCGGGCGAGGTCAGCACCTGCGTCAGCTGCTCGATCGGCGTGTGGATCTCCACGCACAGCGGCTGCGTGTTGGCGTGGATCAGCGCCGGGCGGCGGCCGTAGAGCTCGCGGAAGTAGAGTTGGTTGAGCGACAGCTCCTGCAGCGTGTGGCGCGCGATCAGCCCCACGGGGCGCTGGCGCTCGTCCAGCAGCGCCACCGACTCCAGGTCCGGGTGCTGGTGGAACAGCTCGGCCACCTGGGCGTGGCTGGCGTCCTTGGGCAGCGCGGGAGCCTCGATGAGCAGCGTCTGCGCGGTGAGGCCACGGTTGGCGATGTGACGATCCTCCGGCAGCACGACGATGTGGCGCGCGGCCAGCGTCTCCAGCACGCCGGCGGGCAGACCGCTGGCCAGCGCGGCGCCCGGGCGCCCGAGGAGGTAGCCCTGCGCGTAGGGGATGCCGAGGTCGCGCAGGACCAGCAGCTCGTCGGCATGCTCCACCCCTTCGGCGATCAGGCGCGAGCCGAACGTGTCGGCCAGCTGCTGCAGCGCGCGGATCGTCTTGAGCTTGTCGCCCATGCGGTGCACGTCGCGCACGAAGTATTTGTCGATCTTGACGAATTCGGGGCGCAGCTCGGACCACAGGCGCAGGCTGGAGCGGCCGTCGCCGAAGTCGTCCAGCGCCAGTGTCGCACCCGCGGCGCGCCAGCGCGCCAGTGCGCGCTGCACCGGCTCGAGGTCGTGCACGCGCTCATGTTCGGTCAGCTCCAGCACCACGCCAGCCAGCGGCAGGCCGTCGTGGCGCGGGCAGGGTTGTGGCAACGGCTCATCGGCCATCGCCGCCAGCGCCTCGGCGCTGACGTTGACGAACAGGCGGCCAGTGCCGGCCTCGCAGCAGGCTGCCAGCGCCAGCCGCACGCAGGCCAGCTCCAGCTCGAGGGTGCAGCCTTCGCGGCGCGCGGCGGCGAACAGCAGGTCCGGCGAGCGCCAGGCACAATCCGCCGGCGTGCGCACCAGGCCTTCATGGCCGATGATCGTGCGCGTGGCCAGCTCGACGATGGGCTGCCAGTGCATGCGCAGGCGCTCGTCGCGCAGCAGCAGGCGCACGGCGTGCGGATCGGGCGGCGACGCAGGGGCGGGAACCGGCAGAACCGTCATGAGGCGCGGATGCAAAGGCAGGCTCGGCCTCGCATCATCCGCCCGCCGCGTGACGGATCGGTGACAGCGCGTCCGTGGCGCTCACGGGTTGGCCGGCCGGCACGGGCGCAGCCGCACCACGCCGTCGGTGGCGGGCGCCTGCGTCGGCAGCCAGGTCGACAGCGCCGCGCAACGCCCATCCACGCACAGCGTGTGCTCGGCGGCGAAGGGCGAGCGTGCCAGCAGCAGCCACGGCACCGGGGTGCGGGGCTGCCACTCGAAGCCGCCGTTGCGCCAGCGCGCCTGCGCGCCGGGCTCCATGCCGGCACCGCTGCCGACCACGCGCGCGCGCTCGAGTGTCAGTGCCGGCTGGGCGCCGGGCGCCGGCAGCGCGTAGGTCTCCTCCCAGTGCACGCGCTCGATCGAATGCTGCCAGCGCAGCGTCACGGTCTGTGCCGGCCACGCGCGTTCCTGCGGCAGCGCCGCCGGTGCCGGGGTGTCATCCAGCGCCGCGGCGGCCATCGCCCACGCCACGCACAGAGCCCACGCGGAGGAGGTTGCCCCCATGGGATGCCGATGCTCAGGCGGCCGCCGCGGCGCGGCGACGCCGTTGCCAGCCATGCCAGGCCAGCCACAGCGCCGCCGCGCCCAGTCCGAGCTCATCGGTGACCGGCAGCGCCGCCACCAGCAGCGCCGCGGCGGCGAACGCCCACAGCCGCTCCCACGCGCGCAGCGGCCCCCACAGGAAGCCGATCGCCGCCGCGCCCCACAGGCCGATGGCCACCAGCGCCTTGAACACCACCCACGCCACCGCCAGCGGCCCCGCCTCGCCCTGCAGCATCAGCGCCGGGCTGTAGACGGCCATGTACGGCACGACGAAGCCGGCGATGGCCACGCGCACCGCGTTGAGGCTGATCAGCAGGCCGCGTTCGCGCGCGATCGGCGCGGCGGCAAACGCCGCCAGCGCCACCGGCGGCGTCAGGTCGGCCATGATGCCGAAGTAGAACACGAACATGTGGCTGACGATCAGCGGCACCCCGAGCTCCAGCAGCACCGGCGCGGCCAGCGAGCTGGTGATGATGTAGTTCGGGATCGTCGGGATGCCCATGCCCAGCACGAGGCAGGTCACCATCGTCAGCACCAGCGCCAGCAGCAGGTTGGCGCGGCCGATGCCGATCACATGGCCGCCGATCTCGGCCGCCACGCCGGTCAGGTTGATGACGCCGATCAGCACCCCGACCAGCGCGCAGGCGGCGGCCACCGGCAGCGCGTGCTGCGCGCCGTCCACCAGCGCGCGCAGCGCCTGCGCGCGCGCCTCGCGGCCGCAGCGCAGCACGTAGGTCAGCACGACCAGGGCTGCCGTGACGACGAGGAAGGCCCCGGCACCGAAGCGGAAGAAGCCGCCGCAGGCCAGCGCCAGCAGCACCCAGAACAGCACGCGCAGCGCCGTGCCGCGGATGCCCTGCATCACCGCGGCGGCGAAGATCAGGATCACCGTCAGCGCCAGCCCCACCGTGCCGGAAAACATCGGCGTGTAGCCGGAGAACAGCAGCGCCACCAGCCCGACGAGCGGCAGCAGCAGGTACCAGCGTTCGCGCACCGCCGTCCAGGGGTTGGGGCACTCGTGGCGTGGCAGGCCGTGCAGTCCGCAGCGGCCGGCCTCCAGGTGCACCATCCAGAACACGGTGACGAAATAGAGCACCGCCGGGATCAGCGCGGCCTTGACGATGGCCACGTAGGGTACGTTGATCGTCTCGGCCATGATGAAGGCCACCGCCCCCATCACCGGCGGCATGATCTGGCCGCCCATGCTGGAGGTCGCCTCCACCCCGCCGGCGAACGCCGGCCGGTAGCCGAAGCGCTTCATCAGCGGGATCGTGAACTGGCCGGTGGTGACCACGTTGGCCACGCCCGAGCCGTTGATCGTGCCCATCAGGCCGGAGGAGATCACCGCCACCTTCGCCGGCCCGCCGCGCGTGTGGCCGACCGTGCCCATCGCGAAGTCGGTGAACAGGCGCACCATGCCGGCCTGCTCGAGGAAGGCGCCGAACAGGATGAACAGGAAGATGTAGGTCGAGGAGACGTAGGTCGGCGTGCCGTAGATGCCTTCGGTGCCGAAGCCGAGCGTGGCGATCAGCACCTCCCAGTCGTAGCCGCGGTGCGCCAGGGCTCCCGGCAGATGCTGGCCGAAGGCGGCGTAGGCCAGGAACAGCGCGCAGATGACCGGCAGACCCCAGCCCATCACGCGGCGTGCCGCCTCGAAGACGAGCGCGATCGCGGCGATGCCGGCTACCCAGTCCCAGCGTTCGAGCTCGCCGGCGCGCTGCGTCAGGTCGGCCTCGAACACCCACTGATAAAGCCCGGTGGCGAACCCCGCCAGCCCGAGTGCCCAGCCCAGCGCCGCGCCGGCCGCGCCGAGCGTCCCGCCGCGCCCCTTCAACGGCGGGTAGAGCAGAAAGATCAGCCACAGCACGAAGCCGACGTGCAGGGCGCGGATGACCTGGCTGGACAGGGTGTGAAACGCCGCCATCCAGAGCTGGAAGGCGGCAAACGCCAGCGCCACCCACACCACGGGGGTGCGCAGGTCCACCCGTGGTGCGGCGGCCGCCGGCGCGGCGGCGCGGTGGACGGCGCTCATGCGCTCACTTCAGCAGGCCGACTTCGCGGTAGTAGCGCTCGGCGCCCGGGTGCAGCGGCACCGGCATGCCCTTCAGCGCCGTCTCGCGCTTGATGCCGCGCGCGGCGTTGTGCGCGGCGTAGAGCGTGTCGAGGTTGTCGAACATCGCCTTGGTCATGCGGTAGACGGTCTCTTCCGGCACCCCGCTGTGGGTGACGAGGAAGTTCGGGATCGCCGCGGTGGGCACATCGGTGGTCTGGCCGGTGTAGGTGTTGGCCGGGATGACCGCCGGCTGGTAGGCGGGATCGCCCACCTTGGCGACGATCTCGGGCGGGATCGGGATGACGACGATCTTGATCGCCGTGGCCAGATCGCGGATCGAGGCCACCCCCAGACCGGCCGACTGCAGCGTGGCGTCGAGCTGACGGTTCTTCATCAGCTCCACCGACTCGCCAAACGGCAGGTATTCGACCTTGGCCAAATCGGCGTAGGACAGCCCCGCGGCCTTGAAGATCTCGCGCGCGTTGAGCTCGGTGCCGGAGCGCGCCGCACCGACCGAGACCCGCTTGCCCTTGAGGTCCGCAAGCGTGCGAATCCCCGAGTCGGCGTTGGCCACGATCTGGATGTAGTTGTTGTAGAGCCCGGCGATGCCGCGCAGCTTGTCGAGCTTTTGTTTGAAGCCGGCTTCCTCGTTGCCCTTCCAGGCGTCCGACAGCGTGTCGGCCAGCGTGAAGGCGACCTCGCCGCGGCCGGCCTGCAGCAGGTTGAGGTTCTCGGCCGAGGCGCGCGTGACCTGGGCGGTGGCGCGAACGTTCGGGATGTCCTTGGCGTAGATCTGCGACAGCGCCACGCCCACCGGGTAGTAGACCCCGCTTTGTCCGCCGGTGAGGACGTTGATGAACTGCTGCGATTGGGCGTGGGCGGTGGCGGCGACGAATGCCGCGCCCAGCGCCAGCGTGCCGCCGAGGCGTTGCCAGAAGCGCATCATCGTGAGTCTCCTTCTGCGTGGGTGAATCGTGCGCGCATCGTAGCAAGTGCGGCGCGCCGCCGGCGTGCGGGGAAACCCCTGCGCTGTCGCCTGGGTGCGCTTCGTCACCGCGCCTCAGCGCGCGCCGCGCTGGCGCTCGACGGCCTCGCCCAGCTCCAGCACCGCCAGCGCGTAATAGCTGGAGCGGTTGTAGCGCGTCAGCGCCCAGAAGTTGTCCGTGCCGAGCACGTACGTGGGGCCGGGGCCGCCCTGCGCCGGGTCGCCGTTGTGCAGCAGCACCAGCGCCAGCAGGCCCTCGTGCCGCTGCGCCTCGGGCGGCAGCTCGGCGCCGAGCTCGAGCAGCTGCGCCGCGCTGAAGGTGGGGCGGATGTCCGGCGCCAGCAGCGTGCCCAGCGCCTGCGGATGGGTCGGGGGCCGCACCGCGTAGCGCGCCGGCATGCCGCGCCGCCAGCCGTGCGCGGCGAGAAAGTTGGCCACCGAGCCGATCGCATCGGCCGGGCTGCCGAGCAGGTCGATGCGCCCGTCGCCGTCGAAATCCACCGCGTGCGCGAGCCAGCTGCTCGGCATGAACTGCGGCCAGCCCAGCGCCCCGGCAAAGCTGCCGCGCCAGGCGTCAGGCGCCACGCCGCTTGCGCGCGCCAGGCGCAGGAAGGCGCGCAGCTCGTCGCGGAAGAAGGCCTGCCGCGCCTCGGCGCGCGGGTGCTCGGGCGGAAAATCCAGCGCCAGCGTCGCCAGCACGTCCAGCGTGCGGTGCTGTCCGAGGTGCTGGCCGTAGAGTGTCTCGACACCGAGGATGCCGACGATGACGGCAGCCGGCACGCCGTAGCGCGCTTCGGCGCGCGCCAGCGCCTCGGCGTGCGCATCCCAGAAGCGCACGCCGGCGGCGATGCGTCGCGGCTCGACGAAGCGCGCGCGGTACGCCGCCCAGTTCGGGTAGGCGGTGGCCGCAGGCGGCACGTTGAGCGCACGGGCGCGCGCATCCGGGCGGGCCTGCGCCACCCAGTGGCGCGCCCAGCCGTCGTCCCAGCCCTCGGCGGCGTCGATCGCCGCTGCCAGCTGCTGCGCCTGCGGGTGGTTGGCATAGGTGGCCGGCAGCGCGCGCGCCGGCTGGGCGTCGGCCGCGGGGGCGCCCGCGGCCAGCATCAGCAGCAGCGCCAGCGCGCCGCCGGCGCGACGGGGCGCCCCGGCGGCTGGCGGCCGGGCCGGCGTCCGCAGCCGCCCCAGCCGGCGGCGCAGGTCCGTGAGCAGACGGGCGGCACGGTCGGCGGGCATGGCCGGATCGTAGCGCAGCGCCTCCAGCTCCAGCAGCCAGGCGCGCCAGGCCGCGCGTTGCGCCTCGTCCAGTGCCGCGGCCTGCTGCAGCGCCGCCGCCAGCGCGCGCGGGGTCAGCGGCCGCGGGGGCGGCACGCCGGCTCGCGCCCAGCGCCGCGCCGCCCGCTCCAGCAGCCGCCGCCAGGCGTCGCGGCGCCGCCCGCGCGGCCGCAGCAGCCAGCCCAGCGCCACCAGCGCCGCAAGCGCGAGCGCCGCCCCGAGCGCCCGCGCCGCATCGCGCCAGTCCTGCGCGTCCCAGCCGAGCCGGCGCAGCAGGTCCCGCTGGCGCGTCGGTCCGTAGTCGAGCACCCACTCGTTCCAGCGCTGGTTGGCCGCGTCCCACCACGCGCGCGCCAGCTGCAGCAGGCGCGGGTCCACCTGCACCACCGCGCGCGCCAGCGGACCCGGCGGCGGCGCCAGTCGCGCCCCGCGCACGGTGCGGTCCGGCGCCACCCACGCGGTCGGATCGACGCGCACCCAGCCCTCGCCGGGCAGCCAGACCTCGGCCCAGGCGTGCGCGTCGCTGTGGCGCACCGTCCAGAGGCCATCCACCGGATTGAGCTCGCCGCCCTGGTAGCCGGTGACGATGCGCGCCGGCACGTCCAGCGCGCGCAGCGCGATCACGAACGCCGAGGCGATGTGCTCGCAGAAGCCCGCCTTGCGCTCGAACCAGAATTCGTCGGCGCTGTGCGGCCCGTACACCCCGGGCTCCAGCGTGTAGACGTAGCCGCCGTCGCGCAGGCGGCGCAGCAGCGCCTCCACCAGCACGCGCGGCGCCGGCTCGCCAAGCTCGCGGCGCAGCGCCTGCGCCCAGGCCAGCGTGCGCGGGTTGAAGCCCGGCGGCAGCTCCCGGTCCACCTGCAGCGCCAGCCGGTCGGCCTCCACGCCCCAGTCCACCGTCGGATGGGCCTGCGCGTCGTAGCGCAGCACGTCGGTGACGGGGTAGGGCAGCCACCAGGCCCCATCGGGGGAGGTCAGCGGCGCCGCACCCGCGGCCGACGGCTGCGGTGCCTGCAGCGTGTGGTCCAGCACCGGCAGCCACGGCCGCTGCGTCGGCTCCAGCGTGACGCGGTACGGCAGCGGCGCGCCGCGCGGCGTGCGGCGCACCCCGGCGTCGGCGCGGATCAGCGCACCCGGCGCCAGCGCCACCGCCTGGGGACCGTGCAGCGGCAGCCAGCGCTCGCCATCGAAGACGCGCAGCACCGGCCCGCGAAAGTACAGCTGCGCCGCTGGCGGCGTCCCTTGCGGAAACGCCACCCGCATGGCGACGCGCTCGTCCAGCGCCAGCCGCGCCACGTCGCCGACGCGCATCTGTCCCGACAGGCCGCTGCGGCCGAACGGCTCGCCCTGCGGCAGCCCCCAAAGCGGCGGCAGACGCGGAAAGAGCGCGAACAGCAGCACCAGCAGCGGCGTACCGGTCAGCATCAGCCAGCCGGCCTGGCGCGCCGCGGCCGCCAGCGGCGGGTGACCGAGCGGGCGGTGGGCCAGTACCAGCGCCGTCAGCAACCCCCACACGGCCAGCAGCACCGCCAGCGCCATCGGCAGCGACTGCGAGCGCAGCAGCGGCGCCAGCAGCGTGAAGAAGGCGAGGAAGAACACCACCCAGGCGTCGCGCCGCGCGCGCAGCTCCAGCGTCTTGAGCGCCAGCAGCACGGCGATCAGCGTCACGCCCGCCTCGGGGCCCAGCAGCGTGCGGTGCGTCGCCAGCGTCGCCCCCACCGCCAGCAGCGTCAGGCCCACGCGCCACGGCCAGCCCGGCAACGGCCGGCCGCGCCAGGCCAGCCAGCCGCGCCACAGCAGCAGCGCGGCGGCGAGCGCGCTCGTCCAGGCCGGCACATGACCGAGCAGCAGCGCCTGGATCCAGGCCAGCACCGCCAGCAGCACGAGGGTGTCGCGGGCCTCGCGCGGCAGCGGGGTGGCGTGGTGCCGGCCGGCGGCGGACGGGTTCAGTGGCATGCCAGCACCTCCAGGCAGCGGCGGCGCTGCGCCGGGCCGAGGTCCGGCGGCACGGCCACGCCGCCGACGCGCAGGCCGTACGGCCGGCCCGCGCGTTCGGCCGCCAGCACCCAGGCGCACAGGCGCGCGCGCACCGCCTCCGGGTCGCGCAGACCGCAGGTGCGCTCGTCCAGCCACGCCGGCGGCCGCGGATCGCCCACCGGTGCCCGCACCCACCAGTGGCGTGGGTCGTCGTCCGGCTGGCGGGCCGCCTTCTTCCAGAGCACGCGCCGCGCCGGGTCGCCGTGGCGCCATGGCCGCACGTCGTCGTTGTCGGCGCCGGCGTCCGGGAGGGCCGGCGGCGCGGTGCCGCCGGCGTCGCCGTCGCCACCCGCCCACGGCGGCGGGGGGGCGTCCGGCTCCGGGCCGGGATAGACGAGCAGCGTGGCCTGCGGCCGCCACCAGCTCCAGACCTCGCAAACCCCCAGCGGATAGCGGGTGGCGATGCGCAGGGGCGGCGCCGGGTGGCGGCCGCGGCGCGGCGGCGTCCACGGCACGGCGGCGACGCTGTCCGGGCCGGCCGGCGCGTCCAGCATCGTCTCCTCGCCGTCGCCGGCGGCGCGCAGCGCCAGCGCCCAGCGCGCGCGTGCACCCGGCTGCAGCCGCACCGGCAGCGCCGTGCGCCGTCCGGCCCAGCACTCCGGCGCCGTGTCCAGCATCAGCTCCACGCCCCGCAGGTTGGCGTGCGCGGCCCAGACCGCGGCTGCGGCGCTGCCGGCCACGAGAAAGGTCAGCGCGTAGCCGAGGTTGAGCTGGAAATTGATGCTGCCCACGAGCAGCAGCACCAGCGTCAGGCCCAGCATCCAGCCGGCGCGGGTCGGCAGCACGTAGAGATTGCGATGGCCGAGCCGATGGCGCGCGCGGGCAGGCAGCCGCCGCAGCCACCAGTGGCGCAGGCGCCCGCGCATGCCGCCGTCCGGACCGGCCGGCTCGGGCGCGGGGGTGGAGGGGGCCGTCATGCCAGCTCGTCCGACAGCGCGCGCAGGACCTCGGCGGCCTTGGCGCCGGTGGTGCTGACCAGCCGGTGCGCCGCCACCGGCACCAGCACCGCGTGCAGGTCGTCCGGGGCGACGTAGTCGCGCCCGTGCACGAAGGCATGCGCGCGCGCCGCGCGCAGCAGCGCCAGTCCGGCCCGCGGGCTGAGGCCGTGCACGAAGCGCCCGCCGTGGCGCGTGGCGTGCAGCAGCGCCTGCAGGGTGTCGAGCAGCGGCTCGGCCACCCGCACCGCGGCGGCGGCGTGCTGCAACGCCAGCAGGGTGGCGGCGTCGGCCAGCGCCGGCAGCCGCTGCAGCAGCGCGCTGCGGTCTTCGCCGCGCAGCAGCGCCCGCTCGGCCTCAGGATCCGGAAAGCCCAGCGACAGCCGCATCAGGAAGCGGTCCAGCTGTGACTCCGGCAGCGCCTGCGTGCCGCTTTGCTCGAACGGGTTCTGCGTGGCGATGACGAAGAACGGCTGCGGCAGGCGGTGCGTGGCGCCGTCGACGCTGACCTGCCGCTCCTCCATCGCCTCCAGCAGCGCACTCTGGGTTTTCGGGCTGGCGCGGTTGATCTCGTCGGCCAGCAGCACCTCGGTGAACAGCGGCCCGGGATGGAAGGTGAAGCGGCCTTCCTGGCGGTCCCACACCGAGGCGCCGGTCAGGTCGCTGGGCATCAGGTCGGCGGTGAACTGCACGCGCGCGAAGCGCAGCCCCAGCGTGCGCGCCAGCGCCTGCGCTAGCGTCGTCTTGCCGACCCCGGGCACGTCCTCGATCAGCAGGTGGCCGCCCGCCAGCAGGCAGGTCAGCGCCTGGCGCACCACGTCATTCTTGCCGACGACGACCGTGGTAAGCTGCTGCAGCAAGGAGGCAATCAAGGGCTGGTGCGCGTTCATCCCCGTGACGATACCGCAGCCGCGCCGTCGCCGTGCCCGGCCCCGCCGCACGCCATGAAACCGACCGGCTATTTCACCCATCCCGCCTGCGCGCGCCACGACATGGGCGCGGGGCACCCGGAGTGCCCGCAGCGCCTGGGCGCCATTGAGGATCGCCTGCTGATCACCGGCGTGCTGGACGCGCTGGAGCAGCGCACCGCGACGCTGGCCTCGGTGGCCGAGCTGGAGCTGGCGCACGACCGCCTGCACGTGGCGGCGCTGCGCGGTCTGTCGGACGAGCTGCGTGACAACGTCGAGGCCGGCGGCCCGGCCCACCTGGCCCTCGATCCCGATACGGCACTGGGCCTGCACACCTGGGAGGCGGCGCTGGCCGCGGCGGGCGCCGCGATCGACGCCACCGAGGCCGTGGTGGGCGGCGAGCTGGCCAACGCGTTCTGCGCCGTGCGCCCGCCCGGGCACCACGCCTGTCGCAACCGGGCGATGGGGTTCTGCTTCTTCAACAACGTGGCGGTGGCGGCCAAGGTGGCGCTGGAGCGGCTGGGGCTGCAGCGCGTGGCCATCGTCGACTTCGACGTGCACCACGGCAACGGCACGGAGGACATCGTCGCCGGCGACGAGCGCATCCTGATGTGCAGCTTCTACCAGCACCCCTACTACCCGGAGTGGGACCACCGCGACGACGCCAACCTGGTCAACGTGCCGGTGCCGGCCTATACCAAGGGCATGGACGTGCGCGAGCTGATCGAGATGATGTGGCTGCCGCGGCTGGAGGCGCACCGCCCCGAGCTGATCCTGATCAGCGCCGGCTTCGACGCCCACCGCGAGGACGACCTGGGCCAGCTCGCGCTGGTGGAGCAGGATTACGTCTGGATCACGCAGCGCATCAAGGAGGTGGCGGGCCGCCACGCCAAGGGCCGCATCGTCAGCGTGCTGGAGGGCGGCTACAACCTGAGCGCGCTGGCGCGCAGCGTGGAGGCGCACGTGCGCGTGCTGGCCGACCTCTGACCGCCGCCCCGAAAGAGGAGTCCACCCACGATGACCACCCCCGACGTCGAACCGATCCTGCTGCATGCGCGCGACGCGCGCGGCGTGCACACCTTGACGCTGAACACCCCCAAGGCCTTCAACGCGCTCAGCGAAGCGATGCTGGAGGCGCTGTCGGCCAAGCTCGACGAGATCGCCGCCGACGAGGGCGCGCGCGTGCTCGTCATCGCCGCGGCCGGCAAGGCCTTCTGCGCCGGCCACAACCTGAAGGAGATGCGCGCCAACCCGCGGCTGGAGTATTACCAGCAGCTGTTCGCGCGCTGCTCGCGCATGATGCTGCAGATCCAGCGCCTGCCGGTGCCGGTGATCGCGCGCGTGCAGGGGCTGGCCACCGCGGCCGGCTGCCAGCTGGTGGCGCAGTGCGACCTGGCGGTGGCGGCGCAGGAGGCGCGCTTCGGCGTCAACGGCATCGACGTGGGGCTCTTTTGCGCCACGCCCAGCGTGCCGCTGGTGCGCAACGTGCCGGTCAAGGTGGCGATGGAGATGCTGCTGACCGGCGAGTTCATCAGCGCCGAGGAGGCGCACCGGCGCGGGCTGGTCAACCGCGTGGTGCCGCTGGACGCGCTGGACGCGGAGGTCGAGCGGCTGGTGGTGGCGATCCTGGCCAAGCCGCGCGAGGCCATCGCGATGGGCAAGGCGGTGTTCTACCAGCACCGCGAGACCGGCATCGAGGCCGCCTACCAGCTCGCCGGGCAGGTGATGGCCTGCAACATGATGCACGAGGTGGCGCAGGAGGGCGTGCAGGCCTTCATCGAGAAGCGCGCGCCGGCGTGGCGCACGGGCTGAGACGCCGATGAGCCGCGCCGTTCCCGCCCCGATCGACGATCTCGGCGCCTGGCTGGCCACCTTCGCGCAGCCTGGCGCGCTGCTGGAGCTGGCGGCGCTGGCGCTGTGTGTCGGCCTGGCCTGGCTCGTGGTGCGCGCGCTGCAGCGCGCCTTCAACCCCGATGCGGAGCGCTCGATCTGGTTCGGCCGCCGCGGCATCGACGGGGTGCTGTTCCCGCTGCTGCTGCTGGTGCTGGCCTACGGCGCGCGCGCGCTGACGCTGCTGTGGGTGCCGCGCGCGGTCTGGCACGTCGTCATCCCGGCGCTGATCGCGCTGGTGGTCATCCGCATCGGCGTCAAGGTGCTCGAGGCCGCCTTCAAGGGCGCGGCATGGCTGCGGCCGGTGGAGCGCACCGTCTCGTGGCTGGCGTGGCTGGCGGCGGTGGCGTGGATCACCGGCCTGCTGCCGGTGGTGCTGGCGGAGCTGGACCAGATCACCTGGAAGCTGGGCGGCACCCAGCTGTCGGTGCGCACGCTCATCGAGGGGCTGCTGTCGGCCGGCGCGGTGCTGATCGTGGCGCTGTGGGTGTCGTCGGCCATCGAGGCGCGCCTGCTGCGCGACGCCACCGGCGAGTCGCTGTCGCTGCGCAAGGCCGCCAGCAACGCCGCGCGCGCGCTGCTGATGTTCGTCGGGCTGATGCTGGCGCTGTCGGCGGTGGGCATCGATCTGACGGCGCTGTCGGTGCTGGGCGGCGCCATCGGCGTGGGCATCGGCTTCGGCCTGCAGAAGCTGGCGGCCAACTACGTCAGCGGCTTCGTGATCCTCACGGAGCGCAGCATGCGCATCGGCGACATGGTGCGGCTGGACACCTTCGAGGGCGTGGTGGCCGACATCAAGGCGCGCTACACGGTGATCCGCGCCGTCAGCGGCCGCGAATCGATCGTGCCCAACGAAATGTTGATCACTCAGCGGGTGGAAAACCTTTCGCTGTCGGACCCCAAGGTGTGGCAGTCCACGGTGGTGAGCGTGGCCTACGACAGCGACGTGGCGCTGGTGCGCCGGCTGCTGGAGCAGGCGGCGCTGGAGCAGCCGCGCGTGCTGCGCGAGCCGGGGCCGCTGGCGGCGCTGTCGGCCTTCGGCGCCGACGGGCTGGAGTTCACGCTCGGCTACTGGATCGCCGACCCCGAGAACGGCCAGCTCGGCCTGCGCTCGGCGATCAACCTGCGCATCCTGGAGCTGTTCCGCGAGCACGGGGTGGAAATCCCGTACCCGCAGCGCGTGCTTCATGTCCGCGGTGCCGGCGCGCCCGGGCAGGGCGGGCCGGGTGGTGCGCCGGCGCCGCAGGTCGCTCCACCCGGCCCTGCCGCAGGCGGCGGCGGCCCGGCGGCGTCGCGGGCCTGATCACGGGGCCCTGCGGGGTCGCGCGGCCGCGCCGGATCGGGTCGGCTGGCGCGGACAGGATCGGCCGCGGTGCGGTGGCGCCGGGGCAGTGTTTTCCAATTCAGGTATGAGCCTGAAACCTGTGGAGTGAGCGGGTCTATTCGGGTCTGCTTCAGGCGGCTGGTCTGGATCGTTTGGTGATTGTCGCAAACAGGAGCAGCCGCGCGGCGTTGAG
>NZ_VJND01000021.1 GCF_007556605.1 Tepidimonas sediminis | reverse complement strand
GCCCAGCCGAGGTTGCCGGTCAGCCCGTGCACGCTGAAGGCGTAGCCCAGCCGCGGCGGCGAGACGCGCTGGTTCAGGATCGAGAAATCCACCGGGTGAAACGGCGCGTTGCCCACGCCGGCCAGCAGCGCCGCCAGCCCCAGCCAGGCTGCCTCCGCCCCCACCAGCCCGCGCCAGCCGCTCCACGCCAGCGCCGCCGCCAGCGCCGCCACCAGCGCCACGCCCCCGATGCGCGGCACCGCTCCGACGTGGAATTTCTGCACCCCGTCCGTGACGTCGCCGCTGAAGCGCACGTGCCGGCGCGCCGAACGCACGATCGCCAGCGTCACCGCAAACGCCACCGCAAAGGCCAACCAGAATGTCTGCAACCCTCACCCCTCCCCCAGCATCGCGCGCAGCAGCACGGCATTGGCCCGCCGCACGTTAAATCGTCGTCCCTGAAATATTCATTTTCAGGCCATCCGCAGCCGCAGCAAGGCCGCATGGACGCCGCCGGTCACGGCTGTTTGCTGCCAGGCAAGCCAGTGGGCCAGCAGTTGCGCGGCCGCGATGAGGCGCAAAAAAGCTCGCTTCAGGAAGGCGGTGCGTGTCAAGATAGTTGTCGCCCAAGTCATGCGGCCAAGTGTTGTGTATCGTGATGCAGCGTGAGGCCTTCGATCACCGCGTCGCGCTCGGGGTTGAGCGTGACGGCGCCGATGGGCTGCCAGTTGCGCGTGTGCCGACTCCAGCGCGACGGATGGCGCTGGCGGGCACGTTCGTAAACCTGATGCCTGGCCGCCAGGATCGCTTGGTCACGCCCTTCATGCCGCGCTGCCGGGCTCACGTAGCGGATACCGCTGTGCAGATGCTCATGGTTGTACCAATGCACAAACTGCGCCGCCCAGTCGCGAGCGGCGTGCAGGTCGGCAAAGCCACGGGCGGGGAACTCGGGCCGGTACTTGGCGGTGCGAAACAGCGATTCGACAAAGGCGTTATCGTTGCTGACGCGTGGGCGCGAGTACGAGGGCTTGAGGCCCAGCCAATGCAGCATGGCCAGCACCGTGGTGGCTTTGAGCATGGAGCCGTTGTCGCCGTGCAGCACGGGCTTGCTCGCCTGTGTGGCAATGCCCTCGGCCAGCGCCGTGCGGCGCACCAGGTGCGCGGCATGGCAGGCGTCGTCGTGCTCGTGCACCTCCCAGCCCACGATCTTGCGACTGTAGAGGTCCAGGATCAGATACAGGTAGAACCAGCGCCCGGCGATCTGGGCGGGCAGATAGGTCATGTCCCAGCACCAGAGCTGGCGCGGGCCACTGGCCACATGCGTGCTCGGGCCGCGTCGCGCCTGCGGCGCCTTGGCGCGGCCGCGATGGGCGGCTTGCCCTTGTGCGCGCAGGATGCGGTAGAAGGTCGATTCGCTGGCCACATAGCGGCCTTCATCGGCCAGCGCCGGCACGATGCGCGCAGGCGGCTGGTCCGCAAAGCGCGGCTCGTTGGCAATGCGCAGCACCTCGGCGCGCTCGGCTTGGCTGAGCGCATGGCTTGGCCTGGGTCGCTGCGCCTGGGGGCGAGCGTCACAGCGGATGGAGCCGTCGGCCATTGCCCAGCGCTGCAGCGTGCGCAGCGTGATGCCGGCCGTCTCGCAGGCCTTGTACAGACTGGCGCCATCGCGGTGCGCTTGCCCGATCAGTTCCACCAGATGTCGGCGGTCTTGCAGCGGGATCATGCGTCCTCGTCCCCCGGCAAGACCGCCTCGAGCTTTTTTGAGAGCACCAGCAATGCCGCGGTCTCTGCCAACGCCTTGTCCTTGCGGCGCAGATCGCGCTCGAGTTGTTTGATGCGGCGCTGCTGGGCCTTGGCTTGGGCCGGGCTGCTGCGCTCGCTGGCTGTGCTGCCCAGTGCCTCGGTGGCCGCCTGGCGCCACTCGATGAGCTGCTGCGGGTACACGCCGTTGGCGCGGCACCAGGCATTGCGTTGCTGTTCATCCATGGCCGCCGTCGTCAGCAACGCCTCAAAACGGGCTGCAGGCGTCCAGGCCTGGGCAGCGGCCGGTTGCGACAACGCCGCATCGCGCCACTTCTGCAGCGTCTGCACGCTCACACCAAATTCCCGCGCCACGTCTGTCAGCGAAGCGCTCTCAGGCGGCAGCAACCGCGCCACAGCCTTGTCCTTGAATGCTTGTCCGTATCTGGCCAACTTGTTCTTCCATCATCGCCCCCGGCTTCAGAGTTCTATGCGGGCGACATCTATTCTGACGCGGGGGGAAGGGCACACCCTTCTTCGCGATCATGCGCAGCAGCCAGCGGATGTTGTAGCCTGCCGCACACAGCACCGCGTGCAGCCGGTCGCCCTGCTCGCCCTTGAGGTGGCAGCGGTCCATGCGGTGGTCTTGTTTGAGGTGCCCGATGACCGGCTCGATGGCCTGGCGGCGCTTGAGCAGCCGTCTTTCCTGTGCTGTGAGGCGCTTGATCTTGCCGCGGTGCACCAGGCGCACATCAGGCACGTCGGCCTGCACGCCGCGGCAGCCCAAGTCGGCATAGACTGTGCAGGGCTTGACGCCCATGTCCTGCATCAGGATCGTGGCCTGCTCCAGCTGCGCCTGCAGCGTGTGTCCGTCGTAGGGGTTGCCATGGAAGGCCCGGGCTCCGACGATGAGGCTGTGCTTCAGCGTGCTGGCAATGCCGACCTTCACCCCGAACTCGTAAGGGCATCGGGCCTTGCCCTTGTTGATGCACTCCACTTCCGGCGCGTGCCAAGCGTAGAGCTTGGGTGTGCCCTCGGCAGTCTTGCGCTGGGCGGTCTGCGCCACCAGACGCGCCGCCTTGTTGAGGGTATCGCCAAGAGCGCTCTGGATGGCTTGCCCCAGGCGGGCAGCCTTGCGCTCGATCTCGCGCTGCAGCCTGCCCACGATCGTGCGCTGGCGCCGGATGCTGCGGCGCATGCGTGCGAACTGCCGCGCGTGCGCATAGCGTCCTGCCTTGCGGCTCAAGTCCTTGCCTTCCTTGGCAAAGGTCTGCTTCAAGGCGATGCCGGCTGCCTTGGCCGCTTGCACCAGCTTGGTGCGCGCGCTCTCAAGCAAGCGGCTGTCGGTGGGGTGCGCCACCGCCTTGGGGCTACGAGTCGTGTCCACCACCACGCGCTTCAAGTCCTGCGGCTTGATGAGTCCGGTTTCCACCGCTACGTTGATGGTCTGCGCAAGGAGTTCTTCCACCCCTTCCTCGCCCAGCAGCCGGCGAAACTTCACCAGCGTCGTGGCATCGCACGGCAGCCGGTCCTCGTAGTAGGCCATGCCCGAGAAGTATTGCCAGCGCGGCGACTCGCGCCAACGCTCCACCACGCCTTCGTCGGACTCGTTGAAGGCGTGCTTCAGATACAGCAGCGCAATCATCACGCGCAGCGGCACGCGGGGGCGGCCCGCATTGGACACCTGAGCTGCACGCACCGGCGCTTCGCCAAAGAGGTCCAGATCGGGCATCGCCACCCCTGCGCGCGCCCGGCGCTTGAACAGGTGCGCAAGCCTTGCTTCCAACTCCTGCCACGGCATGCGTGAGGCCAGCACCGCCAGCGGGTGCCTCAGGTCGATCATCTGATCGAGCCGCAGACGGAAGAAGTCCTCGGTGGCGGGGCAGGCTGGCATCGCAAAACTCCCAGAAAACGGCGCTTCAAGCCATCAAAGCCGGGAGAAATCATACCCGAAAACGCCCAATAACGCAAGAAAAATCATGAGGTTATGAATATTTCAGGGACGACCCCTTCGGTCTTGGCCACGCGAGCGCGGCATGCGCTTGGGCATCGCACGCCGCAGGCAGGCGATGAGCTCCTTGCGCAGCTCACCGCGCGGCATCGCGTAGATGCAGTTGTAGATGGTCTCGTGCGAGACGCGGCGATGCGGATCGTCGGGCCACATGCGCTTGAGTGTGCCGGCAATCTGCCCTGGCGACCAGCCCTCCAGCAGGAAGTGATGCACCACGCCGAAGAGCACACCGTCTTCGGAGAGCTTGCGGCTGCGTCGGCGCTTGAGCCGCATGGCGCATGCACGCGCCCCGGCTGCCCGCGCGTCATAAGTGCTGCTGCCCGCCGGCACGAAGGCCGCGCGCTGCGGCCAGTCCAGCGCTCGCCGGATCTCGCGCGTCACCGTCGAGGGCGAGCGCTGCAGCGTGCGGGCAATGCTGCGTGCCGAGCAGCCCTGCTGCAGCATGATCATGATGGTGGCGCGCTCTTCGGCGCTGAGGTGCTGGTCGTGGGTTCCCATGGGTCGGCGGCAGGGTCAGGTGCAAGGAAGATCAGGGGTGTTGCACTTGATTATTGACTCCGCCGACTCCGCCTCCCACATACTTTGGGGAAGCCCTCGCCACAATAGATGCCATACACAAAGGAACCAACAATCCATAATACAATACGGAGTCAAATAATAACGTAAAAACCGGAACACAATATAACAAATACTTTACAAAGTGGTTTTTTATAGCTAAAACCAATTTAATATAATAAATCAACAAAATAGCAAATACCAAAATCCCATATTCCGCCCAAATCATGGGCAAAAGCGACTTAGGGGTTGACGCTGCGCCCAATAAATAATCATCGTTATATAGATAATCAACCCCATAGTCTCTTAATACACCTGGAAGCCAAAATTTAAAAGCACCAAACCCAATACCCAACGGATGCGTAAACCCCAATTCAACCGCAACAAACGGATTTATCACCCTCCCCATCCACGAAGCACTTACGGCGGCTAGCTCAAAAATATTATCCAGCGACATAGCCGACAAAAGCTCGATAATTTCTGAAGCTCTTTTTATTGTATACTCACCAATACCGAACCCACCAATCAAGAACACACCAACCCCTAAAGGCACCCACTTCAAAAAAATACGTATTCGCAATCCGCTCTGAAACAAGCAAATCGCCACTATCGCGAGAAACGATAAATAACCTAAAAAAGAGCCCGTAAAATATATCAAGCACACCACAACAACACGATATGCGTACAACCAGCCACCACGAAACACAAAACTGAACGCCAACAAAAATAAGAGGTATCTAGCCGCCCACGACGGCTCTCCACTTATAAGCTGCACTCGTCCTTCATCCACCCTATAACTAAATAGTGATGTCAAAACCACATTGACTTCGTTTAAGCCGGCTAAGTTTAAGCCAACCTGAACCAAGCCAACACACAAAGGCAACACTCCAGAAATCAATATCAATAACGAAACACCCTTTATCATTACATCAACGCCCACCTTTCTAGCAAACAAAGAAAAATATTTTAGCAAACCTAAAACACCAAAAAACAAAATTAACCAAATAAACACGCTTTTTACCAAAAAGACCTGGTCTGAATATGAAAAATAAATGTAAGAAAAAAAAGACACCAAAAAACTATAACTCAATACCAAATACAACTTCAAGGAAGTCACGTCAACCTTATAAGTGACAAATACCGAGTGCAGACCTATAATTACAAACGGGATTATCCACAAAGGACGATAGACAACACCGCTTAAGCCATAAAAACTATCAAGAGGCATTAGAACAAAGCCCCATAAGGCAAACTTGCCATAGGGTACACGAATTGAGATTTTATACAACTTCACGAATCTTTGCCACATAACTCATTAATTTAAAGTAATTTTTCTTTGAAAATAAGCGCATCAAGAACAGCTTAATCAACAATTGTACATATATATATAAGACGTTTGCCCGCCTTCCCAGCAGACGCGAAACTTTTACGCGCTCTTTCACATGTCGTCGAAAATGCCTCACATCTTCGTACCAGCTAGAGATACCACCAAGCTCAAAACGAACAACATCAAGCGGAATAAATACAAACTCAGAAATTTTTATTAGGTTTTGCAAATATAAAGTGTCGCCACAAATTTTAAAACTTTCATCGTACCCCATATAAGCATATTTTTTTGAAACAAAAACAGCCTGATGTATAGGCAAACTTTTTTCTAGCCTTAATGGTTTATTTGCACCCGGCTTGCGATATAAAACCTGGCCCTCATACGCAATTTCTGCCACGCCGTAATAATTCACCTCCCGGTCCTTCAGCCACGAAGAGGCTCGTTCCAAAACAAAGTTATCGCAAAATACGTCGCCGGCATTCAAAAACAAAATCCAATCCCCAGAAGCCATGCTTAAACCTTTATTCATTGCATCAAATATACCTTTGTCTTTTTCGCTTATAGATTTTTTTATTATATCGCCGTTTTTCTTTATGATTTCATTTGTACTATCAGAACTGCCCCCGTCAACAACAATAAGCTCTATGTTTTTATAGGTCTGCGCCCTAATAGAATCAATAACTCTCTGCAAACCTGTCGAGTTATTGAGAGTTACGGTTATTATGGAAATTTTTGGTCGAACTGACGTCATGGGATGCCTCTCGCGGTTGTAAGTGACCCACCCCCTGACCGGGTAGCATGACGCCTGTGAGGAAGCATGCTGCAGGAGCGCCGCCGATGAAGCAAGCCAGCCTGGGAGCAGGGTTCGAGCTCAAGGTCAAGACCACCCGCAAGCGCGAGTTCCTGCGGCAGATGGACCAGGTGGTGCCGTGGAAGGAGCTTGAGGCGCTGATTGCCCCGCACATGCCCTCGCCTGGACCCAAGGGCGGCCGTCCCTCGTACCCGGTGTCGGTGCTGTTGCGCATCCACTTCCTGCAACAGTGGTTTGCGCTGTCGGACCCGGCGGCCGAAGAGGCCCTCTACGACGTGCCGGCCTTTGCCGAATTCGTGGGTCTGGACCTGGGGGTGGACACCGTGCCCGATGAAACCACGATCCTGCGCTTGCGGCACCTGCTGCAGGAGAAGGACCTGAGCCAGCGCATGTTTGAGCTCGTCAACGAGATCCTCACCCAGCGCGGGCTGATGGTCAGAAGCGGCACGGTGGTGGATGCCACGCTGATTGCCGCGCCCAGCTCCACGAAGAACCAGAGCCGCAGCCGCGACCCTGAGATGGTGAGCGGCGATGAGTCGGAGCCGCGAACGACGAAGAAAGGCAACCAGTGGACCTTCGGCTGCAAGGCGCATGTGGGCACGGATGCGGCCAGTGGACTTGCCCACAGCGTGGTGGTCACGCCAGCCAACGTGGCCGACGTCACGCAGGCGCACGCGCTGCTGCACGGAGAGGAACGAGACGTCTTCGCGGACGCGGGCTACCAGGGCGTGGACAAGCGCAAGGAGCTGCAACAGCATCACCCCAAGGTCAACTGGCACGTGGCCATGCGGCCGGGCAAGCGCAAGCAGCTGGACACAAGCAAGCCGCTGGATGCGGTGCTGGATGAGCTGGAGGGCGTCAAAGCGCGCATCCGCGCGCGCGGCGAGCACATCTTCGGCGTGCTCAAGTGCGTCTTTCGCTACACCAAGGTGCGCTACAAGGGCCTGAGGAAGAACGCGGCGCAGATCACCACGCTCTTGATGCTGGCCAACCTGTGGCTCGTGCGCAGGCGGCTTATGCAGCCCTTGAGGGGGTAAGTGCGCCCCAATGGGGCGCGCAAGCCCCGCGCGGGGCCGCCAAAGGCCCCGGCGGGGGCTGAAACGGCCCCGCGAGACTGCCGGAATCATGCCTGAATCCACGATGTGAAACCCAAGCCCCGCGACGGCGTCAGCAGCAGGGGTTGAGCAGACTTTCCCGAGAGCTTGACGTCGCTCATCCAAAGTACCTCGCACGGATGGCTGCGGCCTGCCGGGCTGTCAGCACCTCGTGGTCAATCTTGCCCATCAGGTTCTTGCGCTGCTGGCCGCGCCGATGGTTGATCTGGCCTTCGGTTGGTTCCCGGCCGAGTTCCTGCCGCAGGCTCGCGCGCAGCCACTCGGTCTCCAGCGCGTGATAGAACTCGACCGACTTGGCCAACTCGATGATCCAGCGGCGGTGCAGCGCCACCACGAGCACGCTGGCGCCGCCGATCAGCGCGGCCAGTACCGTGCCCGATGCGCTGATGATGGCCGCAACGATCACTGCATCCATGCCATGGCCCCCCATCAGGCCCGTCCAGCCCGTCCATACGCATCGCTCAACCGCACGATGTCGTCCTCCCCCAGGTAACTGCCCGTCTGCACCTCGATCATCACCAGCGGGATGACGCCGGGGTTTTCCAGGCGGTGCGGCTGGCCGACGGGGATGTAGGTGGACTGGTTCTCGGTGAGCAGGAAGGTCTCCTCGCCGCGGGTGACGCGCGCGGTGCCCTGCACGACGATCCAGTGCTCGGCGCGGTGGTGGTGCAGCTGCAGGGAGAGCTGCGCCCCGGGATTGACGGTGATGCGCTTGACCTGGTAGCGGGCGTCGGCATGGATGGCGTCAAAGCTGCCCCAGGGGCGATAGACCTCGCGGTGCTGGCGGTGCTCGGCTCGGTTTTGCGCCTGCAGCCGCTGCACGATGTGGCGTACGTCCTGCGCGCGGTCGCGATGCGCCAGCAGCACCGCGTCCTTGGTCTCCACCAGCACCACGTCACGGACGCCCACCGCCGCCACCAGCCGGTCGGTGCCGTGCAGGTAGCTGCCTTGCACGTCGTGCAGCAGGACGTCACCGATCGTGACGTTGCCATCGCCATCCTTGGCGCCGATCTCCCACAGCGCCGACCATGCGCCGACGTCGCTCCACGCCGCATCGAGCGGCACCACGGCGGCGCGATCGGTCTTTTCCAGCACGGCGTAGTCGATCGAGTCGGCGGAGCAGCCCTCCAGCGCCGCCCGGTCCAGCCGGATGAAGGTCAGATCCGGCCGCGCGCCGGCCACGGCCTGCTCGCACGCCGCGCGCATCGCCGGCGCCAGCCGCTCAAGCTCCTCCAGATAGCGCCCCGCCCCCAGCGCGAACATGCCCGCGTTCCAGTAGTGCGCGCCGCTCGCGGCGAAGGCCGCGGCGCGCTCGGCGTCGGGCTTTTCGACGAAGCGCGCCACGCGGTAGCCGTCCTCGCCCAGCGGCTCGCCGCGCTCGATGTAACCGTAGCCGGTCTCGGCGCGGGTCGGCACCACGCCGAAGGTGACGAGCCAGCCCTGCCGGGCCAGCTCGGCGGCACGCAGCGCGGCCTGCTGGAACGCAGCCACGTCGCCCAGCACCTGGTCGGCCGACAGCACCAGCAGCACCGCCTCGGGGTCATGCTCGAGCGCCTGCAGCGCCGCCGTCGCAATCGCCGGCGCGGTGCCGCGCGCGATGGGCTCCAGCAGGATCGTGGCCTGCTCCAGGCGGCCGCTCTGGCGCAGCTGCTCCGCCACCAGAAAGCGGTGCTCCTCGTGGCTGACGACGATCGGCCCCGCGCACGGCAGGCCCTCCAGCCGCGCCAGCGTCCCCTGCAGCATCGTGCGCTGCCCATCGGGCAGCCGCAGGAACTGCTTGGGATGCAGCTCGCGCGACAGCGGCCACAGGCGGCTGCCCGAGCCACCCGCCATGATCACCGGCACCAGGGTCATGTCGTCGGTTCTCCCTGTTTCAAGATCGGCCATGCGCCGGGCCTGAGCAGCCGCGCATAGGTCCGCGTGTGGGGGTGCACGCCGGGGTCGGCCGCCAGCGCCTCGGCCGGCCACCAGCGCAGCGCGTCATGCTGCCCCGGGGCCGCCGCGCCCGGCACGTCGCCGCCCGGCCAATCAAGCCCATGCACCAGCACCACGTAGTGCGTCGTCGGCCCCTGCCCGGCCGGGCCGAAGACGCTGTCCTCGTAGAAATGCTCGTCCACGCCGAGCAGGCGCGCCTCCTGCCGCCGCAGCGCCAGGCCCAGCTCCTCCCGCGCGATGCGCGCGAAGGCCTCGTCCAGCCGCTCACCCTTGCGGATGCGCCCGCCGGGGGCGAACCAGCACCCTTGCGCCGGTCGGTTGCGCCGCCGGCCCAGCAGCACGCGCCCCTGACCGTCGCGCAGCAGCAGGTCGATCGCCACCAGCGGCGCGGCGGCCACCACGGTGCGGAAGAGCTCCGGCTCCAGCCACATCGGCGCCACCCTCAACGCTGCCGCACTTGCGCGGCATGCTCACGATACCACGCATAGGCCGAGCGCAGCCCCTCCTCCAGCCCGATGGAGGGCTGCCAGCCCAGCGCCCGGATGCGCGAGACGTCCAGGAGCTTCCTCGGCGTGCCGTCGGGCTTGCTGGCGTCGAAGACGATGCGCCCGCCAAAGCCCGTCACGCGCGCGATGGTCTGCGCCAGCTCGGCGATGGTCACGTCCTGCCCCGTGCCGACGTTGAGGTGGCGGCGCATCGGCGCGGTCTGGCTCCGGTAGGCAGCCTCGTCCAGCTCCATGACGTGCACGCATGCGGCGGCCATGTCGTCCACGTGCAGGAATTCGCGCCGCGGTGTGCCGGTGCCCCACACCGTCACCGCCTCGTCGCCGCGCTGCGCCGCTTCGTGAAAGCGCCGCAGCAGCGCCGGGATCACGTGCGCGTTGTCGGGGTGGAAGTTGTCGCCGGGGCCGTAGAGGTTGGTCGGCATCACGCTGCGGAAATCGCAGCCATACTGGCGGTGGTAGCTCTCGCATATCTTCAGCCCGGCGATCTTGGCCACCGCGTAAGGCTCGTTGGTCGGCTCGAGCGGCCCGGTCAGCAGCGCCTCCTCGGGGATGGGCTGCGGCGCGTGCTTGGGGTAGATGCAGCTCGAACCGAGGAACAGGAGCCGCGGCACGCCCGCCTCCCACGCCGCGTGGATGACGTTGCACTGGATGACCAGGTTCTGGTGGATGAACTCGGCCGGGTAGGTGTCGTTGGCGTGGATGCCGCCTACCCGCGCCGCGGCCAGGTACACCCGCTCGATGGCGTGGCGCTGAAAGAAGCGCCGCACCGCCGCCTGATCCAAGAGGTCCAGCTCCTCGCGCCCGGCCAGCAGCAGCCGGTCGCCCAACCCCAGCGCCTCAAGCCGTCGCACGATGGCTGCACCCACCATGCCGCGGTGGCCGGCGACGAAGATCTTGCCTTGCGTCATCGCATCCTCACCGCTCGGCGGACACCGGCACCTCGTGCCCGTGCGCCTTCAGGAGGGCGTGGCGCTGGGCGATCTTCAGATCCGCCGCCACCATCTCGGCGCACAGCTCCCGCGCCGTGATGGTCGGCTGCCAGCCCAGCTTCTCGCGCGCCTTGGTCGGATCGCCCAGGAGCGTCTCCACCTCCGCCGGACGGAAGTAGCGCGGATCCACCCGCACGATCACGTCGCCCGGCCGCACGTGCGGGGCCTTCTCGCCCCGCACCGCCTCCACCACCGCGCGTTCTTCCACCCCTTGGCCCTCGAAGCGCAGCGTGATGCCCAGCTCCTCCGCCGTCCAGCGCACGAAGTCGCGCACCGAATGCTGCTGCCCGGTGGCGATGACGAAGTCCTCCGGTGCATCCTGCTGCAGCATCAGCCACTGCATGCGCACGTAGTCGCGCGCATGCCCCCAGTCGCGCAGCGCATCCAGATTGCCCAGGTACAGGCAGCGCTCCAGCCCCTGCGCGATGTGGCACAGCCCGCGCGTGATCTTGCGCGTCACGAACGTCTCGCCCCGCCGCGGGCTTTCGTGGTTGAAGAGGATGCCGTTGCAGGCGTACATGCCATACGCCTCGCGGTAGTTGACGGTGATCCAGTACGAATACAGCTTGGCCACCGCATAGGGGCTGCGCGGGTAGAACGGCGTCGTCTCGCGCTGCGGCACCTCCTGCACCAGACCGTAAAGCTCCGAGGTGCTCGCCTGATAAAAGCGCGTCTTGTGCTGCAGGCCCAGGAGGCGCACCGCCTCCAGAAGCCGCAGCGTGCCCAGCGCATCCACGTCGGCGGTGTACTCGGGGCTTTCAAAGCTCACCGCCACATGGCTCTGCGCGCCCAGGTTGTAAATCTCGTCCGGCTGCACCTGCTGCACGATGCGGATCAGGTTGCTGGAATCCGTCAAGTCCCCATAGTGCAGGATCAGCCGCGGCTGCGGATCGTGCGGGTCCTGGTAGATATGGTCGATGCGCTGCGTGTTGAAGCTGGACGCCCGGCGCTTGATGCCGTGCACCTCGTAACCTTGCGCCAGCAGAAATTCGACCAGGTACGAACCATCCTGGCCGGTGATTCCTGTTATCAAAGCTCGCCTCATACTAACTCACTGAATATCACGTTATGCTCCCCGATAACATCAAACGTCAATACCACCTCATCACACCGTAAGGCAACCCGGCAAGGCTAATATAAATATCTCGCATAATATTACGCAACACCCAACGAATTCCAATTGAGCTCTGCGGACGAAGGCACCAGCCAACTTTCTCAGCAATTGCGACACCATCCTTTAGAGATTTCAAGTAAGGGGCATATATATTTTTGACAACTGGGCGTGGAAGTCTATATCCACCAATCGCTATCCGCCGACGCGACAATATACGGAGACCGTGGAAGTGGTAAAAAATAGCATCTGAATACGGAAACCTTATGGCATTCCACGGAGCCAACGCAGCACCAAGGTTGCGAAGCACATGTACTTCTGAACCAAATTTTTCTGGCCAATCGTCCAAATACTTTTGATCACCAAATTTTCCGTCCTCAAACCGAGCATAGCACCATTCTACGCAACGATCCTCCCACCACTTACGAACCGCCTCTCCTCTCCTGCTAAAAGTCATGAACTGAACGCAATATCGACCAGAGGTGACAGACTGATCATATTCAGGCGCATAGGCATGATCTGTGATCAAAACACTTTTACCACTCGCCTCATATTCTATAAAAATATCACTTGGGTTCTTGTAAAAACACAAATCTGCATCCAGATAGGTAACGCGCTCAACACTGAAATCCGCATCAAACACAAACTTCGGAGCAAACGGAGTAAGTGTCCAGCAATATTCTCCCTTGCTGCGTGTGGGTTTGATGCGCAGGAGATCCTCGGTCTCTAATTCGCCAAGTCGCAACAAGCGGACATTGTCAAACTGGAGTCTCGCCAGCACCTCGTAGGCTTCGTCATCGACGCATAGAATCCATAGAATAAAATCTTTGACATATTTTTTCATCGAAAAATAGAGCGCCAAACCTTGCGGAATGAAAAGACTATCAAATAACGTCACATAATGTTCCATCAATCACCTCGGAACGAATTGACCGCAGAAATCACCTGATGGATATCGACATCACTCATCTGCGGGTGACACGGAAGCGATAGACATTGCAAGGCATGCTGCTCGCTATTCCTCAGACCTTGTGGATCACACCGTAATGCCTTGCACGGTTTTTGCTTATGTACTGGCACTGGATAGTGGATAAGGGTTTGCACACCCTTTCTTCGCAAATGCGCTTGCAATCCATCCCGTTGCAGGCAAGTGACGACGTACAGATGATAGACGTGTGATGAAGGCTCTTCAGGCGCGGCCAAGTGCTGAACTAGCGGGTTGACGATACCCGCGCGATAGGCTTCAGCGATTTGGCGTCGTCTTTCTGTGAACCGAGGCAGCCACTTCAATCGCACTCCAAGCATGGCTGCCTGGAGTTCATCTAGCCGACTATTCAAACCCAACTCGGGATGATGATACCGCTCGCTCTGACCATAGTTGCGCAAAGACTCAGCGCGCTTCGCGAGGACACTGCTATTGGTAACCAGCATGCCAGCATCACCGGGCGCCCCAAGATTTTTGGTCGGATAAAAACTGTATGCGCCAGCCAACCCAAAGCTTCCAGCCATTTTCCCTTGCCAAGTCGCCAAATGCGCTTGGGCGCAGTCCTCAATCAGATAAATACCTTTAGTCCGGCTAAAATCAACCCAGGCGGTCATGTCACGTACTTGCCCGTACAAATGAACTAATACGATCGCTTTTGTCTTTGGACTCAAGCAACGCTCGACACTGGCAAGTGACAGCAAAGCAGTCTCCATATCGATATCCGCCAGTACCGGGGTGGCTCCCGCACGCATGATGGCCAACACAGTCGCAAAGGCGGTCATCGGTGTTGTGATAACTTCATCGCCAGGGCCGATGTCCAACCCACGCAAGGCGATTTCGATGGCGTCCATGCCATTACCCACACCTACGCCATGCGCTACCCCACAGAGCTCTGCCCACTTCTTTTCAAAAGCGATTACCTCGCTGCCAAGAACAAACCAGCCGGACTCCAACACGCGTCGCGCGGCATCCAACATTGCCTCTCGCAATTCAAAGGGCTCCGCCTTAAAATCATTCATCAAAATCACGGCAACCACCAATCTGGTTTATCCAAGCTGGCAATATGAGTCCACCTGAGCTGACACTTACCAATAGTGCGTGCGGTACTGCCGATAATATTGAACAGTCTTTTTCAAACCTTCATGCAGGCCAACCTTCGGCTCCCAACCCAATTCACTCCTGATGAGATCAAAATTGCCGTAATAATCCCCGATGTCAATCGCCTTTCGCTCCGGCGGAAAAGGGATTAACTCGTATTTTCCTCCAGGAACTAACGCAACCATCATTTCAGCTAACTCCTTCAGACCAACCACTTCGCCCCCCCCCAAATTATATACTCTACCGTTGGCCTCCTCGCTTGCCCCAGCGAGCAATAAAGCTTCAACACAGTCATCAACATAATTGAAGTCGCGCAATTGGGCGCCATCGCCATAAACCTTGATTGCCTCACCATCAATCAGTTGCCGCACCCAAATACCAAGAAATGTTTGTCGCGCATCTTTTACCCGCATTCCCGGGCCATACGTATTAGTCAACCGTAATGCACAGGCGCGAATGCCATAAACGTTATTGTAAAGGAGGTGATACCACTCACCTGCCAGCTTATTAATACCGTTCACGTCCACCGGTCGAATAGGATGCTTTTCATCGACGGGCAAATATTCTGGCTTGCCATACAGCTGGCGAGTACTAGCAAAAACTATCTTGATGCCCGGGTTTACTTTTCTGCAAGCCTCAAGAATCGATAACTGCGCAGACACATTAATCTCCAAGTCGGTCCGCGGGTCAGTCATCGAATCTAGGTGGCTCGTCTGCCCAGCCAGATTAAAAAGATAATCCTTATCCTTAAGGAGGTAAGGCATGGCGTACGGATCTCGCACATCGCATATGTTCACGACAACTTGCGCAGCGATATCTCGAATATTAAATATATTCCCGCCATATTGCGGAACCAAGCTATCTACCACAGTGACATCAGCGCCTAGTCTAACCAAGGCTCGAGCCAAGTTAGACCCAATAAAGCCAAGGCCACCTGTGATAAGTACCGACTTTTTTTTGTAACTCATTTTAATCTCGCCTTGTTGCGATCAATCCACGCCATTCTGCCAATTGAGTTAGCTTATCCAGCGATTCAAATTCCTCTACTTTCTTGTAGCCAATCTCTGAGAGGGCGACCAATGTCTCTCGATAATTAAAAAACCAACAGGGATAACTGGCAGGATATATGGAAGGCGGCACATATTGCACCATAACAGAGGCAGGTCTACCGTCGTTTACCCAAAAAGGAGTCCTATCTATAACCACCACCTCAGGGCCAAACTCTTTTATTTTTTTAAAAATAGACATGGGATTCGGAAGATATTGCAAGACCGCAGACAAAAGAATTACGCTAGGCCGCATCACCGCTAAACATGTATCAATATCGTCGTAAAACTTCAATCTGTCGTCTTGTATATACTGACGACCTACCGAAACGTAATGCGGCTGCTCAACCACGGCCCACCGCACTTGTGGCAACCTCACCAAAAACACATAATTCTGAAAATAGCTACTCCCTAGAGCACCGCCAAAATCCAGAACATCTAATCGTCCACCGTTTTGCGCCGCAGCCCACATCAGAGCCGCCGTTACAGGCCAACTATATTGTATTTCATCGAAGATAACAGAATCACGCTCGTAGGCGGCTTCACCACGTTTAACCTTCAAGGTGGCGTCCAACACTTTGGCTAGGATGTGCTCACTATCATAGCCGGTACATTGGGCAGCCGCAGCTTCCCATGTAGGATAATCGCCTTCGAATCTGATCCCGCTCTTACGTGTGTATTGGACAACACGCATTAACGCGGGTGGCATCCAGTCTTTAATTAGGTTTTTGAGTCCCATGGCGCGCACAAAATAAATTTTTGAATTTTCTCCATATCTGACTGTTACGACGCCTACTTGAATCCCTCAGGAAATCCTCAATTGCCTGGCGAGCCTCCTCGCAAATGGCCACCTCGCCCAGCTTCGTAAAATCAATCGGTTGAGGACTCAATGAAACGTCAAGCGCACTATCATCGCCGCAATGTGTCCCGCTATCGTCAAGACCGATGTTGCGTACCAAACTGCGGCCGGGGTAAAGCGTAAGCTTACCAGCAAGGAAAGCCGAGGCATGCCAGCGAACAGCCCAAGAGTCATTTTTACCTTTGATCTGGCCTTCCAACATCCGAGAATAACTATAAGCCCCATTGAAATCGAAAGCTTCGAGAAGACCACGACGTCTCAGCTCGTTTAAAAGCGCGCGCCCGTCCGGATTGAATAAACGCCATCCTCGCCTCCAAGTCGCCCAACCCCAGCAATCGGCCCCCGGCAAGAAAAAGGCTTCCGGTAGTGGCTGTTGCACCGGATAAACGTAACCATGAATGCTTATCACACGCTCATCTGCCGCGAACCGATCCAATCCCTCGTTCATGTAATCCAAAAAATATGGTGAAGTCACCATATCATCTTCCAGCACTATCACGCGCTCATGCTCTGAAAGTACTTGTTTTACACCGGTAATGATTGAATTCGCCAAACCCAGATTTTGGACACGGTAGTGTACAGTAACAGATCGAAAGCCTTTAACCGTTTTTAAATATTCACGAACTGCCGTTACGGCGTATATCTTATCCGGAGTCCGCGGAGCATCAGAAAACACGATTAGGTCGTGCGCACTTGACCCGCGATTATTAAGTAACGCCTCTATAGTGCGCTTGGTATGCTCTGGACGCGCATAAACAAACAGCACAATTGGTGTGGTCATTTTGCCTTGTAAGCCTATCAATCCCACTGAGCGCCGCAACCTTGTCCTGCACCAGCAAGTTGTAAACCCTTCGCGTAGATCATAGGTGTCGGGAAAGCGCTGACTTTAACCTCGAGACTTTGTTGGCAATCATAATCGAAAAACAGCGTCTCCGCGCAGCGCTTGCCCTCGTCGTAGCAGGAGCGTGGGCCGATGGGGTTGACCCGCCCCCAGTAGCTCTCGGGCTGGGGGTGTACCTCCGGGTCGCCGTAAACCTCGCTCGTCGAGGCCTGGAAGATGCGCGCCTTGGTCCTTTTGGCGAGCCCCAGCATGTTGATCGCCCCGTGCACGCTGGTCTTGGTGGTCTGCACCGGGTCGCGCTGATAGTGCACGGGTGAGGCCGGGCAGGCGAGGTTGTAGATCTGATCGACCTCCACGTAAAGCGGAAAGGTGACGTCATGCCGCAGCAGCTCGAAACGCGGATGCGCGAGCAGATGGCGGATGTTGTCCTTGCTGCCGGTGAAGAAGTTGTCGACGCAAAGGACATCGTGCCCGTCCGCCAGCAGCCGATCGCAAAGATGGGAGCCGAGGAAACCGGCGCCGCCGGTGATGTGAAGACGCTGTAGGCAGGTCTTTTTCACAACTATGTACCTCGTGGCTCACTATCATCTAGAAAAAAAACAGTATTCACCTGTTTGGCAAATATCGAATACCCCTGACGCCTCATAAACTGAGCCAAAGGATCTTTCTCAAGCTCGACCAAGCTCTTACCCAAGACTTCAGCCAAAACCATTTTTGGGCGAAATCTGGACCAATCATTTGATTGGAGCACATCCAAGTCAAGCCCTTCAACATCAACATTCATAAAATCTATTTTTTTATCTTTTGCATATTGCCCGAGAATATCTTTCAGGGGGACCACTCGAACGCGGACAACTTTCTCAATACGATACGGAGAATCAGCATCATTTCGCGAACGAGACAACTCACAAAAAAACCCGTTTAACGCCTTCTCGTTAAATACGTAGTAATCAAGCTCTCCCTGTTTGCCAGCGACGCCAAGCTCCAAATTTAAGTCTCGCGGCCGATATTTATTAAACAGCCTCATGCTTCCCGGCATGGCGTCAATATTAATACCAGACCAACCCCGACGATAAAAGTAAAACGTATTCGAAAATCTTTTAGGATGGTGCGCCCCAATGTCAACATAGAAACCGTTTTTTTTATCCCCAAAGAAGCGGCGCAAGACGATATCCTCGCCCTCTTGCGACCAAGAAACAGACAGCCACGGATCCCAATTCAAGCACGCCAGCCCACGCTTTATAAGGTTTTTTAGGGGACGGGGTGCTTTTTCTTTAAGAATTTTGAAATCTAGCATTTTTCGCCCACTATCAATAAATATCAGGCAGGCAATCGATAAAACAAAGCTCTATACAAATTAAAAGACCGCAATTTCATATAGAACATGTCCCGCGTTTTGTTATAGAAAAAATCCGCCAAAAAAGCAGCGACTGCGTATGATAGCAATGTAGCTACTGCCGCCCCCTGACTTTTGAAGTATGGTATCAACAAAATATTTAGAACAACATTTGACACCGCCCCCAATACCGTTCTATGCAAATTGAGCGACGTACAGCCTTCGATCAACATCCATTTAGAGCCAGCGACCCCGATAAACACAAAGACAGCTGCCCATACATGAATAACCAAGACATCCGCCGCAGCCGCGTAATTCACACCAAAAAGGATGCCAATAAGCCTACTCGCAAGCGCGGTTGTCAACAAGGCAATTCCAACGCTCGTTACAATCATCAAATCATAAAGGCGCTGCATTCTATTGTTATACTCGACTTCGCTACGTTTTTTTGCCTCAATGATGGTCGGAAAAATAGACGATGTAATAATTAAAGGGATAAAATACCATATTTCACTAATACGAACTGCCGCACTATATATCCCTACCTCCTCATCCCCAACCATCTGCCCGAGCATGATTTGATCGATCTTCATGTAGATCGTGATGGCCATGCCAGACAGCATCAGGGGCCAGGCATCGCGGAGCAGGGTTTTGGCCCGCTCGGCGTTTATGCGCAGTTTCTTCCTCGCGGGGCCCCGCCGGCCGAGCACGATGAGCAGCACCGCCGCCACCACCGCCGCCTCCGCCAGCGTCGCCCAGACGAAGGCCGTAAGCGGGGCGTGCGACAGGATCAGAGCCACCTTGACCGCTGCGAAGACGAGGAACGCGCCGTTTTGCACCCAGACGGTGTACTTGGACTGCACCTGCGATTCGAACCAGTACACGGCGATCTCGCTGGCGCGGAAGAGCTGCATGGCGCCCAGGATGGCGACGATGGTGCGCGCCAGCGGGTCGTCGGGCCGCAGGTAGGCGATGGTGACCAGGATCAGCAGGTACGAGACGAACCCGCCGATGAGCATGAGCACCCCCGCGGTGCCGAGGGTGAGCGGGGCGCCGTCGGGGTCGCGCACAAGGTCGCGCACGACGATGCCCTGCAGGCCCATGCCGGAAATGGCGGCGAACAGCCCGGTGAAGGCGAGCGCGAAGTTGAGCAGGCCGAACTGCTCCGGGCCCAGGTAGCGGGCGATCCACACGCCCACGAGCAGGCCCACGCCCATGCGCAGCACCTTGTCCAGGAACAGCCAGCCGATGTTGTCGAGGATCTTGACGAGGTTCGGCCGGTGCGCGATGCGGCGGTGGATGAAGCCGGGGATCAGGTTCATGGCGTGTCTCTCACATCCCCCACACGCCAATCGTGCGGCCGCCAAGGGTCTCCGTGCGGTGGAAGATCTTCTCCTCCCAGCTCCGTCCGGGTCGGCGGTCGAAGACGATCAGGTGCGCTTCCTGCGCGCCGCACTGGTCGGCATACGCCGCCGTCTGGGTGAGCCCTTCCTCGATCGTCGCTTCCAGGCTCTTGTGCAGGATCTTGAGCTCGAGGACGACGCGCTGCACCGGCCCGAGAAAGCCTTGGGCCTCATCGAGCGGCCACTCGAGGAAGAGGTCGGTTCTGCGCCGCCCCAGCCCATACTCGCGGCTGATGCGCCCGCCTCCGTTGACGATCCTCTGCAGGAAGGCCTGCAGCAGCAGCTGCGGGCCGGCTTCCCGGTACTGGAAGCGCTCGATCCAGGCGTCGGCGTTCTCGCGGAAGA
>NZ_VJND01000020.1 GCF_007556605.1 Tepidimonas sediminis | reverse complement strand
AAGGGGTGCCGCGCAGCTTCACGATCAGCTCCAACGAGGTGCTGGAGGCGCTGACCGAGCCGATCAACCAGATCGTCAGCGCGGTCAAGATCGCGCTGGAAAACACCCCGCCGGAGCTGGGCGCCGAAATCGCCGACCGCGGCATGATGCTGACCGGCGGCGGTGCGCTGCTGCGCGACCTCGACCGCCTGCTCACCGAGGAGACCGGCCTGCCGGTGTTCGTGGCCGAGCAGCCGCTGACCTGCGTGGTGCGCGGCTGCGGCATGGCGCTGGAACAGATGGACCGCCTCGGCCACGGCATCTTCACCAGCGAGTGAGCGGCGCGCCGGCGCCGCCGTGCCCGACTCCCCTTCCGCGCCGATGCCGCCGGGTACGCTCGACCGCACGCCCCCGCCCTTCTTCCGGCAGGGTACGCCGGCGCTGACCAAGCTGCTGGTGCTGAGCTGCCTGGCGGTGCTGCTGATGGTGCTGGACGCGCGCCTGCGCCTGACGCCGCTGCTGCGCCACGGGGTGGCCACCGCCCTGTATCCGCTGCAGTGGCTGGCGCTGCAGCCGGTGCACGGCCTGCAATGGCTGGCCGGCCACCTGGTGGACGTGCACACCGCGCGGCGCGAGGCCGAGGAGGCGCGGCAGGCGCTGGCGCAGCAGGCCGACCGCGCCGGTCTGGTGGAGCACCTGGCGCAGGAGAACCGCGAGCTGCGCGCGCTGCTGGGCCTGCGCGAGCGCCTGTGGCCGCAGGCGCAGGGCGCCGAGATCCTGCACGCGCTGCCCGACCCCTACCGCCCGGCGGTCGTGATCGACCGCGGCGCGCGCCACGGCGTGGCGCCCGGTGCCACCGTGATGGACGGCTGGGGGGTGCTCGGGCAGGTCACGCGCGTGCTGCCGTGGACCAGCGAGGTCACGCTGCTCGTGCACCCGCGCCTGGCGGTGCCGGTGCTCAACACGCGCACCGGCGAGCGTCACCTGCTGTTCGGCAACGGCAGCCTGGAGGAGCCGCGGCTGCTGCTGCGCTTCGTGCCCGCCGGCACCGCGACGCGCCTTGGCGACACGCTGGTCACCAGCGGGATCGACGGCGTCTACCCGCCGGGGCTGCCGGTGGCGCAGGTGGTGCGCGTGGAGCCGCAGGGTGACGGTCTGGCGCTGGTGGAAGCCGCGCCGCTGGCGCACGTGCGCGACGCGCTGCACGTGCTGGTGCTGCAGCGCCCCCAGGCCGCGGCCGGCGGCGGGGAGACGGCGCGATGATCCTGCCGCGCGGTCAAGTCCTGCTGCTGCCGGCCAACCCCACGTTCGTCTGGGGCAGCCTGGCGGCGGCGGCGCTGCTGGCGATCGTGCAGGGGCAGCTGGCCGGCCGCCTGGCCTGGCTGCCGGACTGGCTGGCGCTGGCGCTGGCGTTCTGGAGCATGCACCAGCCGCGCCGCATCGGCGTGGTCACGGCGTTCGTCGCCGGCCTGGTGCTGGACGTCGCCCACGGCGCCCTGCTGGGCCAGCACGCGCTGGCCTACGCGGTGCTCGGCTACGGCGCGGTGGCGCTGCACCGGCGCGTGCTGTGGTTCGACCAGCGCGGCCAGATGCTGCACGTGCTGCCGCTGTTCGCGCTGGCCACCGGCCTGCAGGCGCTGGTGCGCTGGCTGGCCGGCGACGGCGCACCGCCCTGGCCGCTGCTGCTGGCGCCGCTGACCACCACGCTGGCCTGGCCGCTGGCCACGCACGTGCTGCTGGCGCCGCAGCGCCGCGCCCCCGACCCCGACGAGACCCGGCCGCTGTAGTCCGCGCCCATGTCGCTGCACACCCAGGTGGACCGACGCATCGCCCGGCAGCGCCACCGCGCCTGGGTGGCGCTGGGGCTGGCGCTGGCGCTGCTGGCGCTGCTGGCCGGGCGCGCGTGGGTGCTGCAGATCGTGCAGCACGAGCGCCACGCCGCGCAGGCCGAGGGCAACCGCACCGCCATCGTACCGCTGGTGCCGCCGCGCGGCCGCATCCTGGACCGGCACGGCACCGTGCTGGCCGACGATCTGCCGGTCTACACGCTGGAGGTCACCCCGGGCCGCACGCCGAATCTGGAAGCCACGCTGCAGCGGCTGGCCGAGCTGGTGGAGCTGACGCCGCGTGACCTGCAGCGCTTCCGCCGCCTGCGCGCCGAATCCAAGCGCTTCGACCCGCTGCCGCTGAAGACGCGCCTGAGCGAGGCGGAGATGGCGCGCCTGGCCGCACACCTGTGGGATCTGCCCGGCGTCGAGATCCAGGCGCGGCGCCTGCGCCGCTACCCGCTCGGGCCGACCGCGGCGCACGCGATCGGCTACATCGGCCGCATCAGCGAGCGCGACCGCGCCCTGATGGAGGACTGGCCGGAGGAGCGCCAGGCCAACTACCGCGGCAGCACGCACATCGGCAAGCTGGGCGTGGAGGCCGCGCAGGAGGAGCGCCTGCACGGCCGCACCGGCCTGGAGCGGCTGGAAACCACCGCCACCGGCCGGGCGGTGCGCCGCCTGGGGCTGACCCCGCCGCAGGCCGGCCACGACGTGCACCTGACGCTGGATGCACGCCTGCAGCACCTGGTCGAGCGGCTGTACGGCGCGCGCCGCGGCGCGCTGGTGGCGCTGGATCCGCGCAACGGCGAGGTGCTGGCGCTGGTCAGCATGCCCAGCTTCGACCCCAACCTGTTCGTCGACGGCATCGACGCCGACAACTGGCGCGCGCTCAACGAATCGCCGGACCGCCCGCTGCTCAACCGCGCGCTGCGCGGCACCTACCCGCCCGGCTCCACCTACAAGCCGTTCATGGCGCTGGCGGCGCTGGAGCTTGGCCTGCGCACGCCGCAGACCGCCATCCACGACCCCGGCTACTGGATGCTGGGCAACCACCGCTTCCGCAGCCACGGCGAGCACGCCCTGGGCATGGTGGACCTGCGGCGCAGCATCGTGCTGTCCAGCAACGTCTACTACTACACGCTGGCGCACGAGATGGGCGTGCAGGCCATCCACGACTTCATGGCGCCGCTGGGCTTCGGGCAGCTCACCGGCATCGACCTGCCCGGGGAGGTGCGCGGCATCCTGCCCAGCCCCGCCTGGAAGCGGGCCGCCTACCGCACGGCCGAGCAGCAGCGCTGGCACCCGGGCGAGACGATCTCGCTCGGCATCGGGCAGGGCTACAACAGCTTCACGATGCTGCAGCTGGCCACGGCGCTGGCGGCGCTGACCAACGGCGGTCAGCGCGTCACCCCGCACCTGGCGCTGGCCGCCGCCGCCCCCGGCGCGGCGGCCGAGCCGCTGCCGCCGCCCGCGCCACCGCGGCCGCTGGGCTACCGGCCCGAACACCTGCGCACGGTGCTGGAGGCGATGGCCGCCGTCACCACCGAGGGCACCGCAGCGCGCGTGTTCGCCGGCGCGCCGTACCGCAGCGGCGGCAAGACCGGCACCGCGCAGGCCGTCACGATCGGCCAGCGCGAACGCTACGACGCCCAGCGCCTGGCCGAGTTCCAGCGCGACCACTCGCTCTACATCGGCTTTGCGCCGCTGGAGGCGCCGCGCGTCGTCGTCGCCGCCATCGTCGAGAACGCCGGCTTCGGCGCCGCGCACGCCGCGCCGATCGTGCGCCGCGTCTTCGACTACCTGCTGCTGGGCCTGTACCCGAGCGAGGAGGACATCGCCGCCACCCAGCGCGGCCACAGCGCCGCGCCGATCGGCACGCCGCGCCACATCGACGACATCCCCTGGCCGCCGCGCGACTGAACCCCGCGCCACCCGCCCGTCAGCCGCGCACGAGTGGCGCGTAAGCATCCCACCCGGTCTTCGCGATCAGCGCCGCCACCACCAGCAGGAAGGCCCCGCGCACGAAGCCGGCGCCGTGCCTGAGCGCCAGCCGCGTGCCCAGCAGGCTGCCGGCCACGTTGGCCAGCGCCATCGCCAGCCCCAGCGCCCACCAGACGTGCCCCTTCCACGCGAACAGCCCCACCGCGGCCACGTTGGAGGTGAGGTTGAGCAGCTTGGCCGCCGCGCTGGCGTGCAGGAAGTCGTAGCCCAGCACGCGCACGAAGGCGAAGACGAAGAAGCTGCCGGTGCCGGGGCCGAAGAAACCGTCGTAGAAGCCGATCGCGCCGGCCACCGCGCACGCCGCCAACGTCTCGGCGCGGCCGCGCCAGCGCGGCGCGTGGCGCCGGCCCAGATCCTTGCGCGCCAGCGTGTACAGCAGCAGCACGAGCAGCACCCACGGCAGCGCCAGCCGCAGCGGCTCGGCGGGCACCCGCGTCACCAGCCAGGCCCCGGCCCAGGCGCCGGCCCAGCACACCGCCACCGCCGGCAGCAGGGCGCCCCACGGCAGCCGCACGCGGCGCACGTAGCGCCACGCCGCCGCCGCCGTACCCCACATCGAGGCGCTCTTGTTCGTGCCCAGCAGCGTGGCCGGGGCGGCCTGCGGAAACGCCGCAAACAGCGCCGGCACCAGGATCAGCCCGCCACCGCCGACGATCGCATCCACGAACCCGGCCAGCGCCGAGGCCGCCGCAAGCCACCACCATTCCATCATGCGATCGTAACGGCCACGGCGCCCGCCGGCCGGCGCGCACGACGCCTGCGCGACGCCGCCGGCCGCGCACGAAAAAAGACCCGGGCGCCTGCTCGGCCGCCCGGGCCCAAACCCCCAGCGGACGTCCGTGTGTGGTCAGCGGTTGTAGGCCGACTCGCCGTGGTAGGTGATGTCCAGCCCCTCGCGCTCCTCCTCTTCGGTCACGCGCAGCCCCATCACCAGGTCGACGATCTTGTAGGCGATGGCGGCGACCACGGCGGACCACACCATCGTGATCACCACGCCCTCGGCCTGCACCAGCAGCTGGCTGGCGATGCTGAAGTCCTCGGCGCCGGTGCCGCCCAGGCCCGGGGCCGCGAACACGCCGGTCAGCAGCGCGCCGACGATGCCGCCCACCCCGTGCACGCCGAAGACGTCGAGCGAATCATCCGCGCCCAGCATCTTCTTCAGGCCCGTCACGCCCCACAGGCACAGGAAGCCGGCCACCAGCCCGATCACGATCGAACCCATCGGGCCGACCGAACCGCAGGCCGGGGTGATGGCCACCAGCCCCGCCACCGCGCCGGAGGCCGCGCCCAGCATCGAGGCCTTGCCCTTGTGCAGCGCTTCGCCCATCGACCAGGCCAGCACCGCGGCGGCCGTGGCCAGCAGCGTGTTCAGGAAGGCCAGCGCCGCGCCGGCGGTGGACTCCAGGTTGGAGCCGGCGTTGAAGCCGAACCAGCCCACCCACAGCAGCGAGGCGCCCACCATCGTCAGCGTCAGGCTGTGCGGCGGCATGGCCTCACGGCCGTAGCCGATGCGCTTGCCCAGCATGTAGGCGCCCACCAGGCCCGCCATCGCGGCGTTGATGTGCACCACGGTGCCACCGGCGAAGTCCAGCGCGCCCTTGTCCAGCAGGTAGCCGCCCGGGCCCCAGACCATGTGGGCGATCGGCAGGTAGCTGAACGTGAACCAGATGGCCGAGAACAGCAGCACCGACCCGAACTTGATGCGCTCGGCGAACGAGCCGACGATCAGCGCGCAGGTGATGCCGGCGAACGTGGCCTGGAACGCGACGAAGATCAGCTCGGGGATCTTGACGTTCTCGGTGAAGGTGTCCGCGAGCGACTCCATCGTCACTCCCATCAGGAACACCTTGTCCAGGCTGCCGATGATCGCGCCCTCGCCGCCGAACGCCAGGCTGTAGCCGTAGATCGCCCACAGCACGCTGATCAGCGAGAACACCATCATCACCTGCATCAGCACCGACAGCATGTTCTTGCTGCGCACCAGGCCGCCGTAGAACAGCGCCAGGCCCGGCAACACCATCAGGATCACGAGCAGCGTGGCGGTCATCATCCAGGCCACGTCCCCCTTGTCGACGGTGACGGCAGGCTTGGCCTCGCCCTCGGCGGCGGCCGTGGCGGCAGCGGGCTCGGCGGGGGCCTCGGCCACCGCGGCGGCGGCCGGCGCGGGGGCCGCCTCCTTGGGCGGCTCGGCGGTCTGGGCCATGGCGGCGGCGCCGAACCACAGTCCCAGACCCACGCACAGGGTGGAGAGCAATCGTTTCATGGCGGATCCCTCGGTTGGTGGATGGATGGAACGGTTGGCTGGCGTCACAGCGCCTCCACACCGGTCTCGCCGGTGCGGATGCGGATCACCTGCTCCAGCGGCAGCACGAAGATCTTGCCGTCGCCGATCTTGCCGGTGCGCGCCGCGCCCTCGATGGCCTCGATGACCTGCTCGACGCGCTCGTCGGGCACGGCGGCCTCGACCTTGACCTTGGGGAGGAAGTCGACGACGTACTCGGCGCCGCGGTACAGCTCGGTGTGGCCCTTCTGACGCCCGAAGCCCTTGACCTCGGTGACGGTGACGCCCTGCACGCCGATGGCAGCGAGCGCCTCGCGCACCTCGTCCAGCTTGAACGGTTTGATGATGGCGGTGACCAATTTCATGGCAGTCCTCTTTCCAGTGGGTTGCGCGCGGATGCCCCGGCACGCTGCCCGAGGAAGCATGAATCGTGCCAGCCGCCGGCACCTGCGCCCGGCACGGGGCGTTGTGGCAAGATGCACGCCGTCGTGGACGCAGGCACGCAAGGGAGGAGTCGCATCGCCATGGGTCTGTGCGTGGTGCGCAGCCGCACGCTGGTGGGGCTGCAGGCGCTGCCGGTGCACGTGGAGGTGCACCTGGCCAACGGCTTGCCCAGCTTCACGCTGGTCGGGCTGGCCGACACCGAAGTCAAGGAGGCGCGCGAGCGCGTGCGCGCCGCGATCCAGACCTGCGGCCTGACGTGGCCGTCCAACCAGCGCATCACCGTCAACCTTGCGCCCGCGGACGTGCCCAAGGAGTCGGGGCGCTTCGACCTGCCGATCGCGCTGGGCATCCTGGCCGCCAGCGGCCAGCTCGACGCCGCGGCCCTGCAGGGGCACGAATTCGCCGGCGAGCTCTCGCTCAGCGGGGCGCTGCGGCCGGTGCGCGGCGCGCTGCCGGCGGCGCTGGCCCTGCGCACCGAAATGGTGCGCGGCGCACCGCCCTGCGTCCTGGTGCTGCCGCCCGGCAGCGCCGAGGAAGCCGCGCTCGTGCCCGGCCTGACGGTGGTGCGCGCCGGGCACCTCACCGACGTGGTGCACGGACTGGCCGGCGGTGCGCCGCCCGACGGCTGGCGACGGCTGGCCGGCGCCGCACCGGCGCGGGCCGACGAGCCCGGAGTGCCGGACCTGGCCGACGTCAAGGGTCAGGCGGCCGCGCGGCGGGCGCTGGAGATCGCCGCCGCCGGCGGCCACAGCCTGCTGCTGATCGGCCCGCCCGGCAGCGGCAAGTCGATGCTGGCGCAGCGCCTGCCGGGCCTTCTGCCGCCGCTGGACGACGAAGCGGCGCTGGAGACCGCGGCCATCGCCTCGCTGGCCGGGCGCTTCCGGCCGCAGGACTGGCGCCGCCGCCCGTGGGCGGCGCCGCACCACAGCGCCAGCGCCGCGGCGCTGGTGGGCGGTGGCTCGCCGCCGCGGCCGGGCGAGATTTCGCTGGCCCACCACGGCGTGCTGTTTCTCGACGAGCTGCCGGAATTCGCGCGCGCGGCGCTGGAGGCGCTGCGCGAGCCGCTGGAGACGGGCACGATCCGCCTGTCACGCGCGCAGTGGCAGGTCGAATACCCGGCGCGCTTCCAGCTGGTGGCGGCGATGAACCCGTGCCCGTGCGGGCACCTGGGCTCCCCCGTGCAGCCCTGCCGCTGCACGCCCGAGCAGGTGCAGCGCTACCGCGCGCGCCTGAGCGGCCCGCTGCTGGATCGGCTGGACCTGCAGGTGGAGGTGCCGGCGCAGCCGCCGGCGGCGCTGCTGGCGGCCCAGCCGGGCGAGCCCAGCGCGGTGGTGCGCCAGCGCGTGGCCGCCGCGCGGGATCGGGCGCTGGCGCGCCAGGGCTGTCCCAACCATGCCCTGCAGGGCGAGGCGCTGCTCGCCCACGCGCGGCTGGAGCCGGCGGCGCAGCGCCTGCTGGAACAGGCGGCGCAGCGGCTCGGGTGGTCCGGCCGCGCGCTGCACCGCACGCTGCGCGTGGCGCGCACCATCGCCGACCTGGCCGACACTGTGGCCGTGCAGACACAGCACGTGGCCGAGGCGCTGCAATACCGGCCCGCCCTGGGCGGCTTGCCCGCATAATCGCGCGTAAGCCTGCTCTACCGTCCGCGATGCACGCCACCGCCCCCGCCGAGCCCGAACACGCCCCGCTGCGCTGGCCCACCCCGCCCTACGTCGGCTACGGCACGCCGACCCAGGGCGGCCCCGAGCCGTGCGAGATCGAGGGCGTCAACGGCCAGGTGCGCAGCGGCGTGCTGGTGGCGCTGGAGCTGGACCAGCGGCTGGCGCACATCCGGGTGCCGCCGTCGCGCGCGGTGATGCCGCTGCGCTTCGACATGTTCCGCCGGCTGACGCTGACCACGCCGCTGGCGCCGGTGGAGATCACCGACACCCAGCCGCCCGACAGCAGCTTCGAGGCCCTGGTGCGCTACCGCCCGCGCCTGCCCTACCGGCTGGAGCTCACCGACGGCACCACGCGCAGCGGCCAGACCATCGGCCACGTCGAATCCGACGCCGGCGTCTTCCTGTTCGAGCCGATCGACGAGCACGACCGCGTGCGCCGCCTCTTCATCCCGCGCGAGGCCTACCGCGAGCTGCAGGTCGGCGAGGCCATCGGCCGCGTGCTGGTCGAGCAGCAGGCGCTCACGCCCGAGCAGGTGGAGCTGGCCGCGCGCGAGCAGGAGGCGATGCGCCGGCGCAAGCTCGGCGACTACCTGGTCATCAAGGAGATCGTCAAGCCCGAGCAGCTGCTGATGGCGCTGGAGGAGCAGCAGCGCATGCCGCTGGTGCGCATCGGCGAGGCGCTGACCGCGCTCGGCTTCATCACGCAGGAGCAGCTGGAGGAGGCGCTGAAGCGCCAGCAGCAGGAGCGCAGCGTGCCGCTGGGCGAACTGCTGGTGCAGAGCGGCCAGCTCACGCGCGAGCAGCTGCGCGTGGCGCTGGCGCGCAAGATGGGCTACCCGGTCGTCGACCTGAAGCAGTTTCCGATCGACGCCGACGCCCTGCGCCGCGTGCCGCTGGCCACCGCGCGCCGGCTGCGCATCGTGCCGCTGCTGTGGAGAGGCGGCACGCTGATCATCGCCGCCGAAGATCCGTCGCGCCGCGCCACCGTCGACGAGCTGGAATTCTCGCTGCAGTGCAAGGTGGTGCCGGCGCTGTCGAGTACGCCGCTGGACGCGCGCACCGTCACCGAGGCGTACGCGCGCTTCGGGCTGGACGCGGGCACGCCGCCCGCTGCGGCCGAGGCCGGCGCCGGCGAGCCACCCGCCAGCGCCGAGGCGCTGCTGGAGTCGCTGGAGCTCGGCGCCGAGGGCGACGAAGACCAGCTGCCGCCGGTGGAGCAGTCCGACAACTCGCTGGTGCGGCTGATCAACTCGATCATCATCGAGGCGCACCAGCAGGGCGCCTCCGACATCCACGTCGAGACCTTCCCCGGCAAGCGCAAGGTGCGCATCCGCCTGCGCAAGGACGGCCGGCTGCGTCCGTACATGGAGTTGCCGCACACCTACCGCGCGGCGCTCGTGGCGCGGCTCAAGATCATGTGCGACCTCGACATCGCCGAGCGCCGCAAGCCGCAGGACGGCAAGATCGACTTCGCCAAGTTCTCGCCGCAGCATCGCATCGAGCTGCGCGTGGCCACCATCCCCACCTACGGCGGCGCCGAGGACGTAGTGCTGCGCATCCTGTCGTCGGCCAAGGCGATGACGGTGGCCGAGCTGGGCCTGACCAATTCCAACGAGCAGGCGCTGCTGGCCGCGGTGCAGCGCCCGCACGGCATGGTGCTGTGCGTCGGCCCCACCGGCAGCGGCAAGACCACCACGCTGCACGCGCTGCTGCAGCACATCAACACGCCGGACCGCAAGATCTGGACCGCCGAGGACCCGATCGAGATCACCCACCCCGACCTGCGCCAGGTCCAGATCAACCCCAAAATCGACTGGACATTCGACAAGGCGCTGCGCGCCTTCCTGCGCGCCGACCCCGACGTCATCATGGTCGGGGAGATCCGTGACGAGGAAACCGCGCGCATGGCCATCGAGGCCTCGCTGACCGGCCACCTGGTGCTGTCGACGCTGCACACCAACAGCGCGCCGGAAACGGTCATCCGGCTGCTGGACATGGGCATGGATCCGTTCAACTTCGCCGACTCCCTGGTGGCGGTGCTGGCGCAGCGGCTGGTGCGGCGCCTGTGCCGCCAGTGCGCGCGGCTGGAAGCGGCCACCGACGCCGAGATCGAGGAGCTGGTGGAGGAGTACCGCCACGCCTTCCCCGAGGCGCTGCGCCCCACGGCCGAGGCGGTACGTGCCGAGTGGGCGGCCTGGCTGCCGGCCGACGGGCCGCGGCTCGGCCGGCCGGTGGGCTGCCCGGCGTGCGACCAGACCGGCTACAGGGGCCGGCTCGGCGTCCACGAACTGCTGGTGGTCGACGCCACGCTGCGCCGCCTGATCCAGACCAAGGCGCCGGCCGAGGCGCTGCAGCACGCGGCGATGGCGCACGGCCCCTTCCGCACCCTGCGCCAGGACGGCATCCTGAAGGTGCTGCAGGGCCTGACGACCATCGACGAGATCCGCGCCGGCACCGCCGCTGCCTGAGACCACCGCCGGCAGCTCAGGCGCCGTCCCCGCCGGGACCTCACAGGTTCGGCGCCAGCCAGCGCTGCAGCTCCTCCACCGGCAGGCCGCGGCGCTGCGCCATGTCCTGCAGCTGGTCGCGGCCGATTCTCCCGACGTTGAAGTAGCGCGCCTGCGGGTGCGCGAGATAGAAGCCGCAGACGCTGGCCGCCGGCGTCATCGCCAGGCTCTCGGTCAGCCCCATGCCGATGTCGGCCGCCCCCAGCAGGTCGAACAGCGCCGGCTTGACCGTGTGGTCCGGACAGGCCGGATAGCCTGGCGCCGGGCGGATGCCCTGGTACTGCTCGGCGATCAGCTCCTCGTTCGTCAGGCGCTCATCCGGCGCGTAACCCCACAGCTCGCGGCGCACGCGCTCGTGCAGCCACTCGGCCGCGGCCTCGGCCAGCCGGTCGGCCAGCGCCTTCAGCATGATGGCCTGGTAGTCGTCGTGCGCCGCCTCGAACGCCTGCGCGCGCTCATCCGCCCCGTGGCCCGCCGTCACCGCAAACGCCCCCACCCAGTCCGCCACGCCGCTGGCCTTGGGCGCAACGAAATCCGCCAGGCAGCGGCTCGGGCGCAGGGCGCCGTCCACCTCCTCCTTCGGCGTCTGCTGGCGCAGGTTGAACCACGTCAACAGCGGCTGCGTGCGCGCCTCGTCGGCGTACAGCACGATGTCGTCGCCCTCGCCGCTGGCGGGCCAGAAACCCAGCACCGCGTGCGCCTGCAGCCAGCGCCCGTCGATCAGGCGCCTGAGCATCGCCTGCGCGTCGGCATGGAGGCGCCGCGCCTCCTGCCCCACCACCTCGTCGTCGAGGATGGCCGGGAAACGCCCGGCCAGATCCCAGGTCTGGAAAAACGGCGTCCAGTCGATGTAGCGGGCGAGCTCCGCCAGATCCAGGTGCTTCAGCACCCGCCGGCCGGTGAAGCTCGGGCGCACCGGCTGCCACGCGCCCCAGTCGATCGGCGTACGGTTGGCGCGCGCCTTGGCCAGCGGCCAGAGTTCCACCGGCTTCTTGGCGGCGTGCTGCGCGCGCACGCGCTCGTAGTCGGCGCGCACCTCGGCGACAAAGGCTTCGCGCTGCTCGCCCAGCAGCGCCTGCGCCACCCCCACCGCGCGCGAGGCGTCCGGCACGTACACCACCGGGCCGCGGTAGTTGGGCGCGATCTTCACCGCCGTGTGCACGCGGCTCGTGGTGGCCCCGCCGATCAGCAGCGGCACGCCGCGCTCGACGAACCAGGGGTCCTTGTCCATCTCGGCGGCCACATGCTGCATCTCCTCCAGGCTCGGCGTGATCAGGCCCGACAGCCCCACCGCGTCGGCGCCGACCTCCTTGGCCTTGGCCAGGATCTCGTGGCACGGCACCATCACGCCCATGTTGACGACGTTGAAGTTGTTGCACTGCAGCACGACGGCCACGATGTTCTTGCCGATGTCGTGCACGTCGCCCTTGACGGTGGCGATCACGATCGTGCCGCGCGGCCGCGCCTCGCCCCCCTCGGCCTGCAGGCGGGCCTTCTCGGCCTCGATGTAGGGCACCAGGTGCGCCACCGCCTGCTTCATCACGCGCGCGCTCTTGACCACCTGCGGCAGGAACATCTTGCCGGCGCCGAACAGGTCGCCGACCGTGTTCATGCCCGCCATCAGCGGCCCTTCGATCACCTCCAGCGGCCGGCCGCCGCGCGCCTCCACCTCGCGCCAGCACGCCTCGGTGTCTTCCACGATGTGGTCGGTGATGCCATGCACCAGCGCGTGCTCCAGCCGCTTGTCCACCGGCAGCGCGCGCCACGCCTGCTGCGCCGCCTCGTCCTTGGCCGCGCCCTTGACCTGGTCGGCGATCGCCAGCAGCCGCTCGGTGGCGTCGGGCCGGCGGTTCAGCACCACGTCCTCCACGCGCTCGCGCAGCTCCGGGTCGAGCTCGTCATAGACGCCGATCTGCCCGGCGTTGACGATGCCCATGTCCATGCCGGCGCGGATCGCGTGGTAGAGGAACACCGTGTGGATCGCCGCGCGCACCGGCTCGTTGCCGCGGAACGAGAAGCTGACGTTGGACACCCCGCCTGAGACCTTGGCCCCGGGCAGGTTGGCCTTGATCCAGCGCGTGGCCTCGATGAAGTCCACCGCGTAGTTGGCGTGCTCCTCGATGCCCGTGGCGATCGCGAAGATGTTGGGGTCGAAGATGATGTCCTCGGGCGGGAAGTCCACCTCCTCCACCAGGATGCGGTAGGCGCGCCGGCAGATCTCGATGCGCCGCGCCAGCGTGTCGGCCTGCCCTGCCTCGTCGAAGGCCATCACCACCGCCGCCGCGCCGTAGCGGCGCACCAGCCGCGCCTGGCGGCGGAACTCCGCCTCGCCCTCCTTCAGGCTGATCGAGTTGACCACCCCCTTGCCCTGGATGCACTTCAGGCCCGCCTCGATCACCTCCCACTTGGAGGAGTCGATCATGATCGGCACGCGCGCGATGTCGGGCTCGGCGGCGATGAGGTTGAGGAAGCGCACCATCGCGGCCTTGCCGTCCAGCATGGCCTCGTCCATGTTGACGTCGATGATCTGCGCGCCGGCCTCCACCTGCTGGCGCGCCACCGCCAGCGCGTCCTCGAACCGCCCCTCCAGGATCATGCGCGCAAACGCCTTGGACCCCGTGACGTTGGTGCGCTCGCCGATGTTGACGAACAGGCTGCCCGGCCCGATGACCAGCGGCTCCAGGCCGGCGAGGATCAGGGGGGGAATCGTGCGTTCGTGGGCTGTTGCGGGCAGATGGCCAAGGGTCGGCGTCACGGCGGTCGAAAGACGGTCAACGGAAAAGACGCGGATTCTAGGCTCCTGCGGGGGACGCCGCAGCGCGCAACCGTTCGCGCACGGTCCCATCGCCGCCAAAACGCCGTTCCCGCCGCGCATACCAGCGCAGCGCCTCGTCCAGCTGCCGCACGCCGAAATCCGGCCAGAGCACCTCGGTGAAATACAGCTCCGCGTACGCGGCCTGCCACAGCAGAAAATTGCTGATCCGGCACTCGCCCCCCGTCCGCACGACCAGATCGACCGGCGGGGCATCACCGGTGCTCAGCCACGGCTGCAGGGCGGCCTCATCCAGCTCCAGCACAGCCTCGATGCCCCGTTCGCCAGCCAGTCGCCGCACCGCCTGCAGCACGTCCCAGCGCCCACCGTAGTTCGCCGCCACCATCAGCGTCAGGCGGTCGTTGTCGGCGGTGGCTTGCTCCGCCTGCTCGATCAGGCTCTGCAGCACCGGACTGAAACGCTTGCGGTCACCGATGATGCGCAGCCGGACGCCGTTGGCGTTGAGGTCGTCGATCTGACTGCGCAGATAGCGCTCGAACAGCTGCATCAGGCGCGCCACTTCCTCCAGCGGCCGCTGCCAGTTTTCCGTGCTGAAGGCAAACAGCGTCACGTGGCTGATGCCACGCTCGGCGCAAGCCTGGACGATGCCGCGGACCCGCTTGGCCCCCGCCGCATGGCCGGCCACCACCGGCAGCATCCTCGCACGCGCCCAGCGGCGGTTGCCGTCCATGATGAAAGCCACATGCTTCGGAACTTCGGGGGCCATTGTTTTTTCCTCTCCCTTGCGTCGAATCGGGATTATCGCCCCGGCACCCACGCCGTCGCGTCGTACGTCAGCGCCACGCCCACCAAACGGGCGCGCAGGTCACCGTTGAACGCTCGCAGCTGCCCCGCACTGAGCGTGGCGCTCCAATGTCGCCCCAGCCGCCAGCCGAGACCCACCTGCCACTGCCCAACGAGCCCGCCGCCCGTACGGAGTCCTCCACCGCCAGCGGCGCCGAACAGGCCTTCCGCCTCCAAGCTCCACCGCTGCGCCAGCGGCACGGACACCCCGGCGCCCACCAACCCAGCCATGTAGGCGCCGGCGCGCCCGGTGTGTGCGGCCACCCCTTGCCCAGTCACGTAGCCGAAAGCCCCGCCAGGAGCTCTCCCGATCACGGCATCCACGGCCAAGCCGGCCAGCTGCACCGCCTCGTCCGCATCGAACGACCGCCAGGCACGGTTTTGTCCACGGTAAGTCTGATGCAACGCCCGCACACGCAAGGGTCGCCCCGTCCAGTCGGTTCCGGTTTCGCCGGACACCCCGGGTTGGTACCTCAGCCCGACCTGCCAGCCGTCGGCGTCGAATCGCCCCCCTGGGGCTCGCTGCCGAACCCACCCAACCTCGACCAGCCAGTCCCGGTGGATCCGCTGGGCAAAGCCCACGCCGATCTCGGTCAACAGACCCCCCCCCGTATCCACTCCGCCGCCACCGGCCGGACCAGCCGCCACCCACAGCCCGCCGTGCGCACCGGACCCAAGATTCTGACGCCAGCCGGCCTGGGCCAGGATCTGCATGTACCCCGCGCTGCCGCCACCCAACGCGCCATCGGCCGCCAGACCGAGCCAACGCCCATCGCCCCAGGGGTGCGCCGTCCAGGCCACCCCAAGCAGGTCGAACTGCTGCACCCTGCCCCCCTCGACCCGACTGGACGAGGCGTCCGGCTTCATGCGCCGCCAGCGCAACGCCAAGCCATGTTCCTTCCAGGCGAGCGGGGCCCAGTTCGCCGGAGCCTGCGAAGACCAGCCCAGGGTCAGGGCAGCGTCAAAGCGATGTTCATAGCGCAGATAGGGCTGGGTACTGCGGATGGCTCCTTCCGAAGGAAAACGCACGTGACTGAGACCGACGCCGAGGCGATCGCGCGGCGTGAAGGCCCAGTCGAGGCCGACGTGGGTGCGCAGCATCAGGCCGCCGCCCGCCAGCTCCAGCCCGCCGCGGCCGCCCCCCCCGCCCACGAACACCCCGGCATTCGCCGTCCAGCCTGCGCCGAGCGTCCATTGCCGTTCGGCCTCCAGCCCCAAGGTGATGAAGCCCCCGCGCTGCCCGCGTACCGCCCCATAGGTTGCCGGGCCGGCGTGCCAGCCGTCCCCCAGGCCCCACAGCATGCGCCCGCCGACCATGCCCATCGTCTCGCCGGCGGGCAGTTGCCACGATTCATAAGTCGCGACCCAGCGCCCCTCGCGCAGCGGCGGCGCCTCCGCCCCACGGGGCGCGCCTTCGGCCGCCCAGGCACCGTGGCTGACCAGCGCAATCACGAGGCCGACCCGCTTCGCGCAGCGCAGGATGCTGGAGTCGCCCGTCATCGCACACCTCCTGGCGGCACCACGGCCTGCCTTACCCCACCGCTGGCTCGCGCCGCCAGCGCAGCAGTTCGCGCAGACGGGCTATCTTGGCCGCCGACTCCGGATCGCGCGCCGCGTTGCGCCACGCGCTGCGCACCAGCACCGCCAGCATCAGGACGAAACCCGTCACCAGCGTGGTCAGCACGGCCACCAGCGCGCGCTTGGGCTTGCTCTTGCGCTCGGGCGGCTGCGCGGCGTCCACCACCTGCACCAGCAGCCCCTCGCGGCTCTCGTCCACCCGCGCCAGCTCATACTGGCGGGCGAACAGGTCGAAGAGCGTTTCGGCGTACTTGAAGTCCCGATACAAATTGATGTAGTCGCCGACGGCAGCTTGGGCATTGTCGGCCTCGGCACGCGCCAGCTGCTGGCGCAGCGCCGTCAGCTCCGCCAGCGCGCGCTGGAATTCCGGCGCCTGCTCGGTCAGGTAGGCGCGCATCGCCTGCAGACGCACTTCCGCCGCCGTCACCTGTGCTCGCAAGGAGGCATAGCGATCCGCCGCAGCCTTGGGCTCGGCGCGCAAGGCACCCTCGTTGATGCCGCTGGCCTGCAGCGCCGTCTGCGCCTGGGTCAGCCGCTCGCGCGCCTCGGCCAGTTTCTCTTCGAAGAAGCGGCGCCGCTGCTGCGCCTCGGTCACGGCCAGCTCGTTCATCAGCGTCCGCAATTCCTCCACGTACCGGTTGGCCATCGCCGCCGCGCGCTGCGGATCGCGGTCGTCCACTTCGATGCGGATCAGGCCATCCTGCTTGCCGGCGACGATGTTGACATTGTTCGCCAACGCCTTGCGCGCGTCCTCGCGGAAGTCCGCCTCGTACACCTCCATCAGCCCGAACGCCTCGATGATGCGGTCGCTGACGCGCGTGCTCTTCATCAGGGCCACGTACTGATCCGCCGGGTTCTTGATGCCGGCCGCAGCACCAGCCACCCCCGCCAGCGCCCCCAGCGACTGCAGCGCCGCGGCGGCGGCACTTTGCTGCTGCTGCGGCGGCAGGATCACCGCCGTGGCCGTGAACGTCGGCGGAACCACGAAGGCGATGCCCAGCGCCGCCAGACCCGCCAGCAGCGGGCCGAAGATCAGCAGCTTCCAGTGCTCGGCCAGGGCCAGAGCCAGATCAAGCAGGCTGATCTCGTCCTCCGCCACCCCGGCGTCACCGCCCGCCGCTTCGTTGCGCATGCTCTCCATGCCTTCCTCCCTCAACGGCGCAGCGTGTCGATGGCCGCCGCCGCCAGCCCGAACTGGTACAGGATCTGCGTCCAGTCCTTCAGGCCCCGCACAAAGGCGCTCCAAGTCGTCTCGCGATTGAGCAGCTCCGGCACCACGATCACGTCACCCGGCGCCAATTCCAGACTCGTCAGCCGGTTGAGCAGCCAGCCTCCATCGCGCCGGTGCGTCACCGAGCCGTCGGCGTGCACCACGAAGATGTTGTCCTCGTCGGCGCTCGGCTCCAGGCCGGCCTGCCGCAGGTAGTCCCCGACGGTCCGCCCCGGGCGCCAGATCAGCGCATTGCTGTTGGCCACCGCACCGACGGCAAAGACGAAGCCCGGGCGCGCGGGCACCAGCACGCGGTCGCCATCCTCCAGTGGGACTTCCGGCAAATCGTCCACGGATCCGGCTGTCGGGCTGAGCTGCAAGGCGATCCGGCCGTTGGGCTGCAAGTTGCGCAGGCGATTCAGCTGGGCCTTGGCCGCCACCATCTGAGCCTCACGCAGCCGCGCCGCCGCGTTGACGTCGGTGGTTCCCAAGTTGGCCGTCTGGCTCGCTGCCTCCGACGCCAGCGTGGCCTCTAGCCTTCGCACCGCCTCGGCGATCGCCTCGCGCTGCTTCTGGCGCGTGCTCTCGCGCGAGAACTCCAACCCGTACACATACGCCTGCGGCGTAAAGCCACCGGCCCGCTTCAGCAGTGCGCGCAGCGTCTCCCCAGGTTCCAGCTGGTAGATGCCCGGCCGCATCACCTCTCCCTCCACCCGCACGAGCCGGGTCGCGGTGGCCTGCGGCGCGCGCAGATCCTTGCGCCCGTAGATCGTCACCACATCCCCGGGCAGCAGCTCCAGGTTTTCGCGCGGATCGCGCTCCACCACCGCCCGCCCCAGGTGGAACGGCAGCAGCTCCACCTTCAGCGTCTTCGGGTTGAGCCGCTCCACCACGGCGTATTCCCAGTTGGGCTCGTCCGGCAAGGTTGGCGACAACGTCGGCGGCACACTCGCCGAAGTCGACTGCAAGGTGGGCAATTGGGCCGAGCGCGCCCCGTCTTTATTATCGGGGTCGATCGCCGATTGGGCCTCCCCAATGAACTGAACCAACGAATTCTTGCGCCGATAAAAATCCTTGGTCAACAACGCTGCTTTTTCCGGAATGAGATCGCTAATCTTCATCCCCGGCTTGTACGGGTAGCGCAGGGGCTCCCAAACATTGCCCCGCAGCGTCACCGCGTTGGCAAACTGCGGTGCCACCTGGAACAGCGTCACCACATCACCGTCGCGCAGCACCTGCCCCAGCCCCGCCTCGTCCAGCGCCAGCGTCTGCACCTTGCGCGGATCGCGTGGACGGTCGCGCTCCAGCCGCTCCAGCATCGCCTGGTGCGTGGCCGTGATGGCCGGCAGCCCCCCGGCGTAGCCGATCAGGTCGCGCAGCGTCTCGCCTTGGGCACGCAGTTCGAAGATCGCCGCATTGTCCGTCGCGCCCATCAGCGCCACCTGCGGCCCCACCGGGTGGTAGACGATCACGTCGCCCGGCTGCAGCCGCACGTCCGCGCTCTGATCCCCACGCAGCAGGAACTGATACAGATCCAGCATCGCCACCGCCCGCCCGGCTCGGCGCAGCTCGATCGCGCGCATCGAGCCGGTGGCCGATGGCCCGCCGGAGGCCAGCACCGCGTTGATCAACGTGCTCAGGCTGCTGACCGTGTAGCTGCCCGGGCGGCGCGCCTGTCCCACCACGTACACCTGGATGCTGCGCAGCTGCCCCAGCGTGACGTTGAGCTCGAAGTTGCGGAACACCCGGCCCACCTGCTGCCGCAGGAAGCTCTCCACCTCCCCTGCCTTCAGGCCCGCCACGCGCACCGTGCCCACGCGCGGCAGGCTGATCAGCCCCGTGCGGTCCACCACGGCGCGGTAGTCGATGTCCACCGAGCCCCAGGCGCGGATCAACAGCTCGTCACCCGGCCCCAGCACATAGTCCGCCGGCACCGGCACCCGATCCACCGGCGCGAACGTCGTCGGCCCGCTGAAGAAACGCTCCCCGAACCGCGGCAGCGTCACCCCCGTGGCCTCGGCCACGAAGCGCTGGAACTCGCTGCCGCGGCGCCCCCGGTCGTCCGCCGTGTCCGCCTCGGCCGCAGTTCCGGTCTGGACGCCCGGCTGCGTCATCTGCTCCCCTTCGACCGCCAAGCCCCCCGGCGCGTTGCGGATGCGCGGCACGCCCGCGTCGGCATTGACACCCGCAGCCGGGCTTGACGGCGCCGACCCGCCGGTCTCAGCCACAGGGGCTGTACCAGTCCCCAAGCCGATGGACATGCCGCCCGAAGTATGGGGGGCAATCATGACCGGCCCACCTTGCGCCCACGCCAGCGCGGCGGACCACACCCCCGCCGCCAGGCAACCGGCCGCCGTCAGGCGCCGCATCCACTGCTCACGTCGCACACGCATCCTCCAACTGAATCTCTGGTCCAACATCCTACCCGTTTCCTCACGCCAACCGCCGGCGCAGCCAGCTGGGGGTGCGCATCCGCACGATGGCGCAATACAACGCCACGTACACGGCCACGAACCCCGCCACCCCCAGCACCATCGCCCACGGCTGCCGCCAGGCCAACACCGCCGGCAGCACGGCCACCCCCGTCAGTCCCCACAGGTACGGCGACGTCGCACTGTTGCGCCGGATCTTGGTCTCGGGCGTTCGACTCGCGCCGCGCAGCACCCGCCGACAGATCAGCGAATGCAAGTGCAGCCGATCCGGCATCCCGGGGTGACACGCATGCCGCCAGCGACGGTAGATCGAAAACAGCGTCTCCGTGATCGGGTACGCACACACCAGCAGGCAGAACCACGGCGACAGCTGCGGATGCCGCACCACCAGCAGCACCGCCACCTCGGCCAGCAGAAAGCCCACCAGATACGCCCCGCCATCGCCCAGGAAGATCAGCCCGCGCGGGTAGTTCCACACGAAAAACCCCGCCAGCGCGCCGATCATCGCCAGGCACACCTGGACGATGAACGCATCCCCCAGCGCCCAGGCCACATAGCCGAAGGCCGCGAACATCAGCATCGACGTCGCGGCCGCCAGCCCGTTGAAGCCATCGATGATGTTGACCGCGTTGGCCACGCCCGCCACCGCCACCAGCGTCACCGCCCAGGCCAGCAGCGGCCACAGCGCCAGGAGCGCATCCACCCCGGGCACCCCCAGCCGGGGCAGCACCGCCCCCAGGCCCCACGCC